>NZ_JALJFG010000049.1 GCF_023242475.1 Pseudomonas sp. MWU15-20650 | reverse complement strand
ATTTGATCCCCAGTGTCTGTTGGGCCTTATTCTGGTGCGTGATCGCGCAAGAACACCAGGTTATCCGGCTTGGACTGCTCCACATTAAAGCGATAGCCCTGCACATCGAACGCCTTGAGCTTGGCCGGATCGCTGATGCGCTCTTCGATCACAAAGCGGCTCATCATGCCCCGGGCCTTTTTCGCGTAGAAACTGATGATCTTGTATTGGCCGTTCTTCAGGTCTTTGAACTCGGTGTTGATGACCCGCGCCTTCAGGGCCGTGCGCTTGACCGCCGAGAAGTACTCATTGGACGCCAGGTTGAGCAGCACGTCATCACCCTGTTCGGCCAGCGCTTCGTTCAGCCACTCGCTGATGCGTGTGCCCCAGAAGGCGTAGAGGTCCTTGCCACGGGCGTTGGCCAGCTTGGTGCCCATCTCCAGGCGGTACGGCATCATCAGGTCCAGGGGGCGCAGCAGGCCGTACAGGCCCGAGAGCATGCGCAGGTGGTCCTGGGCGTAGCTGAAATCGGCATCGCTGAAAGTCTCGGCGTTCAGGCCGGTATAGACATCCCCCTTGAACGCCAGCAGCGCCTGCTTGGCGTTGGCTGGGGTGAAAGCCGGCGTCCAGCTACCGAAACGCGCGGCATTGAGCCCGCCGATCTTGTCGGAAACGTGCATCAACTCGCTGATTTGCGCCGGGCTCAGTTCGCGTAGCTGTTCGATCAGTTCCTGGGAATGGTCCAGGTATTGCGGTTGGGTAAAGCGCGCAGTCACCGGCTTTGACTCGAAATCGAGGGTTTTGGCGGGGGAAATCACCATCAGCATGAAGTTGGCTCCTGTAATCGTGGCTCGTAGCGTGGGCGCGATTCTAGGGGCTAGGGCGTTTTGACTCCACCTATGATGGCGATAGGCGCGATCCGCTATGATGGCCGGTGACTCTGGAGAGGGAGACCCTGTGTGCGAATCGCACTTTTATTGTCGGCTTGCCTGCTATGCCTGAACGCCCAGGCTGCACCGGTAGATGTGGCGAGCCTGGACCGTGGTACCTGGCCCGAAAAATTCAGCAGCCCGGCGCTGTTCGATGTGGCCTCGCGTGCGGAAATCCTGATGTTTGCCCGCAGCCTGCTGGCCAGTGAGGCCCAGGACGATATCGCGCTCAAGCAGCGCCTGGGCCTGAAGAACATCAACCTGGCCGCCATCGACGACCTGCGCCGCCAGCTGTGGCAACGGTTGCTGGAAAACTACACCTTTGCCCAGCAGAGCTGTGAGGAAGACGCCTCGTTCTGTTACCTGGTGGAAAACATGGATGACCTGCGCGAGCAGGCCGGCAAGTTCGTGGTCAGCGACAACTCCTTCTATATAGGCTGGGCCGGCCCCAGCCATTACTTTCATGAGCGCTACCTCGACGAGTTGCTGCGCAAGGCCGCGCTGTTCCCACAGATCAGCAGTGAAGTCGCGCGTTTCGGCGACCATGAGCGCAATGGCGACGAGCTCAATGACCGCCTGTTCCTGCTGACCTTCGATGGCGGCCCGGCACCGGTCGGCGGCAATACCGACTGGCTCGCCGATTACCTGCGCAAGCAGAAGATGAACGCCACGTTCTTTGCCCTTGGCAGCAGCCTGCAAACCCGTGTGGAGCGCAGTTCTGCCGCCGACGTACAGGCGCTGTACCAGGGGCAGTGCGTGGGCATTCAGGGTTGGCAGTATCGCTCCCACAGTCACTGGGTTGACTGGCAAAGCTCCATCACCCGCACCGCATCGCTGGCGCAAAACCTGATGCCGGAAAACTATGTGCCGCTGTTCCGTCCGCCTTATGGGCAGCGCCGCGCCGACAGCCAGGGGTTTTTCCAGTCGCAGGGTTTGCAGGTGGCGTTGTGGGACATCGATTCCCAGGACGAACCCGGCAAGCTCAAGGCCGATGAGTCGGCGCAACGGGTGCTGACGTTGATGTTGTTGTGGCGCAAGGGGGTGATTGTGTTTCACGACACCCAGGACAAGGCGCGGGTGGCATTGCCGCTGTTGTTACAGGCGACGGCGCAAAGCGGCTTGGGGTGGCAGGACTGCCATGAGGCATTTCGATAAAGTCCCCGGCCCTGTTGGGGGTGAGGGCTTTTTGGGGTGATTTTGTGCGACATTTCGATGCAGGCGGACTTCCGACTTTAACGGGGTCCATGGCACTCGGCTAGTGCTATTCGTCATCCTGAAAAATAAACTTCAAAAAAGCGTCAAAGTGCTTTTTCCTGTCATGGGTTTTGCGGTATTACGAAGTCAGACCGCCGAAACCTGCAACACAGGTGGCGTCTTCCAAGACTCCTCATGTGGGCACTGCACTTGACGTCACTTTAAGGTGCAGTCGGTGGTCGAATCGAGGCGCAGCACCGCCCAGGTATTGCGTCGACTGGCTCCCACAAAGGTGACCGAGTATGGATGATCATGGACGTAACCCTTCTTCCGACCAGCCAATCCTTTACGTGCTTGATACCAACGTATTGATCCACGATCCAAACGCTCTGCTCAATTTCGAAGAACACCACGTCGCCATCCCGATGATCGTGCTTGAGGAGCTCGACAAACTCAAAAGCGGGCACCACAGCGTGGCTGCCGAATGCCGCCAGGCCATCCGCCTGATCGACAAGACCCTGGGCGAAGCCTCGCCCGAGGACGTTGAGGTCGGCGTACCGATCCAGCGTGGTAAAAGCGGGCCCAAGGGCTTGCTGTCGATTCTGATGAGCAAGCGCAGCGAGCCCAACAGCCTGCTGCCGGAAAACCTCAACGACAACAAAATCATCAACCAATTGATCGACCTGCACGCTCGCGACAAGGACCTGCGCGTGGTGCTGGTGACCAAAGACATCAACATGCGCCTCAAGGCACGAGCGTGTGGGATCGCTGCCGAGGACTACAGTACCGACCAACTGGTCGACGACGTATCGATGCTGTCCCGTGGTTATCACATGATGACCGGCTCGTTCTGGGACCGTGTCAGTAAGGTCGAAACCCGTCAGGACCACGGCCGCACCTGGCACCAGGTACAGCTGATCGACAACCTGCCGGCCGTGCATATCAATGAATTCATCGTCGATGAACAGGGTTTTGTGGGCTGGATCAAAGAGATCCAGGTCGACAAGCTGCTGATCCTCGACCTGCATCAGGAGCCCCTGTTGCACCAGGAAGCCTGGGGCCTGAAGCCGCGTGACATCTACCAGAGCCTGGCGCTGTATGCACTGCTCGATCCGGATATCCACCTGGTCAACCTGACCGGCGCCGCAGGTTCGGGGAAAACCATCCTCGCCCTGGCCGCCGCCATCGAGCAGACCATGGTGACCAAGCGCTATCGCCGCATCATCGCTACCCGCAGCGTGCAGGGCCTGGACCAGGAAATCGGCTTCCTGCCCGGCACCGAAGCGGAAAAAATGGAGCCGTGGCTGGGGGCGATTACCGACAACCTCGAGGCCTTGCACATGGATGACGAAAACACCCATGGCAGCGTCGACTACATCCTCAGCAAAGTGCCGTTGCAGTTCAAATCCCTCAACTACATCCGAGGTCGCAGCTTCCAGCAGAGCCTGATTCTGATCGATGAATGCCAGAACCTGACGCCGCACCAGATGAAAACCATCATCACCCGTGCCGGTGCCGGTTCCAAAGTGGTGTGCCTGGGCAACCTGGCACAGATCGACACCCCTTACCTGTCCGCGACCAGCTCCGGGCTGACCTACCTGACGGAACGCTTCAAGGACTTCCCGAACGGCGTGCATATCGCGCTGCAAGGGGTGCCTCGTTCGATCCTGGCCGAGTACGCCGAGTCCCACCTGTAACCCTTCATGCTGGAATAAGTGGCTAAATGCCACAAACCACCCCGGATTTCGCGAGAAATCCGGGGTTTTTGTTGTGGGCGACATTTGCCTGCGATTAAGCGCCGTGGGTACTTGTGGTCTTTGTAATTGTTTTGTTACATTTTTTCCTGCCGCAAGAAGTCGGTACCCACAATAACAACACTGCGTGACCCCGTCGGAACACCACTTCCTTGATTCGACGACGTTTTGAAGGCCCTTCGTTGGTTTTCAGCGTGACCCTGCCTATTACAAAAAGCCCGATACATCGCTCATTGACGACGCACATATCCAAAGGGAAAGGAAAATGGACGTAGCAGGTAATGGCTCCACTTTGTCGCAACACAAGCGCGCCACCCGTTTCAAGACGATACCCCTGACACCCATTGCACTCGGTTTGGCCCTATGGCTGGCCCAGGGCACCACGGCGTGGGCAGATGACAGCAACCCCTACACCGCCCAGGTACTGGAGTCGGCGTTCAGGAAAGCGGTTGCCTCGTTTGGCCCCAACACCGATGTCTACAAGAACCTGCGGTTTGCCTACTCGGATATCGTTGATCTCGCGGCCAAGGACTTTGCGGCCCAGTCCGGCAAGTTCGATTCGGCGCTCAAGCAGAACTACGAGCTGCAACCGGAAAACCTGACCATCGGCGCCATGCTCGGCGATACCAAACGGCCGTTGGACTATGCCTCGCGCCTGGATTACTACCGCAGCCGGCTGTTCAGCAACAGTGGCCGCTACACCACCAATATTCTCGACTTCTCCAAGGCCATCATCGCCAACTTGCCGGCCGCCAAGCCCTATACCTACGTAGAACCGGGCGTGAGCAGCAACCTGAACGGGCAACTGAACGCCGGCCAGTCCTGGGCCGCCGCCACGCGTGACTGGAGCGCCAACGCGCAAACCTGGAAAACCCCCGAAGCCCAGGTCAACTCCGGTTTGGACCGCACCAACGCGTATTACGCCTATGCCTTGGGCATGACCGGCAAAGGCGTCAATGTCGGTGTGCTGGACTCGGGCATCCTCACCGAGCATTTCGAGTTCCAGGGCAAGAACGCCCAGGGCCAGGACCGGGTGCAGGCGGTGACGTCCACCGGCGAGTACTACGCCACTCACCCGCGTTATATCCACGACACCCCGGACGGCGAATTTCAAAAGGGCGAGCACTTCAGTATTTCCGGCGAATACGACCCGGTGATCAACGACGGCCACGGTACGGAGATGTCCGGTGTACTGGGCGCCAGTCGCAATGGCACCGGTATGCACGGGATTGCCTTCGACGCCAACCTGTTTGTCGCCAACACCGGCGGCACCGATGACAACCGCTTCCAGGGCTCCAACGACCTCGACTACAACGCGTTCATGGCCAGCTACAACGCCTTGGCCGCCAAGAATGTCTCGATCGTCAACCAGAGCTGGGGGCAGAACTCGCGCAACGATGTGGAGAACCACTTCGGCAACGTCGGCGACAGCGCAGCCGACAACCTGCGAGACATGACCGCCGCCTATCGCCCATTCTGGGACAAGGCCCACGCCGGGCAAAAAACCTGGCTGGACGCGATGGCCGATACGGCCCGGCAGAACACCTTTATCCAGATCATCTCGGCGGGTAACGACAGCCACGGTGCCAACCCGGACACCAACGCCAACCTGCCGTTTTTCAAACCCGATATCGAAACCAAATTCCTGTCGATCACCGGTTACGACGAGACCAGCGCCCAGGTCTACAACCGTTGCGGCACGTCGAAGTGGTGGTGTGTGATGGGCGTTTCGGGCATTCCGTCCACCGGCCCCGAGGGCGAAATCATCCCCAACGCCAACGGCACTTCCGCTGCGGCCCCGAGCGTCTCGGGGGCCCTGGCGCTGGTGATCCAACGCTTCCCCTACATGACCGCCAGCCAGGCCCGGGATGTGCTGCTCACGACGTCCAGCCTGCAAGCGCCGGATGGCCCGGACACGCCCGTGGGTAGCCTGACGGGAGGCCGCACCTACGACAACCTGCAACCGGTGCACGATGCTGCGCCGGGTACGCCGCAAGTACCGGGAGTGGTCAGTGGCTGGGGCTTGCCCAACCTGCAAAAAGCCATGCAGGGGCCGGGGCAGTTCCTCGGTTCGGTGGCGGTGGCCTTGCCCACCGGCACTCGTGACATCTGGGCCAACCCGATTTCCGATGAAGCGATCCGCGCTCGTCGGCTAGAAGACGCCGCCGAGCAGGCAACCTGGGCGGCCACCAAACAGCAAAAAGGTTGGCTCAACGGCCTGCCGGCCAATGCCTCGGCTGACGATCAGTTCCAATATGAAATCGGCAACGCGCGGGAGTTGGCGACGCTGGCGCGTGCCAAGGACCTGCTCACCGGCACGACCTATGTCGGTAGCCTGGCCAAGTCGGGGGATGGTGAACTGGTGCTGGAAGGCCAGAACACCTACTCGGGCAGCACCTGGGTACGCGGTGGCAAGCTTTCGGTCGATGGCTCGCTGACCTCCGCCGTGACCGTGGATGGCAGCGCCATAGGCAGCGTGAACGCGGACAACGGCGTGACAACCACCCTGGGCGGCACGCTGGCCGGCAACGGCACGGTCGGGGCCTTGACCGTCAACACTGGCGGCCGTGTGGCGCCCGGTCATTCGATCGGCACGCTGCACACCGGCGATGTGACGTTCAACCCAGGTTCGGTGTACGCCGTGGAAGTGGGGCCCAATGGCCAGAGCGACCAGATTCAGAGCAGCGGTGTCGCCACGCTCAACGGTGGTGTGGTGACCGTGTCCCTGGAAAACAGCCCCAACCTGCTGTCCGCCACTGAGGCGCGTAGCTTGCTGGGCCAGCAGTTCAATATCCTCAGCGCCAGCCAAGGCATCAATGGCCAGTTTGCGGCGATTTCGCCCAATTACCTGTTCATCGGTACCCAGCTCAATTACCAACCGAACCAACTGACCCTGGCGGTAGCACGCAACCAGACGACCTTCGCCAGCGTCGCGCAAACGCGCAACGAGCGTGCAGTGGCGACGGTGGCCGAGACATTGGGCGCCGGCAGCCCGGTGTATGAAAGCCTGCTGGCTTCCGACTCGGCAGCCCAGGCGCGGGAGGCGTTCAAGCAACTGTCGGGGCAACTGCATTCGGATGTGGCGGCGGCGCACATGGCCGACAGCCGTTACCTTCGTGAGGCGGTCAACGGTCGTCTGCAACAGGCCCAGGCGCTGGACTCCAGCGCGCAGATCCAAACCAGCGACAACGGCGGTTGGGTGCAACTGCTGGGCGGTCGCAATAACGTCAGTGGTGACAACAATGCCAGTGGCTATTCGTCGTCCACCAGCGGGGTGCTGTTGGGCCTGGATACCGAAGTCGGTGATGGTTGGCGCGTGGGGGCGGCTACCGGTTATACCCAAAGCCATCTCAACGGCGACGCCTCGGCTTCGGCCGATAGCGACAACTATCACCTGTCGGTCTACGGCGGTAAACGCTTCGATGCCATCGCCCTGCGCTTGGGTGGCGCCACCACCTGGCACCGTATCGAGAGCTCGCGGCGCGTGACGTACGCCAACCAGGCGGACTACGACAAGGCTGACTACAGTGCCCGCACCGACCAGGTGTTCGGCGAAATCGGCTACACGCAGTGGGCGTTCGTTGAGCCTTTCGCCAACCTGACGTACCTGAACTATCAGAGCGACTCGTTCAAGGAGAAGGGCGGCGCCGCAGCCCTGCATGCGAGCAAGCAAAGCCAGGATGCCACGCTCTCGACGTTGGGCCTGCGCGCGCATACCCAATTGCCGCTGAGTTCGACCTCGGCAGTGACGTTGCGTGGCGAGCTGGGTTGGGAGCATCAGTTCGGTAATACCGATCGTGAAGCTTCGCTGAAGTTTGCCGGCAGTGACACCGCCTTTGCCGTCAACAGCGTGCCCGTGGCCCGCGATGGTGCGGTGATCAAGGCCAGTGCAGAAATGGCCTTGACCCAGGACACGCTGGTGTCGTTGAGCTACAGCGGTTTGCTGTCCAACCGCGGTAACAACAACGGGATCAATGCCGGGTTTACCTTCCGGTTCTAAACCACTGTAGGCGCGAGCTTACTCGCGAAGAACGTCAACGATAACGCGGGGTTCTGGCATCCCGCGTTGCTCTTTGGTTTTTCGCGAGCAAGCTCGCTCCTACAGGGTTTACAATTGTCGCTCCTGATCAGGAGTATCCCTGTGCTGACTCATCTCGATTCCCAAGGTCGCGCCCACATGGTCGACGTCACCGACAAAGCCGTGACGTTCCGTGAAGCGGTGGCCGAAGCGCGGGTGCGCATGTTGCCCGAGACCCTGAAAATGATTGTCGACGGCGCCCATCCCAAGGGCGACGTGTTTGCCGTGGCCCGCATTGCCGGGATCCAGGCGGCGAAGAAAACCAGTGATCTGATCCCCCTGTGCCACCCGCTGATGCTCACCGGCGTCAAGGTCGAGCTGAGCGCCGATGGCGTGGATGCGGTGCATATCCTCGCGCGTTGCAAACTCAGCGGCCAGACCGGCGTGGAGATGGAAGCCCTGACCGCCGCCAGCGTCGCGGCGCTGACGATCTACGACATGTGCAAGGCCGTGGACCGTGGCATGACCATCGAAAGCATTCGCCTGCTGGAAAAACTTGGCGGTAAAAGTGGGCATTTCAAGGCGGAGCAGGCATGAGCATCAACGTATTGTTTTTTGCGCGTTATGCCGAAGCGACAGGCTTTGACTCGCTGGAGATGGAAGGCGAGTTCGCTACCGTCGATGCGGTGCGCCTGGCGTTGGCGGCAGACCCTGAGTTTGCAGTGCTCAACGAGAGCAGCTTGATGTGTGCGCGTAACGAGGAGATGTGCGGCCTCGACGAGCCGGTGCAACCTGGCGATGAAGTTGCCTTTTTCCCACCCGTGACCGGAGGCTGAGCATGGCCATTCGTGTGCAGGTCCAAGCCTTTGATCCCGGTGCCGAAGTCAACGCCATGCACGCGGCCAATGTGGGCGTGGGCGCGGTGGTGAGCTTTGTCGGCTATGTGCGCGACTTCAACGATGGGCGCGAAGTGTCGGGGATGTTTCTGGAGCACTATCCCGGCATGACCGAAAAAGCCCTGGCCAAGATCGCCGTGGAAGCCGAGCAGCGCTGGCCGTTGCTCAAATTGGAGGTGCTGCATCGTATTGGCGCGCTGGAACCGGGTGAGCCGATTGTGTTTGTCGGCGCGGCCAGTGCGCATCGCCAGGCGGCGTTTGATGCCTGTGCGTTTGTGATGGATTACCTCAAGACCAAGGCGCCGTTTTGGAAGAAGGAGCAGACGGCACAAGGCCCTCGCTGGGTGGAAGGGCGCGACAGCGATTACACGGCGGCTGATCGCTGGCATCAGTGAGTCGAATTCATAAATCGTCTTCAGCGGATGATCTGTTGAATTAAGCTCGTTTGTTTAGGGTATGAAGCCATAATTTTTTACTCGGAATAAATATATAAAACTGTTAACTCTGACAGTTGTTAGCAACGTTCTTTATAGGCTTTGATGGTTTCAGGACCCCAGGTGATCTTCAGGCGAGATCCAGAGGGGACACATCAGTAACAGTTTATAACGGAATGTGAAATATGGTTGTCTGCGAGAAAAGTAGCCGCTTACTAAGCTTCATTATCAGACGTCCGAATAAAGCGGATAAGGCTAATGGGTTGTATGCGAACGGCAACCATCAATGCGAGGTGCTCATCGATATTGTCAAGCAGGTCCGCGCTGCAGACGATACATGGAGTGTCGCCGCCTTGACTGATAACGAACGTAGCAGCGTGACCGTTGTACAATGGTCTGAGGAGGACAGTGAGAGCCTTGCGCAGGGTTGGAATTGTGATGAACTTAAAAATCGCTTTAAGCGTGGGCTCTGGTCTGGAGACTCGGTAAACGAATGTTCAGAAGAAAGCACACGTGAACTCGCCAGCGATCCACGAGCCGAGACTGTAAAACGTTATTTACGTTGCCATTTTGGCGCGGCGGTAAGGTCGGTGAAATGTATGGCACGGGTTGTGATTGATGGCGAGGTTTATACCACGCATTGTTCCAGAGGGCAGGTGGTTTTTGAATCATCGATTACCGTAAATGCCGAGCATCCATTTTCCTTGGAGGTTAAAGACCTGGAGCAATATGAAGATACCGGTGCGTTTTTTGCAAGTAGATCGCTGACCATTTTTCTAGGCAGCGTTTATTACTGGACGCCTCCTGCAGGATTGAGTTTTGTGGAGAATAGAGGCATTGGAGACTCCGTGCCATTGCCAGGTGATGGGGAGGCATTTGATTCTGCATTGTCGCGACGCCTAGCAGGTGGGGTTCCTGGCTTTGAATACATGGCGGGAACGCTTACAAATAAAAACCAAATTGGAGAAACGCTTAAGATCAAGGAGGTGTATCAGGGGCCGGGCCTGCCTGATGAGGACGCACCTGTGAGATTCAATGAAAAGTCTACTATCATGCGTGCAGTCAGACTGATGAGTAATGGTTTCAGTTTTCCTGAACATTATAAACGTAGGCCTTGGCACTTATTGGATAATTTCGGAACAGAGCATACGTTTACGCTAGACGGCGACAGCGCTGGGAATCTATATCTGTTGGGGCCGTCGGAGCTCGGATCTCTTTTCTTGAGTACATTCGAAATCATGCTTCCCGGTGGTCAGACATCCACCGACGAGCTTTACTCCAATGGCCGCCATCAATGCAAGGTGGAGGTTGAGGTTGTTGTCATGCAACTGCGGCCTGACGGGAGTTCGTTGCAAGTTCCATTGACGAGTGCGCAGCGTAACAGCCTTACGATAACAGTCTTTTCAAATGATGTTAATGAACCACTTCCCAGAGGCTGGAGTTGCGACAAGGATAAAAATATATACGACGTTGGACTCAGGAAGTCGGGGGGCACGGTGGTAGGCAAGGATCAAGGTACTGAGACTGAGGTGGCAACCGGCAGACATGAAAGAGGACTGGAGGTTGTTAATCGATACCTGCGTGTTGATTCGAGTGCCAGCCATGAGAAAGTCCGTTTCATGGCCGCGATCGAAGTGGATGGGGTTCGCTATACGACTAACTATATAAAAGATGATTTTAACTTTTTATCTTACGTGACCATCGGTTCCGTTTCGCCTTATACATTACGGGCAGATGAGCTTGTTCTCTATGCGGATCACAATGCGTACGACGATTTTTTTTGCGACATTGACGTGTATTACTGGACCGCTCCGTCGGGGCTGAGATTCCTGGTTAACCGAGGCCTCGATTCGCCGCTGTTTCTTCCTTGGGAAGGCAAGAGTTCCACCTCGTCGTATTGTTTTGGGATTCAAGATTTTCGCACTTATAAAGGTGGCATCGTGTACGGTAAAGATGTTCCTGATCCCAGGGTGTTGATATCGGACATTTTCAGCGGTCATCCCCAGGGAGACCAGAAGGTGGTCAAGTTCAATCAGCGCACAACCATTATGCGGGCTGTAAGGTTTCGTGAAAACAAGCATCGGTATATATTGGTGGATCATCAAAGTAAATGGCGTCTGTGGGATAACTTTGGGTGCGAGCAAGTCTATGAAATTGTGTCAGCGGACTTCGGTAATCTCATTGAACTGAAAGATGGCTGAAAATGTTCGCTTTTACAGGGTCGATCATTTAATAAGGTGTATCACTCGGCGGAGTTTGATATGGATGTCTATTCTCAAGCTTTTAATTTCAGCTCTTATTTGAACGGTGCGGTAGACGTGCGTACCGGTCAATACAATGTTCGAATCAACCTGATGACGTTATGCCCGCGAGGCCCATTGGAGGCCAGCCGCGAGATAGCATTGTCTTTTTCCATGCTCTCTACCCAGTCAAGCGTCTATGGGCCAGGATGGTGGCTAAGTAACACTGAGTTTGACAGTGCCCGCCTGCGACTGACGCTGCTGACCGGTGAACAGTTCAAAGCCGAGAGTATGCCGATTGTTGGCGGAACACTGGTCCTCAAGGATCGCAAGCTCCAGGACCTGGTGGTCAGCCGCCCGGATGCAAAAACCCTGCATGTGATTTACAAAGACGGTACTGTCGAGGTGCTGCAGCAAACCAGTGGCTCTACGCTTTATCGGATCGTGGCCATTGAGTTTGAAAACGGCGAGCGCCTGAAGTGGGAGTATACGCCGGGCGGATCGCTGGAACGTATTGTGGGGAATGATCAGGAAGTATTGTTACTGTTGACCTACTCCAGCGGTCGCCTGGCAATGGTTGACTCGCAGGTCGACGGCGGTCGATATGCGCGTATCCGACTCACGTATTCCAGTGGGCGGTTGACCGCAGTGACTGCGCCTTATGATCGGGAAGGCCCACTCCAAAGCGCCGGCTACGTTTTTGGTTACACACCCGCATTCAGCAATGGCTTGTTCGGCATTGCCCACGTGAAGTCGCCCATGGGCGGTGAAGAAATCATCAGGTACGTCGAGAGGGGCCATCAATATGGTAATGGCCAATATATCCCACGGGTATTCAGTTGGGTGCAGACACCTGCCAGCGGTCAGTTGCCCATTACTCGAACCTACACCTACAGCCCGGGTAATAACTTTACCGGCTTCCCCTACTCAGGTGGCTTTCGTGAGGGAGAGGACAACCTCTATCTGACTATCGGTGACTACAGGTATTGGACTGAGGAACAATACATCGATCCGGGAAACGATACCGCCCTATACAGCACCCGGAGTACGTTCAACAAATTCCATTTGCTGACCGAAGAGAAAGTCCTGCGCGAGGGCGCGCTGGCCACGACGTTCATTACCTACAATACCAAGCCTGGCTTGTTTCCTGAGCAGCCGGCCAATCTCCAACTTCCCAACACCATCATCAAACGCTATGAGTTGCTTGCCCGCAGCACGTCACGGGAAGAGGAACAGCAGATCGAAACCGACGACTACGGCAATGAACTGAGTCGCACCGAGGCTTCCGGCGTTCGCACTGAATATAGCTATTACCCAATCAATGGCGAGAGCGGAAAATGCCCTGCCGATCCCCATGGATTGTTTCAACGCTACATAAAGCATGAGCGCCTGATCCCCGCAGGTGGCACGCCTACAGCCCGCCTGACCGAGTACAGTCACACCCGCGTGCCGCCAACGGGTGATAAGTACTTCGTGCTTCAGCAGTCGAGTGCTCAGGCCAATGGGTTCAGCCAACAGCAAACTTATTACGACACACCTGGCGTGCTGGCGGGGCGGCTGAAAAGTACCACTTCTACAATTGACGGGCAGTCTTTGGTCAGTTATTTCACGTACACCGTTACCGGCGACACGCTCAGCGAAACCCGCCGGCTGCAGGGGCGTGAGGGGCAATGGCTGGAGTCGGTGCGCAAGCTGTCCTTGGTCAACCGGCGGCTGTTGTCGATGACGAGAGACGGTGACAGTACCCTGACGCTGGCGTTCGATGTCACTGGGCGGTTGCTCTCGGAAACAGTGTCTGCCGGCAAACCCCAGCAAGCGCAGCGCAAGTATGCCTATCATTTCGCGACGCCAACCAAGGCCGCTCACCTGGTCACCACGGATGCCCAAAACAATCAGGTCATCACTTATTTCGATGGTATGGGCCGTAAGGTATCAGAGTTCCAGTTGATCAATGCAAGCCAGGAGCGTGCCATCGGTACGTGTCGATATGACGCCCAGGGACGCATCGTGGAGAAGGTCAGTATTGACTACTTGACCGACGGGCCACGCTGGCTCAAAAGCACCTTCACCTACAATCGTTGGGGCAACGCCAGCCGTGTAGCGCATGCCGACGCAAGCGTGACAATCGATGAATACGACCCACTGCTTAATCTGAAGATAGAGGGAGTTGAAGGTGGGGAGCGTCTTAGAACCTGGTTCAACGACCATGGTCAGCCGATCAAGGTGGAGCGTCTCGACACTGCCGATAACAGTGTTGACGTGCAATCGCGAACCTACGATGGCTTAGGGCGCTGCCTGTCCCTGTTGGATATCAGCAAAAACCTCACCGAATTCACCTATGACGCCTACGGCAGGTGCCTTACGACCCTGCAGAAACCTGCGGACGGTACCCCCCAACGGTTGCGACACAACGACTACGTTCTCGGTACGAGCAGTGAAATGGTCGGTGCGCTCACTGTTGACGGTAAGTGTCTGGGCGCCCGTACGTATGACAGCCTTGGGCGCATGACCAGCCAGACGCACGGCATGGGGCAGGCCACGACCTGGGAGTACGAAGCGGGATGGATGGAGCCTGTGGCAGTGCTCTCGCCTCGAGGCGCACGCCAACATCTGGTTTACGACAAAGAGTTGGATGTGCCGACCCGGATTGAAATGTCCGGGCTGCCGGTGAGCACCTACGGGCATGACCTCGTTGCGGGGACACTGACGCGCTCGGAGACCAACGGTCTGGTCCATGAGTTTTTCCTGGATGGGAACGGCCATCCCGAGAAGGAGATTCAAAGTGCTGCCGGTACCTCACTGACAACCCGCTATGATTATTCTCCGGGCGGACGCGTGCTGCATCAAACGGCTGCCAATGGTCAGAGTAGCGAGTTTGAATACGATGCCGAAGGGCGGTTTTCCAAGATGACAACCGGCTCCATGGTGGTTGAGCAGAGCTACGACAACTTTGGTCGACCACAGAACCTGACCGCCAGCTATGACACTACACGGATAGTGACCAAAGTCTCTTATGATGCCTTGGGGCGGGAAGCCGAACGCCGCTTCGAACAGGGCGGTACGCTACTTCAGGTAATGACTAGCAGCTACCACGTCAACAGCATGCTGGCGACCCGTTTCCTGCGCGATGCCAATTCGCGAGTGGTGATTGGTGAGACGTTCACCTACGACGCCTATCTGCGGCTCAAGACATACCGTTGCGAAGGCTCTGAACATCCCCGGGACCAGATGGGACGAGGCATCGTCGGGCAGGAGTTCAGCTTTGACAGCCTCAATAATATTACTCGGGTGGTTACCGCCTTCGCCGACGGTACGCAAGACATCTGTGAGCGCTTTTTCACCGCCGCCGATCCCACTCAACTAACGCGCTTGACCCACACACTGCCGGCGCAGGACGTCACACTGACCTATGATGCGGCGGGCAATTTGCTGGTTGGGCCTTCAGGCCAGGCCTATACGTACAATGCGTTTGAGCAACTGACCGGTGTACAGGTCGATGGCCTCCAGTACAACTATCAGTACGACGCAGAATCTCGCCAAGTACTCGCCTCGCGCGGCAGTGAGCCACCGGTGATGTTAGCGTATGCAGGCGAGCGCCTCGAAACCCTGGTTGAAGGCGATAAAAAGATCCGCTATTTCAACGGTGAAGACCAAGTGATTGCGCGCAGTGGCGGTGTAGACGGGCCGCAACTGCATGTCAGTGATGCCTCCGGCAGCGTGCGTGGCCTATCAGCGCCTGGGCAGCCTCATGTGCGGCGGCATTACACCCCTTATGGGGAGGTCAAGCTTGCCCTGGATGATGGAAAAGTTCGCAGCATGGCAGACCTTCAACTACCTGCGCTCAATGGTCAGCGACTGGATGCGGCGACGAATCTCTATATTCAGGGCAACGGCATGCGAGCCTATGATCCAGCGTTGATGATGTTCTTGCAGCGTGATCCACTCAGCCCATTTGATGAGGGTGGCATCAACAGCTATGCGTACTGTGCATGTAACCCGATCAATCTGATGGATCCCAGTGGGCTGTGGCCTAACTGGTTGAAGTGGGTGTTGACCGGAGTGGGCCTGGCGTTCTCGGCTGTGGTGCTAGGATTCGCAACCCCAGGGGTGATAGCCGCAGCGGCTGCGTATACAGCGGCGGCGTCTGTGGCGGCCACAGCAGGTACCGCGGCTGCGGCCGCCGCCGCCTCGACGGCGACGATGCTCCTTGCTTCCAAGGTAGCATTGACGGTCTCCTCGGCATTGGGCGTTATCGGTGGAACGCTGGGCATTGCGGGGTTGGGGGTTGCAGAGGTTGACAGACAAAAGGGCTGGGACCGCTCGCACCATATCCAGAACCTGGGATGGGCGTCTTTCGGGTTCTCTATTATGTCATGGGTAGTCAGTGCGGCCGGAGCGTACACGTCGGCAAGCCTGGCCTACAACGCGGCGGTGAAAGCCGGAACGGCCAAGGATTTTGTCGGATATTCCAGTTTTTTTGATACGCCAGTGGGGAGCGGTATCCTGGCCGCCGGCAAGCGCACGGTGGGTTTGAGCTATAAGTTCACAGATGAGAAAGGGATCACCACCTTCAGCAAGGCCTTCGGTGTTAGCCGTTTTGCTTTGAGAACGACTAATTTTGGCCGGGCGATTGAGGCCAGAAGTAAAAGTGCACCGCCTCAATCTGTTCCTGAGTCCGATCACGCCGACGCTTCTGCACCGGCCCAGCCGCAACGCCAGGCTACCGGCAGTCGTCTGTTCGACATGACCTCCAGCATTACCGACTACTACCAATCATTCAGGGACGAGGCCACGCGTATTCGTCAGCCCCTCGCACCTTTTTGATGATGTTGAGTGTTAAGACCGCTTGCGCTCCACCGCCCGCAACAAATGCGTCGGCGGCGTCTCACAGCTGATCTTGCGCCCCAGCAACGCCTCGATGGACGGTAACTGGTACGAGTCATCTTCGCCGGCAAAGCTGATCGACACACCCGCAGCCCCAGCGCGGCCGGTACGGCCAATGCGGTGCACGTAGTCGTCCGGCACTTCCGGCAGGGTGAAGTTGATCACATGGCTGATGCCGTCGATGTGAATGCCGCGCCCGGCGACGTCGGTGGCCACCAGCACGCGAATCTTGCCTTCGCGGAAACCTTCCAGGGTCTTGATGCGCTTGTGCTGTGGCACGTCGCCCGACAGTTGCGCGGCGTTGACGCCGTCGCGTACCAGGCGTTCTTCGATGCGCCGCACTTCGTCCTTGCGGTTGGCGAACACCATCACGCGCTCCCAACCATTGTCGTTGACCAGGTTGTAGAGCAGCTTGTACTTGTCGGCACCGGCCACGGCGTAGATGTGCTGCTCGACGTTTTCGCTGGCGACGTTAAGTGCCTCGATCTCGACGATGGACGGGTCGGTGGTCCATTGCTTGGCGAGGTTCATCACGTCTTCGGTGAAGGTCGCGGAGAACAGCAGGGTCTGGCGCTCGGTTTTCGGTGGGGTCTGGCGAATGATCTGGCGCACTTGCGGGATAAAGCCCATGTCGAGCATGCGGTCGGCTTCGTCCAGCACCATTACTTCGACCATGTCCAGGTGCACATCGCCACGCTGGTTGAAATCCAGCAGGCGGCCTGGGGTGGCGACCAGGATGTCGCAATGGCGGGCTTCGAGGTGCTTGAGCTGCTTGTCGAAGTCCATGCCGCCCACGAACGTCATGACGTTGAGGCCGGTGTATTTGGTCAGGTCGGCGGCGTCCTTGGCGATCTGTACCACCAGTTCCCGGGTCGGGGCGATGATCAGTGCGCGCGGTTCACCCATGTAGCGTTCTTTCGGCGGCGGCGTTTGCAGCAATTGGGTGATGATAGAAATCAGGAACGCGGCGGTCTTGCCGGTGCCGGTCTGGGCGCGGCCGATGGCGTCTTTGCCCGCGAGGGTGAAGCCCAGCACTTGCGCCTGGATCGGCGTGCAGTACGGGAAGCCCAGGTCCTGGATGGCGTGCATCAGTTCCGGGGCGAGTTTGAAATCGTGGAAGCGGGTCTTGCCTTCCTGGGGTTCGACGACGAAGTCTTCGAGTTTCCACGGGGTCACGGGCGGCTTGGGCGCGCGTTCGCGGCGTGGTTTGGCGACCGGCGCGGGGGTGGCCTCGGCAGGCTGGGTGTGTTCAGGCGGCGTCACCGGTGGTTTCTTCGGTGAGGCGGCAGGTGCGGTCCGGTCGGGCTGTTTGCCGTTATCGCGGCTGACGGGCTTGGGGACAGGAGCACTGGGAACAGGCGCGAGCGGCTCAGCCTCGCTTTTGCCGAACATCTTCTTGAGTGCTTTGAGCACGGTCATCTCATTAATTGGTTAAGGAATGTACGCCGGCCAGTGTAATGCAAGAATCGGGCGCGGCGTAGTGTGTCTGTCATGTCGCTACATTAACGCGGGCTTTCAGCTCAGGCGGGCGGCCAGCCAGGTACCAATATCGTGTATCTCTTCGGGTAACACTTCGTGGCCCATTGGGTATTCCTGCCATGTCACGGTGACACCACGGCGCTTCAGATGCTCGTAGGCGCTGCGGCCCATGGCGTTTTGCACCACGTCATCGTATTGGCCGTGCAGGCACAGGGTGGGGATGCGCTGCTGGCTGGCGGATAATTCCAGTTCATCGTCAAAGGTCGGTGCGTAGGTGGAGAGGGCAATTACGCCACCCAGCGGCCCCTGCCATTGCTTGAATGCCGTGTGGAATACCACCGCGCCCCCTTGGGAAAAACCCGCGAGGAAAATTCGCGAAGCGTCTATTCCGGTTCTCTTCTGCGCCTCGATCAACGCCATGACCGTTTCAGTCGAGGCTTCCAGTTCTTCCAGGCTGATCGAGCGGGCCGGGCTCATGGCCTTAATGTCATACCAGCTTGGCATCTCGTAACCACCATTGATGGTCACTGGGCGGGTCGGTGCCTGGGGCAAAACGAAACGGGTGGTCAGTAATTTTTCCTGCAGCGCTTCGGCCACCGGCAGGAAGTCGTAGCGATCGGCACCCAGGCCATGCAACCAGATTACGCAGGCATCTGCGGGCTTAGTGGGCTGAAGAATCAAGGGTTCGGTCATGTCTGCTCCATC
Source organism: Pseudomonas sp. MWU15-20650 (assembly GCF_023242475.1). Classification (GTDB taxonomy): domain Bacteria; phylum Pseudomonadota; class Gammaproteobacteria; order Pseudomonadales; family Pseudomonadaceae; genus Aquipseudomonas. The sequence goes on along the minus strand of NZ_JALJFG010000049.1, from coordinate 18,634 downwards.
TCTGTGCGGGCGCTCCGATTGGGTGCGTCGGAACGGTGCGCGACAGGTTGATCTGTTAATAAAATGTCGCAAGGTTGAATCTTTTTCCAAGGGGGGCGGGCTCAAACACCACGACCCGCACTCTGGTACGCGCCTTGCTATGTGTAGGTCGATGTCAGAACTATCCTCAGACGGTAACACTATCAGTGACTGCCGCTCATGGGATAGCCGCTGGAATTACCGCAACAACTTCATGTCGCTTGACCCTAAAAAAAGCCAACACGGGTCGATATCGCCTCATAAGGGTGCGCTGAAGTTGGAGCTCCGACACAACAAGAGCAACTGGAGGTTTGAATGAAGGTATTGAAATCCACCCTGGCCATCGTTACCGCGGCCGCTGTACTGGGTGTCAGTGGTTTTGCCCAAGCTGGCGCTACCCTGGATGCGGTGCAGAAGAAAGGCTTTGTGCAATGCGGTGTGAGTGACGGCTTGCCGGGTTTCTCGGTGCCGGATGCGAGCGGCAAGATCCTCGGGATCGACGCTGACGTTTGCCGCGCTGTGGCCGCCGCCGTTTTCGGTGACGCAACCAAGGTCAAATTCAGCCAGTTGAACGCCAAGGAGCGTTTCACCGCGCTTCAATCCGGCGAAGTCGACGTCCTGTCGCGCAATACCACCATGACCAGCTCCCGCGATGCGGGCATGGGCCTGAAATTCCCGGGTTTCATCACCTACTACGACGGTGTTGGCTTCCTGGTTAACAATAAGCTGGGTGTGAAAAGTGCCAAGGAACTGGACGGTGCGACCATCTGCATCCAGGCCGGTACCACCACTGAGCTGAACGTTTCCGACTACTTCCGCGCCAACAACCTCAAATACACCCCGATTACCTTCGACACCTCCGACGAAAGCGCCAAGTCGCTGGAGTCCGGGCGTTGCGACGTGCTGACCTCCGACAAGTCCCAACTCTACGCACAGCGCAGCAAGCTGGCCTCGCCGAAAGACTTCGTGGTACTGCCGGAAACCATTTCCAAAGAACCGCTGGGCCCGGTCGTGCGTAATGGCGACGACGAGTGGCTGGCCATCGTGCGCTGGGTTGGCTACGCCATGCTCAATGCCGAAGAAGCCGGTATCACCTCCAAGAACGTCGAGGCTGAAGCCAAGTCCACCAAGAACCCGGACGTTGCCCGTCTGCTGGGTGCTGATGGCGAATACGGCAAAGACCTGAAAGTGAAGAAAGACTGGGTCGTACAGATCGTCAAGCAAGTCGGTAACTACGGTGAAGTGTTCGAGAAAAACCTCGGCAAGAGCACACCCCTGGAAATCGACCGTGGCCTGAACGCACTGTGGACCAACGGTGGCATTCAATACGCACCCCCTGTGCGCTGATCGCTGATGGTTCTATCACCCGGTGGGCCAACCGCCGGGTGATGTTCTGTTCCATTATTTGCGGGGCTTTTCATGCAAAATCAAATCGGCGCACCTAAGCAGAAGCTGAGCTTCAGCGATCCCAAAGTGCGCGCGTGGCTCTTCCAGATCATCACGATTGTGGCGGTGGTCGCGCTGGGCTGGTACCTCTTCAACAATACGCAGACCAACCTTCAACACCGGGGCATCACCTCGGGTTTCGACTTTCTTGAGCGCAGTGCCGGCTTTGGCATTGCACAGCATTTGATCGACTACACCGAATCGGACAGCTACGCCCGAGTCTTTGTCATCGGCTTGCTCAACACGTTGCTGGTGACCGTGATCGGTGTGGTCCTGGCGACCTTGCTCGGCTTCATCATTGGTGTCGCTCGGCTGTCGCCCAACTGGATGATCAACAAACTGGCGACGGTGTATGTGGAAGTCTTCCGCAACATCCCGCCGTTGCTGCAAATCCTGTTCTGGTACTTCGCGGTGTTCCTGACCATGCCGGGGCCGCGCAACAGCCATAACTTCGGCGACACCTTCTTTGTCAGCAGCCGGGGCCTGAACATGCCGGCAGCGATTGCCGCCGATGGGTTCTGGCCGTTTGTGGTCAGCGTCGTCGTCGCTATCGTGGCAATCGTGCTGATGGCACGTTGGGCCAACAAGCGCTTTGAAGCCACCGGCGTACCCTTCCACAAGTTCTGGGCGGGCCTGGCGCTGTTTATCGTGATCCCGGCGTTGTGTGCCCTGGTCTTCGGCGCTCCGCTGCATTGGGAATTGCCGAAGCTGCAAGGCTTCAACTTTGTGGGCGGCTGGGTGTTGATCCCTGAATTGCTGGCATTGACGCTGGCATTGACGGTCTACACGGCAGCGTTCATCGCCGAGATCGTGCGTTCGGGCATCAAGTCCGTCAGCCACGGCCAGACCGAAGCCGCGCGCTCCCTGGGCCTGCGCCCAGGGCCGACGTTGCGCAAGGTCATCATCCCGCAAGCGCTGCGGGTGATCATTCCGCCGCTGACCAGCCAATACCTGAACCTGGCAAAAAACTCGTCGTTGGCCGCCGGTATCGGCTACCCGGAAATGGTTTCGCTGTTTGCCGGCACGGTGCTCAACCAGACCGGCCAGGCCATCGAGGTGATTGCCATCACCATGAGCGTGTACCTGGCGATCAGCATCAGCATTTCCCTGCTGATGAACTGGTACAACAAGCGCATTGCGCTGATCGAGCGGTGAGGAAACGCACATGAGTTCGCATACGTTCAAACCTGATATGCCGCCGCCGAGCAAAGTCTTCGGACCGATGGCCTGGATGCGCGCCAATCTGTTTTCCAATTGGCTCAATACCCTGCTGACGTTGCTGGCGTTTTACCTGATCTACCTGATTGTGCCGCCGATCCTGCACTGGGCGATTCTCGATGCCAACTGGGTCGGGACCACGCGCGCCGATTGCACCAAAGAGGGCGCCTGCTGGGTGTTCATCCAACAGCGTTTCGGGCAGTTCATGTACGGCTACTACCCCGGTGACCTGCGCTGGCGCGTGGACCTGACCGTGTGGCTGGCCATCGTCGGCGTGGCGCCGTTGTTCATCTCGCGGTTCCCCCGCAAGGCGATCTACGGCCTGGGCTTTCTGGTGCTGTACCCGATCATTGCCTACTGCCTGCTGCATGGCGGGATCTTTGGCTTGAGCAATGTCGCCACCAGCCAGTGGGGCGGTCTGATGCTCACCCTGGTGATTGCCACCGTGGGCATCGCCGGCGCCTTGCCGCTGGGGATTGTGCTGGCGCTGGGGCGGCGTTCGAACATGCCGGCGATTCGAGTGGTCTGCGTGACCTTTATCGAGTTCTGGCGCGGCGTGCCGTTGATCACCGTGCTGTTTATGTCTTCGGTGATGTTGCCGTTGTTCCTGCCCGAAGGCATGGGCATCGACAAGCTGCTGCGGGCGTTGATTGGCGTGATCCTGTTCCAGTCGGCCTACGTGGCTGAAGTGGTGCGCGGTGGCTTGCAGGCCATTCCCAAAGGTCAGTACGAAGCGGCTGCGGCGATGGGCCTGGGTTACTGGCGCAGCATGGGCCTGGTGATTCTGCCGCAAGCCCTGAAGCTGGTGATTCCGGGGATCGTCAACACGTTTATTGCGCTGTTCAAGGACACCAGCCTGGTGATCATTATCGGCCTGTTCGACCTGCTCAACAGCGTCAAGCAAGCTGCTGCCGACCCCAAATGGCTGGGCATGGCCACCGAAGGCTACGTGTTCGCCGCCCTGGTGTTCTGGATTTTCTGTTTTGGTATGTCGCGCTATTCCATTCATTTGGAACACAAGCTCGACACAGGCCACAAGCGTTAGGAGTTGTTGTTATGAGCGAAGCAATCAAACAGCCTGTGAGCCCTGAAGGCATTATCCAGATGCAGGGCGTCAACAAGTGGTACGGCCAGTTCCACGTGTTGAAAGACATCAACCTCAACGTCAAGCAGGGCGAGCGTATCGTGCTGTGTGGACCCTCCGGCTCGGGCAAGTCCACCACCATCCGCTGTCTCAACCGTCTGGAAGAGCACCAGCAGGGCCGCATCGTGGTCGATGGCGTGGAGCTGACCAACGACCTCAAGCAGATCGAAGCGATCCGCCGTGAAGTCGGCATGGTGTTCCAGCACTTCAACCTGTTCCCGCACCTGACCATCTTGCAGAACTGCACGTTGGCGCCGATGTGGGTGCGCAAGATGCCCAAGCGCAAGGCCGAAGAGATCGCCATGCACTATCTGGAGCGCGTGCGCATTCCGGAGCAGGCGCACAAGTTCCCGGGGCAACTGTCCGGTGGTCAGCAACAGCGTGTCGCCATCGCCCGTGCCCTGTGCATGAAGCCGAAAATCATGCTGTTCGACGAACCGACCTCGGCGCTGGACCCGGAAATGGTGAAGGAAGTACTCGACACCATGATCGGCCTGGCCGAAGACGGCATGACCATGTTGTGCGTGACACACGAAATGGGCTTTGCGCGCACCGTGGCCAACCGTGTGATCTTCATGGACAAGGGCGAGATCGTGGAACAGGCGGCCCCGAATGACTTCTTCGACAACCCGCAGAATGAGCGGACCAAGTTGTTCTTGAGCCAGATTTTGCATTGATCGAAGTTTGAAACGATAAACCCGGCCTGGCGCCCAATGCCAGTCAGTTAAGCGCTAGAACGAGCAACCGGTAACCGGTGGCGAGCGGGCTTGTCGAATCGTCGCACCGCCCGCGTTGGGGCGCGTAGCGCCCCCAAAGAAGGACGAATGCGGTGTATACGATACTCCGCGCAGATAGCTTTTGGGGCTGCTACGCAGCCCAACGCGGGACAAGCCCGCTCGCCACAACAAGCCCGCTCGCCACAGTGATAGTGTTCCTTCTTAACGGACTGGCATTAGGCCTGGCGCCGGGTTTATTTTTTGCCTGCTGATTGTTTGTCAGGAGGCTTGAGCCGCAAGTTGTTGCTCATCTTTTGCGATGAGCAGACGGTTCAGGTCTTCGCCGACATTGAGGGCCTCGATTTCGGCCAGCAGGTGAGGGTGCTTATCCAGCAGGCGCATAAGTGTGAACAGCGGTTCAGGCGGGAAAATCTCAGCCCTTTCGTAGCGAGAAAATGCATTGTGCCCGCGGACGGTCAAGGGTTTCACCGCGTTCTTCTGTGTCAGATTACGTGCGTCGATCAGCAAGAGGTCGGAGGCCTTGCAATAACGTTCTGCACTGTCGTCGTCGTCGTCGTGATCGAATTCGACTTCATGACAGACCTGGCATTCCCAGCCTGCAATGTCAGGAATAGCGCGAATCATGCCGCGTGTGTTGATGCTGACCAAATCGTAATGAGGTGTGTACTTTTCCATAAGACACCCGAGTTCAACAATTACCCTCTAAGGGTCATTTTACCAATCGAAACTACTGCTCCTTTTCCTGCCTAGGAACCCTAGTGCGTTGTCTTTGTAGGTGACTCCGAATAGGCTGTAGGAAAATTCATCCTATGATTGGGCGAAAGCGCAAAACCCATGACAGACATCACTCCCCTGATAAAACGCTCCCTTGTCGACCAAGCTCTGGAGCAACTGCGCCTGCGCATCAGCCAAGGTGTTTGGGCCATCGACGAGCGTCTGCCCACCGAGCCCGAGTTGTCCGCCGAGTTGGGTATCAGCCGCAATACCGTGCGCGAAGCCATGCGCGTGCTGGCGTTCTCCGGGATGGTCGAGATCCGCCAGGGCGACGGCAGTTATTTACGCTCGATGACCGACCCGCTAGGCACGATGCGGGCACTGTCCCATTGCACCTTGGAACAGGCGCAGGAGACGCGGCAGATTCTGGAAGTGCAGGCCATTGGGCTGGCCGCGTTGCGCCGTACCGAGGACGATCTATGCGGGTTGCGTGAGGCACTGCAGGCCAGTTCCGAGCTGTACCACGGTGACTTGGAGGCCTATATCAGCGCCGATCTGGTGTTCCACAAACACTTGGTCGACGCCGCGCACAACCCGGCCTTGAGCGAGTTGTACCAGTATTTTTCAGCGATTGTCGGCGCGCAGTTGCGCCAGACCCTGAACATCTCGCCACGTCGCCAAGCCGTGTTCGACCTGCACATCGCCCTGCTCGACGCCGTGGAACACCAGGACCCGGAACGCGCCAAATCCCTCTGCCGGCAGTTGATCAATGAACCTTGAAGCCAAACGTACAACCGAACTCGAAGAACTGCTGATCGACGCCGAAGCTGACGACGATGTGGTGCAACACACGCCAGCGCTTGTCACACGGCCCTGGCTGTTACTGCTGGGCCTGATCCTGGTGGCGCTGAACCTGCGCCCGGCGCTGTCGAGCATGGCGCCGCTGCTCAGCGAGGTGTCCGCCAGCCTTGGACTGTCCGCCGCCAAGGCCGGTCTGCTGACCACCTTGCCGGTGCTGTGTCTGGGGCTGTTCGCGCCGACTGCGCCGATCCTGGCTCGACGTTTCGGCGCCGAACGGGTGGTGCTGGGGATTCTGCTGACCCTGGCCGTCGGTATCATCCTGCGCAGTTCTTTGGGTGAGGTCGGGTTGTTCGCGGGCAGCCTGATCGCCGGTGCGAGCATCGGCATCATCGGTGTATTGCTACCGGGCATCGTCAAACGCGACTTCGCCAAGCAGGCGGGCACGATGACCGGTGTCTACACCATGGCGTTGTGTTTAGGCGCCGCGTTGGCCGCGGGGGCCACAGTGCCCCTGAGCCAGTACTTCAGTGACCGCTGGGCTATCGGCCTGGGGTTCTGGGTTTTCCCGGCGTTGCTGGCGGCGTTGCTCTGGTTGCCGCAAGTGGGGCAAAAGCAGGGCGCCCATCAGGCCGCTTACCGGGTCAAGGGCTTGCTGCGTGACCCGCTGGCCTGGCAGGTGACCTTGTACATGGGCCTGCAATCGTCCCTGGCCTACATTGTGTTCGGCTGGTTGCCGTCGATCCTGATCGGGCGCGGCTTGAGTGCCACACAAGCCGGGTTGGCGCTGTCAGGCTCGATCATCGTGCAACTGGTCAGCTCCCTTGCCGCCCCGTGGCTGGCCACCCGTGGCAAGGACCAGCGCCTGGCGATCGTGGTGGTGATGTTGTTGACCCTTGGCGGTCTGTTTGGTTGCCTGTATGCACCGCTGGACGGTTTGTGGGGATGGGCGATCCTGCTGGGCCTGGGTCAGGGCGGCACTTTCAGCCTGGCGTTGACCTTGATCGTGTTGCGCTCGCGCGATGCCCATGTGGCCGCCAACCTGTCGAGCATGGCCCAAGGCATTGGTTACACCCTGGCGTCGATGGGCCCGTTTGCGGTCGGCCTGGTGCATGACTGGACCGGCAGCTGGGCCGCTATCGGCTGGATCTTCGCCGTGATCGGTGTGGGCGCGATTGTCGCGGGCCTGGGCGCCGGTCGTGCGCGCTACGTACAGGTCACCAGCGAGAAAGTCTAGAGATAGACCACCTCCAGCGTGGCCGATCCATCGAGCGGGGTTTCCACGCTCAAGTCGAGGTTCTTGCGGGCATTGATCACGGTCTGCACTGTGACGTTGCCCCCCAATATGCCAAGGGCGGTAGGTCCGCTGACACTGCCCTCCACTGCGGTAAAACCCAGGTAGCTTCTGGAGCCGATATCGATAGGGTTCAGGTTGGACGTGCGCCACGCCAGGCCCCCGGTGGTGGACTCGGTGCCATAGACCTGCGCGGTGTTGCTGGCCTGGATTTGCTTTGGGTCGAAGGTCATCGAGTAGACACCCAGGCGGTTGCCGCTGGCATCGAACCCCAGTCCGTAGTAAATCTCGCTATTGACCATGGCCGAACCATCACGATTGTCGCGCATGCGCAAGGCGTATCGGACAGGGCCATTGCAGACAATGCCGACATTCAGCGTTTTCAGGGGAAGGCGCGTGGCTGTCTCCAGGTTCAGGTCTTGTTGGGCGATTTTGCCGTAGTCGATCAGGGCGCCGCCGGGGAACTGCGGCAAGCAGGCGGAGGGCGTGATCTGGCCTTTGACGCTCAGGTCCACTGTCGAGGCGGCCAGTGCGGCAGGCGTGCAAGCCAGTAGCAACAGGCTGGGAAGGATGCGGCTTTTCATGGGGCAGACTCCTTGTATTGATGGCTCAGGGGTAGACGATTTCGAGCGTGCCGGAACCGTTGATATGCACCACGTCGCGCAGGTCCAGGCTTTGCATGGGCGCCAGGTAAGTCTTGATGCGCATCGTGCCGGTCAGGGTTTGCAGGGCGACGGGCCCAGTGGTAACGCCGGTTTTGTCGGTAAAGCCCATGATGCTGTCGGCGGCCATCGGGATTTGCCGCGCGGTGGAACTGCTCCAGGCCACGCCATTGCTGGTGGAGTCAGTGCGGTACAGCGTGGGAAGGGTGTCGGCGCTGAATTCCGCCGGGTCGATGGTCAGGTAAAATCGCCCGATCTTGTTGCGGCTGGCGTCCAGGTCCAGGCCATACGATGTTTCATCTGTGCCGCCGGTGGCCGAACCGTCGCGGTTGTCTTTCATGCGCAGGGCAAAGCGGATCGGCGCGTCGCAGGTCACGCTCAGGCGCAGGGTGCGGGTGGGCAACGGCGTTTCGTTGGTGGCGCTCAAATCCTTGGCGTACAAGGTGCCATAGTCCACCACGCCGTGATCCGACAGCGATGGCAGGCAGGCGATTGGCGCAAAGTGGGCGCGCAGTGTCAGTTCCCGGTAACGCCCGTGCCGCGTACCGTACACCATGCCGGTGGTTTCCCAGGTGGTGGCATCGCGCACCTGTGTGGCGGCGAGGTCGGCCCAAGCGCGCAAGGTCAGTTGCAGCGACAGGGTTTTGCCCGTGACCACCGTACCTTGCTCGACCGGTGCTATACCGTGGCCGGGACGCCATTCCAGCACGCTGCCGTTGACCACGGGCGCCTGGCCTGCGGCGGGCAGTAAACCCAGTTCTACAGCGCGACCGTCGAGCACGGCGTTGCTGACTTCGATGGCATAGCGGCCGTGTGCGGTAAATTGCAGGCGCTGTGGGCCGGCGGCCAGGGCGCGGTAGAACAGGTTGAAGTCTTCAGCGTGCGGGCAGTTGACGGTCACGCTCAGGCGTCGCTCGCCCAGCAGGCGTTGTGGTGCGCTGTCGGTTTGTGCCAGGCGGCTCATCAGGCCGAAATCCACCAGCGGTTCGCTGACGTTCAGTTGGCACTCTTCCACGGCCTGGGCCGTGCCGGCGACGCCGATCAACAGCCACAGGCACAGTAGACGCATATAAGGTGTGACGGGCATGGCGATCATCCTCCGGGTATGTTGCAACGTGCAGGCGCAGTTTCGAAGTACACTGAGGGATCGGCCTTCTCCGGCAGTTCGTAGCGCAGCTCGCAACGGCCGCCTTGGGGCATGGTTATCCACAGGGTGGGTTGATCCAGCACATTGGGTAGAAACACTTGGCTGCCGTCCTGCACCAAGGTCACGAACTCACCACTGGCACTGCTGACGGAGGCGCCCGCAGGCAGCGGTGTACCCTGGTCGGTACTGACGGTAAGCAGCACGCGACGGGTCAGGCCGACGCCGAACTCTACCTTGTCCACGGCGCCACGCCCGGCCGAAATCATCGCCAAACCGTTGTTGATATCGGCATTGCGTGGCAGCGAGCGGGTTTGCACTTCCACTGGGCTGCGGCCGTAAGCGGCGACTTGCGGCACCACGGCCTGGCCTTGCCAATCGGTCCACACTGGGCCGCTGGGCGTGCTGAGTTTGATGCCGCTCATGTCGCCCACCGACACCAGGGCGAAGGTATCGCGCACTGGGTAGGGTGAAAAGGTCACGCCGTCGCCGTGCAGCACCACACCGCCGCGTGCACCGCCTTGATAGCTGGAGCGCTCGGCATCGGAGCGGCTGTAGCTCACGTCGAGCTGGCTGTAGCGCGGCAGTGCCGACACACCTACGGTGGTTTCCACTTGATGGTCGCTGCTGTCGTGTTCGGCGCTGACGCGATAGCTGAGTTGGTCATCGATCTGTTCCGTGACGCCCAGGCCGGTGCGGTTCTCGCCGCCGGAATTACGCACCCAGCTACGTAGCCGGCGACTCTCGCCCAACGGCACGCTGATAGTGAGGTACACCGCGTTGTCCTGTTGCTGGCTGCCGCCCATTTGCCACTCGGCACTGGCCGACAACGACGCCGCGCCGATGCTCGTGCCCCAGGAGGCCAACGCACGGCTGCTGCTGTCGCCGGCGAAGTTGGCCGAGCGCGAAACCCCGGCGCTGAACGCACCCAGCAGCGGATGCGACCAGCCCAGGTTGAGGCTTTGCTGGTCGCGGTAGCGTGAGTCGCGATTGCTGTCGTCGCGCGTGTAGGTGCTCTCTTCCAACTCGCGGTAGCCGATGCTGCGCCAGGAGTTGGCAGCACTGATCGACCATTGTTCGCCCAGGCGTTGAGACCAGGAAAGATCGCTCTGTACGCCGGAAACCTTTTCTCGCGCCTGGGTGTTGGACAGTTGCGTTGACAGCTGAAGCTGACTGTCCACCCACGGCAACCAGCCGAGGCTTGCGCCCACCGAGCGGTACTCGCTGGCCGCCAGCACGCCAGTGCCCAGGGTCAACTGCGGGTGCAGGGCACCGGTCCAGCCGCCACTGATTACCCATGGATCATCGCCTTTGGCGTCGCCCACATTGCGCACCCGGCCCGCGGCCACGGAGTAACCCGGTGCCGGCAACCCAAGCCCGAGCATGGCCGCCGGCACGGTGAAGCGCCGTTCACCGCCGACGCTTTCCTTGACCGTGACTTCGACGTCCGAACGCGTGTTCAACCGGCGCACATCGTTCAAGGTAAAGGGCCCGGCGGGCACCACGGTGGAGTGAATCAGCGCGCCGTTCTGGCGCACTTCCACTTGCGCCGGGCTGTTGGCGATGCCTTGGATCAGTGCGCCCTGGCCCTGTTCCTGAAGCGCATGCTCGGTGAGCACCTGCACGCCGGTGATCTGCGCACCGGACAGCACCGGGTTGTAGAGGTTGATCTGCCCGGCCTGCAACACGGCTTGGTGGCTGGCGAAGGTCCGTTGCGCGTAGGCCTCCAGATGTGTGCTGCGCGACAGCCCATCCTGCCAGGTCTGCACCTGGCGGCTGCGCACGATCCAGTCGCCGGCGTTGAACCCGGCTTCGGTATTGGCCGAGCCAAACCGGCTGGCGTCATCGCCGAAACGGTTGTAAAAACCGCTGAGGTCATAGTTGAGCAGCCCGGCAAAACCGCCGGTTTCATACCCCGAGATATCCTGCTGCACAGGGCGCAGGGCTTCGGTGGGCACCACCAGCGATACCGTCAGCGTTGCCGGGTCCGGTTCCACCAGGCTTTGCGGATACTGCGCGAGAAAGTCGTGACAGCCCACGGCTTCACGGGGGATCACCAGGTTGGCAGCGTCCAGCAACGCACGGTCCATGCACAGGTTACCGTTTGGATCGAAGGTCACATCCTGGCGGCCACGTCGTTGGCCGTTGACCCGCAGGTTGACGGTATGCCGCCCGGCAGCGAAGCGCGGCGTCGCCAGCAACAGGCTGGCCAGTTGTGGATCAATGCCGCGTTGATGCAAGGTCTGGGCGTCGAAGCCGGATGAACTGGAGTCGTCGGCCCAAGCCTTGGCCGGCATCAGTGCACACAGCAACAACACCAGCGGCACGGTCGAGCTGGCGGGGGGGGCGGACACGGCTTCGCCGTCACGGTAACTCAATACTGTTTTCACGCAAGGTACTCGAGTAGTGAACGCGCAGGCCCGCGGGTTCCGGTACTTGCAGGCGTTCTGGTGACGGTCGATAAGCCGTCACTTCGTTATTCAGGCGGCGGTATGGGGGACGCCGTCTGTGTTGCTGTCAGAGGGTGATCGGTGCGTCGTAGGCCTTGACCGCAAACCCATACACCGTGGCCGGTTGCAGCCTCACCGTCGTGGCCTGCCCACCACTGGCCGGCACGCTCAAGGCTTCGCCGGGCAGCACGTAAGTGCGCGGCAGCAGCGCCTTGCCGTCGCCTGGCAGCAGTTGTAGCTCCTGGGCCAGTCGCACCACATACGGCGTGTCGTTACGCACCTGCAACTGGCCTTCGCGCAGTGTCCAGGTCAGGTCGGTCCAAGGCGTGCGGTTGGGCGCCAGGCCCTTGGGATGCACGATCACCGGGAGGTTCTGGCGCACGGTCACGCCCACGCGGGCATGCCCGGCGGCGGTCGCGGCACGGCCTTGGGGCATGCCTTCGAACACTGCGCGTTTAAGCCGTTGGGTGAGCAACGGCTTCTGGTTTTGCAGGATGAAACGCACCAACTGGGATTTGGACGCTTCGACCCGTGACAGCGGCGGCGTCACCACCAGCAGCTGCTCGGTGTCCTCCGGAATATCCTGCAAGGTCACATGCAGCAGCGCGAGTTGGCTGTCGGTGTTGGTGACCGACACTGCCGCTTCGCCTTCGGCTTCGTGCACGATCACCACGGAGGTGTCCGGTACCATCCCGTCGGCCTTGACGTGATTGCCGAGTATCAACAGCAGGGCGATAAGGCCGACAGCGGTGTTTGAGAATGTCGTCGTCATGACGGGTTTTCCATTAGGCAAAAAGGCATCGGTCAGAGGTAGCGCAGGTCCAGGACGATGGAACCGTCGAGGGGGACTTCCTGGTCCAGCGTCAGGTACTGCGAAAAGTTGATGGCGGTGACCACCTGAAGCTCGGCGGTCAGTTGGCTGATGAAGTCGGGTTGTCGGTCGCCCAGCGGTGCAAAGGCCATATAGGATCGTGGATAGGCATTGGGGTCCGGTGACCAGGTTTCCCCGTTGTTGGTGGAGGCCAATACCTGCATGGGCTGTGCATCGCCCACCGGCTTGCGAAAGGACAACGCCACGGAGCCGAGGCGCTCCTCGGAGGCGTGGATGTTTCTGCCCAGTCCGTAGAAAAAGTCGGGGGCCAGCGAGGAGTCTGCACGATTGTCGACGCCCACCAACGCAAACAGCATGGGCCTGGCGCAGAGCACGTGCAGCTCGAGTACCTGGCTGGGCAGCACGGTGAACTCGTCTACGTTGAGGCTATGTGCCGGGATCTTGCCGTGCTCGATGATGCCGTCATTCGTCAGCTCGATATGGCAGGCATCCGGTGTCACCCGGCCGGTCACCGTGAGGTCGACAGTCGAGGCCGCGCAGGTCTCGGCCAGGTAAAGTAAGGCGGCAAGGCAACAGGCGAACCTATTCAGTGCCGGCACAAGTAGGTGCAGCCCATGCCCGGTGGTATTCAAGAGATGGGCGGCCATGGGTTAGAGGTACTTCACTTCAAGGGTGGCGGAGCCGTCGATGGTCACCTCATTGCTGAGGTCCATGCCGGCAGTGCCCATGATGAAGGTCTGCACCTGCAGATCGCCCCGCAGGTCCTTGACTGCCAATGGCTGGCTATCGTCATCCATTGAAGCTACTGACATGTACAGGCCCGGATCCAAGAACTTTTCTTTAAACCATGTATTGCCTTGGTCGATCGATGCAATGGGCTGCACCACTACGCCATCCTCGGCCAGTGGATTGGCAAGCGTGAGGTTGTATCCCCCCAGCTTCTGGGTGTCATTGATAAAGCCCAGGCCATAATTCGAACCGATACCTGAGGATGCACGGTTATCGATCGAATGCAGGGCGAACTGGATGGGCGCGTCGCAATTGACGGCTAGGGTCAGGGTATGGTTGCCAATGACTGTCGGGTTGTCCGGTTTCAGATCTTTGGCGGAGATCTTGCCGTGGTCGATCACGCCACCGCCGGACAGGCTCGGCGTGCAGGCACTGGGTACGATCAGGCCCTTGACGGTCAGGTCCACGCTGGACGCAGCGAAGGCAGTGGCGCAGTTGAGCAGCAGTACGCTGGCGGCCAGGGTGGTCAATCGGGTTTTCATCGGGAGGCTCCTTAGAGGTAATTGACTTGCACGGTGGCGTGGCCGTCGATGGGGACTTCGTCGGTCAGCGTCAGGCTGCTGGCGGGAGCAATGTGGGTGATCAGGCGTATCTCTGCGTCCAGTACCTGGACCGCAATGGGCGCCAGGCCGTCGTTATCGGTGACCGCCGTCAACACGGTGTGGCTGAGCATCACCGAAGGCATCCAGGTGACCCCGCCATCCCTGGAAGTGATGGTGCGTACCGATACGCCATCGGCCACCGGCATGTACAGGCCAAGTCCGGCATCGCCGATTTTTTCATCGTTGGGTGTCATGCCCAGGCCATGCCAACTGAAGTGGTTGGCGGTGGTGCCGGCGCGGTTATCGATAGTGTTCAGGGTGAAAAAAGTCGGCCCTTCGCAACGCACGCTCAACAGCAGGGTTTCCCGGGGCAGGTCGGTGTAGGTATCGGTATTGAGGTCCTTGACCGACACCTTGCCGAAGTCAACGGTGCCGCCGCCGGAGACCACGGGGGCGCAGGCGCTGGGGGTGATGGTCCCTTTGACGCTCAAGTCCTGGCTGCTGGCGGCCATTAGCGGGCCTGCACCGATCAGCAACAGTGTCGCGGTGAGGGTAGCGAGGGGGCTAACCATGGTTCACATCCTGTGGGTGAGTGGGGTTACAGGTATTTCACTTCGATCGTGGCGGAGCCGCTGAAGGGCACCTCTGCGGTCAGGTCCATGCCTGCTGTCGGGGCGATGAGGGTTTGCACCAGGAGGTCTGTCGTGACCTGCTGGACCGGGGAGGGGGCCCAACTGCCGGTAGCGCGATCACCAAACGAGGCGAGGTGCTCGGATACCCAGACTTCATCTGAATACATTTCCCGCCAGGTGACGCCGTTATCAGGGGACTCGATCACTGAGGTCGCCGCGCCGTCGGCCATGGGGTTGTCGAGCGTCAGGAGGTATCCGCCCAGTTTCTTGCCGCTGACCAAGCCCAGGCCATACATCGAGGCATAGGCGTCGCCTTGATTATCGATACCCTTCAACGCCACCAGGGTGGGCGCATCACAGTTGATCGCCAGTTGCAGGGTGTGATTGCCCAGCAACGTCCAGTGGTCCGGCTTCAAATCCTTGGCCGCGACTTTTCCGTGGTCGATGACCCCGCCACTTGAAAGGCTGGGGGCACAAGCGCTGGGTGTGATCAGCCCCTTGACGGTCAGGTCGACGGAACTGGCAGCGAAAGCGGATGACGTCATGGCGAGCAGCAGGGCACTACTGAGCAGGGACACGCAGGTTTTCATTCTAGGGGTGTCCATTTACAGGTACTTGACTTCAAAAGTCGCGGAGCCGTCGATCGCTACTTCGTTGGTCAATGTCAGGTCTTTTGCCGGGGCAATCACTGTGTAGAGCGTCACATCCATGAGCGCGTCCTTGATCGGGTGCGGCGCCCACCCGCTGTCACCGCGACTGCCCAGTGCCACCAGTTCGTTGGGGGCGATGCCATCGTCCGGGTAAAGCGTTTGCCACTGACCGTCGGCGTTGTACATGGCCAGCAGCGTGGATGGGGTTTCGGCGACGGGGTTGCTGAAACCCAATTGATACATGCCCAGTTTCTGGTTTTCGTTGATCATGCCCAGGCCAAAGCTGTAGCCATAAATAGCTGAGCCGGCTCGATTGTCGATGGGCTGGATGGCGAACAGCGTTGCTGCCTCGCAGTTGACGCTCAGTGGCAGGGTCTTGCGCTCAAGCGCGGTGGTTTTGTCGAGATTCAGGTCTTTTGCCGCGATTTTTCCAAAGTCGACATCACCTGGCAGGCTGGGTGTGCAGGCGCTGGGCGTAATTAACCCTTTGACGCTCAGGTCGACGCTACTGGCGGCGAACACCGAGGATGTCATGGCGAGCAGCAGGGCACTGCTCAATAGGGATACAGGGGTCTTCATTTCAAATTGTTCCATTGCAGTCTGGCAGATAGGGACGCCTACAGGTCAGCGCTCGGCCCTGTGTGGACGAGTGACTGGCTTGGCGGCGGTCTCAATTTTTTGCGGTGCCGGGGAGTGGCAAACCGTCCCTCTTTTGGGGTGGGCACAATTTAGCGAGGGGGGCGGCGAGGGGGGAATACAACTAATACGACATTGGCGCAGGGGGGCGGGTGCACGGTATTTCGGGGTGTTTTTCGTAGTTGTTGTATGGGCATGAAAGTACTCGAAAGGGTATCTGTTTGAGGTGGGTAGCATTCAAAAGAGCGTGTCGGGTGTTGCTGCATAACCGCCATGGCGGTTGCTGTCGGATTAATAGCCACGAGAGGTAGGGATGGGTTCGCAGGGAGGTTCAACCGCAGGAGCGAGCCGCAAACCTGATTCGCCTATTGGTCCCCCGCGTCATTGGCAGCAGTTGAATGTCCTGGTGGTGGAGGATCATTCAGCCTATCGCCTGTTGCTGAGTTGGCTGCTACAGAAACTGGGGCTCGGGCACGAACTGACCACCGATGGCTTCATGGGGTTGGTGGCTTTTACCAGTCGGCCCTTCGACCTGGTCATCAGCGATTGCCGGATGCCCTTCATGGACGGTTACAGCATGACCCGCGCCATTCGCCGGCACGAGCGCGAACATGGGTTGAAGCGAGTGCCAATCATTGCCTTGACCGCCAACCTGCAAAACGACAGCCCCCAGTGCTGCCGCGAAGCAGGCATGGATGCCTGGTTGCCCAAACCGTTGACCCTTGAACAGTTGCACGCTGTACTGGTGCGCTGGTTGCCGGGCAGCGAGGGCCCGCAAACCGGGCCAGAGGCCGCTGCGCCGGTGGCGAGTTGGCCTACCCGTGCCACGCTGGTCACCACGTTTGGCAGCGACCTGATCGTCGACCAGTTATTGGAAACCCTGTTGGTAGAAGCCTGGGAAGACCAGCGGGTCTTGCGTCTTGCTCGTGTGACGTTGAACGCGTCGCTGACCACCGAGCGTCTACATCGGCTGGTGGGCAGCCTGGTGTTTCTGGGCGGCACGGGGCTGGAGTCCTGCGCGATGAGCTTGATCGAGCAGGTCCATACCGATGGCGTTGCTGTTCATAGCATGCAGTTGGAAGTGTTTGAGGCACGGCTGTGCGCCTATCTCGAATACCTGGCCGAGGTTTGAAGAGTGCTGTTGCAGAGCGCCACATCTATCCGGCGATCTAGTTTTGGCTGTAGGTGTTTTCCTATTGTGTTGTAGTCCAAAAATTCGCCACTACTGAACATTGGGTTCGGCCGCAAGCGGCTCTTTGTTAGCAGTTGTTGATGATCGCAGGCAGAGGTATTTTGCGCGGATTCAAGTTGCCATCATTCGTGGGTGCCTATGTATCGAGTAATTATTGCTGACGATCACCCTATTGTCCGAGTCGGGCAAAAAGTCGTGATTGAGGCGAATGGCAAGTGCAAAGTGGTCGGCGAAGCCGACGGCCCCGATCAGTTACTCGGCGTGTTGAGTAACACCCCGTGCGACGTGCTGGTCACGGACTTCGCCATGCCAGGCGGCCAGCAGGCCGATGGCTACTGCTTGCTGGGCCTGTTGCACCGCCAGTATCCGACGTTACCGGTGATTCTGGTGACGATGTTCGCCAACGTAGCGACCTTGCGCACCGCCTTCGCTCATGGGGCCAAGGCGGTGGTCGCCAAAAGTGCCTCGGCCAAGGAGTTGCCCATGGCGATCAAGGCAGTACAGGCCGGGCGGACCTTCGCCAGCGAATGCTTGCGGGTGCAACTGGTGGAGGCCGGGACGGGTGATCAGTCCCAGGAGCCGCAATTGTCCGGCAAGGAGCGCGAGGTGGTGCGCATGCTAGCCAGCGGTATGACCGTCAGCCAGATCGCGGCACGGGTCAACCGCAGTATTTCCACGATCAGCAAGCAGAAGAGCACGGCCATGCAACGGTTGAGTATCTCCACCGATGTTGACTTGTTCGCCTATGCTCGCCGCATTGGGATGGTGCCGTAGGGCCGCTCATTTGCGTGGCGAATGTCAGTAGCCAGCGCGGTGTGGGCAGCTTATCGTGCGCCTATTCTTTCGACGCCTGCGGAGCCTGCCCATGAGTGATGCCCATAACGCCCTGATCACCGAGTTCTACAGTGCCTTCCAGCGCCTGGACGCCGAAGCCATGGCTGCCTGCTACAGCGATGACGTGGTGTTCAGCGACCCCGCCTTTGGCGAGTTGCGCGGGCGCGACGCGGGGGATATGTGGCGCATGCTCACCACGCGGGCTAAAGACTTCTCCCTGACATTCGACCAGGTGCGCAGCGATGACCGCACCGGCAGCGCCCATTGGGTGGCGACGTACCTGTTCAGCGCCACCGGCAATACGGTAGTCAACGATATCGGCGCACGTTTTGTATTTCTCGATGGCAAGATCTGCGAGCACCACGACCACTTCGACCTGTGGCGCTGGTCGCGCCAGGCCCTGGGGCTCAAGGGCTTGCTGCTGGGCTGGTCGCCAGCGCTGAAAAACGCCGTGCGCGCCCAGGCGCTCAAAGGCTTGAAGGCATTCCAGGCGGGTCGTTGATAAGATTGGCGCTCCTCTGGTTTGCCGAAATCGACTTGTGACTGACCCTTCTGAACCCAAACCCTGGTTCGTCTACCTGGTGCGGGCCGCCAACGGCTCGCTGTATTGCGGCATCAGCAACGACCCGGTGCGCCGGTTTGCTGCTCACCAGAGCGGTAAAGGCGCGCGGTTCTTTCTGTCCAGCCCGGCCGTGGCGCTGGTGTACACCGAGCAATGCGCGAGCAAGGGCGAGGCGTTGCGCCAGGAACGGCTGATTAAAAAACTGAAGAAGAGCGCCAAGGAATGCCTGGCGGCGAGCGGCTCATTGATCTGACTGATGGGATCCAATCATCCCCGCATGCGTTTTTGCAGGTTAAGCCAGGGATTCACACATCGAGCATAGGTATCTACACAACTTTTA
>NZ_JALJFG010000048.1 GCF_023242475.1 Pseudomonas sp. MWU15-20650 | reverse complement strand
CTACTTCAACTAACAGGCTAAGTGCGTCGTACGAAGATCCCTGTAGGAGCTGTCGAGCCCCAGCGAGGCTGCGAAGGGATCACCTCGGTATGCCTGCCAAACCGCAGCGCTTGCATCGCAGCCTCGCTGGCGCTCGACAGCTCCTACATGAGGCATGTTTCCTGGAGTGCGCCAGAGTCGTCACGGCCTACTTCAAATAACAGGCACTGATCCAGTCCGCCGGGCGGTCCGCCAGTTGCTTGGCCAATGGCAGGTAGCGCGGGTCCAGCTGTGCCGCCAGCCAATACAGCGTTGCACTGCTCTTGGGTTGCCAGGTCCCGCTGTATCCGGCTTCGCCGACCTTGGCGCGGTCTTTGTCGAATTGCACGCGGGTGTGCACGAACTCCTGGTGGCTGCGGCGGCCATCGGCATAAGGCACCAGCCAGTCGAGCGCGGCGCGCAGGGAGGCGCCGTTGGCGGTAAGGCTCAGCCAGTCGCCGCCGACGTTATAGGGTTTGGCGGCCAGCGCGGCTTGCACCAGGGGTTCCAGGTCGTAGACCACATAGTGCAAGGCGTCGCGGTCCTGGAAGTCGGTCACCGAGCCATCCGGCAGGACGTTGTCGGCGATCTGTTGCTTGAACAACTGCCGGGCCTGTTCCAGCATGTCGCGGTCACCGAGGGCAGCGGCGGCCACGGTCACCAGTTTGACGCGATGGCTTTGCCAGTTATTGGTCTGGGTGCCTTTCTTTTGTCCGTGGAATTGCTCGATGTGGGCAATGTAGCCGTTACCCAGGCTGCGGATCAGCCGGCGGCTGGCGTCGCGGGTTTCCAGGCGCAGGTGATCGGCAGTCAGCGCGTAGGCATTGATCAGCATGTCCAGGTTGGTTTCGTCGATCGGGTTGAAGTCCGGCTGGTACACCTCTGCCCATGCAGCCAGGTAATCATCGACTTGCTTGAGATAGCGCGGGTCGCCACTGATGCGCCAGGCCAGCGCGGCCTGGCGCATCACCGGCCAGTCCTTTTCGGCGGCGAGGCTTTGCTCGCGAATGCCCTGGTTCGGCAAAGTGCCTTCGGTGTGCAGGTGCGGCAGGGGCGCGGGTGTATCGCCCAAGTGCCGTTGGGCTGTGGCCAGCAAACCCTTGGACGCCGGGCTTGTCGCGACCGGTTGGCAAAGGCTGGTCGCCATGACGGTGTGGGAAAACGTCGCCAGCAATGCGGCTAAGGCAAGGGGGGTGTGCTTCATGAAGGGCTCTGCGCGAATGGAGCGCTTGTACGCTAGCACGCGGCTGATTCAGGTTGGATGAAACTCATCGGCGCTGCTTGATGGGTTCTAAAACGTCACGGTAAACGTCGTGCCGTCCTTCGCGCAGGAACTCACCGCCACATCCCCGCCGTGCACCTTGGCCAGTTCGCGCACGATATACAGGCCCAGGCCCACACTGCGCACATCGCTGCCTTGGTCGGTGCCACGGGTCATGGGCTCGAACAGCCCGGCCAGCAGGGCTTCGGGAATCACCGCGCCGTGGTTGTGAACCGATACTTGGCAGGCGCTGGCGCCCAGGCGCGAGGTGACGGTGATCGGTTGCAACAGGTCGCCATAGGCCACGCTGTTGGCGACGAGGTTGCCGATCATCTGCTGTAAGCGGTCGGCATCCAGGCATGCATGGCCACAGCCCTCGGCTTGATGCACCAGCGTGGCCTTGGGGAAGGCCACCCGCAGTTCATCCACCGCACGCTGAATGACGCCATGCAAGTCCAACGGCACCGCCTTGATGGTGATGCCTTGGCCGACCCGGGCCTGGGTAAAGTCCAACAGGTCGGCGATCATGCGTTGCGCCCGTTCGGACGACTGGCCGATATGCCCCAGCAACTGGCGCTCCTTGGCCGTGCGCTCGCCGTGCTGGAGAAAATCCGACGCCATGCGGATCGCCGTGAGTGGGTTTTTCAAGTCATGGCTGACAATCGCCACCATCTGTTCGGCAAACAACGCACGGCGCTGGGCGATCGCGTACGCCGCGCTCAGTTCGGCCTGGGCGCGTTGCAGCGCCAGCTCGGTGGCGGTTTTTTCCTGGAGCAGCGCCTCGGCCAACGTGCGCGCATTCAGAAGTTCACGCTCGTACTTGTCGCGGTCGGTGGTGCCGAACAGCGCCAGGTCATACACCGCTCCGTCGGGCTGCTGGCGCTTGTTGGCATTGAGCAATACGGTCACTTTGTGCCCGTCGCAATGGCGAATGTCGAGCTTCACCTCGGTGACGCTACCGTGCATGCGCAACATCGGCGCCAGGTGGGTCTGGTAGAAAATCCGCCCGCCCATGGTCAGCAGGTCCTGGAAGCGCCGCCCACACAGCTGGGCCACACTGAACCCGAGCCAGTCGCTCAAACGCGGGTTGACGTGCAGGATGGTACCGTCTTCCCGGGTCACGGCCAGGGCGCAGGCGGCGCTTTCGAACAGTGAATCAACCTGCATGGGCACCGGTCCAGGGCGCGAGAAATGGTGCCATCGCCGCTGCGCAAGCCTGCGGTGCGCTCATGTGCGGGCAATGGCCGACGTTGTCCACCAGGCAATATGTGCTGTTGGGCATCACGGCATGCAGGAACTCGCCCACGGCCACGGGTGCGATCAAGTCATCCGTCGATTGCAGGATCAACACCGGGGTGGTCAGGCCCAGCACGTCCTGGCGGTTATCGGACAGGAACGTCACACGGGCGAATTGCTTGGCGATGTCCGGCTCGGTACGACAGAAACTCTCCGTCAGCGTTGCGCTCAGCGCCGGTTGCGTCGCAGCCCCCATGATCACTGGCGCCATCGTGCTGGACCAGCCGAGGTAGTTGCTGTCGAGGGTATCGAGCAGGTCATCGATATCGCCACGGGTGAAGCCGCCGACATAGCCCTCGGTGTCGATGTAGCGCGGTGATGGGCCAATCATCACATGGGCAGCGATGCGTCCGGGCGTGAAGCGGTCGGCGAGGGTGCCGATCATCGCGCTGACAGAGTGTCCCACCAGGATTACCGGGCCGTCGGCGTAGGTGTCGATAATCTCGTTGAGGTCACGGGCATAGCCGTCCAGGCTGCTGTATTTGGCTTTGTCGAATGCGCTGAGGTCCGACAGGCCGGCACCTACCAAGTCATAGAGCACCACCCGGAAGTGCTCCAGGAAGTGCGGTACCAGGTCATTCCACATCGCCTGGTTGCAGCCAAAGCCATGGGAAAACACCAAGGTCGACGAACCATTGCCCATCACATTGACGTTGTTGCGGTGGCGTAGATCCATGACGTTCTCGTAGATAGCGAATTGCTATGCGGGCGTGGCCGTAGTTTAGATAGTCGCAGGTGCGGGGTCACGTGTTATGCATCGATCAGGTAAAGTCGGCGTCTTCATGAAGAAACTTCAGGTAACAAAGCATGATGCTGATTCTGCGCCAGTCCCTCCTGAGTCTACTGGCCTTGCTGTTGGTCAGCCTGTCGGGCACAGCCCAGGCTGACAGCTCACCCATCGGCGTCGCCCTCGACCAGCGCGTGATTGACCTGACCAACACCCTCGACGCCGGCACGACTCAGCGCCTGAAAAACCAACTTGCGGCACTGGAGCAGCGCAAAGGCGCGCAGGTTGCCGTCCTGCTCGTACCCAGTACCGGCGACGCGAGTATTGAAGACTATGCCAACCAACTGTTCCGCGCCTGGAAACTGGGGCGCAAGGACGTCAACGACGGCATCCTGCTGGTGGTGGCCAAAGACGATCACACACTGCGCATCGAAGTCGGCTACGGCCTGGAAGGCATCGTCACCGACCTGCTGGCCCACCGCATCATCGAAGAGCACATGACGCCGGCGTTTCGCCAGGGTGATTTTGCGGGCGGTATTCAACAGGGCGTGAACGACTTGACCGTGCTGGTCGATGGCGGTGATCTGCCCGCATTGGCGAGGCCGGGCGTAAGTGCTCAGGCGGTCGCGGTGCTGTTGGCGTTTATCTTCGGTGGTGTCGGCGGTGTACTGATCGCCGCTGGCAAGTTGCATTGGCGCCGGGCCCTGATTGCCGCCGTGGCGGCCACGGTGCTACTGGCCATTTATGGCGGGGGCCGGGACTGGCCGGTGTACCTGCTGGTACTGCCGCTGACCCTGCTGATCGGCGGCGCCACCTTCGGCGCTTTGTGGCTGGCGCGCACGGTGTTTTACGGCGTACTGGGGCTGTTGGCCTACATCGTCGGTTTGTTGGGGGTGGATCAATACGTCAGTGTCAATTTCATTCACTGGCTGGCGTGGCCTGTGGGCGCCCTGGTGGTATTGGGGTTTTACTGGGTGCTGCTGATGATCATGAAAGACGCCTGGAAGACCCGCCGAGCCGGTTTTGTCGCGCGGCTACTGGCGGCGCTGGCCGTGTATGTGGCGGCGGGGCTGGTGGCGGGCGCGGGTCGAGACGGTTGGCTGGTTGCCTTTCCTATCGCCTCGTTTGTCGCGCTGTTCATCTTCGCCAAGGCCCGCGGTGGGTCTGGGTCGAGTTCGAGCTCCAGGGGCTCCAGCTCCAACGGCAGCTCCTCCGGAGGTGGTGGTTCCAGTGGCGGCGGTGGCGCGTCGGGCAGTTGGTAAAGCCCTGAGTGTCACAGCGCTTTAGACAGAAATACCCGGCTGCTGCCTTTGGGCTCGCAGGGCACCTCGCCAAACCGCACCCACCCCTGTTTCTCATAAAACTCTGGCGCCTGGAAACTGAGGGTGTACAGCACGGCATTCAGGCAACCCCGGCGCCGGGCTTCCTCCTCGAAAGCTTGCAGCAACTGGCTGCCCAGGCCCGTGCCACGCAGGGACTCTGGCAAATGAAACAGGTCGAGGAAGGCCACGCCCAGTGAGGTTTTGCCAGTGATGCCACCGAGGGTTTGCCGAGTGTGCGGGTCTTTGATCAGTACCGTCAGGGGGTGGCGGTCGTTGAAGCCGGTGATGGCTTCATTGAACGCCGCGAGGCCGCTGCCGAGGAGGTGTTCGGCTTCGGGGTTCGGTTGGTCGCTGATTTCGATAAGGGGAGTCGTCACCATAACCTCTCAGTGTGTTAGAGCACCATGACCATCTCATGCCACGCCATGCCACCATGATCCGACGGCGAAGGCTGCACATAGGTGTAGCCCATACGGGTGTACAACGGCACATGTTGCTCCTTGCACATCAGGTGGATCGTCTGTTTTTGCTGCGCGCGCATACGCTGTACGAACTCGGTCATCAGCGTCTTGGAATAGCCTTTGCCTTGATGGGCCGGGTCAACCACCACCGACATGATCACCACATTCGGCGCCTCGGCCGCATGGCCCACCAACTCCTTGAACGCCTCGTCGGCCATCACCACGTCATAGGCGCAGCCAGAATTGATGAAACCCACCACTTCGCCATTTTCCTCAAGGATCAAAAAGCCTTGGGGATACTGCGCGATGCGCGTGGCGATCTTTGCAAGCGTCGCGGCTTCGTCGCCTTCGTAGGCAGTGGTTTCGATCTCAAAACAGCGGGCGGCGTCGGCGGGGAGGGCGTTACGCAAGGTGAGGGCGGGCATGGGGGATTCCTGGGGTGTTGAACGAAGGGCCCTATCATAGAGAAACACTGGGCTTATGGCATCGCCAGGCGATTGGCTCTGAATGGTGGAGAGTGAGGTTCAACTGACCCATGCAGATCCAACTGTGGTATCTACACCACTGTTGAAGACCGTCATATTCCCCTGTGACAAGCCCGCTCGCCACGACAGCCGATTTGCCCCGGATTTTGCGCCGGCGTGTCAGTGAACGAGTCTGTGACTGACACACCGCTATCGGGGGCTTGCCCCCTCCCATATTCTGACCAGGGCAATCAATGCATCTTGCTATGGTCCATGCCGTTGATGGCACGCGCCGGCGCGTTCACTTCAATCGCTTGTTTCTCGCCCTTGGCGTTTTCCACCGTCAGGGTCAGCGGCACGTGGTCGCCTTCCTTGATCTGGCCGGTCAGGCCCATGAGCATCACGTGGTAGCCGTCCGGGTCGAGGGTGACCGCTTTACCCGCAGGCAGCGCCACCGAATCCACCGGGCCCATGCGCATCACGTCGTCCTTCATGCTCATTTCATGGATCTGCACGTCCTTGGCGACTGGCGACGCAACGCGTAGCAGCTTGCTGTCGCTGTCGGCGGTGATGGTCATGAACGCGCCGCTGGACGGCTGGCCTGGCACCGTGGCGCGTACCCAGGCGTCGGTTACCAGTACCTGGGCACTGGCGTGGGCGGCGAGGCCCAGCAGGGCGACGCCGAAGGTGATGCGTTTGAGGTGTTGAACGGCAGTCATTAACAGACCTCCATGACGGTGAGCAGGTCTTCTGCGCACTCTTTAGCGGTAAGGGATGCCGACAGGCCCAGGCGCAGGTTGCCGCGGGTGTCGAAGACGAAACTGGTGGACGTGTGGGACAGGGTGTAGGTGTCGCCGGCGGGGATCTTTTCATAAAAGATCCCGAACTCCTTGGCGGCCACGGCGATTTCTTCCGGGGTGCCGTACAGCGCTTCGAAACTGGGGTCGAACGCCTTCACGTAGCGGTCGAGCAGTTGCGGTGTGTCACGCTCGGGATCAAGGGTGATGAACACCACCTGCATGATCTCACCGTCGCGACCCATCAGCTTCTTGGCCTGGGCGGCGCGCGCCAGGGTGGTCGGGCAGACCGCCGGGCACTGGGTGAAACCGAAGAACACCACCGGCATCAGGCCACGGAACGAGCTCAAGGTGACGGTTTCGCCGTCGGTGTTCTTGAGCTTGAAGGTGCGGCCCATGATCTTGTCACTGAGGTCCTTGCCGTACTTGAAGTTCAGCTTGGGGCTGTAGTCACAGCCGCCCAGCAGGCTGCCCAGGCCCAATAGGCCCATGCCGGTCAGCACTTTGCGGCGGGTGAATAACGTACTCATCAACTGTGCATCCTGTGAAGCGCCTGCATTGCTCTGGATCTACATATCAGGCTTTGAAAAGGAGTAATGATGCGGGCGCACAGTCTAGCAACCCCGGCGGGTCCACGTAATCTGCGACGTTCTGCCACAGGGGCGCGTCGCACTTCATCCTTTTGTGGCTTCGGTGGTAGAGTCGCCGCCATGAAATTGCGCCACTGTGACCGTTCGCTCATCGCCTGGACCCTGTACTTCTGCGTGCTGATGAACGTGTTCGCCTGCGGTTTGGGGCATGGCCAAATGATGGGCCAGCAGCTCAATGGTATCGGTGGGCTGTTCTGTTCAGTGGAAGGCACGCAGCCGGCAGTTTCCGACAAAGGGTTGGCTAACCCGTCTTCCAGCAACATCTCGAACTACTTTGCCTGCCCGGTGTGCAATGCCATCACCGTCGCCCTGGTCTTCCTGATCGGCCTGGCCTGGCTGTTGGGCCTGGGGCAACCCCCGCGTCCGGCCCATGAACGGCGCAACAAGGCGCCTCCGCGTTACTCCTGGCCTTCGGCCAACCCCCGCGCTTCCCCTGCATTCTGACGTGTGCCTTGGGCTTCCTGTGACCAGGAGGCATTCTATCGTCACGAGTATGAGTGCATTTCATGAACCCTCTATTGCCTGCCGGCGCCAAACGCCTGGTCAGCAAGGCGTCCCGCCGCCTGTGCGCCGAACCTGCGGTGCCTGATTACCCCAGCAACGCTCGCTGTTTTGTGCACCTGGATGCACGCCTGTTACCCCACTGGCACACCTTGTTCGACATCTGCCCGGCGCTGCTCAAGCTGGACCCGCCTGAGGGCCTGAACCTGTTCCGCAGTTTCATGACCTGGGCCTATCGCAACCAGCCACCGCTGGATTGGACCTACCACCTGAATGTATGCCGCTGGCTGCTGGGCTCGTCTTACCGGACGCAGATCGACGATGAGCTGATCGAAGCCTTCATGGCCGCAGCGGCCGCGCGTTGGATCATCACCGATGACAGCCAGGCCCAGGGGGTGGTCCTGGCGTGGCAGGGCTCGAGCGTATTCGATTGGAAGGGCGCCGCGTCGAAGACCGCAGAGCAGCAGGTGTTGCCGCCGCCTGTCTGGGATATCGCCTGGTGCCCGCTGGGTGCACGGGGTGAGTTCAGTGGCTGGTTACCGGTGCCGTGAGATGATCGCCAGTGATCAGACCGAAGCCCGGAAGACCGGGCTTCGGTAACGCGTCAATCAAGACTTCCGGCCGCCGCCGGAGCTGTGCGCCCCGCCTTTTTTGCCGGCTTCGGAGGCCTTTTCATGGTCTTTGGCAAAGTGGCCACCGGAGCCTTGGCCACCGCTTTTGTGGGCGGTGTCCGGCTTGGCTTTACCGCCTGCGCCTGTCGTGGTTTTTCCGCTATTAGCCATTTTCAAATCCCTCATCAATGAGTGAATCAAGGGTGTCGCTTAATAGGGAATGCTCAACCGCAAGCAAAGTTTTAAAAAGTTCAGGGTCATACGACGAATGGCGGCTTACCCACCGCTGACCTTCCAGTGCTTGATGTCCTCGGCAAACACCACTTGCTTGAGCTCGTGAGCGATTCCATAGGCCAGCGACTCGCGGGCCGCGATGACTTTCTCTTCGGCCGACAGGCACTTGAAAATATCCAGCTGGGTGTCGGCCTGGACGGTTTCCAGCTCGTAGATCTTTACGTAGCGCGCCAAGTCGTTGTCCAGGCTCGACAGGTATTCGCGCAGGCGTTGGTGGTCAACCGAACTCTGGCTGAAATACCAGTTCATCGGGTGGATCAGAAAGCGTGAGTGAGGGGTTGTGATTCGGCGGCTGGCGGCCAGGAACATGATGATGCCCATGGATTCGATGTTGCCCGCGTTGATCGCGCACAGGGGCACCGGCAGCGCCTTGAGAAAGGTGTAGAGGGTGAAGCCGAAATTGGTGCTGCCACCGGTAGTCGACAGGTTCAGCAGCAGGGACGTGGCGCCTTGATCAATAGCCTCCAGGCAACAGTCGCGAAAGCGTTCGCTCGTGCCTTGGTCAATCTGGCAATGAAAGTGAATAACGTGCTCGGTCATCCTGAACCTCCGTAATTGAATGCGAGAGAGGTGACTGGGGTTGAGTCTAGAAGGTTGCCTGGACTGTGCCGCAACCGTTGGGCGTGAGGGGTGGGAAATCGGATGGAACCCTCGGGGAAAATGCTTGACCTAATGCATAGACCTCAGGAGGTGATGCATGCAAATAGACTACATCTGGATCGTGCTGGCGGTGGTTCTGCTGGTGTTGGAGTTGTGGGCGATCAATATCGTCTTGCGCAGTACGGGTGCCTGGGAGACCAAGGGGCTGTGGTTGATCATCCTGATTTTCGTGCCGCTGTTCGGGCTGATTGTCTGGGCCCTGTTCGGGCCGAAGCGCGAGATGCCTGAACACCGTAAGCACTGAGCGCAAGCCAGACGCAGAGATACACCGTCACTGTGGCGAGGGAGCAAGTTCCCTCGCCACAGGTTAGCGTGTCAACCCGCGACGGCTTTGGCAATCGCCTCGTTGAACGCCGGTAAATCGTCCGGCGTACGTGAGGTAATCAGGGTCCAGCCATTGGCGTTGCATTCCTTCACCTGGGCATCCACCCAACCGGCAGCCCCGGCGTTTTCCAGGTCGATGCGCACGCTTTTATAGGAGGTCAAGGTCTTGCCCTTGACCACGCCTGCATCGATCAGCGCCCATGGTCCGTGGCAGATCGCGGCGACGGTTTTACCAGCTTTGACGAAGTCGTTGATCAAGCGCAATGCCGCCGCATCCTGGCGCAGAGTGTCGGCATTGACCGTACCGCCGGGGATAACCAACGCGTCAAAGTCGCTGCTTGCCACATCCGACAGTTGCACGTCGGACTCCACGGTCTTGTCTTTCTCTGTGTCGCCAACAAAGGTCTGGGTCGTACCCCCTTTGCTCGAACCGTGCGTTACCGTCGCGCCATAGCCGCGCAGGGCGGCCAGAGGCCCGAGCAGTTCATCGCGCTCGATGCCGGTGTTGGAGGTGATGATGAGGATGTTCTTGCCGTTGAGTTGCGAGCTCATGGTTGCCTGTCTCCTGGGTCGGGTTTCTTCGGCGCAGCGTGATGCCGTACCTGACTGTTGAGCCGGTGCCTCGGTAAAAGGTTTAAATTAATTCGCGCTTATTTCTGCGCCGGTATTGCGGGGCAATTTCCTTGAACTATCAAAAAACGAAGGGCTCTGCTGCATAAGCGCACGCCATTTTTGCGTGCTTGCCACTGCAAGGAGATTACCTCGTGACTGATCACCCCAATGCCGACAAAACCCCAACCCACGAGCAGGCTGCCAAGGCCGAGTGCAAGTTGGGCCATTGAGTATGGCCAAGTCGATTACGGCGGCTGAATTGGGCATTGATCTCAAGCCCGGAGATGACACCAGCCTGTTCAAGTGGTTTATCGCCAGCTTCTTGATGGGCAAGCGTATCCAGGCGCCAATCGCGGCGCGGGCTTACCAGGTGATCGTCGAAGAAGAGGGGCGTGACACGGCGCGCAAGCTACAGCATTGCACCTCTGGCCAATTAGTCGCGATGTTGGGACGTGCCCATTACGTTCGCTACGATGAGACCACCGCCCAGCGCCTGCTGGACCTGAGCGCCAAATTGAATGCCGAGTACGCGGGCAAGATCACCCAGATAAGGGGCGTCAGCGCAGACCGTAGCGCCTTTGAAAAACGCTTGGCGGAATTCGACGGTGTGGGGCCAAAAACCATCGAGATTTTCATGCGTGATGCTGCCAGGGTGCTGTTTTGACTGCATCGCTGCAGGTGGGGTGCGCGGGGTGGAGTTTGCCGCGTGAGCACTGGCCGGCGTTTGCGGGCGCGGGGACGCATCTGCAACGTTACGCATCGCGGTTCAATGCGGTCGAGATCAACAGTTCGTTTTATCGGCCGCACTTGCCCAAGACCTATGCACGCTGGGCGCAATCGGTGCCGTCGGCGTTTCGTTTTTCGGTCAAGGTGCCCAGGCACATCACCCATGAACTGCGCTTGCAGCATTGCGAGGCGGCGCTGGATGAGTTCCTTGAGCAGTGCCTGCCTCTAGGTGAAAAACTGGGCTGCCTGTTGGTTCAATTGCCTCCCTCGCTGCGCTATGAACCGGCTGTGGCGATGGCTTTTTTCACCGCGTTACGCGAGCGCTTCGCAAGGCCGGTGGTGCTTGAGCCGCGTCATGCCACTTGGCTTGAGGCGGATGCATTGTTAGTCGACTTGCAGATAGGTCGCGTGGTCGCCGACCCACCGGTTATCGAGGCGGGCACAGGCTGGCAGGGCGTGCAGTATTGGCGTCTGCATGGATCGCCGCGGATCTATCACAGTGCCTACGGGCCGGAGCGTGTGCAGGCATTCGCGCGACGGCTGAGGCAATCCGCTGCCGCAGGTATTCCGACCTGGTGCATCTTCGACAACACCGCCAGCGGTCACGCAGTGGCTGATGCCTTGTACCTACTCGGTCTCTACGCGAATCACTTGCAACCCTAACGCTTCATACGGCTCCAGGCTGGGCACATGCCACTCGGTAATCAGCGTATGAATCCGGTTGCACGGTGCTACCACAAACGGCTCCACAGCGCCGAGCTTGTCCGCCAGGGTCACGGCCACGACATGGGACGCGCTGTCGAGCAACGCTTGCTTGACTGCCACTTCATCAAAATGCAACGAGGTAATGCCCACTTGCGGATGCAGGGCGCAGACGCCGGTAAACAGCAGGTCGGCTTTTATACTCTGGATCAAGCGGAGCGCTTCATGACCACCGGTGGACACGGTGGCGGGGTTGAGTTGGCCACCGGCGAGGATCACTTTGACATTGGGATGGTCCGCCAGGGCAATGGCGATCATCGGCGATGGTGTGACCACCGTCAGGCGGATCGAGCGCGGCAATGACTGGGCAATCTGCAACGTGGTGGAGCCGGAATCGAACAACACGATCTGGCCGTCTTCCACCTGATCAGCGGCCAGCCGCGCAAGGTGGCGCTTGACCTCACTGGTCTCGCCGACGCGGGTGAAAAAGTCCTTGCCGGTGTCTTTGGGGCGGGGCAGGGCGCCGCCGTGCACGCGTTGCAGCAAACCCGCAGCAGCCAGTTCGCCGAGGTCGCGGCGGATGGTGTCCTGGGACACGGCAAAGTGCTCCACCAATTCCGACGCGGTGACTTTGCCGTCGCGCGCCAGCAGCAACAGGATCTTCTGTTTACGCAGGGAAGGCAGGTCGATGGCTTGATGGGTGTTGTGCATGGTTATGCGCTTTTTTGCGGGTTTGTGCGAGATTAGTCGCCGGCGTTTATAAACGCAATCGCTGGTTGCAGGGGGCATCGGCGGTTACTCTCTGTTTTTGGATCAGCTGCACTCAGTTCAAGGAGAGGTGCCCCCCGATGTCGTTGATCACCACCATCGAAGACTTACGCAAGCTGGCGCAAAAACGTGTGCCCAGGATGTTTTACGATTACGCCGATTCCGGCTCTTGGACTGAGAGCACCTATCGCGCCAATGAACATGATTTTGCCCGCATCAAGTTCCGCCAGCGAGTGGCGCGCAATATTGATGAGCGCTCGATCCGCGCCACCATGATTGGCCAGGACATGGCCATGCCCGTGGCCTTGGCGCCGACCGGCCTGGCGGGCATGCAACATGCCGATGGCGAGATCCTCACCGCCCGCGCCGCCGCCGCTTTCGGCGTGCGCTACACCCTGTCGACCATGAGCATTTGTTCCCTGGAAGACATCGCCGAACACGTCGGCCAGCCCTTCTGGTTCCAGTTGTATGTGATGCGCGACCGGGCGTTTATCGAGCAGTTGATCGAGCGCGCCAAGGCCGCCGGTGTGGATGCCCTGGTACTGACCCTCGACCTGCAAATCCTCGGGCAACGCCACAAGGACTTGATCAACGGCCTGTCGGCACCGCCCAAACTGACCCTGGCGAATATCCTCAACATGATGACCAAGCCACGTTGGGTGATGGGCATGCTCGGCACCAAGCGCCATGGTTTCGGCAATATCGTCGGGCATGTGAAGGGCGTGGCGGATATGAGTTCGCTGTCGTCCTGGACCGCTCAGCAATTCGACCCGCGCCTGAGTTGGGACGACGTGGAGTGGATCAAAAAATGCTGGGGCGGCAAGCTGATTATCAAGGGCATCCTCGATGTGGAGGACGCGCGCCTGGCGGCCAATTCCGGCGCCGACGCCTTAGTGGTGAGTAACCACGGTGGCCGTCAGTTGGATGGCGCGCCCTCGAGTATCAGCCAATTGCCGGCAATGGTTGAGGCAGTGGGCAAGCAGATTGAAGTGTGGCTTGACGGGGGCATCCGTTCCGGCCAGGACGTGCTCAAGGCGATGGCGCTGGGGGCGAAAGGTACGTTGATCGGCCGCCCGCATCTGTACGGCTTGGGAGCGATGGGCGAGGCGGGTGTCACGAAGGCGCTGGACATCATTGCCCGCGAGCTGGACGTGTCGATGGCACTGTGTGGCTATAACGATATACGCGATGTGAATCGCGAGATTTTGCTGCCGGGTACGTTTCCCAACGGTATTAACTGAGCAAAAAAATCGTAAAAAAGTAAAAAGACTTGTCCACGAAAACCGTGGGTATCTCTGTGGATAACTTTGCGAAGGCCCGGCAGGGTTGGCGATTTAACCTACGGTTAATATTTGATCAACTCTGCGCGCGGGCCAGCATGGGCTGGGTTTGCGCTTGACAGGCCCGCGCGAACCCAGTGCCGAAAAGCGCATTTACGAGTCACTGTCGCGTGCCGTGGCGTGTGTGACGACCTGGGTTGGCACCTTCGCTTGCAGCAGGTGGTCCAGTGCCTGGCCATAGCTGCGACCGGCCAGGCTCATGCTGTTGTTATGGGTGGCGCCGGGTACCAGCAGCAACCGTTTGGGCTCTTGGGCGGCGTCGAACAATTGCTGGCTGAAACGCGGTGGCACGTACTGGTCGGCAAGGCCGTGGACCACCAGCAGTGGCATATGCACGTCGGCAATCTTGTCGATGGAATCGAACTTCTGCGACAGCAACCAGCGTACTGGCAATGAGGTATTGGCCACGGCGGTGGCCGCATCCCCGAGGGAGGTGAAGGTGGACTCGATCACCAGCCCGCGCACGGGCACAGGCGTTTGCGTGCTCAACTGCGCCGCCAGGTCGATGGCCACCGCACCCCCCAGGGAGTGCCCGTAGATCAGGCGTCTGGCAGGGTCCGGCTGCAACACCTGGAAGCGCTCCCAGGCAATGCGTGCGTCTTCGTACACCGTGGTCTCCGACGGTAAATCCCCCTTGCTCTTGCCAAAGCCGCGATAGTCGATGGCCAGCACCGAATAGCCCAGCGCATGCAGTTGTTCAATGCGAAACAACTGCCCGGTGAGGTTCCAGCGCACGCCGTGCAGGTAGAGAATCGCCGGCGCGTCCTTCTTGTCAGCCGGGTACCACCAGCCGTGAAGGTTCTGCCCCGATTTGAAACTGGCGGGTTTGATATCGAACTCCTGCACCGCCTTGGGCAAGCCGGTGTACCAGCCGGCTGTGCCCGGCTCGATGCGGAACACCAACTCGCGCTCCTTGTGTTGCAGCACGGCGCAGCCCACGGGCAGGCCGACGATCAGAAGCACCATGCACAGCAGGGGAAGCCAGCGCAGGCCCAGGCGAGACATAAAACGAGATGACATGGAGATTCCCGGAAAAAGGCGAAGCACGGGTTTTACCAGATGGCCTGCCGGGGCAGGCATTAATTCGACAGTCGTGAAAGCGGATTGCTTGCAAAGTATTACAGTGCAGGGAGAGGGGCGTCAGCCATCCCCTGAACCCGGTTACGCCCTCGTGCCTTGGCCAGGTACAGCGCCTGGTCGGCCAGGGAGAGCAAGTGCGAGAGCTCGTAGCCGGCCATTTCGGTGGTGACAATGCCGATGCTGACGCTGAGGAAGCCCGGTGCCAGCAGGTCGAGTTGGGCAAACGCCTGGCGAATGCGCTCGGCGACCTGAGTGGCGGCGGTTTCATCGCTGTCAGCGAGCAAACAAGCGAACTCTTCGCCACCAATACGGGCGAACACATCACCCTGGCGCAAGGCCGCCTCCGTCACCCGGCTGAAGGCGATCAGCGCCTGGTCGCCCATGGGGTGGCCGAAGCTGTCGTTCAAGCGCTTGAAGTGATCCAGGTCGCACAACAGCAGGGCCACGCTGTGCTGGCGGCGAGCACTCTCGGCGAGCAGTTGCTCACCCTTGAGCATAAAGGCACGGCGGTTGCCGACGCCGGTCAGGGCATCACTGAATGCGGCGGCCTTGAAGCGCAGCTCGGCGCGCTCCTTGACCATCGCCAGCGTGACATAGGCAATACCAATGGCGTACAGCATGGATTCAAACAGCATGAACGAGAAAAACGGTACGCCTGCGCTGTCCAGTCCCAGGGTGGTCTTGATCGGCAGGCCGGGGTCGGTAAAGGCGCGAATGCCATAAAAACCGGTGTGCGACAGGGTCAGCACCAGCGCCGGTACGTAGGCCACTTCCAGGCGGTCGCGCTTGCGCCACAATTCCAGGGCCGACAACACGCCATAGCTGGCCGCCAGCAGCGAATACAACATGACCCGTGCCGACAGCGAACCGTAGAACTGCGGCACCAGGCACATCAACAGCCACAGCCCGGCGCCGGCAAAGATGCCTGGCACACTGGGTTTGCGCTGTACGAAGGTGCGCATGGCCGTCCAGTTCATCGCGGCGCTGAGCAACAACACCACGTTGCCGATGATCAGCGCCACAAAGTCCATGCCCATGCCACGCACCACGATCAGCCCGGTGCCCAGGGAGGCGAGCAGCAGCATGGTGCCCAGGTAGCCCAGGGTCGGCTCGCGGCCACGGCTCCAGGCATGCACCGTCAACAGGCCCATCAGGCCGAACACGAACACGGCCACTATCAGTAGCGTCGGGATGTGCAGCATCATTTCCTTGAACCTGGCGTGAGTTCCTTCTTATTGGGGCGCGATTGTAGCCGTATCTGCGATGAGTGGTGATCAACTTGACGCTGACCGTGCCCGAACGACATGCTCCTGCTCCTTTTGAGCAAAGGCCCGACCATGGACAACAGCCCCGTTCGCATCACCGCCGAGGAAACCCTCTCGGACAATTGGTACCTCCTGAAAAAGTACAGTTTCGACTTGCGCCGTCAGGATGGCAGCTGGCAAGCCCAGACCCGTGAGGTGTACGACCGGGGTAATGGCGCGACGATCCTGTTGTACAACCGTGAGTTGCGTACGGTGCTGCTGATTCGGCAATTCCGCATGCCCACGTTCGTCAACGATTACCACGGCTACTTGATCGAAGCGGCGGCCGGGTTGCTGGACAACGCCAGTCCCGAGGAACGTATTCGCCTGGAAGCCGAGGAAGAGACCGGCTACCGCGTAAGGCATGTGGAAAAAATCTATGCAGCGTTCATGAGCCCGGGGTCGGTGACCGAGCGGATTCACTTCTTTATCGGTGAGTACCAGCCGCAAGACCGCGTGGGTGCAGGCGGTGGCCTGATCGATGAGGGCGAGGACATCGAAGTGCTGGAGTTGGGTTTCGAGCAGGCGCTGGCGATGGTGCAAAGCGGTGAGATTGTGGACGGCAAGACCATCATGTTGTTGCAGCATCTGGAGTTGCGGATGTTGAAAGAGGGCTGGTAACGGATAACCGGACCCGCTAAGCCTCGGTATCTACACAACCTTTGAAGGCAGTCATATTTCCCTGTGGTGAGGGAGGCCCCACTACCTCTGGCTGCGAAGCATCCGTCCTTCCTTGGGGGCGCTACGCGCCCCAACGCGGGACAAGCCCGCTCGCCACAGGCCCACCGCACCGACTAGCGGCTCTTGTCGGAAATTTCCCATAGGAGTACAAATGTACTCCATGACGATTCTAACTCCCCGCCGCACTGCCATCCTGACCTTTATCCGCGACCGCATCGCGCAGCAAGGCCAGCCCCCGAGCCTCGCCGAGATCGCCGAGGCATTCGGCTTTGCCTCGCGCAGCGTCGCCCGTAAACACGTGGTGGCCCTGACCGAAGCCGGTTTTATCGAGGTCAACCCTAACCAGGCGCGTGGTATTCGCCTGCTCAACCAGCCCGCTCGCCGCGAATGGCTGGATGTTCCAGTGTTGGGACGGGTGGCCGCAGGCAGGCCCATCGGCGCCGATGCCGAAGTACACAGCCGTTTGCAACTGGACCCCGCCACGTTTGCGAAAACCCCGGATTACCTGCTGCGAGTGCAGGGCGACTCAATGATCGAGGACGGTATTCTCGATGGCGACCTGGTTGGCGTACGCCGCAGTGCCGAGGCGGTGAACGGGCAGATTGTGGTGGCGCGCCTGGACGGTGAGGTCACTATCAAACGTTTCGAACGCAGTGGCGACAAGGTTCGCCTGCTGCCGCGTAACCCGGCGTACCAACCTATCGTGGTGGGCCCCGACCAGGACCTGGCCATTGAAGGGGTGTTCTGCGGCTTGGTGAGGCAAGGCTGATGGGTGCCGTGGTTGCCCTGGACTCGCTGTTCAATGGCGGGCGAGTCTGGAAGGGCCGGCCCGCCGCGCCAGCGGCCAGTATTCACCCTACGGGGCTTGCGGCGCTGGATGCGGTGCTGCCCAGCGGCGGTTGGCCTGCGAGCGCCTTGAGTGAAATCCTGATGGCCAAGGACGGCGTGGGCGAGCTGCAACTGGTGCTGCCGACCCTGGCGCGGTTGTCAGCGGCGGGGGAGCGCATTGTGCTGGTGGCGCCACCCTACACGCCGTACCCCCACGCCTGGCAGAACGCCGGGGTGGATTTGCGCCTGCTCTCGGTGGTCCAGGCTCAGGAGCGTGACGCGTTGTGGGCGGTGGAGCAGTGCCTGCGTTCCGGCAGTTGCGGTGCGGTGTTGTGCTGGCCGCGCAAGGCCGATGATCGCGCCTTGCGCCGCTTGCAGGTGGCGGCGGAAACCGGGCAGACCCTGGCGTTTGCCTGGCGTTCACTGAGTGAGGCGATCAATCCGTCGCCTGCGGCCTTGCGCCTGGCGGTCGAGGCCCGGCCCGCGCAAGTGCGGGTGCTCAAGTGCCGGGGTGGGCTGGCCCATCCGGCGCCGATTGCGTTGGCGGGGCACTGAGGTTGCCATGCGTTGGGTGTGTATTGTCTTCCCGCAATTGGCGCTGGATGGGGTGCAGCGCCTGCATCCCGAGCCCGAGCAGCCGCTGGCGCTGCTGGCCGGCACGCCGCAGCGGCGCGTGCTGCAAACCGTCAATGACGCTGCGCGTGCCTTGGGTTTGCGTCCCGGCCAATCGTTGACGGCGGCCCATGCCCTGGCCAAGACCTTTGCCTGCGCCGAATACGACCCGGTGCAGATCGAGCGCTGGCAGCAGTTTCTTGCTGCTTGGGCCTACCGTTTCAGTTCCCAGGTCAGTGTGTATTACCCGCGCGCCTTGCTGTTCGAGATCGAATCGAGCCTGGGGTTGTTCGGGCCCTGGTCGCAGTTCGAGGCGCGCTTGCGCAAGGAGTTGACCGAGTTGGGGTTTCGCCATCGTATCGTCGCCGCGCCCAACCCCGCAGCGGCCCGTGTGCTGGCGAATATCTACGATGGCCTGGCCGTGGCGGATGATCATGCATTGATGCAGGCGTTGTCCCTGCTGCCTATCGACCGTGCCGGCCTCGACCCGCAGGCTGCCACCGCCTTGTCGCGCATGGGGCTGCGCACCCTGGCCCAGGTGCAGGCGCTGCCCCGGCATACCCTGGCGCGGCGTTTTGAGGCCGGCGTGCTCAAACACCTCGACGCCCTGAGCGGGCAGCGCCCATTGGCCCTGGCGTTCTATCAACCGCCGGATCAGTTCGATGTGCGTATCGAGTTGAACTTCGACGTGCACTCCCATCAAGCGTTGCTGTTTCCCTTGCGGCGGTTGACCGCTGACTTGTCGGCCTTCCTCTACGGGCGCGACAGTGGTGTGCAACGTTTCGACGTGCACCTGGAACATGCCCAGGTGCCCGATAGCGTGATCAAGGTTGGCCTGCTCAGCGCCGAACGCGAACCGGCGATGTTGTTCGAATTGGCCCGCGGGCGCCTGGAGCAGGTGCAAGTCAGTGCGCCAGTGCGCGGCTTTCGCCTGGTGGCCCAGGACTTGCCGGTGTTCGTGCCGCAGCGCCAGGACCTGTTCGACGACCGCCCGCAGCAAACCCTGCCGTGGGAGCAGTTGCGCGAACGCCTGCGCGCGCGCCTGGGGGATGAGGCGGTGCAGGGCCTGCGCTTTCACGCCGAGCATCGCCCCGAATGCGCTTGGCAAGCCACGGCTGACAGTCGCCCATGCCCGAGCTTGAGCCGTGTGCAGCGCCCCGGCTGGCTGCTCACCGAACCGACCTTGCTGGCTGAGCCCGGCGTGCAAATCCTGATGGGCCCGGAACGCATTGAATCCGGCTGGTGGGATGGCGCCGATATCCGCCGCGATTATTACCTGATCCAGACCCGCGCCGGCCAGCAAGGCTGGGCCTACCGCTCCGTGGGGCACCCCGATGGGCTGTGGCTGCAAGGCTGGTTTGCATGAGTTACGCCGAGCTGCATTGCCTGTCCAACTTCAGCTTTCAACGCGGCGCCTCCAGTGCGCTGGAGCTGTTCGAGCGGGCCAAGCATCAGGGCTACAGCGCCCTGGCGATCACCGACGAATGCACGCTGTCGGGTATCGTGCGGGCCTGGCAGGCAGCGAAGGCGGTGGGGTTGCCGTTGATTATCGGCAGCGAGGTGCGCATCGAAAATGGCCCGAAGCTGGTGCTGCTGGTGGAGAACCTGAGCGGTTACCAGCACCTGTGCCGGTTGATCACCCTGGCCCGGCGCCGTGCCGAAAAGGGCCGCTATCGCCTGTTGCACGAGGACTTCGAGCAGCCGTTACCCGGCCTGCTGGCGCTGTGGGTGGCCGAAGACGACGAGACCCAGGCCTCGATCCAATGGTTGCACCGCACCTTCCCCGGGCGCTTGTGGCTGGCGGTGCACCTGCATGGCGGCCAGGACGATGCCGGCCACCTGAGGCAACGCCTGGACCTGGCCGCCAGCCTGAACCTGCCGGCCGTGGCTTGCGGTGATGTGCATATGCATGTGCGCAGCCGTCGCGCCCTGCAAGACACCATGACCGCCATCCGTCATCACGTGCCGGTGGCCGAAGCCGGCTTGCGCCTGTACCCCAATGGCGAGCGGCATCTGCGCAGCCTGGAGGCGTTACAGGCGTTGTATCCGCTGCCGTTGCTCGAGCAAACCCAGGTCATCGCTCG
Source organism: Pseudomonas sp. MWU15-20650 (assembly GCF_023242475.1). Classification (GTDB taxonomy): domain Bacteria; phylum Pseudomonadota; class Gammaproteobacteria; order Pseudomonadales; family Pseudomonadaceae; genus Aquipseudomonas. The sequence continues at coordinate 18,443 of NZ_JALJFG010000048.1, read as the reverse complement.
CCGCTGCACGTTTGACCTCGGCCAGTTGCGCTACCAATACCCGCGCGAGCTGGTGCCCGAAGGCCAGAGCGCGGCCACCTGGCTGCGCACGCTGACTGAAGAAGGGATCGCCCGGCGCTGGCCGCAGGGGGTCGACGCCAAGACGTTGCAGCAGATTCACTATGAACTGAAGCTGATCAGCGAGCTGGGCTACGAAAGCTATTTCCTCACGGTGCACGACATCGTGCGCTTCGCCCGCAGCCGTTCGATCCTGTGCCAGGGTCGTGGCTCGGCGGCTAACTCGGCCGTGTGTTTTGCCTTGGGCATTACCGAGATCGACCCGAGTTTGACGGGCATGCTGTTCGAGCGCTTCCTGTCCAGGGAGCGTAACGAGCCACCGGATATCGATGTCGACTTCGAACACGAGCGTCGCGAAGAAGTGCTGCAATACGTATTCCAGCGCTACGGCCGCACTCGCGCGGCGTTAACGGCGGTGGTCAGCAGCTACCACGCGGCCGGTGCCGTGCGCGACGTGGCCAAGGCCCTGGGCTTGCCGCCGGACCAGATCAATGCGCTGGCCGAGTGCTGCGGGCGTTGGAGTGACGATGCGCCGCCGTTGGAACGCCTGCGTGAAAGTGGCTTCGATCCGGACAGCCCGCTCTTGCGTCGGGTACTGGGGCTGACCCAGCAACTGATCGGTTTTCCCCGGCACCTGTCCCAACACCCCGGCGGTTTTGTGATTTCCGAACACCCGCTGGATACCTTGGTACCGGTGGAAAACGCCGCCATGGCCGAGCGCACCATCATCCAGTGGGACAAGGACGACCTGGATGCCGTCGGCCTGCTCAAGGTGGACATCCTGGCGCTGGGCATGCTCAGTGCCATTCGCCGCTGTTTCGATCTACTGCGCCGTCATCGTCACCTTGATCTGTCTTTGGCACAGATCCCCAAGGACGACGCGGCGACCTACGCGATGATCAGCAAGGCCGACACCATTGGCGTGTTCCAGATCGAATCGCGGGCACAGATGTCGATGCTGCCCAGGCTCAAGCCGCAGAATTTCTATGACTTGGTCATTGAGGTGGCGATTGTGCGGCCCGGGCCGATCCAGGGCGGCATGGTGCATCCCTACCTGCGACGGCGAAACAAGGAAGAGCCGACTACCTACCCATCGCCAGAGCTTGAGGCGGTGCTCAAGCGCACCCTGGGCGTGCCGCTGTTCCAGGAACAGGTGATGCAGATCGCCATGGTCGCCGCCGATTACAGCCCCGGCGAGGCTGACCAACTGCGCCGCTCCATGGCGGCCTGGAAGCGCCACGGTGGCCTGGAGCCGCATCAGGAACGCCTGCGCACCGGCATGCTCAAAAACGGCTACAGCGAAGCCTTTGCCGCACAGATTTTCGAGCAGATCAAAGGCTTTGGCAGCTATGGTTTTCCCGAGTCCCACGCGGCCAGTTTTGCCTTGCTGACCTACGCCAGCTGCTGGCTCAAATGCCATGAACCGGCGGCCTTCGCCTGTGCACTGATCAATAGCTGGCCCATGGGCTTCTACAGCCCGGACCAGATTCTGCAGGATGCACGGCGCCATCGCTTGCAGATCCGCCCGGTGGATGTGTTGGCCAGTGACTGGGATTGCAGCCTGGAGCCTGTCGAAGGCCAGCAACCGGCGATTCGCCTGGGCTTTCGCATGATCTGCGGGTTTCGCGAGGACGATGGGCGGCTTATCGAAGCCGCGCGCCAGCGGCAAATGTTCAGCGATATCGCCGACCTGGATGCGCGTGCCGGACTCGATGCCCGTGCTCATGCGTTGCTGGCGGATGCCGGCGCCTTGCGGGCCTTGGCCGGCAACCGGCACCAGGCGCGCTGGGAGGTCGCCGGCGTGCACAAGCAACTCGGGTTGTTTGCCGGGTTGCCCAGCCCGGATGACGCGGTGGTTGAGCTGCCGACACCCACGGTCGGCGAAGACCTGCACGCCGACTACGCCACGCTCGGCACCACCCTTGGCCCACATCCACTGGCGCTGTTGCGGGCGGAGTTGCGCCGGCGGCGTTGTCGCAGTTCCCGGGAACTCATGGCGGTGGAGCATGGGCGTAACGTGAGCGTCGCCGGGTTGGTGACCGGTCGGCAGCGGCCAGGCACGGCCAGCGGCGTAACGTTTGTCACCTTGGAAGATGAGTTCGGTAACCTTAATGTGGTGGTCTGGCGCGACCTGGCCGAGCGCCAACGCCAGGCGTTGGTGGGCGCGCGGCTGCTCAAGGTGGACGGGCGCTGGGAGGCGGTGGGCGAGGTGCGGCACTTGATTGCCGGGCGCTTGACTGACCTGTCGCCACTGCTGGAAGGGATCAATGTGCGCAGTCGAGATTTTCACTGAGGCCGCGGGATTCTGTTGTAATCGGCCTCTGGCGCACACCGGTGAAACCATCCCTGTCCGGCGTGCTCCAACGCTTGCGACTGTTTCTTCTTTGCGTAGAGCCCAACGATGCAATTTTTATCCAACTCCCACGGCTGTGAAGGTTGGGCCGGTGAAATGGCCCAGCGGATTCGCGCGTTCGACTGGTCGGCCACTGACCTGGGGCCTCTTGACCAGTGGTCCACCAGCCTGGCCTGCACCGTGCAAATGATGCTGGCTTCACCCTTGCCGATGGTGATGCTGTGGGGGCGTGCGGGGTACATGATCTACAACGACAGCTATTCGGTATTTGCCGGTGGCCGCCACCCGTACTTGCTGGGCACGCCCGTGGAGCTGGGTTGGCCGGAAGTGGCCGAGTTCAACCGCCATGTGGTGGACACCTGCCTGGCCGGCGGCACCTTGTCGTTCAACAACAAGGACCTGGTGCTGTTGCGCAACGGCAAGCCGGAAACCGTGTGGCTGGATCTCTATTACAGCCCCGTTGCCGGGGACAACCAGCAACCGGCCGGGGTGCTGGCGCTGGTGGTGGAGACCACGGAACTGGTGAAGTCCGAGCAGGTGCGCCAGGAACTCACCCATAACCTGGAGCAGCGCGTGGCGGCCGAAGTGCAGGCGCGTTCCGCTGCTGAGGACCAGTTGCGCCAGTCGCAGAAGCTGGAGGCGATCGGCGGCCTGACCGGTGGTGTGGCTCACGACTTCAATAACCTGCTGCAAGTGATCGCCGGTAACCTGCACTTGCTGGCCCGGCATGAGCCCGACAATGCCCAGGTGCAACGCCGCGTCACGGCGGCCATTGCGGCGGTAGAGCGTGGGGCCAAGCTGTCGTCGCAACTGTTGGCCTTTGCCCGTCGCCAGCCGTTGTCGCCGGCGGTGTACAACCCGCAACGCATCTATGCAGGTCTAGGTGAGCTGCTGCAACGGGCGCTGGGGGAAACCATTCATATCGACGTGCAACTGCCCCAGGACGCCTGGTGCATCAACGTCGACCGCAACCAGCTGGAAAACGCGCTGCTCAACCTGGCGATCAATGCCCGGGATGCCATGCAAGGCGAGGGTGTGATTCGCATCACCGGGGAAAACATCCTCCTCAACCCGGGCGATTGCATCGGTAAAAGCGTCAAGCCGGGTGAGTACGTGCGCCTGGCTGTGACCGACACCGGTATTGGCATGCCACCGGAGGTGCTCAAGCGTGCCTTCGAGCCGTTCTTTACCACCAAGCGCGAAGGGCAGGGCACCGGCCTGGGGTTGAGCATGGTGTTCGGCTTTGTGCGCCAAAGTGGCGGGCATGTGGAGGTGTGGAGCGAGCAAGGCAAGGGCTCAGTGGTGCAGATGTATTTCCCCCACAGCCTGGAGCCGGAAAGCGCCGATGTGTGCAGCGAGGGGGGGCTCGATTGCATTGGCCAGGAAACTATCCTGGTGGTCGAAGACAACGAAGGCGTACGCCTGACTGTCGTCGAGTTGCTGCAACAGTCGGGGTATACGGTGCTCTGCGCCGAGGACGGCGACCGTGCGATACAGACGTTGCAGGGCGGCGCGCGGCCGGACCTGATCTTTACCGATGTGGTGATGCCGGGTCGGGTCAAAAGCACTGACCTTGCCGACTGGGCCCGCGCACAGAACCCGCCCGTGGCCGTGCTGTTCACCTCGGGCCACACCCGCGACATTCTTTCCAGCAATCATTTGCTCAGCGCCGATATTCACCTGCTGAGCAAACCCTACAGTCCCGAGGCCCTGGCGCAACGTGTGCGCACGGTGCTCAACGCCAGGCAAGGTTGTCCATGACGTCACAGCGCAACATTCCTCAGATCACTGCCCAGCCTCAGGGTTTCGTGCGGGTGCGTGGCGCCCGCGAACATAACTTGCGCAACGTCGATGTGGATATCCCGCGGGATGCACTGGTGGTGTTCACCGGCGTGTCCGGTTCCGGCAAGTCGTCCCTGGCGTTTTCCACGGTGTATGCCGAGGCTCAGCGCCGATATTTCGAATCGGTGGCGCCCTATGCGCGGCGCCTCATCGATCAGGTCGGCGTGCCGGATGTGGACAGCATCGAGGGCTTGCCTCCCGCCGTGGCCCTGCAACAGCAACGGGGTACGCCGAGTGCGCGTTCATCGGTAGGCAGTGTCACCACCTTGTCGAGCTTGATCCGCATGCTCTATTCCCGGGCCGGCAGCTACCCGCCAGGCCAGGCCATGCTGTATGCCGAGGACTTTTCGCCGAACCTGCCCCAGGGCGCGTGCCCGCAATGCCACGGCCTGGGCCGTGTGTATGAAGTGACGGAGGCGCTGATGGTGCCCGATCCGTCCTTGAGCATTCGCCAGCGGGCGGTGGCGTCATGGCCGTTGGCGTGGCAGGGGCAGAACCTGCGCGATATCCTCGTGACCCTGGGCTATAACGTGGATATCCCGTGGCGCGACCTGCCGAAAAAACAGCGCGACTGGATCTTGTTCACCGAAGAAACCCCCACCGTGCCGGTGTACGCCGGCCTCACCCCGCAGCAGACCCGCGATGCGTTGAAACGCAAGCTCGAGCCCAGCTATCAGGGCACGTTCAGTGGCGCACGGCGCTATATCCTGCATACCTTCGCCCATACCCAAAGCGCGCTGATGAAAAAGCGCGTGTCGCAGTTCATGCAAGGCAGCGCCTGCCCGATGTGCGAGGGCAAGCGCCTGACCCAGGCGGCGCTGTCGGTGAAGTTTGCCGGCGTGGACATCGGCGAGTTGTCGCAACTGTCCCTGGTGCAGTTGGCCGAGCGGCTAAGGCCGGTGGCCGCGGGGCAGGACACGATGAAGCTGTCGGTGGAGAAACGCCTCGCTGCGCAGCGTATCGCTGAGGATTTGCTGGAGCGGGTCAGCACCTTGGTCGAGTTGGGCCTGGGTTATCTGTCCCTGGAGCGCAGCACACCGACGTTGTCGTCCGGGGAGTTGCAGCGCCTGCGCCTGGCCACTCAGTTGGGCTCGCAGTTGTTCGGGGTCATCTATGTGTTGGATGAGCCTTCGGCGGGCCTGCACCCGGCGGATGGTGAGGCGCTGTTCAGCGCATTGGAACGCTTGAAAGCGGCGGGTAATTCATTGTTTGTGGTGGAGCACGACCTGGAAACCATGCGCCGCGCCGACTGGCTGATCGACGTAGGCCCAGCCGCCGGCGAGCATGGCGGGCAGGTGCTGTACAGCGGCCCGCCTGCGGGCCTGGCGCAGGTGCAGGCGTCGCAAACCCGCGAATACTTGTTTGCCGAACCGCGCCCGGCGAATTCAGCACGCCGCGAACCCGGCGGCTGGTTGAAGCTTGAGGAGGTCACGCGCAATAACCTGAGTAATCTGCAGGTGGATTTTCCGTTGGGCTGCTTCACGGCGGTGACGGGGATTTCCGGCTCGGGTAAATCCAGCCTGGTCAGCCAGGCGCTGTTGGAGTTGGTAGGCAGCGGCCTCGGTCGCGTGCTGGAAAATGACGACGAGCCGAGTTTGGAAGACGATGCCCCACAAACCAGCGGCGGGCGTATCAGCGCCGGGCTGGAGCACATCCGCCGCCTGGTGCAGGTGGACCAGAAACCCATTGGCCGCACGCCGCGCTCTAACCTGGCAACCTACACCGGGTTGTTCGACAACGTGCGCAAATTGTTCGCCGCCACGCCGGCTGCCAAGCAGCAGCATTACGACGCCGGGCAGTTTTCGTTCAACGTCGCCAAGGGCCGTTGCCCGAACTGCGAGGGTGAAGGGTTTGTCAGCGTTGAACTGCTGTTCATGCCCAGCGTGTACGCGCCATGCCCGACCTGCCACGGCGCGCGGTATAACCCCCAAACCTTGGCCGTCACCTGGCAAGGCTTGAACATCGCCCAGGTGCTGGGGCTGACGGTTGAGCAGGCGGTCGAGGTGTTTGCCGAACAGCCCGGCGTGCTGCGCTCATTGCAGGTGCTGCGCGATATTGGCCTGGGGTATCTGTGCCTTGGCCAGCCGGCCACCGAACTCTCCGGTGGCGAAGCGCAACGCATCAAGCTCGCCACCGAGCTGCAACGCAATGCGCGGGGCGCCACGTTATACGTGCTTGACGAGCCGACGACCGGCTTGCATCCACGGGATGTCGACCGGTTGCTCAGCCAACTGAACCAACTGGTGAACGCAGGGCACACGGTGATTGTGGTCGAGCATGAAATGCGCGTGGTGGCCCAGAGTGACTGGGTGATCGATATCGGCCCGGGGGCAGGGGATTCGGGCGGCAAGGTCGTGGCGTGTGGTGCACCGCAGACCGTCGCCAAGAACACGAACAGCCGCACTGCGCCGTTTCTGGCTCGAGCGCTGACCTAGCAGTCAACGCCGATCAAATGCAGGAGGGGCTTGTTCCCGATAGCAGTGTGTCAGCCCGCTCATATGTTGGCTGAACCACCGCCATCGGGAGCAAGCCCCCTCCCACAGGATGGTGTTTATTCAGTGCAGTTGTGCGGGATTTGGTGGTTGGCCCGTAAACCCGAATTTTTCCTGCAACCTGGGCAGTGGCAAGTGTGGGAGGGGGCTTGCTCCCGATAGCGGTGTGTCAGCCCGCTCATATATTGGCTGATCCACTGCCATCGGGAGCAAGCTCCCTCCCACAGGATGGTGTTTATTCAGTGCAGTTGTGCGGGATTTGGTGGTTGGCCCGTAAATCCGAATTTTTCCTGCAACCTGGGCAGTGGCAAGTGTGGGAGGGGGCTTGCTCCCGATAGCGGTGTGTCAGCCCGCTCATATATTGGCTGATCCACCGCCATCGGGAGCAAGCCCCCTCCCACAGGGATGGTGTTTATTCAGTGCGGTTGTGCGGGATTTGGTGTTTGGCCCGTAAATCCGAATTTTCCCTGCAACCTGGGCAGTGGCAAGTGTGGGAGGGGGCTTGCTCCCGATAGCGGTGTCAGCCCGCTCATATACTGGCTGATCCACTGCCATCGGGAGCAAGCCCCCTCCCACAGGGATGGTGTTTATTCAGTGCGGTTGTGCGGGATTTGGTGGTTGGCCCGTAAACCCGAATCTTTCCTGCAACCTGGGTAGTGGCAAGCCCCCTTCCACAGGGAGGGTGTTTATTCAGCCAGGTTGTGCTGGATTTGTTGCTTGGCTAGCTTCACCACATGCTCCACCGTAAACCCGAACTTCTCCTGCAACTTGGGCAGTGGGGCCGATGCGCCAAAGCTGTTCATCACCACTTTGGCGCCGGTTTGCCCGACATAGCGGTCCCAACCCAGAGGGCCGGCCTGTTCCACCACCACTCGGGCTTTCACCGCAGGTGGCAGCACGCTGTCGCGGTAAGTCGCGTCCTGGTCTTCAAACAGTTCCCAGCTCGGCATTGAAACCACTTGCGCGGCAATCCCTTCGCTTTTCAGTTGCTCATAGGCGGCCACCGCAAGGCTGACTTCACTGCCCGTTGCCAACAGCAGGACGTTGGGCGCATCAGCGCCGGCCAGCACATAGGCGCCCTTGGCCGCGCCACGGGCGCTGGCGTATTTCGTACGATCCAAGGTCGGCAATGCTTGCCGTGACAACACCATGCAGCTCGGTCGATGGGTTTGGGCCAGGGCCACCTTCCACAGTTCCAGGGTTTCATTCGCATCGCCCGGGCGCAGGGTCAGCAGCCCCGGGGTGGCGCGCAGCTGGGTCAGGTGCTCGATAGGTTGGTGTGTCGGCCCGTCCTCACCCACGCCAATCGAGTCATGGGTAAACACGAACACCACCGGCAATTCCATGATCGCTGCCAGGCGGATCGGCGGTTTCATGTAGTCGCTGAACACCAGGAACGTCGAGGTGTAGGGGCGCAGGTAGGACAGCGCCATACCATTGGCAATCGCGCCCATGGCGTGTTCACGGATGCCAAAGTGCAGGTTGCGCCCGCTGTAGTCCTCGGCACTGAAGCGCCCGGCGCCGTCAAAGGTGAGGTTGGTTTTGGTCGAGGGCGACAAATCTGCCGAGCCCCCCAGCAGCCAAGGGATGTGCTGGGCGAAGGCATTCAGCACCTCGCCGCCGGACGCCCGGCTGGCGATGCCCTTGGCATCCGCCGCAAAGCTGGGCAATTGCGCCTGCCATTGCTCGGGCATTTCCCCGGCGCGCATTCGCCGCAGTTCGTCGGCCAGTTGTGGGTCGAGGGCGGCCAGGGCCTGTTTCCATTGTGCGTACAGCGGCTCGGCGCGCTCGAGCAGTGCATCACGCAGCACCGTGCGGGCGGCGTCGGGCACCAGGAAGCTGGCGTCTTGCGGCCAGCCATACGCGGCTTTGGTCAGGCGGATTTCTTCCTCGCCCAACGGCTCGCCATGGGCCGCAGCGGTGTTGTGTTTATGCGGCGAACCGTAGCCGATCACGCTGTCGACCACGATCAGGGTCGGCGCGCCGGTATTGGTCTTGAACGTCGCCAGCGCCGCGCTCAACGCCTGCAGGTCATTGGCGTCGGTGACGTGCAACGTGTGCCAGCCATAAGCCTGGAAGCGCTTGCTCACGTCTTCGCTGAACGCCAGCTCAGTGTGGCCCTCGATGCTGATGGTGTTGTTGTCGTAGATCCAGCACAGGTTATCCAGCTTCAAGTGCCCGGCCAGCGATGCCGCTTCGCTGCTGATGCCTTCCATCATGTCGCCGTCGCCGCACAGGGTGTAGACGTCGTAGTCGAACAGCACCTGGCCGTCGCGGTTGAAGCGCTGGCCCAGCCAACGCTCGGCCATGGCCATGCCCACGCTGTTGGCGCACCCCTGGCCGAGTGGGCCGGTGGTGGTTTCCACGCCGGTGGTCATGCGGTACTCGGGATGGCCCGGGGTCTTGGAACCCATCTGGCGGAACTGCTTGATATCGTCCAGGCTGATCGCCGGTTGGCCGGAGCGCTTGCCGTGCGCATCGATCTCGACCACGCCGGCCAGGTGCAGCAACGAATACAACAGCATTGACGCATGGCCCACCGACAACACAAAGCGGTCACGGTTGGGCCAATCGGGATGCTCCGGGTGAAACCGCAGGAAGCGGCTCCACAACGTGTACCCCACCGGCGCCAGGCCCATGGGAGTGCCAGGGTGGCCGGAATTGGCCTTCTGCACGGCGTCCATGGCCAGGGTGCGAATTGTGTTGATGCATTGGGTGTCGACAGCGGTGGCAGCTTGATTCATGAAACCGGTCTCCCTCGGGTGGCGATCTACAGTGGAGGGCAGGGCACGGCAAAGGTTTGATCCCATTGTCGGTGTCGCGACGAACGGGATTCTATTGACCTCGAACATGACAAGACCCGTTGCAATGGGCTAGCTTCAACAGCGTAGGCCATTGATCAACTTGTGGAGGTACGCCATGCCAGTGAAACACGACCTGTATCAGGACTTGGGGTTGAGCAAGGAAGAGGTTCACAAGCACAGGGCGAGCGATAAACGGCTGGACTCTTTATTCGCTCGCTATGACGCGGCCGACGCAGAGGTGCTGGGTGCGGAAAAGGCCAGCGCCAGCGACCAGGATGTAGAGAAGCTGAAGAAGAAACGGTTGTTGCTCAAAGACAAAATTGCAGCGCTCCTGGGCGTGTGAGCCGCCGCAATATTTGTTCAGATTTGCCTGGGGGACATCTGCGGAGTCAGTCCTTATGATGCCTCCCGTCCACCCGGCTCTGGGGACTGTTGCGGCGCAAGGATTGCGCTGGTGAGCCGGGCGGGCACCCTCATTTCATCCCAGCAGTGTGCCCAGGCATTCATCAATGGAGCGCTGCTGCGTCTGGTCATACAGCGTCAACTCATCAATAGTCTTGCGGCCCAGCGCCTGCTCGAACTGCGCCTGGTTCGAATTGGCGGCGTAGTGACTCTGCGCGGCATCCCCCAGGTTTGACTGAAAGATCCCCGCCGCACTCACCGGCAGAAAATCTTCATACACCAACGGCTCTACCGCCACATGGCCGGCGCTGACCAGTGCGTCCAGCGTGCGGGGTTGGTCGGGCTGGCCGCGTGCGGCCAAGCCTTGCTCGGTGGTGAAGTAGCGGAAGTATGCCAAGCCTTGCTCGCGCATTGGCCCGTGGTGATCGGGGAAGGCTTGGAAGTGCTGTTCCATCAATTGCACATAACGCGCGGCGTTGGACTCGTTGGGAAACGTGCCAAGTTCATCGCGTGCGGCGTTCAGCAACTGGTCGTACAGGGCACGGCCTTTGGGCGTCAGCGCGACGCCGCGTTGTTCAATTTCGCCGAAGCGGGCGCTGTGGCTGCCTTGGGCGTCAGTGAAGGCGATGGGTTCATCCAGCGCCTTGAAGCTGGTCTGGCGCAACAGGATCGGGCACTGGCGCCGAGGTGGGCCTTCGATCACCGCCTTGGGCGTGATGCCTTTGCCGGGCATGGCGGCCTGCACCTGGTCGATGTCCAGGGTTCGAGGGGTGAGGTGATTGATGTGCGGGCCCTTGAAGGCGACGACGTCGGCAACCAGGCGGTGCTGGTCGCTGAGTTGCTGGTACTGCGCGCCCGTGACCGTGGCCGTGTGGTGCCAGCGGAAGGTCTCCAGGGCCTGGCGGATAAATTCGTCGGCGTCATGGGTATTCAGGCCCCCCTCTTTTTCGCACTGTTCGATCAACGCCAAGGCGCCGGGGGTAAAGATCGAGCGCTTGGCCAGGGCGGTTTCGGCAAAGGCACGCACGTCGAGGTCCTCGATCAGCTCCAGGCGCAACAACGAGGTGAACACGCGAAACGGACTGGTTTGCAGCGAGCGTTCATGCACGGCGCGAAAGGCGGTGGAATGCACTGGCACACCGGCCGGCGTCAGGTCGTAGTAGCCCACCGGCTGCATGCCCATCACTGCAAACAGGCGGCTGATGGTTGCCAGTTCGGCGGCGGTGCCCAGGCGGATGGCACCGTGGCGCTCCCTGTCCAGGCGCTGGATTTCCCCGGTGCGTTGCAGCTGTTGTGCCAGGCCCGGTTCGGCGTCAAGTACGCGGGCATTGGTCTCGGCCACCAGCGCCATCAGCGCGCCATACAGCGGAACTTCATCTCGGTACATGTCGGACATGGCCTTGGAGAAGCCTTTGCGGATGTCGTCAGGGCTGACATGGGCGGTGGTGGGCATAGAAAAATTCCTGATGGCTATGACGGTGACAGTGGCTTTTCTCTGGATTTTGTTGGGCGGCGGGGCAGCTTGCAAACGAAGAATCCTCTGGACTTCATTCTGCAAATGAATGAAATGACGTGAATGTGACAAAAAACGATGGCTACAAAATTTCATTTTCGACGGACTTTTCTAACAAATTCTTCACGAGGTCCGCTCAGGTCCGCATGAAACAATCGTTACGTTCATAGGGATGAAAGCCGTTCTGCACACCACGCACATAAAAATATGTTTAGGGGCCGTCGTTAATGAAAATTTCTACACTGGCGTTATCCATCACCGCCGCCGTGCTTGCACAACAAGCGTGCGCTGATGATTTTGGGCTCGGCTCTCTCGGCACCGGCACCGGTCACAGCGGTTTTCTCGAAGACAGCCATGCGTCTATCAGCTCGCGGACCATGTACTACAACGCTGACGTTCGCTCGGGGACCGCGAACGACCTGCGCGAAGCCGCCCAGATGCTGCGCTTTGACTACAAGTCCGGCTTCACCCAAGGCACCGTTGGTGTCGGTTTCGACGTCATGGCGTTCGGCGCCCTGCGCCTGGACGGTGGCGATGGCCACACCGCAGGTACCGGCCTGGCGGGTAACGGCAACAGCTTCTTCCCGACCAAGAACAACGGCACTGAGCCCGCCGACGCGTTCGGCCGTGCTGCGGGTAACGTGAAGTTCCGCATTTCCCAGACAGAGTTGCACGTCGGTGGTGGCTTGGCCCCGGTGTTGCCGATCCTGGTCTCCAACGACAGCCGTGTGGCGCCGCAGACCTTTGACGGCGGCATCCTCACCTCCAACGACATTCCAAACGTGACCTTCACCGGCGGTGAACTGAACAAGGTGGAAGGGCGTGCGTCGAGCAATTCCACGGGCCTCAGCGTGGCCGGTGCCACCCGTGACAGCGACAGCTTCAAGTTCGGCGGTGTGGACTACAAACCGTTTGGCTCGTCCGATAACGCCATCGCTAAAAACCTGACGTTGCAGTACTACTACGCCAACCTGGAAGACTTCTACAAACAGAACTATCTCGGCCTGGTCCACGTCTTGCCGTTGGGCAATGACCAATCGTTCAAGACCGACCTGCGCTACTTCGACAGCACCAGCGACGGCAAGAACGGCTCGGCCGGTTATGCGTTCAACAACAACGGTGGCTACGCCAAGCACGCAGGCGAAGTGGATAACAAAACCTACAGTGCCGCGTTCACCTACCAGCTGGGCGGCAGCAGCCTCATGCTCGGCCACATTGGCGTGGGCAATGACGGTGGCTTCGTCTGGGTCAACCAGGGCAGCCTTGCCGATCCGAACCCGCAAGGCGCGGGTGGCAGCGACTTCTACCTGTTCACCGACGCGGTGGTTGGCCAGTTCTCCCGTGCGGGCGAGCAGGTCAATTTCGGTCAATATGCCTATGACTTCAAAGCCTACGTACCTGGCCTGAAAGCCTCCGTGGCTTACCTGGACGGCACGGGCATCAAGTCCAAAGTGGACGGCGGCCCTGATCAGAAAGAAAACGAAACCGACTTCCGCCTGGATTACGTCGTGCAAGAAGGGCCGCTGAAAGGCTTCGGTACGACCTTCCGTACCGGGACCTACCATGGTCACAACACCGGTACTGCCGACCAGGACCAAACGCGCCTGATCTTCAACTATACCTACGCGATCTTCTAAGCACTCGCGAGTCAACACAGCCGGTCGCCGAGTCAGCGGCCGGCTGTTTTTTTTGCGCGCTGATTGGTCTTCATGTGCATCCGGGCGTGGATGGGTTCTACACTGCTCCTCACTTTGTAGGTGAAGGAGGACCCAATGACGGCCACACCCGTAACCAGCATTCTTGAAACGACTGAAGGCCAGCGCCTGGCGACTCAAGACGCAGCGCGTTGGCGTGAGTGGGGCCCGTACTTAAGTGAACGCCAATGGGGTACGGTGCGCGAAGACTACAGCGCCGACGGCGACGCCTGGGCCTACTTCCCCCATGAACATGCCCGCAGCCGTGCCTACCGTTGGGGCGAGGACGGGTTGGCGGGTTTCAGCGACAAGGCGCAGCGCTGGTGCCTGGGCCTGGCCCTGTGGAACGAGCGTGACACGATCCTCAAGGAGCGCCTGTTCGGCCTCAACAACGCCGAAGGTAACCACGGTGAAGACGTCAAGGAACTGTACTTCTTCGTCGATGGCGTGCCGAGCCATGCCTACATGCGCATGCTCTACAAATACCCCCATGCAGCTTTTCCCTATGCCGACCTGATCAGCGAAAACGCCCGCCGTGGGCTTGAGGATACCGAGTACGAAATCCTCGACACCGGGGTGTTCGAAGACAACCGTTACTGCGATGTCAGTGTCGAATACGCCAAGTACCAGCCCGACGATATTTTCATGCGTGTCACCGTGCACAACCGCTCGGACCAGCCGACGCGCCTGCAGGTGCTGCCACAGGCATGGGCGCGCAATGACTGGAGCTGGACCTATGACGCGCCCAAACCGCAGTTGATACGGGAAGGCGAGCACGTACTGGCCCGCCATCATGCATTGCCTGACCGGCACCTCAGCGCCTGGGGGCAAGAGGGGGTGGAATGGCTGTTCTGCGAAAACGAAAGCAACTTCCCCCGATTGGACGGGCAGCCGGCACCGGGACCGTTCAAGGATGGCATCAACGATTACGTGGTGGACGCCGTGCAATCGGCGATTCGCCGGGACGCGGGTACCAAGGTTGCCGCGCGGTTCTGCCTTGAGCTGGCGGGCCTGGAAAGCCAGACCCTCTACCTGCGGTTTGCCCCGACGGACGCGCCCGAGGTCAACGCGCGCAAGCTGTTTGAGCTGCGTCGCCAAGAGGCCGACGAGTTTTACGCGGCCTTGCAACAGGGGATCGCCGATGACGATGCGCGCAATGTGCAGCGCCAGGCCCTGGCCGGTTTGCTGTGGTCCAAGCAGCTGTATTATTTCGACGTCAATCAGTGGCTCGACGGCGACCCGGCCCAGCCCGCGCCGCCGCCCGAGCGCCTGCATATCCGCAATACCCATTGGCGCCACCTGTCCAATTTCGACATCCTCTCCATGCCCGACACCTGGGAGTATCCGTGGTACGCCTCGTGGGACCAGGGTTTCCAGGCGGTGGCCTTTGCGCTGATCGACCCGGGCTTCGCCAAGCAACAGTTGTTGCTGCTGGTGAAGGACCGTTTCATGCACCCCAATGGCCAGTTGCCGGCTTATGAGTGGCGCTTCGATGACGCCAACCCGCCGGTGCATGCGTGGGCCAGTTGGCGGGTGTACCAGCAGGACAAGGCGTTGACGGGCGTCGGTGACATGGATTTTCTCGAACGGATCTTCCACAAGCTGCTGCTGAATTTCTCCTGGTGGGTCAACCGCAAGGATGCTGAGGGGCGCAACCTGTTCCAGGGAGGCTTTCTGGGGCTGGACAATATTGCCTTGTTCGACCGCTCGGCTGCGTTGCCGCCGGGTTACCAACTGGATCAGGCCGATGGCACGGCGTGGGTCGCGGCCTATGCCCTGGACCTGATGCGCATCGGCCTGGAGCTGGCCAAGCGTAATGTCGTGTACGTCGATATTGCGGTGAAGTTTTTCGAACACTTCCTGTATATCGCCGGCGCCATCAACCGCGTCGACGACAGCGCCGAAGGGTTGTGGGACGAGCACGACCAGTTCTTCTATGACGTCTTGCACCGTCCCGATGGCCAGAGCGAGCCGGTGCGACTGCGCTCCATTGTCGGCCTGATGCCGTTGTTTGCGGTGCTGGTGCTGGAGCAGCGAGAGCATGAAGGCTTGAAGGGCTTGCGCGAACGCCTGTTGGGGTTCATGCACCACCGGCCGGACCTGGCCAGCCTGGTTTCGCGCTGGAACGAACCCGGCCAGGGCAACCGTCTGCTGCTGGCGTTGCTGCGCGGTGAGCGCACCAAGGACCTGCTGCGGCGCATGCTGGATGACCACGAATTCTTGTCGGCCTTTGGCGTGCGCTCCTTGTCCAAGGCTTTTGCTGAACAGCCCCTGGCCCTGAAGATGAACGGCAACACCCTGTGTGCGCGCTACCAGCCTGGCGAATCCGACTCTCGCTTGTACGGCGGCAACTCCAACTGGCGCGGGCCGCTGTGGATGCCGGTGAACTACATGCTGATCGAGTCGCTGCGTGAATTTCATCGGTACTACGCCGACAATTTTTCGGTGGAATACCCGACCGGCAGTGGTTACCTGGCCTCTTTGGAGGAAGTGGCCGACAGCCTCAGCCAGCGGTTGACCCGCCTGTTCTTGAGGGATGAAAACGGATCAAGGCCATCAATGGCCGCCTATGCGCAGCTCGAAGCGGACCCGGCCAGTCGCGATCTGGTGTTGTTCCATGAGTATTTCCATGGGGACACCGGGCGAGGGCTGGGGGCTTCACATCAGACGGGGTGGAGTGCGTTGGTGGCGTTGTTATTGCAACCTAAAACCTAAGCCACGCCATCGAAACAATGGGGGGGCTTGCTCCCGATAGCAGAGTGTCAGCCACTGATCTGTTTACTGAGCCAACCCCATCGGGAGCAAGCCCCTCCCACATTGGGACTCTCATGAGTTTGAGATTGCAGGCAAAAAAAATCCCGCCGGCAAAGGCGGGATCGGGATTCAAGGTCACCCTTGAATCAGGCCGGGAACAGCTCGCTCAGTTTCATGGCCAGCATCATGTCGCCTTCGGTGCGCAGTTTGCCACCCATGAAGGCCTGCATGCCGTCGGTGGAGCCGTCGACGATGCCTTTCATGGTCTCGCCGTCCATGACCAGGGTCACTTGGGCGTCTGGGTTTTCGCCTTCGAGCAGTTCGCAGGTCTTGTCCTTCACCACCAGCGAGAAGTTCTGGGTGTCGTCGATACGGAAACCGAATACCAGGTCCAGGCCGTCGGCAGCGGCTGGGTTGAATTTGGCTTTCATTGCTTCTACAGCTTTGGCTACGTCAGTCATGGTTTCGATCCTTTAAGGTAGAGTCCAGTGACCTTGGGGTCACGGTTGGCCGCAAGTCATCGGAAGGTGATGAGCTGCGGCGCCTTCAACAGTTGCAAGTGGGTATGACTGTTGAAGGAAGCCAGTGCCACCTCGCGCCCGCGGAATTTCAGCTGGTTGAGCGAGGTGTTAACAATTTGCCAGTTCAGTTCGAACGCCTGGGCGGCAGGCATTCGGGTAATCAGGTGGAGCAGGGCGGTAATGGTACCGCCGGAGGTAAACACGGCGATCTTGTCGGTGTTGTCGGCGGCTTCAAGAAGGCGCTGCAAGCCACCCTGGACACGCTCGACGAACCCCAGCCAGCTTTCCAGCCCGGGAGGGTCATAAGTACCCGCCAGCCAGCGCTCGATGATCAGCGCGAAGATGCGCTGGAACTCGCTGCGGTTTTGCGCGGCGTTGCGCAGGATATCCACGGCGTGGGGCTCGGTGGTGAGCAGGTCGGGGAGCAGGGCGCGGATGATTGCTTCGCCGTCGAATTCGTTGAAGGCCGTGTCGATTTCCAGGGGGGGAACCGGCAGGCCCAGGGCGCTGTATTGATTGAAGGTGGCGGTCGCGGTGTGCTGCTGGCGACGCAGGTCGCCCGAGACACAACGGTCGAACGTGAGGCCCAGGTCGGCCAGGTGGCGACCGAGTACCTGCGCTTGCTCCACACCGACGGGCGACAGGACGTCATAGTCGTCTGCACCGAAGGAGGCTTGGCCATGTCGAATCAGATAGATGCTGCCCACGTCCGTTTTCCCGGTACGTTGAAAGTCTGGCGAGGTTATGAGGATGCCTTCGAGCTGTCAATGAAAAAACATACGCTTGTTTTAAAAGGTCGTTGGAGGCGCGCTGGTGGCGGTTTGATGACTGGCCCGAACGCGGTGCCGTCGGTATGCTGGGCCATCCGCGCCTGGCGCCGTGCATTCTTTAAGGAGACATATGGATTTTTTGGCCGAATACGCGAGTTTTCTGGCGAAGACCGTCACCCTGGTGGTCGCTATTCTGGTGGTATTGATCAGCTTCGCGGCACTGCGCAGCAAAGGTCGTCGCAAAGCCGCCGGCCAACTGCAGGTCAGCAAGCTTAACGATTTCTACAAGGGGCTGCGCGAGCGCCTGGAGTCGACCCTGCTCGACAAGGACCAGCTCAAGGCCCTGCGCAAGTCCGAAAGCAAAGCCGAAAAGAAGAACAGCAAGAAAAAACCCGAGGCCAAGCCACGGGTGTTCGTGCTGGATTTTGACGGCGACATCAAAGCCTCGGCCACTGAGAGCCTGCGTCATGAGATCACTGCGCTGCTGAGCCTGGCTACGCCGAAAGACGAAGTCGTACTGCGCCTGGAAAGTGGCGGCGGCATGGTGCACAGCTATGGCCTGGCCTCGTCGCAACTGGCCCGCATCCGCCAGGCGGGCGTGCCGTTGACCGTATGCATCGACAAGGTCGCGGCCAGCGGCGGTTACATGATGGCGTGCATCGGCGAGAAGATCATCAGCGCGCCGTTTGCGATCCTTGGTTCCATCGGCGTGGTGGCGCAATTGCCAAACGTCAACCGGCTGCTGAAAAAGCACGACATCGACTTTGAAGTGCTCACCGCCGGTGAATACAAACGCACCCTCACGGTATTTGGCGAAAACACCGAAAAGGGCCGCGAGAAGTTCCAGGAAGACCTGGACATCACCCACCAGTTGTTCAAGAACTTTGTCTCGCGCTATCGCCCGCAGCTGGCGATTGACGAGGTGGCCACCGGAGAAGTGTGGTTGGGTGTTGCCGCCCTCGACAAACAACTGGTCGATGAATTGCAAACCAGTGATGAATACCTGGCCACCAAGGTCAAGACCGCCGATGTGTTCCACCTGCACTATGCCGAGCGTAAAAGCCTGCAAGAGCGTGTGGGCCTGGCGGCCAGCGGTTCGGTGGACCGGGTGCTGTTGACCTGGTGGAGCCGATTGACCCAGCAGCGGTTCTGGTAACCAAGCCTCAGAATCTATGCGCTCCCCTGTGGGGGGGCTTGCTCCCGATGGCGGTGGGTCAGCCCCAGATGCATTGACTGTCACT
>NZ_JALJFG010000047.1 GCF_023242475.1 Pseudomonas sp. MWU15-20650 | reverse complement strand
TGGCATTGGGGCGAGCCCCCTCCCACATTTGGATCTCCGGTGTTTTTGAGTCTTGTGTTCAGAAGGCAAACGTTCCATCGAAAACCGGTTTATCGTCCAAGGCCAAAGTCCCACTGGAGAAGATCAGATCCAGGTGGTGGCTGCCTTTCTGCCCGCCGCCCAAGCCCAGGTGCAACCCGCAATGGCGCTCCTCGAACCCGGCGTTACGTGCATACAAGTCCTTGACCCCTTCGTTGGTGCCAATGCCTAGCTCTTCCACGCGCCGGTTGGAAGGGTTGGCGTTCAGGTATTTGTTGAAGTCATCCGCCAACCCAGGCACGTCACTGGCCACGCTGCAAATCGTCGAGTTCTCGATCCACAACTCCAGCGGTGATTGCAGCACGCCATATTTGCGTGCGAACGGAATGGTGCTGAGGAAGGTGCCGACAAACCGTACCTGGCCGTTGATGGCTTCGCTGTGGGTGGCAATTTCGCCGGGGGCCAGGTCGTGATTACCCACACCGTTGATATTGGTCCACTTCTTGATGCTGCTCATCGGCGCTTCCAGGCGTGAGCCGTGTTTGTCGGTGAAGCTCAGCACGTTGGCTTGGGACATGCGGCGGATCAGCGTGGCGTTGAGGTCGGCAATGCGTTGCGGCTCGACGCTGAAGGTGTCGTAGAAGTAGTCGCCGTAATCTTTGAACAGCAGGGATTTCTTCCAGTGCTCTGCCATCACGCCTTGCAGGGCGCGGATAAAGTCCGGGCCTTCGGCGCGTGGGTTGGGCAGGGTCGAAGAATCGTAGAGAAACAAATACAGGTCGCAGGTTTCGATGGCCTGGGCGAGGGTTTCGCTGGGGGTCAGGTCCAGGCGCTGCAGCTGGAAGTTGAAGCGGGCGGCGCTGCCACGGCTGATTGCCTGGGCGATGGCGTCATAGCGCTCGGTATAGCCCAGCAACACGGTAGGACGGCTCAGGCCGTTGAGGGCCGGGTG
The DNA here is from genome assembly GCF_023242475.1 of Pseudomonas sp. MWU15-20650. Lineage (GTDB taxonomy): Bacteria > Pseudomonadota > Gammaproteobacteria > Pseudomonadales > Pseudomonadaceae > Aquipseudomonas. Next base: position 38,029 of record NZ_JALJFG010000047.1, on the reverse strand, counting down.
GTGAGCGAGGTAGTAGAGAAAGTGTTCGACGGCGCGGGCCTTGTCCATGACGTGCGTCCTTCTGTGCCTTGGGTAAGGGGCAGATGCAGTGCACTGCATCTGCCGGGTGCCTGCCGGGTGTTAGAACGGCCACATCGCGGTGCCGAATGGCACAACGGCGTCGGCTTGCATCATTTCAACGGCGGCCTCGTGGGTCGGCGCTTCAAACCAATCGTCGAGTTGCAGTTCGGTTTCCAGGTCGTTTTCCAGTGCTTGCATGGTGTATCTCCTAGAGGACGTTGTTTGATAACGGCTTGCCGGCGGTCTTCGCTGGCAAGTGAAAGAACCTAGGAGAGAGTGTTTCAGAATGCAAAATATTTATTGACACGGTCTCATTTGGATTTTTTGTTCTGTTTTTTCGTGTGGTGTTTTCTTCAAGTAATACAGCGAGCTGGCGGCGCTGATTTGAATGAATTTTCCTTCCGACAATTTTTAGTTAACTGACGGATGTAACGCAGGCTTTCCATGCTGTAACGATTGATTTACGGATAAGTCGCGGCTTTATTGGGCGGCTTTTAACTGTAAGAAATACCTGACAGATCGTCGCATGCGCGCTTCGGGGGCGGCCGTAAGCTGTCGAGCGGTGTACAATGCGCCGCGTTTTACTGTGACCCCCTTGCGTACACACGCAAAAGGCCAAGACCTCAGGGTTTATCCCCCCTGATCACTCCGCCTGGCCACGAGCCAGACGGGTTCGATTTCGTCACAGATAAAAACAAACAGGTGACGCATGACCGTTAGAAAGACGCTGTACTCCTGGTGCCTGCGCTGGGGTTTGAGCGGCGCTGCTTGAGTCGGTAATTCAAGGCAGCTACCTGCATTCAACCTCCTCAAACCTTGCGTGAGACCCTTTTCATGAGTGGACCCCATTCCTCTTCAGGCGAGCTGAAACGCGGCCTGAAAAATCGGCATATCCAGTTGATCGCCCTCGGCGGCGCCATCGGCACCGGCCTGTTCCTGGGCTCGGCCGGGGTGCTCAAGTCCGCCGGCCCGTCGATGATCCTGGGCTATGCCATCTGCGGCTTCATCGCCTTCATGATCATGCGCCAGCTTGGCGAAATGATCGTCGAAGATCCGGTTGCCGGTTCCTTCAGCCATTTTGCCCACAAGTATTGGGGCGGCTTCGCTGGCTTCCTGTCGGGCTGGAACTGCTGGATTTTGTACATCCTGGTGGGGATGTCGGAGCTGACAGCCGTCGGTAAATACGTGCATTACTGGTGGCCGCAGATCCCGACCTGGGTCTCGGCAGCGGCGTTTTTCGTGCTGATCAACCTCATCAACCTGACTAACGTCAAAGTTTTTGGTGAGGCCGAATTCTGGTTTGCCATTATCAAGGTGGTCGCCATTGTCGGCATGATCGCCCTGGGCAGCTACCTGCTGGTCAGTGGCAGCGGTGGCCCGCAAGCCTCGGTCAGCAACCTGTGGGAGCACGGTGGCTTTTTCCCCCATGGCGTCGGCGGGTTGGTGATGGCCATGGCGTTCATCATGTTTTCCTTCGGGGGCCTGGAAATGCTCGGCTTCACCGCCGCCGAAGCTGACCAGCCCCGCACCGTGATCCCCAAGGCGATCAATCAGGTGATCTACCGCATCCTGATTTTCTACATCGGTGCCCTGGTGGTGCTGTTGTCACTGACGCCCTGGGACAGCCTGCTGGCGACCCTCAATGCGTCTGGCGATGCCTACAGCGGTAGCCCGTTCGTGCAGGTGTTCTCGATGCTGGGCAGCAATACCGCCGCGCATATCCTCAACTTTGTGGTACTGACGGCGGCGTTGTCGGTTTACAACAGCGGCACCTACTGCAACAGCCGCATGCTGTTGGGCATGGCCGAGCAAGGCGATGCGCCCAAGGCCCTGGCGAAGATCAACAAGCGTGGTGTGCCGGTGCGCTCGATCCTCGCATCGGCGGCGGTCACCCTGGTGGCGGTGCTGATGAACTACCTGATCCCGCAACACGCGCTGGAACTGCTGATGTCACTGGTGGTGGCCACGTTGGTGATCAACTGGGCGATGATCAGCTTCTCCCACTTCAAGTTCCGCCAGCACATGGACCGCACTGGCCAGGTACCGTTGTTCAAGGCGCTGTGGTACCCGTATGGCAACTACATCTGCCTGGCGTTCGTGGCGTTTATCCTGGTGATCATGCTGATGATCCCGGGGATTCAGGTGTCGGTCTACGCAATCCCGGTGTGGGTGGCGTTCATGGCAGTGTGTTACTGGATCAAGAACAAGCGCCATGCCGAAGCTGCGTTGAACACGGCGAATGCCGCGCTGAAGTAAACACACTCGCGTCACCCTGAAGCTCTGCGCCCTGTTATTCCCGTTGTCGGGAATACAGTGCGCGGAGTGTTCGACCTCAAGGCCATCAGTTTTTTGCAATAACACCCGTCATGTACTGGTTCAAGTCGCGCAGGTCTTGAATGCTCCACGCGTGCGGCGCTAGCGTTACACCATTGTCTTTCAGTGTTTTTGGAATCAAGTTTCCATTGGGCCGAAGTATGACCGAAGAGACAATAACGCCTGGGTAATCCGTCAGGCGCTTTTTGAACGCGGGGGTTGTAAGGTCGGGTGTGGGAGGGCTGCTTTTATTGGCCAGGGGCCCCGTTGCCTTGAGGTTTGCCCCGTGGCACATGGCGCATCTTTGTGAGTAGAGGTTTTTTCCATTGGCACTGTCTGCAAAGGCAAGTGATGTTTGAATAAGCGATAGAGTACCTAGCACAGCAATGAATAGTTTTTTCATTTTATGGGGGCTGGTTTTAAGGGTGAGGTCATTGTCGAGGGGCAACCCCCTGAGTGTTTGTAGCTTTTTGTATTGGCTCATGCTCGGTACTTTTGTAGTTGCTTAAATAGATGTCAATGCCGGAAACTAAATTGGCAAGGCTAACGACACACGAATCCTCTGCCGTCGGAGTGCATTCCCCTGCAGCACGATGACCTGATGGGCCAGCGGCCGATTGGCATCGACTTGAGCGGGTTACGCCTCAATGATGCCAAACTGTTCAAAGGCGCCGTGATTTCCAAAGCCCAGGCGTCGATGGTGTTGTCCGAGTTGGGCTTGTCCGTTGCCTAAGGTTTTTGATTGATGCTGGTAATTTCCAACAACGTGCACCTGCCCGATGCCGAGATCGAGCTGACTGCCATCCGTGCCCAAGGCGCGGGTGGGCAGAACGTCAATAAGGTGTCGAGTGCGGTGCACCTGCGTTTTGATATTCCTGCGTCGTCGTTGCCGCAGTTCTACAAGGAGCGGCTGCTGGCACTGCGCGACAGTCGGATCACCGGTGAGGGCGTGCTGGTGCTCAAGGCCCAGCAGTACCGGACCCAGGAGCAGAATCGCGCGGATGCACTGGAGCGCTTGGTGGAGTTGATCCTCAGCGCTACCAAGGTCGAGAAAAAACGCCGTCCAACCAAGCCGACCCTGGGCTCGAAGAAGCGTCGCCTGGAGTCCAAGACCAAGCGCGGTAGCATCAAGGCCGGGCGCGGCAAGGTGGATTTCTAGGCGTTGCGTGCTTCGCGGGCTTTAGGTGCCTGGCGGTACAGGTACACACTCAACAGCAAGCCACCGGCGGCTGCGAGGGCGGCGAACAGGAAGATCGACGCAAAGCCGAAGCCTGCCGCCACGGCGCCCGCCAGTGGGCCGGTGATGCCCAGCGACAAGTCGATAAACAGTGAATAAGCCCCCACTGCCGAACCCCGGCTGGAGGCCGGCACCAGGTTGACCGCCTCGACCCCCAGCGCCGGAAATACCAGGGAGAAGCCGAACCCGCTCAAGGCCGCGCCGGCCAATGCCAGATGGGCATCCGGCGCCAGCCACAGCAACAGCAGGCCGAGGATCTCCACCGACAGGCAGGCAATCGCCACACGAAAACCGCCGATCCGGTTGATCAGGTTGCCAAACAACAAGCGTGCGCCGATAAAGCTGGCGCCGAACAGGCTCAAGGCCCACACCGCGTTATCCCAATGCTGGGTGGTGTAATACAGGGTGATAAAGGTGGCGATGGTGCCAAAGCCGATGGAGCCCAGCGCCAACGCGCAACCGTGAGGCAGCACACGGCCCAGGACATTCATGAACGGCAAGCGCACGCCGGCCACGATGGGGGCCGCTTCCTTGTTCCAAGCCAACAGTAAGCCCAGTACGGCCAGCAGAATGATGCTGACGCCCATGCTCCATAGCCCCAAGTGGCTGACCAGCAGCACCCCCAACGGTGCTCCGACAGCGAGCGCGCCGTAGCTGGCGATGCCGTTCCATGAGATGACCTTGGCCGTATTCGCCGCGCCGACGCGGCCGATGCCCCAGCCAATGGCGCCCGAGCCCACCAGGCTTTCCGCGCTGCCCAGCACCAGCCGGCCAATGAGCAGGCTGCCCAGGCTGACGGCCGGCAGGCTTGAAAACCACGCCGCGAACAACATGAACACGCCACTCAAGCCGCAACCCACCAAGCCGATCAGTACCGCGCGCTTGCTGCCCAGGTTATCGATGATTTTTCCGGCATACGGACGGCTCAGCAGGGTAGCCAGGTACTGCACGCTGATCACAAGCCCCGCGATAACGGCGCCATAGCCCAGCTGGCTATGCACATAGCCGGGCAATACCGCCAGGGGAATGCCGATATTCAGGTAGCCGATGAAGGTAAACAGCACGATGGAAACGACTTGCAGCGTGACCGTCATGGGGCGCTGGGTATCTGGCATGGGAGAGGTCCACTGTCGCAGCAGGTAAAGATAGGCTGCTAATGATACCGGCGCTTTGACCGCGCAGGGCGGCAAAAATGAAAAACGTCAGCTCAACAAGACGTCAAGCTTGAGCAGGGGCCAGCAGTTGTGTGGTCACCAGGGCTGCCAAGGCGTTTTCCTGGGTGCCGAAACGCTTGAGTAGCACGGCTTGTTTGTCCGCGCTGAGGCGGTTCCAGATTTCGACCATTTGCAAGGCTGCGTCGAGTACAGCGGCGTCCGGGGTGTGGGGAAGGTCAGGGGGCATGGCAGGTATCTCAGATGATTCAGGCAGTGTGGAAAGCGCTTGAAGTTGCGCTTTCCACACGGTCTGGTACGGCGTCAGTCCTGGCTTTTGATGTCGACTGGTTTTGCTTCTTTGGCCTCAGGCTGCTTGTTGCTGGCCTGCTGCGGTGTTGGCTGCTCAGTTGGGTGCAGGCTTGGGAAGGGGAGATTAGGTATCTCGTGCATCGTCGTCGCTCCTCGCAAAGTCTGTTTTTTCAATCGCAGGTGATTCCGCGCTCTCAAAAAGCTTTGGCAGGATACAGCACTGAAAATGACAAAAAGATTTTTATCGCGCGGGATTTACGATTTTTCATTATTTAAACGCAAGTGACATGAGGTCACACCGCTAGAACGGCACTTTCCCGAGAATCATGTCGCGGTACATCACAAAATCCCCCAACAAACTGTAGAACGGGTGTTGAAAGGTGGCCGGGCGGTTCTTTTCAAAGAAAAAGTGCCCGATCCAGGCGAAGGTGTAGCCGGCCACGGGCAAGGCCAGCAGCAGGCCCAGTGAACCCCTGCCGATGGCATACGCGAGAATACCGATTACCAGGGTGGTGCCGACGAAGTGCAGGCGCCGACAGGTGCTGTTGCGGTGCTCACTCAGGTAGTACGGGTAGAACTCGGCAAAGCTGTTGAATTTCCTGATGTTTTCCACGACGCCTGACCCTCTGGTGGATATGCCGCCCGACAGATGTTCGGCGGGGAGCTTATTTGAGTCTAGAGTGATCAGTGGTAACAGCCAGTGACAATAGATGCCACTTTAGTATCCTTGGCTTCCTGGCTGTCGTTTAAGCCTGCTTTATTAAGAAGACGCCATGAGCGAACGAACAACTTCTGCAAGCTGGGCGATGGGGATAGTCAAGGCATTGGAAATGGACGGCCTGGATTGCCGGGCGTTGTTCAAACAACTGGGCCTCGATTACGCCGCCCTCAGTGATCCGGACGCGCGTTTTGCGCAAGACGCCATGACCCGTCTGTGGCAGCGTGCGGTGGAGCTGTCGGGCAACCCGGCGATTGGCTTGAACATGGGCAAGGTGGTGCGGCCTGCATCGTTTCATGTGGCCGGTTATGCCTTGATGTCCAGCAACACGCTGGCCGAAGGTTTTATGCGGCTGGTGCGTTACCAACGCATCATCGCCGAAAGCGCCGATTTGAGCTTCCGACTGTTACCTGAAGGCTATGCGTTGATTCTGACGGTACATGGCGATCACCTGCCGCCGACCCGACAAAGCGCCGAAGCTTCGCTGGCCAGCGCGTTGGCGCTGTGCGGCTGGCTCACCGGGCGTACCCTGCAACCGCGCAAGGTGCTGCTGCAGGGCGATCAACCGGCCGACCTGGCGCCTTATAAACACGTCTTCCATGCGCCGCTGGAGTTCAATGCGCCGTATGACGCGCTGATTTTCGAACACGCCGACATGGAGGCGCCATTACCCACGGCGAACGAGGCCATGGCGCTGTTGCATGATCGTTTTGCCGGTGAATACCTGGCGCGTTTTTCCGAAAGCCGCGTGACCCACAACGCGCGGCAGGTGCTGTGCCGTCTGCTGCCCCAGGGCGAGCCCAAGCGCGAAGCGGTGGCGCAGACGTTGCACCTGTCCCAGCGCACCTTGCAACGGCGTTTGCAGGAGGAGGGCACCAGTTTCCAGACCTTGCTTGATGACACCCGCCGCGAACTGGCCGAGCAATACCTGGCGCAGCCGGGCATGACCTTGTTGGAAATCGCCTACCTGCTGGGCTTTGCCGATCCGAGCAACTTCTTCCGTGCATTTCGTCGCTGGTTCGATACCACGCCCGGCGAATACCGGGCGCGTTTGCTGGACGTGTCGACGGTCAGTGACGCCAGAACGCCGGAATGCACAGCACAAACACCGTAATAATCTCCAACCGCCCCAGCAGCATGCCGAACGACAGGATCCACTTGGCAGCGTCCGGCAGGCTGGCGAAGTTGCCTGCCGGGCCGATGGTTTCACCCAGGCCCGGGCCGACGCCCGATACGGTACTGGCGGCGCCGGTCAATGCGGTCATCCAGTCCAGGCCCAGCAGCGACAGGGCCAGGGCGATGGCGCAGATGGTGATGGCGAAGAAAAATGAAAAGGTCAGGATCGAACGCACGATTTCTTCATCGAGGCGATGGCCGTTGTACTTCTGCTTGATCACCGCGCGGGGGTGAATCAGCTGGTTCAAGTTGGCCTTGAGCAGGATATAGGCGACCTGGAAGCGGAAGATCTTGATCCCGCCTGCCGTAGAGCCGGAGCACCCGCCGACAAAGCCCAGGTAGAAGAACAGCATCAGTGAGAAGTTGCCCCAGATGCTGTAGTCCCCCAGCGCAAAACCTGTGGTGGTGACCACCGACGTGACGTTCACTGCCACGTGGCGCAGGGCATCCAGCCAATGCAAATCGGTGGTCCACCAATACCAGGTGCCGAGCACCAGCCAGGTCACGAGCAGCAGGCCGAGCAAGCCTTGTACCTGCTGGTCTTTGATCAGCGCCCGACGGTTGCCGCGCAACGTGGCCACATAGAGGGTGAACGGCATGCTGCCTAGGATCATCACCACCACCGCCACCCAGTGCACCGCCGGTTGTTTCCAGTGGGCCAGGGACTCATCGGAGGTGGAAAAACCACCGGTGGAGATCGCCGACATCGCGTGGTTGATCGCATCGAACAGGCCCATGCCGGCCCACCAGAACGCCAGGCTACCGAGGATGGTGATGCCCACATACGTCGCCACGATCAGACGCGCCACCATGTGTGAACGGGGCATGACTTTTTCCGAACGGTCCGAGGATTCGGTCTGGAACAGACGCATGCCACCAATGCGCAGCAGCGGCAGGATCGCCACCGCCATGCCAATAAAGCCGATACCTCCGAGCCAGTGCAACAGCGAACGCCAGATCAGGATGCCCGGCGACATGCTGTCCAGGCCACTCAGTACGGTGGAACCGGTGGCGGTGATGCCGGACATGCTTTCAAAAAACGAATCGGTGTAGCTGATGTGCTGGGTCAGCAAAAAGGGCAACGCCGCGAAGATGCACACCACCAACCAACTGCTGACCGTCAACAGGTACATGTCCCGGGGGCGCAGGTGTATGTGTTCGGGGCGGCCGGGGATGACCAGGGCCAGGCCCGCCAGGAAGGTGATCAGGCTGGCCCACAGAAACGAGGGCAGGTCGCTGGTGCGCTCGAATATCACCAGGGTGGCCATCGGGACGACCATGGCGATCGCGAGGGTGATCAGGAAGATGCCGATAATAAAACCGATGATGCGAAGGGTCGGCAACGCCATGAAGAGAGCTCGGGTGATAGGGGAGAGGCGCCATTCTACCTGGGGTGCAGGGTATGTAAACCGAAGTGCCTGGGACCACACCGAGCAAAATGTGGGAGGAGGCTTACCCCACTGCCGGTCCGTTAAGAAGGAACTCTATCACTGTGGCGAGCGGGCTTGTCGAATCGTCGCACCGCCCGCGTTGGGCTGCGCAGCAGCCCCAAAACTGTCTTCTGCGCAGTATCGGGTACAGCGCATTCGTCCTTCTTTGGGGGCGCTACGCGCCCCAACGCGGGACAAGCCCGCTCGCCACAGGTTACCGGTTGCTCGTTCTAGCGCTTAACTGATTTACACGGATCAGAAGTCGTGATCGGCGCTGTCCGGGTTCAGGTCGGTGATGCCCAGCTTGCCCGCAGCGGTCTCGATCGAGCCGGTCTGCTTGACCAGCGCGGCAATCGCGTCGCGCACGATCTGGTTGCCCTTGTCGTTCCCGGCGGCGATCAATTGGTCGTAATGCTCACCGTTGTTGGCGTGGTCAACCATGACCTGGATCTTCGCTTCGGTTGCCGCCAGGTCGGCCTTCAGGGCTGCATCGGCGGCCGGGTCGGCCTTGGCCACCAGGGACGACAGGCTGGCGCCAGTCATTTTGGTGCCGTCAACGCGGGTGTACTCGCCCAGGTAGACGTTGCGGATGCCCTTGGCGTCGTAGAAGTGCGAGTTATGCGTGTTGTCGCTGAAGCAATCCTGCTCGTCTTCGGGCGAGTTGGCTTCCAGGGACACCTTCATGCGCTCACCGGCCAGTTCACCCAGGGACAGGCTACCCATGCCGAACAGCATCTTGCGCAGGCCATCGGTGGCCGGTTCGCTCTCCAGGGTGGCGCGGTAGTTGTCTTCGACGTTGGGCTTCCAGTTGCCGACCATTTCTTCCAGGTCGCTGACCAACAGCTGGGTCACTGCGCGCAGGTAGGTACGGCGACGCTCGTTATGGCCACCCGTTGCACCGTCACCGGTCATGTAGTCTGACGCTGGGCGGTTGCCCGCGCCTGGGCCGGTGCCATTGAGGTCTTGGCCCCACAGCAGGAATTCGATGGCGTGGTAGCCGGTGGCAACGTTGGCTTCGGAACCTCCCAGTTCATTGAGGCTGGCGAGTTTTTCCGGGGTGATGTCCTTGACGTCGACTTTGTCTTCGCCAACCTGGATCTGGGTATTGGCGATGATGTTGGCGTTGGCGCCCGGGTTACCCAGCGCGTGCTCATAGGACTTGTCGACGTAGTCGATCAGCCCCTCGTCCAGGGGCCAGGCGTTCACCTGGCCTTCCCAGTCGTCGATGATGGTGTTGCCGAAGCGGAACACCTCGCTCTGCAGGTAGGGTACGCGGGCGGCGATCCAGGCGGTACGGGCTGCTTTCAGGGTTGCGTCGTTCGGGTTGGCGAGGAAGGTGTCGATCGCCGTTTGCAGGGTTTTGGCGGTGGATTCGGCATCGCTGTACACCGCAAACACCATGTCCGCGTAATGCGCGACGACGGCCTTGGCCGCAGCCTCGTCGACCTGGCCAGCCGGCGTAGCCGCCGGTGCAGTGGTGCTGGCAGCAGCAGGCGCTTGAGGCGCGGCGGCCTTGTCTTTACCTTCGCCGCAACCGGCGAGAGAAATGGCAATGGCCAGCAGACTGGCGGTGGCCAGGGGCATACGAATCATGGCGAACATCCTGCTTCGGTTGTGGATAGGGCGCACGAGGGGGCGCAAAAACTGCGACATAATGCGAAAGATTTGCATTTTGTGTAAAGACTTATGCGCGGGAAATATTTCGTATCGTTTTGCAGTCTCAGAGATTCACCGCTTTATTGCGCTCGGACTGTTTCAAATAAGCCGCCAGTTCTCGCGCCTGCAGCGGTTTGCTGTAGTGATAACCCTGACCCTCATGGCACCCCTCGGAGATGATGTAGGCCTCTTGCTCGGCGGTCTCCACGCCTTCTGCAATCACTTGCATGCCCAGGCTTTTGCCCAGTTGGATGATGGCGCGCACGATGGTCGCGTCGTCATCGTCATCCAGCAGGTCCTGGACGAAGCTCTTGTCGATCTTGATCTTGTCCAGGGGGAGGCTTTTCAGATAACTCAGGGATGAATAACCGGTACCGAAGTCATCAATGGCGATCAACGCTCCGGAACGACGCAAGCTCAGCAGGTGCTGGGCGGCCGTGCTGATGTCTTCCATCAGGCCGGTTTCGGTGACTTCCAGCTCCAGGCTGCGTGGCGGCAGGCGATAGATCTGCATCAGGTTGTTGACCACGCGCGGCAACTCGGTGTGGTGCAACTGCACAGTGGACAGGTTGACGGCCATGCGCAGCTCGCTGAAGCCCAAGTCATGCCATTCGCGCAGTTGCCGGCAAGCCTGGTCCAGCACCCACTCACCAATCGCAATAATGGTGCCGTTCTGTTCCGCCAGCGGGATGAACAGGTCTGGCGGCACCAGGCCGTGTTCCGGGTGTTGCCAGCGCAGCAGCGCTTCGACGCCAACCACGCGATTGTCGCGGTAGCTGATTTGCGGTTGATAGACCAAGTGGAACTGGTCACGGCTCAGGGCATCGCGCAGGTCTTTTTCCAATTCGCGACGCCGGCGCATTTCGCTGTCGACGCTGGCGATATAGAACTGATAACGGTTGCGCGAGCGGCTCTTGGCCAGGGTCATGGTCTGCTCGGCTTTTTGCAGCAGCTTCTCGGTGCTGTCACCGTCTTCCGGGAACAGGGTGATGCCGATGGTGGCACGCAGGCGGATCTGATCCTGGTCAAGTGCGAACTCGGCCTCCAGGTCATCCAGAATACTTTGCGCCAGTTCAGCGGCTTCGTAGGGTTGGTCGATATCGGCTTGCACCAGTGCGAACTGATCGCCGCCCAAGCGGGCAAGTGCACCGAGACGGCCGCTGTGGGCGCGCAAGCGGTCGGCCAGGGCCAGCAGCAGTTTGTCGCCGGCTTGGTAGGTAAATTGTTCGTTGACGCTCTTGAAGTCATCCAGCCCCACGCACAACACCGCCACGCGGCGCTGCAGGCGGCCGGCGTCGATCAGGATCTTGTCCAGTTGCCCCTGCAGCTTCTGGCGGTTGGGCAGGCCAGTGAGAAAGTCATACTGGGCCATGCGCGACAGGCTGGACTCTGCTTCGTGACGCAGGTGGGTATTGCGCTCGATGGATTCGAGCAACTGATTGGCCGTGTTTATCCACAGCCCCAACTCATTGCGTTCGTGCCCCTTGATCTGAGGGATCTTGTGCTCGCTGGGTCGGTCCGGGTTAATCGACGTCAGGTGTTCGATAATCCGTGACAGCGGTTTGGTCAGCAGCCAGTGATAAACCAGATACAGCACCAGGCCCATGGCCAGGGCGCGCAAAACGCCGGAAATGAAGATGATCACCGAATTGACAATAAGGCCTTTGCCGTAGGTGGCCGTGTCGAGGGTGATGCTGAGGTCGCCGTAATATTCGCTATAGGGGCCCTTGCCCACCAATGCAGTGGTGAACGTGCGTTCCTGGCCGAGAATCAGGTCGGTCAACCAGCGAGTGGACGAGGTCTGCAGCGCGCGGCTTTTTTCCGCGAGCATGGTCTCGTTGGGGTGGCCGATGGAGGCCATGCGTACCGCGTCGTCTTGAAACAGCCCCTCGATCACCTGCATGCCCATCTCGCGGTCCAGGCTATAGACCGCCTGGGTCGAGGGGTCGCGAAACATGTCGAGGATACGCTGGGCATCACCTGCCACAGCCTGGCGTGTCTTATAGGCATCAAAAACGATCTGCGCCACGCTCAGCGCCACACCCACGATCAATGCCGACAGCAGCACAACCCGTAGTAACTTCACCGACAAGCTGTTTTTGAGTTCCAGCTTCAAAGGGGCATTCCTTGTCTCATGCGGGTGGCCTTCAATATGCCATGAGTATTGGCAATCTGGTGATGGCAGTCAAAGGGACATTGGGGCTAGCGCAAAAAGTCACGAAAAGTGGAACTAAACTTCGGAACTGTCCACTCAGCTCGAGAGAGGAATACGCCTTTCATTCAATTTCGGAGCATTGACTTATGATCGCAGCAGGAACCGCCGCAGCAGCGTTGGCCCCCGTAGTCCTACCTATGCTGGGTCAGGCAGCGAGCATGGCGGTAGACGTCGGAAAACAGGCGTTGGGCAGCGCAATTAATTTTGCAGGCAGCGCTATGAATCAACAGCAGCAGATCAAGTTCTGACCGAGGCTTGGTTATCCCTGCCGGGCCAGTGCCGGTTAAGAGGTGGCACAGAGAGGTCTCTGCGCCACCGCTTGCTGGCTGCTTTGTCCGTTTGTTCCCTGCAGCATCCGGCTCTGGCCCGGCTCAGGGATAAAGGGGGAGATTATTGTTTGAAGGTAATCGACAGCTTTTCAGCGTCTGAGTCTTTGGAGAACTCAATGGATTTGCTTGAGGCGTCCTGCGCCTCGCCTCCTATCTTCTTAGCCAGGGCATCTGCGAAGGGTTGGATCAATGGCGTGACCGCTTTGACGATATCGCCAACCGCAGGAAGTGCTGTTTTTAACAGGTCGCCCACCACAGGGAGTGAAGCTAATGTGCCGATTGTCATTGTTATTTCTCCGACAGGTAAGAGAGATCAACTCCTCTCGCTGATTATGTGGCGAAGAACGATGACTGAGTTCCGGGGCGGGGGTGACTAATTTTGTTGCGCATGAAAAAGCCCGGCATTTGCCGGGCTCTTTCTACTGCAAGCGTTACTTACGCAGTGAAGGTCTTGCCTTCGAACTGCTCAGCCACGAACTTCCAGTTGACCAGGTTCCAGAACGCTTCCACATACTTTGGACGCAGGTTGCGGTAGTCGATGTAGTAGGCGTGTTCCCAGACGTCGCAGGTCAGCAGCGGGGTATCACCGCTGGTCAGCGGGTTGCCGGCGCCGATGGTGCTGGCCAGGGCCAGGGAACCGTCAGCCTTTTTCACCAGCCAGCCCCAGCCGGAACCGAAGGTGCCGACGGACGTCTTGGTGAACTCTTCCTTGAACTTGTCGAACGAGCCGAACGCAGCGTTGATGGCATCGCCAAGTGCGCCGGTAGGTTGGCCACCGGCGTTTGGCGCCAGGCAGTTCCAGTAGAAGGTGTGGTTCCAGACCTGAGCGGCGTTGTTGAAGATGCCGCCCGACGAGGATTTGATGATCTCTTCCAGGGTCTTGCCTTCGAACTCGGTGCCTGGCACCAGGTTGTTCAGGTTCACGACATAGGTGTTGTGGTGCTTGTCGTGGTGGTATTCCAAGGTTTCCTTGGAGATGTGCGGCTGCAGGGCATCGTGTGCGTAGGGCAGCGGCGGCAATTCGAAAGCCATGATGATTCTCCTAATCAGGTCAGTTGCGGTGAGCGCAAGGCCGATCACGGGCGGCCAAACAAGCGCCGGGGAGTTTGTACTCTTTGCGGCGCAGGGTCCGGATCATAGCACCGGGGTTGCGGCAAAACCACGCAACAACTGTGTGGGATAGAGGTTCCAGAGCGTTTTGGAATAATCCTCAGGCGCTGATCAATTGATAGGCTACGCAGAACATCATCACGGCGACCAGAAGATCCAGCAGGCGCCAGGTGGCGGGGCGCGCGAGCCACGGTGCCAACCACGCCGCCCCCAGCGCGAGGGTGGCAAACCACAGGAACGAAGCGCTGGCGGCGCCTGCCACATACGCACCGGGCTCGGTTTGTTGAGCGCCCAATGAGCCAATCAGCAGCACCGTATCCAGGTACACGTGCGGATTGAGCAGCGTCACCGCCAAGGCACTGAGCAACACGGCACGCAATGAACGTACCTTGAGGTTTTCGCCTTGCTCCAGGCTTTGTTTCGAAAATGCCCGGCGCAACGCCAAGGTGCCATACCACAACAGGAACGCTGCGCCGCCCCAGCGAGCGATTGCCAGCAACAGCGGGTTTTGCGCCAACACCGTGGCCAGGCCGAATACCCCGGCGGCTACCAGGATGGCGTCGCACACGATACACAGCGCCGCCACCGGCAGGTGATGTTCACGGCGCAGGCTTTGCGCCAACACAAAAGCATTCTGGGTGCCGATCGCCATGATCAGGCCGAGGGCCACTAACAGCCCGTTCACATAACTTTGCCACATAGGATTTACTCCGCGTTCGCTGCCAATTGGCGTAATACATCCATGGCCCGTTCGGCATCGGCACGGCCGACAAACAGATGGTCGTGGTAATAGCCGGCGATCACGTTGCAGCTGATACCGGCCTGGCCGAGCGCACTGGCGAAGGCCGCGGTCAGGCCCACGGCTTCGAGGGCTGAGTGCACGTTCAAGGTGATCCAGGCGGCTATATAGTCAAAGCCCAACCCGGCGCGTTCAGCCTGTTGGCGCTCGACAATCAGCGTCAGCCCTTCTTGTTCACGAAAACTGCCGATGACCTCGCAACCTTCGGGTAGACGGTGGTCGGGCAGGGTGCAGAACACGTATTCACCCGCATTCAGATGCGGGCTCATGCTGCGCAGCAGGGTTGCCAGGGCGGTTTCGCCAGCCATAGGAGGTTCCTTGAAAAGAGAGAGAAGCAATGCTGGTCATTCTCATGGGTCAAGCTGTATAAGAAAAACAAATATTGCTGATCGCTCATTAGAGAAACTGATGTTCGACTATAAATTGCTCTCCGCCCTGGCGGCGGTGGTAGAACAGGCTGGCTTCGAACGTGCAGCCCAGGTGTTGGGGCTGTCGCAGTCCGCCATTTCCCAGCGCATCAAGTTGCTGGAGGCACGTATCGGCCAACCGGTGCTGGTCAGGGCTTCGCCGCCGACCCCCACGGATATTGGCCGGCGCTTGCTCAACCATGTGCAACAGGTGCGTTTGCTGGAACGCGACCTGCAAAGCCAGGTGCCGGCGCTGGATGAGGAGGGCATGCCCGAACGCCTGCGCATTGCTTTGAATGCCGACAGTCTCGCCACGTGGTGGGCCGAGGCGGTCAGCGACTTTTGTGCCGAGCAGCATGTGCTGCTGGACTTGGTCGTGGAAGACCAGACGGTCGGCCTCAAACGCATGCGCGCCGGCGAAGTGGCGGCGTGCATCTGCGCCAGTGAGCGCCCGGTGGCGGGTGCGCGCAGCCTGTTGCTGGGCGCGATGCGCTATCGGGCGCTGGCCAGCCCGACCTTTATTGCGCGGCATTTTCCTGAAGGTGTGCGTGCCGATCAATTGGCACGCACACCCGCGCTGGTGTTTGGCCCTGATGATTTCCTACAGCACCGTTACCTCGCGTCCCTGGGGGTGGACGGTGGTTTCGAACACCATTTGTGCCCGTCATCCGAAGGTTTTATTCGCCTGACGGAAGCCGGCCTGGGCTGGGGGTTGGTGCCCGAATTGCAGGTACGCGATCAGCTGGAAACCGGCGTATTAGTCGAGTTGTTGCCAGATAAGCCCATCGATGTGCCGTTGTACTGGCATCATTGGCGCAGTGGTGGACAATTGTTGGGGCTGTTGACCGACCACCTGGCCCAGGCGTGTGGCCAATGGTTGGTGCCCTATCAGCAGTGACAAGCGTCAAGCTGCAAGCTGCAAGTGAAGAACTCGCAGATCGTTTTTAACTTGCAGCTTTAAGCTTGGCGCTTTCAGCTGCATCCGTAGGAGGCTTCATGAAAATTCTGGTCACCGGCGCAAGCGGCTTCATCGGCGGGCGCTTTGCACGTTTCGCCCTGGAGCAGGGCCTGGACGTGCGGGTCAACGGGCGACGCGCCGAGGGTGTGGAACACCTGATTCGGCGCGGTGCCGAGTTTATCCAGGGTGATTTGAATGATGCCGACCTGGTGCGCGACCTCTGCCACGATGTCGAAGCCGTGGTGCATTGCGCCGGCGCCGTCGGGCTGTGGGGAAAATATCAGGACTTTCATCAAGGTAACGTGCTGGTCACCGAAAACGTCGTCGAAGCCTGCCTCAAGCAACGCGTCGGGCGCCTGGTACACCTGTCGTCGCCGTCGATCTACTTTGACGGCCGCGATCACTTGGGGCTGACCGAAGAACAAGTGCCCAAGCGCTTCAAACATCCCTATGCCGCCACCAAATACCTGGCTGAACAAAAGGTGTTCGGTGCCCAGGAATTCGGCCTTGAAGTACTGGCCTTGCGCCCGCGCTTTGTGACTGGCGCCGGTGACATGAGCATCTTCCCCCGCCTGCTGAAAATGCAGCGCAAGAATCGCCTGGCGATTGTGGGTGATGGCCTGAACAAGGTCGACTTCACCAGCATCCACAACCTCAACGAAGCGCTGCTCAGCAGCTTGCTTGCCACCGGCTCGGCCTTGGGCAAAGCCTACAACATCAGTAATGGTGCGCCGGTGCCGGTGTGGGATGTAGTGAACTACGTGATGCGGCAAATGGACATGCCCCAAGTGACCCGTTATCGGTCCTACGGTTTTTCCTACAGCGTGGCGGCGTTGAACGAGGCGTTCTGCGCGATGTGGCCGGGGCGCCCGGAGCCGGCGTTGTCGCGCCTGGGCATGCAGGTGATGAACAAAGATTTCACCCTCGATATCAGCCGGGCGAGGCATTATCTCGACTACGAGCCCAAGGTCAGCCTGTGGACCGCGCTCGACGAATTCTGCAGTTGGTGGAAGGCCCAGGACCCGAGCCTCAAATAGGCTCACAGCCGGCAACACATCGGGAACCGAATTCCTGCTTCCGGGTCGACCTATGCGTCGGGAGCACGGTTTATACTCCTGCCGCTTAGCCATCTCATTGATTCAGGGTAGATTCATGCGTAACGATGCTAACGACGATTTCGACAACGTTCCCACCTTGCGGGCCGACCCTGGGGATGATGACGATTTCGTGCCGACTCCCGCCACTTCGGTACGCTCGCGCACCGCGCCGGTGGTCCGGGTCAAGAGTGCCAGCACTGGCCCGTTGTGGGCATTGGTCGGCGCGCTGCTGATTGCCTTTGCCGGTCTTGCCTGGTGGAGTTTCCAGCA
This sequence comes from Pseudomonas sp. MWU15-20650, assembly GCF_023242475.1. Taxonomy (GTDB): domain Bacteria; phylum Pseudomonadota; class Gammaproteobacteria; order Pseudomonadales; family Pseudomonadaceae; genus Aquipseudomonas. The sequence continues at coordinate 20,791 of NZ_JALJFG010000047.1, read as the reverse complement.
GATCTCCCTGATGGGGCAGCAGTTGGTTGCCACCCAGGAAAGTTTTGCGCGTATCAGCGAGGAAGCGGCGGGGCGCCTGCAGGACATTTCCGGCAAGGTGGTCGCCAGCGAAGCCAACGTCAACAATGGCAGCGAAGCGCTGAAGCAGCAGATCAAACAGTTGGAAACCCAATTGCTGGAGCAGGGCAAGCAGCAAGTCGGCGTGGCCGGGCAGGCGAGCGAGCTGGATCAGCGCCTGGCGCAAATGGCCGCCAGTACCAACGACCTGTCGAGCGCCAATGCCAAGCTGCAAGGCCAGGTACAGGCCCTGACTGACGCCGTTGCCAGCCTCAAAGCGGCACAGGCGGAAACCAAGGACCTGTCCACTGATGTGGCCGCCTTGAAGAAACAGGGCAACCCCAGCGCGGCGATCGCCCGCCTCGAGCAGGACCTCCTGGTACTCAAGAGCGCGCAGGAAAACCAGGCCGTTAACAGCGACGCACCGACCAACAAAGAGTTCGACGTGTTCCGCATCCAGACCACTCGCAATATCACCACCCTGCAGAGCCAGGTACAGAACCTGAACCAGCGCCTGAATGCACCGGCGACGGTCACGCCGCTGGGTCAATGATCGGGGTTGTGAGCTGTAAATCAGATTAAACAGTGGGAGGGGGCTTGCTCCCGATGGCCGTGGGTCAGCTACAGATAAACTGACTGATCCACCACCATCGGGAGCAAGCCCCACACATTTGGATGTTTATGGATCAGATGGATCTCATTCAGTGTGTGCTCTTAAAAGAAGCTTGATTGTCACCAGCTGGTGACATTTCCCTTCCCCTTCGTTACTTGCCCCTCCCGCGCCCTTGTTTAGACTTCGGTCATCCCATAAAAAATAATAAGGGCCACCCATGACCACGCAACCACTGCCTGCCAGCAGTTGGCTGAATGCACCTGCCCATCACGCCTGGCTTGCCGCCGAAGGCCAACGCCTGCTGGCCTTTGCCAAGGCTTCTCGCTTGCCGGACGGTTTCGGCAACCTGGACGACAAAGGCCAACTGCCGGCCGATGCTCGCGCTGAAACCATGAACACCGCACGCATGACCCACAGCTTCGCCATGGCCCAGGCCATGGGGCTGCCCGGCTATGCCGAGCTGGTCGAACACGGAGTGACAGCCCTCAGTGGCCCACTGCGCGATCATGAGCACGGTGGCTGGTTTGCCACCCCCCAGGCCGTTGATGGCAACACAGGTAAAGCGGCTTACCTGCACGCGTTTGTCGCGCTGGCGGCGAGCTCGGCCGTGGTGGCCGGCGCCCCCGGTGCGCAGGCCTTGTTGAACGACGCCGTGCCTATCATCGACCAATTTTTCTGGAGCGAGGAGGAGGGCGTAATGCTCGAATCCTTTGCCCGGGACTGGCGCGGCGTCGAAGCCTATCGCGGCGCCAACAGCAACATGCACGCCACGGAAGCGTTCCTGGCCCTGGCCGATGTCACCGGTGACACGCGTTGGCTGGACCGCGCGCTGCGCATCGTCGAGCGTGTGATCCACACCCATGCAGCGGGTAACCAGTTCATGGTGATCGAGCATTTCGACGCTGCGTGGAAGCCGCTGCGCGGCTACAACGAAGACAACCCCGCCGATGGCTTCCGCCCTTACGGCATCACCCCCGGCCATGGTTTCGAATGGGCGCGGCTGGTGCTGCACCTGGAAGCCGCGCGCCTGCAGGCCGGGCTGGCCACGCCAGACTGGCTGGTGAGCGACGCCAAAGGCTTGTTCGCCAGCGCCTGCGAGTATGCCTGGGCCGTCGACGGCGCCCCGGGCATCGTCTACACCCTGGACTGGAACCAGCGCCCGGTGGTACGCGAACGCCTGCACTGGACCCATGCCGAAGCCAGCGCCGCAGCGCAAGCGTTGCTCAAGCGTACCGGCGAGTTGCATTACGAGATTTGGTACCGCCGGTTCTGGGAGTTTTGTGAAACCCACTTTATCGACCGTATCAACGGCAGTTGGCACCACGAACTCAGCCCGCACAACCAACCCAGCAGCAAGATCTGGGGAGGCAAACCGGACCTGTACCATGCCTGGCAAGCGGTCGTGCTGCCTGTACTACCCTTGTCACCGAGCCTGGCCAGTGCTTTAGGTCGGGGCAGCTATGTCACAAAGTGGTGACATTTGTACGTCCCTTTGTTACCTGCGCCTTTAAAATCCATGTTTAAACTCCGTGCAGCGCAAGCTCTAGACTTGCATGCATAACAACAAGAAAAGGTACTCAGATGAACGCGATTAATCGCCTCGCCGTCGCTATTTCCATTGCCTCGATGTTTCCCCTCAGTGTATTTGCAGCCGACTCGAAAGGGACGGTTGAAGTGGTGCATTGGTGGACGTCCGGCGGTGAAAAGGCGGCCGTGGATGTCCTGAAGGCCCAAGTTGAGAAAGACGGCTTCACCTGGAAAGACGGTGCCGTCGCAGGTGGCGGTGGCGCCACGGCCATGACCGTGCTGAAAAGCCGCGCGGTCGCCGGCAACCCACCTGGCGTTGCCCAGATCAAGGGCCCCGACATCCAGGAATGGGCGTCCACCGGCCTGCTCGACACTGACGTGCTCAAAGACGTCGCTAAAGAAGAGAAGTGGGATTCCCTGCTCGACAAGAAAGTCTCCGACACCGTGAAGTACGACGGCAACTACGTCGCCGTACCGGTCAACATCCACCGCGTCAACTGGCTGTGGATCAACCCGGCCGTCTTCAAGAAAGCCGGTATCACCAAGAACCCGACCACCCTCGAAGAGTTCTACGCCGCCGGCGACAAGCTGAAAGCGGCGGGCTTCATTGCGCTCGCCCACGGCGGCCAGCCTTGGCAGGACAGCACCGTATTTGAAGCGGTGGTCCTGTCGGTGATGGGGGCCGATGGCTACAAGAAAGCCCTGGTCGACCTGGACAACGCTGCACTGACCGGCCCGGAGATGGTCAAGGCGCTGACCGAGCTGAAGAAAGTCGCGACCTATATGGACGTTGACGGCAAAGGCCAGGACTGGAACCTCGAAGCCGGCAAAGTCATCAACGGCAAGGCCGGTATGCAGATCATGGGTGACTGGGCCAAGTCCGAATGGACGGCTGCCAAGAAAGTCGCCGGCAAAGACTATGAGTGCGTAGCCTTCCCGGGCACCGACAAAGCCTTCACCTACAACATCGACTCCCTGGCGGTGTTCAAGGTCAAAGACAAGGGTACCCAGGCCGGTCAGCAGGACATCGCCAAAGTCGTGTTGGGTGAAAACTTCCAGAAAGTCTTCAGCATCAACAAAGGCTCGATCCCCGTTCGTAACGACATGCTCCACGAAATGGACAAGCTCGGCTTCGACTCTTGCGCCCAGACCGCGGCCAAGGATTTCCTTGCCGACGCCCAGACTGGCGGCTTGCAACCGAGTATGGCCCACAACATGGCCACCACTTTGGCGGTACAAGGCGCGTTCTTTGATGTCGTGACCAACTACATCAACGACCCGAAAGCCGACCCGGCCGACACCGCCAAGAAACTCGGCGCTGCGATCAAGTCTGCCAAGTAACGCTTAGTAGCTGGTCCTTGTGAGGGGAAACCCCCTGACCCCTCACAAGGCAGGCTCCTGTAGTCCTTTTCCCTGTATTGGATTTCCCCATGAGTTCTGTTGCTGTGTTCAGCAAAGCCTCGCCGTTCGATGCACTGCAGCGCTGGCTCCCCAAGCTGGTGCTGGCGCCCAGCATGTTCATCGTGCTGGTGGGCTTCTACGGTTACATCCTGTGGACGTTCGTGCTGTCGTTCACCACGTCCACGTTCCTGCCAAGCTACAACTGGGCGGGCCTTGCGCAATACGCGCGGTTGTTCGACAACGACCGTTGGTGGGTGGCGAGCAAGAACCTGGCCGTCTTCGGCGGGATGTTCATCGGCATCACCCTGGTGATCGGCGTGACCCTGGCGATTTTCCTCGACCAGAAAATCCGTCGTGAAGGCTTTATCCGCACCATCTACCTGTACCCGATGGCGCTCTCGATGATCGTCACCGGTACCGCCTGGAAATGGCTGCTCAACCCGGGCATGGGCCTGGACAAACTCCTGCGTGACTGGGGCTGGGAAGGCTTCCGTCTCGACTGGCTGATCGACCCCGACCGCGTGGTCTACTGCCTGGTGATCGCCGCTGTCTGGCAAGCCTCCGGCTTCATCATGGCGATGTTCCTCGCTGGGCTGCGTGGCGTTGATCAGTCGATCATCCGCGCCGCCCAGATCGACGGTGCCAGCCTGCCGCGCATCTATTGGAGCGTGGTGCTGCCAAGCCTGCGCCCGGTGTTCTTCAGCGCAGTGATGATCTTGGCGCACATCGCGATCAAGAGCTTCGACCTGGTGGCGGCGATGACCGCCGGCGGCCCGGGCTACTCGTCCGACCTGCCTGCCATGTTCATGTACTCGTTCACCTTCAGCCGTGGCCAGATGGGCATGGGCTCGGCCAGTGCAATCCTGATGCTCGGCGCGATCCTCGCGATCATCGTGCCTTACCTGTATTCCGAGCTGAGGACCAAGCGCAATGACTAGTCTCGCCTCCAAACCTGCCATCAGCCTGGGTCGCATCGCGATCTACGCGGTGCTGATCCTTGCCGTGCTGCTGTACCTGGTGCCGCTGGTGGTCATGTTGCTGACCAGCTTCAAGACCCCGGAAGACATCAGCACCGGCAACCTGCTGAGCTGGCCGACCGTGGTCACCGGCATCGGTTGGGTCAAAGCCTGGGCCACTGTTGACGGTTACTTCTGGAACTCGATCAAGATCACCGTGCCGGCAGTGCTGATTTCCACCGCCATCGGTGCATTGAACGGCTATGTGCTGTCGTTCTGGCGCTTCCGGGGTTCGCAGCTGTTCTTCGGCCTGCTGTTGTTCGGCTGTTTCCTGCCGTTCCAGACCGTGCTGCTGCCGGCGTCGTTCACCCTCGGCAAGATGGGCCTGGCCAGCACCACCACGGGCCTTGTGTTTGTACACGTGGTCTATGGGCTGGCGTTTACTACACTGTTTTTCCGTAACTACTACGTGAGCATTCCTGATGCGCTGGTGAAAGCCGCACGCTTGGATGGTGCAGGGTTTTTCACCATCTTCCGTCGGATCATCCTGCCGATGTCGACCCCGATCATCATGGTCTGCCTGATCTGGCAGTTCACCCAGATCTGGAACGACTTCCTGTTCGGCGTGGTGTTCTCCAGCGGTGACTCCCAGCCCATCACGGTGGCGCTGAACAACCTGGTCAACACCAGCACCGGGGCCAAGGAATATAACGTGGATATGGCGGCGGCGATGATCGCCGGGCTGCCGACCCTGCTGGTCTATGTGATCGCAGGCAAGTATTTCGTGCGCGGCCTCACGGCCGGCGCGGTCAAGGGGTAATCATGGCTACGCTCGAACTTCGCAATGTAAACAAGACCTATGGCGCCGGCCTGCCCGACACCTTGAAGAACATCGAACTGTCGATCAAGGAAGGCGAATTCCTGATCCTGGTCGGCCCTTCGGGTTGCGGTAAATCCACGCTGATGAACTGCATCGCCGGTCTGGAGACCATTACCGGCGGCGCGATCATGATCGGTGACCAGGATGTGAGCGGCATGAGCCCCAAGGACCGTGACATCGCCATGGTGTTCCAGTCCTACGCGCTCTACCCGACCATGAGCGTGCGCGAGAACATCGAATTCGGCCTCAAGATCCGCAAGATGCCCCAGGCCGACATCGACACCGAAGTGGCGCGCGTGGCCAAGCTGCTGCAGATTGAACACCTGCTCAACCGCAAGCCGGGCCAGTTGTCCGGTGGTCAGCAACAGCGTGTGGCGATGGGCCGTGCCCTGGCGCGTCGGCCGAAGATCTACCTGTTCGACGAACCGCTGTCCAACCTCGACGCCAAGCTGCGCGTCGAGATGCGCACCGAAATGAAACTGATGCACCAGCGGCTGAAAACCACCACCGTCTACGTCACCCATGACCAGATCGAAGCGATGACCCTGGGCGACAAGGTAGCGGTGATGAAGGACGGGATCATCCAGCAGTTCGGTACGCCGAAAGAGATCTACAACAACCCGGCCAACCAATTCGTGGCGAGCTTTATCGGTTCGCCGCCGATGAATTTCGTCCCGCTGCGCCTGCAACGCAAGGACGGCCGCCTGGTGGCGTTGCTCGACAGCGGCCAGGCCCGTTGCGAGTTGGCGCTTAACGTGTCGGACGCGGGCCTTGAGGATCGCGATGTGATCCTGGGCCTGCGCCCGGAGCAAATCCTGTTGGCGACCAGCGAGGGCGACAGCGCCTCGAGCATTCGTGCCGAAGTCCAAGTCACCGAGCCGACCGGGCCGGACACCTTGGTGTTCGTGCAGCTCAACGACACCAAGGTCTGCTGCCGCCTGGCGCCGGATGTGGCACCGCAGGTCGGTGAGACCCTGACCCTGCAATTCGACCCGGCCAAGGTCTTGCTGTTCGACGCCCAAACCGGCGAACGCTTGGGCACTGCTGCCTCATTGCCCACACATGGGCATGCCGACAACGTGGCCCAGTTCAAGGGCCGATGAAGCAGATAAGATGTTGTTTTGGTTAAAAAAAGTAACCCGCGTTAGATAAAAACAGTTTAATAACAATAAAGACGAGGATGTAGGGATGAAAAAGCAGCACAACAACACTCGGCTGATCTGCCAACTGTCAGCAGCAGCAGCCCTGGTATTGTCCGCCAATGCGATGGCGGCCGATGCATTCAGCGCCGATTCCAAGTGGATGACCGGCGATTGGGGCGGCGAGCGGACCAAGCTGATCGAGCAGGGTATCGATATCAAAGCGGATTATGTCGGTGAAGTCGGCGCCAACATCGGCGGTGGCTACAACAACGACAGAACTGCCCGTTACGCTGACCAGTTCGGTCTGGGCGTCGCGCTGGACCTGCAAAAGCTGTGGGGCTGGGATAACACCCAGGCCAAGATCCAGTTGACCAACCGTAATGGCGCGAACATCTCCAATGACCGTATTGGTGACCCGCGTGCCGGCACCTTGAGTTCGTCTCAAGAAGTTGATGGCCGAGGCCACATGGTGCGTCTGACCCAGTTCTGGATTCAGCACCAGATGTTCGACAACAAGTTGGACGTGAAACTCGGTTACTTCGGTGAAGGCGAAGACTTCAACACCTTCCCGTGCGACTTCCAGAACCTGTCGTTCTGCGGTTCCCAAGTGGGTAACTACGTCAACACCTGGTACAACTGGCCCGTCGCCCAGGCCGCAATTCGCGTGAAGTACAACATCACGCCTGAGCTGTACGCGCAAATCGGTGCGTACAACCAGAACCCGTCACAACTGGAGCACGGCAACGGCTTCAAACTCAGCGGCAGCGGCACCAAGGGCACCGTGATTCCGGTGGAATTGGTCTGGTCACCGAAAGTTAATAATCTGCCGGGCGAATACCGTGTGGGTTACTACAAGAGCGCCGCCGATGCCAACGACGTACTTAAAGACGTCAATGGTAACGACGCAGCGACCACTCGGGCTGCCTATCGTGTGCGCAGCAGCAAAACCGGTTACTGGTTCGTTGCGCAACAGCAACTCACCAGCCATAACGGTGACGCTTCTCGCGGCCTGAATATCGCGGCCAACGCCACCTTCCACGACAAAGACACCAACCTGGTCGACAACTACCAGTCGTTGATGCTTGTGTATAAAGGCCCGTTTGATGCACGTGCGAAAGATGACGTCGGTATCGGTGTGTCCCGTATCCACGCCAACAGTGACGTGAAGAAAAACGCTGAGTTGTACAACGAGGCTAACGGCTTCACCGATTACAGCGAAGTGGGTTACGCACCGCTGCGCAACACCGAGTACAACGTCGAACTCAACTACGGCATCCACGTCACCAACTGGCTGACCGTGCGTCCTAACCTGCAATACATCGCCAACCCAGGCGGCGTGAAGCAAGTCGACAACGCAGTGGTCGCGGGCCTGAAAATTCAGTCTACGTTCTAACGCTGTTGCGATAAGCTCCTTCTCTCTGTGCGCATTTTGCGGGTAGCCATGGCTATCCGCTTTTTTTTGGGTTGCACCGTGAAGATATTCAGGACCGTGGCACATGCATGAGCATCCGCTGCAACGCTTTTTCAAATCCCTGCGCGAGCGTCCGGTGTTCGCCTGGGAGCGTTTTCAAATGCGCGATGTGTTGGTGATCGACCATCCGCTGTGTCAGGCGGTGTTCAGTCGCCAAGGTGCGCAATTGCTGCACTTTCAGCCCGCCGGCCAGAAGCCCTGGCTGTGGTGCGCCGCCAAATGGCCGCAAGTGGGCGCCATCCGTGGTGGTGTGCCGGTGTGTTGGCCGTGGTATGGCCGGCATCCCAGCGAAAACGCCTGGCCTTCCCATGGTTGGGCACGCTTGATCGATTGGAAACTGCTCGACAGCAGCACCGACGACGATGGCGTGCGTCTGCACTGGCAGTTGCAGCTATGCGATTGGCAGGTGGATTTGCATGCGCACCTGGGCGAAACCCTGGAACTGCGCCTGAGCACCGAACATCAGGATGAACTGCCGTGCCAGTTGAGCCATGCGTTGCACGCCTACTGGCGGATTGGCAACGTCGGCGAGATAGCGCTGTCTGGGCTCGACGGTGCGCAAGGTTATGACCAGCTCAATCGTCAGGTTTGCCAGCAGGAAGGCGAGCTACGGGTGGAGGGTGGGTGCCAGCGGGTGTTTCAGCATGACGGTGAATTGCATCTCAAGGACCATGCCTGGCAGCGCGAGTTGTGCATCGACACCGGCGACAGCGCTGACACGGTGGTGTGGCACCCGGGTAGTCGGCCGCTGCTGGGGGTGAGTTTTAACGAGGCGTCGGGGTTTGTGTGCGTGGAGTCGGCGATGGCTGGGGCAAGCCTGGCACCGGGAGAGCGGGCGCATCTCAGTTTGCAGGCTAGGGCTGGGGCTTAGCGGTGTGGCTTATGGCCCTATCGGGAGCAAGCCCCCTCCCACATTTGAAGGTATTCACAGATCAGCGTGTGGGAGGGGGCTTGCCCCGATAGGGGCGATACTGCTGGTAGAGATGACGGCTAGTTAAACTCGTCCCCCACCGGATACCGGCTGTCATTCAAACTCTCTTTGATCTTGCGCAAATGCGGCTGGAAGTCCACGCCACGGCGCAAGGTCATGCCGGTTGCCAGCACATCCAGCACGGTCAGTTGAATGATCCGCGAGGTCATCGGCATGTAGATGTCGGTGTCTTCGGGCAGCGGAATGTTCAGGCTCACGGTACTGGCCTTGGCCAGCGGCGAGTTTTCCGCCGTCACGCCGAGCACCGAAGCGCCGTTTTCCCTGGCGATACGTGCCACTTCCACCAGCTCGCGGGTACGCCCGGTGTAGGAAATGATCACGAATAGCTCGCCCGTATGGGCTACCGACGCGATCATGCGTTGCATCAGCACGTCGGCGTGGGCTGTGACGGCCAGGTTAAAGCGGAAAAACTTGTGCAACGCATCCATCGCCACCGGGGCTGAAGCACCCAGGCCGAAAAAGTGGATCTGTCGTGCCTGGATCAGCAAATCCACAGCCTTGCTGATAAGGGCAGGGTCCAGGGCCTGGCAGGCACTGTCCAGAGACGCAATGGCGCTGCCAAAGATTTTTTGCGTATAAGCCTCAGGGTTATCATCGGCCTCCACGGCGCGGCTGACATAGGCCGCGCCACTGGCCAGGCTTTGCGCCAGCTGCAATTTAAGTTCAGGGTAACCGCTGACGCCGAACGAACGGCAGAAACGGTTGACCGTCGGTTCACTGACCGAGGCGGCTTGGGCGAGGGCTGCGATGGAGAAGCGGGTCGCCTGCTGCGGGTTGAGCAGGATGACCTCGGCGACTTTTTTCTCAGCCTTGTTCAGTTCTTCGAGGCGGTTCCGGATCTGTTCCAGAAGATTTCGCACGCGGTCCATTCAGTCTTTCCTTCGGGCGACGATGCAAATATAGGGCAGCAACCCATCAACGAGTGGCCCTTTGCGGTGGCCTATCCTACTGAGGGTAGCTGAACACCACCACTCGGAATGCGTATTTCGGGAAAATGTTGTGGTTATTACTACATTTTTCCTTGAGTGATACCTTGAAAAAAGGTATTTGTAGCTTAACTTGATAAAAGAACAAACATCATGCCTTCGATAACCGTAGAACCCTGCACCTTTGCCCTGTTTGGCGCGTTGGGTGATCTGGCGCTGCGCAAGTTATTTCCTGCCCTCTATCAACTCGATGGCGCCGGGCTCTTGCACGACAACACGCGCATTCTGGCGCTGGCCCGTGAGGCTGGCAGCGAGCAAGAGCACCTGGCTCATATCGAAAAAGAACTGCGTAAATACGTCGGCAAGGAGTTGGAGGAGGCCGTGGCAGCGCGCTTCCTCGCACGCCTGGCTTACGTGCATGTCGACTTCATGAAGGCTGACGACTACGTCGCCCTTGCGGAAAAAGTCGGTAGCGAACAACGGCTGATCGCCTATTTCGCCACCCCTGCGGCAGTGTACGGTGCGATTTGCGAAAACCTGGCCAAGGTCGGCCTGGCGGAAAACACCCGTGTGGTACTGGAAAAACCCATCGGTTCTGACCTGGAGTCCTCGCGCAAGGTCAACGATGCCGTGGCGCAGTTCTTCCCGGAAAACCGCACCTACCGCATCGACCACTACCTGGGCAAAGAGACCGTCCAGAACCTGATTGCCCTGCGTTTCGCCAACAGCCTGTTCGAAACCCAGTGGAACCAGCACTACATCTCCCACGTAGAAATTACCGTGGCCGAGCAGGTCGGTATCGAAGGCCGTTGGGGTTACTTCGACAAGGCCGGCCAGCTGCGCGACATGATCCAGAATCACCTGCTGCAACTGCTTTGCCTGATCGCCATGGACCCGCCGGCCGATTTGTCCGCCGACAGCATCCGTGACGAGAAGGTCAAGGTGCTCAAGGCCCTGGCGCCGATCAGCCCGGAAGGGCTGACCACCCAAGTGGTGCGCGGCCAGTACATTGCCGGCTACAGCGCCGGTAAAGCCGTGCCGGGTTACCTGGAAGAAGACAACTCCAACACCCAGAGCGACACCGAGACGTTCGTTGCCCTGCGGGCCGACATTCGTAACTGGCGCTGGGCCGGAGTGCCGTTCTACCTGCGCACCGGCAAGCGTATGCCGCAGAAGTTGTCGCAGATCGTGATTCACTTCAAGGAACCGTCCCACTACATCTTCGCCCCTGAGCAGCGCTTGCAGATCAGCAACAAGCTGATCATCCGCCTGCAGCCGGACGAAGGTATTTCCTTGCGCGTAATGACCAAGGAGCAGGGCCTGGACAAGGGCATGCAACTGCGCAGCGGGCCGTTGCAACTGAATTTTTCCGACACCTATCGCAGCGCGCGGATTCCCGATGCCTACGAGCGGTTGTTGCTGGAAGTGATGCGCGGCAATCAGAACCTGTTTGTTCGCAAAGATGAAATTGAAGCCGCGTGGAAGTGGTGTGACCAGTTGATCGCCGGGTGGAAAAAATCCGGTGATGCGCCCAAGCCGTACGCGGCGGGGTCCTGGGGGCCGATGAGCTCGATTGCACTGATTACGCGCGACGGGAGGTCATGGTATGGCGATATCTGAATTGAAACTGCCTCAGGGTGTGAGCGCCCATGAGTACCGTACGCCCACGCTGCTGGCGGACGGTTTGGCCAACGACGTGGCCGAACAACTGCGCACGGCCATCAGTGCCCGAGGCGAGGCGACCCTGGTGGTATCCGGTGGCCGCAGCCCCGTGGCGTTTTTCCAGAACCTGGCCAAGCAGGGGCTGGACTGGTCCAAAGTCACGGTCACGCTGGCCGACGAACGTTGGGTGCCGGTGGAGCACGCCGACAGCAACGCCGGGTTGTTGAAGAAATACCTGCTGCAAGGCCCGGCGGCCAAGGCCAAGTTCCTGAGCCTGTACCACGTTGCCGCTACCCTTGAAGACGCCGCCGAATTGGCCGATCGCCAGTTGGCTGAGTTGCCAGCCATTGATGTGCTGGTCTTGGGCATGGGCGATGATGGTCACACCGCATCGCTATTCCCCAACAGCCCCAACCTGGGCGAGGCGCTGAAGGCCGATGGTGCGCGCCGTTGCTGGCCGATGCTGGCGCCGACGGTGCCACACCAGCGCCTGACCATGAGTCGTGCGTTGCTGGCCACGGCCCATTACACCGTGCTGTCGATTTCCGGCAGCTCGAAATTGACCACCTTGAGCGCCGCCCTGGCCAGTGACGATGTTGCTGCCATGCCGATTCGCGCGTTTTTGCAACCTACTTTAGAGATTTACTGGTGCCCATGAGCCAAGGATCAGCCGCTATGAAAAGCCCTCAACCGACCGTGTCCATGGCGGATAAAGTTGCCCTGATCGACAGTCTCTGCGCCAAGGCGCGGATCCTGCCGGTGATCACCATCGCCCGTGAGCAGGATATTCTGCCGCTGGCCGACGCCCTGGCAGCCGGCGGTTTGACTGCATTGGAAGTGACCCTGCGTTCCGAGTTTGGCCTCAAGGCCATTCAGGTACTGCGTGAGCAACGCCCTGAACTGTGCACCGGTGCTGGCACCGTACTCGACCGTCACATGCTCGAGGCGGCCGAGGTGGCCGGTTCGCAATTCATCGTCACCCCCGGCATCACCCGCGACTTGCTGGAAGCCTCGGTACACAGCCCGATCCCGCTGTTGCCTGGCATCAGCAACGCCTCCGGCATCATGGAAGGCTACGGCCTGGGTTATCGCCGCTTCAAGCTGTTCCCGGCCGAAGTCAGCGGCGGTGTTGCCGCTATCAAGGCCCTCGGTGGCCCGTTCGGCGAAGTTAAATTCTGCCCGACCGGCGGCGTAGGCCCGGCCAACATCAAGAGCTACATGGCGTTGAAAAACGTGATGTGCGTGGGCGGTAGCTGGATGCTCGACCCGGAGTGGGTCAAGAACGGCGACTGGGCCCGTATCCAGGAAGTCACCGCCCAGGCGCTGGCATTGCTGGATTGATCTGATTTACCGAATCGTTGTTGCTGTGCTTAACGGCATTTTTGCGGCGCACTTGGTCGGTGTGCCGCTTTTTTTTGCCCACAAAAAACTCAAGCCCCACACACATTCAAGTGTGGGAGAGGGTGCTGAGTTCGGTGATAGCGTTGACCAGTACCTGGATGTCTGCCGCGCTTGTGACCAACCCTGGCGTCACCCGAATACAGGTACCAAACGCCGCTCCCACACGGGTCGTGGTAAACAGGCCGTAGTCCTTGAGCAAGCGATCCGCCATCACCTGCTGATCTCGTCCGGTAAACTTGAAGGCCGTGATCCCGCAATACAGCCGTGGGTCATCTGGCGTCAGCACCTCGATCCCCGGTAGCCCACGTACCTGGCCCACCCACAAGTCTCGCAAGTATTTGACCCGTGCGCCCTTGGCCAACGAGCCGCCCAATGCGTGATGTTCTTCAAAGACCAGTGGTAACGTCATCAGCGCCGCAAAGTTCGGTGTGCTGTAGGACGTACGCGCGCGCACGTCGTTGGCGGGGTAGTGGAATTCGCCCATGTCCGGGTCAATATCAGCCAAGCGCTCGGGGGCTATGTACAGAAAGCCTAGGGTCAGTGGTGCGCCGATCCATTTGTGCAGGTTGAAACCGGCAAACTGAATACCGAGTTGGGCCAGGTTGAATTCGATCTGGCCCAGGGCGTGAGCCCCGTCAAGGATCACGTCGACGTCGTGCGCGCGTGCCGCCTTGGCAATCGCCTCAACCGGCATTACCAGGCCAGTACGGTGAGTGACATGGGTCAGCGCCATCAACTTGAGGCGCGGGTACTGCACGAATGCATCCCGATAAGTCTGCACCAGGCTGTCGAAACTGGCTGGGTGCGTGTGGGACAGCTCTATCACCTCCACGCCGCGAGCGTTCGCCAACCAGCGCATGGCGCCTTTGACCGTGTCGTACTCCAGGTCGCTGATCAGTACCTGGTCACCTGGCCGCAAACCGTTGTAATTGCGGATCAGCGACTGCAATGCTTCGGTGGCGTTGCGAGTGAAGGCGACCGCCTCAGGGGCCACGTCGATCAGCCCGGCCAATTGGCGCCGAAGCTCGACCTGTTCGCCTTGTTCGAACTGCTGGCGTACATACAACGAGTTACTGCGGTTGATAAGCGCAACGTGCTCCAGGTACCGGGCCTGAACCCAGCGGCTCATGCGCCCGAAGTAGCCGTTTTCCAAGTTGATCGGACCAGGTTCCAGCTCATAGCGCTGGGCGATGACCTGCCAGTGACGTTCGTTATCTGCATGCCTTGGCATGACGTGCACTCTTAATGGCGAGGGGCGGGTTTGCCGTGTTTTACGCGTAGCGGTTCGAGCAGTTCGGACAGGCCGTTGTGGTCGATTTCCTGCATCAAGGCCAATAAACCGCCTAGCTCTCCATGGGGGAAACCCTCACGGGCGAACCAGTTAAGGTAAGGGCCAGGCAGGTCGGCGATGATCCGTCCCTTGTACTTGCCGAAGGGCATTTCGCGGGTGATCAGCAGTTCAAGTTTTTCGGGGTTCATGGGGTTTCAGCGGTTGGAGAGAATGGCTTGGAAAATACAGGCATTCTGCATGAAGGCCAAATGACAGATCATGCAAATAACATAGATACAGAAGGTTCAATAATTCATAAGTTGTTGAAATAAAAGGTTAAATCATTTCTTAAAAACTTGGCACGGGCGCTGCAATCACTAAGACACGTTTCTTAACCCGCACAAGGAATTGAAAAATGACTGACATCAACAAAGAATCGATCTCTGTACTGAACGACCTGATCGAGACCTGCAAAGACGGCCAGAAAGGCTTCGCGACTTGTGCCGAAGATATCAAGCACCCAGAGCTCAAAGCATTGTTCGTCAAACGCTCCGCTGACTGCGCCACTGCGGCTGCCGAGTTGCAAACCGCCGTGCGTGCATTGGGTGGTGATCCGGAAAAATCCGGCTCGGTTGCCGGCGCCCTGCACCGTGGCTGGGTCGACGTGAAGTCACTGGTCACCGGCAAAGACGAAGAGGCTGTCCTGAACGAAGCCGAGCGTGGTGAGGACCACGCACTGAAGGCTTACAAGGAAGCGATCGAGAAGATCAACAAGCACAACCTGCTGGGCATCCGCGATCTGGTTGAGCGTCAGTTCCACGGCGCACAACGCAACCACGACCAGGTCAAAGCCCTGCGTAACCAGGCTCGTGCTCAGTCTTGAGTCCTGCTGCGTAACCCATGTGGGAGGGAGCAAACTCCCTCTCACATTTGTATTGTATTGACCTTGAAAGGGTCATCAGCCGATGCTGATCGGCGGCAGTTCGGTCAGGGTGACGACTTGCTGCTTGCGCGGTGCGAGGATTTCCGCCTCGCCATCCACGACCAGCTCATCTCGCTGATTGAACACCCGCGTGGCAATGCGCACGCGAAACTTGGGCAGCTTTTCGAGGATTTCCAGGCGCACGGTCAGCGTGTCGCCGATTTTCACCGGCTTCTGGAAGCTCATCTGCTGGCCGATATAAATGGTGCCAGGCCCAGGCAGCTCGCAGGCAACGGCTGCACTGATCAGGGCACCGCTGAACATACCGTGGGCGATACGCTCCTTGAACAGGGTCGCCTTGGCATATTCGGCATCCAGGTGCACCGGGTTATGGTCGCCGGACATGGCGGCGAACAGCTGAATATCGCGCTCTTCGACGGTCTTGCTGAAGCTGGCGGTCTGGCCGACTTCAAGGGCTTCGTACGGGGTGTTGGTAACCTGAGTCATCTAAAGGTGCATCCTGTGGCTAATCGGTAACTGAATGATCTGATTTTAACCATCTGATTTTAAAAGAAAAATTATTCGCAGCGGGTCGGTCTGTGCAATGCCAGAGCCTGGTCGAGCCACGTCAGCACATCCGTTGTGACTTCATCGCGATTGATTTCATTGAATACTTCATGACGCGCCTGCGGGTAGACAGTCAATTGCAGGTTTTGGCAGCCAGCCTCACGCAAGGCGTGGGCCAGACTTTTGAGACGCTTGCCTTCACTCACCGGATCACATTCGCCGCCTATTACCAGGATCGGCAGGCCCGGGTCGATCTGCGCGAGATTGGACGCTTTGCTGATTTGCTGCAAGCCGCCCAGCAAGTCGATCCATAGTTGGTTGGTGCAACGCAAACCACAGAGCGGGTCATTGATGTACTTGTCCACTTCATCCGGGTCGCGGCTGAGCCAGTCAAACGCGGTGCGATTGGGTTTGAACGCCTTGTTGAACGAGCCGAACGAGAGGAATTCAATCAACGCACTGCGCCCGCGCAGGCCCTGGCGTGCGCGCTCGATACGGGCAATCACCCGTGCCGCGCGGTACAGCGCCACGGGCTGGAAATTCGAACCGCTGAGTATCGCGCCCTTCAAGCTGGCGCTGTGGTGCAGCAGGTAAGCCTGGGCGATATAGCTACCCATGCTGTGGCCCAGCAGGATAATCGGTAGCCCCGGCTGCTGCTGGCCGATGTGCTGGTTGAGGCTGGCCAGGTCGCCCACCACTTTGTTCCAGCCATCCTGTTCGGCGTACAACCCAAGCGTGCCTTCATCGGCGGTGCGCCCATGGCCACGCTGGTCCAGTGCATACAGGCCGTAGCCGGCCGCACACAAGGCTTCGGCCAGGCGTGCATAGCGACCACTGTGCTCGGCCATGCCGTGGGACAGCATGATGATTGCCTTGGCCTGGCCGTCCGGCAGCCACTGATTGACGTACAGGCGGCTGCGGTCATTCGCGGTCAGCCAGAAGGTGCTGTGGTTCATGGCGCTTCCTTTGCTCGGGGTCGTTGCAGTGTATAGCTCATCTGCCAGGGGCTGGGGTATCTGCCTACGCGTTAGCGGCAAGATTCATACAATCAATGACACGGTTTGGCGTATTTGCCTGTTGGGTCATAACTGCTAACGTCCCCAAAGCTCCGCTTTTTATAGCTGCACATTTTTATAGCAGCAGCGGCCGGACACACTCAGGTAAGAGGACAAGAATAATGCAACCTGATTTTTGGAATGACAAACGCGCGGCGGGCGTTCCCAATACCATTGACCTCTCCACCTACAAGTCGGTGGTCGAGGTGTTCGAGCGTTCCTGCAAGAGCTTTGCCGACCGTCCGGCATTCAGCAACATGGGCATTACCCTGACCTACGCCGAGCTTGAGCGCCAGAGTGCGGCGTTCGCCGGTTACCTGCAACAGCACACCGACCTCAAGCCAGGCGACCGTATCGCCGTGCAAATGCCCAACGTGCTGCATTACCCGGTTGCCGTATTCGGCGCCTTGCGCGCCGGGCTGATCGTGGTCAATACCAACCCGCTGTATACCCCGCGGGAAATGCGCCATCAGTTCAAGGACGCCGGCGTACGTGCGTTGGTTTACCTCAACCTGTTCGGGTCGAGGGTGCAGGAAGTCTGTACCGATACCGAGATCGATTTCCTGATCGAGGCCAGGATGGGCGACTTCATGCCCGCCGCCAAGGGCTGGCTGGTCAACACCGTGGTCGATAAAGTCAAGAAGATGGTGCCGGCCTACCACCTGCCGCGCGCGGTGTCGTTCAAGCGCGCCTTGCGCCTGGGCGCGGGCCTCGGTGTGACGCGACACCCGGTGACGCTGGAGGATATCGCGGTACTGCAATACACCGGCGGCACCACCGGCCTGGCCAAGGGCGCGATGCTCACCCATGGCAACCTGGTCGCCAATATGCAGCAGGCGCGAGCGTGCATGTCCCAGGTCACCGACGATGGCCAACCGCTGGTGCGCGAAGGGCAAGAGGTGATGATCGCGCCGCTGCCGCTGTACCACATCTATGCCTTCACGGCGAACTGCATGTGCATGATGGTGACCGGCAACCACAATGTGCTGATTACCAATCCGCGGGACATTGGCGGTTTTATCAAGGAATTGAAGAAGTGGCGGTTTTCCTGCCTGCTGGGCTTGAACACGCTGTTTGTGGCGTTGATGGACCACCCGGATTTCAAGACCCTGGACTTCTCTCATCTCAAGATCACCAACTCGGGTGGCACCGCGCTGGTCAAGGCCACGGCGGAACGCTGGAAGGCGCTGACCGGGTGCTCCATCGGTGAAGGTTATGGCCTCACCGAAACCTCACCGGTGGCCAGTACCAACCCCTATGGTAGCCAGTCGCGCCTGGGCACCGTCGGCATTCCGGTGCCGGGCACCGCGATGAAAGTGATCGATGACGAAGGCCACGAGCTGCCGTTGGGCGAACGCGGTGAATTGTGCATCAAAGGTCCGCAAGTGATGAAAGGCTACTGGCAGCAGCCGGTCGCCACCGCCGAGACCCTGGACGCCGACGGCTGGCTCAAGACCGGTGACATTGCGGTGATTGATGCCGATGGGTTCGTGAGCATAGTTGATCGCAAGAAGGACCTGATCATTGTCTCCGGCTTTAACGTGTACCCCAACGAGATCGAAGACGTGGTGATGGCTCACCCGGCCGTAGCCAACTGCGCGGTCATCGGCGTGCCGGACGAGCGCACGGGGGAGGCGGTGAAGCTGTTCGTGGTGGCGCGTGCCCAGGGTGTGAGCCTTGAGGAATTGAAGACGTACTGCAAGACCAACTTCACCGGGTACAAAGTGCCCAAGCACATTGTGTTGCGTGAGTCGCTGCCGATGACGCCGGTGGGGAAAATTCTGCGCAGGGAGCTGCGCGACATCGCCTGAGCATGCATTGAAATGCAATCAAATGTGGGAGGGGCGGTACGACGATTCGACTTGCCCCCGATGGCCATCGGTATCTACACCGTTACCGTCGAACGCAAAATCTGTGACCAAACGGCTGTTGTTGTGAGCGCCACGGGGCCAGCCCCTCGCACATTGCTATTTATTGCCTTGAAAGCCGCATTCCAGAGCCTACCTCAGGCTTATAGAATTTTTGCTCTAAAAGTGACCACTAGATGTTCTTGAGTCATGTTTGTGACTGTAGGGCTCTCTTTTGGCTCTAGGCGACCCTTGGCAAAGCTGCTACTCTCGGCGCGCTTTGTGACATCTCGGCCTGCTTGAAAGCGCCAGACTCACCTTAAAAAAACATACACCAATAATAATCGCATCAAATGCGATGATGAATTCGCGTCGCTGAGGAGTGGGCTTCCATGAACGAAGACTTTTGGAAGGATAAGTACCCCGCCGGGATTGCTGCACAAATCAATCCAGACGAGTATCCGAATATTCAGGCGGTACTGAAGCAGTCCTGCCAGCGCTTCGCCAACAAACCGGCTTTCAGCAACCTCGGCAAGACGATCACCTACGGTCAATTGTACGAATTGTCCGGTGCATTCGCCGCCTACCTGCAACAGCATACCGACTTGAAGCCTGGCGATCGAATCGCCGTGCAACTGCCCAACGTCCTGCAGTACCCGGTTGCCGTGTTCGGTGCCATCCGCGCCGGCCTGATCGTGGTCAATACCAACCCGCTGTATACCGCGCGGGAAATGGAACACCAATTCAATGATTCCGGGGCCAAGGCCCTGGTCTGTCTGGCGAATATGGCGCACCTGGCGGAAAAGGTCGTGCCCAAGACCGCCGTCAAGCATGTGATCGTCACCGAAGTCGCCGACCTGCTGTCGCCGTTCAAGCGCCTGTTGATCAACAGCGTCATCAAGTACGTGAAGAAAATGGTCCCGGCCTATCACTTGCCCCAGGCGATCAAGTTCAACGACGTGCTGGCCAAGGGGCACGGCCAACCGGTCAACGATGCCTGCCCGTCCAGCAGTGACGTGGCCGTGCTGCAATACACCGGCGGCACCACAGGCGTGGCCAAGGGCGCGATGCTGACTCACCGCAACCTGGTCGCCAACATGCTGCAGTGCAAGGCGCTGATGGGCTCCAACCTCAATGAAGGCTGCGAGATCCTGATCACCCCGTTGCCGCTGTACCACATCTATGCGTTCACGTTTCATTGCATGGCGATGATGCTGATCGGCAACCACAACATCCTGATCAGCAACCCGCGCGATTTACCGGCGATGGTCAAGGAATTGTCGAAGTGGAAGTTCAGCGGTTTTGTCGGTCTGAACACCTTGTTCGTGGCGCTGTGCAACAACGAAGCGTTCCGCAAGCTGGACTTTTCCGCGCTCAAAGTCACCCTGTCGGGCGGCATGGCCCTGCAACTGGCGGCGGCCGAGCGTTGGAAGGCCGTGACGGGCTGTGGCATCTGCGAAGGTTACGGCATGACCGAAACCAGCCCAGTGGCAACCGTCAACCCGATCCAGCACATCCAGATCGGCACCATCGGCATTCCGGTACCGTCCACCGTGTGTAAAGTCATCGCCGACGACGGCACCGAGTTGGCGTTGGGCGAAACCGGCGAGCTGTGCGTCAAGGGCCCGCAGGTGATGAAGGGCTACTGGCAGCGCGAAGACGCCACCACCGAGATCCTTGACAGTGAAGGTTGGCTGAAGACCGGTGACATTGCGATCATCCAGCAAGACGGCTACATGCGGATTGTCGACCGCAAGAAAGACATGATTCTGGTCTCCGGTTTCAACGTCTACCCCAACGAATTGGAAGACGTGCTGGCGACCTTGCCGGGCGTACTGCAATGCGCGGCCATCGGCGTACCGGATGAGAAGTCCGGGGAACACATCAAGATTTTCATCGTGGTCAAGCCAGGGGCGACCCTGACCAAGGACCAGGTGATGGAGCACATGCGCGCCAATGTCACCGGCTATAAGGTGCCCAAGGCCGTGGAGTTCCGTGATGCGTTGCCAACCACCAACGTGGGCAAGATCCTGCGTCGCGAGTTGCGCGATGAGGAATTGAAGAAGCTCGGTCTTAAAAAGTAACCCGGCGCCAAATGTGGGA
>NZ_JALJFG010000046.1 GCF_023242475.1 Pseudomonas sp. MWU15-20650 | reverse complement strand
GCGGCGACTTCGCCTTCTTCTTCTTTGTCGAATTCGTCCCAGCTCAGCATGACGTGTCGTCTCCTGCGTGAGGGCTCAAAGGTGCCCGTGTGAAACCGGATGGTTGGGTGTTCACACGGCCTAGGGCCGCGGTGGATCTTAAGGAATCGTTTGTTGCAACCGCTAGCGCAGGCATTAAACGCAAATTAGGTGAACGGGTATCTGCGTGAGGCTTGAGGGGCGGAGCGACAGGTGCATGCTCCAGCGCAGCCTCAGGTCTGGCTCTTCATCCCCGTGTAAAGGGATATTGCAGGCCCGATTTACCCGCGCATTATAGGGAAAAATTTGAGTTTGTGTTGCGGCGGATGGTCACGACAGAGCGCCAAAATGGTGTGGTTTTCGGCCAAGGCGAGTGTTTGCAAGGCTTTGCTGGGCTAGGATTTTTTTGACGGGCGGTGGGATGTTTTTTGTAGGGCGGGGGAAGTGGGCTTCTGGGGAGTAAAAATGCCGGGACGGTGCAGAGTTTTGAGGAGGGGTGTGGCGGGTATCGCCTTCGCGAGCAAGCCCGCTCCCACATTTGGACCGAGGTGTGTCAGCTGGCTCTTTGCCGCAAGAGCGATTTCTTGCGGCGAATAAGATCAGGATTAACACCTTTATAATAAGTTGTTATCCGTTAGAGCAACCATTGCCCATGACTTGATACTTTAGAATATGCCGTTGACCTTGCGAGTCTTCATATTCCATTTGTACCGGTACAACGTGGCAAACTTCTGGGATGTTGCTCATGGACACTACTTTGGCAACGTCCAGGTGTGTGCTGTAGGTGTACTCCTCAACAATCGGAGCGTTCTGGCCAGCCAGCTCGCTCGGGGCTTCATCGGCCAGGACGGCGGTTGCGCACAGGCTGCTGAGGGCCATCACTACTAAAGCTTTCATTTCTCTATTTACCTTCTTCAGGGCGAAAGGGGTCACGGGGCCCTTGTGAGGCCACGTGTGTAACTTAAGAGTTGGGAAGTTCGGATTAACGTTGCCTTCGTGGGGGCTGTTGCGTTGTTAATCACAGTGCCTTGTTGGCGGAGTTGATTTTAGGCGTGCAGGTTTCATTCATATACCCGTGCTTTTGATAAACACTATTGGCGGATTTTGTAACAATCCCGTGGTAAAGCTTTTTTCACACACACGCAAAGCGCCGCTGGCTGCGGGCCAGAGCGGCAAACGGGGATAGCAGGGCAATTTGTAGGGGCTTGTTACTACCATCGTCGAATGGTTCTATGGGGGCGCCCCGGCTACAACGGGGTATACAAAAACAACTATTGTCACCGAGGTAAGAAAGATGAGTGCGGCTTCCCTGTACCCCGTTCGCCCCGAAGTAGCAGCCCATACGCTGACCGACGAGGCGACCTACAAGGCCATGTACCAGCAGTCGGTGGTCAACCCCGACGGTTTCTGGCGCGAGCAAGCCAAGCGCCTTGACTGGGTCAAGCCTTTCACCGCGGTGAAGCAGACCTCTTTCGACGACCACCATGTCGATATCAAATGGTTCGCCGATGGCACCCTGAACGTTTCCTATAACTGCCTGGACCGTCACCTCGCTGAGCGTGGCGACCAGGCGGCGATCATCTGGGAGGGCGATGACCCTTCCGAAAGCCGCACCATCACCTACCGCGAGCTGCATGAAGAAGTCTGCAAGTTCGCCAACGCCTTGCGTGGCCAGGATGTGCATCGCGGCGATGTGGTGACCATCTATATGCCGATGATTCCCGAAGCCGTGGTTGCCATGCTGGCGTGCACCCGCATCGGTGCGATCCATTCGGTGGTATTCGGTGGCTTCTCGCCGGAGGCCCTGGCCGGTCGTATCATCGACTGTAAGTCGAAGGTGGTGATCACTGCCGATGAAGGCATTCGTGCAGGTAAGAAAATTCCGCTGAAGGCCAACGTCGACGACGCCCTGACCAACCCGGAAACCAGCAGCATCCAGAAGGTCATCGTGTGCAAGCGCACCAATGGCCAGATCAAGTGGAACCAACACCGCGACATCTGGTACGAAGACCTGATGAAAGTGGCGGGCACCGTGTGTGCGCCCAAAGAGATGGGCGCCGAAGAAGCACTGTTCATCCTCTACACCTCCGGCTCCACCGGTAAGCCTAAAGGCGTGCAGCACACCACCGGCGGCTACCTGCTGTATGCGGCCCTGACCCATGAGCGCGTGTTCGACTACCGCCCGGGCGAGATTTTCTGGTGCACCGCCGACGTCGGTTGGGTCACCGGCCACACCTATATCGTTTATGGCCCACTGGCCAATGGCGCGACCACCTTGCTGTTTGAAGGCGTGCCGAACTACCCGGATATCACGCGGGTGGCGAAAATCGTCGACAAGCACAAGGTCAATATCCTCTACACGGCGCCGACCGCGATCCGCGCGATGATGGCCTCCGGCACCGCCGCCTGCGAAGGCGCTGACGGCAGCAGCCTGCGCCTGTTGGGCTCGGTGGGTGAGCCGATTAACCCGGAAGCGTGGGACTGGTACTACAAGAACGTCGGCCAATCCCGTTGCCCGATCGTCGACACCTGGTGGCAGACCGAAACCGGTGCGACGCTGATGAGCCCGCTGCCGGGGGCCCACGCACTCAAGCCGGGTTCTGCGGCACGGCCGTTCTTTGGGGTGGTACCTGCGTTGGTGGACAACCTGGGCAATATCATCGAGGGCGCTGCCGAAGGCAACCTGGTGATTCTCGATTCGTGGCCAGGCCAGGCGCGTACGCTGTACGGCGACCATGACCGTTTTGTCGACACCTACTTCAAGACCTTCCGGGGCATGTACTTCACCGGTGACGGTGCCCGTCGCGATGAGGACGGCTACTGGTGGATCACTGGCCGTGTGGATGACGTGTTGAACGTGTCCGGCCACCGCATGGGCACCGCCGAGATTGAAAGTGCGATGGTTGCTCACCCCAAAGTCGCCGAAGCGGCGGTGGTGGGTGTACCGCATGACATCAAGGGGCAGGGCATCTATGTGTACGTCACCCTGAAAAATGGTGAAGAGCCGAGCGAAGCGCTGCGCCTGGAGCTGAAGAACTGGGTGCGCAAAGAGATCGGGCCGATTGCTTCGCCGGATGTGATCCAGTGGGCGCCGGGGTTGCCGAAGACGCGCTCGGGGAAAATCATGCGTCGGATTCTGCGCAAGATTGCGACGGCCGAGTACGACGGGTTGGGGGATATTTCCACCCTGGCAGACCCGGGTGTGGTGGCGCACTTGATTGAAACGCACAAGACCATGAACGTCGCATAAGGCGGGCTGGTCAGACAAAGCCCCATTCGGTGTGAGCCGGGTGGGGCTTTTTTGTGGCGGCTCAAACCACCGAAAATTCAATGTAGGAGGGGGCAAGCCCCCACCCACATTTTGATTGCATTTCATGACGAGCATCGGAGGTGGCGGAGGTGGTCTGACAGATCTGGATAACCACCAAGCCAATAAATATCGATTTCCGTTGTAAGACGTATCTGAATGTTACCGTGCGACCTAAATGTGTAACCCTCTGCCCAAACCTGAGGCAAAGGGCTACGTTCATGCCCCGAAAAACCGCGTTTTAGACACCCCTGGCAATAAGATTAAACGCCAGACTTGCCGTGCTAGAAGGGTTTGCGAATAATAGGCCCGCAATTTGCAGCATCAACAGGTTTAATATCTTTTGTCTCTGCATAAAATTCAGAGGCTGTCAATGTGCTGGAACCGCTTTCTCGGTGCTTCTGTAAATTGTTGTCGCATTGAGGAAATATCGGCTTCTGGCCTGTCGTTAGAATGCCGATCACTCGCTCGTCGTCGCAGGTGTCTACCTTCGTAGGACGCAGCACCGCTATTCGGTTTCACTTAAGTCGCATCGTGGGCCACGGCTCATACTGCTTTTTGCCCTATACCGATGGAGTCCCAAGATGAAGAAACTCGTGCTGTTGGGCGCCCTGGCGCTGTCCGTGCTGTCCATGCAGGCTTTCGCCGAAGGCAAGCCTCTGAAAATTGGTATCGAAGCGGCTTACCCTCCGTTTGCCTCGAAGGCGCCGGATGGCAGCATCGTTGGTTTTGACTACGACATCGGCAACGCACTGTGCGAAGAGATGAAGGTCAAGTGCACCTGGGTCGAGCAGGAATTCGACGGCCTGATCCCAGCGCTGAAAGTGCGCAAGATCGATGCGATCCTGTCGTCCATGTCCATCACTGACGACCGCAAGAAGTCCGTGGACTTCACCACTCGCTACTACCTGACCCCGGCGCGCCTGGTGATGAAGGAAGGCACTGCCGTCAGCGACAGCCTGGATGAATTGAAAGGCAAGAAGATCGGCGTGCAGCGTGGTTCGATCCACGATCGTTTCGCCAAGGAAGTGTTTGCTCCAAAAGGCGCCACCATCGTTCCTTATGGCACTCAGAACGAAATCTACCTGGACGTGGAGGCCGGTCGTCTCGACGGTACCGTGGCCGACGCCACCCTGCTGGAAGACGGTTTCCTGAAAACCGACGCCGGCAAAGGCTATGCGTTCGTTGGCCCATCCTTCACCGACGTCAAGTACTTCGGCGACGGCGTCGGTATCGCCGTGCGCAAGGGCGACAAGGAAAACCTGGACCGCATCAACGCTGCCATCGCTGCGATCCGTGCCAACGGCAAGTACAAAGAAATCGAGAAAAAGTATTTCAACTTCGATATTTACGGCCCAGAAGCCAAGTAAGTATTCGCAGCTGTCTGTCCAGAATGGCGCAAGCAACAGAAGATTCTGAAGTTTGCGCCATTTTTTCATCCCCCTTTTCGAGGACCTGAATCATGTTGAAAGGCTACGGGGCCGTCATCCTCGATGGCGCATGGTTGACGCTTCAGCTCGCCTTGTCGTCCATGGCCTTGGCCATTGTTCTGGGTCTGATCGGGGTCGCGTTACGCCTGTCGCCGGTGCGCTGGTTGGCTTGGCTGGGTGACTTGTACTCCACGGTGATCCGTGGGATTCCCGACCTGGTGCTGATCCTGCTGATTTTCTACGGCGGTCAGGACTTGCTTAACCGCGTCGCGCCCATGCTGGGCTTCGACGACTATATCGACTTGAACCCCTTGGCCGCCGGTATCGGCACCCTGGGCTTCATCTTTGGCGCCTACCTTTCGGAAACCTTCCGTGGCGCGTTCATGGCCATTCCCAAGGGCCAGGCCGAAGCCGGCCTAGCCTATGGCATGAGTCCTTTCCAGGTGTTTTTCCGGGTGATGGTGCCGCAAATGATTCGGCTGGCGATCCCTGGTTTTACCAACAACTGGCTGGTACTGACCAAGGCCACCGCGCTGATTTCGGTGGTGGGCCTGCAAGACATGATGTTCAAGGCCAAGCAGGCGGCAGACGCCACCCGCGAGCCTTTTACCTTCTTCCTCGCAGTGGCGGCGATGTACCTGGTGATTACCAGCGTATCGTTGCTGGCCCTGCGTCATCTTGAGAAGCGCTACTCGGTAGGCGTAAGGGCGGCTGATCTATGATCTTCGACTACAACGTCATCTGGGGGGCCATGCCGCTGTACCTTGGCGGCCTGCTGACCACCCTGAAACTGCTCGCCATCTCGCTGTTCTTCGGCTTGCTCGCCGCCTTGCCCCTGGGCTTGATGCGCGTGTCCAAGCAGCCGGTCGTCAACGGTGTGGCCTGGCTTTACACCTATGTGATCCGCGGTACGCCGATGCTGGTGCAGTTGTTCCTGATCTACTACGGCCTGGCGCAATTCGAAGCGGTGCGCGAGAGTTTCCTGTGGCCGATGTTGTCCAGTGCGACCTTCTGCGCCTGCCTGGCCTTTGCGATCAACACCAGTGCCTATACTGCCGAGATCATCGCCGGTAGCCTCAAGGCCACGCCGAATGGCGAGATCGAAGCGGCCAAGGCCATGGGCATGTCGCGCTACAAACTGTATCGCCGCATCCTGCTGCCCTCTGCCCTGCGCCGTGCACTGCCGCAGTACAGCAACGAAGTGATCATGATGCTGCAGACCACCAGCCTGGCGTCCATCGTGACCTTGATCGACATCACCGGTGCCGCACGTACGGTGAACGCCCAGTTCTACCTGCCGTTCGAAGCCTATATCACCGCTGGCGCGTTCTACCTGTGCCTGACCTTTATCCTGGTGCGCCTGTTCAAGTTGGCCGAGCGCCGCTGGCTGAGCTACCTGGCTCCACGGAAGCATTGATATGGAACGTATCGATCACCTGTTGCCCTGGGGCCACCTGGGGTGCGAGCGCCAACTGAGCGTCTTTCGTTTCGGCAGCGGCGAGCGCAAAGCCTATATCCAGGCCAGCCTGCACGCCGATGAGTTGCCGGGCATGCGTGCCGCCTGGGAGCTGAAAAAGCGCCTCACTGAACTGGAGCAGCAAGGTGCCCTCAACGGCGTGATCGAGCTGGTGCCGGTGGCGAATCCGATGGGCCTCGGCCAGTTGTTGCAAGGCAGCCATCAGGGCCGTTTCGAGATCGGCAGCGGCAAGAATTTCAACCGCGATTTTTTCGAGTTGAGTGAGCCGGTTGCCCAGTTGCTTCAAGGCCAGCTGGGTGATGACCCGCATGCCAATGTGCGCATGATTCGCCAGGCGATGACCGATGCGCTCAATGCGTTGCCCGAGCCCAGCAGCCAGCTGCAGGGCATGCAACGCGTGTTGCTCAGCCACGCCTGCACCGCCGATATCGTCCTCGACCTGCACTGCGACGCCGAAGCCGCGCTGCACATGTACGCGCTGCCCCAGCACTGGCCGCAGTGGCGTTCGTTGTCGGCGCATTTGAATGTAAAAGTCGGCCTGTTGGCGGAAGACTCCGGCGGCAGTTCGTTTGACGAAGCGTGCTCGCTGCCGTGGTTGCGTCTGTCCCGAGCATTTCCGGCTGCGCAGATTCCGCTGGCGTGCCTGGCGACAACCCTGGAATTGGGTGGCCAGGCCGATACGGGCCGCCATGAAGCAATCTTCCACGCCGAAGGCATCCTTGCGTTCCTCGCCGAACAGGGCCTGATCAAAGGCGAATGGCCGGCACCGCAACACGAACCCTGCGAGGGTGTGCCCTTCGAAGGCACCGAGCTGCTGTTTGCACCCCATGCCGGGGTGATCAGTTACCTGCGTAAAGCCGGTGACTGGGTCGAGACCGGCGAACCGATTTTTGAAGTGATTGACCCTCTGACCGACCGCGTCAGCATTGTCTGTGCGGGCACGTCCGGGGTGTTGTTTGCCGTTGAACGGCTACGTTATGCCCAAGCGGGTTTCTGGCTGGCCAAGGTGGCGGGGCGCGAAGCGCTGCGTCACGGGCGCTTGCTCAACGACTGACCACCTGTTTTTGTGAGAACCGACCGCATGTATAAGCTTGAAGTCCAAGACCTGCATAAACGCTATGGCAGTCATGAAGTGCTCAAAGGTGTGTCCCTGGCTGCCGCAGCCGGTGATGTGATCAGCATCATCGGCTCCAGTGGCTCGGGCAAAAGTACCTTTTTGCGCTGCATCAACCTGCTGGAGCAACCCCACGCCGGCAAGATTCTGCTCAATAATGAAGAGCTGAAACTGGTGGCCAACAAGGACGGCGCCATGAAGGCGGCCGATCCGAAACAGCTGCAGCGCATGCGTTCGCGCCTGTCCATGGTGTTCCAGCATTTCAACCTGTGGTCGCACATGACCGCGCTTGAAAACGTGATGGAAGCCCCGGTGCATGTGCTGGGCATGTCAAAAAAAGAGGCCCGTGAAAAGGCCGAGCACTACCTGGCCAAAGTCGGCGTAGGCCATCGCAAGGATGCGTTCCCCGGCCATATGTCCGGTGGTGAGCAGCAGCGCGTGGCAATCGCCCGTGCCCTGGCGATGGAGCCGGAGGTGATGCTGTTCGATGAGCCTACCTCGGCCCTCGACCCCGAGCTGGTCGGCGAAGTGCTCAAGGTGATGCAAGACCTGGCCCTGGAAGGCCGCACCATGGTGGTGGTCACCCACGAAATGGGCTTTGCCCGTGAAGTGTCCAACCAACTGGTGTTCTTGCACAAAGGCATCGTCGAGGAGCGTGGCAACCCGCGCGAAGTGCTGGTCAATCCCCAGTCCGAGCGCCTTCAGCAGTTCCTCTCCGGCAGCTTGAAATAGCCCCCCTGCGGTTGGAGCTGCTTTAGGTGGGAGGGGGCTTGCTCCCGATTGAGGTGCATCAGCTACACATGTATTGGCTGATACACCGCTATCGGGGGCAAGCCCCCTCCCACTGTGGTCCGCATCGTTTTTGAGATTTCTATTCACTTACGGGCTAGCATTGGCCCTTGTCTTCATTACTGTTACTCGCTTCGGATAGCCCTCCATGACCGCCCATCGAATTGGTTTCCTGATTTGGCCCAGCACAAAAGCACTCACGCTTGCGCTGGCTGAGGAGGCTTTGCGCGTTGCTCAGCGAGTGCACCCGGATGTGGTCTACGAGTTGTCCTTCCTCCTTGCAGAGCCGGCCACTGATGGTGCCTGGCAACTGCCGGGGGAGCCGTGGGCCGGCAAGCTTGAAGGCTTCCAGAAACTGTTCTTGCTGGCGGATGAGCCTCCCACCGTTATCGCCTCCCAGTTGAGCTCCGCGCTCAAGCAACTGGTGCGCGCGGGGTGTGTCATCGGCGGGTTGTCGGCCGGTGTATACCCGCTTGCGCAATTGGGCTTGCTCGACGGCTACCGCGCCGCCGTGCACTGGCGCTGGCAGGATGACTTTGCCGAGCGCTTCCCCAAGGTCATCGCCACCAGCCATCTGTTTGACTGGGACCGCGATCGCCTGACCGCCTGCGGTGGCATGTCGGTGCTTGACCTGTTGCTGGCGGTGTTGGCCCGTGACCACGGCGCCGAGCTGGCCGGTGCCGTGTCCGAAGAGCTGGTGGTGGAACGCATCCGCGAAGGCGGCGAGCGTCAACGCATTCCGTTGCAAAACCGCCTGGGCTCCAGTCATCCCAAGCTGACCCAGGCGGTGCTGTTGATGGAGGCCAATATCGAAGAGCCGTTGACCACCGACGAAATCGCCCAGCATGTCTGCGTATCGCGACGACAGCTGGAACGGATCTTCAAGCAATACCTCAATCGTGTCCCCAGCCAGTACTACCTGGAACTGCGCCTGAACAAGGCCCGCCAGATGCTCATGCAAACCAGCAAGTCGATCATCCAGATCGGCCTGTCCTGCGGCTTCTCCTCGGGGCCGCACTTCTCCAGCGCCTACCGCAATTTCTTCGGCGCTACCCCGCGTGAAGACCGCAACCAGCGGCGCAGCAGCAGCCCGTTCGAGTTGTCGTCGGTACCCTCTGAGCGCGGTTGATTAAACCGTTAGTCCTCTTCTGGTGCAGGCAGAGCCACCACCAGCGGCCCACCTTGGGAGTCCACGGTGGCGGCCGCAACCTGGAAGTCGACGCCCGTGCGTTGGTAGTACTGACGCAAGCGCTCCAGGCTTTGCGCCGACAGTGGGTTGCCGCTCAAGTCGCTGTCGCCATTGAAGGCGGCTGACGTCTCCAGCAGGTCCGCCGGTATCTCCCGGATCGCGTTATTGCTTAGGTCCAGCGTTTGCAGTTGATCCAGGCCAAATACGCCCTGCGGAACTTCGCTCAGTGCCGCGTTGCTCAGGTACAGCGCAACCAGTTGGTTCAGCGAGCCGACGTCAGGGGCGTGACCCAGGGGGTTGTTGCTCAAATTAACAAACTCAAGTTCGGTCAACCCCGTCAGCACGCCTCGGGTTTCGGGTGTCAGCCGGATTGCGCATTCCGTTATATCCAATGTGGACAGTTTGGGCATGTGCTGGATCGCCTCAGGCAGGGTGCCCAGGGAGCACTTGCTCAGTTTGAGGGTTTGCAAATGGCTGAAGCTGCGCAACGTACCGTCGACACCAGTCGTGGTGCCGTTGCCGTCCAGTTGGAACGAGGTCACGTGGTCGAAGTTGGCGTTCAATTCCGGCAAGTCGCCTAGCACTGGTGTGTCGAGTAAGACCTGGTGGGTCAACTCATCGTCCAGGCTTTCTTCATCCTCGGGGGCTTCTCGTCGCCACGCCTGCTCCAGCAGTGTCTTGAGGTTGCGCCGCCTCAGTTGGTCCTGGGCGCGGGTTTGTTCGTCAATAGGCACATCCAGGATGGGGTGCCGATCCGGTACAGCCTGCACCCACACCTGCAGGTCGTTGTTCAGTCGCTCGTATTCAGCTTCCAGGCGCGCCAACGTAGGTTCGATTGCCGCCATGTCGCCGGGCAGGCGGAAGATGAAACGGTCTGCCTCGTTATCCAGAAACGAGGGGTATAGCCGCTGCGTGCGCATGCGTTGTGATTCGGATGCCTGGGCGGCGAAACTCTCCCCGGTGCGCTGGCAGTAGCGTTTGATCGACTCCAGGGTTTGGGGTGTCAAGGGGTTTGCGGAAAGGTCCAGGCCACTGGTGGTTGAGGCCGGCATGGAAAAAAGAGCCTCGGGCAGTTGCTCGATGGCATTTTTGCTCAAGTTGACCGACTGGCGTGGCGGGTCGCCCAGTAGGCTAGGGGGTACCTGCGTCAATCCGGTGTCTTTCAGCGAGATTGTGCTCAGATTGGGCAGGTGACTGAAATCCGGAGTGCGGGCCAGCGGGTTGTGGTCCAGGTTCAAGTATTCGAGGCGGGTCATGCCTTGCAACCCCGCTACGCTGGTGGGGCTAAGTTCTATTGAACAGCGCGACAGCCCCAGGATGGAGAGTGCCTGCTGGTTGAACACTGGAGCAGGGATGTCGCCGAGCGCCACGTTTTTGATGTCCAGGATACTCAGGGCCGGGAAGCTGTCGATAAAGGCGGTTGACGCCATCGGGCTACCATTGCCTTTGATGGTCAGTGAGCCCACATGTTTGAAGCGCGCGCTCAGTGTGGGCAGCTCGCCCGCGAGCGTTGCAGGGATTTCCAGCGTATGGACGAATTGAGTGTCCTGGGGTGTTTCCCTGCGCCAGCTCCGCTCAAGCAAGGCGTTGAGCTCGCTCCGCCGGGTGGCTTCCGGTGGCGGCAGCTGCGGTTGTTGTGCCCAGTGGTTGAGCTCGGACTGCAGCGTGTCCAGCTCACCGGCCAACCTTGCCAGCTCGCGCTTACCCGCTTCCAGGTCGCCTGGGAGGCTGTAGATAAACTGGTTGATCTGGTGGGTGTCCAGTGAGGGATACAGCATTTTTGCGTCGCGCACATCCACTGCCGGAGCATTGACCTCCCAGTAGGTGCCGTGCTGCTGGTAATAGGCTTTAACGCGCTCAAGGGTGACCGATGTCAGTGGGTTGTCAGACAGGTCGAAGGCAACGCTGGCGTGCGACGGTAGGTCGAACAGTGCCTGCGGTAATTCCCTGATCTGGTTGCCGCTGAGAAAGGCCGCGCTAAGGTCGTTGCGGGTGAGCAAGCCAGGAGGGAGGCGATCGATGCCGGTTTCGGACAGGTCCAGTGTGTTCAGCTCGGTCATCGCTTCCACACTGGGCACCCGACCCAAAGGGTTTTTATGCAGGTCCAGGGTTTGCAATTGGGTCATCGAGGCGAGCTGGGTTTGGCTGTGCGGCGTCAGGGTAATTGCGCAGTCGCTCAGGCTCAATACGTTCAAGCTGCGCATCTGAAGTACAGCTGGGGGCAGGTTGCCTAAGGGAATACTGTCAACGGCCAAGTGACGCAGTCGGGGAAAGTAGCCCAGGAATGCGGCGGCTCCTTGCGTGTGGTTGCTGCCTGACAGCGTCAGCATTGATACGTGATCGAAGTTGGCAGACAGTCGCGGCAGTTCGCCACGAATATGGTAGTGCAAGTTCAGTCGGTAGCCGTCGCGCGTCGGGTCTTCAAAGTAATCGTCGACGGTCAACTCCCTGCGCCAGCAGCGTTTGAGTTCGCGGGCAATGAGTTTGCGATTGCGTTGCTCGTACAGACGCTGGTGTGCGCTGAGTAGGGCGCCGTTTCCGGGGGTGCGAAGCGGAATGTCGCGTTGCCAGGCATTCAGGTCATGTTCCAGTCGGTTGTATTCGATGCGCAGCGCCTCCAGGCCCGCGAGTGCACCGCCAGGCTGTGAGTGCAAGTGGTTCACCAGGGTAGTCAATTGGCGTTCGCGAAGTCTGGGGTACAGGTCGTGCGCGCGTTGAAGCAAGTTCACCGGTCTTAACGGCGCGGGCGCCTGGGCACGATAGCCGTTGTCGCTGCCCAACAGGCGCAGGGTTTCAGTGACACTTTCCGGCTTGCTTTCAGGGGTGAGTAGTGTGCGCAGTTCACTGCGTGGCAGCGGCGCTTGCCGCAGGCGCTGCTTGAGTTGTGCGCCGTCGTGGATGCCAAGGCCGAGCTGGTCACGCTGCTTATCGGGTAGGGCACTTAAAACGGCTGAGTACAGGTCGGTCTCGCTGGAGAGGGCTCCCTGTTCATTGTGGGGCTGGTAGCGGCCGGCTTCAGTACGCACCAACGTGCGTTGGATCGGGGCGTCATCTGGACCGATCCGCAGCCAAGTCGGCCCGGTCAGCGAGTGGTGACGAGCCTCTAGCTGTACCTCGCCAGACCAGCCTGGCAGTGTGCGCAGGGAGTTCAGTGCCAGGCGATCAGTGTCCAGGGAGGGCGGCGCATTCAGGTGCTGACCCTCATAGGCACGGTTGATCCGTACTTCATTCAACGCGGTGCGTGCCAGTTCGGCCAGGCGCGGGGGCGTGTTTCGTTCATGCAGTGCTTCAAGTTCTGCACCGCTGGCCTCGCTCACAAGTGTTTTCGCAACGCTTATAGGCAGTTCAGGCGTGGTGGTGAGCAATTGCTGGGTAAGCGGTTCGGTGGTGGCTTGCAACGTCCCATAACGCGAGTCGAACAACGCGCTGCGCTGGCTATCGGCAATGTCCGCCAGCTTATGACGTAGCAGCTGGGCGCGGCGATCCAGGCTGAGTTCGGGATCGCTGGCGCGCTCACCGAACTGCGCACGGATTTCTTCGGTGCTCATCCCACGCAGGACGGTTTTCAGCAAGTCGCCGTTCTCCAGTTGGGCCTCAAATACCTGAATCACTGGCATGCGCTCATCACCGAACTCCCAGGCTGTTTGCCCCTTGTCGTTGACGATGCGCAAGGCTTTGGTGGGCGGCCACGAGCCGTGGGTGGTCAACACTTGCAAGGTGTCTTGTGGGTCAATCAGGTGGTACACCGCCGGGTCGTCGCTGCGTAGCTGATCGATCAGCCGCTGGATGCTGCGGTCGATGCGCAGACGACTCAAGGTGTCGTCCAGCAGCGCTGCCGGACGTTCACTGGTGACGTGCATTTTGCGCACGACATCTTCATTCACGCCGCTGATCTGCAGGGCCAGTTCCCGGTCCGCCTCGCTCAAATCCTTCACGCTGTGGCCCAGCCTGCGCAACAAGGTGTGTTTGTCCCATTGCAAGGGGTGTTCGAGTTCGGTGTGCCACGCGCCGGCGCCGTTGTGCCGCATAATCGGACGATAGGCGTCAGGACGGGTCGGGTGCTTGATGTAATAAAGCTCGCTGTCTTGGGCTTTTTCCACGGCGTACAGCTTGTCTTCCAGCGGCAGGACTTTTTCCGTGCGTAGCTCGTGCAGGCCCAGTTCGTTTATACCGATACGCGGGTGCAGCGATGATGGGTATTCGTACGGCGTCAGATCCGGTTTCCAGTAACGCTTGGCACCATTGGCCAGGCTGACGGGGTTGAATCTGTCCACATAGGCGAGAACTTCCTTGGGCAGTACCTTGCGTAACTCCGGCGCGCCAATCTGGCTGCCCGCGGCAAATGCACCCAATTGCACCAGGGATTCCAGCACGCTCATAAGATGACCGAAGGCTTCCTTGCCCTGGCCTTCGGCCCAATCGACAATCCCTTCGAATACGTCATCGAGCAGTTGATAGGCCATGTAGCCAAGCATCAGCTCGCCCAGCCCCGGGACAAACGGGGCCACCACCATCAATGCCGCATTGAGGATCGAGGAAGCAACATTGACGAAGGAGTCCCAAAGCCGCCAGCGCGCCTCGCGATCGACACTGGCGGTGGAGACGGCAAGGGTACGGGCATCGTTGAGAATTTTGTCGAGTTTGCTCTGGTACTGATGTAACCAGGGATCGCCCAAGATCGGCCGCGCATCAAACTGCAATTTGGGGTCATCCGTAGGTGTCCTGCGCCAGGGAGCCTCGCTGCTGCCTTTGACCGGTGGATGCCAGGTGATGCGTGCCAGGCGCTGGTCCAGGCCGGAAAAAAACGCCCCGCGATGGACGTGGGGCACAAAGCGGCTGAAGAAGGTCTGGTAGTCGGGATCCCGCAGTTGGCGTACCAGTTCCTGCTTGAAGGCCAGCGGCGAGGCATATTCCTTAAGTGGATGCTGTGGATCATCTGGAACGTACGCCACCAGGCGTTGGGCTGACCGAGGGGTTTCCAGGTTTGGGGCAAACAAGTGGATGCCTGTGAGCGGAACGTCCATCAGGTTCAAATCCTGACAGCGCAAAGGTTGGCCATCGAGCCTGAGGTGGGGGGTACCTTCGATCAGCCCTTCGATCAAGGCCGCGAAATCATCGTTGATATCTCCCTGGATGCGTGCCAACTGCAGCGCTGTGCGCAGTGCGGCCTTATGGCTGGCCTCGACCTTCAGGCGTAAGACCGCGGCGGCAACCGGGTTGGACATTCCCAGTTGATCGTTGAGGTAACGGGCGTAGCGGGCTCCGATATCCAAGTCTCGGCACAGACCGGTGAACGCCGGGATTGACAGTACACGCTTGATTTGCGGCAAGGTGTCAAATTGCCCGTTGGGCGAGGGGCGAGTGATAAAGGTCGAAGTTGGCTCGTAGGCGTCGGCCAGCGTTTCTTTGTGTTCGAAGTTATGCAAGGCGGCGTCAAGCAGCGAGACCGTCCAGGTTCGTGTGGCGCCCGAACGTGTCGGGAACCACGGGATGTTGAGGGGGATGTACAGGCGCACATAGGTGGCCTCGACATCCAGCTCCAGGCCGAAGTTGGCTTTCAGGGCCTGTTCAAGCAGAGGCGTGGCGAACGCCTTGACGTCCTGCAGGCTTTGTAATGCCTGGTCTACCGTATTTTGCGCATTCCAGTGGGCGCCCGTCAGGCGCTTGAGTGCGGCCCGCTGCTCGGCGCTGCCCAGCAGCAGCGGTTGCGGCGAGGTCCTGGCCAGCGCTTGACGTTTGTCGCCGCTGGCATTACCCAGCCAGGAGGGCAGGGCGTTGGTCAGCAGTTGATAGTGGGTGTCGGGCAGGCGAGTGTCGGAGAGGTCGATGTTTGTCATGGAGCGGGTCCGGGTACGTTATGAAGGTTCGAAGTAAACCAGCCGGCCGCGGGTAGGCGACTTTAGATAATTAGGGGGGGCGCATTCCTTTCACCTGATGACCCTGACGCGAAAGCGGCGCAGCGTTTAAACTGCGCCATTGCGACGCTATTTGTCGCATTGGCGTAAACCCACGAAAATCGCGGGTTGGCGCTATAAGAAGTTGTCGCTTGGCGACAAGGCTGCACTGAAAACTGTCCTTACAATCTCTGCATCGCCCGCCAGTTTCAGGCAGGCGTTCCTCTTCAGGAGACTCCGATGTCCGTTGAGCAAGCCCCGGTGCAACGTGCCGATTTCGACCAGGTGATGGTTCCCAACTATGCACCTGCCGCATTTATCCCCGTGCGTGGCGCAGGTTCGCGCGTATGGGACCAGGCGGGTCGAGAGCTGATCGACTTTGCCGGCGGCATCGCGGTTAACGTATTGGGCCACGCCCATCCAGCGCTGGTCGGCGCGCTGACCGAACAGGCCAACAAGCTGTGGCATGTCTCCAACGTCTTCACCAATGAGCCGGCCCTGCGCCTGGCCCATAAACTGATCGACGCCACCTTTGCCGAGCGTGTGTTCTTCTGCAACTCCGGCGCCGAGGCCAACGAGGCCGCCTTCAAGCTGGCCCGTCGCGTCGCGTTCGACCGTTTCGGCAGCGAGAAGTACGAGATCATCGCCGCGCTGAACAGCTTCCACGGCCGTACCCTGTTTACCGTTAACGTCGGTGGCCAGTCGAAGTACTCCGACGGTTTCGGGCCTAAAATCACCGGTATCACCCATGTGCCTTATAACGACCTGGCCGCACTGAAAGCCGCCGTGTCCGACAAGACCTGCGCCGTGGTGCTGGAGCCGATCCAGGGCGAAGGTGGCGTGCTGCCGGCCGAACTCGCTTACCTGCAAGTCGCCCGCGAACTGTGCGACGCCAACAATGCACTGCTGGTGTTCGACGAAGTGCAAACCGGCATGGGCCGCAGCGGGCACCTGTTCGCTTACCAGCACTACGGCGTTGTGCCGGATATCCTCACCAGCGCCAAGAGCCTGGGCGGTGGTTTCCCGATTGCCGCGATGCTCACCCGTGAAGACCTGGCCAAGCACTTGGTGGTCGGCACCCACGGCACCACCTACGGCGGCAACCCGCTGGCGTGCGCGGTGGCCGAGGCGGTCATCGACGTGATCAACACGCCAGAGGTACTGGCGGGCGTCAACGCCAAGCACGACCTGTTCAAGGTGCGCCTGGAGCAGATCGGCAAGCAGTACGGCATTTTCACCGAAGTGCGCGGCATGGGCCTGCTGCTCGGTTGCGTACTGAGCGACGCCTTCAAAGGCAAGGCCAAGGACGTATTCAACGCGGCCGAGAAAGAAAACCTGATGATCCTGCAAGCCGGCCCCGACGTGGTGCGTTTCGCCCCGAGCCTGGTGGTGGAAGAGGCGGACATCCAGGAAGGCCTGGACCGTTTTGAGCGTGCTGTGAAGACGCTGACGCAAGCCTGATACAAATCTATCTGCCGGACCGGATCCAATGTGGGAGGGGGCTTGCCCCCGATAGCAGTCTGTCAGTTGATACATTTGGTGACTGGTACACCGCCATCGGGAGCAAGCCCCCTCCCACATTAGGAGCAGTGTTGTTCCTGACCTGTCCGGCATTTTTCCCTTTATGAGTTTTTCGAGTTAAGGAGTGACACCATGCTGGTGATGCGCCCCGCGCAAATGGCTGATCTGGGCGAGGTACAGCGTCTGGCTGCGGACAGCCCGATTGGTGTCACCTCCTTGCCGGATGATGTGGAACGCCTGAGCGACAAGATCGCCGCCAGCGAAGCCTCCTTCGCGGCCGAGGTGAGTTTCAACGGTGAAGAAAGCTATTTCTTCGTGCTCGAAGACACCGATACCGGCAAGCTCGCCGGTTGCTCGGCCATCGTTGCTTCAGCCGGCTACTCCGAACCGTTCTACAGTTTCCGTAACGAAACCTTCGTGCACGCCTCCCGAGAGCTGAAGATCCATAACAAGATCCACGTGCTTTCCCAGTGCCATGACCTGACCGGTAACAGCCTGCTCACCAGTTTCTACGTGGTGCCGGAATTGGTCGGATCGCCCTGGTCGGAACTCAACTCCCGTGGCCGCCTGCTGTTCGTTGCCAGCCACCCCGAGCGCTTTGCCGATTCGGTGGTAACCGAGATTGTCGGCTACAGCGACGAAAACGGTGATTCGCCGTTCTGGGACGCCATCGGTCGCAACTTCTTCGATCTCAACTATGCCGCCGCCGAGCGCCTGTGCGGGCTGAAAAGCCGCACCTTCCTCGCCGAGTTGATGCCGCATTACCCGATCTACGTGCCGCTGTTGCCGGACGAGGCCCAGGAAGCCATGGGCCAGGTGCACCCGCGTGCGCAGATCACCTTCGACATCCTGATGCGCGAAGGTTTCGAGACCGACCACTACATCGACATCTTCGACGGTGGCCCGACGCTGCACGCACGGGTTTCGGGTATTCGCTCGATCGCCCAGAGCCGCGTGGTACCGGTGAAGATCGGCGAGATG
The DNA here is from genome assembly GCF_023242475.1 of Pseudomonas sp. MWU15-20650. Lineage (GTDB taxonomy): Bacteria > Pseudomonadota > Gammaproteobacteria > Pseudomonadales > Pseudomonadaceae > Aquipseudomonas. Next base: position 23,389 of record NZ_JALJFG010000046.1, on the reverse strand, counting down.
GTCAAGGGCGTCGGTCGCCAGTACCTGGTGAGTAACGCGCAGTTGCAGGATTACCGCGCGGTGATGCTGGAGCTGGACTATGCGCCAGGCAAGCCAGTAACCCTGGACCTGGCGGCCGCCGAAGCCCTGGGCGTTGGCGAAGGCGCGAGCGTGCGTTTGGTCGCGGTATAAAAACAGAGTTTCGCGGGTGGCTGACAACAGCGGCCCGTTCGAGGAGATAGCATGATCGTTCGTCCCGTACGCAGCAGCGATTTACCGGCCCTGATTGATCTGGCGCGCAGCACCGGCACCGGCCTGACCACCTTGCCGGCCAACGAAGAGCGCCTGACCCACCGGGTTGGCTGGGCGGAAAAAACCTTTCGCGGCGAAGCCGGGCGCGGCGATGCCGACTACCTGTTTGTGCTGGAAAACGACGAAGGCCGCGTGGTCGGCATTTCTGCCATTGCCGGTGCCGTGGGCCTGCGTGAGCCCTGGTACAACTTCCGGGTCGGGCTGACCGTCAGCGCCTCTCAGGAGCTGAATATCTACCGCGAGATTCCGACGCTGTTTCTGGCCAACGACCTCACCGGCAATTCCGAATTGTGCTCGTTGTTTTTGCATGCCGATTATCGCAACGGTCTTAACGGCCGCATGTTGGCCAAGGCGCGCATGTTGTTTATCGCGGAGTTCCCGCAATTGTTCGGCAACAAGATCATTGCCGAGATGCGCGGCGTATCCAACGACGCCGGGCGTTCGCCGTTCTGGGAAAGCCTGGGTCGACACTTCTTCAAAATGGAGTTCAGCCAGGCCGACTACCTTACCGGTGTGGGCAACAAGGCGTTTATCGCCGAGCTGATGCCGAAGTTTCCGCTGTACAGCTGCTTCCTGTCCGAGGATGCGCGCAACGTGATCGGCAAGGTCCATCCGGACACCGAGCCGGCCCTGAGCATGCTCAAGAGCGAAGGGTTCAGCTATCAGGGCTATGTCGATATCTTCGATGCGGGCCCAGCGGTGGAGTGTGAGACCAGCAAAATCCGTGCGGTGCGCGACAGCCAGTCGCTGGTGTTGGCCATCGGCACGCCGGGGGACGACGCCACGCCGTTCCTGATCCATAACCGCAAGCGCGATGAGTGCCGTATCACTGCTGCTCCGGCCCGGCTGGCGGCAGGTACCCTGGTGGTCGATCCGCAGACCGCCAAGCGCCTGCAGCTGGTGGTGGGTGATCAAGTGCGTGCCGTACCGTTGTCCGCTGCTCGGGAGTCCAAGTAATGAATTCGCTGTATATCGCAGGTAGCTGGCTGGCTGGCCAGGGTGAGTTGTTCGAATCGCGCAACCCGGTGACCCAGCAGGTATTGTGGGCCGGCAATGGCGCCACCGCCGAGCAGGTCGAGTCCGCCGTGCAGGCGGCACGCCAGGCATTCCCTGCGTGGGCTCGTCTGCCGTTGGAAGAACGCATCAGCGTGCTGGAAGCCTTTGCCAACACCCTGAAAAGCCGTGCCGATGAAATCGCCCGCTGCATTGGTGAGGAAACCGGTAAACCCTTGTGGGAATCGGCTACCGAAGTCACCAGCATGGCCAACAAGATCGCCATTTCGGTGCAGAGTTATCGTGAGCGCACTGGCGAAAAGAGCGGCCCATTGGGTGACGCCACCGCGGTATTGCGTCACAAGCCTCACGGCGTGGTGGCGGTGTTCGGCCCGTACAACTTCCCCGGGCATTTGCCCAACGGCCATATCGTCCCGGCCTTGCTGGCGGGTAATACCGTGCTGTTCAAACCCAGCGAGCTGACCCCGAAAGTTGCCGAGCTGACCGTGCAATGCTGGATCGAAGCCGGCCTGCCGGCGGGCGTGTTGAACCTGCTGCAAGGCGCGCGGGAAACCGGCATCGCCCTGGCCGCCAACCCCGGCATAGACGGCTTGTTCTTCACCGGCTCCAGCCGCACCGGCAATCATCTGCATCAGCAGTTTTCGGGGCGCCCGGACAAAATCCTCGCTCTGGAAATGGGCGGCAACAACCCGCTGGTCGTGGATGAAGTGGCCGATGTGGATGCGGCGGTCTACACCATCATCCAGTCTGCGTTTATCTCGGCTGGTCAGCGTTGCACCTGCGCCCGTCGCTTGCTGGTACCGGAAGGCGCCTGGGGCGATGCATTGCTGGCGCGGCTGGTGGCGGTGAGCGCAACGATTGAAGTCGGTGCGTTCGACCAGCAACCGGCGCCGTTCATGGGCTCGGTAATCTCCCTTGGCGCGGCGAAAGCCTTGATGGACGCCCAGGAATTGATGTTGGCCAATGGCGCCGTAGCGCTGCTGGAAATGACCCAGCCACAGGATCAGGCCGCATTGCTGACCCCAGGCATCATCGACGTGACCGGCGTAACCGAGCGCGAAGACGAAGAACTGTTCGGCCCGCTGTTGCAGGTGATTCGCTACGCGGATTTCGCCGAGGCAATCGCAGAGGCCAACAACACCCAATACGGCCTGGCCGCTGGCCTGTTGTCGGATAGCGAAGCGCGTTACCAGCAGTTCTGGCTGGAAAGCCGTGCCGGTATCGTCAACTGGAACAAGCAGTTGACCGGCGCCGCCAGTACCGCACCGTTTGGCGGGGTAGGGGCCTCGGGTAACCATCGGGCCAGTGCGTATTACGCGGCCGATTATTGTGCGTATCCGGTGGCGTCGCTGGAAACGCCGAGTCTGGTGGTGCCAGCCACGTTGACCCCTGGCATAACGCTGATCTGAATGTGGGAGGGGGCTTGCTCCCGATGGCGGTGTGTCAGTCACCTAATTAGTCAACTGACACCCTGCTATCGGGAGCAAGCCCCCCTCCCACATTTGAACTGTGGTGTGTTCAAGTAATTTGATGCCTATAAAAACAGATGTTCGTGGAGCCTCGCCGATGAAATCCTGTGAAGTCAATTTTGACGGTCTAGTGGGGCCGACCCATAACTACGGCGGTTTGTCCTTTGGCAACGTCGCCTCCCAAAGCAACAGCCAGCAGTCTTCCAACCCGAAGGAAGCGGCGTTGCAGGGCCTGCAGAAAATGAAAGCCCTGATGGACATGGGCTTTGTGCAAGGTGTATTGGCGCCCCAGGAGCGCCCGGATGTGGCCGCTTTGCGCAACTTGGGTTTCAACGGCACCGATGCCCAGGTGATCCAGCAGGCGGCCAAGCAGGCCATGCCGTTGCTGGTAGCGAGTTGCTCGGCTTCCAGCATGTGGGTAGCCAACGCGGCCACTGTCAGCCCAAGCGCCGACACCGCAGACGGCCGCGTGCATTTCACCGCCGCCAACCTCAACTGCAAGTACCATCGCAGCATCGAACACCCCACCACCAGCCGCGTGCTGGGCGCGATGTTCGCCGATGCAAAGCACTTCGCCCACCACGCCGCGTTGCCGGCGGTGGCGCAATTTGGTGATGAAGGCGCGGCCAACCACACGCGTTTCTGCCGTGAGTACGGTGAGGCGGGCGTCGAGTTTTTCGTGTTTGGCCGCAGTGCCTTCGACCCCCGTTACCCAGCCCCGCAGAAGTACCCGGCACGCCAGACCCTCGAAGCCTCCCAGGCCGTTGCGCGCCTGCACGGTTTGAAAGATGACGGCGTGGTCTACGCCCAGCAGAACCCGGCGGTGATCGACGCAGGCGTGTTCCACAACGATGTGATTGCAGTGGGCAACGGTGAAGTGCTGTTCTATCACGAGGATGCATTCCTCAATACCGAACAGATGCTCGCTGAACTGCACGGCAAGTTGCGCAAGCTGGGCGCTAACTTCCAGTCCGTCTGTGTGCCCCGTGCCCAGGTCAGTGTCGAAGACGCGGTGCGTTCCTACCTGTTCAACAGTCAGTTACTGACCCGCGCTGATGGCTCGATGCTGCTGATCGTGCCGGAAGAATGCCGTGCCAACGAGCGTGTGTGGCACTACCTGCAGGGCCTGACCAGCTCCGGTGGGCTGATCCGCGAAGTGAAAGTGTTCGACCTCAAGCAAAGTATGCAGAACGGTGGCGGCCCGGCGTGCCTGCGTTTGCGCGTTGCCTTGAACGAAACCGAACTGGCGGCGGTGAATCCAGGCGTTATCATGACCGCGCCGCTGTACGAAACCCTGACCCAATGGGTTGGCAAGCACTACCGCGACAGCCTGCGTGAAACCGACCTGGCTGACCCGCAATTGTTGCTTGAGTGCCGGACGGCACTGGATGAACTGACGCAAATCCTTAAACTGGGCTCGGTTTATCCTTTCCAGATCAATTAACGCCGCACGGCTGAGAACTATTTTATGACCACCGACACCTTGAAACTGATCCTTGAAGACACCGACGGCACCCAGCTGGAAACCTCCTGCACCCGCGTCGCCGTGGTCTGGCAGGGCAAGGAGATCTGGATTCAGCACGATGGCCGTGGCCAACTGCTGATCGGTGTGGATGTGGAGGAAGGCGACGCCGAGTACGCCAACCTGCTGATGCGCCCACTGGCCACCAACCTGATGAGCCTGCAACTGGAAATGGAACCGGCCGACGTAGACGGTGATGACGACGATCACGTCCATGGCCCAGGCTGCAACCACTAAGGAAGCTGCTTATGCTCGCCCTCGGCAAACTGCTTGAACTGACCCTCGCCGGTCGCGAACCGGCGCAAAAAATTCAACTGACTGTCGACGGCGTGCAGATGCGCTGGCTCAGCGAGGGCGCGCTTGAAGTACGTCCTCCTGAAGCTTTGGACAACGGCAGTGACTTGCTGCTGTCGTCCGGCATCCATGGCAACGAAACCGCGCCGATCGAACTGCTCGACCGCCTGTTGCATTGCATCGCCCGTGGGGAAATCAAACCCCGCTCCCGTATTCTGTTTCTGTTCGGCAATCCCGAGGCCATGCGCCGCGGCGAGCGTTATCTCGAACTGGACATCAACCGGCTGTTCAACGGCCGGCATGAACAAAACATCGGCCCCGAGGCCATGCGCGCCGCCGAGCTTGAGCAATTGGCCCGCAGCTTTTTCAGCCTGCCTGGCCGCTCGCGCCTGCATTACGACCTGCATACCGCGATTCGTGGTTCGAAAATCGAGCAGTTTGCGTTGTACCCGTGGAAGGAAGACCGACAGCATTCACGCCGAGAGCTGGAGCGCCTGAACGCTGCCGGCATGCAGGCGGTACTTCTGCAGAACAAAACCTCGATTACCTTCACCGCGTTCACCTACGAGCAACTCGGCGCCGAGGCTTTCACCCTGGAGTTGGGCAAGGCGCGCCCGTTCGGGCAGAACGAGGGCGTGGATGTGTCGCGCCTGGAAGCGCGTTTGAAGCAGATCATCGAGGGCAACGAGCCTGAGACCGGCAGCCTGGACGGCCTGCAACTCTTCGCCGTTGCACGCGAAGTGATCAAGCACAGCGACGCCTTCGTGATGCACCTGCCGGCGGACGTGGAAAACTTCTCGTCGTTGCCCAAGGGGTACCTGCTTGCCGAAGACGTGGCCAAGACACGCTGGGTGATCGAAGAAGAGGGGGCGCGCATTATCTTTCCCAACCCGAAAGTGAAGAACGGATTGCGCGCAGGCATATTGGTCGTGCCGAGCGATGGTAAGGAGCTGGTCTAGTTACATCAGGTTGTAATGCTGGCGCAGTGGAAATCCTAGCTCCTGGCGTAACCTGTTTTCACTGAACAGCGGGGGTTCGAAGGGCGCAGGCGGGGCCGAGGGCGCTGAATTGTCATCCGCATCGGCAGACGTTGTCGCTACAGGCACGATGGGTAAGCCTGTGGCTTGCACCTCCGCATTGGACACTTTTCGATTGCGGCTGCGTGGATAATTTTCTTCGCTGAGCCCGCTTTCCACCATGCCAGTAACGTAGTAGTAGGCGTGGCACAACTCGTGAAACAGGCTAATGATGCTCGGGGTTGCTTTAAATAGAACGCCTGTGTTGTACCAGATATCTCCACCGTAAGAGGGTGTGCCCGGTTTGTCCCCCTTCATCAAGGCGTCTGGGGCGGTGTCTGGGTCTGGAATGAACTCGCTGTTGTTACGATCAATCAGCTCATGGATGATGATCGGTCGCCCGCTTTTGCGCTCTGCGCGGGTGAGTTCAGCCAGGAGTCGCTTGCCGGTAGGCGAACAGAGCAGCAGGCGTAGATCGTCATTCACCCGGCTGATAAATGAAGGGCTACCCTGTACCTCAACTCCGGTATGCAACAAGCCGCCAGGCTCACTGTGGACAATGTGGGAGGCGAATTCATTAGCGGCGGGTATTTGCGGTGTGTCGGCGTGCGTCATCACCGCACAGTCAGCGGTGAGTGTGGTGTTCTGGCTGTAGTAAGTGGTGTCTTTAGCCTTTAGCCGAGTGACGTCGTCAAGCCCGCGGCCGGTATAGATAACGTTTGTTCCGCGGCCTGCCTCAATTCGGTCGCCGTCCTCGGCACCACTGAGAATGTTGTGCCCTTCGCCGCCGATAATATGGTCCTGGCCGTCTCCACCGTCGATAAACGTATCGCCATCACCACTGAGTATGTCGTTGCCAGGCCCTCCGTAAATGAAGGTGTAACTGCGTTTGTGAACATGCACCTCGTCATCGCCATCGCCGGCCTCAACATGACTGTTGCCGTCGAGAATAGTGACTAAATCGTCCCCTGGGCCGGTATCTATGCGTGTGAAATGACCTGCGCTGAGGATTCGATCCTTGCCATCACCGCTGCGGACAGTGATATGGGTTGTCACGTCATCATCGATGTGAATGCGGTCATCGCCACCCTGAGTGATCAACATCAGTGTCTGGAGTGGGGCAAGACGGATCAAGTAAACCGTCTCGTTGATACGCATGGCCAGGGACGGTAAGCGCGGAAGTTCGATAGGTCGACGAGGTTTTAAAATCGTCGGCTGGTTCACTGATGAATGCAACGCGCTATGCAGATGTGCGAGCGACCTGATTCTGATAGTGTCAGGCTTGTCGGAAGTGGTGAACCACAATTGATCGAGTTGGCTGGGGCTAAAGATCTGCCGTTCGATAACGACGTTTTCGTCCTTGAAGATCGGATGGATTTCGATTACGCCGTCACCGGCGGGGTTGTCATAGGGGACTTGGCGCACATGTTGCGAGTGTCGCTCGCCGTCGACGCCTTTGTGAACTTGTGCATCCCATGCCTGTGAACTGGCCTCCAGGTCGGGTGAGCGTGGTCGCGGGAATGTGGAGGCCGAAGTGCCTTCACTCTCTATCGTTTTGGTCATGATTCAATACCTGATCGTTTAGGTTAAGAGAGACCCAATGAGGTCTGCGCTTTAACTAAACCAGATACGCGTGTTGCCAAAACGGTAGATATGCACGGAGGGAGTAGGACGCCTTGGGCAGGCTTTTTCACATGTTGAAATGCTATCTGTTCAGGCAAAAAAATGCCCCGCCAATCGAAAATGGGCGGGGCAGATTTTCTTGCGCTTAAACGGCTCGTTTGTGCTGCTCTTCACTGCGACGGATCGCCCGTACTTTATGCAGAGTATCGGCGCAGGTGCGCGCAGCTTCCTGACCCTTGTGCACAAAGTGCTCATAGAAGAACGTGGTGTGCTCGCTGCCGGCGTGGAAGTGATGCGGCGTCAGGGACACCGAGAACACCGGCACTTCGGTTTCCAGCTGAACCTGCATCAGGCCGCTGACCACCGATTGGGCGACGAATTCGTGACGGTAGATACCGCCATCCACCACCAGCGCGGCGGCGACGATGCCGGCGTAACGGCCGGTCTTGGCCAGCAGCTTGGCGTGCAGGGGCATTTCAAAGGCGCCGCCGACCTCAAAGAAATCGATGTCCGATTCCTGGTAGCCCTGGGCGATCATTTCGGCAAGGAAGCCTTTACGGGATTGGTCGACAATATCCTTGTGCCAGCAGGCTTGGATAAACGCGACGCGCTCGCCGTGGTGGTTTTTGCTTTTGCTGTCAATTGCGGTGGGTTGCATGTTCTGACTCCTGTTTAAGAAAAAAACAGGGCGTTATGAATCGAATGGGATTTAAGGGTGCGGACAGCCTCGTCATGCAAACATGCGCTCGGCGTGCGGCCCTTAGGTGCCAATCCCGTTCTCTCTTCATCCGGACTATGACCGTCGGCCCCGGGATCACACCGGGTCTGCTGACCTTGTCGCCGTCCCGCGTGAGCGGTTCGAGGCGCCAAGCGCTCGCGGGCTATGCACATTGCGTGCAATTACCGCCGGTGGGGAATTACACCCCGCCCTGAGAACGTTGCCACCAGAACCCTGGCGGCGGACAGTTTTTAACATGGTTTTTCAGAAACTGCACGGTTGCCGTATCGATAACCTATATCGGTTTGTTTGGTTGGTATTCGATTGAATGCAGTGGGGGCTTGATATTGCGTGGCTTTGCCCGCAGTAATCACACACGAAAGGACTTATCCATTCCGTTAGAGGCCCCCTTCATGACCGTGATTGACCTGCGCAGCGACACCGTGACCCAACCCACCCCCGGTATGCTCGACGCGATGGCCGGCGCCGTCAGCGGTGATGACGTCTATGGCGAAGACCCCAGCGTCAACAAGCTGGAGGCAGAACTGGCCCAGCGTCTGGGCTTCGCCGCCGCGCTGTTCGTGCCCACTGGCACCATGAGCAATTTGCTGGCATTGATGGCCCACTGTGAGCGCGGCGAGGAATATATCGTCGGCCAGCAGGCCCATACCTACAAATACGAAGGTGGCGGGGCGGCCGTGCTGGGTTCGATCCAGCCGCAGCCGCTGGAAGTGCAAGCGGACGGTTCCCTGGACCTTGACCACGTGCTGGCGGCGATCAAGCCTGACGATTTCCACTTTGCCCGCACGCGCTTGCTGGCGCTGGAAAACACCATGCAAGGCAAGGTCCTGCCGATGGAGTACCTGGCCAAGGCGCGTGCGTTTACCCGTGAGCATGGCCTGGCCTTGCACCTGGACGGGGCGCGGATCTACAACGCAGCGGTCAAGCTGGGGGTGGATGCGCGTGACATCGCCAAGCATTTCGATTCGGTGTCGGTGTGCCTGTCCAAGGGCCTTGGCGCACCGGTCGGCTCGGTGCTGTGCGGTTCCACGGCGTTGATCGCCAAGGCCCGGCGCCTGCGCAAGATGGTCGGTGGCGCAATGCGCCAGGCTGGTTCGTTGGCGGCAGCGGGGCTGTATGCCCTGGATCATCAGGTACAGCGCCTGGCCGAGGACCACGCCAACGCGCAGTGGCTGGGGGATGAACTGCGCAAGGTCGGTTACACGGTGGAGCCGGTGCAGACCAACATGGTCTATGTGCAAATTGGCGAGCAGGCGCAGGCGTTGAAAGCCTTTGCCGCAGAGCGCGGGATCAAGTTGAGTGCCGCGCCGCGCCTGCGTATGGTCACGCATCTGGATGTCAGCCGGGCACAGATCGAGCAAGTCGTGCAGACATTCGTCGCATTTTCGCAGAAATGACAGTGCAGACCGTCTAATTGACTGTTTCTATCACATAAACACGCTGTACCACCGGCGAAGGGCCGATATAATGCGGCCCTTTGCCGTCGCTCCGTCTGATGATGTTGCGCACTGGCCTTTGGCCGCAGCCTCCGTGGAAGAACCTAATGAAAAGCGCAGAAATCCGTGAAGCCTTCCTTCGCTTCTTCGAAGAGCAAGGTCACACCCGTGTAGCCTCCAGCTCCTTGATCCCAGGCAATGACCCAACCCTGCTGTTCACCAACGCGGGGATGAACCAGTTCAAAGACTGCTTCCTGGGCCAGGAAAAGCGCGCCTACACCCGCGCGGTCAGTAGCCAGAAATGCGTGCGCGCCGGTGGTAAGCACAACGACCTGGAAAACGTGGGTTACACCGCCCGTCACCACACCTTTTTCGAAATGCTCGGCAACTTCAGCTTTGGCGATTATTTCAAGCAGGACGCGATCAACTTCGCCTGGACCTTCCTCACCGGCGTGCTGAAACTGCCGAAGGACAAGCTCTGGGTGACCGTCTATGCCAGCGATGACGAAGCCTACGACATCTGGACCAAGCAAGTCGGCGTGCCGGCTGAGCGTATGGTGCGTATCGGCGACAACAAAGGCGCGCCGTACGCCTCTGACAACTTCTGGACCATGGGCGATACCGGCCCTTGCGGCCCTTGCACCGAGATCTTCTATGACCACGGTGCCGATATCTGGGGTGGCCCTCCGGGCTCGCCGGAAGAAGACGGCGACCGTTACATCGAGATCTGGAACAACGTGTTCATGCAGTTCAACCGCACCGCCGATGGCGTGTTGCATCCGTTGCCAGCACCGTCGGTAGATACCGGCATGGGCCTGGAGCGGATCAGTGCGGTGATGCAGCACGTGCATTCCAACTACGAAATCGACCTGTTCCAGAGCCTGCTGGCCGCGGCGGCCCAGGCCATTGGCTGCACCAACGAAGACCAGGCGTCACTGAAAGTGGTGGCTGACCATATTCGTTCTTGCGGCTTCCTGATCGCCGATGGTGTGTTGCCGTCCAACGAAGGTCGTGGCTACGTGCTGCGTCGCATCATTCGTCGCGCCTGCCGTCACGGCAACAAGCTGGGCGCCAACGGCAGCTTCTTCTACAAGATCGTTGCGGCCCTGGTCGCCGAGATGGGCGAAGCCTTCCCGGAACTCAAGCAGAACCAGGCGCACATCGAGCGTGTGCTCAAGGCTGAAGAAGAGCAGTTCGCCAAGACCCTGGAACAAGGCCTGAAGATCCTCGAACAAGACCTCGCCAACCTGCAAGGCACTGTGGTGCCGGGTGACGTGGTGTTCAAACTCTACGACACCTACGGCTTCCCGATGGACCTGACCGGCGACATCGCCCGTGAGCGCAACCTGACCCTCGACGAGGAAGGTTTCGAGCGCGAGATGGAAGCTCAGCGTGTACGTGCGCGTTCCGCCAGCTCCTTCGGCATGGACTACAACAGCCTGGTCAAGGTTGACGTGGCCACCGAGTTCACCGGTTACAAGGCCACCAACGGTTCGGCCAAGGTGGTTGCTCTGTACAAAGACGGCCAGTCGGTCGACGTGTTGAATGAAGGCGACGCCGGTGTTGTGGTCCTGGACCAGACCCCGTTCTACGCTGAGTCTGGTGGCCAGATCGGTGATTGTGGTTTCCTGAGCTCGACGTCCGGTCGTTTTGAGGTGCGCGACACCACCAAGACCGGCGGTGCATTCCTGCATCACGGTGTGTTGGTGCTGGGCAACCTGACAGTCGGTGCGCCGGTGGACACCCAGGTCGATGCCGACGTGCGTCATGCCACCGCGCTGAATCACTCGGCCACTCACTTGCTGCACGCTGCCCTGCGCCAGGTATTGGGCGAGCACGTTCAGCAAAAGGGTTCGTTGGTCGATAGCCAGCGCCTGCGTTTTGACTTCAGCCACTTTGAAGCGATCAAGCCTGAGCAGATCAAGGCTCTGGAAGACATCGTCAACGCCCAAGTGCGCCAGAACACTGCGGTGGAAACCGAGGAAACCGATATCGAGACCGCCAAGGCCAAGGGCGCCATGGCGCTGTTCGGTGAGAAGTACGGCGATAACGTGCGCGTACTGAGCATGGGCGGCAATTTTTCGGTGGAACTGTGCGGCGGTATCCACGCCAACCGCACCGGCGACATCGGCCTGCTGAAAATCATCAGCGAAGGCGGTGTGGCGTCTGGTGTGCGTCGTATTGAAGCGGTGACCGGTGCTGCGGCCCTGGCTTACCTCAATGCGGCCGAAGAACAACTCAAGGAAGCGGCCAACCTGGTCAAGGGTAGCCGCGACAACCTGATCGACAAGCTGTCGGCCGTCCTGGAGCGCAACCGTGCGCTGGAGAAACAGCTGGAGCAGTTGCAAGCCAAGGCAGCCAGTGCGGCGGGCGACGATCTGTCGGCCTCGGCCGTTGACGTCAAGGACGTGAAAGTCCTGGCTGCACGCCTGGACGGTCAGGATGGCAAGGCGTTGTTGGCCTTGGTTGATCAGTTGAAGAACAAGCTCGGCCGCGCAGTGATCCTGCTCGGCAGTGTCCATGAGGATAAGGTCGTTCTGGTTGCTGGTGTAACCAAGGACCTGACTGGCCAACTCAAGGCCGGTGATTTGATGAAGCAGGCCGCTGCGGCAGTGGGCGGGAAGGGCGGTGGTCGTCCGGACATGGCGCAAGGTGGTGGTGTAGACGCCGGTGCCCTGGACGCGGCCTTGGCCCTGACCGTGCCGTTTGTCGAGGCAGGTATTTAAGGCGCTTTTAATGAGCCCATGGTCTAGTCATTGGGCTCGCTTAGGTGCTGAAAGATTTGTTTATTGGGCGCCCCTTTACGGGCTGAGGCGGCTTAGAAATGGCTTTGATCGTACAGAAATTTGGAGGCACCTCGGTCGGCTCTGTCGAAAGAATCGAGCAGGTCGCCGACAAGGTTAAGAAGTTCCGCGACGCCGGCGATGACCTGGTGGTGGTGCTGTCGGCCATGAGCGGCGAGACCAATCGCCTGATCGACCTGGCCAAGGCCATCAGTGGTGATCAACAGCCGCTGCCGCGCGAGTTGGATGTAATCGTGTCTACCGGTGAGCAGGTGACTATTGCGCTGTTGGCCATGGCGTTGAACAAGCGCGGTGTTCCGGCAGTGTCCTACACTGGTAGCCAGGTGCGCATTCTCACCGACAGTGCGCACACCAAGGCGCGCATCCTGCAGATCGATGATCAGAAAATTCGCACTGACCTGAAAGCAGGGCGCGTGGTAGTTGTAGCGGGTTTTCAGGGCGTGGACGAGCTGGGCAATATCACGACCCTGGGGCGTGGCGGTTCGGACACCACTGGTGTGGCGCTGGCGGCGGCCCTCAAGGCTGACGAATGCCAGATCTATACCGATGTGGATGGCGTCTACACCACTGACCCGCGTGTTGTGTCCGTGGCCCAGCGCCTGGACAAGATCACCTTTGAAGAGATGCTGGAAATGGCCAGCCTCGGTTCCAAGGTGCTGCAGATTCGCGCGGTGGAGTTCGCCGGCAAGTACAACGTTCCGCTGCGCGTATTGCACAGCTTCAAAGAGGGTCCGGGCACCCTCATTACTATTGATGAAGAGGAATCCATGGAACAGCCGATCATTTCCGGCATCGCTTTCAATCGCGATGAAGCCAAGCTGACGATCCGTGGCGTGCCAGATACCCCAGGCGTGGCCTTCAAGATCCTGGGCCCTATCAGCGGCGCCAACATCGAAGTCGACATGATCGTGCAGAACGTTTCGCACGATAACACCACCGATTTCACCTTCACTGTGCACCGCAACGAGTACGATGCGGCAGAGCGTATCCTGCAGAACACCGCAAGTGAGATCGGCGCTCGTGAAGTGATCGGTGATACCAAAATCGCCAAGGTGTCGATCGTGGGTGTGGGTATGCGCTCCCACGCGGGTGTTGCCAGCCGTATGTTCGAGGCGCTGGCCAAGGAAAGCATCAACATCCAGATGATCTCCACTTCGGAAATCAAGGTCTCGGTGGTGATCGAAGAGAAGTACCTGGAACTGGCTGTGCGCGCACTGCATACCGCTTTTGAGCTGGACGCTCCGGCCCGACAGGGCGAGTGATGCGATGCCAGGAGGGCGCGGTTTACCGCGCCTTTCATTTTTTTGTGGGGCGCATGTTCTTTTGCATGGGCTCGACAATACTTAGGCGGGTAGGGCTACGACCTTTTGGTTGTAGGTCGAATGCCTTTTTTTTGCAGACTGTTGTTCCTGAACTGAAATGCGTGAGGTGAAAGGTATGCTAATTCTGACTCGTCGTTGCGCAGAAAGCCTGATTATCGGTGATGGCGAAATCACCGTGACCGTGCTCGGCGTCAAAGGCAATCAAGTGCGTATCGGGGTTAACGCTCCGAAAGAGGTAGCGGTCCATCGCGAGGAAATCTACCTGCGGATCAAGAAAGAGAAGGACGAAGAACCAAGCCTTTAATTTTTATCGTTTTTTATGTTTGCAAACGGGGATGAACGTGGTTAATATACGCCCCGTGTTGCGGAGAGCTGGCCGAGTGGCCGAAGGCGCTCCCCTGCTAAGGGAGTACACCTCAAAAGGGTGTCGGGGGTTCGAATCCCCCGTTCTCCGCCATTATTTGCTTAGTACGTTGCAATCTGGTTTTTTCGGTAAGTTGTTGAAAATACTCGAAAAAATAGCTTTACATAGAGATTGAACGGCCTATAATGCGCGGCAACAAATGCACTCGTAGCTCAGCTGGATAGAGTACTCGGCTACGAACCGAGCGGTCACAGGTTCGAATCCTGTCGAGTGCACCATTTAAGAGTTAGTTGCAGCAATGCAGGTAGCTTGGCTCCAACCAGTTGTGATCTGGTCTAAAAACACAATCTGCACTCGTAGCTCAGCTGGATAGAGTACTCGGCTACGAACCGAGCGGTCACAGGTTCGAATCCTGTCGAGTGCACCATACAAACAAAAAGCCCGCCTAGTGCGGGCTTTTTGCCGTCTGGGGTTTGTGTAGGTTTTATCCTGAACCTCATCTTTTTCTCCTTCTGATGTGTTTTCCTTTCTGGCTATGTCGTCGCAGTTTCATAGGTGCGGACGATACTGAGCTTTGGCTCGCAAGCGCTTGTTCTTTCCAGTTTTTTAACGTTTAAAGCGTCTGGGCGGTGTATCATGCGCCCGTCAGCCCCGCCGGGGCTTGTGGAATACCTCCATGGACTTACCCAGTAGTTACTTAGTACCCCGCTTTACCAATCATGAATTGACTGATTGATCCTTCCGGCGTGCCCCGCTGCTGGGAGTGGAGTTCGCCTATGACAGAAGTAGAAGTAAAGAAAACACAGGAAAGCCTGCAGGATCGCCTGGCTCAAGTTATCGAGCTGCTGCAGCGCCAACGCGTGGTCGAAGACCTTACGCATCGCCAGGAAGGTCCGAACCACGACCGCGTTGAAAACCTGGTCCATCGGCAAAACCTCGTCGAGTTACAACGCAAGCTCGATGATCTGCACTCTGCCGACGTTGCTTACATCCTCGAAGCCTTGCCCCTGGATGATCGACTGACCCTCTGGCAGTTGGTCAAGGCCGATCGCGACGGCGACATCCTTCTCGAAGTATCTGACTCGGTCCGTGAAACGCTGATCGCCGACATGGACGATCATGAGCTCCTGGCTGCGGCCAGGGAGATGGATGCGGATGAACTTGCTGACCTGGCCCCTGAGTTGCCGCGCGACGTAGTTCATGAGCTGATGGAGGCTCTCGATGGGCAGCAGCGTGAGCGTGTGCGCTCCGCGTTGTCCTATGATGAGGATCAGGTCGGCGCGTTGATGGACTTCGAGATGGTCACCATCCGTGAAGACGTCAGCCTGGAGGTCGTGCTGCGTTATTTGCGGCGTCTCAAGGAGTTGCCTGGCCACACCGACAAACTATTTGTGGTCGACTACGAGGGTATTCTCAAGGGGGTGCTGCCGATCAAGCGGCTGCTGGTGAATGATCCGGACAAGAAGGTTGCGGATCTGATGGCCAGCGATACGGTGAGCTTTCACCCGGACGAAGACGCCTATGAGGCGGCCCAGGCGTTTGAGCGCTACGACTTGATCTCGGCGCCCGTGGTCGATAAAAACGGTAAGCTGATTGGCCGTTTGACCATCGATGAAATGGTTGACCTGATTCGTGAAGAGAGTGAAACCGAAGTCCTCAACATGGCGGGTTTGCGTGAAGAGGAAGATATTTTCGCGTCGGTCTGGCGTTCCCTGCATAACCGTTGGGCCTGGCTGGCGATCAACCTGATCACGGCCTTTATCGCTTCGCGTGTGATCGGGCTGTTCGAGGGCTCCATCGAGAAACTGGTGGCTCTGGCAGCGTTGATGCCGATTGTGGCCGGTATTGGTGGTAACTCCGGTAACCAGACCATCACCATGATCGTTCGCGCGATGGCGCTGGACCAGGTCAGTACAGCCAACTCCTCGCGCCTGTTGCGCAAAGAGTTGGCTGTGGGCTTGATCAATGGTCTTGTGTGGGGGGGCGTGATCGGGGTGGTGGCCTACTTGCTGTATGGCAGTTGGTCGCTGGGCGTCGTGATGACGGCTGCCATGACCCTTAACCTGCTGCTGGCCGCTCTGATGGGAGTGCTGATCCCGATGACCCTCGCACGCCTTGGGCGCGACCCCGCCATGGGCGCCAGCGTGATGATCACCGCTATGACCGACAGCGGTGGTTTCTTTATCTTCCTGGGGTTGGCAACGATCTTCTTGCTTTAACCTATCGTCCCGGGGGCAACTCTGCCCCCGCTTGCAGCCTCTTCCTCTCAAATCATAGACAAAAAAAAGCCAGCACATGGCTGGCTTCGGCTTTCAGGTGTGGATCAATTGGCTTCTGCGGCCGCCTCAACGTCGTGCGCAATAAGCGAGACGAGAGCATTTTGCTGGCGGTGGGAGAGCTGACGAAAACGCTGCAGCAGTTCGCGTTCGTGCAGTGACAGCTCTGGGCTGTCCAGACGCATGCTCAACTCTTCGCCCAACGCACCTTCCTGAATAAGGCTCTGTTCCAAGCGCGCGATGATTTCGGAGTTCATGCTGCGGTGATGATTGCGAGCCACCTCGGCAATGCGTTCCCGCATTCCGTCTGGCAGACGTACGACGAACTTGTCAGCCGTACGGCTGGAATAAATTGCCTGTTTCAATGGGCGCATATATTTAACCGGTTAGTTCAGGGGAGCGGTTTCTGGAATTGGCCGCAAGATGAGTGTTAAGACAAGGCTCACGACCAAAGTTCAACCCGAATTGCAAAGAGGCCGCATCATGCCTCAGATTTGACAGTTCCTTGGCGTCAATTCTGTGACAAATATTGAACTGCCTAAAGGCTTTATGCCAGCACTGATTTGCGTTTTTGCGGACTGGTTGGAAAACTTCATGCGCAGGATCTAATGTGCTCTGATCTACGTGCATGCCAAGGCCGCAACCTGGTTGAAGGGCGCACATCCTATAGCAATATGGCCATTTGCCCTCAATCTTAAGACTAGTGGCAGTTTGCCAATTTACTAGCGTCAGGCGACATAAGGTAGGAGGGAGAAATTCAGCGAAGGACGGGGTCGAATTTGATTCGGCGCCCCGCAATGAGTGCCAGCATCAGCAGGCTTCCAAACACGGCGCTGGCGATGAATGCTGTGGTTTGCTCATCTTGAGAGGTTGTACTCAGGCCCAGCAGGGCCGCCACGAGCGTCAGGCAAAGAAATAACCAGGCAGTCTTGGACATCAGAGGTTCTCTTAGAAAATCCAGTGCTCGGACGCTGGGGTCGGCTGGGTGTCTTGGGCCTGACGGATAGCAGATTTCGGATTAGCGGTCATCACTGCCAATTGCGGGCGTTGTCGCAGGTGATGAGGAGCCGCTTGGGTGATCTGCGCAGCGTCTTCGGTATAGGTCGACTGAAAATGAAGCATTACCAGTACGGCCAGTGCCACAGTATTGAGGGCTATCAGAAGGGCGCTGTTCATGGTCATCTTCTCCAGGGGAACCTTGGTTCAATTGGTTTTGTCAGGGAAGTGTTGCAGATGCCGTGCCAACCAATTATGTCAATAAAATCAATATATTAAGATGCAATAAGCGACTTTTTGAGTTGCAATTTGCAACGGTGGCATTTTGGGGTAGTGCAATTTGCACGATCGCGTAAACCGCCAGGACTGCCGGCTGGCGCGCTGTATGTCTTTGTGGGGATCTGCCTACAATCAAAAAGCCTACGGACGACATGACAAAACCAGCCTCGGCCGTTAACATGCACGCCGTCCGTCGTTGCCCTCGGGGCCTGATGGTTGTCATTTGTCCCAGTAGCTCAATTGGATAGAGCATCCCCCTCCTAAGGGGAAGGTTGGCCGTTCGAACCGGCCCTGGGACACCATATAAATAGGGCCTCTCGCGCCGATCCGCTGCTAGCTTACTTTCACGTGACAGCAGGGTGACAGCAGCAAGCCAACGAAAAGCCCCGCCAGGCAATGCTCCGGCGGGGCTTTTTCGTATTAAATTCATGTGCCCTGATTATTCCTTGGCAGGTCCCAGGCCTATTTTTACGCAACTACAGAATCCGCTGGCGCCTCAGCCATGGCTATTGCGAGGTGGGCTCCGAAAAACATGAGACCCCAAACCGAGCTACCGGACTTATCGAACGCAGCCTTGTAGATGAATGTTGATTCATTCAGATGTCGAGGTTCTAAGCTATCCATCAAGGTTTGTATCAAAGCTATCCGTCCAGGGTCTTTTATCTGGTCGAATGCCTCCACGGTTACGTTTGCATCCAGCCCGAGAGCTGACCCTTTTTCGACCCAGTACAGCGCCCTAACGATCCTCGTCACAACTTCACGGTATGGCTTCCCGTCAAAGCGCACAGCTATGGCTGGGCGCAGGACGCTTCCATCCATTGGGTGAAAGGTGTGCTGGGCTGATTTCAAAACCTTACGAAAAAGCTTTTTGTTCCCGCCTAAGGTCCGGCGCATCGATTCGATCACCAGTGGAGAATCCTTCCTCGCCTCTCCAGTGCTGAGGCCGATCATAATTTTTACAATCTCATCTGCCGTGGAGCCGCCTTGATTGCATTTCGCGCAGGCTGGAACCGTATGCATATTTTTAGGATAGGGTTTCGTGTATAGCCCCTTAGGCGGAATGTGATCTGAGGTCTTTCCCGGTCTGATGCCGCAAATTGCGCATAACTTCATTTCTGGTTCCTTCCGTTAAATTGAGGCATTCAACACGTTGGCGTGTCTCGGATACGCAAAACGGTTGTAGTGGAGCAGTCGGCGTGCCGGGCTGTCGCGCGGATGCCCAGGCCGGCGGCCAACAGTTCCCTCACTCGCTTGTGGAGATCCGTGTCTACAGGTCGCCCCTGGTACTTTCCGGCTGCCTTGGCCTTCTCGATGCCTTGGGCCTGCCGGTCACGGCGCTGTTCGTAATCCTTGCGGGCGATAGTTGCCATCATTTCCACCAGCATTGAGTTGATGGCGCCCAGCATTCGGCCGGTGAACTCGTCGCCCTTGGTGTCCTGCATTCCCTGGTGGCTGGTCGGCAAGTCGAGCGTGACAATGCGCAGGCCCTTGGAGTCGATAGCCGTCTTGAGCTTTTGCCATTCCTCCACCGGGAGGCGGGATAGGCGATCTATCGACTCCACCAGCAGCACGTCACCCTTGCGCGCATCTTTCAGCAGGCGCAGCAGCTCCGGCCGGTCGGCGGTGGCGCCGCTGGCGTTCTCCAGGTATACGCTGGCGATGACCTTGTTATGGTCGCTGGCGAACTGCTCGAGCGAGGCGCGGGCGCGGCCGGCGTCTTGCTCTTCGGTGGATGCTCGGAGGTATGCGCGGATGAGCATGATGGGTGCCTGTATCAGTTAGGGCGTTCTACTAATACTGTTGCACTTTAGGTGTTACTTATTAAGCGGAAAGCCCGAAAAAGGCAAAATAAGCCTGTATCTGGATAGGCATGAGTCTAAATTGACATCAATTTGCAGATGTCTCCGGGAGCCCTTCGATGCAGCGGAAAGTAATAGATAGCAACCAACTTAGGTCAGAAAGCTTGAGAAGGTATCTCAAGGCATCGAGACAAAGCTTTGCCGTAATGACTGACTACGTAGCTATGGAGGCATACAAGGGCAATGCCTTGATTACGATAACGGAATCGATGGAAATCGTGAGCGACTACCCTGGTCAAGTCATTGTACTTAAGGGGACAAGAGACGTAAGTGTACTCAGCGGACGACTGGCGGGCTTACAGAGCAGAATGATAGACGAGCATCAAACGCGTGGGTTTGCCACATTTGCAAGATTTTTGAAGGTTGCTCAGCGGGGGGATTTGGAAATTCAGCGGCAGATACTGGACAACGGCAAGGCGGCCACCGCGCACATGGAAAATATGCTCACCACTGCTGCCGAAATCACCGCCGTGATTGCTCCTCTCGTTAGAGATTTCTCAGATGAAAATAAAGCAGAAATTCGAAATTCGACTATAGGCAGCCAGGAGTTGATCAACAAGATCATAGGCGCTGTTTTGGAAATTTCCGCCCAAGTTTACAGATCATTGCCGGGCCCAGTAAATCTTCCTACTTTCAAAGAATTACCTAATACGCTTGTCTTTCGAGCGGTACTTTGCTGCTATTTGATGGTGATCGAGCGTGGAGCTAACGGCGGTGGTGCACCTGTGATCAAGGTGAGGAATGATATGGTCGATATGTACATAGCTGCTTATGCAACTTTTTTTGATGGCGTTCTGAGCAGGGACGGTAAATTGACTCGAATTCATTATCTCGCGCGGATGATTTTGAAAGAGTTACCTCAATGAAATGTGCGCTCAGATAACGCCACAGTGTGTAGGTTTCAACACACCGTGTTGTTTTCGACACTGTGGCGGGTCAAAGCGAACTGGGGCGAATATCCGTGCCGTTCTGCGTGCCAGAGATTCGGTACTTCTGAACCTCGCCCGCGCCCACCTCTGATGCCGTCTCCTTGACTGGCTGGCCGATCTGCATCGCGCAAAGGCCGTTGCCCTCATCGTCGCCAGCGATGCCGACAATATGACGGCCCGGCCTGACCTGGAATTTCACCACTTCGCCAGTGTTGATGCGGGCGACCTTTTTCCCGTCAATGAGCACGGTCGCCATACAGCCACCCGAAGCCCAAAATCCGTTATCCCGGCTTACAACCAACGTAGCGCCGCCCGGAACGGCGGCCTGGTAGGCATAGACCCGATCGGCAGGCACGCGCTTGTGCCCACAAGGTAAACGTTACTCTGCTGGCGGTTTGTATCCGGCGAGCATTTTCAAGACATCACCATGTGATCCGCTCGCTTCTGCAAATCGTAAAGGCTTCGCGCGTTCGACGACGAGTTCAGGCGGGGTCGGAGAAATCTTGAGCAGTTCGAAGACTTCATCCAAAAACTCCTCCAAGGGCATAGCGTTTTCGTCGTTTTCCTGTCCAAGCAATCCAAGCAATGCGGTACGTACCCCTGGCGGCGCAAGCTCGATCACTTCGACGGACGAATCCTCAAGTTGCACTCGAAGACTTTGAGTGAATGAGTGAACTGCCGCTTTGGTTGCGCTGTAGGTCGGTGTAGCTGGCAACGGTACAAAGGCCAACGCCGAGCTGACATTCACTATCGTTGCACTGGGTTGCTTGATCAGGTGGGGAGTAAATGCGTACACCATGCGAATCGTGCCAAGTAAGTTCGTCGTCACGATATCTTCGGCTGTGCTCAGGCTTTCCGGATCAGTCAGATCCTCCCAATGCATGATCCCAGCGTTGTTGATTAGAACGTTCAGATTAGGGTGGCTGATCGCAAGCGCTTCGCTGTTGCGCTGGATGGATTGGGCGTCGGAGACGTCCAGCAATACTGATTCAATACCAGGGTGTTCCGACACGATCTTTTCGAGCAGAGCCTTGCGACGTCCAGCGATGATGACTTTGTTACCCGCCTTGTGAAGTCTTAGCGCCAGACCGAGGCCGATGCCTGAGGTGCCGCCAGTAACCAGAATCGTGTTGCCAGTGCTGTTCATAGTAAACTCCAGAAACGATGCCTAAGCGGACAAGTGTCCACTTTAAAACCGTACCGGACAATTGTCCGTTTAGCAATGCAGTGAAGGAAATTTTTGTTCATGACTGACGAGTTGGTGATGCGTTCTGACGCCAAAAAAAACCGGGAACGGATACTGGAGGTCGCGGTGGTAGAGCTGACTAGCGATCCTGCGGTTCCCTTGAGCACGATTGCGAAGAAGGCAGGGGTAGGGCAGGGCACGTTCTATCGCCACTTCCCTAACAGAGAGAAGCTGGTATTCGAGGTTTATCAGTTCGAAATGCAGCAGGTGGCCGCGTTGGCAGAGGAGCTGCTGGCGACCAAACCACCTAAGGAGGCCCTCCGAGAGTGGATGGACTGCCTCGCTGAATATGCAATGACAAAGGCCGGACTCGCTGCTGCGATCCAACAAGCTGCTTCCGTTTACGAGTTCCCAGGGAAGTCGGGATACGCTCCTGTCCAAGGAGCTGCCGAGTTGCTTTTGAGGGCAAATGAAAAGGCAGGAACGATTCGTAGCGGGATTACAAACGACGACTTTTTTCTAGCCATCGCGGGAATATGGCAAATGGATGCCCAGAGCGAATGGCGCTCTCGCCTCGCCAGGTTGATGAATTTGGTGATGGATGGTCTGTGCGCTGGCAGCCCCGAAAGCCTGAAAAAGAATAGTGCTTAGCATCAAAATCAGGACAAGCGTCGGCGAGAACAGGAAACGGAGCGCATCGGCAAATAGTCGATGTTGTTTAGAGCGGCTTAAGCTTGAGTAGGCGCCCCAACCTATAAGCCGCGATTCACCCTGCGCGGCGGGCGTCTTATATAGAAACAGCCATCGCGCAAGATAAGCCTTGTGACAGTCCTCTACTCTCTTCGCAAGAAGGCCGACACGAACGAAATTCACATTTTTCTGGCCAGCTCGACTGATACGGGCTGCGTATCTCGACAGAATTCAATTTGTAGGAAAATGGCCAAGGCTGACACCTCCAATCAAGTTAAAGCTTGTTTGAGCGAGGGTGATACCCGCCTGGAAAGCGCAAAACTTGACCGGAAGGTATGCGGGACTTGCGTGAGCCATCTTTACGAAACCTACTGATCAAAATTCTGGTGGGCGAACATTAAAGTGGGCTTGCCACCTGCTCTGCCAGACTTAAAGAAAGCCCCGCCGTGCAGTGCTCGGGCGGGGCTTTTTTAATTCTCCATTCAGGCCGTGGCCAAGTCCCTGATCCTCAGCTCCGTGGTGGTGGAGCAGTTGGCGTGTCTAGCTGTAGCGCGAATGCCAAGGCCGGCGCCGAGCAGCTTGGTCACACGCTTGTGCAGATCGGCGTCCACCGGGCGCCCCTGGTACCTGCCGGTGGCCTTGGCCTTCTCGATGCCCTGGGCCTGCCGGTCGCGGCGCTGCTCATAATCCTTGCGGGCAATCGCTGCCATCATCTCCATCAGCATTGAGTTGATCGCCCCCAGCATCCGGCCGGTGAACTCGTCGCCCTTGGTGTCCTGCATCCCCTGGTGGCTTGTCGGAAGGTCAAGCGCGACGATGCGCAGGCCCTTGGAGTCGATAGCGGCCTTGAGCTTTTGCCAGTCTTCTACCGGGAGGTGTGAGGCGGTCTATGGATTCCACCAGCAGTGCCTGGGGCTGTGTGCTCATGTTTTCTGGCTATTGCTATATAGAAGAGAAGGGGGGCAAATCCCGAAGGGCTGAAGGCTCTCATGGAAATTTCATTTTTTTTGATTTAAGTGCTTGACGCTCCCATGGATGTCTGTAGAATTCGCCTCCCGCTAACGAGAGATCGGAGGCGCAAGTGGTTGAAGTTGTTGAAGAATTCTTCGAAAGCTTCTGAAAATAATCACTTGACAGTAAATGAGGCTGCTGTAGAATGCGCGCCTCGGTTGAGACGAAAGTTCTTAACCAACCGCTCTTTAACAACTGAATCAAGCAATTCGTGTGGGTGCTTGTGGGGTCAGACTGATAGTCAACAAGATTATCAGCATCACAAGTTG
>NZ_JALJFG010000045.1 GCF_023242475.1 Pseudomonas sp. MWU15-20650 | reverse complement strand
CAGGCTTGCCCCCTCCCACAGGGGTTCCGCGGTGGTCTTAAAGCCCCACCACATCCTCCGCCTGCAACCCCTTCTCGCCCGTCACCACGGCGTATTCCACCTGCTGGCCCTCGGCCAGGGAACGGTGACCGTCACCGCGAATGGCGCGGTAGTGCACAAACACATCCTTGCCGTCTTCACGCTGGATAAAGCCATAACCCTTTGCATCGTTGAACCACTTCACATTGCCGGTTTCGCGCGTTGTCATCTGTTTTACTCCCACATGCTTTTTATTGTTGAGTCGCTCGCATTGAACTGCCGAGTATAAGACAGGCTCGAAAACGATCAACTCAAGTTTACATCGCCGCTTTTTTGCCGATTTTCGACGAATACGGCACACTACCCGCCCGAGCGCATGCTCGGTTTTTTCCACTTGAAGCAGCACGCCTATGACCCGCTCCCCGTTCCGCCGTCTGGTGTTTGGCACCTTGCGCCGACTGTTGTACCTCTGGGTTCGCTCGGAGACGATCAACCAGTCGTCCCTAACCCTCAACCTCGACCGCAGCCGGCCGGTGTTCTACGTCCTGCAATCGCCCTCTCTCACCGAACTGGCCGTGGTCGATGCCGAATGCACCAAGGCCGGCCTGCCACGCCCGGTACTGCCGGTGTCGGTCGGCCCGCTGTTGGAGCCCGCGGCGTTCTTCTACCTCACGCCCGACCCGGATTGGCTTGGCCGCCAGGACAAGCGCGGTGCGCCGCCAACCCTGACCCGGCTGGTCAACACCCTGACCGAGCACGCCGAAGAGAATGCACAAATCATTCCGGTCAGCGTGTTCTGGGGGCAATCTCCGGCAAGCGAGTCCAGCCCGTGGAAACTGTTGTTTGCCGACAGCTGGGCGGTCACCGGGCGTCTACGTCGGCTGTTGAGCATCCTGATCCTGGGCCGCAAGACCCGGGTACAATTCTCCGCGCCAATCAACCTGCGTGAATTGATCGAGCACAACAAAGGCCACGAACGCACCGTGCGCATGGCCCAGCGCATCCTGCGTGTGCATTTCCGTAACCTCAAGACGGCGGTGATCGGCCCCGACCTGTCCCACCGTCGCAACCTGGTGAAGGGCCTGGTCAATATGCCGCTGGTGCGCCAGGCCATCCTGGATGAGGCCGAGCGCGAAAAGATCAGCCCGGAAAAGGCCAAGGCCCAGGCCCTGCGCTACGGTAACGAAATTGCCTCGGACTACACCTACACCGCGATCCGCTTCCTGGAAGTGGTATTGAGCTGGTTCTGGAACAAGATCTACGACGGCATCAAGGTCAATAACATCGAAGGTGTGCAAAAGGTTGCCCAGGGCTACGAGGTGATCTACGTACCTTGCCACCGTAGCCATATCGACTACCTGCTGCTGTCCTACCTGTTGTTCAAGAATGGCCTGACTCCGCCGCACATCGCCGCCGGGATCAACCTGAACATGCCGGTGATCGGCAGCCTGCTGCGCCGTGGCGGTGCGTTTTTCATGCGTCGCACCTTCAAGGGCAACCCGCTGTACACCTCGGTGTTCAACGAATACCTGCATACCTTGTTCACCAAAGGTTTCCCCGTGGAGTACTTCGTCGAAGGGGGGCGCTCGCGCACCGGGCGCATGCTGCAACCGAAAACCGGGATGCTGGCGATTACCCTGCGCAGCTTCCTGCGCTCCTCGCGCATGCCCATCGTGTTCGTACCGGTGTACATCGGTTATGAGCGCGTGCTCGAAGGTCGCACTTACCTCGGCGAACTGCGCGGCGCGAGCAAGAAGAAAGAATCGATCTTCGATATTTTCAAGGTGGTTGGCGCGCTCAAGCAGCGCTTTGGCCAGGTCGCGGTCAACTTCGGCGAGCCGATCAAGCTGGCCGAATTCCTCGACACCGAGCAGCCCAATTGGCGCGCCCAGGAACTGGGCCCGAACTACAAGCCGGCGTGGCTCAACGAAACCACCAACCGCCTCGGCGAGCAGGTGGCGCGGCACTTGAACGAAGCCGCAGCGGTGAACCCGGTGAACCTGGTGGCCCTGGCACTGCTCTCTACCACGCGCCTGGCCCTGGATGAACAAGCCATGGCGCGCCAGCTGGACCTGTACCTGGCGCTGCTGCGTCGCGTGCCGTACTCGCCGCACACCACCCTGCCGGAAGGCGATGGCCTGGCGTTGATCAAGCACGTCAAGGACATGGACCTGCTGTCGGAGCAGAGCGACGCCCTGGGCAAGATTGTTTACCTGGACGAACAGAACGCCGTCCTGATGACTTACTACCGCAACAACGTGCTGCATATTTTCGCCCTGCCGGCGTTGCTGGCGAGCTTCTTTCAAAGCAGCTCGCGGATGAGCCGCGAACAGATTCTGCGCTATACCCGCGCGCTCTACCCGTACCTGCAATCGGAGCTGTTTATCCGCTGGTCGCTGGAAGAGCTGGACAGCGTGGTCGACCAATGGCTGGAGGCGTTTGTCGAACAGGGCCTGCTGCGCTTCGAGAACGACGTCTACCTGCGCCCGGCGCCGAGCTCACGGCACTTTGTGCTGCTGACGCTGCTGTCCAAGAGCATTGCCCAGACCCTGCAACGCTTCTACATGGCGATCTCGCTGCTGCTCAACAGCGGCCAGAACAGCATCAGCGCCGAAGAGTTGGAAGACTTGTGCACGATCATGGCCCAGCGCCTGTCGATCCTGCACGGCCTCAATGCCCCGGAGTTCTTCGACAAGAGCCTTTTCCGACATTTCATCCAGACGCTGCTGGAGCAAGATGTGCTGCGTCGTGACGACGCCGGCAAGCTGGGCTATCACGACCTGCTGGGCGAACTGGCTGAAGGCGCAGCGAAACGCGTGCTGCCGGCCGACATTCGTCTGTCGATCCGCCAGGTGGCCCTGCACCGTGTCGATGGTGCAACCGAGTCGCCCGTCGAGCCTGGCGCCGTCAAACCTGAAGAAAGCCGCTAGATTGAATAAGGCGCCGGAGGGACTTCGGCGCCGTTGATAAGGAGCCGCACCATGAAAAAAATCATCCTCCTGGGCCTGACCGCCCTGCTCGGAGCCTGCCAATCGATGACCCCAACCCCGAAGGCCAGCCTCGACGGCGAAGTGTTCTACCTGCAACGCATCGCGCTGCCACCCGCGGCCACGTTGAGTGTCAGCCTGCAAGACGTGTCCCTGATGGACGCCCCGGCCGTGACCCTCGCCGAACAGAAAGGCCCGGTCAAAGGCCAAGTGCCGCTGCCGTTTCACTTGAGCTATGACCCGGCCCACATCAAACCGGGCCACACTTACTCGGTGAGCGCTCGCATCGAACTGGATGGCAAGCTACTGTTCATCACCACCGAGCGGCACGCCGTGCAGCTCAACGGCCAGGACCCACAGCCGCTGCGCCTGCGGGTTGATGCAGTCGCACACTGATATTCTCTAGAACATAAGCTCGACCATAAGGAAGCGCCCATGCTCCGCAATACTCTTCGTCTGACAGCCCTGTGTGCCGGCCTGTTGCTCGGCGCCAACGCCATGGCCCTGGATCTTGGCAGCCTTTCCCAGGGCGACGCCGGCGGCGGTCTCAAGGACGCCTTGACCCAAGGCGCGCAGATCGCCGTGAAAGAACTCGGCGTGCCCGGTGGTTTCAGCAACAACCCCGACGTGAAAATCGGCCTGCCGGGTAAGTTGGGCAAAGTCGCCGACAAGCTGAAAATGTTCGGCATGGGCGACCAGGTCACGCAGCTTGAAACCAGCATGAACAAGGCAGCGGAATCGGCCGTGACCCAGGCCCAGCCGATCCTCGTCAACGCCGTGAAAAACATGAGTGTGACGGACGCCAAGGGTATCCTCACCGGTGGCCAGGACTCCGCCACCCAATACCTGAACAAAAGCAGCCGCGAAGAAATCCGCGCCAAGTTCCTGCCCATCGTCAAAGCCGCCACCGACAAGGTCGGCGTGGCCCAGCAGTACAACGCCCTGGCCGGCAAGGCGGCAGCCTTTGGCGCCTTGGATGCCAAGAGCGCCAATGTCGAAAGCTACGTGACCGAGCAAGCGCTGGATGGTTTGTTCAAGATGATTGCGCAGCAGGAAGAGACGATTCGCAAGAATCCGGCCGCCGCGGCCACCAGCCTGGCGAAGAAGGTGTTTGGCGCACTTTAACGTTTAAAGCGTAACGCCCCGTTGATAAATGGAAACGCCCTGACCTGGTCAGGGCGTTTTTTTGTCGCGGCCCCTTGTGCCAGGCACATGGGTCAAGCGCCACACCCTGTAACCCATGTGGCGCTAACAGGCATATTCAATAGTGAATGTGCGGCCGCTGGGACGCCCCAAACGAAATGCTGTTGCATTGAGCGTTGGACAACGCCGAATGGCTGTTTAGGTTGTTAGTGTCATTGCTGAGATTGATATTGATCAGCGATTGATTATTACCGAAGTTCTGTCTCATACCCTGTCCCAAACCCAACATCGAACCCATGATTTGCAGCGGTAACGTCAATAGAAGCATACATATTCCTTTCTCATTGAATTCACACCAAGCCCCGAACCACCGTAGTGGGTACGCCAGCATCTTTCGGTCGGGTAATCCTTGTGTGGCGCCTTGGTTAAAAAAGTTCCTCCCCGTGTACGAAAGGGCAAACAAGGGTGAATGAGTCCGCGCCAAGGTCGCTTATCGCGAGCCTTGGCGTAGCCTTTTCAGGCCCGGCCTCTTAACGGTTCAGCGAATAAAGCGGGTACAGCGGCCTGCTGGGCAAGTGCTGCTCACTGACCGAGTATGGATGCGGGTAAGGCTTACGATGATATGGCTTCGCCGACCGGGCATGGCTGAAGCGGGAACAACAGCCGGGGTGGCCATATTCAGGGCGCTGCGGGGTCGTGTGGCTAAATTCAGTGCGGGGCAGGTTATTGCCCAGTAAGGCTCCGAGAAACGCCCCTTTGAAAGCAGCAATCGCATTAAGAAACGACATAGGACACTCCATAAACTCAATGAAACAGGTCTCGCCAACGGGTGAAGGCGAGACCTGTGCCTGTCCATCAGGCACCTCTGAGTGGATGTGCGTCGGGTAACCGTTCCAACGACCTGAATGCCTGTTTGCGTCGGCATGTAAATCACAGTACGCGCCGGGTCAGCGCATGATCGAGTCGGCCAGCCGTCCGATCATCATCGCGACAAAACAGCAAATGGCCAGGGATGTCACCCGGTTGATCCGCAACGGCGTGAGCCACGCCTTCTGCCCCGCCTCGAAACGGCTGCCCAACATGATCCAGGCCGCCCCTACGGGTATCACCACCAGCGCGAGCGTGGTGATGAAACCGGCGTAGCCTTGCAATGTGGTGAAGGCGCTTGCCGGCGCAATAAACGAAACAATCAGCAGACCTTTAGGGTTCATCACAGTGAGCCAAAAGAAATGGACGCTCGAAAAATGATCGCTACCCGGCTCGACGACGCTGTTCTTGCGTTGCCACAGCGTGTAGGCAAGTTTGAGCAAGTAGCAGACAGCGGCTAGCTGCGTGGCTTTCAACGCCCAAGGCGACCAGAACGACAGGTAGATCAGCGCGGCCCCCCAGACAGAGACCTGAAACAGGTAAGCCAAACATTCGATAAAGGCCATGCGCCACGAAGCTGCAAACCCAAATAACACGCCCGCGCGCATTAACAGGGTATTGGTCGGCCCTGGCACGATCAGTAGCAATACCAATGCAGACACGGTCCCAAACATGAAAATTATCCTCGGTCGGAAATGATCAATTGTCTTTCCACCGATAGCTCAACCAGCTCAGCGTGAACGACCCGATTACCGTCGCTACCATCAAAACTGCGAAGATTACGTTAAGTCGCCGGCTCCCAGTGGGATGGATGAACAACTGGCGCATCCTGCTGCCCGCAAAGAGCCACGAAAAGTCGAATACCACACACACCAACAGGCAGATCAACGCGAAGCTGTAGTCGCCCCAGTGCCAGCCAGGGGTATCACCTTTGCGTTCCTGCTTGGTGATCAGATATTCCTCATCCTTGGAGATGGACGCGACAATCCGTGTACCGGCGATCAAAGACAACGTGTCGAGCAATACCTCGGACTTCGACAGCGCGTTGATCAGCGGACTGTTTTCAGCGATGAATTCACTGCGTACCACGCTCATGTAACGTGGCGTGTTGTCAGTGGTTGCCAAGTGCAAATCGCGACGTTCAAGTTAGCGCTCGATCAGCCCATTGACTTCAGACTGTTCCCACCCACCAAACTTACTCAATTATCAGACGCCTGTATTTCATGGACACACGCCCAATTATCGAGGCGACGACCTTATTATCATCAGGCGTCCTTTCTTACACGAAACCACGCCGCATACAGCGCGGGCAAGAACAGCAAAGTCAACGCCGTCGCCACAATCAACCCTCCCATGATCGCCACAGCCATCGGCCCGAAGAACACGCTGCGCGACAGCGGAATCATCGCCAGCACGGCCGCCAGAGCTGTCAGTACAATCGGCCGGAAGCGTCGGACCGTGGCTTCGATAATCGCTTGCCACGGCGCCAACCCAGCCTTGATGTCTTGTTCGATCTGGTCCACCAGGATCACCGAGTTACGCATGATCATCCCCGACAGTGCAATGGTGCCGAGCATGGCCACGAAGCCGAAGGGTTGGCGGAACACCAGCAGGAACAGGGTCACCCCGATCAAGCCCAACGGGGCCGTCAGAAACACCATCGCAGTGCGTGAGAAACTGCGCAATTGCAGCATCAGCAAAGTCAGCACCACCACGATAAACAATGGCACGCCGGCCTTCACCGAGTTCTGCCCACGGGCTGAGTCTTCCACGGTACCGCCGACTTCCAGCAGGTAGCCGTCCGGCAATTCAGCACGCACACCTTCGAGGGTCGGCAGGATCTGCTGGACCAGGGTCGCCGGTTGTTCCTTGCCGTAGATATCAGCACGCACGGTCACGGTGGGTAGGCGGTTACGGTGCCAGATGATGCCTTCTTCAAATCCATACTCAAGGGTGGCGATCTGTGACAGGGCCACGCTTTTGCCGTTGTCGGTCGGTACGGCCAGACTCGGCAGCAGCGACAACTCGGTGCGCTCGTGAACGGTGCCGCGCAGGAGGATCTCGATCAACTCGTTGTCCTCCCGGTACTGGCTGACGGTGGAACCGGTCAGGGAACTCTGCAGGAATTTCGACAGGTTGGCGGTGCTCACTCCGAGGGCACGGGCGCGGTCCTGGTCGATGTTGAGGTAAACGATTTTGCTAGGCTCTTCCCAGTCCAGGTGCACATTGACCACATGGGTATTTTCGCGAACCTTGGCCGCTACTTTCCGGGCCAGGGCGCGGACTTCTTCGATGTGTTCGCCGGTCACGCGGAACTGGACCGGGTAACCCACGGGTGGGCCGTTCTCCAGGCGAGTGACGCGCGAGCGCAACTCGGGGAATTGTTCGTTGAGCGTTTCGATCAGCCAGGTGCGCAGGCTTTCACGCTCCTCAATGGTTTTGGCCAGCACCACGAACTGCGCAAAACTGGCAGCCGGCAACTGTTGGTCCAGCGGCAGGTAGAAACGCGGTGAACCGGTCCCCACATAGGCCACGTAGTTATCAATGCCGGCGTGTTCCTTGAGCAAGGCTTCCAGGCGTTTGACCTGGTCTGCGGTGTTGCTCAAGGAGGCACCTTCGGCCAGTTTCAGATCAACCATCAGTTCCAGGCGACCGGACGCCGGGAAGAACTGTTGCGGCACGAATCGGAACAAGGCGACCGAACCGATAAACAACAGCAGGGTCAGGACGATCACCGTTTTACGCCGACGCACGCACCATTCCACCAAACCTCTCACGCGTTGATAGAACGGCGTGCCGTAGGGATCAGGACCATCGGCGCCGTGCTTGGCTGCATGAATTTTCGCCAGGTCGGGCAGGAGTTTTTCTCCCAGGTACGGCACGAACACCACGGCGGCGACCCAGGACGCCAGCAACGCGATGGTCACCACCTGGAAGATCGACCGGGTGTATTCGCCGGTGCTCGATTGCGCGGTGGCAATCGGCAAGAACCCCGCCGCCGTGATCAACGTGCCCGTGAGCATCGGAAACGCGGTACTGGTCCAGGCGAAACTCGCGGCCTTGAGCCGGTCGTAGCCTTGTTCCATTTTGATCGCCATCATTTCCACGGCGATGATGGCGTCGTCCACCAGCAGCCCCAGGGCCAGGACCAATGCACCGAGCGAGATCTTGTGCAAGCCGATACCCAGGTAATACATGGCGGCAAAGGTCATCGCCAGCACCAGAGGGATCGCCAGGGCGACCACCATGCCCGTGCGTACCCCGAGGGAGAAGAAACTCACCAGCAAGACAATGGCCAATGCCTCGGCCAGTACCTGGACGAATTCACCGACACTGGTTTTCACCGCTGCCGGCTGGTCCGAGACCTTGCGCAGTTCCATGCCCGCTGGAAGATTCTTCTGCAGACGTGCGAATTCGCTTTCAAGGGCTTTGCCCAGCACCAGAATATCGCCGCCCTCCCGCATGGCCACGGCCAGGCCAATGGCATCTGCGCCCATATAGCGCATGCGCGGTGCCGGTGGATCGTTGAAGCCACGGTGGATGTCCGCGACGTCGCCGATACGAAAGGTTCGATCCCCCACGCGAATAGGGAAGTTGCGGATCTCCTCAACCGTTTTGAAGTTACCCGATACGCGCAACTGCACACGCTCGGTCGGGGTTTCAAAGAAACCCGCGGTAGAGACGGCATTTTGCTCCTGTAGCGCCTGCTGCACCGCCGCCAGCGGTAAACCGAGGGTGGCGAGCTTGAGGTTGGACAGCTCGATCCAGATCTTCTCATCCTGCAGGCCAAGCAGTTCGACCTTGCCCACGTCCGGCACTCGTTGCAGTTGAATCTGGATGCGATCGGCGTAGTCCTTGAGCACGGCATAGTCAAAGCCGTCGCCGGTCAGGGCGTAGATGTTGCCGAAGGTCGTGCCGAACTCATCATTGAAAAACGGGCCCTGGATATCCGGTGGCAAGGTCTGGCGGATGTCGCTGATTTTCTTGCGCACCTGGTACCACAACTCGGGAATCTGCGCCGAGTGCATCGAGTCGCGAGCCATAAAGGTGACTTGGGATTCACCGGGACGCGAGAAGGAAACGATGCGCTCGTACTCACCGGTTTCCATCAGTTTTTTTTCGATACGCTCAGTGACCTGGCGTGAAACTTCCTGGGCTGTGGCCCCGGGCCAGTTGGTCTTGATCACCATCGCCTTGAAGGTGAAAGGTGGGTCTTCGCTTTGCCCTAACTTGGTGTAGGACAAGGTGCCGACGACCGCCAGCAGGATCATCAGGAACAGTACGATCTGGCGATTACGCAACGCCCATTCGGAAAGATTGAAACCCATTGGGGACTACTCCTTGGCCGCCAGATTCACAACTCGGTTGGAGCGATCCACCGGGCGCACTTGCTGGCCCTCATGGAGCACATGCACACCCGCCGCAATCACCCAGTCGGTAGGGGCCAAGCCTTCCAGCACCGGCACGGTTTTTTCGCCGAAGGCCCCCATGCGGACCGGAGTACGCTTGAGGGTGTTGTCCGGTAGCACGCGCCAAACGTAAGACGCACCGTTTTCCGCACTGAGGGCAGACAGTGGCACCGACAGTGGGATCACACCGTCGGCCTGGATGAATACGCGGGCACTTTGGCCCAGTTCGGCGGGGACTTTGCCGCCGGTGAATGCCACGCGGGCAGCGAACGTGCGCGATTTCGGATCGGCAGCAGGTGACAGTTCACGAATACGCCCGGCAAGGCGTTGATCCGGCTGGCTCCACAACTCGACCGACACCGGCTGGCCGATCTTGAAGCGGCCGAAACCTTGCTCGGGCAGGCTGATCAAGACTTCCCGCTCGCCATCGGTGGCCAGGGTAAACACGGTTTGGCCTGCGGATACCACTTGGCCCACTTCAACGGCGCGCTTGGCGACGACGCCATCCTGCGGCGCACGCAACACGGCATAGCCAGCCTGGTTACTCGATACGTCGAACTCGGCCTTGATCTGTTTCAGGCGCGCCTCACCTGCACGGTAAAGGTTTTCGGAATTGTCGTACTGGGAACGGCTAACCATCTGACGATCCATCAGGGTCTTGTAGCGGTCACGCTCAGCCCGCACCAGGCTCAGGTTCGCCTCGGCGGCTGCGACTTGAGCACGGGTCGCTTCCAGTTGCAGGCGTACGTCCTGGGGGTCGAGCTCCGCCAGTGGCTGGTTTGCCTTGACCCGATCACCCTCCTCCACCAGGCGCTTGCTGACTTTACCGCCAATGCGAAAGGCCAGGTCCGGCTCATAACGAGCGCGCACCTCACCCGGGTAACTGTCCATCGCCTGTGCCGACGGCTGGGGTTGCACCACCATGGCTGGGCGGATGCTGGTTTGGGCCGCTTCTTCATGGCCGCAAGCGGCCAACAGGAAGACCAGGCTGACAGGCAACGCAAAGGGCAGGAAATTGCTGCGCATGCTGAAGGACCTTTCGCAAATGAAGCTAGGAATAATTATACTGGCGGGTATGTTATTAATACCAAACTCGCCAGTCCAGTATTAAAGGTGAAAATGTCCGACAATCCTTCGAACACCAATAACCCCGGGCGCCCCAAGGACATGGCAAAACGCCAGGCAATCCTCGAAGCAGCGAAATTTCTGTTTTTGAGCAATGGTTACGCCAACACCAGCATGGATGCCGTGGCCCTTGAGGCCGGCGTGTCGAAATTGACCGTCTATAGCCACTTCACCGACAAAGAGACGTTGTTCACCGCCGCCGTCGTGGCGAAATGCGAAGAACAACTGCCGGTGATGTATTTCGAGCTGCCCGAGGGCATACCTGTGGAAACCGTGTTGTTGAACATCGCACGGGGCTTTCATCGGCTGGTCAACAGCCAAGAGTCGGTGAACCTGCATCGCCTGATGATGACCACAGGCAACCAGGACGTGAAACTGTCACAGATCTTCTTTGAAGCAGGCCCCATGCGCATGGTTCAAGGCATGGAGCGCCTGCTCAACCGAATCGACCAGAGCGGCGCCCTGAGCATCGAAAAACCGTTCAAGGCGGCTGAGCACTTCTTTTGCCTGCTCAAGGGCACAGCGAATTTCTGTTTGCTGTATGGCTGCGGCGAGCCCCCGAGTGAAGAAGCCGCCGAAGCCCATGTGCAGGATGTGGTAGGGCTGTTTATGCGGGCCTATCGGCCTTGAGCGCCTTTTTGGGATAGATGTCATAGCGGCTGGACTTACCCTCCAGCGCATGGCTCGGCTTCGGCCCCTCAATGCAGGGTGCCTTGCGCGGTCGCTTGACCACTACACGGTGGCTGGCCAAGGCCAAGGCAGCGGCAAGCAGGGCCGGGGCGTCCATGTCATCGCCTACCAGTGGGCGGAACAGGCGCATTTCCTTCTTCACCAAAGCGGTTTTCTCACGATGAGGGAACATCGGGTCCAGGTAGATCACCTGGGGTGGTTCGCCTTCCCAGTTGAGCATCACGTCGATGGAGTTGCCCTTGAGCAGCTTCATGCGCGCCACGATCGGCGCCACGTCAAAATCATCTGCGCCCCGTGCCAGGCCGTCTTCAAGCAAGGCGCCAATCAGCGGCTGACGTTCGACCAGGTTCATGTCGCAGCCCAGGCTGGCCAGCACGAACGCATCCTTGCCCAAGCCGGCCGTAGCGTCCAGCACCCGGGGACGCACCCCTTGGGCAATGCCCACGGCCTTGGCGATCATCTGCCCACTGCCGCCACCGTATAAACGCCGGTGCGCTGCGCCGCCTTCGACAAAGTCGACGCGCACCGGCCCCGGAGCATCCGGCCCAAGCTGTTGCAGTTGCAGGCCCTGTTCCCCGACCTGCAGGGAAAACTCCGCATCCGCCAGGTGCAGAGGCAAGCCAAGCAGCGAAGCCCATTGCTGGGCGCGCGCCTCGAAACCTTCGGCCAAGGCCTCGACCTGAATGCGGCTGGCCGCTGGTTGTTCGCTCATCAATCGCCACGCTCAAAAATATTAAGGATCGGCCAATCACGGCCGATAAAAACAAAGATCAGGTATTTTGCCAGAGCTGAGCGTCGACCGAGAAAAATGTCAGACATTCTTCCCCTAACTATCGGTGTGCTGCCGACCCACAACCACTACGGCCTGCGCAATACTCAAGCGCTGGCCGGCGTGAGCCATGTGTGGCAGGACTTCTTTGCCCGGGCATTGGCCGAGCAGCTCGGCGATACGCCGGACGCGCTCGCCGCCAAAGCCCCCGCACCGAGAGACCCGGCGGTAGAACCCAGCGAAGGTGCCGACCTGCTGTCGCAGATTCTCACGCAGCGTGAGTGCGACGTGAAAGACACCGAGATCGCTCCACCCGAGCCGTTGTTCCTGCCGATTGCCGAATTCGAAACCGAGTTGCTGCCGCCCGCCGCCACGCCGTTCCCAGCGGAAGAAATCGTCGCCCAGCAACGCCAGCAGAACTTCGAAAGTGGCTGGGTGCGCCCGATTGTCCTGAACGCAGGCGCTCCCCTGCCTGAGCCTGGCCCCGCGCCGCAACCACGCCCCCTGCACCTGCCGATTGCCGAGTTCGAACTGGACCTGTTACCACCGCCTGCCACGCCGTATCCGGCCGAAGAACTGCAGGCGCAACAGAAGGCACTGGACTTCGACTACCACTGGGCGCGCCCACTGATCCTCAACAACCTGCGTCTGGCCGCCTGACGGACGCTAGAGCAGCCCCAATTGCTCGGCCGCAGGCTCTCGGTGCAACGTCGGCAACGGCAGCAGCCCCGGCAAGCGCGCCATCAACTGCTCATGGAAGCGCAAGGCCAGTTGTGCGGCGAGGCGGTTATCCGAGGTGTGCAGAAACATGTAGGGCGAGCGCCCTTCTTCGATCCAGCCCGCCACTTTTTCCACCCACGGGATCAGGAACGGGTCATTGGCCTCAAGCGCCGGATGGCCGATAAAACGCACCTGTGGGTACTGAGTCAGCGCCGCCGGGCGCGGCGGCACCTTGGGTTTCTTTGATTGAGCATGCAGCACGGCCGCCGAGGTGGACGTGCAACTGAACAGGGCGCGTGGATCCAGGCAAATCCGCTCGACGCCACGGTCACGCAGCAAGCGGTTGAGCATCCGCTCGGCATCGCCCTTGGCAAAGAACTCCGGGTGGCGTACTTCCACCGCCATCGGCTGTTCAAGGCCATCAATAAAAGCTGCCAGCTCGCCCAGGCGTTGTGGCGCAAAGCTCGCCGGCAGTTGCAGCCACAGAGGTGAAACACGCGCCCCCAGCGGGCTCATCAACCCCACAAAACTTTCCGCCGCCGGCAACTGCTCGCGCAAGTCGCCAGCGTGACTGATATCACCGGGGAATTTGGCGGTAAAACGAAAATCATCGGGCATGATTTCAGCCCAGCGCTGCACAGTAGCGGCCGAGGGGCGAGCGTAAAAAGTCGTGTTGCCTTCAACGGCGTTGAAGACTTGGGAATAGAGCCCGAGGTAATCACTGGAACGTGCATCGGCGGGGTACAGGTACTCGCGCCAGGCATTTTCGCTCCAGGACGGGCAACCGATGTAATAAGGCTGGCGCATCAGATGTGGATGTCGAGGCCCAGCACTTCCATATCCCATTCGACAAAGCCGGCGGTGGTCAGGTAGCTGGCCAGAGCGGTGGCAACGCTTTTGCTCATGGAGCGCGGGAAGACCATGTCATGCTGACGGGCAGGAAGGCCACTGATACGTGCACCGGCAGAAGCTTGGGCGCCGGGCTGCGCGTCGGACTGAACCTCGATGAAATCCGGTGAATCTTCGACGGACTCGTCTACCGTGACGTTCGCCTTACGCGGCTTACGCTTGAGGGGGTAGGACTGTGAGGAAAAGCCGTCTATACGCATACATGCAGACTCGGTATCAATGATGGCAATTTAGCGGCACTTTCCATAGTGCGCAAATGCTCTGGTGATAACTAGAACACATAATCTGTAAAAGGTTTAAAAGTACGGACAAATTCTGACGATTGGCGATTTTCGCGCTACGTTCGACAGTAATGGGCAGCTTCAATGGGCTGCTCCGCAGCCCAACGCGGGGCAAGCCCGCTCACCACAATTAAAGGCCGCGCTCGGCCTTTGTCTGCGCCACTTTATCGCGCAGATACACCGGTGCTGCCTGGTCGGCCGGGATCGCCTCACCACGTTCGAAAGCGAAGCGGGCCAATGCCAGGAGGTCTTCGGCATGGGGCAACATGGCTGCGTCCTGACCGACCAACTGCACATTGATACGTTCACCGTAGCCCCAGCCTGTACCGGCACCGAACCAGTCACCACTGGCATCATCGGGCAACAAGGCCGCTTCCGGCGGCTGCACAGCCTCCACGCCGACCAGGCGCATTTCGCCCGCCGCCTCGCGATAGCAGCCCCAGTAGACTTCATCCATTCGCGCATCAATGGCCGCCGCGACTTGCGAGGCGCCGTGCTCACGCCATGCACGCTGAGCCAGTACCGCAAGGTTGGAGACCGGCAGCACCGGGCGCTCCAACGCAAAGGCCAGGCCCTGTACCACGCCAATGGCGATGCGCACACCGGTGAACGCGCCCGGGCCACGGCCGAAGGCGATGGCATCCACGGCTGCCAAGGTGGTGCCCGCGTCTTCAAGCAGTTGCTTGATCATCGGCAACAGCTTCTGCGCATGCAGGCGCGGGATCACCTCGTAGTGGCTGGTTACCTTGCCATCGTGCAGCAAGGCAACGGAGCAAGCTTCAGTCGCGGTGTCCAGGGCCAGCAGGGTGCTCATCGGTCGGGGTGTCCAAATCGGAAAAAAGTGCGCCAGTATAAACAACAACGGCCCGCAAGCGGGCCGTTGTACGCAAAGCTGACGGTTGGATCAGCTCAATGCTTGCAACACCTTGGCGGTGATGGCTTCGACCGAACCCACGCCAGGGATATGGCTGTATTTCGGCTTGCCCTGGGCTGCGGACAGCTTTTGGTAGAAGTCCACCAGCGGCTTGGTCTGGGAATGGTAGACCGACAAGCGATGACGTACGGTTTCTTCGGTGTCGTCTTTACGTTGCACCAGGTCTTCGCCGGTGACATCGTCCTTGCCTTCCACTTTTGGCGGGTTGTAGACGGTGTGGTACACGCGGCCCGAGGCTTCGTGAACACGACGGCCAGCAATACGCTGGACGATTTCTTCGTCTTCAACTGCAATTTCGACCACCGCGTCCAGCTCTACGCCAGCCTTCACCAAGGCTTCAGCCTGGGGAATGGTGCGTGGGAAGCCGTCGAACAGGAAACCGTTCTTGCAGTCGTCCTGGCTGATGCGTTCCTTGACCAGGTTGATGATCAGGTCATCGGAGACCAGGCCGCCGCTGTCCATCACGCTCTTGGCGATCAGACCCAGCTCGGTGCCAGCCTTGACGGCCGCACGCAGCATGTCGCCGGTGGAGATTTGTGGAATGCCGAATTTTTCAGTGATGAACTTTGCCTGAGTACCTTTACCGGCCCCGGGAGCTCCCAGCAGAATGACGCGCATCGATGTGCTCCTCAATTTTTTATAGAGATGACGCTCGGATTCGCCGCGTGGGGCCAATCTCGTAAAAATGTGGGTCCAGGCCGTTCAAACGGCCAAAGGCTGATCAAGATACACAGCAGGCCCTCACCATACAAGCCGCCAAAAGTAGGAGAAACCCGCGCTGCGCATGCGTTATAGGTAGGGTGTACCTGAGTGCAACCCGAACGTCCAAACAACAACCGCCCTTTTCAGGGCGGTCATCCGGGTTTATCCGCAAGCCTTTGAGAACACGCGAGAAACCTCAACCGGTGTTGCGCAAACCCGCGGCAATACCCGCTACGGACACCAGCAGCGCCTGTTCCAGAGGGCTGTCTTGTGCAGCCTCTTGCTGACGCGAACGTGCCAGCAGCTCGGCCTGCAACAGGTGCAAGGGGTCGAGGTAGGTGTTACGCAGGCGGATGAACTCCAAGGTGTCCGGGCTATGGGCCAGCAGTTGCGACTGGCCGGTCAGGCCAAGCACCACGCCACACGCCTGCGACAATAGGTCGCGTAAGTGCGCCCCTAATGGCAGCAAGTCCGGCTGCACCAGACGCTCATCGTAGAGACGGGCAATATCGGCATCCGCCTTGGCCAGCACCATCTCGAGCATATCGATGCGTGTGCGGAAGAACGGCCACTGCTCACGCATCTGCCCCAGCAACTCGCCTTCGCCACGCTCCAGGGCCTTGCTTAACGCGGCTTCCCAGCCGAGCCAGGCGGGCAGCATCAGGCGAGTTTGAGTCCAGCCAAAAATCCACGGAATGGCCCGCAGGCTTTCAATCCCGCCTGCACGTCGCTTGGCCGGACGACTGCCCAGCGGCAAACGCCCCAGCTCCTGCTCCGGGGTGGACTGACGGAAATACTCGACAAATTGCGGATTTTCCCGCACCACCGCACGGTAAGCACTGACGCCGTCTGTCGCCAATTCGTCCATCAAATGACGCCACGCGGGTTCGGGCGGTGGTGGCGGCAACAGGGTCGCTTCCAACACCGCCGCCAGGTAGAGATTGAGATTCTGCTCGGCAATATCCGGCAACCCGAATTTAAAGCGGATCATCTCACCTTGTTCGGTGGTCCGGAAACGCCCCGCCACCGAGCCCGGCGGCTGCGACAGGATCGCCGCGTGAGCTGGGCCTCCGCCACGGCCGACCGTGCCACCGCGACCGTGGAATAGCAGCAACTCCACCTGTTGTTCGCGGCAAATATCCACCAGCCGTTCCTGCGCCCGGTATTGCGCCCAAGCGGCGGCGGTCGTGCCGGCGTCCTTGGCCGAATCCGAGTAGCCGATCATCACTTCCTGCGGCCCCTGCAACCGCGCGCGATAACCCGGCAACTGCAACAGCCGCTCCATCACCGGGCCGGCGTTATCCAGGTCGGCCAGGGTCTCGAACAGCGGCACCACGCGCATTGGGCGCTGTACACCCGACTCTTTGAGCAGCAATTGCACCGCCAACACGTCCGAGGCCGCGCCCGCCATGGAGATGACATACGAGCCCAGCGACGCAGCCGGTGCCGCAGCGATTTCCTTACAGGTATTCAAGACCTCGGCCGTGTCCGCCGATGGCTTGAAATAACCCGGCAGCAGTGGCCTGCGGTTGGTCAGCTCCTTGCTCAGGAAGCTGATGCGCGCGTCTTCGTCCCAGTCCTCGTAACGCCCCAGGCCCAGGTAATCGGTGATTTCGGTCATGGCCGCTGAGTGACGGCTGGAGTCCTGACGTACGTCCAGGCGCACCAGGAACAGGCCGAACGTCACGGCACGCCGCAGGCAGTCGAGCAGCGGACCATCGGCGATCACGCCCATGCCGCATTCGTGCAGCGAGTGGTAGCACAGCTCCAGCGGGTCCAACAGGTCGCGGTTGTTTTGCAGGACCTCGGCCGGCGCGGGCGTCGTGGCCGTTAATGAAGTATGAGCCCACTGACGGGTCGCACGCAGACGTTCACGCAACTGCTTGAGCAAGGCGCGATAGGGCTCGACACTGTCGCCGACCTTGGCTTGCAACGCCGGGCTGGCCTGTTGCATCGACAGCTCGGAGGCCAACTGGTCGACATCGCGCAGGTACAAATCCGCCGCCATCCAACGCGCCAGCAGCAACACTTCGCGCGTGACCGGCGCGGTGACATTGGGGTTGCCGTCGCGGTCACCGCCCATCCACGAGGCAAAGCGAATAGGCGCGGCCTCCAGCGGCAACCGTAAACCGGTGGCGGCATGCAGGGCCTGGTCGGCTTTGCGCAGGTAGTTGGGAATGGCCTGCCACAGTGAATGTTCGATCACTGCAAAGCCCCATTTGGCTTCGTCCACGGGCGTGGGGCGGATGCGACGGATTTCTTCGGTGTGCCAGGCTTCGGCGATCAGTCGTTGCAGGCGTTCGCGGATCTGCTCGCGCTCGGCGGTGGTGAGGTCACGGTGATCCTGCAGGGCCAATTGCGCGGCGATCGCATCGTATTTCTGGATCAGGGTGCGACGGGCCACTTCGGTAGGGTGAGCAGTAAGGACCAGCTCGATGTCCAACCGCGCCAACTGACGGGCCAGGGATTCATCGCTGTGGCCTTCGCTTTGCAGGCGAGCCAGCAACTGCGGCAATACCCTGGCTTCGAAAGGCGCCGGTTGCGACTCATCACGCCGGTGGATCAACTGGTACTGTTCGGCGATATTCGCCAGGTTGAGGAACTGGTTGAAGGCCCGGGCCACGGGCAACAGTTCATCTTCCTGCAACTGATTGAGGCTGGCGCTGAGTTCGTCGCCGGCGGCCTGCTCGGATATGCCGCCTCGCCGGTCGGCCTTGGCGCCTTTGCGAATCTGCTCGATCTTGTCGAGAAACTCATCGCCGTACTGCTCTCGAATGGTGTTGCCCAACAGCTCACCCAGCAGGTGAACATCCTCACGCAAGCGTGCATCGATATCACTCATCAGCCAATCTCCAGCCAGAAATCCGGGACGCGCAGGAGGTCCAGAGTGCCGTCGGCGCCGATTTATGACAAGACACTTTAAACCTTGAGGCTTGCAGCTAGTCTCAACAGTGAGCCGCCGCGTTATCCACGCAGCCGGCTGGTCACTCATCACCGCCCGCTACCGCAGGCTAATTGAGGTTGCCATGAAAATTCGAGAACTGGCCCAGCACTGGGAAGAAACCGCCAAGGGTCGCCTGACCAAAACCGAATACGCGATCCACCTGGATGTGGAGTCCGCCGCGAGGCTGGCCGCGATTGCCGAGATGTACCCCAAGCGCCATCCCGAAGAACTGCTCGGCGAACTGATCGGTGCCGCCCTTGAAGAG
The DNA here is from genome assembly GCF_023242475.1 of Pseudomonas sp. MWU15-20650. Classification (GTDB taxonomy): domain Bacteria; phylum Pseudomonadota; class Gammaproteobacteria; order Pseudomonadales; family Pseudomonadaceae; genus Aquipseudomonas. Next base: position 23,917 of record NZ_JALJFG010000045.1, on the reverse strand, counting down.
CTGGAAGCCAGCTTTCCCTATATCAAGGGCCAACACGTCATTGCTACCGATGAAGAAGGTGACCCGCTGTACGAAGACGTTGGGCCCACGCCACGTTTTCTGTCCTTGTCCCGTCGCTACTTGCATGACCTGTCAGCCAGCGCTGACGAACAGAAGCACTGATAAACATCGGCAAGTTTTAATATAAGCCCTGTATTCCGGGCCTCTCAGAGGTTCGGAGTACCGTTGCGCACAGTGAAAGTTCCATCTTTTTAACGCTGACCACTCAGTCAAATATTTTTTTAGGCAAATCGCCATCTTCTCTGAACTTTTGAAAAAAGCCTCCGGTCACAACCAGTAAGCCATCACTTGGAACGGCTGTTTGAATAGGCGCCATGTGCTTTACCGCCGGGCCCGCAACCGACCTGCCCCGATGGATTTTGATGTTTTTCAGGAGTTATCCAATGGAGTTGAAGACGATGAACACCAGCACTGCCAAATCCTCGTTTAACCACCTGCGCGGGCTTAAATTGGCCGCGTTGGCAATCGGCACCAGCTTCGTTTTGGCGGGCTGCGCCGGCAACCCTCCGACCGAGCAGTACGCGGTGACCCAATCGGCTGTCAACAGCGCGGTCAGCGCCGGTGGCACTGAGTTTGCCGCGGTGGAAATGAAGTCGGCCCAGGACAAGCTCAAAGAAGCTGAAATCGCCATGCACGACAAGAACTACGACAAAGCTCGTACGTTGGCCGAGCAAGCCGAATGGGACGCTCGCGTCGCTGAGCGTAAAGCCCAGGCTGCCAAGGCTCAGCAGGCGGTGAAGGATTCCCAGAAAGCTGTTCAGGAGCTGCGTCAGGAAGGCATGCGCCCGGCGGTTATCCAACAGTAAGTAGCCGCCGCTCCCTGATTGCACGGCACCCGATATCGAATTGAAAGGACGACACGACTATGCGTAAACAATTGATGATCCCTGCCCTGTTGGCGATGAGCGTTGCCCTGGCAGCCTGCTCCACCCCGCCTAACCAGAACCTGGAAAACGCACGGACCAACTTCTCGGCCCTGCAAGCCAACCCGAATGCCACCAAGGTAGCGGCGCTGGAAACCAAGGACGCGCAGGATTGGCTGGACAAAGCCGACAAAGCCTACCGTGACAAGGAAGACCAGAAGAAGGTCGACCAACTGGCTTACCTGACCAACCAGCGTGTTGAAGTGGCCAAAGACACCATCGTGCTGCGTGAATCCGAAGCCAAGCTGAAAAACGCCGGTGACGAACGTGCCCGCGCCCTGCTGCAGGCCCGTGATGCGCAAATCAAGCAATTGCAGAACAGCTTGAATGCCAAACAAACCGATCGCGGTACGCTGGTCACTTTCGGTGACGTGCTGTTTGCCACCAACAAGTCCGACCTGAAATCCAGCGGCCTGGTAAATATCACCAAGCTGGCGCAGTTCCTGCGCGATAACCCGGACCGTAAAGTGATCGTCGAAGGCTACACCGACAGCACCGGTTCGGACTCGTACAACCAGAGCCTGTCCGAGCGTCGCGCGGCGTCCGTACAACGTGCACTGGCTCAGCAAGGCGTGGATATCTCGCGCATCGTGACCCAGGGCTATGGCAAGGAATACCCGGTTGCCGACAACGGCAGCGCTTCGGGCCGTGCCATGAACCGTCGCGTTGAAGTGACCATCTCCAACGACAACCAGCCGGTCAAGCCACGTTCGTCCATGGCTAACTGATTGATTGATGCTGGATAAAAGAACCCCACCTGAAGGTGGGGTTTTTTTTGCCTGTCAGACCTGGATCTGGCGGCCGTTGTCACTGTCCGGCATCATCGCCTGCATTCCCAGGGCGCTGGCCATCAGCTCTTTGATTTTGTCCGCGCTGAGCGGAGCACCGGAACCGCCAGAGCCGGAGGAACCGCCACCGCCCTGTGCACCCGCGTTGCCCGAGAGCATTTCTATGAGCTTCTTGAGCAGCTCAGGGTCTATCCCACCCTTCTGTTGCTCATTGCCTTGCATGCGCATCTGGTCCAGGTTGCCCAGCCCCGACAACATCCTGCCAATTGAAGCAATATCCATAATCTCACTCCTGACTTCACTATTGGTGGGTTACTTATCAGCAACGCTGACCCTCCACTCAGTGGTTTCTCACACAAAGCGGTTCCCAATATTTCAGCAGTGGACCGTTGAAGCTGACTATTGCTGCAATTGCGGCGTCTCCTGCCCCATGCAACGCACCGCCTGCTTCTTGTTGTTCACCAGCACGCCGCTCAAGCCTTTTTGCTCGGTATCGAACATCACCAACACACCCTCCACGCACTGCGCCACTTGCGCGGCCGGGGTCAGGGAGATCTTGTAGTCCTCGCCCGGTACGGTCTTGAGCATCGTGAAATCGCTGAGCAGCAGTGCATCTTCCGGCTTGGCGAAGTGCAGGTAGCCGTAGTACCACAGGCAGCCAACGGTACCGATGATGGTGCCGATACCGGTGAGGATCAGCGGGATCATGTTGCGTTCTTCGCTCATTGCGGGCTCTCTGATGAGTCAACTTTAGAAATAGGGTAATTCGGAATTTCACCCAGGCGGCGCAAGCCGTTGAAGTGCTGCGGATCGTCCAGATAGCGCAGCATCACGGTTTGCCAGGTCGTGTCGGCAAAGGTCTGCACATGGCCGCCGCGGGTCAACTGCAACACCCTCGGCGGGGGCGCCGCTTGATACAGGCGGATGCCATTGGACACTGGCACGATGGGGTCATCCAGGCTATGGAACAAGAGCTTGGGCACTCCGGCCAACTGGGGCATGGCGTTGATCGCACTGTCGGCGTCGGGCACCAGCCAGGACAGGGGCACTTGGAACGGCCATGTTAACCAGGAGGTGCTCAGCGCGAATTGTCCTACGTCACGATAACTGGCGGGCACGCCGTCCAGTACCAGCGCCTTGAGCCGGGGCTGACGCTCGGGATGCACGGCCAAGTAGTGCACCGCCAGCGCGCCACCGAGGCTTTGGCCAAGGACGATGACAGGCTGGTGCTGGGTCTCGGGGGCCTTGTCGAGCCAACTGAACGCGGCGTCCAGGTCCTGGTAGATCGCTGGCAGGGACGGTTTTCCCGCAGACAGGCCGTAGCCACGATAGTCCAGCAGCAGCACTTGATAGCCTTGCTCCGGCAACCACCAACTGCCCCCCAGGTGCCAGGCCAGGTTGCCACCGTTGCCGTGCAGGTGCAGCACGGTGCCTTTGAGTGGCACACCGGCTTTCGCCGGTAGCCACCAGGCGTGGAGCTTTACGCCGTCGGCGGTGGTGAAGGTGACGTCGCGGTATTGCAGGTGGGCTTTTTCCGGCGTGAACGGCAGGCCGGGCTCGGGGTAGAACAACAGCGAGCTACAGCCGTTCAATGTGAGTAGCAGGCACAGAATGCCGAGGATTCTCATCCGTTGAAGCCTCCAGCAAAAATCAGTCAAAGGATATTCGAGTAATCCGCCTCGATCCTGTCCAGGCTCAAATGGTTGAGGAAGTTGGAGAAGCACATCCACGCTGCCAGCGCGTTCATGTCGCGGAACTGCTCGGGCAGGTACTTGGGCGGTACGACCAGGCCCTCGTCGACCAGTTGACGCAAGGTGCGCATGTCTTCCAGGGTGGTCTTGCCACAGAACAGCAGCGGCACTTGTTCCAACTTGCCTTTACGCACGGCGAGCTGGATGTAGTTGTAGACCATGATAAAGCCCTTGAGATAGGACAAATCCTTGGTGAACGGCAGACCGGTCGGCACCGAGCCCCGGAATACCCGGCTGGCGTTGCCATAGCTTTCGGCCATTTCAAAGCCTTGTTCACGGAAGAACTCGAACACCTGCAGGAAGTCGGCGCCCTCCTCGACCATGTGGATGGCGCGAGTACGGTTGGTCAGTTTGCGCAGACGGCTGGGGTAAGAGGCAAACGTGATGATCTCCATCAGGATCGCCAGGCCCTCCTGGGTCACGGTGGATGACGGTGGCCCCTTGGACAGGAACGTGCAGATCGGCTGGTTCTGGCCGTTGAGGGTAGTGCCCACATGCACCAGGCCCTCATGCACTTCCAGGGCCCGCACGTCACGCTCGTTGAACATCGCGTCGGCGCGAATCTTGATGTAGTCGGCACCCGCTGCGGCGTCGGCAACGATACCGTCGGACTCGAACACGCGGATGGTTTCTTCCGCCTCGCCAAACACCTTGTTCAGGCGGGTTTGCAGCAGCGCGACGGCGTCCTTGGCCGTGAGGGTCTTGGCTTCGTCCTTGAGGTCGCCACGGCCGTCGATATTGTTCAGGTAATCGGAGAGCATCAGGCCCAGGTCTGCCAGGGTCGGGTCGCCGGCGTGAAAGGCGTCTGAAGCGGCGCCGTACAATTCCTGGGAAATCAGGCCAAAGTCCTCGGTGCCACGCGCTTCAAGCATGCGCACCACCATGCGGTATTCGCGGCACATGCGGCGCATGATCTGCCCCACCGGGCTGAACTGGCCGAGGCGGCGGGTGATGTCGCGCTCGATGTTCTGGAACTCCAGCTTCACCGCACTGGAGTCGAACGACAGCGGCCGGTTCAGGTAGTAATCACGGTCCACGGCCGGCATGGCCTTGCCCTTGGCCTTGAGAAACCCCTGGCGAATGTTCTCGTCCCACTTCACCGCGTCGAGGACGCGGATCGGTGTTTGCGCCAGCACAATGCGATCGGACAAGGCGCGTATCGTCTGCTGGTAATCGTCCACCCGGTGCATCCTCTTTAAACGTTATTTACCCGCACGCTGGTAGCGCACGGCTTCAACGAACACATCGGCATTGGCCGGGTCATCCAGGTAAGCAAATACCTGGTCCATGGGGCTGTCCACCAGCGCACCAGCGCCTTCGACCGTTTCCGTTGGGCTACCTTGCAAGGCGTGCTGGTTGATCGCTTGACGGATCTGATCAAGGTCGAGGTTGTAGACCACCAATTCGTGCTTTTCGTCGAACTCGTTCTCTAATTCAAAGCCAGCCAGAAAAAAATGCCCGCCCAGTTTGTCCGGCAACGGCGCCGACAGGTACCAGCGGTTGCCATGACGAGCGACAGTAAACACATACTCATCACGCTGGCCCGGCTTGGCTTTAGGGTAGCTCACGGCCTTATAACGGTGTTCACCGTCGCGGGTGATCTGCAGGTTGAGTGGCTCGCCCCAGGCATTTTTACTCGACCATCGACCCAGCAAGGCGTCCGGCGCGGCGTCATGGGCCGGCAGTGGGTCCTTGAAGGTCACCAGGCAACCGCTGAGCAACAGGAACGACAAGGCAATCAGCGCGACACGCCAGGCTTTCATTGAACATCCCCCGGTGTCAGACCGAGGCCAACACCAAATGCATGTAACGCTTGAGGATCTCAAGCATCTCTTCACCGGGCAGAGGCTCTGCGCCGCCCAACAGGCCCTGATATTCCATCCGACTGATAATCGCCGTCAACACTTTGGCATCCTGCTGCGGCTCGCGGGAGCCCAATACCTGGAAAAACTGCCGGGTCCCCTGCAACAGGATCTGCTGGTGCGAACGCACCAGTTCGGCCAGGCGCGGGTTGAGCAGCGCTTCCTGGCGGAACGCCTGCTCGGCCATCAGGTACTCGCGGCGGTTGTTCAGTTGGCGCTGCACGTAGTCGGCGGTCAGCCGTGCGATGTCATCGGCCAGTTGCGAACGCGACTGCGGACTGCCATCACCATAGGCAACCATCTCGCGCAGCAAGCCTTCGTTACTCGCCCACAGTTTGCCCATGAAGGCGGCGCTGCGTTCGACGTATTGGGCGAAGGTGTCGGTGAGCAAGTCATCGATGTCTTTGAAATAGTAAGTCGTGGCCGACAACGGCACACCAGCTTCCGCCGCCACTGCACGATGGCGCACGCCACGTACGCCATCGCGTACAACGATGCGCATGGCCGCATCGAGAATGTCTTGCCGGCGTTGTTCGCTGCCTCGGCGGCTGGCCTTGCGACCTTGGTACTGAACACTTTCAGCCACAGCAGCGGCAATGCCGGCGGCACCTTCTTGAGCCATTACGCGGTTCACGACACACATCCTTGAATAGATCAAAACCTGGCGCTATTCGTTTGACGCTTAAATACGCCACATAAAAAAGCCGCCTTATAAAAGGCGGCTTCGGATTTCGCTACGGTTACGCTTGTGGCCGCATGTGCGGGAACAAGATCACGTCGCGGATCGACGGCGAGTTGGTCAACAACATCACCAGGCGGTCGATACCGATACCTTCACCGGCCGTTGGCGGCATGCCGTATTCCAAGGCACGCACGAAGTCGGCGTCGTAATGCATGGCTTCGTCGTCTCCGGCGTCCTTATCGGCCACCTGGGCCATGAAGCGTTCGGCCTGATCTTCGGCATCGTTAAGCTCGGAGTAGGCGTTGGCGATTTCGCGCCCCCCAATGAACAACTCGAAACGGTCGGTGACGTTCGGGTTGTCGTCGTTGCGACGGGCCAACGGCGAGACTTCGAACGGGTACTGGGTGATGAAGTGCGGCTGCTCCAGCTTGTGCTCCACCAGCTCTTCGAAAATCATCACCTGCAGTTTGCCCAAGCCTTCGAAGCCCAGCACCTTGGCGCCGGCTTTCTTGGCAATGGCACGGGCCTTGTCGATGTCGTTCAGGTCGGCGGCGGTCAGCTCGGGGTTGTACTTGAGGATCGAGTCGAACACCGACAGGCGCACGAACGGCTCGCCGAAGTGGAACACCTTGTCGCCGTACGGCACGTCAGTGCTGCCCAATACCAGCTCTGCCAGCTCGCGGAACAGCTCTTCGGTCAGGTCCATGTTGTCTTGGTAGTCGGCGTAAGCCTGGTAGAACTCCAACATGGTGAATTCTGGGTTGTGACGGGTCGAGACACCTTCGTTACGGAAGTTGCGGTTGATCTCGAACACTTTCTCGAAGCCACCAACCACCAGGCGCTTGAGGTACAGCTCCGGCGCGATACGCAGGAACATTTCCATGTCCAGCGCGTTGTGGTGAGTCTCGAACGGCTTGGCTGCGGCACCACCCGGGATGGTTTGCAGCATCGGCGTTTCCACTTCCAGGAAGTCACGCTTCATCAGGAAGCTGCGGATGTGGGCGATAACCTGCGAACGCACGCGGAAGGTCTGGCGTACGTCTTCGTTGACGATCAGGTCAACGTAACGCTGGCGATAGCGCTGTTCGGTGTCGGTCAGGCCGTGGTGCTTGTCCGGCAGCGGGCGCAGGGATTTGGTGAGCAGGCGCACGCTGGTCATTTCAACGTACAGGTCGCCCTTGCCGGAACGGGCCAGGGTGCCTTCGGCTGCAATGATGTCGCCCATGTCCCAGGTTTTCACCGAGGCCAGGGTTTCTTCAGGCAAGGTCTTGCGGTTGACGTAGACCTGGATGCGACCGGTCATGTCCTGGATCACCATGAACGAGCCACGGTTAAGCATGATGCGACCTGCCACCTTGACCGGGATCGCAGCTTCTGCCAGCTCTTCCTTGGTCTTGTCCGCGTATTGCTTCTGCAAGGCATCGCAGTAGTTGTCGCGGCGGAAGTCGTTGGGGAAGGCGTTGCCCTTGGCACGCTCGGCAGCAAGCTTTTCCTTGCGCAGGGCGATCAGGGAGTTTTCTTCCTGTTGCAGGGCTTGCGTGTCGAGTTGTTGGTCGCTCATGTCTTTTGAAATTCCATCACAGATACGTTTTCCCCAGCCTTCGACTGGGGATCGCGGGCAAGAACCAGGCGTCCCCCCCCGCTGCTACAGAGTTCTTTACAGGCCCGATTTCAGGCTGGCTTCCAGGTATTCGTCGATATCACCGTCGAGCACCTTGTCGCAGTCGCTGCGTTCGATATTAGTGCGCAGATCCTTGATCCGCGACGCATCGAGCACATAAGAACGGATCTGGTGACCCCAGCCGATATCCGACTTGGTGTCTTCCAGCGCCTGGGAAGCCGCGTTGCGCTTCTGCATTTCCTGCTCGTACAACTTGGCCCGCAGCATTTTCATGGCGGTGTCCTTGTTCGCGTGCTGGGAACGTTCGTTCTGGCAGCTGACCACGGTGTTGGTCGGTACGTGGGTAATCCGTACGGCCGAGTCGGTGGTGTTTACGTGCTGGCCACCGGCACCGGAGGAACGATAGGTGTCGATCCGCAGGTCGGCCGGGTTGATCTCGATTTCTACCTTGTCGTCGATCTCTGGCGAAACGAACACCGCAGAGAACGAGGTGTGGCGACGGTTGCCGGAGTCGAACGGGCTCTTGCGTACCAGGCGGTGCACGCCGATCTCGGTGCGCAGCCAGCCAAAGGCGTATTCACCCTTGATGTGCACGGTCGCACCCTTGATGCCGGCGACTTCACCGGCCGACAGTTCCATGATGGTCGCGTCGAAACCGCGTTTGTCAGCCCAGCGCAGGTACATGCGCAGCAGGATGTTGGCCCAGTCCTGGGCTTCGGTGCCGCCGGAGCCGGCCTGGATATCCAGGTAGGCGTTGTTCGGGTCCATTTCATGGCTGAACATACGGCGGAATTCAAGCTTGGCGAGGTTTTCCTCAAGACGGGCCAGCTCGGCGACAACATCGCCCACCGCGCCTTCGTCATTTTCTTCGACAGCCATGTCCAGCAGGTCACGGCAATCGGCCAGGCCGGTATTCAACTCATCGAGGGTATCGACGATCTGCGCCAGCGCAGAACGCTCGCGGCCCAGTTCCTGGGCGTATTCAGGTTTGTTCCAGACACTCGGATCTTCAAGCTCGCGATTGACTTCGGTCAGACGCTCATGCTTTTGATCGTAGTCAAAGATACCCCCGAATAGTTTCGGAGCGCTCGGACAGGTCCTTGATACTGTTAAGGATCGGGTTGATTTCCATGGCGGGCAGCACTCGTTGGCGAACTTTTGAAAGCCGGCGAGTATAACGGCAAACCACTGAAAACGGCAGTCCGCTTGGCCGAAAAGGCGGGGTTTGTACACAACCCAAAACCAATGGAAATCCAAATGTGGGAGGAGGCTTGCCCTATTGCCAGTCAGATAATAAGGAACACTATCACTGTGGCGAGCGGGCTTGTCCCGCGTTGGGGTGCGCAGCAGCCCCCTCCCACATTTGGCTTTGCGCGGGTCTCGAATTATTCGATACCAACCTGATTACGGCCATTATGCTTGGCCGTATACAAGCCTTTGTCCGCCGCCATGATCAACTGCCGGCAATCCGTGCCCTGCACCGGCGTCAAGGTCGACAAGCCAATGCTGATGGTCAGGCTCGCGCCTTCGGCCGGGGCAATGTGCGGGATTTTCAATGCGGCCACCGCCATGCGCAGTTTTTCCGCCACCAGGCGTGCACCGCCCGGCGAGGTGTTCGGCAGCACCAGGGCGAACTCTTCACCGCCGTAGCGTGCCGGCAGGTCCGAAGGACGGCTGCTGGCTTCGCGGATGGCGGCGGCGACCTTGCGCAGGGCTTCGTCGCCCTCGACGTGGCCGAAGCTGTCGTTGTAGGTCTTGAAGAAGTCCACGTCGATCATCAGCAACGATAGCTGGGTCTGGTCACGCATGGCACGGCGCCATTCCAGTTCCAGGTATTCGTCGAAGTGACGGCGGTTGGACAGCCCGGTCAGGCCGTCGGAGTTCATCAGGCGTTGCAGCACCAGGTTGGTGTCCAGCAGTTGCTGCTGGCTGACCCGCAGCGCGCGGTAGGCGGCATCCCGTTGCAACAGGGTCATGTAGGACCGTGAGTGATAGCGAATGCGCGCCACCAGTTCGATGTTGTCCGGCAGCTTGACCAGATAATCGTTGGCCCCGGCCGCAAACGCCGCACTCTTGATGAGCGGGTCTTCCTTGGTCGAAAGTACGATGATCGGGATATTCGCCGTGGCCGGGTGATTGCGGTATTCGCGCACCAGCGTCAGCCCGTCGAGCCCGGGCATGACCAGGTCTTGCAGGATTACCGTCGGCTTGATGCGTATCGCCTGGGCAATCGCCTGATGCGGATCGGCGCAGAAGTGGAAGTCGATGTTTTCTTCATGGGCCAGGCCTCGCCGCACGGCTTCGCCGATCATGGCCTGGTCGTCGACCAGCAGCACCATGGCGGCATTTTCATCGGTCTTGAAGTCGTCCAGCTGTAAATCATTCATGTGCAGTCACCTGAATTACTACCTGCAAGCCAGCACGGCGGGAGATTCTGATCATTTTGCAAAAACCTCCAGCAATCGGGGCGCAATTCTAGCCAGTGGGCGAATTTCAACAGCAGCGTCAATCGCCGCCGCCGCTTTGGGCATGCCATATACCGCTGAACTCTGCTGGTCCTGGGCGATGGTCAAATAGCCTTGTTCACGCATCAATTTCAGGCCCTGTGCCCCATCGCGTCCCATGCCAGTCAGCAACACGCCAACGGCATCACCGTTCCAATGGCTGGCGACACTCTCGAAAAACACGTCGATAGAAGGCCGATAAATCTCGTTCACCGGCTCTGCGGTATAGGCTAACGTGCCATTTTTCAACAAGCGAATATGGTGGTTGGTGCCGGCCAGCAGCACCACACCGCTTTGTGGCGGCTCGCCTTCACGGGCCAGGCGCACGGGCAAGCTGGAGGCGCTGCTCAACCATTCGGCCATGCCGGCGGCGAACACCTGGTCCACATGCTGTACCAGCACAATGGCGGCGGGAAAGTCCCGAGGCAAGCCCTTGAGCAAGACTTCGAGTGCCGCCGGCCCACCGGCCGACGAACCAATGGCCACCAGGCTTTGACGCTTGCCGGTGACGCGTTGGGGCGCAGTTTCGGCACGCACTCGACTGCCGCGCTGGCCGACCAGCCAGCCAATATTGAGGATCTTGCGCAGCAACGGTGCTGCCGCATCCTTCGGGTTACCCACGCCCAGCGCCGGCGTATCGACAACGTCCAGGGCGCCATGGCCCATGGCTTCGAACACGCGGCTGACGTTGGCCTGGCGGTCCACCGTGACGATCACAATCGGGCAAGGCGTGTCGGCCATGATCTGCCGGGTGGCTTCCACGCCGTCCATCACCGGCATGATCAAATCCATCAGGATCAGGTCAGGGGTCAGCTCAGCACAACGCTGCACCGCTTCCAGGCCATTGCTGGCCACCCACACCACCTGGTGCGCGGGCTCGAAACTCAAGGCTCTGCGCAGCGCCTCTACCGCCAGGGGCATATCGTTGACGATCGCAATCCTCATCCCCGGGCTCCTCCAATCAGTTCAACCACGGCGTCGAGCAAGGCGTCGTCATGGAAACTGGCTTTGGCTAAATAATAGTCGGCGCCGGCGTCGAGTCCACGGCGACGGTCTTCTTCACGGTCCTTGTAGGAAACCACCATCACCGGCAACGATTGCAGGCGATTGTCACGGCGCAAGAGTGTGACCAATTCAATACCGTCCATGCGAGGCATATCAATGTCAGTGATCAGCAGGTCGAAGTCTTCGGAGCGCAATGCGTTCCAGCCGTCCATGCCATCGACCGCGACGGCTACTTCGTAACCGCGATTGAGCAGCAACTTGCGTTGCAGCTCGCGCACGGTGAGCGAGTCATCCACCACCAGCACCCGCTTGCGCGGGGCCTCGGTGGCCTGCTGGCTGCGCCGGGCGATACGTTCCAGGCGCCCGGTGTTGAGCAATTTATCCACCGAACGCAGCATGTCTTCCACGTCGACGATCAACACCACCGAGCCATCGTCGAGCAAGGCGCCGGCGGAAATATCCTGGACCTTGCCCAGGCGATCATCCAGCGGCAACACCACCAGGGTGCGTTCGCCGACAAAACGTTCCACGGCAATGCCATAGATCGCGTCACGCTCGCGAATCACCACGACTTTGAGCGTGTCTTCATTGTTCTGCCCCGCTGGGCGCTGCAGCAACTGGCTGGCGGCGACCAGGCCGACATGCCGGCCTTCGTGCCAGAAATGCTGGCGGCCTTCGAGTTGCACGATGTCGTCGGGGGCCAGGTCACACATGCGTTCGATATGCGCCAGGGGAAAGGCATAGGCTTCCTCGCCAACTTCTACCACCAGGCTGCGCACCACCGACAAGGTCAGTGGCACCTCCAGATGGAAGCGGCTGCCCTGCCCCGCCGTCTGCTCCAGCACGACCGCGCCGCGCAGTTGGCGAACCATGTGCTGCACCGCATCCAGGCCGACGCCACGCCCGGAGACTTCGGTGACTTTGTCACGCAGGCTGAACCCCGGCAGGAACAGGAACGTCAGCAGTTCCTCTTCACTCAGGCGCAGGGCGGTTTCCAGCGGTGACAGCTGCCGATCGACGATGGTGCCGCGCAGGCGCTCAAGGTCGACACCATTGCCGTCATCGCTCAACTGCAGCACCAGCAACCCGGCCTGATGAGACGCCCGCAGACGGATCACGCCTTCCGCCGGCTTACCCGCCAGCAGGCGCTGCTCAGGCATTTCGATGCCATGGTCGACGGCATTGCGTAACAGGTGGGTGAGCGGCGCTTCGAGCTTTTCCAATACGTCGCGGTCGACCTGGGTTTTTTCGCCCTCGATCTCCAGGCGCACTTGCTTGCCGAGACTGCGCCCCAGGTCGCGCACCATGCGTACCTGCCCCGCCAGCACATCGGCGAACGGGCGCATGCGACAGGCCAGCGCAGTGTCGTAGAGCACTTGGGCGCGCTGCCCGGCCTGCCAGCAGAACTCGTCCAGCTCAGCATTTTTTTCCGCCAGCAGCGCCTGGGCTTCACTCAAGAGGCGGCGGGTATCGGCCAGGGCTTCCTGGGCTTCAAGGTTCAAATCGAGGGTCTTGAGGTGACCATCCAGGGTATCCAGGGCGCGCAAGCTGTGGCTTTGCACGCGCTTGAGGCGTTGCATGCTGGCCAGGTGGGGCTTGAGTCGCTGGGTTTCTACCAGGGATTTGCTGGACAGGTCCAGCAGGCTGTTCAAGCGCTCGGCGGTCACCCGCAATACACGTTCGCCACCTTCGGTCATGCGCTTGTTCTGGCGCGGCGGCTCGCTGGTGACGGGCGCTGCCGGTTCGGGTTCGGGGGGCAACGGTTCGACGCTGGGCGCAGGCGCAGGCTTTGGCGCCGCCCCGGCAATCGGCTGCGAGGGATCCAGCAGGCGCGCCATCAGTGCCACGTACGCCTCGACATGCGCAGGCCCCACGTCGTTGCCCGGGGTCGCGATACGCATCAGCAGGTCGGTGCCTTGCAGCAACGCGTCGATGTGTTCGGGTTGCAGGTACAGTCGGCCTTCCTGGGCGCTGACCAGGCAATCCTCCATGACATGGGACACGCTGACCCCGGCATCCACGCCGACAATCCGCGCCGCCCCCTTGAGCGAATGCGCGGCGCGCATGCAGGCTTCAAGCTGGTCGGCCAGGGTCGGGTTGCGTTCCAGGGCCAGCAGGCCCGCGCTCAATACCTGGGTTTGCGCATCGGCTTCCAGGCTGAACAGTTCCAGCAGCGAGGCATCGCGCATCTGGTCGGGGGTCATGTGAGGCTCCGGGTCACGGCGGACAACAATTGCGCCTCGTCCAGCCAGCGCAGGCTGCGGCCTTTCCACTGCAACACGCCCTGGGTGAAGCGCGCGCTGGCCTGGGTGCCGGAGGCCGACGCCGCCGTCAAGGTGCGCTCGTCGATGGCATGAATGCCATCGACTTCGTCCACCGGGACAACGACCGGGCCGTCCTGCGCAGCGATGATCAACATGCGCGGCATGATGCGTCCGCCCGTGGCGCCGGAGCTGGTGTTGTCCAGGCCCAGCAACTCGACCAACGACAGGCATGCCACCAAAGCCCCGCGCACGTTGGCCACGCCCAGGAGCGCCCGGGAACGCTGGTGCGGCAGCGAGTGAATCGGTTGCAACGGCGCCACCTCCACCAGGCAACGGGTGGCGATGCCCAGCCATTCTTCGCCGAGGCGGAACATCAGCAGTGATCGGGTGACCACATCGTTATCGACGTCGGCAGCCGCCTGCGGGCGATGGTCGCCCTGCTGCAGTGCATACCGGTCCAGCAAGCGCGTGGCCGCGGCGGAATACACCGAACAGTTGCGGCAGTGGATGTGGTCCGCCAGCAAGGGGCAGGACTTGTCGCCATGAATGCCGATGCGGTTCCAGCAATCGTCGATGGCTTGGGTGTCGGCCAGGGTCAAGTCCAGGCCGGCGGTGTCGAGCGCGTCAGGGCTACTCATCGTTTGAACTCACTGTCAGCTCGCTCGCTACGGGCGGCCCGCGCTTGTAAACGGCGCGCCCCCGCACTGTCACCCTGGGATTCAAGCAACGCGGCCAGGTGCATCAGGGCCTGCGGGTGCTGCGGTTCCAGGTACAAGGCTTTGCGGTAATAGCCCTGGGCCTCCAGGGCGCTGCCGGCCACATCGCTGAGTAACCCCAGCCAGTAAAACACCTGGGCGGCCGGCGGATGGCTACTCAAATAGTGCTCACACGCGGCACGGGCCTCCAGGCTTTTGCCTTCGTTGGCCAGCGTGGCGATCCGACCAAGCAGGTCTGCTGCATCCGAGTGTGGCGCCTTGACCGGCTGCACCGGGGCACTCACCGTGCTGAACGGCCGTGGCTTGAGCGGTATGGGGGCCGCGCTGCGCAGTGGTGTCGGCGCGGGCATTGGCACAAACGCAGGCTCCGGCAGGACCGGCTCCACATGCCGGCTAAAAGCAAAGGATTGCGGCACCCCGATCGAACGCATGCCATGGCGCCCCAGCAGGCTGCCCTCGGCCGGCCCGATAAACAGCACGCCGTCTACATGGGTCAATTCCTTGAGCACGTCAAAGACTTGCTTCTGGGTCGGCTGGTCGAAGTAGATCAGCAGGTTGCGACAGAAAACAAAATCGTAGGTCGGCTCGTTGGCCAGCAGGGCCGGGTCCAATAAGTTACCGACTTGCAGGCGTACTTGGTCGCGCACCCGATCGGCGATGCGGAAACCGCCCGCTTCTTCAGTGAAGTGGCGATCGCGAAATTCAAGATCGGCACCGCGAAAAGAATTCTTGCCGTACACCCCTCGCCGAGCACGCTCTACGGACAACGGGCTGACGTCCATGCCTTGCACCTTGAACTGGTGGGGGGCGAAGCCGGCATCCAGCAAGGCCATGGCGATCGAATACGGTTCTTCGCCGGTGGAGCATGGCAGGCTGAGAATACGCAGGGCGCGCATATGCTTGATTTCAGCCAGGCGCGTCTTGGACAGGCGGGCCAGGGTCGCGAAGGATTCGGGGTAGCGGAAAAACCAGGTCTCGGGGACGATCACCGCTTCGATCAGCGCCTGCTGCTCGTCATGGGAGTGTTGCAGGTGCTGCCAATAAGCCTCGGCCGATTGCATGTGCGCCTGTTGGCAGCGTTGGCGCACGGCACGCTCAATGATCGCCTCGCCCACCGAGGCGACGTCCAGACCGATACGTTCTTTCAGGAAGGCCGAGAAACGCGGGTCGTTGCTCATAGGCTCAGCTCTGCGCTGAACAGCAACGCACGAACGTCATCGGTCAGCAGGTCGGCGACGCCGACCCACTGCATCAAGCCCTGCGCATCCTCCCGCACGGGCCCCAGGTACGGCGCCTGCCGGTTGTCCAGGCCATAGGGCTGGAACTCAGCGGGGTCGCAACGCAGGGTGTCGGTGGCTTGCTCCAGGATCAGCCCCAGCCAACGCGCTTCGTGCCAGGGCTGCGGTTGGTAATTGACCAGCACCAACCGCGTGCTGGTACGGGCCTGGGCCGAGGTGCCGAACGTCAGGGCACTCAAGTCAATCACCGGCACCAATGCCCCGCGATGGGCAAAGATACCCGCCACCCACAGCGGTGCGTGGGCAATCGGTTTAAGCGGCAGGCGCGGCAGCACCTCGGCCACTTCCGTGGCCTTGAGGGCATAACGCTCGCCACCGATGTGGAACACCAGGAACAACGCTTTTTTCGCCGCCGGCACGGCGCCGCGTTTAGCCGCGAGGTCGCTCATCAGACTTTGAAACGCGATACGCCGCTGCGCAGACCGACCGCAACCTGGCTCAATTCATCAATGGCAAAGCTGGCCTGACGCAGGGATTCGACGGTCTGGCTGCTGGCATCGCCCAGTTGCACCAGCGCGTGGTTGATCTGCTCGGCGCCGGTGGCCTGGGCCTGCATGCCTTCGTTGACCATCAACACCCGCGGTGCCAGGGCCTGTACCTGGTGGATGATCTGCGACAGTTGTTCGCCTACTTGCTGCACTTCGAACATGCCGCGACGTACTTCCTCCGAGAACTTGTCCATGCCCATCACGCCCGCCGACACCGCCGACTGGATCTCGCGCACCATCTGCTCGATGTCGTAGGTAGCGACGGCCGTCTGGTCCGCCAGGCGGCGTACTTCGGTGGCGACCACGGCAAAACCGCGTCCGTATTCACCGGCTTTTTCGGCCTCGATGGCCGCGTTGAGGGACAGCAGGTTGGTCTGGTCAGCCACTTTGACGATGGTCACCACCACCTGGTTGATGTTGCCGGCCTTCTCATTGAGGATCGCCAGCTTGGCGTTGACCAGGTCGGCGGCGCCCATCACCGAGTGCATGGTCTCCTCCATGCGTGCCAGGCCCTGTTGCCCGGAACCGGCCGCCACCGATGCCTGGTCGGCGGCGGTGGACACTTCGGTCATGGTGCGGACCAAATCCTTGGATGTCGCAGCGATCTCGCGGGAAGTGGCGCCAATTTCAGTGGTGGTGGCAGCGGTTTCAGTGGCGGTAGCCTGTTGCTGCTTGGAGGTGGCGGCAATCTCGGTGACCGATGTGGTGACCTGCACAGACGAGCGCTGCGCCTGGGACACCAGGGCCGTCAGCTCGGTCATCATGTCATTGAAGCCGGTTTCCACGGCGCCGAATTCATCCTTGCGCTCCAGGTTCAGGCGTTTGCTCAAGTCGCCGGTGCGCATGGTTTCGAGGATGTCGACGATGCGCTTCATCGGCGCCATGATCGCGCGCATCAGCAGCAGACCGCAGAGGCCGGCCGCGAGAATCGCCAGGATCAGCGAGATGCCCATGCTGATTTTCGCCGCGGATACGGCCTCATCGATGGCAGCGGTGGCGTTATCGGCGACCTGTTTGTTCTCGTTGATGATGTCATTGAGTTTCATGCGGCCTGCGGTCCAGGCCGGTGTCAGTTTCTCGTCGAACAGTTTCAGGGCTTCGGCTGCGTTGTTGCTCTGATGGGCCTCCAGGACCTGGGCGAGAATCCGGTTGTAATTCTGGTGCAGCTTTTCGAATGCCTCGAACTCGGCACGGTCCATCCCCAGATTGATGGTGGCCGCATAGCTGGCCATATGCTGTTCAAGCCGCGCCTCGAAACCCTTGTAATCCTGCTTGTCGACTTCCGAGAGGCCCTGGTTTTTATGGATGCCGACCAACTCCTGAGTCTGCAGGTAACTGTCGACCCAAGCGCTACGAATCATCGAGCTGAAAAAGACCCCGGGCACAGCGTCGTCTCGAACTGAAGTTTCGCTGACCTCGATCTTCAGCAAGCGCGAATACGAGACCACAACCATCAGCAGCATGATCGCGATAATGACCGCAAAGCTCGCCAAAATCCGTTGGCGCAAGGTCCAGTTCTTCACAGTAATTCCTCGGAGGGCCATTCAAATGGAGGGAGTATAGCTGAGCGAATGCCCTCATTTATCAACGCTTTTGATGTGGCACACGCAGAATGCAAAAACACCTGCGGGAAGGATTGCCCCTCTCGCATTCGGATTGCCTACAGAGGACGTTTATTGGTTAAGCCCCACCTGCTTTTCCAGCTCCGCCTGTAAGCCAGGGGCTCATGAGCCCCATAGCCCCCCAGCGGAAAACCACGCGCCCAAAAGCCGCGATCTAGAGTGCGTCCAGAGAAAACGCCACAACACGGGTATCGGAAACGTCTTGTTTCACATGTGGCGCCATCATCCCGCCATCAATCATTTTTCCTTCTTCGTCGAACCGCTTAAGCTATCCGGCGTCTGTTTACTGTCCGTTGCGTTTGGCCGAAGGCATGTCCGAACCGTTATTTCTGATCCGCTACGTGCCAGGGCCGGCGCGGGATTTGCTCACCACAGGTTGTCTCTATGCACCGCAGGAATTTGCTCAAAGCGTCCATGGCCATTGCGGCTTATACCGGTTTGTCGGCCAGTGGCCTGCTGGCAGCGCAGGCATGGGCCGGGAACCGTGCCGCAGATGGCAAGGCCGTGGCCTTTGATTTCGAGTCGCTCAAGGCACAAGCCAAGCAATTGGCTACCCGTGGTTATCAAGACACCAAGCAGGTGTTGCCGCCCACCCTGGCCACCATGACCCCGCAGAATTTCAACGCCATCGGCTATGACGGCAATCATTCGCTGTGGAAGGATTTGAACGGCCAACTGGATGTGCAGTTCTTCCACGTTGGCATGGGTTTCAAGACGCCGGTGCGCATGCACAGTGTCGACCCGAAGACCCGTGAGGCCCGCGAAGTGCATTTCCGTCCTTCGCTGTTCAACTATGCAAACACCACCGTGGACACTAAACAGCTGACGGGCGACTTAGGCTTCTCCGGCTTCAAGTTGTTCAAGGCGCCGGAACTGGATCGCCATGATGTGCTGTCATTTCTCGGCGCCAGCTACTTCCGCGCGGTGGACTCCACTGGCCAATACGGGCTGTCCGCGCGGGGCCTGGCCATCGACACGTATGCGAAAAAACGCGAAGAATTCCCCGATTTCACGCAGTTCTGGTTTGAAACCCCAGGCAAAGACGCGACGCGCTTCGTGGTCTACGCCCTGCTCGACTCGCCGAGCGCCACGGGCGCCTACCGTTTCGACATCGACTGCCAGGCCAACCAGGTGGTGATGGCTATCGACGCCCATATCAATGCGCGCACCGCCATCGAACAGCTGGGCATCGCCCCGATGACCAGTATGTTCAGCTGCGGTACCGTTGAGCGCCGCATGTGCGACACCATCCACCCGCAAATCCACGACTCGGACCGCCTGGCGATGTGGCGTGGCAACGGCGAGTGGATCTGCCGCCCGCTGAACAATCCGGCCAAACTGCAATTCAACGCATTCGCCGACACCGACCCGAAAGGCTTCGGCCTGGTGCAGACCGACCATGAGTTCGCCAACTACCAGGACACCGTCGACTGGTACAGCAAACGCCCAAGCCTATGGGTAGAGCCCACCACCGCGTGGGGCGAAGGCTCGATCGACCTGCTTGAAATCCCTACCACCGGCGAGACGTTGGACAATATCGTGGCCTTCTGGACCCCGAAAAAACCCGTCGCTGCCGGCGACTCGCTCAACTACGGCTACAAGCTGTACTGGAGCGCGCTGCCACCGGTGAGCACGCCGTTGGCGCAGGTGGACGCGACCCGTTCAGGCATGGGCGGGTTCACCGAAGGTTGGGCACCCGGCGAGCATTACCCAACCGTGTGGGCACGGCGTTTTGCCGTCGATTTCAAAGGCGGTGGCCTGGATCGGCTACCACAGGGCACGGGCATTGAGCCGGTGGTGACCTGCTCCCATGGTGAGGTGAAAGACTTCAGCGTGCTGGTGCTCGACAACATCAAGGGCTATCGCATTCTGTTCGACTGGTACCCGACCAGCGACAGCGTAGAGCCGGTGGAACTGCGCCTGTTTATCCGCACCCAAGACCGCACCTTGAGTGAAACCTGGCTATATCAGTACTTCCCGCCTGCGCCCGAGCAGCGTAAGTACACCTGACGAGCCGCGTTCCCACGCATGCGTGGGAATGCTTGCGCCTGGCTAGCAGCTTAGAACCGCGACACCGTCTTCATCGCGCCGATCAGATAGCGCATTGCCATCTGATCGCTCTCGGTCAAGGCCCGGTATTGCACCAGCAGCTCCACCTCATCTGAACTCAACCTTCGATCCCGCAACGACAACCGGCGGCTCAGAAAAGACACCACCGCACCCGCTACGCCATAGGATTTGGCCATGGACGGTTACTCCTGATATCAGTCAAATACTCCTGGTGCCCATCTCCAAACACCCGTGAAGCGCAACGCCTCCGTGGGCCAACAGCCTGATTCCGTGGGCCAGAAATCGGGTCTACCCTAAGCGTAGAAAGTATCTCGGCACACGTGGGATTTTTTTAGAGTATTAACTTAAAAAAACGCACCGGTAACAAAGCCCTACGGCAATGGCTCACGCAGTGGTCGATACAGGTGAATGTCATGAGGCTCCTGTGCATACAGCTCGGGATGAGGTGGCTGCAGTAATCGGCAACCGTGGCGTAAGTAAAAATCCACGGCGTTGCGCGACTCCGTCGCCGAGATATACAACGCGTCCGCCCCCACTTGCCGGCCATGCTCACACGCCAGGGCGAACAACCGATTGCCCAAGCCCACACCACGGGCGGCGTGACTGACAGGGAGGCACTTCAACTGCCGCATAGAGGGTCTCCTGATTTCGGACGACCAAGGATCAGACTTGTGTAAACCGCGAGCAAGAAAAAACCCACCGGGTCAGGGTGGGTTTATGTGGCACTGGCGAAGGATCAATCCCTGAGATCTGACTCATGAATCGGCTGATCCCGGTGCGTTGCTCGCTGGTACTGCGCCGGCCAGATCGCCTTGCGCCCGCCCAGGTCGTCGTCGGCATGCAGCGGCCAATAAGGGTCGCGCAGCAGTTCACGGGCCAGGAAGATAATGTCGGCCTGGCAGGTACGCAGGATGTGTTCGGCCTGGGCGGGCTCGGTAATCATGCCAACCGTGCCGGTGGCGATACCCGACTCCTTGCGCACACGCTCCGCGAAGCGTGTCTGGTACCCAGGGCCTGTGGGAATCTCGGCATTGGCGGCGGTGCCACCGGAGGACACGTCGATCAGGTCAACCCCCAAATCCTTCAAACGACGCGCCAGTTCCACGGTTTCATCGGGGTTCCAGCCGTCTTCCACCCAATCGGTGGCCGACACCCGCACAAACAGTGGCAGCTCCTGGGGCCAGGTTTCGCGCACGGCCTTGGTCACCTCGAGCACCAGACGAATACGGTTTTCAAAGGAGCCACCGTAGTGGTCCTGGCGCTGATTACTGATGGGCGAGAGGAATTGATGCAGCAGGTAACCGTGAGCGGCATGGATTTCTACCACTTCGAAACCGGCGGTCAATGCACGTCTGGCGGCGGCGACAAAGTCGGCAATCACTTGTTGGATCTGCCCTTCATCCAGTTGCTTGGGCTGCGTGTGGTTCGGATCAAATGCAATCGGCGATGGCCCCACCGGCACCCAGCCACCGTCTTCCGGCTTGACGCTGCCGTGCTTGCCGAGCCATGGCCGATGGGTGCTGGCCTTGCGCCCGGCATGCGCGAGCTGAATACCCGCCACTGCGCCCTGGGCGGCAATAAACCGGGTAATGCGCTGTAACGGTTCGATTTGCGCGTCGCTCCACAGGCCCAGGTCCTGGGCGGTGATGCGGCCGTCGGCAGTCACGGCGGTGGCTTCGGTGAAAATCAGCCCGGCGCCACCAACAGCACGGCTGCCAAGGTGCACCAAGTGCCAGTCATTGGCCAGGCCATCGTCGGATGAGTACTGGCACATCGGCGAGACGGCAATGCGATTAAGCAGGGTCAATTGACGGAGGGTGTAGGGTTCGAGCAGCTGACTCATGGCGCACCTCTTCTGGGCTCTGTGGGCACTATTCAAACAGTGCTTAGAGCCTAGTCGACAACGGTGGATTGCACAGGGTTCAGAAGGAAAGCGGGAGCCGGTTGCCGGCTCCCGTGGTTCAGCCGTTTACATTTCGACCTGGGTGCCCAGTTCGATCACCCGGTTTACCGGGAGCTTGAAGAAGCGCAGGTTGCCGTTGGCGTTCTTCAACATGAAGGCAAACAAGCTTTCACGCCAACGGGCCATGCCCCTGATACGCGCGGCAATCACCGTTTCACGGCTAAGGAAATAGGTGGTACGCATCGGGCTGAAATCCAGGTCGTCCAGATGGCACAGCTTCAGTGCTTCGGGGACGTCGGGCTCATCGATAAACCCGAAGTGCAGGATCACCCGGAAGAAACCTTCGCCGAAGGCTTCCACTTCGAAGCGTCGTGCGGCAGGGACACGCGGAATATCTTCATAGACCACCGTCAGCATCACCACCTGCTCATGCAACACCTGGTTATGCAGCAGGTTGTGCAACAGCGCGTGGGGTACAGCGTCGGGCCGCGCAGTGAGGAACACCGCCGTGCCCTGCACACGATGAGGCGGCTGCACGCGGATACTGCTGATAAAAATCGGCAACGGCAGCCCACCCTCGTCGAGGCGGTCCATCAGCAGTTCCTTGCCGCGCTTCCAGGTGGTCATCAGGATAAACAACACGATCCCCGCCAGCACTGGGAACGCACCGCCCTGCACGATCTTCGGCACGTTGGCGGCAAAGAACAGGCCGTCCACCAACAGGAAGCCGATCAGCACCGGAATCGCCAGCACCGGTGGCCATTTCCACAGCAGCAGCATCACGGCCGACACCAGGATACTGGTGATCAGCATGGTACCCGTCACCGCCACACCGTAGGCGGAAGCCAAGGCATTCGACGACTCGAACCCCAGCACCAGCAGGATCACACCGACCATCAGCGACCAGTTCACCGCACCGATGTAGATCTGGCCCTGCTCGGCGCTGGAGGTGTGCTGGATATGCATGCGCGGGATGTAACCGAGCTGGATCGCCTGGCGGGTCAGGGAGAACGCGCCGGAAATCACCGCCTGGGACGCAATCACCGTGGCCAACGTCGACAACACCACCAACGGAATCAACGCCCAACTCGGCGCCAGCAGGTAGAACGGGTTGCGCGCGGCGTCAGGGTTTTCGAGCAACAGCGCGCCCTGGCCGAAGTAGTTGAGCACCAGCGCCGGCAGCACCAGGGCGAACCAGGCGCGGGCGATGGGCTTGCGGCCGAAGTGGCCCATGTCGGCGTACAGCGCTTCGGCACCGGTCAACGCCAGTACCACAGCGCCCAGAATTGCCACGCCCATGCCTGGGTGCGCCGTAAAGAAACGCACGCCCCACACCGGGTTCAGTGCGCTGAGCACTTCCGGATGTTGCGCGATGCCATGAATACCAAGCCCGGCGAGCACCAGGAACCACACCACCATCACCGGACCGAACAGCTTGCCGATACGGTCAGTGCCGTGTTTCTGGATCAGGAACAGTCCCACCAGCACCACCAGCGACAGCGGCACCACCCAACGTTCAAGGCCATCAAACGCCAGTTCCAGGCCCTCGACGGCCGACAATACCGAGATTGCCGGGGTGATCATGCTGTCGCCATAGAACAGCGCCGCACCGATCAGGCCGAGAATCACCAGCACCGCGCGTAGCTTCGGATACGGTGAGGCCGCCCGCCGCGCGAGCGCCGTCAGGGCCATGATGCCGCCCTCGCCCTGGTTGTCTGCGCGCAGG
The DNA here is from genome assembly GCF_023242475.1 of Pseudomonas sp. MWU15-20650. Taxonomy (GTDB): domain Bacteria; phylum Pseudomonadota; class Gammaproteobacteria; order Pseudomonadales; family Pseudomonadaceae; genus Aquipseudomonas. Next base: position 634 of record NZ_JALJFG010000045.1, on the reverse strand, counting down.
ATAAACAGCACGTACTTGATCGAAACGACCCAGACCAGCGACCAGAAAATCAGCGCCAGAATGCCAAAAACCCCATCATGATTGACCGGGACCCCATAACCGCCAGTAAACACCTCTTTAAGGGTATAGAGCGGGCTGGTACCGATATCGCCGTAAACCACCCCGACCGCCGCCACCAGCATGCCTATCGGCTTTGCGTTGGAATGCTCGGCACCTGCTGCCTGACTATTTGCCTGACCCATCAACCACTCCTGCCCTTTGACCTGAGGTCTTTTATAAACAACGCGCCTAAGCTAACCCTAGCATGCGCTGTTTTACTTCTCGTAACAGACGTTTTATTGACCCAAGGGCTTTACCCATGCGCAACGGCGCGAAGCATAGCGCAGCACTCGTCGCATTTCCCTGCATAAAGCGGGTCAACTGCGTTGCCCGTCGCTTGATTTGCGCACTAATTGATCAGAGGCGCACCAAGCGCCCGTCTGCGGCTCGGCCCTTCACGGTGGGCGCGTCATTCAATACCGAGGTTAGGCATGTCCACCCCCCTCGCAAAAGCTAACCCCAAGGTCGGCTTTGTATCCCTGGGTTGCCCGAACGATAACCTTCCTGACCCTTTTTAATGTCTGTTTTTCAGAAT
>NZ_JALJFG010000044.1 GCF_023242475.1 Pseudomonas sp. MWU15-20650 | reverse complement strand
GGGAGCAAGCCCCCTCCCACTTTTTTTACCGCGTTCTTACAGGGCGAACTGCGCGAAGCTCACACCGGCGCCGGCAGGGCGAACGTCCTTGAGGAACGAATCCTTGTCCGCGCTCAGCTCCAGGGTAATCTCCGGCTTGCGCTTGCCCGCATTACGCACCACCAGCCCTTCGAGCTTCTCACGCAGGAACGCCGTCGGCACTTTCAGGTGAAGTAGCTGGTCGGTCTCCGCGTTGTGCATCAACAGGTGAATCCACTCGTACTGGCCCACGGCAATACGGCCCACCGGCAAGTCGAACCACCAGATGTTGCGTTTGCGGTCCAGATCGGTGAAGTGGCAGTTGTTGACGCCGAGTACGGCACCGCCCAATTCCAGGTTTCTGCGGGCGATGGCCTGTGCTTTATTGAGTTTCATAACCTTCCTACGGATCTGTTATTCAGCGTTATAGCCTGAAAGTGCCGGGCATTCTCGTGGGTTGGCCGCAAAACATAAAGCCAAACCTGCAAGGGGTGAGTCAATGTGCGATGAAATGCCTGCCGAAAATAATTGAAACTCTGCCGAACCGCTGCGGGTCAATCCCTGGGTAATGACCAAAACCCTTGATTGTTCTTTCGGAGAAATACCATGAGCAGCACATCGGATAAGGCAAAAGGTTTGAAAGACGAACTTGTTGGCAATATCAAGCAAGGCGTCGGCAACGTTACCGGCAACGACAAACTGCGCGCTGAAGGTGTGGTGCAGGAAAAGAAAGGCCAAGTCGAAAAAGCCATTGGCGACACCAAGGACGCGGTCAAGAAAGCGACCAAGTAAGACTGCTTTTGGGCAGCCCAACGGCCATCCACGGATGGCCGTTTTTATGTCATCTGCTGCAACTAACCTTTCGAAATTGTTTCAAAGTCGCCAAATGGGCTACTTTGATGTAGAAAACGGCCCCTGAGTCGCCCACGAACTCAACCTTTTTGCGGCGAAAGGAGACGCTATGATTTTTCCGGTACTTGATGGTCTCAAGCTGCACAAGGTGCTGGTGCGCACCGTCAAGGAATTCGTCGACGACGAAATGCCCACCTACGCTTCAGCGCTGGCCTACCAGATGCTGTTTTCGCTGTTTCCGTTCCTGCTGTTCCTCATTGCCCTGATCGGTTTCCTGCACCTGCCGGACTTCTTTACCTGGCTGCGCATGCAATCGGAGCTGGTGTTGCCGCCCCAGGCGCTGGAGCAGGTCAACCCGGTGATCGACCAGTTGCAGCAGTCCAAGGGTGGCTTGCTCTCGGTGGGTATCGTGATTGCCCTGTGGACCGCTTCCGCCGGCGTGCGCCTGATGATGAGCGCGATGAACGCGGCCTATGACGTGGTCGAAGGCCGCCCGATCTGGAAGCGTTTCCCGCTGTCGATTTTCTACACCGTCGGCATCGCCGGCATGCTGCTCGCTGCCGCCGCGTTGATGGTGCTTGGCCCACAAGTCATGGAGTGGCTGGCCGGGCAGATCGGCATGCAGGCGTTCGTCGTCACGCTGTGGACCATCCTGCGTTGGCCACTGATCGTGATTTTGCTGATGTTCTCCGTGGCCCTCATGTATTACGTGATGCCCGACGTGAAACAGAAGTTCCGCTTCATCACCCCAGGCTCGGTGCTGGCCGTGGTGGTGTGGATCATCGCCTCCCTGGGTTTTGGCTATTACGTCAAAACCTTCGCCGACTACAACGCCATGTATGGCAGTATCGGTGCGATCATCGTCCTGCTCTTGTACTTCTACATCTCCGCTGCCGTGCTGTTGCTGGGCGCGGAGATGAATGCGGTGATCGAACACATGTCGGCCGAAGGCAAGGACCCCGGTGAAAAGGACTTCGACGAACACCCGCCCGCGGATGAAAAACAGCACGTCTCAGGCTTGGGCCGAGACCACTCCATCAAATCCACTACAGACGAAGCCTGATCGATGATCCGTGAAATCCTCAAAATGGGCGATGAGCGTCTGCTGCGCATCGCCCCACCGGTTCCGCCGGAAATGTTCGACAGCCCCGAGTTATGGCAGTTGATCGATGACATGTTCCAGACCATGGAACATGTGGGCGGAGTGGGCCTGGCCGCACCGCAGATTGGCGTAGACCTGCAGTTGGTGATCTTTGGCTTCGAAGCCAGCGAGCGCTACCCGGACGCGCCGCCCGTGCCGCAGACCATCCTGATCAACCCGCTGATCACACCGTTGAGCCCCGTGCTGGAAGAGGGCTATGAAGGGTGTCTCTCCGTGCCCGGCTTGCGCGGCGCCGTGAACCGCTACCAGCAGATTCGCTACGAAGGGTTCGACCCCAAGGGCGAGCCGATTGTGCGTGTTGCCGAAGGCTTCCATGCGCGGGTGGTGCAGCACGAGTGTGATCATCTGATCGGTCGGTTGTACCCGTCACGGATTACCGACTTCAGCAAGTTCGGGTTTATTGAAGTGATGTTTCCCGACATGGACCCAACGGCTGATGAGTAACTGCCAGGCACGCTGAGATCAAAAATGTGGGAGGGAGCTAGCCCCCTCCCACAGTACAAACTGGGTTATTGAACGGGTTTTACGAACCGCAACGTCATCCGATCCGACTCCCCAATCGCCACATACCTGGCCTTGTCCTGCTCCCCCAACTTCAGCGTCGGTGGCAACGTCCAGACGCCGCCGGGGTAGTCCTTGGTGTCTTTCGGGTTGGCATTGACCTCGCTCTGCCCAGCCAGCTTGAACCCGGCATCGGTGGCCAGTTTCACCACCTGGGCGGTGGTCAGGTAACCACTGTCCTTGATGGCTTCCAGGTTGGCCCCGTCCTTGGCCCGGTGATCTTCCACGCCCAGCACGCCGCCCGGTTTAAGCACCTGGTAGAACGCATTGAATGTGGCGTTTGCAGTATCGGCGGCCACCCAGTTATGCACATTGCGAAATGTGAGTACGGCGTCGGCAGAAGCGGGTTTGCCAAACACGGGGGCCTTGGGGTCGAACTCGACCACGTCGGCCTTGGCATAGTGCGTGGGGTCAGCCGCCAATTTCTTCCTCAGGTTCTCGGCGGACGTACGCGCATAGGCGCTGCTGCTCGGTGCCTGTACGGCGGCGATGTACTGCCCGTGGTCCTTGAGCAATGGCGCCAGTATTTCGCTGTACCAGCCGCCACCTGGCGTGATTTCAATCACCGTCTGCCTGGCGCTCAAACCAAAGAATTCCAAGGTTTGCTGCGGATGGCGATAGCCGTCACGCGCGCGGTTGGCCGGGTCGCGCCAGCTACCGGCCAGCACGCTCTCGTACTGCTTGGCGGTAATCGGTGCGTCGGCTGCCTGGCTGAAGGTCGGAGCGAGGAGGGCAGTGAGGGACAGAGCTGCAAGCGTCGTTTTCATGATCATCCTGGAAGGGGCCACTGTGCCATCGAGGCTAGCATGGGCCCTCTACCTGGCGATCACACATTATCGAAGGTCGACCTCACTAAACGTTCTAAGCCCATGGCGATCATGGGCTTGTTTCTTTTGTAGCGAACCAGCCGTTCGCTGAGGGATTGCGGCAACAGCGTGTCCTGTGTGAACCCCATGCGTTGATACCACGCTTCCAGGTCCGGATGGCACAGCAACCACACCGTACCGTCCACCGGGGCCACGGCCGTCAGGATCAAGCGCGCTGCCAACCCTTGGCCGCGATAAGCCGGGTCAACAAACACCCCGGTCAACCATTGGCCACCCACCACCGGGCTCAGGCACAACCCGGCCACAATCTCGCTATCGCGCGCCACCCACAAACACCCGCCCTTGAGCGCCTTCATCGACGAATTGTGGTGACGGTAAAACTTGTTCAACAGCGGCCACAGGGGCTCTGCCAGCGGTTCGATGTGCAATGGGGGCATGGTCATAAGGTGAGTATTATCAAGGGCCGAGGATTATAAGCGCCTTCTGCGCGGCAATAGGTGGTATACCCAGTGTTACATCCCCTGTAAGTGGAGCATGCATCATGGCCAAAGGTATGGATTCAAAGAAAGCCGCGAAGAAAAAACCGGCAAAGACCGCCGATGAAAAACGTGCGGACAAAAAAGCCAAGAAGTCCGAGACCGGCCTGTTCGGTCACTGAGTTACAAGCTTAGAACCAAACGATCTGCAAGATTTTTTCGCCTCACAGCACAGAGCAGGAAACACCTGCTCTGAGCTGACGATGGCCAACTATCTTGATCTGCCCCACCGCCGGGAAATCGAAACCCTGGCACGAAGCTTCACCGCAAGGACCGAATGGCCGACCTGGCTATTGCTGGTCGGCGTATATGCCGGCTGGTTCAGCGTGATACTTGCCAGCCACTGGCTGGGCCTGTGGTTGAGCACCTTGTTGCTGATCCCGCTGGTGACCCTCTGGCTGTCGCTGCAACACGAGTTGCTGCATGGTCATCCCACCCGTTCCACTCTGTTGAACACACTGCTCGGCTACGCACCGTTTGCCGTGTGGTACCCCTACACCCTGTACCGCGACAGCCATCTGCTGCACCACAACGATCAAGACCTGACCTTGCCGGGCATTGACCCGGAAAGTCGCTACCTGAATCAACAGCAGTGGGACAACAGCTCGCCGTTCGAGCGCCGCGTGCACGGGCTGACCAAGACCCTGTTGGGGCGCTTCCTGCTGGCGGCACCATTGGCCATCGCCCGGTTAGTGCGCGATCAATGGCAACGCCTGCCTCAGGTATGGCCGATGTGGCTCGCCCACGGTGCGATGACGCTGCTGATGCTGGGGTTTATTGCCCACTACAGCGCGTTGCCGGTGTGGCATTACCTGTTGCTGGTCAGCGTGCCGGCCTTGTCGCTGGCGTCGGTCCGTTCCTACTATGAGCACCGCCCGCACCCGCAGCCCGAACAACGCACGGTGATCAACGAAGCGTCGTGGCCGTGGAGCTGGCTGTTTCTCAACAACAACCTGCACCTGGTTCACCACGACTTGCCGAAACTGCCCTGGTACCTGCTGCCCACGGTGTACCGTGCGCGCCGCAGGCAGTGGGTGGCACGCAGCGGTGGGTTTGTGGTGCAGGGTTACGGCCAGTTGATCAGCCGTCACAGCCTCAAGGCCATCGACAGCCCTCGGCACCCTTTTGCTTGAGAGACGACCATGAGTGATCACTACGCCGAGCTGTGGATGTATGTGGCGCCGCAGCCAATCCAGCAGGCCAACCAACAATGGCTCACGCGCATTTTTGAGCGCTTGGGCCTGCACCGGCGCAACGCCGACCCCTTCGATCTGCGCGGCCTGTGGCTGGCTCCCGAACTGCTCGTCAGCCAAACCTGCGGCTACCCGCTGATGACCCAGCTGCGCGGCCAGGTCCGGGTGATCGGCCGCCCCCGCTATGAATTGCCGCACAGCGGCGGCGGCGAGCATTGCAGCCTGCTGCTGACCCGCGATGACAACCCGCGCACCGCGTTGGCGGCGTTCTACAACAGCCGCGGCGTGATCAACGGGCCTGACTCCAACAGCGGCATGAACCTGTTGCGCGAACGCCTGGCACCTTTGCAGCGCGATGGCCGCTTCTTTGCCAGTGTCGGTGTCAGCGGTGCCCATCGCGAAAGCCTGCGCTGGCTACGGGAAGACCGCGCCGACCTGGCCGCCATCGACAGCGTTACCTATGACTACCTCGCGCGCTTCGCTCCGCAGGAAGTGGCCGGGTTACGCGTCGTCACCCGTAGCGCACCGAGCCCGACCTTGCCCTATATCGGCACGCTGGGTTTGAGCGATGAGCAGGTGGTGCAGATTCGTGAGGCAATGAACCTGGCGTTGCAAGAGCTGCCCGACGTGGTCGAAACACTCGGTGTACACGAAGTGCTTTCGGCCACCGAAGACGACTACCAGGTGCTGTTGGATTACCAGCAGCAGGCGATCCGCGTGGGTTATGCTGAACTTCGATAAGGTTATATAAAAATACATTTTAAATATTATTAAAGAATAAGCAGCCTTGCTAGGATCGCTCCACCGGAACACCGGACATAACGCGCAACCTACTCAGATGGAGCCACTATGTCCGGCGCCGACACTTCTCACAGCGATTACGTGGGCGGATTGTTCCGCAGTCATTACGACTGGCTGTGCAGCCGTTTGCACCGCCATCTTGATTCCCGCGCACACGCCGAAGACATTGCCGCCGACACCTTTGTCCAGCTGTTGAGTGCGTCTGGGGTCACACCGATCCGCCAGCCCCGGGCGCTGCTCACCACCATCGCCCAGCGCTTGATGTACCAGCTGTGGCGCCGCCGGGACCTGGAGCGGGCCCACCTTGATGCGCTTGAAAACGATGAGACATCCAGCCCGCCATCCCCCGAAGACCTGGCACAAATACTCGAAGCCTTGCAGGCCATCGACCAGTTGCTCGACGGTTTGCCGGCCAAGGTCAAGGCGACCTTCCTGCTGTCCCGACTCAATGGCCTGACTTACCCGCAAATTGCCGCCGAGCTGGGGATTTCCTCCCGCTCGGTCAGCGATTACATGACCCGCGCCCTCAACCGTTGCCTGCGGGTGACCGTCACTGCCGAATCACCAAGAGACTACTCATGAAAAAACTAAAAAACTTGCTCGGTGGTTCGCTACTGGCACTGACCCTAGTGGCCCAACCGACTGTCGCGGCTCAAGCCATCAAACCCATCCACTTCGGCGACATCGCCTGGGAAAGCGGCAGCCTGATCACCGAGGTCCTGCGCGCGATCGTCGAGAAAGGCTACGGCCTGCCCACCGACACCTTGCCCGGCAGCACGGTGAGCCTGGAGGCCGCCCTGGCCAAGGATGATATTCAAGTGATCGGTGAGGAATGGGCCGGGCGCAGTCCGGCGTGGGTCAAGGCTGAAGGCGAAGGCAAAGTGTTCGGCCTGGGTGACACGGTCAAAGGGGCCACCGAAGGCTGGTGGGTGCCGGAATACGTGATCAAGGGCGACGCGACACGCGGCATCAAACCGTTGGCGCCGGACCTGAAGTCGGTGGCCGACCTGGCGCGCTACAAGGATGTCTTCCGTGACCCCGAAGACCCGAGCCGTGGGCGTTTCCTCAATAGCCCCAGCGGCTGGACCTCGGAGATCGTCAATAGCCAGAAGCTCAAGGCGTATGGTCTGACCGATAGCTTCGTGAATTTTCGTACCGGCTCTGGCGCGGCGCTGGATGCCGAAGTGGCATCGTCGATCCGACGTGGCAAACCGGTGTTGTTTTACTACTGGTCGCCAACCCCGCTGCTGGGCCGTTTCAAACTGGTCAAGCTGGAGGAGCCGGCGTTCAACGCCCAAGCCTGGAAAACCCTGGCCGACGCCAACAACCCGAACCCCATCGGTACGCGTTCGTTGCCGGCGCACCTGGCGATTGGCGTGTCGGCGCCGTTCAAGGCGCAGTACCCGCAACTGGTGGCGTTCTTTGAAAAAGTCGACCTGCCGATTGATTTGCTCAACGGCATCCTGGCGCAGATGAGCGAGAAACGTGAACAGCCACGCCAAGTGGCGCTGGCATTCCTCAACGAGCAACCGCAGGTCTGGCAACAATGGGTGCCGGCGGATGTGGCGGCCAAGGTCAAGGGAGCGCTCTGATGCTGAAAATCCTCGCTGCTGTGGTTCTCTCGCTGGCGGCCGCTGACGTGCTGGCTGCCGAACCTGCCACCTTGCGCATTGGCTACCAGAAAAGCTCCGTGAGCATGGTGCTTGCCCGTGAGCACAAGCTCTTCGAAGACGCGCTGCCCGGCACGCAGGTGCAGTGGATCGAATTCCTCGGTGGCCCGCCGCTGATCGAAGCGCTGAACGGCGGCAGCCTGGATATCGGCAACATTGGCGATATCCCGCCGATCTTCGCCCAGGCCGCCGGCATCGATTTGCAGTACATCGCCGTGGAACCTAACGAGGGCAAGACCGAAGCGGTGCTGGTGCCAAAAAACAGCACTGTCCAGAGCGTGGCCGACCTCAAGGGCAAGCGTGTGGCGCTGCTCAAGGGTTCCAGCGCCCACAACCTGTTCCTCAAAAGCCTGCTGCGCGCCGGCTTGCAGTGGAAGGATGTGAACGTGGTGTACCTGTCACCTTCCGATGGCCGTGCTGCGTTTGAACAAGGCAAGGTCGACGCATGGGTCGTGTGGGACCCGTACTACTCGGCGGCAGTGGTCGACGGCTCCGCGCGTGTACTGGGTGACGGCCAGGGCCTCAACCCGGCCGGCAGTTTCTTTGTGGTCAGCAGCCCGTTTGCCCGGCAGCACCCGCAGGCCATCGCCGCGATTATCAAGACGTTGGCCAAGGCCCAGCGCCTGTCCCTGGACCGTCCCGAAGAAAGCATCGCGCTGATGGCCAAGACGCTGGGCCTGCAACCGGCGGTGGTCAAAAGCTATTTCGAACACCGCTCGCCCACGCCGATTCGCCCGTTGGAGGCGGTCGACATCAGCAACCAGCAGCGCACCGCCGACCTGTTCTTCGCCAATGGCCTGATCCCGAAAAAGGTTGATGTACAGCAGATCGTGTTCAAAGCGCCCTCGCCACAGTGATAGGGTTCCTTCTCGGGCCCTCACCACAAAGAGCTCTTTGGGGCAGGGCGCTCGGCAGATCCATCGCCAAGTGGCGCCTCTGGATCAGGACCGAGCGGGGTCAGTGGATGGGTTTTCGACCGCCAACGCCGCAATCACCGCAGGCCGTTCACCTATCCGCTGCTCAAACGCAGCGAGCGCCGGCCACTGGCGCAGATCAATCGCGTGAAATGCGGCCCAGCGCAGCACCACGAACAGGTAGGCATCTGCCACCGAGTAGTGCGCACCCAGCAAGTAATCCTGACGCTCCAGGGTTTGCACCAGAATGGCAAAGCGCTTGAACAACGTGGCCTGGAACATTGCCCGTACATCGCCTTCAATGGCGTCATTGAAGAAGACGGCCAGCCCGCCATGGATTTCGCTGGCAATAAAGTTCAGCCACTCCTGCAAGCGTACTCGCTCCCAGCTGCCATTGGCCGGAGCCAACTGGGCGGCGGGTTTGAGGTCGGCCAGGTATTGCACAATAGCGCTGGCTTCGGTCAGCACCTGGCCATTGTCCAGTTGCAGCGCGGCCACATAGCCCTTGGGGTTGATCTGCAGGAAGTCTTCGCCGTTGGCGGTGGTTTTTGCCTGGTTGTCCACCCGTACTAAATCGAAAGGCAGCGCCAATTCGCGCAGCACGATGTGAGGGGCGAGAGAACAGGCATTGGGGACGAAATACAATTTCATAAAGGGCCGCTCCTGGGCGTATGTCGTTGATTTGCGCCAGTCTCACGGGCATGGCACCGTGGGTAAAATTAAACTTTCAGACCCTACCCATAAGGACAGCTACTGCCATGATGAACCTGATGCATTGGCGCCTGCTGGTGGCCGTGGCCGATCACGGCAGCATTACGGCGGCCGCCGAATGTGTCGGCATGACCCAGTCCGCCGCCAGCCAGGCCATGGCGTCCATGGAGTCGGCGCTGGGGGCGCAACTGTTCATTCGTGAGCCGCGCAAGACCTTGCCCACTGCCCTGGGGTTGAGTGTGGTTGGGCATGCACGGGTGATGCTGGGTGCGTTGCAGGCGATTCGCAGCTCCGTGGATGAGTCGCGCCCTCTGTTGCGCGGCAGCATTCGCATCGCCAGTTTCCCTACGGTGCTGGCGACCTTTCTGACGCCGCTACTGCAACGCTTCGCCCAGATGTACCCGGGTATTGAGGTCACCACGCTGGAGGTCACCGACAGTGAAGTGCACACCTTGCTCGAGGCCCACCTGATCGACCTGGGCGTGGTGCTTAACCCCAAGCCCGAGCGTAACACCACGGTATTGGGGCGCGACGACTGGGTGGCCGTGCTGCCGATCAACCATCCCATCGCTCGGCGTGCGGCCGATGCCTGCGTGTCGTTTGAGGAGTTGATTGAACAGCCCTTTGTGCTGGCCACCGGTGGTTGTACCGCCAATGCCCGAAGCCTGGCGACGGCCGCAGGGCTGACCTTGTGTGATATCCGCGTGGAGGTGCGCGAATGGAACAGCGCCTACAGCCTGGTGCGCGAGGGCGTTGGTGTCACGCTGGTGCCTGAAATGGCCTTGCCGGCCCAGCGCAAGGGCCTGCGCGTGATGCCACTGGCGGTGCCGCTGCACCGCGAATTTGCCTTGGTCGGCGCGCAAGACCGGCCACCTTCGGCCGCGGTCACTGCCTTGTTAAAAGTGCTGGCAATTTAGTGGCCTTGCATAGCGCCAAGCCCTGTCTATGCTGATCCAGAACCGTTGATGACGCTTGGTTTATGAAGTGTTTCGTAGGGTTATCTCCCCATGAAGGTTTGCCTGCTCTCTCCCATCAATGAATGGAATGCGCCGTGTGAGGCGCCGTGAATCAAGGGTGATCTGACTATGTTCAACCGCCAGCACAAATCCGACCTGCAAGAAATCCAGCGTTTTTCCTGCGCCCTCACCGAAGCCAACGCCAAACTCGTCGCCATCAGCCGCTCCATGGCGATGATCGAGTTCGACCGCAACGGCATGATCCTCGATGCCAACCCCAACTTCTGCAAAACCATGGGCTACAGCGTCGAAGAGATTCGTGGCAAGCACCACCGCATTTTTTGCGATGATGCCTACACCCACACCGAGGGTTACGCCAAATTGTGGCGCGACCTGGCGCGGGGCGAGGCGATCAGCGGCACCTTTATGCGCCTGAACAAGCGCGGCGAAGAGGTGTGGCTCGAAGCCAGCTACATGCCGGTGCTAGATGGCGACAACCAGGTACGCAGCGTGATCAAAGTGGCGTCGGATATCACCGCGCGGGTTCACCATGAACACGAGAACCAGAGCCTGATCGACGCCATCAGCCGCTCCATGGCGGTGATCGAATTCACCCCCCAGGGCCGGATCATCAACGCCAACGACAACTTCCTGCGCACCGTGCAGTACACGCGGGACGAAATCATCGGCCAGCATCACAGCCTGTTCTGCCACCGCAGCGACGTGGAGTCCCCGGCATACAAGGCGTTCTGGGCCTCGCTCAACCGTGGCGAATACCATTCCCATCGCTTTGAACGCAAAAACAAATACGGCAAAACCCTGTTTCTGGAAGCGTCCTACAACCCGATCTTCGACGCCAATGGGCGCTTGTACAAAGTGGTGAAGTTCGCCAGCGACATCACCGAGCAGGTCACCACCCTGCGCACCGCTGCCGACTCGGCTCACGCCACCTCGGTACAAAACGACGCCTGTGCACGCAAGGGTTCGGAAGTGGTGCAGCAAACGGTGCAGATCATCGAGGACATTTCCAATGACCTGAACCGGGCCGCACAGAGTATCGACGCGGTCAACAAACAGTCCGACATCATTGGCGCCATTGTGCAGACCATCCGCAGCATCGCCGAACAAACCAACATGCTGGCCCTCAACGCGGCGATCGAGGCTGCGCGGGCGGGTGAGCATGGGCGCGGGTTTGCGGTGGTGGCCGACGAAGTGCGCAGCCTTGCGGCCCGTACCAGCCAGGCGACGGTGGAGATTGTGGACGTGGTGCGCAAGAACCACGACCTGTCGCTGAGCGCGGTGTCGAGCATGCAGTCGAGCTTGAGCCGCACGGGGCTTGGGGTGGAGCTGGCGAACGAAGCGGGGCAGGTGATCCTGGAGATCCAGGAAGGGTCACGGCATGTGGTGGATGCGATCAGTCAGTTCAATTCGACGCTGCAACTGCAATAGCTGAAAACGCTGCCGATCCGATGATCCAACGGTGTGAGGGCGCGTGCTCCCTCACACCTCTATTTTGCGCAGTGGGTTAGATCGCGGCCAATGTTTCTTTCACCGACTGCGCCGGATCAGTGGCTTTAGCCGCTACCTGCTGCTCTTGTTGTTGCTTCACACGGTCAGCCACTTGCTTGGCAATCGCGTCCTGTTTTTCCTGCGGCATGGCCTGTACTCCTGCTTCGGTCAACCCCTGCTCCTTGAGCAGTTGTTCGCGAATGCGTTCGGCTGGGCTCTTGCTCATGGAGTCGGTGAAGTCGGCACGGGCGGTGCTGGTCGTTGAACCGGACGCAGGCACACCCGTGGTTGCCGTGGTCGCCGCCGTGGTGGCTTGCAATTGCACACGGGTCTTGGCGAAGGCTTCGTCGATACGGTCGTTGGCTTTGTCCAGGTCCTTCTGCGCGGCCGGTACCGTGACGCCTTGCTGTGCGGCCTGCAGGGCACCGCTGTACAGCGTGCTGGCGGCGGCGTTGGCCGGGTCCATGTCCGGGCGCTTGAGCTGTTGGACGGTCGATACGGCTTGGGTGTTGTTGTTAACCAGCATGGTCGGTCACCTGTGGAAATCGTCGGTGCGACAGCTGGAGCAATTAGCGTGCCGGGCGCGATACCCCGTGTTTATTGGAGATGGCCTGGCCGTCACGGCAAAGCTTGTCCCGTCGACGGCCAACCGTTGCCGTCAGTGGGCGATATTTTCCAATGCCAGGTTACGCGTACGCGGCCCGAACGCACTGATGGTGACCATCACGATCAACATGCTGCTGCCAATAAATGCCAACACGCCCGGCGTGCCCAGGTGTTCGAGGATAAAACCGATCAACAGGCTGCTGAATACCGTGGACAAGCGGCTGAACGAATAGCAGAACCCCACCGCCCGCGCGCGGATATGGGTGGGGAACAATTCGCTTTGATAAGCGTGATAGCTGAAGCTCAGCCAGGCGTTGCAGAAGGTGATCATCACCCCACAGGCCACCAGCCCCACCGCCGTGGTTTGCAGGGCGAACAGGCTGCCGAAGATCATCGCGCCCAGGGCGGAACCGACGATCTGCCATTTGTTTTCAAAGCGGTTGGCCACTTTTACAAACAGCAACGGCCCCAATGGGTAGGCAAGGGTGATGATAAAGGCGTACATCAAACTGTGGGTCACGCTGACGCCCTGGCCCGACAGCAGCGCCGGCAACCAATTGCCAAAGCCGAAAAAGCCGATGGCCTGAAACACATGGAACACGATCAGCATCAAGGCGCGGCGGCGGTACGGCGGTTGCCAGATGTCGGCGAAGCGGCCGTTGCCTTGCACGCTAATGGCTTCGGGTTCTGGTGCATCCAGCGGTTTACCGTGATCCTTCAGGCAGCGTGCCTCCAGGCTGTCCATGATCTGCCCGGCTTCCTCAACGCGGCCTTCCTGCGCCAGCCAGCGCGGTGATTCCGGCAGGCGCTTGCGCAACTGCCAGATGAACAGTGCGAACACCGCGCTCGTCAGTACCACCCAGCGCCAGCCGGAGATCCCGAACGGTGCCTGGGGCACCAGCCACCACGACATCAAGGCCACTGCCGGCACCGACAGAAACTGGATGAAAAACGCAAAGGCAAACGCCGAACTGCGCATGCGCTTGGGTACCAGTTCCGAAAGGTAGGCGTCGATGGTCACCAGCTCGATGCCAAGGCCGATGCCCACCAGAAAACGCATGCCGATGATGCCCAGGGCAGACGTTTGAATGCCCATCAGTACCGTGGCCACGGTGTACCAGACCAACGCGAAGGTGAAGATCGCCCGGCGCCCGAAGCGATCAGCGATGGGGCTGAGCAGGCTGGCGCCGAGGAACAGGCCCAGGAACGTCGCCGAGGCGAACGCGGCCTGGTCCGAGAAGCCGAACACGCCCTCATTGCCGGTATGAAAAATCCCGTCACTGATCAGGCCAGGGCTGATATAGGCGGTCTGGAACAGGTCATACAGCTCGAAAAAACCGCCGATGGAGAGCAACGCCACCAGGCGCCAAATAGTGGCGACGGCGGGCAGGCGGTCGATGCGGGCGCTGATGTGGGCGGCTCGGTGGGGGGCGAGGGTGTCTGAGGTCGACATGAGGCAGCTTCCAGGGGGCGATGACCTGGAATCTTAGCTGGCTAACGGGAGCCGCTGCTGGTGAAGTTGCTTGCGACATAGGCCGGCTCTCACATCAGGAGGGAGCCGGTGGATATTGAGCATTCAAGTATCCAAACCTGTAACATTAAATGTGTATTTGAACTCCTGGCAGACACCGGCTACGGTTGCAGTGAAAGTGCCAGTTCCAGTCAAGTGCTGGGCGCCTTCGATAAAAGTGGCGCTGTAGGAGCCGCTTTCTGCCTCGTGAACACGAGTGGTGTTCCCTGTTTGGTGGGAGTAGGAGGAAAAAGGAACATTCCCTTCAGGATCGAAATCTCCTGTGGAGTCGCCAGGTTTGAATTTAATGCCGAGCGAGATGCCGACTGATTCTTTTGGGTCGGAAGTGCTGATGTGCAACCGTCCTCGTAGATAAAGTGCGTCTCCATAGTCAAATTGGTAGAAGGTAACATCGTCTGCAATGAAGTTGCCATATATCGATTTTTCTACTGTTATGGGCCTGTAGATAGTTTGTGTTTCGGTTTTATAAATAACATTGTCTAGCCCTCGCTGTACTTGTTTTTTAGCGGTGAGCGTTGAGGGTAAGGCGGGGTGAATAGAGCGTCAACTGTCAAGGTTGACAGTGTGGTCTGCTGCGTTGATCGTTTATTATGGTGGGTTTGATGCGTATGGGTGTGCCACTTAAAATTAAGTTTTCGCCATTTGTTAGTAAGTTCATTTAACTGATTTTTGTAATGATTAATAAAGGCTTTTAATCAAGCTCAAGCGCTTCAGCTTGTTGGCAAAAGACCCGCAATGATCAAGTCGAGTGATCCGGGTCTTTATAATTTTTGCGTACTTAGTTATGGCCGTCGAGGGCGAACATCTGGAAACCGCTATGCTGGCTGAGCCGCTGATAGTAGGCGGCAATGGCGGGGTAGGGTGGACGCTCCATGGGGGACACCTGCCAACGATGCACCGAGAGGCCGATAAGTATATCGGCGAGTGTGAAGTCATCGCCGGCCACATAGGCGCCTGTTTTAATCAACTGCTGCTCCAGAATGCCCATTTTATCGTTCCAGGATTGTACTGCTGCGGCGATCTGCGTTGCATCCAGGCCGTCCGGATTATTGCGCACCAGCGCGGTGAATGCGTCGCCCCAAGCACGGTTGAGTTCGACGGCTTGCCAGTCAATCCATTGCTCGACGCGGGCCCGTGGTGCTGGCTCGATGGGTAGGAGGTCATGGCGCTGATAGAGGCCGACAAGGTAGCGACAGATGGTATTGGACTCCCACAGTACGCCATGGTCGTCGATCAGCACCGGCACCTGAGCGTTGGGGGTCAAGGCGAGGAAATCGGGGGATTGAGTGGGCTTGAAGCCTATGCCCCAGTCTTCGCGCACATAGTCGATGCCCAGTTCCTGGCAGGTCCACAGTACTTTGCGCACGTTGATGGAGGAGGTGCGGCCCAGGATTTTCAGTGAGTGTGCCATTGAGCTTCCCTGCGATCATGAGTGACAGGGGTAATTTACCAGACGTTTGGGAGCTATAGCGAGGTTGGGCAGAGGTCAGAAAAGGCAAGCACCTGCCTGACCAGGCGCAGTGCTGCCTTCAAGTGGATGGTGGTGTGAGCGGTTATTCAGGAGCATTGAAATCGTTAATGTAGTACACGCCACTTTCGACGGTAATAATGTCGTTTGGGTCGTCGGCGTTGGCGGCTTCGAAGGCAAATTTTGCATCAAGGATATTGTTTTCGTTGTTGACGATTTCAAATGTTCCCGAGATGGCCGGATATTGATACAAGCCTCCATTCGGATTAGGCTTGTTATAAATAACTTGAACATGTTCCTGCTTTTTTGAATGGGAAAGTTTATAGGTGCCTGCTACGAGGTTTTTATCTATTTAAAATGCAATAAAATGGCTGTCCTGTATGAACGCCAGTGTGGTGTTTTTTGTGCCGGGGAAGGTGTTTAAGTGGAGAATGTTGTGAGAATCAAAACTCTGGTTAGCCTCTTTTAGGAAACCAGTGATTTTATTGGGCAAATTCATGATGAATCTCCTTGAGAACAATGAGCAAACGAGGGTGCTGCGCCTAATATTTAGGCCGCATACACAGTGCGGGTCTACTGTCATTTATGACAGTTTTATGTGTCGACTGACGAGTGGTTGCGTACATTGACGACCGCCTGTTGAAAGGAGAGGGCGATTTGGTCGACTCTCGTCTGTCCTCCAGGTTGGGAAATACGGGAGGCTGCCTTAGATCAGACTGATGTGCTTATTGGCCCGAGCCTCCCCTTGCTACTAGGCCAGCGGTACTTGCTGGTCCATGGCTTTGCCCACCAGCAATACGCTCAGCTCGCTCAATTGATGAATGGCCAGGGCCACATCGCGATGTTTACCGGTGAGTTCATCGGACAGGTCAAGCAGCAGGGTGCTGACGCAGCAGACGGTTTCGTAGCTGTTGGCCAGTAGGGTTTCGGTGGAGATATCGGGGATGAGCGTGAAGAGGGTGGTTGGCGGCGTATCGATTTGTTTGATCATTAGAGCATCCAGGAATGGGCTGCCGCCGTATCGCTACTAAACGAGGGTGGCAACTGTACGCAGGTTAGTAGACCGGTGGACACTCAAAGCCGGCGCACCCGAAAGTGCCCTACGCACAGCCGCCATTAACGCGGGCAGACTTATGCACTTAGAGTGACCGAACTCGGGCTACTAAACCCGATCACCGAGAAATTCAGCGACCGTCAAACCTTAGAGACCGCCACCGAGGCGCACAAGCCGGCGGATTCTGACGTAAGCGTAGGCAGCGGAGCAAGGCGCTTACTGCAATGTCAGGCACTTCCTACAGGCGTCCCACAGCGCTCTGACTGCTCTTACACGATTACGTAGGAATTCTGAGTTTCAGGTGGTTCAGTTAGAGATTGATTGACTGACCCACCGCCTTCGCGAGCAAGCCCGCTCCCACAGGGGATCTGTGCCAGGTGCTGATTCTGTGGACACCACATTGATTGCGTTCAGCTCGACGCTCAGGTGCTCTCGCGCACCTGCAACTCAAACCCCATATCCACCACCGGCTTGGCGATCTTGTTGCCTGCCATGATCGTCAATAAATGCTCCGCCGCCCGCCGGCCAATGGCTTCGCGGGGGGTGCTGATGCTGCTCAAGCGCGGCACCATGAACGAGGAGGCGGGCAAGTCGTTGAAGCCCAGCACCGCCACTCGCTCCGGCACCTTGATGCCATGGCGCAGGGCCTCGAGCAACGCACCCTGGGCCAGGTCGTCGTTGCCGAAGAAGATGGCATCCACCTCCGGGTGGCTGGCCAGTAACTGCAAGAACAACTCGCCCCCCAGGCCCACGGACGAGGGGCGCGGTGTGAGTAACTCCAGCGCCGGGTCGTACATGCCGGCCTGCTGCAAGGCCCGGCGGAAACCTTCGCCCCGCAGCAGCGTACGTTGGTCCAGCTGCGCGCCGATATAGGCCAGGTGCTTGCGCCCACGGGACAGCAAGTGCGCCGCTGCCGTTTCACCTGCGTTCAATTGCGAGAAACCTACGCAGTTCACACCGGCGTTGGGGTCCAGGTCCATCATGTACACGCAGGGCACATTGCTGGTCTCGACCATCCGTCGTGCGCTTTCGGTGCGGTCAAACCCGGTCAGCAGTAAACCCCGTGGCTGGTAGGCCATGTAGTTACGCAGCAGGTTCTCTTCTTCGTCGCGTGAATAGTGGGAGTTGCCGATCAGCACTTCAAAGCCCTTGGGCCGCAGCACCTGGTGGATGGCTTCCAGGGTTTCGATAAACAGCAGGTTGGACAACGACGGCACCAGCACCACCACCGAATGGCTTTGGGCCGAGGCCAGGGCGCGGGCGGCGGGGTTGACCACGTAGTTGAGTTCGGCGGCGGCGTGCTGCACCTTTTCCACCAGTTCGGTGGCCACGGTGCTAATGCCACGTAGTGCGCGGGAGGCGGTAATCGGGCTGACGCCGGCCAGGCGGGCGACTTCATTAAGGGTAGGGCGGCCCGTTGTGCGGGTATTTTTATCGTTCTTGGAGGTCATCAGGCGGCTTGCCAAACAAAAATCGAGGCACTAAGGTAGCGCTGTCTCCAAAAGGCTGCAAATTCTTGAACGTTGGGTTGCCTGATCCTGTTCAAACCGTTGGGGCGGATGCACGCGTCACTCCATAAAAAAAGACAAGTTGGCGCGGGAAAAGCCTGTTTTTGCACTAGCCTTACAGCGTGCAAAGGTAGCGCTATCTGCGTCCTGAGGTGTTTCATGAGTCAACCTGTTACCGCCCTGGTCATCATGGGTGTTTCCGGCTGTGGCAAGTCCAGTGTCAGCGCAGCCTTGTGCCGCTTGAACGGCGCCACCGCGATTGAAGGCGACAGCTTTCACCCCGCCGCCAACATTGAAAAAATGAGCGCTGGCCACCCCCTCAACGATGATGACCGTGCCGGCTGGCTCGATATCCTCTGCGATGAACTGCGCCGCTCGCTCAAGGCCGGCGAACATCCGGTGCTCACCTGTTCAGCCCTGAAAAAGAAGTACCGCGACCACCTGCGCGAAGCCGCGCCGGGCCTGGGCTTTGTATTTCTGGAACTGACCCGCACGGTGGCCGCCGATCGTGTGTCCCATCGCCCCGGCCATTTCATGCCGGCGAGCCTGATCGACAGCCAGTTCGCCACCCTTGAGTCACCGGTGGGCGAGCCGCTGACCCTGGCGCTCAACGCCAGCGAAGACAGCGTCGAGGCGTTGGCCAAGCAGGCCCATGCCTGGTGGCTCCAGCACGGCTTTGAACCTACTCACTGATTTTTTGCCGGAACAGATAGCGCTATCCCCGGCGAAAAATTCAACACCCGCTTTAATAACAACAACAAACAGGAGAGACCCCCCATGTTTGGCATGTCCCAAGAGTCTTATCTGCTGCTAGATGCAGTGGTCACTATCATCGGGCTGATCTTCTTGATCACCAAGTTCAAGGTCCACCCGTTCATTGCACTGATCATCGCGGCCGGCTTCCTCGGCCTGACCTCGGGCATGCCCGTGGACAAGATCATCAAGGCGTTCCAGGACGGTTTCGGCGGGGTGCTCGGCTTTGTCGGCATCATCCTCGCGCTGGGCACGATGCTCGGCAAGATGATGGCTGAATCCGGCGGCGCCGATCAGATTGCCCAGACCCTGATCCGCGCTTTCGGCAAGGAAAAGGTCCAGTGGGCCATGATGTTTGCCGCATTCCTGGTGGGCATCCCGCTGTTCTTCGAGATCGGCTTTGTGCTGCTGATCCCGCTGGTGTTTATCGTGGCGCGCCGTACTGGCGTGTCGCTGATCAAGATCGGCATCCCGCTGCTCGCCGGCCTGTCGGCGGTACACGGCCTGGTGCCACCGCACCCGGGCCCGCTGCTGGCTATCGGCGTGTTTGGCGCGGACATCGGCAAGACCATCCTGTACGGCCTGATTGTCGCGCTGCCGACCGCCATTATTGCCGGCCCGATCTTCGGCACGTTTATCGCCAAGTACATCCCGGGTAACCCGTCCCAGGAACTGGTGGATCAACTGGCCCGTGAGCCAGAGTCGAAAAACCTGCCGAGTTTCAGCATTACCTTGATCACCGTGCTGCTGCCGGTGTTTCTGATGCTGCTCAAGACCTTTGCTGATGTCGCGCTGCCGGACGGCCACGCCATCCGCAACTGGATGGACATGATCGGCCACCCGATCACCGCGCTGCTGCTGGCCTTGCTGCTGTCGCTGTACACCTTTGGCCATCGCCAGGGCATCCATTCCAAGCAAATCCTCAAGCTGCTCGACGCCAGCCTGGCACCGACCGCCGCGATCATCCTGATCATCGGCGCCGGCGGTGGTTTCAAGCAGATGCTGGTGACCAGCGGCGTGGGTGATGTGATCGGCCATATGGCGGTCAACGCGCAGATCAACCCGATCCTGCTGGCCTGGCTGGTCGCAGCGGTGATTCGTGTGGCCACCGGTTCTGCCACCGTGGCGACCATTACCGGTGCCGGCATCGTGGTGCCGGTCGTCGGGATGATTCCGGGTGTGAATCGTGAACTGCTGGTGTTGGCGACAGGGGCGGGGTCGTTGGTGTTGTCTCACGTCAACGATGCGGGGTTCTGGCTGGTCAAGCAGTACTTCAACATGACCGTGGCCGAGACGTTCAAGACCTGGACGGCGATGGAGACCATTCTGTCGGTGGTGGCGCTGATCTTCATCATGCTGCTGTCGTTGGTGGTCTGACAGGCACACCGCCAAACAAATGTGGGAGGGGGGCTTGCTCCCGATAGCGGTGGATCAGCCAGCTTGTTCTTAGCTGACCCACTGCAATCGGGAGCAAGCCCCCTCCCACATGTTGACCGAGTCAGGCGCCGGTTTTTGGTACTCGCCCATCTGATGCATGGGGCTGGCCGGTCAAGCAGTACTTTAGCATGCAGCTGTCGTTGGTGGTCTGACAGGCACACCGCCAAACAAATGTGGGAGGGGGCTTGCTCCCGATAGCGGTGGAGCAGCCAGCTTGTTCTTAGCTGACCCACTGTAATCGGGAGCAAGCCCCCTCCCACATGTTGACCGAGTCAGACGCCGGTTTTCGGTACTAGCCCATCGGCCCTGAACATCCCGCGAATCCCCCGTACTGCCTGGCGGATCCGGTCCTGGTTCTCGATCAGTGCAAAGCGCACATGGTCGTCGCCGTACTCACCAAAGCCGATCCCCGGTGACACACACACCTTGGCTTCCAGCAGCAGTTTCTTGGCAAATTCCAGCGAGCCCAGAGCGGCATACTGCTCGGGAATCTTGGCCCAGACGTACATCGACGCCTTCGGGTTCTCCACCATCCAGCCCAGCTCGTGCAGGCCCTTGACCAGCACGTTGCGGCGCTGGCGGTACTGCTCGGCGATGTCCTTCACACACTGCTGATCGCCTTCCAACGCCGCAATGGCGGCGACTTGCAGCGGGGTGAACGTGCCGTAGTCGTGGTAACTCTTGATCCGTGCCAAGGCGTTGACCAGTTCCGGGTTGCCGACCATGAAACCAATGCGCCAGCCGGCCATGTTGTAGCTCTTGGACAGGGTGAAAAACTCCACCGCAATGTCCTTGGCGCCAGGTACCTGCATGATCGACGGAGCTTTCCAGCCGTCGTAGACGATGTCGGCGTAGGCCAGGTCGTGGACCACCAGCACGTCGTACTGTTTGGCCAGGGCAATCACCCGTTCGAAGAAGTCCAGCTCCACGCACTGCGCGGTCGGGTTGGAGGGGAAGCCCAGGATCATCATCTTTGGCTTGGGGATCGAGCCACGAATCGCCCGCTCCAGCTCGGCGAAGAAGTCCACACCGGGCACCAGCGGCACCGAACGTACCTGGGCGCCGGCAATCACGGCACCGTAGATATGAATCGGGTAGCTCGGGTTGGGCACCAGTACGGTGTCGCCCTGGTCCAGGGTGGCCAGCATCAAGTGCGCCAGGCCCTCCTTGGAACCGATGGTCACGATGGCTTCGGACTCAGGGTCGATATCCACCTCATAACGGTCCTTGTACCAACGCGAAATCGCCCGGCGCAGACGCGGAATGCCTTTGGAGGTGGAGTAGCCGTGGGTGTCTTCACGCTGGGCGACAGTGACCATTTTCTCCACGATATGGGGAGGCGTGGCACCGTCAGGGTTACCCATGCTCAAGTCGATGATGTCTTCGCCGCGCCGACGCGCAGCCATCTTCAGCTCGGCAGTGATATTGAAAACGTAAGGGGGGAGTCGATCTATGCGCGCAAAGCGGCGCGGCGAACCTTGATCTGCCATTGTTGCCTCGGAGTACGTAAGCGCCCGGAACCGTCCGAGCGACGTCGGCCACTGCGGTGGCCTGCGGGGCAGACAATACGGTCGATAGTGGCCAGTTGTCCAGATGCACACGGAAATATTCTGAATGGAGTACCGCGCGGATATGCCCCTATACTCGATGCGGGTTTGTTCCCTCATAAGAAGGAGACTGTTCAGATGGATCAGCAGACAAGACAACCGTTTGAGCCGCGCATGGAAGCCGGCAAGGCCCTGGTGATCGCCGGAGTACAAGGGCGTTATTCGAAAGCCACCGTGGGCGACATTCCCAAGCTGTGGGAATTGTTCGACACCTGCATCAAGGACATCAAAAAACGTGTCGGTGGTGTGACCTACGGCGTTTGCCACAACCCCAGCCATGGCGAGTTCGATTACATGGCAGGGGTAGAAGTCCGGAGCAAGAAAGAGGTACCGAACAACTTCGAAGTCATTGAAATTCCGCCGCTCAATTACGCGGTGTTCCCGCATCACGGGCCTGTGCAGGCGCTGGAGCAAACGTACGAGCGCATCATGTTCGAATGGCTACCGCATTCGGGCTACAAGGTGATGGGGGCGGACTTCGAGCGCTATAGCGCGGATTTTGATGCGAAGAAGGGCACGGGGACGGTGGAGATCTGGTTGCCGGTCGGAGAGCGGGGCTGAAGCTGCAGCCAATGTCACGTAGACAGGCACGTGTGAACGTCCCGTCTATGTGACATTACCGTTGTGGATTGAACACCTGGCTCAACCTGCGCTCATACCCCCTTCGGCCCTTATACGCCTCCCCGCTGTCGACCCACCCGGCCGCCAGATACAGCCCCATCGCCGCCACATTGTCGGTGTCTACCGACAATTCCAGCCCCGTGACCTGTGGCCACGCCTGCAATGCCACCGCCGGCAGCGCCTGTAAGCAGGCTTTGCCGAATCCACGCCCTTGCTGCTGCCGATCCACCTGCAATGCATGCAGCGTGGCACTGTGTTCATCGGCCCAGTGGGGCAGGCACGGCGGGCGTTTGAGCAGCAGGAAGGCCACGGGCAGGTCATCGGCGAGCAGGGCGAAGCCTTTGATCGCGGTGGGGTGGGGATTGACCAGCAGGCTGTTCAACGCGCAGTAGATATCACCGGAATACGCCAGTTGCTCGGGATGCACTTGCAGCAGGTCGAGCTGCTGTTTTTGCACAGTGCTTAGCGTCTCATAGGGGACTAGACGAGTTTCCATCGAGAGCGCATCCAAAATCCTACAAAGGGGCGTGGATTCTAGCGGGTTTCCGTGGGCGAAATTATTTTTCAACGCGGTGTCGATTTCCCCAGAGGCCATTCGACTAAGGGTGTCTGTTGTGATTTTCCACCCCACGGAGTATCGCCATGAGCACTGCAATCAACACCTTGATCGAACAATGGAAGCAAGCCGTTGTTTCTCGCAATATCGACAAGATTGTCAGCTTTTACGCCGACGATATCGTCTCGTTCGACGCCGTGACCGCGCTGCAATTCAAGGGCAAGGCTGCCTACCGTGCGCATTGGGAGGCGTGCATGAAGCACTGCCCCGGCCCGGGTATCTTCGAGTTTCATCAATTGCGCATCGTACAGGCCCAGGAGAGCGCATTTGCCCACTGGCTGGCCCATTGTGGTGGCGCTGGGCCAGACGGTGTGGTCAAGGCGTGCTGGATGCGCGTGACCGCCGGTTACCAGCGCATCGATGGCCAATGGAAAGTGGTACACGAGCACTGGTCGGCACCTTTTGACATGGAAAGCGGCACCGCGCTGTTCGACCTGAAACCTTGATCGCTGCGAACTATAGTCAGTAGTCCGAAACGGAGAACGTCATGAAATACCTGTGCCTGATCTACAGTAACGAACAGGTGTTGCACACCTCACCGGACAGCCCTGAAGACCCGGAATGCTTAGCCTACGCGCAGTCCATCAAGGCCAGCGGGCGGATGCTCGCGGCCGAACCGCTGGAGTCCGTGACCACTGCCACCACGGTGCGCATGCGCAATGGCAAGCTGTCGATCACTGACGGGCCGTTTGCCGAAACCAAGGAGCAACTCGCCGGGTTTTACCTGATCGAGGCCAAGGATTTGAACGAAGCGCTCCAGGTGGCCGGCGGTATTCCGGCGGCCCGGGTCGGCAGTGTGGAAGTGCGCCCTGTGCGCCAATTGAATCTCTGAACATAACAACCCTAAGACGCCAGGAGGTTTAACCGTGAAGACTCAACCCGCCGAATTTGAACTGTCCATCAGCCGCTTGATCGATGCGCCCCGCAGCCGGGTGTTTCGCGCCTGGACCGAGCCCGCGTTGCTGCAACAGTGGTGGGGGCCGCATGGCATGACCACGCCTGAGTGCGAAATGAACCTGTGGGTCGGTGGTCTGTTTCGCACCCTGATGCGTGCGCCGGATGGCAGCGAGTACCCGACCCAGGGCGTGTTCCTGGAAATCGACGCGCCCAACCGCCTGGTGTTTACCGATGCCTTTACGCCGGGCTGGATGCCTTCGGGCAAACCCTTCATGAGCGCCGAGGTCACCTTCGAAGAGGTCGACGGCAAGACCCTCTACACCGCCCGCGCCATGCACTGGAGTGCTGAAGACAAACAAGCCCACGAAGCCATGGGCTTTCACGACGGCTGGGGTCAGAGCCTGGATCGCCTGGTGACGCTGGTGACCCAGGGCATGGTCGATTGACGTCTTCGATCGAGGCGGTTTACCGCAGTGAATCGCGGCGCGTACTCGCGACGCTGATTCGCGTGCTCGGTGATTTCGATCTGGCCGAAGAGGCGTTGCACGAGGCGTTTTTCGTCGCCGTGCAGCGCTGGCCCCACGAGGGTGTACCGGATAATCCGCGGGCCTGGCTGGTGTCGACCGGCCGCTTCAAAGCCATCGACCGCTTGCGTCGCCAGGCGCGTTTTACCCCGTTATTGCAAGAGCAGGCTGACGCGCTGGAAGCGGCGGACTGGAGCGTAGAGGACGTGGAAGACGACCGCTTGCGCCTGATCTTTACCTGTTGCCACCCGGCGCTGGCGGCCGACGCCCAGGCGGCGCTGACCTTGCGCGAGATCTGCGACCTCACCACCGAGGAAATCGCCCACGCGTTTCTTGTCACGCCCACCACCATCGCCCAGCGTATCGTGCGCGCCAAGGCCAAGATCCGTGAAGCGAACATCCCCTATCAAGTGCCGTCTCTGGCCGAGTTGCCCGAGCGGCTCGACAGCGTATTGCGCGTGATTTACCTGGTGTTCAACGAAGGTTACTCGGCCTCCTGGGGCGAGGACCTGACTCGGGAGGACTTGACCCGCGAAGCCATTCGCCTGGGGCGCTTGCTGACGGAATTGTTGCCGGAGCCGGAAGTCACCGGCCTGCTGGCGCTGATGCTGCTGCACGAATCGCGTCGCGCGGCACGCACTTCAGCCTGTGGTGAGTTAGTGCTGTTGCATGAGCAAGACCGCACGTTATGGGAGGCTTCCTTGATTGCCGAAGGCTGCGCCCTGGTAGAGCAGGCGCTGACCACTCGGCGCTTTGGCCCCTATTGCCTGCAAGCGGCGATTGCGGCGGTACACGCCGAGGCGCCGAGCGAGGACGACACGGATTGGCGGCAGATTGTCGGGCTCTATGACGTATTGCTCACGCAGATGCCCTCGGCGGTGATCGAGTTGAACCGTGCCGTGGCGGTGGCGATGTGGCAAGGCCCGTTGGCCGGGTTACAGGGGGTAGACCGTATTTTGCTACGGGAAGAGTTGTTGGATTACCACTTGGCGCATTCTGCGCGTGGGGAGTTTTGTCGGCAGTTGGGGCGGGTTGAAGAGGCGCGTGCGGCGTACGAAAAGGCCCTGTCACTGACCCAGCAAGCCCCGGAACAGCGCTTCCTCGAGCGGCGCCTGGCCGAGCTCGACGCCCCCAAGCAGTGACAAATAACCACTGGGAAGGGCCTTGCCACAGGTTACCGGTTGCTCGCTCTAGCGCTTAACTGACGGACATTAGGGCTTCATTGTTCCCACAGGCTCATTCGAGCATCTTGCCCAGCAACCAACTCCCCGCCGGCCCTGGCGGATGTTGCCGCGACCACAGTGCATCCACGGCCACCGAGCGTGGCCAACTGCGGGCCTTGAGTTCGACCAGTTGGTCGCCACCAAAACGCTCCACCAACCATCGCGGAATCGGTGCCCAGCCGAAACCCAGTTGCGCCATTTCCATCAGCATCAGGTAGCTGGGGGCCGACCACACCCGTCCGCTGGCGCGCGTTTCATTCGGATTAATGATGCTCGCCAGGCGCAGTTCGCGGTGTTGCTGCAAGGTGTGTGCGGGGATGTTTTCCAGGCTGGCCAGCGGGTGTTTGGGCGCGACGAACAGCGCGATTTCCGTGCGCTCTTCTACTGGCGCGCTGGTCAGGTCGGGAGGGTAGGTGTCTTGTTTCTCGATAAATGCAATCTGCGCCCGGCCGCTTTGCACCAGGTCGATCAGGTCGTCGCATTCGGCGATCAGGCATTCCAGTTCCAGATCCGGATGGCGCTGTTCAAAGGCTTTGAGGGCAACTTCAAAGCGGTCGGACTGGTAAGTATCGGACATGGCGATCGTCAACTTGGGCTCCAAGCCCAGTGACAGCTGGCTCGCCGCCAGTTCCAGGCGACTGCTGGCTTCCAGTACCTGTTCGGCCCGTTGCAACAAGACATGGCCTGCCGGGGTGAGCGTTGGCTTGCGGCTGCTGCGGTCAAACAGCACCACATCCAAGTCGATTTCCAAGCTTGCCACCGCCGCGCTGACGGTGGACTGACTCTTGCCCAGTTTGCGCGCCGCGGCGGAAAACGAGCCTTGCGTAGCTGCCTGGACAAACGCCTGCAGCACTTCGTTTGAGGCCATTACTATCGCCTTTGTCGATGGTTATTAGTTATGAAGTATCGACTCGGGGCGTGATCATGGCAACCATCGTCACTCACGGAGCCCGGTTATGACCCCTACCAAATCCACCACTGAACGTGTTTTCCAAGCCCTCGGTTTCGAAGGGCTGGCCTTGTTGATCTGTACGCCGTTGCTGGTCTGGATCACCGGCCGACCGGCCCTGGAGATGGGCGCGGTGACCTTGGGCATCAGCTTGCTGGCGCTGACCTGGAACGTGGTTTTCAACAGCCTGTTCGACCGTCTCAAAGCACGCCTGCAGTTGGCCGGTGGCGGTTGGACCCGGGTGGTGCACGCGCTGCTGTTCGAAGGTGGCCTGATCATCCTGGCGGTGCCATTGATTGCCGCGTTGATGAAGATCAGCCTGCTGGATGCGTTCATCCTCGACATCGGTGTGCTGCTGTTCTTCCTGCCGTACACCTATGTGTATCACTGGGGGTATGACGTCATTCGGGAAAAAATCGTACAGCAAGGTGTGCCTGGCCAAGCGTGAGGGCCGCGACCCAACGAAAAACGCCCGCGGGGGGCGGGCGAACATCGTGACGGGAGACGTCAATGAGGCTGGTGCAGAATCCCTACAGGAACATACCGCCCGACGCTTCGATACGCTGGCCGGTGATCCAGTTGCTGCCATCGGCCAGCAAGGTCGAAATCGCCCCGCCAATATCGTCCGGCAAACCGGCGCGGCCCAGGGCGGTGTTGTTGGCCACCATCGCATTCACATCCGCGTTGTCGCGCACCGCACCGCCGCTGAAGTCGGTAGCGATCGCGCCCGGCGCCAGGGTGTTGACGGTAATGCCTCGCGGGCCCAGCTCCTTGGCCTGGTAGCGCGACAACACTTCCACTGCACCTTTCATCGACGCGTACGCGGCATAACCTGGCAGGCTGAACCGCGCCAGGCCACTGGAAATATTGATGATGCGCCCGCCATCGCTGATCAGCGGCAGCAGTTTTTGCGTCAGGAAAAACGGTGCCTTCAGATGGATCGCCACCAACTGGTCGAACTGGGCTTCGGTGGTTTCGGCAAAGCTGGCGTGGGCGCCGATCCCGGCGTTGTTGATCAGAAAGTTGAAGTGGTCTTGTGCGAAAACATCCTTGAGCAGCGTGCCGACTTGGCCGACGAACGCATCGAAGGTTGCGCTCTGGCTGACGTCCAGTTGCAGCATGGCGGCGCGGCCCCCCAGCGCTTCCACTTGGGCAACCACCGCTTGGGCTTCGCCCGCGGCGCTGTGGTAGGTGCCGATGATGTCAACGCCTTGCGCGGCCAAGTGCAGCGCGGCGCTTTTGCCCAGGCCACGGCTGGCGCCGGTGATGAGTGCGATTTTACGGGTCATGGAGCAGTCCTCAGGTGGGGTGATTGGGACTGAGTGTATTTGTCCGCCAATAACGTGATAAACAGCGCTATACCGGAATCACTGCCCGGATAAGGCGAACAATCCCATGAACAAGCTTGAGCTGTTGCGCACCTTCGTGCGCGTCACTGAGTTGTCGAGTTTTACCCAGGCTGGCGAAAGCCTGGGCTTGCCGCGCTCCACGGTGTCCGAGCATGTGCAGGCGCTGGAAGAGCTGCTGGGCGCGCGGTTATTGCAACGCACCACGCGCAAGGTGCAGGCGACCCAGGACGGCCGTGTGTTGTATGAACGCAGCAAGGATCTGCTGGCGCATATGGAGGAGCTGGAGGGCTTGTTTCGCCAGGATGAGACCCAATTGGCCGGGCGCATACGGGTGGATATGCCCAACGTCATGGCGCGGGGGTTGATCTTGCCGCACTTGCCCACGTTCATGGCGCGCCATCCCCTGATCGACATGGAAATCAGCAGCTCGGACCGCCAGGTGGACCTGATCGCCGAAGGTTTCGACTGTGTCGTGCGCGTCGGTGCCCAACCCGACCAAACCGTGGTGGCGCGACGGGTGTGCAGCATGCCGATGGTTAACTGCGCGAGCGCGGCGTATCTGCGACGTTATGGCGTGCCTGAGACGTTGGCTGACCTGGCCAATCATCAATTGGTGCATTACGTACGGCCGCTGGGCGCACGCTCGGCAGGGTTTGAGTACATGGCCGGCAGCAAAGTGCAGCGGTTACCGATGGCAGGAAGGGTGACCGTCAACAGCACCGATGCGTATCAGTCGGCGTGCCTGGGGGGATTTGGCATCACCCAGGTGCCCCAACTCGGGATACGCGACTTATTGGCCAGCGGCGAGTTGGTGGCCGTGTTGCCGGACTACCAGGCGCCGCCGCTGGACGTGTCGTTGCTGTACGCCGGCCAGCGGCATTTACCATTACGGGTGCGGGTGTTCATGGACTGGCTTGCCGCGACCCTGCAAGCCCATCTTTAGCGCCGCGCCGACAACTGCTGTGGCGCCAGGAACGCATCGTGGAAGTAATCCCGGAACGCTTGCATCGCCGGGGTAAACCCGCGCTCGCGGTGCCAGGCCAGGCCGACGCTCATGGGCGTCACCGGGTCGGTCACGGTCAGCGTCTCGATACGCTTGCCTTCCAGGGACCAGGGCCGGTGCACCAGGTCCGACAAAATCGCCACGCCGCTGCCATTGGCAACCATGCTGCGCACGGCCTCCACCGAGCTGGTGCGCAGGCGCACCTTGGGTGTTTGCCCCGCCTGTTCCCAGTAGCGCATGGCGCTGTGCTCGGCTTCATCGACGGTGAGCAGGATGTAGGGTTCCCGAGCCACATCGGCCAGGCTCACGGCACCGCGTTCGCATAACGGGTGATGGCTGGGCAGCCACAGGCGGCGTTCGGAATTGAAGAGGATTTCCGAAACGATGTCCGGATGGGTGAGGTTGGCGGTGAGCACCACGGCCATGTCGAACTGGCCATCGAGCAGGCCGTGTTCGATGGCTTGGCGTTCCTGCTCGAACACCTCGATGGTCACGTCCGGGTGCCAATGCTCCATGCGCTGCAAATGGTGCGGCAGGAAGTAACCCAGCACCGTATAGCTGGCCGCCAGCCGCAGCGCGCCGCTGGCACGATAGTCGGGCAGCGGGCTGTTCAGCGCATCCTCCACGCTGCGCACAATCACATAGGCGCGGTTGAGAAAATGCCGGCCGGCGTCGGTGAGGTTCATGCCCTGGGCCGAGCGCACGAACAACTGCACGCCAAGCATCGCCTCCAGTTCCTTGATGGCGGTGGTGACTGCCGATTGGGAGATGTTCAGGTGAATCGCCGCCTGGGAAATCTGGCCGATTTCGGCAGTGGCGACGAAGTAGCGAACCTGGCGCAAGGTGAGAGACATCGACTACTCCAGCCATCTGATTTTCAGAAGATGGGCTATCTGATAATAGATCTTCCCAAGGGGTCAACCCCCGGCCTACTTTCCTGGCATCACCTTTGGCGGAGCGACCTTGATGCAGGCAGTGGATTTCAATTCGGACATGGGCGAGGGGTTTGGCCCCTGGACCATCGGCGACGGCGTTGACGCGCAACTGATGGCCTATATCAGCTCGGCTAATATCGCCACCGGCTTTCACGCCGGCGACCCCGGCACCATGCGTCGCACCGTCGAGCGCGCCAAGCAGCTGGGCGTGGGCATCGGCGCCCATCCGGGCTTTCGTGACCTGGTGGGCTTCGGTCGCCGGCATATCAATGCGCCGGCCCAGGAACTGGTGGACGACATCCTCTATCAGCTCGGCGCCCTGCGTGAAATCGCCCGTGCCCAAGGCGTGCCTCTGCAACACATCAAACCCCATGGCGCGCTGTATATGCACCTGGCCCGCGACGAAGAAGCGGCGCGACTATTGGTGCAAAACCTGCAAATCATCGAACCGACGCTTTTGCTGTACTGCATGCCCAACTCGGTGATCTGGCGCGTTGCCAAGGCACTGGGGCAGCCGGTGGTGCGTGAGTTCTACGCCGACCGTGAATACGATCTGACCGGCTCCATCGTATTTACTCGCACTGTGCGTGCGCTGGATCCTGCGATGGTTGCAGCCCGTGTCTTACGTGCTTGTCAGACGGGGCGGGTACGCACCGTCGAAGGTGAAGACCTGTTGATCGAATTCGATTCCATCTGCCTGCACAGCGACACTCCCGGCGCCCTGGAACTGGTGCAAGCCACCCGTGAAGCCCTGGACCAGGCGGGTATCGAAGTCAGAACCCCCTAATAAGATCCTCACATCACTGTTTGCCTGCCTTTCTACAATGACTCCAAGAGGAACAGACATGGCTGAAACGTCCCCCATCCGCTACAGCTTCGGCGGTGATGAACACCTGTTTGCCGAAGTCAGCGACAGCATGTCCCTGGAGGCCTTTTTCAAAGGCATGGCCGTGACCCGCGCCGTGGAGCGCCTGGCGCTGGAAGGCGTGCTGGATGTGTGCCTGGCCAATGCATCGTTCCAGATTCGCTTCGACCCCGACCGCATCGCGCCCCACGTGCTGCTCGACGCCGTGCAAAGCGCCGAAGCCCAGGCCGTGGCCGAGCGCACCTTACACACGCGCATCATCGAAATCCCGGTGCTCTACAACGACCCCTGGACCCATGAAACCCTGATGCGCTTTCGTGACCGCCATCAAGACCCCAGCGCTACGGATCTGGAATACGCCGCGCGCATCAATGGCCTGGCCGACGTGGACGCGTTTATTGCCGCCCACAGTGGCGCGCCGTGGTTTGTGTCGATGGTCGGCTTTGTCGCAGGCTTGCCCTTCATGTTCCAGATGGTCGAGCGCGAGCGGCAGTTGCAGGTGCCCAAGTACCTGCGCCCGCGCACCGACACGCCGAAACTGACCCTGGGCCATGGCGGCTGCTTTGGTTGCATCTACTCGGTACGCGGCGCGGGTGGTTACCAGATGTTCGGCGTCACCCCGGCACCGATCTACGATCCGGCGCAGCCGTTGGCGTACCTCAAGGAACACATGGTGTTTTTCCGGCCTGGCGACATCGTGCAGTTCAAGCCGATCGACCGTGAAGCGTACGACCGGGCCGTTGCCGAGGTGGACGCAGGCCGTTTCGACTTGCGCATCCGCCCAGTGGAATTTTCCCTCGACGCTTTTCTCGCCGACCCCATCGGTTATCCGAAAACCCTGCAAGAGGCGCTGGCATGATCAAGGTACTCAAACCCGGGCTTGCGACCTCTGTGCAGGACCTGGGCCGTGAAGGCTATTACCACTTGGGCATTCCGCCGTCGGGTGCGTTGGACCAATACGCGCTGAGTGCGGCCAACCATCTGGTAGGCAATCCTGTGGGCGCGGCGGGCTTGGAATGCACGCTGATCGGGCCTGAATTGGAGTTCCGCCAGGACGCGCTGGTGGCATTGAGCGGTGCCTTGATGTCGCCGCGCCTGGACGGTGAAGTGGTGCACCAGGACACCGCTTTTCAGGCGAGGGCCGGGCAGGTGTTGCGCTTCGAGTTTCCCAAGGCCGGCGCGCGTACGTACCTCGCCGTCGCGGGCGGCATCGATGTGCCGTTGGTGCTTGGCAGCCGTTCCACTTACAGCCTGGGGGCGTTGGGTGGTTTTCAGGGGCGGCGCTTGCAGGAAGGCGATGAGTTGCCTATCGGCAAGGCCCGCGTTTCGGGGCGTGTGGGCAATAGTTTGCCGATGGTGTTGCGCCGGTCGGTGGGCGGCGACGTGACATTGCGCGTGGTGCCGGGGCTGTATTACGAGCGCCTGGCGGAGGCGGCCAAGCACAGCTTTTTTGCTGAACCGTGGACGGTAGGCTCCGAGGCAGACCGCATTGGCTATCGCTTCAAGGGCGGCAGCGCGTTGAGCTTTCAACCACGGGAGCAGCCGTTTGGTGCCGGGTCTGATCCGTCGAATATCGTCGACAGTTGCTACCCCATCGGCTCGATCCAGGTACCGGCGGGGCTGGAGCCGATCGTGTTGCATCGGGATGCGGTGTCGGGTGGTGGGTACGCGATGATTGGCACGGTGATCAGTGCCGACCTGGATTTGATCGGGCAGATGCAGCCTAACCAGCGTGCAGGGTTTGTGGCGGTGACTCTGGAAGAGGCGTTGGAGGCGCGACGGGTGTACAAGAAACGCCTGAAGGCAATGGCCGGACTCTTCACTCACTGACACAC
The DNA here is from genome assembly GCF_023242475.1 of Pseudomonas sp. MWU15-20650. Classification (GTDB taxonomy): domain Bacteria; phylum Pseudomonadota; class Gammaproteobacteria; order Pseudomonadales; family Pseudomonadaceae; genus Aquipseudomonas. The sequence continues at coordinate 20,707 of NZ_JALJFG010000044.1, read as the reverse complement.
AGCAGATCAACGTGTGGGAGGGGGCTTGCTCCCGATCGCGGTGGATCAGTCAGCTTATCCTCAGCTGTCCCACTGAAATCGGGAGCAAGCCCCCTCCCACATTTTCACTGTGGAGTGTCAGGGCGATTGGGTGAACAACCAGTACAAGTCAGCACCTTCACTCAATGATACACAGCAGATCCAAGTGTGGGAGGGAGCAAGCCCCCTTCCACATTTTTACTGTGGTGTGTCAGGGCTATTGGGTGAACAGCCAGTACAAGTCAGCACCTTCACTCACTGATACACAGCAGATCCAAGTGTGGGAGGGAGCAAGCCCCCTTCCACATTTTTACTGTGGAGTGTCAGGGCGATTGGGTGAACAACCAGTACAAGTCAGCACCTTCACTCACTGACACACAGCAGATCAACGTGTGGGAGGGGGCTTGCTCCCGATCGCGGTGGGTCAGTCAGCTTATCCTCAGCTGTCCCACTGCAATCGGGAGCAAACCCCCTTCCACATTTTTACTATGGAGTGTCAGGGCGATTGGGTGAACAACCAGTACAAGTCAGCACCTTCACTCACTGACACACAGCAGATCAAAGTGTGGGAGGGGGCTTGCTCCCGATCGCGGTGGGTCAGTCAGCTTATCCTCAGCTGTCCCACTGAAATCGGGAGCAAACCCCCTCCCATATTTTTACCGTGTTGTGTCAGAAGAGTTGGGTGAATAGCCAGTAAAGGCTACCTGACAGCACAATCGCTGCCGGCAATGTCAGCACCCACGCCATCAGCAAGTTGCGGATGGTCTTCATCTGCAAGCCACCGCCGTTGGCCACCATGGTCCCCGCCACACCCGAGGACAACACATGGGTGGTCGAGACCGGCAACCCAAACATATCCGCAGCGCCGATGGTCAACATCGCGACTGTCTCGGCCGAAGCGCCTTGGGCGTAAGTCAGGTGGGTCTTGCCGATTTTCTCACCCACCGTCACCACGATGCGCTTCCAGCCGACCATGGTCCCGAGCCCAAGGGCGATGGCCACGGCGATCTTCACCCACAGCGGAATAAAGCGCGTGGAGTTGTCGATTTGTTGCTTGAACAGCTGCAGCTTGCCTTGGGTGTCGGCGTCGAAATTGCCGACCTTGCCTTTGTCCATCAGGCGAATGGTTTCGCTGGTCAGGTACATGTCGTTACGCACGTTGCCGACAGCTTCAGCCGGTACGGCAGCGAGGGAGCCATAGCCTTTTACTTCTTCGCCGATATGACCGGTGAGGGCGGCGAGTGCCGGCACCAGTTCCGGCGTCGCTTCCTTGGTACGTACATAGGTCGACAATGCGGCGCGTGAGTCAGCCGGTGCCGGCTGCGGAGCAGATTTCACCAATGCCGCTTGGGTGACTTCCGCCACCGCTGCAAATTGCAGCGACTGGTCAGCGGGCATGGTGCGGTTCAGTGCATAAGCCATCGGTAGGGTGCCGACCAGGATCAGCATGATCAGGCCCATGCCTTTTTGCCCATCGTTGGAGCCGTGGGCGAACGATACGCCGGTGCACGTGATGATCAGCATGCCGCGAATCCACCACGGTGGCGGGGCGTCGCCTTTCGGCGCCTTGTACAGCGCGCGGTTTTTCACGAAGGCACGCAGGGCCAGCAACAGCAGGGCGGCAAACGCGAAGCCGATCAGTGGCGACAGCAGCAGTGCATAGCCGATCTTGATCGCCTGGCTCCAATCCACGCCGCTGGTGCCGTCACGCCCGTGCATCAACGCATTGGCCACACCGACGCCGATGATCGATCCGATGAGCGTGTGGGACGAGGAGGCCGGCAGCCCCAGCCACCACGTGCCAAGGTTCCACAGGATCGCGGCGATCAGCAAGGCGAAAATCATCGCGAAGCCGGCCGAGGAGCCAACCTGTAAAATCAGCTCGACCGGCAGCAGGGCAATGATGCCGAACGCCACCGCGCCGCTGGAAAGCAGCACGCCGAGGAAGTTGAAAAAGCCCGACCACACCACCGCAAATTGCGGCGGTAGCGAGTTGGTGTAGATCACTGTCGCCACCGCATTGGCGGTGTCGTGGAAGCCGTTGACGAACTCGAACCCCAGGGCGATCAACAATGCCACGCCCAGCAGCAGGAACGGCGTCCAGGTGGTGACCACCGTGCCCAGCTCGTGCATGTCGTGCATCAGGCTGTAGGCGGTGAACAACAGGCCCATGGCGAGCACGGCGAAGAAAACGATCACCGTCACCAGGCCGGGTTTTTTGTCCAGCCTGGGTTTGGGGGCTGCGTGTGAGGCGGTCGTGGAGGCAGTCAGGGAAGGGGTGGCCATGCCGGAGCATCCAGTGTTGGGAAGGATGTCATTGATGATCATTGCAGAATGTTACAGAGATGCTGCGATACATCAGTGTTTAGTTGATTGGGTGTGCCACTGGTCAGTAATCCTTACGTTTTCTGAACGCCCATCGCCCGGCAATCAATGTAAACGTCGCCACCAATGCCACCAGAATCCAGAACCCCTCCGGGTCAGTGGAAAGCGGCACGCCGCCCACGTTCATGCCGAAAAAACCGGCGATGATGTTGATCGGCAGCGCCAGTACCGTCACCACCGTGAGGGTGAACAGGGTGCGGTTGCTTTGTTCGTTGAGGTTCGCGGCGATTTCTTCTTGCAGCAGTTTGATGCGCTCGCCCAAGGCGGTCAGGTCGTTGATGATCAGCGCAAACTCCTCGGTGGATTTGCGCAACTCCTTCACGTCTTCTTTTTGCAGCCACTGCGGTGGGCGATTGAGCAGGCGCAACAACGAGCCAGGCTCCAGCGCCAGCAGGCGCTGCAGGCGTACCAGGACGCGGCGCGCGGCACCCAGTTCCGCACGGTTGGTGGACAGGCGCGAGGACAGTAACTGGTCTTCGATATGGTCGACGCTGAGGCTGGTCTTGCGCACGATCTGCGTCAGCACTTCGCCTTGATCGCGCAGCAAATGCACCAGTAGCTCCAAGGGCGAGCGAAACTGTTCACCGGCCTTCACCGACGAACGTAATTTATCCACCGAGTGCAACGGTTGCAGGCGCGCGCTGACCAGCAAGCGGCTGCGCGCGCAGACCCACAACGTGGAGATATCCGACGAAACCATGCTGCTGAAGTTGAACACCACATCGTTGACCACCGCCAGCAGGGCTGAGTCGACGTGTTCAATGCGCGTGGAGCGTGAACCTTCGTGCAGGGCTTCGAAAAACTCGTCCGGCAGCTGCAAATGCGCCTGCATCCAGCGCTCGCAGGCGGCGTGGGCCAGGTTCAGGTGCAGCCATAAAAACTCTTCCGGGTCGGCGGGTTGTTGCAGGGCCTTGAGTGCGGTGGCTGAATCAATCTGCACACCTTTTTCGCCCGGGCGAAAACGAAAACCGTAAAGCAGGCCAAACAGGTCGGGGTCCTGGTGGCCGTGGTCGATGCTGTGGTTCATGGAGGCTCGCAGAGAAAGCGCCTGTAGGACGTTTCACAGGTTCGCGTGGGCGAATCATTGCAAGGTAATTTGACAATTTTGTGACGGCTTGAGGTTTGTTTCGAGGCGGTGACACTTTATTGACCGCTGGTCAGTAATCCTCTCAAGAAGCGTCTAGCCCAGCCGATTCAAGGGGTCAAGAACCGCTTGGATGAGCGGTGCCTTTGATGACAGGGAAGTTATGGCGTGCTTGCACCCTTTCCCCTGTTTCGAGGCTTTCCCCGATGAACTTTTTGCGAACCTCCTTGAGAGCACAAATCTTGTCGCTGCTCGGTGGCAGCCTGCTGGCGATGTTGTTGATCGCCCTGGCGTGTTTCAACTTTCTTTCTAACGGGGTACAGAGTTACCGCAGTTTGATCGAGGGGCCGCTGCTCACCTCGCAGTTGATCGATGAGGCCAACCTGCAGTTCAAGGTGCAAGTGCAGGAATGGAAAAACGTCCTGTTGCGCGGCAAACAGCCCCAGGACATGGAGAAATACTGGGGCCAGTTCCAGGACCGCCAACGCGATGTCCAAGGCATCCTGGCTCGTTTGGTGAGCCAAACCCGCGACGATGCGAGCCTGAACGGACGCATTGAGGCCCTGCGTCAGGAGCACCAGCAATTGGGCGTTGCCTACGAGAAAGGACGCGCGGCCTACCTGGCCGCCGGTGCCGACCCCACTGCGGGCGATAACGCGGTCAAAGGGGTAGACCGTGCCGCCAGCGAACAGATGAGTGCCCTGGTCAGCGACCTGCGTGAACAAGGTACCAAACAGTCCCAGGCGATCAGCGCGTATGCCGAGCGTACGGTGATGGTGGGGTTGGCCATCATGTTGCTGTCCGGTGGGGTGATCGGTCTGTTCAGTTTGTGGTTGATCAACCGTAACCTGATCTTGCCGATTCGTGGCTTGATCGACTACGTGACTCAACTGAGCCATGGCCGTTTTGCCGAGCGCGTGGCCAGCCGCCGTCAGGATGAATTGGGCCATCTGGCGGCCGCCGCGAATACCTTGCGTGACTTCCTCGCCGAAACCTTCAATCGCTTGCAGCGCAGCGCCACCGACCTGGTAAGCGCCAGCGGCGAGTTGAATTCGATCGCCGGGCAGATGGCGACCGGCACCCACGAGCAATTCAACCGCACCGACCAGGTGGCCACGGCCATGACCGAAATGTCCGCCACCGCCCAAGAGGTCGCACGCCATGCCGCCAGCGCCTCACGTGCTGCCGATGAGGCCGACCAATCGGCGCGCGAAGGCGGTGAGGTGATGCAAAGGACCATCGCTACCATCGGGCAGATGCGCAATGAAATCCTCAACACTGGCAGCATCATTCGCCGCCTGGAAACCGACAGCGTACGTATCGGTAAAGTCCTGGAAGTGATTCGCGGGATCGCCGAGCAAACCAATTTGCTGGCGCTGAATGCGGCCATCGAGGCGGCGCGGGCAGGCGAAGCGGGCCGTGGGTTTGCAGTGGTGGCCGATGAGGTCCGCAGCCTGGCGCAACGCACGGCGGCGTCGATCATCGAGATCAACCAGATTATCCAGGCGGTGCAAACCGGTGCCGTGGATGCGGCCGAGGCGATTGTTAGCGGGCAGTCGTGCAGCGATGACAGCGTGGAAAAAGTCAGCCAGGCCGGGGCCATGCTGGCTCACATCACCCAGGCGGTGGAGGCGATCCGCGACATGAACCGTCAGATCGCCACGGCGGCTGAAGAACAAACGTCGGTGGCTGAGGACATCTCGCGCAACATCACGCAGATCACCACCGTGGCCACCGCCAACCTCGACAATGTTCAGCGTACCGAGGCGGCGAGCCACAACCTGCGCGGGTTGTCGACTGAGCTCAATGAGGTGACGGCGCGTCTGGGCGCTTGAGCCAGGCATAAAAAAACGCCACGTAGAGTGGCGTTTTTTTTCAGGTCGACTCAAGCGTCTTGCTTGTCTTCCAACACGGCACCGGTCTTGGCATCGAGTTTCACTTCAAACTTCTTGCCGGCGGTATCGGTCAGGTCGACCTCGTACACCAGCACACCGTTTTTGTGGTCCAGCTCGGTGTCGGTAATCGTGGCGCCCGCGTGTTTGGCGAGTGCAGCGGCGTTGAGTTGCTCGAATGGCTTCACGGCGCCGGATTTGAGCAGGCCCTCGATATGGTCCGGGCGAACATCCGCCTGAGCCAGGCCGGTGGTCAGGGTCAGGGCAGTGGCGGCAAACAAAGCGGTCAACGTTTTCATGGTGTTTCCTTTTGGCTGAGCTGTTTAAGTGGGATCAGGTTAGTCCGCGCAACTTAATCCACCCTTAATTAGTTCAAGCCGTTGCGCCGTCTGCTCAATCTGATCGCCGAGGATCAGGCCGTAGTCACTCCCCGACACCGAGGTGGCCTGACCATTGGGGCTTCACTCAGTAGCCATTGTCCTTCAGCAGATCCTGCACGCTTGATGACGGCCAGCGCTTATAGAACTTGAGCAGTTCAGCGGCGCGGTTGGTGAAGATGCCATCGACGCCGGCCTTCATCACTTTTTCGAAGTCCACCGGCTCATCGACGGTGTACACGTGCACCAACAGGCCCTTGTCGTGGGTCAGTTGGTTCATTTCAGGCTTCACCAAGTCGGTGTAGCTCTGGTCGCCGTGGTTGGTCAGCTCGGCCGAGGGGCCCGTGCCGATGGCGCCCAGGCTCTTGGCCTCGTCGACCCATTTCTCGAACTCGGCAGCGTCCTTCGGCTCTTGCTTGGCGTAGTAGGCGGCTTTGGTCGGTTCGCCGGACTCTGCGAACGTCTGCGTGGATTTGGGCTCGATGCTGCCTGGGCCAACCCACAACAGCAGGATTTTCGGGGTGTTGGGCATTTCTTTTTGCAGCTCTTTCAAGCTGTCTTTTTCAAATGTCTGCAGTACGACACGGCCTTTGTCCTGGCCCACACCGGTGTTGCTTTTGCCCAGTTTGGAGCCGGCCGAACTCAACCAGCCTTTATCCAGCAACTTGTTCTTCAGGTCGGCTTCGATACCCGGGAACTGCTTGGGCTCCTTGGTCTCGATGTACAGGCCGGGTTTGTGCTGCGGGTTGCCTTCGGCGATCTTGATGATTTCGTCCAGGCTCTGGATTCTCAGGCCGACGAATGCGGGGCGGGCGCGATCCGGGTAGGCGGCGTTGAACCAGCTGCCGGCGTCCAGGGTGCGCAGTTCGGCCCAGGTGAATTCGTTGGCCGGGCTGTCCTTGCGCTCGGGAAACTTGGTGGCCACGTCGGTGGTGCGCTGCAGATTGTTGTCGTGCAGGGCGAACAGTACGCCGTCTTTACTGCGCTGCAGGTCCATTTCCAGGTAGTCGGCACCCAGGTCGCGGGCGAGCTTGTAGGCCGCTGCGGTGGATTCGGGAGCGTCGTAGGAAGCGCCACGGTGAGCAATGACGGCCGGGTATGGGATGCCTTCGTTTGTTGCCAATTCAGCCGGGCTGATCGGGTCGGCAGCCTGTGCAGGGCCAAAGCCGAGCATCAGCGCCAGCAGCAAGGTGCTCCCTATAGTGGCTGGCACCGGGCCGTTGGTAAACGTGACAGGCATATGCGAAGTCCTTTCGTGTAGGTAACTTTGAGAAGGCGTCCTTTTTAACAATTGATTGCGAAAGGCGCCATCACCAAACCGACATTAACGTGTGCACGGGCCAATTTTTTGGGTTTTTTTGCGGGGCGTTGCAGTATTCTTGGTCGAAGCTGCCCCATTAGAGGGCAGTATTTTTCTGCCATGCGTGTAAACCATCTTTCCAGTCCCTGTGGGACTTTTCAGTGAGGTTTACCATGCGCATCACTTCCGAGCTCATCTGCCAGGCGGCCGACCAACTCCATGGTTTCGTCGGCCTCAACCGCAAGACTGGCCAGTACATCGTGCGTTTCAGCGAAGATGCCTTTGGCATGGACGTAGCCGATGACGGCATCATCCCCACCGCTGAGTTTGTCTGGCTACCCGCAGCCGATCACACCATGACCTTGTCCCGTGAACGCATCCAGTTACTGCTGGATCAGAACATTGACGACCGCATCAACATCACCGAGCCACTGCGGGTGTATATGCGTCGCGTGGAGATCCCGCAGATCAGTGCGTTACGCAGTCTGGTGAGTTAATTCGCATCAAAACCGTAGGCCCGCTCCACCCTGCACACGCGCGTATGAAACGCGCTGTACCAGGTGGAGCGCCCTTGTTCACGTACGGCCCGATGTTCGACCTGCTGTTTCCACGCCAGAATCGCGGCTTCGCTGTCCCAATAGGACACGGTAATCCCCAGGCCATCCTCGCGCGCCGATTCCACGCCGAGAAAGCCCGGTTGTTCGTGCGCCAGTTCCAGCATGCGGGTGGCGGCCTGGCCATAACCTTGGTCGCCGTCGGTGCGCAATGAGCTGAAAATCACGGCGTAGTAGGGTGGGGCGGGGGTCTTGGCGATCATACCGATGCCTCCTGGCAGGCGTTGAGTAACGCCAGCGCCAACGCGGGTGTGGTGCCCTGGAGTGCGGCGCGTTCGGGTTGGAACAACGTGGCGACGAAGAACGGGTGATCAAGCAATTCCACCGCACGCAGATCACCCGCCGAGTCGTGGCCGCTGGGGATCAGGTCGCCCTCAAGCAGCGCATTGGCAAACTCGGGGTTGATGCCGTAGCGGCAGTGATAGCCCTCGTGGACATCCAGCGTGCCGTAGGCTTGGGCAATACGCGTGTAGGGCACCAGGCGCACGGTGTCGGTGGCTTCTACCAGGCTGCACGTCAGCGGTGTGATCACGGCACGTTTGGCGTCTGGGGCCAGCTCGCCATGCTCGGCATCGGACCAACCGAGCACGTTGCGGGCATATTCCAGCACCGCGTGCTGAAAACCACCGCAGGTACCCAGGAAAGGGCGCCGCTGCTCACGGGCAAAGCGTATCGCCCGCAGTGCGCCGTCGGTGTCGCGATAGGGGCTGGCGGGCACACACCAAAAGCCGTCGAAGGCGTGCAAATGGTCGGTGGTGGTGAGTGTATCGGTGTCGAGCCATTGGACGTGAACGCTCAGGTCAAGGGCCTCGGCCGCCTGCCGCAGGGCCACAGCGATAGCCTGGTGCGCAGTAACATCAGGGTCGTAATCGCCGATCAGGGCGAGGTGCAGGTGGGTGGTTTTCATCGTGTGCATCCCATGGCTTGTGGTGTCCTGATGCGCACTATAGATTGGCGTTCGTGCAATCAATATTGGCGTTTACCCATATGCTCAATGCAGCTACGCACTATCAGATCGACTACCCCGACCTGTCGTTGATCCTCGCCTTGGTGCGCGGCGGCACCTTGGCGCGGGCAGCGGCGTTGTTGCGGGTGGATGTCTCCACCGTATTCCGTGCGGTACGGCGGCTGGAGGCTGCCCTGGGCCAGACCCTGTTTGAAAAATGCCGCAGCGGTTATTTGCCCACCAGCCTGGCGAGCAATCTGGCGCAGCAGGCCGAGTGTGCCGAACAGGCCCTGGAGGCCGCACGCATTGGTGTGGAGCAAGGCGGTGAAGTGATCAGCGGCACGGTGCGCCTGACCTGCACCGACTCGGTGTTACAAGGCTTGCTGCTGCCTGCGCTGGCGCAGTTCATGCCCGGGTACCCAGCGTTGAGCCTGGAACTGAGCACCTCCAATGATTTCGCCAACCTCAGTCGCCGCGACGCGGATATTGCCCTACGCCTGACCAAGACGCCGCCGGAACACCTTGTCGGACGTTGCCTGGGGACGGTGGCGTATCAAGTATGCGCCAGTGCCGGGTATGCCCGTCAGCACGAAGGCCGCGCGTTGGCCGACCTGGCCTGGATCGCACCGGATGACTTCTTGCCCGATCATCCCACCGTCGTCTGGCGCCGTGAGCAGTTGCCAGGCGTGCGTCCCAGTTATCGCTGCAACAGCATGCTGTCGGTGACCGAACTGGTGCGCGCGGGGTTGGGGGTTGCGGCGTTGCCGGATTTTCTAATCGGGGAGGGGTTGCAGCCACTGAGCCCCGCATTGGCGGGACGTGACACGGCGCTGTGGTTATTGACGCGCTCCGATTGCCGGGCGCTGCGTTCGGTGGTGGCGTTGTTTGATGAGTTGGGCAGCCACGTAAGGTGGCCGCGGCGTTAGGTTTTTCGCATAAACTGCTCATGCATTTCGCACGTCAGGGTTTCAATACGCTCGGTCAATTGCTTGGTCATTTCCGTCAGCCGGGTGTTTTGCTCCAACAGCTCCAGCATTTGTTTGTTGGTCTGCGCGGCCTGGGCCTGGCGTTCGGTGTTGGCGATGGCGATGGCTTCGCGGTGCTGTGCATCGGCGTCGGACTGGGCCTTGTCGCGAGCGGCCTGGCGTGTCTGGGCCAGCAGGATCAGGGGCGCGGCGTAGGCCGATTGCAGGCTGAAGGCCAGGTTGAGCAGGATGAACGGGTAGACGTCGAAGTGGGTGATGCCGGTGACGTTCAACACCACCCACAACACCACGATTGCCGTCTGCGCGCCGAGGAAGGTCGGTGTACCAAAGAAGCGCGCGAAGGCTTCGGCCTTGAGGGCAAAGGTGTCATTGCCAAAGGTTGGTGCCAGGTGGGCGTGGCCTCGGTGGAAACGCAGGTGATCGACGGGGGCGGCTTCTGGTTTGTCTGGGGTCATGGAGGGCTCGAGTGTTGAATGCAAAGACAATCAACACTATAGACCGAGCCTCCTGTCAGGCGCATGAAGAACCGGTCAGTTGTTGCCTCGTTCATTGGCAAACGCACTGACCGCCTGTACCGCCTCGCCCGTACCTTCGCGAATGTGCAGGATCACCGTGCCCGCCTGATTGGCCAGTTCGACACCTTGGGCGGCGCGGTCGCGGGTGGCGTCCATGCTGTCGATGGCTTGTCGCGTTTCCTCTTGGATCATGGCGATCATGTCGGAAATCTCGGCGGTGGAACCGCTGGTGCGCGCCGCCAATTGCCGCACTTCATCGGCGACCACGGCAAAGCCACGACCTTGCTCGCCGGCTCGTGCCGCTTCGATGGCGGCGTTGAGGGCCAGCAGGTTGGTCTGGTCGGCGATACCGCGAATCGTGTTGACGATGGCGGTGATCTGCTGCGAGCGGTCACCCAGCTTGGCGATCAGTTGCGAAGAAGCATCGATGTCGGCGGCAATTTCGCGCATGCCGCTGGCCGTTTGCTGGATCACCTGGGCACCTTTTTCAGCAATGTCCCGGGTATGCAGGGAGATGTGATACGCCTGGGTGGCGCTTGCGGCGTCGGCGGCATGTTGTTGCACCCTGGCGGTGATATCAGAGGCGAACTTCACCACCTTGCACAGGCGTCCGCCCGCATCGTACACCGGGTTGTAGTTGGCTTCGAGCCATACCGTTTGGCCATTCTTGTCGATACGCTCGAACTGGCCGCTGAACATCTCGCCCTGGTTCAAGCGTTTCCAGAACTCACTGTAGGTCGAGCTGCTGGCCAGCTCCGGCTTGCAGAACAGACGATGATGCTTGCCCTGGATCTGCGCGAGGCTGTAGCCCATGCGCTGCAGGAAGTTCGCATTGGCGCTGATGATGGTGCCATCGAGGTTGAACTCGATCATCGCCATGGCCCGGTCGATGGCTTGCAGCTTGGCGTTGGCCTCACTTTCGGCCTGCAGGCGCGGGGTGACGTCCATGGCGTACTTCACCACTTTGATCACACGGCCCGCGTCATCACGTACCGGGTTGTAGCTGGCCTCCAGCCACACCGATTGACCGTTGCCGCCCACTCGTTCAAAAGTGCCCGACTGGAACTGGCCATTGCGTAATTGCGTCCACAGTTGGTTGTACTCGGCGCTGCGGGCGAAGGCCGGTGTGCAGAACATCCGGTGAGGCTGGCCCACAACCTGTTCGGCACGGTAGCCCATGGTCTTGAAGAAGTTGTCATTGGCCCGTAGCACAGTGCCTTGCAGGTCGAATTCGATGACGGCCATGGAGCGCTCGATGGCGTCCAGCAGGCTGGCTTGTTGGGCATTGGTGTGTTGCAGGGTATTGATGGCTTTTTTGTGGGCGTTAAATAGCATGTTGGAGGGCTCGGGCACGCAAGTGTATGAGGTATCCATGTAAATGCGCCTGACCCCGTAGGGCCCACGGCCTCACGGTTGACTTGCTCATTGCCAGCTTCCTGGTGCTGACAGAGGGGGGGAACAACGGTTTCAGAGTCACTCGCCTGCCCATAAGTTCGTCCCGTGGGGAGAACCATTTTTGGCGAGGTGACCAATGGCGGCATTATGCTATTGCTGCTAGGTGTCGGGAGTAGATTCAGACGAGGTGTTGTAGGACAACTCAGGCGGAACGGGCGACTCTGCAGTCGCTGGCATGCACCCGGTTGCGGCCTGTGTTCTTGGCGACGTACAGCGCACGGTCCGCGGCGTTGAGCCACATGACGGCATCGCTGAAGGAGGGGTGGAAGTCCGCCAGGCCGATACTCAGGCTCACGCGCAGCCCGGGAACCTGCGGGTTGTGATAGTTGCTGAAGGTTTCGCGTAGGTGTTCCATGACCTGCGCCGCTTCCTCCAGGCGCATTTGCGGAAGAATCACACAGAACTCATCGCCTCCGTAACGGCCGGCCAAGTCGTTTTCCCTCAGGTGCTGACGTAACTCTCGGCTCACATGCTGCAGTACCGCATCACCGATGATATGGCCGTGGGTGTCATTGATCTGCTTGAAGTGGTCGATATCGATCAAGGCGATGGTGGCTTGGCCTTGTTGTTGCTGGCATTTATGGAACTTGAGGTTCAGCAGGTCTTTCCACGAACCATGGTTGAGCAGGCCGGTGAGGCTGTCGATGCGACTCAAGGCACTGAGGGCACGTTTATGTTCTGACAGTTTGATCGCCAACTGGTAGCAGACCATGCCGATGGCCATCGGATAGAGCGTCAGCATCGGCAAGGACGTATAGACCTCGGTGAGGCTGACGTTGGGGTTGAACTCAATACCGAACAGCCCCCAGGCCACACCGGTACCGGCGGCTTGTGCCAATAGCCCGCGCAGGAACAGGCGTTTGCCGCCGGCCGCGACGTTGTTCATGGCCATCATCGACAGAATGGTGACCGCCGTCAGTGGCGTGAACTGGGTGGCCGCCGCCCAGAAACCGCCCAGCAACGAGTCATACAGCATGTTGCGTTGTTCGGCTTGGTAGGGAAAAAGCGAGCGGGTCGAGATCAGGTATGCCGCATGGGGCCAGACATAGCCATTGAACAACAAGAGTGCCCAGACCCAACCGGGCATCGACAAGGGATACAGAGCGCCAGTGACGCTGATGCAACCGATACCCAGGCCGATGATCCTTGGCTTGTAGATACGCCTGGCAAATGAAAGCCCTTTGCCTCGTCTGTTTTCCATAGTGTCCTGGTTCAGCTCTTTTTTGCAGATACAACAGCGCGCGTCAGCGGGTAAAACCGTTGATCGGATAATAGATGTGAATATTGTCGATTATTCGCGTGGGAATAATCAGTGTCCTTCCAGGCCATTTGTGCAGAACAGCGTATGGATACGCCAAAAGCGACCCGGAATGTCGCTTGTGCAACCGGTTTACTAAGGGTGGGGCGTGCGGACTTCATAGCCGGCGAGGAACAGATCGATCGCCGATTCGATAACCCCGGCCTGGGCGGCGGCGTCGAGAGTGGGTTGGCCCAGGGTGATTTGCGGCCAGAACGCAAAGGCTTTGAGCAGGCTCTGGATCTGGTGGGCTGCGAAAGCCGGGTCGGTGCAACGGAGGCGACCATCTTCCTGGGCCGCGCGTACCCACAGGGTAAAGCCTTCTTCGCGCTTGCTCAGGCGGTTGACCATGTCTTGCGCGCGCTCCGGCGAATGGATGGTGGCAGCAATCGCCACGCGGGCCAGGTCAAGGAAATTGGCGTCCGACATCATCTGCATCTTCGCCTCCAGCAACCCGCGCAGTTGGTCGCGTAGCGGGCGGTCGGGAGCGTAGCTCACGTCCAGTTGGGCGACACTGCTGGCCCACAATTGGTGGAGGATTTCTGCGAACAGCTCTTCCTTGCTGGGAAAGTGGTTGTACACCGTGCGCTTGGAAACGCCGGCGGTGGCGGCGATTTTGTCCATGCTGGTGACCTCGAACCCGTTAGCCCGAAATTCGGCGATGGCGGCGGCCACGATGGCTTCGCGTTTACGGTCGGTGAGGCGCTGAGGGGCAGTCATGGGAGGGCATTGGGCTCAAAGATGAAATTACACTCGGCAGTTTACTTGCTCAGGGTTTTGTTGCAATCTAGAAACTACACTGTGCAGTGTAGTTCATGAGCGGACCGTAGGAGTCACTCTGTAATGGCCACGATTTCATCCCATCTTGACCCAACGCCGGCGACGCCAAAACCTGCCGAACAAGACCCAGGGCTCTTCAGCAACGACGCGCCGGTGCCGCGTGGCGGCTTTGGCAAAACGTTACGAATTTTCTGGAACATGCTGTTCAACAAGCCGCGCACCACACGGCCTGTGGGGAACATCCCGGTACATCCGCTGACCCGTGAGCAGTTGCTGGCCGCGCCGGATCACAGCGTGTTCCGACTGGGGCATTCGACCGTGCTGCTGAAAATGCGTGGCAAATTCTGGGTCACTGACCCGGTGTTTGCCGAGCGTGCTTCACCCTTCAGTTGGGCTGGCCCCAAGCGTTTCCATCAGCCACCCATCAGCCTGGAAGAATTGCCTGCGTTGGAAGCGGTGATTCTTTCCCACAATCATTACGACCATCTCGACCGCAAGGCCGTGGTCCAGTTGGCCGACAAGACGCGCCACTTCCTTGCGCCCCTGGGCGTAGGCGACACGCTGGTCAAATGGGGGGTGGACGCCAGCAAAGTACGGCAGTTGGATTGGTGGCAGGGTACCGAGGTCGATGGCATTCGGTTTGTCGCTACGCCCGCGCAGCATTTTTCCGGGCGCGGTCTGTTTGATAGCAACCAGACCCTGTGGTGTTCCTGGGTGATGATCGACGATGCGCGGCGGATTTTCTTCAGCGGCGACACTGGCTATTTCGACGGTTTCAAACGCATTGGCGAGCAATACGGGCCGTTCGACCTGACGCTGATGGAAACCGGAGCCTACAACGTCGACTGGCCCCACGTGCACATGCAGCCGGAGCAAACGCTACAGGCGCATATCGATCTCAAGGGCCGCTGGCTGCTGCCGATTCACAACGGCACTTTCGACCTGGCGTTTCACGCTTGGCATGAACCGTTCGACCGCATCATGGCCCTGGCCTGGGAGCGCAACGTATCGATTACCACCCCGGCGATGGGGCAGGCGTTTCGCCTGAACCAGCCCGAACGCGGGCATGCCTGGTGGTTGGATGTAGAGGCTCAGCGTGTGAAGGAGCACGCAGTGGGCTGAAACAAGGGCGTCTGGAAAAAGGAGTTTTCAGGATGTTTCGGCCCTGCGACAAACGTAAGATGAGAGTGCGATGATCCCCGGAAATTTATTTTCGAGGGCCTGCTTTGATGGACGACAAATGTAAGAAGTATTGGCAAGCTGGTCTGCCTTGTCGCCCAGGGCAGCTATCGCCCATGCCTGTGGATGCCGTCGACACGGGCGCTTGCACGACCCCTTCGAAAACCGATGGCGCTGGCCATGGTTCGATCGTCTTCGGTACCGAGCACCTTGAGCACGTTGCGCTCATACCCGGCTACAACGCGCTGGCCCCGATGATAAGGCCTGTACGAGACCCTGCTTTATCCCTCATCGCCATGAGTGGGGTCGACCCCACCGGGCCGGTGATGGTGGAGGTCCCTCTGGTGCTGAATAACACCACCTTTTCCGCCTCCATGTTGCTGGCGGGGTGGCGTATCGGCTACGCCGGCCAGTATGTACGCGGTGATCATATCGAGCCCGTCGAACACCGCGCAGAGATGCACACCGTCTTCGATATCCTGCGCCAGGCCGGTGCGCGATTGGTCGAGGTGGACGCGCAACGGGGAGATGACACCTTTCAATTCAACCTTCAAACCCACAATGAAATCGATGAGCTTGTGACGGGCCACCGTCTCGATGCCTTGGTGTCCGACGGCCTGAGTACCGCGTTTCATCGCGCATGCAGCAGTGGCTACCCGAGTGTCTGCGAAACGCTGGAGGATGGGACCCGGTTTTGGTTTTATGGCGCGCGCTGGGCGGGCGATCGCCTGACTGTTCTGTTGCGAACTTACCGTCAGCTCATCCCAGCATTGGTTCCTACGTCAGGAGCGGAATGATCATACCGTGGAGCGGGATTCCCCTTAATAGAGCTGCGTGAACAGCTGCTTAGACTGGTGTCGGGTTATCGGCCGATAGCTCTCACATTCAGTCACGTTAGGGGGCTTTATGATTGGATCAAGTTTGACCGGTGGGTTGGCAACAGGGCTGTTCCAGGCACTTTCTAATCCTGCGCAAGGCTTCAAGAGTGCTTGCCAAATGTCAGAGGAAATGGCCAAGCAAGGGGTCACCTCCGAGTCGCTCGTGAAGAACTCATTCAGGCAAATTGCCAATATTGATCGTGGACTACAGGGCGGCAACGCGTTTGTTGAAACTAACCCCGATGCCCTGACGGAGGCAAAGGCCCGCGATCAGGAACGTTTCAAAGGCCACGTGCGTGGCTACTTGCACGGCGTGCCGATAGCGCTGAAAGATGTATTCGAAACCAAGGACCGCATGCAGACAAGTGCAGGCTCCAGAGCCTTGGTGGGGGCGCCCGCGACAAAAAATGCCAGGGTCGTGGACAACCTGCTGAAGGCCGGGGTAGTGATTGTGGGTAAAACCAACATGAGTGAACTGTCCAACTTCCGCTCTGAATCACCGGCGGATGGGTGGAGTTCCCGAGGTGGCCAGACGCTGAACCCACACCGCCTGGGAGGGCCGGTGGCGGGGTCGAGTTCCGGTTCTGCCGTGGCGGTTGCCCAGGGGCATGTGCCTTTGGCGTTAGGGTTGGAGACCAACGGATCGGTCATCGCTCCAGCCGCCTGCAACGGCGTTTTCGGCCTGAAAACCACGGTGGGGCTGCTCAGTACCGAAGGCATCATGACCAGTTCACGTCTGGATGCGGTGGGCACTTTCACGCGTACTGTCTGCGATGCGGCAGAAGCGCTTAATGCAATGACCGAGACCACTGCCTACACCGCTGGCCTGCGCTCCGATGCCTTGAAAGGTAAGCGAATTGGCTACACGCCGGTGCCTGAGTTGTCCGCGGAAGAGGCCAGGGACCCCGCGAAGCGGGCGGACAGTAAGCACTACAAGGATGCGCTTGAGGTGTTGAAGTCCCAAGGTGCGATCCTGGTGCCGGTGGGGCGCCTGGACGATGGTGTTGCTGACGAGAGCTTCCAGACTTACAACGACGCATTGTTCTCAGAGGTGAAGCAAAAGCTGGAAGATTACCTGGCTGGGCGGGAAGGTTTACCAGTCAAATCGCTTTCGGAGCTGATTGCTTTCAATAAACGTCACCATAAGCCCGGTGAGCCTGATCAGAAATTATTGGAGCTGATCAACAGCCTGGAGACAACACAGGATCAGCGCGATCAGTTGTGGGAGACCATCATCCCCATTTTCCAGAAAACCATCGATGACCCGATCAAGGCGCACAAGCTCGACGCCATGGTGTCGAATTTCCACTCATACAACTATTTTTTCAGCGCAGCAGCAGGTTACCCAGGCATATCGGTACCGTCTGGAATGGACGATGAAGGTATGCCGACGGCACTTTACTTTCACGGTTCGGGCAACAGCGAGGCCACATTACTGTCGGTTGCCTATGGTTATGAACAAGCGACGCAGGCGATCAGAGAACCAGCATTCCTGGCTGGAGCGCCCTACACGCCGGCACCCGTAAATGCCGATGAAGCGGTTGAGGGGCCAGCAGCCAGCACCTGAGTGTTGCTCAACCTCTGCTGACGACGCACAGCAGAGGTTGCTCAAGCCGTCGCACAGGGGGCGCTGGACAGTGCAATTGCAGGCCCGACGCCGTTACGGATGACACGCAATGCTATGGGCGCAAGCCATGGACAACTACAGAATCCACATTCTCGGCGCTGCCGGTGCCGGCACCACCACCTTGGGCAAGGCTATGGCCGAACGCCTGGGCGTTGCCTATTTCGACTCGGATTTCTATTACTGGCAGCAAACACCAGACCCTTTCACCGTCGCCCGGCCTCGGGATGAACGCATCCGTTTGCTGCAAGAGCACACCGCCGGTCATGAGGGCTGGGTGCTATCCGGCTCACTCTGTGGCTGGGGCGACGGCGTGATCCCGCAGTTCACCCATGTGGTGTTCCTGCGCCTGGACCCTGAAGTACGCCTGCACCGCTTGCGCCAGCGGGAAGTGCAACGCTATGGCGAGCAGGTCCTGGAGGGCGGCAACCGGTATCAAAACAGTCTCGCCTTCCTGGCTTGGGCCGCACGTTACGATGACGGCAACCACAGCCTACGTAGCTTGCGGCGGCATGAAAGCTGGTTGAAACCGCTGAGTTGCCCGGTGATCCGGCTGGACTCTACGCACCATTCGGTTGAGGGGTTGGTGAGTCAATTGATGTCGTTGTTGAGCCCATCAGGCGCGAGATGATGCCGTGTGCCGCAGGCCCGGCCGGTGCAGGCTCAAACCGGCGCGCGCTCATGCCCCACCCCGGTGCAAAGCCCGGGAAAAACACCAACCCTTGCGCCTCGAGGCGAAACGCCAGGCTCAGGCAGACGTCATCGTCCACCTCGCCGTGGTTCTCGAATTGTTGAATGGCCTCCACCGCCACGCCAGCCTGGCGGGACAGGTCTTCACGGCTCCAGCCCAGCATCGCGCGGGCCTGCACGCTGTGCTTGGCGGTGAATTGGTGCAGGACGATCTGTTGATCTACGAAAGAGCTCATTGCCAGAGAGGACATGGGGGTTCTCCAGGTTCGACGGGGGAGGGCAAACTATACTGTGTTTTTGTACAGTTGTTTGTACCGCTCATCAACTGGATTTTTTTCGACCGCCTTTCAGCTCGATTACTCGGCCCCTGGTAGCTCCCGAATAATCAGGTGATCCAGGTTTTCAATATTCGCGCTGAACACCCCGAATGTCTGCTCGGGATTCTTTTGGCTGGGCACCTGTTTGAGCTGCGGCGTAACCCCATAGAAGAAGCAATACAACGCCCGCTCACTGCTGGCCGCCGTCTTTATCTGTTCCAGGAACGCCGTGCGCTTGCGGTAGTTCTCGATCAGTTTTTTGCTCAGGTAGACGTTGACCGAATAGGGCTTTTTGTCGAGCCACACCTTCTTTTCGAAGTCGATGCGAAAGCTGCTGGTGTAGTCCTTGATGGCTTTGATCTTGCCCCAGTAGATCAACCCCTTGTTGTCTTGCAGGTATTCGATCTTCTTGAAAAACGTCCAGTAGGTTGCGGTATGTTCGCCGATCTTCAAGGGCATGGCCTTGAGCTTGTCCTTGTCGTCGATATTTGACACGTAGCATTCCACCGGGTGGGCGAACACGCTGGTTCTGTCCGGGGTGGTGTCGTTGTTGCTGCTGTGGGACGTAGGCGAACGGCTTGAAGGCGCTTTTGTCGGTTCTTGTGGGGCACTGCCCTCGGTGCCGACGACGGGGGTTTTACGTTCGTACTGACGGCGCGTCAGCACAAATTCGGAGGGGAAATTTTCCTCGCGCTCGTCGTCATGTTCGCCCGCAGCGGTCTTGTGGGTGCTGGCATAGCGGCAGCCGTCGATATGCCGGGTGCCGGTTTTGTTCTTGAAGTGCGGTGTGCGCAGGTAGTTGACGTTCTTGGCGTTGAAGGTACTCAGCGCATTGTCCGTATCAAACGCAGCGCGGCAGGCATCATTGGGGCAAAAGAAGGTGTCTTTATCGGAATCGAAATCGGTGGTTTCGTCGAAATTCAGGTCTCGTACATCGTAGATCGACAGCTTGTCATCGAGACTCAGGCTGTAGGCCGTGTCGAATTTCATGGGGCTCGGGTCCTTGAGAAGTTTGGCTATTAATAGCCGGATCCTACGTAAATATCAGCAAGAACCTGCAACGCATCGCCCGCTCAAGAAGCACAGCGTCCCGCCAATGGCCTTCAGTGCGCCCAAGGTATAGAACATGCTCACGGGGGCTGCGTTGATCAGCAAATACCCACAAATCACCGGGCTCATTGCCCCACCGAATGCCGCCAGGTTCTGCGCCCCGTAATAGCTGCCGCGCAGGACGTCAGGGGCGATGGTGTCGATCAACAGGAACTCCGAGGGGTAGATGATCAGGTCAGCAACAGAAAACCGGTGGCGCTTGAGCGCATGGCCAGGATCAGCAGCTTGCGCTTTTCCAGGCGGTCGATGAGGTAGCCGCCATACACGATGGGATCGACTCGGCCCATCTGCCAACCCCATCTACCTGCATCACCGCTGCAACTTGCGCTGCTTCTTCTTCGAATGAAAATGCCGAAAATGCGCATCCTGCGCCGCCGCCAACAGCTCCCGATCCCCACGCGTATCGCCCCAGGCCCGCAGCCGATACTCGCCCAAATCCCCATACACCGCCTCAAGCCGCAGCACCTTGTTCTCACAGCGGCAATTGTTGCCCGTGAGCTTACCGGTCAACACCCCGTCAACCACCTCAAGCTCAGTGCCGATCAACTTGATCCCCAGCCGATTCGCAAACGGCTGCAACACCAACGCCGGCGACGCCGAACACAAGGTCACCACCGCCCCGGACTTCACCTCATCCGCTACCGACTGCAAACCACTTGGGCGCATCAACTTGCTCCAAGTGCGCTGGCAATACGCCTCAGCCTGCTGCTGCACCCACGCCTTCTCCACCCCGGTCATAAAGGTGCGGATCAACTGCGCCTTCAACTCATCCCGGCTGATCTGCCGTACCAAAAAACGCAGCCCGGGCACCGCCAGCTTGGCCATCCGGCCATAAAACTCACCAGGGCCAAAGGCAAACCTGAGGAAGGGCACGAAACTGTCGTGGTGGGTGAGGGTGCCGTCGAAGTCAAAGACGGAAAGTACTTTGGCGTCTACGGGGCCGGCTTCGAGCATGTCTGGGTTCACGGGGTGGCCTCGGTCCTATCTGGTATTTTTGAGCGTGCATCAGGTGTGACATCAGGCGTTTACTCCCGTGCCAATCTTCCGACCTTGGCGTAAAGCCCCTCGGTGAAAGCATCCCGGTCACTCGACCGGTGACAACGCTGATCGCAATTGGGGCACAAGGCTACAGCATTGGTGATGCGATCCGAACCTTTCTGGGCGAGGTGCTTAATGTGATGTGCTTCAAAAAGTGGCAATGCATCGTGCATAAAAAAGCCCTGAACAAGTCAGGGCTTCATGGTGTTGCTTGGCTCAGGA
>NZ_JALJFG010000043.1 GCF_023242475.1 Pseudomonas sp. MWU15-20650 | reverse complement strand
TGGGAGGGGGCTTGCCCCTCCCACATGGGGTCTGTGTCGCTACAGAATAATCCCGCACTGCCGATAGCCTCTGAATAAGTCCAAGCCTTGTTCCAGGGGAGATCGCAGCATGTATCGTTGGTTAGCCGAGAAATTGGGGAATGTCAGCGTCAACCGCAAGCTGGGCATCGGCTTTGGCTCAGTGTTGGTGCTGACACTGCTGATCACCTTCACCGGCTGGACCGGCCTGGGCGATGTGATCAGCCGCGGCGACAAACTGGGCTTTATCTCCAGCCTCAACGGCCTGACCAAAGACTTGCGCCTGGCGCGCCTGGACTACGAAATGCGTCGGGGAGAACAAGGCCCGGGTGCGGTCAACGACTTGCTGACCCGCTTGGGCGATGGCCTGAAAACGGCCCGTTCGCTGATCGAGCAACCCGCCGACGTTGCCCTGATCGACGAACAACTGGCCGCCGTGGAGCAGTACAAACGCGCCTTTAGCGCCATGGTCCAGGCTGGCGTCACCCGTGAAGACGCGCGCAGCAAGCTGGGGGATACCGCCGACAATGCGGCGGCCAAAACCAGCGAGATCGAAAAAAGCCTGCTACAGGGTGACAGCGTCACCCAGTTCAATAGCGTGGTAGACCTGAGCAAACTGATCCAGCAATCACGCTTCCAGGTACGCGGCTACACCTACAGCGGCAAAGCCGAAGCCGAACAACCCGCCCTCGACGCCATCGACAACACGCTGAAGAAAATTACCGAGCTCCAAGGCCAACTGCCGACGCAGTACCAGGCCAACCTGCAGCAGGCCAGCGCCTCATTCCAAGCCTACCGCGCCGCCGTCAGCCAGTACCGCGATTCCCAGGTTGCCAGCACCGCGGCCCTGACATCCATGATCACCCAAGGCGATACCCTGCTGGGGCACAGCGAGAAACTCACCACGTCTCAAACCGCCGTGCGTGACCACGATGCCGCGCAGGCCAAGTCGCTGTTGCTGCTGGCCACCGTGCTGGCGCTAATCTTCGGCTTCGTCGCGGCCTGGGCCATCACCCGCCAGATCGTCATCCCGCTGAACCAGACCCTCAAGGTCGCTGAGCGAGTCGCTTCCGGCGACCTGAGCCACAACCTGAACTCCGGCCGCCAGGACGAATTGGGCCAGTTGCAACGCGCCATGCAAAGCATGACCGTGGGCCTGCGCGAGTTGATCGGCGGCATCAGCGACGGCGTTACCCAGATCGCCAGTGCAGCAGAACAACTGTCGTCCGTGACGGAACAGACCAGCGCCGGGGTCAACAGCCAGAAAGTCGAAACCGACCAAGTGGCCACGGCCATGAACGAAATGGCTGCCACCGTGCAAGAAGTCGCGCGCAACGCCGAAGAGGCTTCGGAAGCCGCCGTAGCAGCAGACCAACAAGCCCGCGAAGGCGACAAGGTGGTCGGTGAAGCCATCGCACAGATAGAGCGCCTGGCCACCGAAGTCGGCCACTCCACGATCGCAATGGGCGACCTGAAGCGCGAAAGCGACAAGATCGGCAGCGTACTCGACGTGATCAAGTCGGTGGCCCAGCAAACCAACCTGCTGGCGCTGAACGCGGCCATTGAAGCAGCGCGGGCTGGGGAAGCCGGACGTGGCTTCGCCGTGGTGGCCGATGAAGTGCGCAGCCTGGCCCAGCGCACGCAGAAGTCCACCGAGGAGATCGAAGAACTGATCGTCGGCCTGCAAAGCGGTACTCAGCAGGTGGCGACCATCATGAACAATAGCCGTGGGCTGACCGACAGCAGCGTCGAACTGACCCGGCGCGCCGGTGACGCCTTGGGCAACATCACGCGCACGGTCTCGACCATTCAGGCGATGAACTCACAGATCGCCACCGCCGCCGAGCAACAAAGCGCCGTGGCCGAAGAGATCAACCGCAGCGTGCTGAATGTGCGGGATGTGTCGGAACAAACCTCTTCAGCCAGTGAAGAAACTGCCGCCTCCAGCGCCGAGCTGGCGCGCCTGGGGATCTACTTGCAGAGCCTGGTCGGGCGCTTTCGCATCTGACCCACCCTTCGCGGTGGCCCATCGAGGCCACCACATCTTGTGAAATTTCCTACGCAGTTATCAGCCCGCCATGGCTCCGAATCGATTTAGCGTTTCATCTGTCGCGAAACGCTTTTTCTGATTGGGAGGTTCACCATGTTTTCTCGGCTGACCCGTTTGCTGGTCAATGCCAGCGTCCGCCTCAAGCTCGCCCTGGGTTTTGGTCAAGTACTGATCCTCAGCTTCCTGATTGCCGCCACGGGCTGGCAAGCCTTGAACGCCGTGCTATATCGCTCCAGCAGCCTGACGACCCTGGGCGCGCTGACCGTGGAAGCCGAGGCCATGCGTGCAGACCGCATCGTGTACCGCACCCTTGCCAACCGTGACAACCTGGAAAAAATGGCCGTGAAAATCAAACAAATCGACCAGCACCTGAGCGACCTTTCAAGCCGCCTGAAAGACCCGGACGACCTGCAGCGGCTCCAGCAGGCAACACAGCTGGTGGCTGGCTTCAAAGCGTCACTGGCAGAGCTACCCGCCCTGATCGAGCAGCGCGAAAATATCCGCCCGGCACTCAAACGCACGGCGCTGCAAGCCAGCGACACCCTCTCCCAACTCGCCAGCGAACTGCCCGACCAGGAAGACGACAAGGCCCTCGACGCCATCGAACAGCTGCGCCAAGCCATGGAACAAGCCGAGGATCGCGCCCAGAACCCCGCCTGGGCCGCCGATTCATTGCAAGCCTATGCCGAGGCCGTCGGCATGGCGCTCGAGGCACTGGAGGTCGCGCAAACAGCCGTCGCGACACTGCCGGTGGACTCAACGCTACTCAAAGCCGACTTGACCCACTATCGCGAGCAACTGGTAAGGCTCAAGCAAGCCCAGCTCAACATCGAGACCGTGCAGAACCGCTTCGAACAACAACTCAATGAGTTGCGCGAGCACAGCAACCTATTGAGCCAAGGCCAGAACGCCAAGCGTGACAACGAGGCCGAGCAGACCCGCTCGCGGCTGGTCAGTGTCACCGCGGCCGCACTGCTGCTGGGCGCCCTGGCCGCCTGGTGGATCGCCCGGCAGGTTGCCAGCCCATTGCGGGATATCCTCATCGCCGCCCACCGTGTCGCCGAGGGCGACCTGAGCCACGACACTCAAGTGGATCGCCATGACGAGCTAGGCCAGCTACAGCAAAGCATCGGGCAGATGACCCGCAGCTTGCGCAACCTGATCAGTAGCATCGGTGACAGCGCTCGGCAGATCGCCGGTGCCGCCGCCCAGCTATCCACCGTGACCGAACAGACCCGTACCGGGCTCAACGAACAGAAAGATGAAACCGATCAGGTCGCCACGGCAATGAATGAAATGCTCGCCACCGCTCAGGAAGTTGCCCGCCACGCCGAACAAGCCTCCGTTGCAGCGAATGAAGCCGACCAGCAGGCCAGCGCCGGAGAGCAAGTGGTTACACAGGCGGTTGAGCAAATCGGCCACCTGGCGAGTGAAATGGCGCTCTCGGGCCGGGCAATGCTGGCACTGCAACAGGAGAGCCAGAAGATCGGCAGCGTGCTGGACGTGATCAAGTCAGTGTCCCAGCAGACCAACCTGTTGGCACTGAACGCCGCCATCGAGGCCGCGCGCGCAGGCAGTGCCGGGCAAGGCTTTGCGGTGGTCGCCGATGAAGTGCGCAGCCTGGCCCAACGTACCCAGGAGTCCGCCGAAGAAATTGAAGGGCTGATACTCGGCTTGCATAACGGCACCCAGCAGGTGGCTGACATCATGGACAGTAGCCGCGGCCTGACCGACAACAGTGTTGGCCTGACCCGTGACGCTGGCGACGCACTGGCAGCGATAGCCCGCACGGTGTCGGTCATTCAGGAGATGAACCCACAGATTGCCGCCGCTGCCGAGCAGCAAAGCGCGGTGGCCGAGGAGATCAATCGCAGCGTGTTGAAGGTGCGGGATGTATCGGAACAGACCGCCGCCGCCAGTGAGGAAACGGCGGCCGCGAGTGTTCAGTTGACGCGGCTGAGCCTGGATTTGCAGACGCTGGTCGACAAATTCAAGCTCTGAGGTTTACAGGACCTGGCGCAGGAACGCCTGGGCCCGCGGGTCCTTCGGCGCATCGAAAAATTCGGCAGGTGCCGCATCCTCCAGCAACTTGCCGTGATCGAAGAACAACACCCGGTCCGCGACCTCACGGGCAAAGCCCATCTCGTGCGTGACACAGACCATGGTCATGCCTTCCAGAGCCAGGGTCTTCATCACGTCCAGCACCTCACCGACCATTTCCGGATCGAGGGCCGAGGTCGGCTCATCAAACAGCATCACCTTGGGCTCCATCGCCAGGGCACGGGCAATCGCCACCCGTTGCTGCTGGCCACCCGAGAGGCGCGAAGGAAACTCGTTGGCCTTCTGCGCGATCCCAACCTTTTCCAACAAGGCCAATGCCTTGGCTTCGCGCTCTTGCTTGCCGCGCTTGCGCACGACCTTTTGCGCCAGGCACAGGTTCTCCAGCACGGTCATATGGGGGAACAAGTTGAAATGCTGGAACACCATGCCGACCTCGCGGCGATAGGCATTCACATCGGTTTTCGGGTCGGCCAGTTGCAGGCCGTCAATGCTCACCGACCCCGAGTCGAACGCTTCCAGGCCATTGAGGCAGCGCAGGAAGGTGGACTTGCCGGAGCCGGATGGGCCGATCACCACCAGCACTTCGCCCTTGGCCACTTGGGTGGTGACATGATCCACCGCGCGCACCACGTGCCCGCGGGTATCGAAGACTTTTACCAGATCGCGGACTTCAATCACTTTGCGCGAGCCTCCGCTCAAGCCGGCTGGCCATTTTCGACAGCGGCAGGTTGATCAGCAGGTACAAGCCTGCCACACAGAACAGGATTTCAAACGGCGAGAACGAGGTGGTAATCACCTCACGACCACTCTTGAGCAGTTCGGTAATGGCAATGACCGAAACCAGCGAAGTGTCTTTCACCAGGCTGATAAATTGCCCGGCCAGCGGCGGCAGCACGCGCTTGAAGGCTTGCGGCAACACCACGTGACGCATCGACTGGCTGGCACTCAAGCCCAGCGAGCGCGCCGCTTCGTTCTGGCCACGGGTGATGGACTGTACGCCGGCGCGAACGATTTCCGCCACGTAGGCCCCCGTGAACAGCGACAGCGCAGCGATCCCGGCGAACTCCCGGGACAGGTTGAGTACCGTGCCGATAAAGAAATAGAAAATGAAGATCTGCACCAATAGCGGCGTGCCACGTACCAGTTCGACGTAGATCGTCGACAGGTCGCGCAAGGTCGGGTTGCTGGACAAACGGCACAAGCCCGTCGCCAGCCCGATCACCAGCCCCAGGATGCCGGATATCACCGACAGCCACAGCGTGGTCCACAAGCCCCACATCAGCGGGCCCAGCGCCCAATGCCGGGTCACGCCGATGACATCGCCTTCGGCCACATCATCGCCACGCGCCACTTGCAGGCTATTGTCGGCCACCGTCAGTTTTTGCTCGACGCCTGCGTCGTTGCGCAAGGTGACTTCGGCCACATCGCCTTTGCGCACCAGCTCAACGACGGTGGCTATATCCGACGCACGCTGGGAGGTCTCGGCCTGGTAGGCAAAATACTGCGGGACGCGGTTCCAGCGCCATTCGTAGGACATCAGCGAGGTGGCGTAATACAAGGCACCGGCCAGGCCAACCAGCACGACCACGGTCAGCAGGTGCCAGGGCCATTGGGCTTTTTTCTGTTTCATTACTCAACATCCAAAAGGGTCGGGTAAGCCCCCGCCTTTGTGGCGGGCGGGCTTGCCCTAATGCCATTCAGTCAAGGCATTTTGTAGGAGCGAGCTTGCTCGCGAAAAACTCAAAGACACCGCGTTTATTCAGCAAGCCCGCGTTATCGTTGACGGCCTTCGCGAGCAAGCTCGCTCCTACAGAAAGCAGGAGCCATAGGTGCCGGCGTTATTCCATGTCCTTGAGCCACTCGGAGCTCTTGAACCACTTGTCATGGATGCGATCGTAGGTGCCGTCGTTGCGGATCTGGTGCAGGAAGTTATTGATGTAGTTGATGCTGTCGTAGTCGCCTTTTTTCAGGCCGAATGCCAGAGGTTCAAAGGTGAAGGGTTCTTCGAGGAACACCAGCTTGCCATTACCGACCTTCTTCTCGGCGACCACGTTATATGGCGCGTCATACACAAAGGCATCGGCCTTGCCGTTGACCACGTCCAGCACACCTTCCTGCTCATTGTCATAGCCGTGGTACTTGGCCTTGGAGATCAGCTTCTTGGCGACCATCTCGCCGGTGGTACCGAGCTTGGAGGTCAGGCGGTACTTCTCATCGTTCAGGTCTTTATACGACTTGATGGTGCCTTCCAGGTCCTTGCGAATCAGCAGGGTCTGGCCGACCACGATGAAGGGTTCGCTGAAGTTCAGGCGCAGGTTGCGCTCCTGGGTCAGGGTCATGCCGCTGCCGATCATGTCGAACTTGCCGGTCAGGAACGCCGGGATGATCCCGTCATAACCGGTGGAGACCAGTTCCAGCTTGACGCCCATGGACTTGGCCATGGCCTTGAGGATGTCGACTTCGAAGCCGATGATTTCACCCCGTTTGTCGGTCATTTCGAACGGCATGTAGGTCGGGTCCATGCCGACTTTCAGCGTACCGCGCTTGACCGCATCATCGATGGCGCCGGCCTGGGCCGCAGCAGCGGCGACCAGCGCGGTGACGCCGAGCATCAGCATCGAAAGATACTTTTTCATCATCAAGTCCCCAGAACGATTCTTGTAAGGTCGGCGCGCAAAAGGGCTGCACCATTTCGGGGTGCGATCCTAACCCACTCGTTGTCCGTCACAAAGGTTTCACGGGTAAATGTTATCGGCATATGTCGGAAAAGACCTACAGCCATGCAGCTAAGCGCAGGGGCAGACGCGTCAGCACAAGGACTCGGCAATTGATTGATGTGTAAGTAGTTATGACGATCAGTCCATCTCTGCCATCCAGTCCGTGTCCCTGAACCACTTGTCATGCAGGCGATCATAGGTCCCGTCCTGGGCCACCTGATTGAGGAAGTGGTTGATCCAGTTGAGGCTGTCGTAATCGCCCTTTTTTAATCCGAACGCCAGGGGCTCAAAGGTGAACGGCTGCTCCAGCGTCAGCAATGCGCTGTTTTCCGGCCGGCTCATCGCGATCAAGTTATAGGGCGCGTCATGAACAAAGGCATCGGCCTTGCCTTCCACCACCTGCCGTACGCCTTCTTCCGGTGTGGCAAAGCTGCTGAGCCGAGCCGCCCCCAGAAAGCGTTGCGCCGCCGCTTCCCCGGTGGTGCCTTCCGTGGCCGCGATCCGGTAACCGGCCTCGTCCAGGTCTTCGATACTGGAAATCGTACCGGCCAGGCGCGGATGCATCAGCACGGTCTGGCCCACCACGATAAAAGAGTCACTGAAATTGAGCTTCAGGTTACGCTCCTGGGTGACCGTCATACCGCTGCCAATCAGGTCAAACTTCCTTGCCATCAGCCCCGGTACCAACTCGGTGTAGGGCACTGCAACCAACTCCAGCTCAACACCCAGCGCGCGGCTCATCGCCTGGAGCAAGTCGATCTCGAAACCGACGATGCGCCCCTGCTTATCCGTCATTTCGAAAGGCACGTAATTGGGCGTGGTGCCCACTTTCAACACGCCACGGCGTACCGCATCGTCGAGAGCGCCAGCAGTGAGCAGGCCCGCATAAACCCATACGACAACGCCAATCAGCAGTGCCGAACCATACCGTTTGATCATGAATGCCCCCGTGGCGAGTCAAATTTTGGGGGGCGATGCTAACCCAGGCGCAGGCACGGCAATACGCCTCGAACAAAGGTCTTTTGTTTCGAAATAACAAGGAGTTAGCGCAGGAGTGAAGAGACTGGAAACGCTGTAGGAGTAGCGCTTGGAACGCCCCCGAGGTGAGCCCTCGGGGGTGTCTGAATCAAGCCGGTTGGGCTTGGGACGACAGCGGCTTGAGCGGCAGCAAAGGTGCGTGCGGATCAGCCTTGATCGAGGCACGCCAAGCCCCCAGCCACTCGGCGTGACCTTCGCTCCACACCTGCTGGTGCAGACGCGCCAGGGCGACCGGATCGCTGAGCAACGCCAGGCGCTCGCCATTGTTGAGACCGGCGGGGCCGGCTTTCAATGCATGGCGAACACGCTCCTGACGCAAGAGCTCAATCGGCTCCGCCTCACGGTGACGCGAGGTCGCCAAGGCGCAGGCCAAGGCGTTCTGCTGCGGGTCGACCACCGAACGCACAAACCCGTCATTGAGGGCATGCCAACGGTTTTCGTGGGTGTACTTCTCGGTCGACAGCAGCGCTTGCGGCGGATTGTATTCCTCAGGGATCAGGAACAGGCTCTCGTCACGGGACTTGAGGCCCAGCTTGACCCGGCTGGAAATCACCGACACCGGGATCGACAGCATCAGCGAACCGACGATCGGGATCAGCCACCATAGAAAGCTTGGGTTCAACCACACCACCAACAGTGCCCAGAGGAAACCCAGCAGGGTTTGCGGGCCGTGGCGCTTGACCGCTTCGCTCCATGGAGTGGAGTCGTCGTCACGCTGCGGCGAGTTCCAGGTCGCAGCCCAGCCGAGGAATGCGGCAAGCACGAAACGGGTGTGGAAAATCATCCGCACCGGCGCCAGCAACATGGAGAACAACATCTCCAGCAGCATCGACAAGGTCACCTTGAACTTGCCACCGAACTCTTTGGCGCCCTTGGCCCAGATCAGGATGATGCTCAGCAACTTAGGCAGGAACAGCAGCACGATGGTGGTGGAGAACAGCGCCACCGCCTTGTCCGGATGCCATTGCGGCCACAGCGGGTACAACTGGCGTGGCGCCATGAAGTATTGCGGCTCCATCAGGGTGTTCACCGCCAGCAACGCGGTGGACAACACCAGGAAGAAGAACCATAACGGCGCCGACAGGTAGGACATCACGCCGGTCAGGAACACCGCGCGGTGCACCGGGTGCATGCCTTTGACCAGGAACAGGCGGAAGTTCATCAGGTTACCGTGGCACCAGCGACGGTCACGCTTGAGTTCGTCCAGCAGGTTCGGTGGCAATTCTTCGTAGCTGCCCGGCAGGTCGTAGGCGATCCACACGCCCCAGCCGGCACGGCGCATCAGCGCAGCTTCAACGAAGTCATGGGAGAGGATTGCACCGGCAAACGCGCCTTTACCCGGCAATGGCGCCAGGGCGCAGTGCTCGATAAACGGCTTCATGCGAATGATGGCGTTGTGACCCCAGTAGTGGGACTCACCCAACTGCCAGAAGTGCAGGCCGGCGGTAAACAACGGGCCATAAACGCGGGTGGCGAACTGCTGCATGCGCGCATACAGGGTGTCCATGCCCGACGCCCGTGGCGCGGTCTGGATAATCCCGGCGTCCGGCGTGGCTTCCATCAAGCGCACCAGGCTGGTCAGGCATTCGCCACTCATCACGCTGTCGGCGTCGAGTACCACCATGTATTTGTATTCACCGCCCCAACGACGGCAGAAGTCGTCGAGGTTGCCGCTCTTGCGCTTTACACGCCGCCGACGACGGCGATAGAAGATCTTGCCGAAGCCGCCGGCCTCGCGGCACACGTCGAGCCAGGCTTGCTGCTCGGCGATACAGATGTCGGCGTCGTTACTGTCACTGAGCACGAAGAAGTCGAAGCGATCCAGGTCACCGGTAGCGGCCACCGATTCGAATGTCGCGCGCAGGCCGGCGAATACCCGGGGCACGTCCTCGTTGCAGATCGGCATTACCAGGGCGGTACGCGCGTCCTTCGGAATCGGCTCGTCACCGGCACTTTTACCGGAAATACGGTATTTATCGTGACCGGTCAGCAACTCCAGGAAGCCCATCAACGCGGTCCAGAAACCCGCCGAAACCCAGCAGAACAGAATCCCGAACATGATCAGGATGCTGGTTTGCAGGGCGTAAGGCAGTACCTGGGTGGCGGTTTGCAGCAGGGTCTGGTTGCGGATTTCGTCGAAGTCGACCAACGACCAACCCTGGTACGGCATGATGCCTTTCATGTACCAGCCGGCAACGATGGTCTGGCCGAGCATCAGGATCAGCAGGATATAGCGACGAATGGAGCCCACGGTACGCCAGCGCGCGGCCGGCAGTACACGCTCGTCTTTCGGCGGCTGCGGTGGGTTGGTACGCCCGGTCATCCGGCGCCAACCGCGCACCAGGATGTTGGTGCGCCAAGGCTCAGGCACCACCTTGGTCCGGCGGATCGCAGGCGTGGCCTTCAGACACACGCGACCGGTGGCGTCGAGCACCAGCATTTCCGCGTCTTGCAGCTCTTCGGCGGTGCTGAGGGTCAGTCGGCGGCCGACGGATGCTTGCGCAGCTTCCGTCGGTGCGTCAAACGTCTTCGACGACAGGCGTTCGTGCAACTCACTGAAGGAGGTGCAGCCCGCCAGCTCGGCGCGCTGCTCAGCCGTCATGGGTAGATGCGCCAGGTACTCGGACAGAGTCTCCGGCTGGATGTGTGAATTACTCATCGGCAGGCAACTGATAGCTCCAGGTCTCGGTCAGGACATGTTCTGTCTTGGCCGGCTCTGTATTGGCTGGGGCAGCAGCTTCTGGCTGCTTGGCTTCCTTGTCTTTCGCCTCTTTGGCGTCTTTCCTGGCCTGTTTTTCGTGCTGTTTAGCCAGCACTTTGTCGGCCTTCAACACTTGAGTCGAGACCTTCTCAGGCTCAGGCTTGACGATGTCCTCGACCAGGGCAGCACGCATTTCAGTCGGTTTGCCTGCGTCCTTGATCTTCATGCGCAGGGTCAGGCGCCAGCCTTTGGTGTGCTCGTTGTAGCGCACGCTGTTTTCAACCAGCTCGGCGTTGTCACCGACACTGACCTGGCTGCGTACCGGGGCATCCGCCGGCAGGTTCTTCAGGGACGGGCCCTCGAAGTCCACCAGGTAAGCCACGCTGCCGTCGGGCTGACGGATCAGGTTGGATTGCTTCACGTCACCGGTGGAGCGCAGGGTCTGCTTGACCCAGGCGCTGTCGGCCGGGTGCAGGTCCTTTTCGTCCATGGTCCAGTGCAGGCGGTAGCTGACGTCCAGCGGCTCACCCACCTTCGGCAATTCGGCCGGGCTCCAGAACGCAACGATGTTGTCGTTGGTTTCGTCGGCGGTCGGGATCTCTACCAGGTCGACGGAACCCTTGCCCCAGTCGCCCTCAGGCTCGATCCAGGCGCTTGGACGCTTGTCGTAGTTGTCGTCCAGGTCTTCGTAGTGGCTGAAGTCGCGACCACGCTGCAGCAGGCCGAAACCACGCGGGTTCTCGACGCTGAAATTGCTGACCGACAGGTGCTTGGGGTTGTTCAGTGGGCGCCAGATCCATTCGCCATTGCCGGCATGGATCGACAGGCCGCTGGAATCGTGCAGCTCGCGACGATAGTTGAGCACCTTGGACGGCTGGTTGGCGCCGAACAGGAACATGCTGGTCAACGGGGCAACACCTAGCTTGCTGACCTTGTCACGCAGGTACATCTGGGATTTCACATCGACAATGGTGTCGGTGCCCGGACGCAGGGTCAGGCGATAGGCGCCGGTAGCCCGTGGCGAGTCCAGCAGGGCAAAGATCACCAGCTGCTTCTCACCCGGCTTTGGACGTTCAATCCAGAACTCGGTGAAACGCGGGAACTCTTCACCAGACGGCAAGGCGGTATCGATCGCCATGCCACGGGCGGACAGGCCATAGGACTGGCCCTTGCCAACGACGCGGAAGTAGCTCGCGCCGAGCATGGTCATGATCTCGTCTTGCTTGTCAGCCTTGTTGATCGGGTACAGCACGCGAAAACCGGCGTAACCCAGTTGCTCGGTGGATTTTGGATCAAACTTCACGTCGCCGAAATCGAAACGAGTCGGGTCGTACTTGATTTCCTGGACGCTGTCGGCGGTGACTTCGTTGATTTTCACCGGCGTGTCGAAGTGCATGCCCTGGTGATAGAAGGACAGCTTGAACGGGGTGTTTTGATCGGCCCACTCGGCTTTTTCATTGCGGAAACGAATTTTCTGGTAGTCAGCGAATTTCATTTCGCGGAATTCGTTCGGCAGATTGCTGCGCGGAGCTTCGTATTTTTGCCCGGCCAGCTCTTTTGCCTTGGCCGACACATCATCCAGACTGAATGCCCACAGTTGACCCGCGCCGAACAGGCAAAACAGGGCAGAGCCCGTCACCAGTGCGTTTCGTAACCGTTTGGCAGACAATTTTGGTGCATTACAGGGACTAACAATCACGAGCAACCCTCGCCGAAAACAGATCAAAAAACCAACGGCCAGCTATCTATATGCCAGGTTGGCGAGCATTGTTCCGACTCCCCTGGGACAAAATGATTCCCCAAAGGCTATCGGACAAGTCTCTACCTAAGTCAAAAATGGACCAAACAACGCTGATCCCCGTAGCGCGCGATTATCTAGCAGCACGCGATACAACGCATCAGGGGCAGCGAAGTATTTGTAGCGAAACCCTGCGTTTTTAGGCATTAAAGTCGTTTTTAATACATTCATGTCTGTAAGAGGAAGGTCACAGGGCCATCATTGACCAAATGCACCTGCATATCCGCGCCAAAACGCCCTGACGCCACCTTGCCATGCAATTGTTGCGCTTGTAACAACAAGTGATCAAAAAGCGCCGCTCCCAACGCCGGAGGGGCCGCGGTGGAGAAGCTTGGCCGCAGCCCGCTTTTAGTGTCCGCCGCCAGGGTGAACTGCGACACGAGCAACAAACCGCCCTCAATCTCCTTGAGCGACAGGTTCATCTTGCCCTCCTCGTCGCTGAACACCCGATAGTTAAGCAGCTTGTGCAACAGTTTGTCGGCGCTCTCGGGGGTATCTGCAGGTTCGACCGCCACCAGCACCAATAACCCCTGGTCAATCGCGCCCACAACCTCACCCGCTACCTCGACCCGGGCGCCACGCACCCGTTGCAACAGGCCCTTCATGCTTCTTCTGGCGGCAGATCGAGCAGGCGCCGCGCCATTTCGCCGGTCGCACGCACCAGGGCGTCGGTAATACCGGGCTCCGACGCGGCATGGCCGGCCTCGCGAATCACCTGCAGCTCGCTGTTGGGCCACGCCTGATGCAGCTCCCAGGCATTATCCAGCGGGCAGATCATATCGTAGCGGCCATGGATGATGACGCCAGGCAGATGGGCGATCTTGTGCATATCGCGAATCAGCTGGTTGGGTTCCAGGAAAGAGTTGTTGGTGAAGTAGTGGCACTCGATGCGTGCGATCGACAAGGCGCGTTGCGGCTCGGAAAACCGCTCGACATGCTGCGGGCTCGGGCACAGGCCCAGCATGCGGCCTTCCCAGCCAGACCAGGCTTTGGCCGCGTGCATCTGGGCGATCTGGTCGTTGCCGGTCAGACGCTTGTGATAAGCCGCAACCATATTGTGGCGTTCGTCCTGCGGGATCGGCGCCAGATAGTCCTGCCAGTAATCCGGGAACAGGCGGCTCGCCCCCTCTTGGTAGAACCAGTGAATGTCCTGTGGGCGCGCCAGGAAAATACCGCGCACGATCAGGCCATGCACGCGCTCGGGATGGGTTTGCGCGTAGGCCAGGGCCAACGTCGAGCCCCAGGAGCCGCCGAACAATACCCATTTGTCGATGCCCAGGTGCTCGCGGATGCGCTCAAGGTCGGCGACCAGATCCCAGGTGGTGTTGTTTTCAAGGTTGGCGCGAGGCGTGGAGCGGCCGCAGCCGCGCTGGTCGAAAGTGACAATGCGATAAAGGTTCGGATCGAAGTAGCAACGGCTCTGGGCGTCGCAACCGGAGCCTGGGCCACCATGGATGAATACGACAGGCAAGCCTTCGGGGGAGCCACTTTCATCGACGTACAGCGTGTGAATGTCATCGACGGCCAGATCGTGCCGGGCGTAGGGTTTGATCTGCGGGTACCAAGTCTGCATTGCGCGCTCCGTAAGGGGTCGGGTTCATCCCTGGGGGGACGTCTATTATTTTGCCGTCTGGCATCATAAACCCGAATTGTGCAATGAGCATGTCCTTGAGCACTTAGACCTGTGTCAGTAGTTCCCTCCCCAGGTAAGCCAGCAGATAACGGTACAGCTGGTCGACCTCCGCCACCTGGCCACGCGCGCGCAAACAGCCGTGCACGAGGCCCTTGCCGGGATACAGGACGGTTTCCACTGCCGCCGCTTGCAGGCGTTCGGCGTAGAGCCTGCCGTCGTCGCGCAGTGGGTCGTACTGGGCCACAGCGATCAGCGCCTTGGGTAAACCGCTGAAAGCCTCGGCCAACAGCGGCATGGCGTAGGCGGACGGTTTGCCTGGGCCCGGGCAATACAGCGCCAGGTAGCCGTCGGTGTCCGCGCTGCTGAGCAAGGGCGCATCCTGGCAGTCACGCCGTGACGGCAAATCGGGCGGGCCGCCCAGGCCCGGGTAGATGAGTACTTGGGCACGGGGCAGCGACTGCCCGTCGTCCCGCAGGCCCAGGCACAACGCCGCCGCCAAGCTGCCGCCGGCGCTGTCGCCCATCACGACCACCCGCTGCCGGTCAATGGCGTGCGGGCTCTCGCCCACGTGGATCGCCTGCCACACGGCACGACAATCCTCGTACGCTGCGGGAAACGGGTGCTCCGGCGCCAAACGGTAGTCGATGGCGATCACCAGCACGTGCAACGCGCTCGCGAGTTCGAAACAGATGAAGTCGTGGGAGTCCAACCCGCCGACCACCCAGCCGCCACCGTGTATATAAAGAAGGCATGGCCAACCTTCGGACGGCGTCGACGCCTTGGGCCGATAACTACGCACGCCGACTCCAGACAAGGAAAAGTCCGACACCAATAGCCCAGGCGGCCGTGGTGGGGTGAACGCCTGGCACATGCGGTCATAGCCGTGGCGCAAGCCCGCCAACGACGAATCGTCGCTGGTGAAAGACTCTGTCTTGGCGACGAAGGCTGCAAGTTGCGGGGATATGGGATACATACGCAATGATCTCTAGCACATTTGGATCTTCATTTGGCTTAAGGTTTGAGGCTCGCCTGTACGGCCGTCACGCCATCCTGGCCATCAAACGCCGTCACCCCCGCCAACCAGCGCTGCAAATCCTCGGGATGCTCACGCAACCATTGCTTGGCCACCTCCTGGGGCGACTGGCGCTCCATGATCGGGACCATCAGTTGGCTTTCCTGGGCGGAGGTGAACGTGAGGTTGGTGAGCAACCGGTTGGCATTCGGGCAACGTTCGGCAAAGTCCGGCGCAGTCACCGTGGAAACCGTGGCACGGCCTTCATTGGGCCCAAACACGTCCTCACTGCCGGTGAGGTAGGCCATTTTCATGTTGATGTTCATCGGGTGCGGCGTCCAGCCCACAAACACCACGAACTCCTTGCGGTTCACCGCACGCTGCACGGCGGCGAGCATGCCCGCCTCGCCAGAGGCCACCAACTTGAAGCCCCCCAGGCCAAAGTGGTTGGTGTCGATCATTTTCTGGATATCGGTATTGGCGCCGCTGCCCGGCTCGATGCCATAGATCTTGCCGCCCAGTGGGTCCTTGAAGCGGGCAATGTCTGCAAAGGTTTTCAACCCGGCATCGGCGACATATTGCGGCACAGCCAGGGTGGCCTGGGCGTCGGCCAGGCTGGGCGTGTCGAACACCTTGACCTGCTTGGCCGCCAGGAACGGCGCGATGTTGTTGTCCATCGCCGGTTTCCAATAGCCCAGGAAGATATCCAGGCGTTTGTCGCGGATGCCGGCAAAGATGATCTGCTGCACGGCGCTGGTCTGCTTGCTGTCGTAGCCCAGGCCATTGAGCAGCACGTCGGCCATACCGGAAGTGGCAATCACGTCAGTCCAACTGACCACGCCCATGCGCACGGTTTTGCAGGAAGCCGGTTCAGCGGCCATGGTTTGGGCACTGGCACTGAGCAATGCCGCGCCGGTGAGGGTCAACAATAGTCGTTTCATGGAAGAAATCTCACTCGGCAGTTTTTATTGTGGGGATGGCGTCTGATGCGCCGTATCCACAACCTTACCTAGCGAAACCTTGGTGAACTCGACCTGTGGCGACCGACACTTGCACTGTGGCGACTGCCAGTCCGTCTTCACGAGCAAGCCCGCTCCCACACTTGAGCGCGATCCATCATGAGAATGCGCTCGAAATGTGGGAGCGGGTTGGCTCGCGAAAGCTGTTGCAGCGGCACCAAAAATTACCGGTAGTGTTCCTTTCCCCAAGCCAGGAATCCTTCCAGCAACTGCCTCAACACCACCCGCGTCGGCTCGGCAAGGTCGGGGCGATAACGGAACGGCTCAAACTCCTCCATGTAGGTGCTCTGGCACAGTTCCAATTGCACAGCATGGATATCCTGCGCCGGGTCGCCGTAGTGGCGGGTAATGTGGCCGCCCTTGAAGCGTCCGTTCAGCACATGGGTGTACTGCGGATGCGTGGCGCAGATGGCTTCCAATTGGCTGGCCAGTTGCGGGTCGCACGCGGCGCCGTTGAAGGTGCCGAGGTTGAAGTCCGGCAGCTTGCCCTCGAACAGGTGCGGGATCACCGAGCGGATCGAATGCGCATCGAACAGCAACGCATAGCCGAACTCGGCCTTGAGGCGTGCCAGCTCCTCTTGCAGCTTACGGTGATAAGGGCCCCAGATCTTTTGCAGGTAGGTCGCGCGCTCTTCCTCGGACGGAGTGTGCCCGTCACGGAACAACGGCACGCCATCAAACAGCGTCTCCGGGTACAGGCCGGTGGTAGCACCCGCGTAGAGCGGTTTGTTATCGGAGGGCCGGTTCAAATCGATGACAAACCGCGAGTACTCCGCCGCCAAAGTACTGGCGCCCAGCGCTTGGGCAAAGTCATACAACACAGGGATGTGCCAGTCGGTGTCCGGCAGGCTTTGCGCCTCAGGGATCAACCCGGCCTCGACCACAGGCGTAAGACGCAGGCCGGCGTGGGGCATGCTGATCAGCAGCGGCACGCGGCCTTGTTTGAATGTCAGAACCTTATCCACAACAGCGCTCCTTAAACAGTGACATCGACGCCATGGCGCACGACGCGTTTATCCAGCTCGCCGCCCAGCCAGTAAGCCAGGTCGGCAGGACGATCGATCTGCCAGGCGACAAAGTCAGCGACCTTGCCCACTTCCAGGGAGCCGTGGGTGTCGCCCATGCCCAGCGCGGTGGCGGCGTGTTGCGTGGCACCGGCCAGGGCTTCTTCCGGGGTCATGCGGAACAGGGTGCAGGCCATGTTCAGCATCAGCCGCACGGACAACGCAGGCGAGGTACCGGGGTTGAGGTCGCTGGCAATGGCGATCTTCACACCGTGCTTGCGCAGGGCCTCCATCGGCGGCAGTTGGGTTTCGCGCAAGAAGTAGAAAGCCCCTGGCAGCAAGACGGCGACAGTGCCGGAAGCGGCCATGGCGATGGCGTCTTCTTCGGTCATGAATTCCAGGTGGTCCGCCGACAACGCCTGGTAACGCGCGGCCAGGCTGGAGCCGTGCAGCGACGACAGTTGCTCGGCGTGCAGCTTTACCGGCACGCCGAGTTGCTGGGCGACTTTAAACACACGCTCAACCTGCTCGGGGGAAAACGCCAGGTATTCACAGAACGCGTCTACCGCGTCCACCAGCCCCTCTGCCGCCAGAGCCGGCAGCATCTCGTTGCAGATGTGCTCGATGTAGTCGTCGGCGCGGTCCTTGTACTCCGGCGGCAGCGCGTGAGCGGCCAGGCACGTGGCGCGCACACTGACCGGCAGCGTTTCACCCAGGCGCCGGGCCACGCGCAACATCTTGCGTTCGTTGGCCAGGTCCAGCCCGTAGCCGGACTTGATCTCTACCGTAGTGACACCGTCACGCAGCAAACTGCGCAGGCGCTTTTCAGCGCTGACAAACAGTTCATCTTCCGTGGCCGCGCGGGTCGCGCGCACAGTGCTGGCAATACCGCCGCCCTTGGCCGCGATCTCGGCATAGCTGACGCCTTCGAGGCGTTGCTCGAATTCGCCGCTGCGATTGCCGCCAAACACCGTGTGGGTGTGGCAGTCGATCAGCCCGGGGGTGACCCAC
Organism: Pseudomonas sp. MWU15-20650; assembly: GCF_023242475.1. Classification (GTDB taxonomy): domain Bacteria; phylum Pseudomonadota; class Gammaproteobacteria; order Pseudomonadales; family Pseudomonadaceae; genus Aquipseudomonas. Next base: position 37,716 of record NZ_JALJFG010000043.1, on the reverse strand, counting down.
GCGCCTTGCAGGTCATGCACCTGGGCGTAATCCGCCGTTGGCGCTTGGCTGCGGGGGCCGATCCACTCGATGAGTACACCCGCAGTCACCATGGCGGCATCCTCGATGATCGAGTATTTGCCGTCGGCCATGGTTGCGACGTGGCAGTGTTGCCAAAGCGTTTTCATCAACGCCTCCCTAAGTTATTGATGAGACAAAACCGGATCGTAATCGACCTTGGCCGCTTGCCCGGCGGCGGGCTTGACCCACAGCAGGTACGCGACCACCAGCAGCACGATCCACACGGCGCCGACCAGCAAGGCCGCCTGGGTGTCCGGGAAGTAGCCAAGCACGCCAAACACAAACAGCATGAACACAATGGCCGCTGCCGGCGCATAGGGCCAGAACGGCACCGGGAATTTCAGTTGCGCGACCTGCGCCTGGGTCATCGAGCGGCGCATGGCGACCTGGGTGAACAGAATCATCAGCCAGACCCACACCGTGGCGAAGGTGGCAATCGAGGCAATCAACAGGAACACGTTTTCCGGGATCAGGTAGTTGAGCACCACACCGCCGAGCAACGCCGCGCCCATGACCACCACGGTCATCCACGGCACACCTTGCTTGGACAACTGGGCGAAGCCCTTGGGTGCCTGCCCTTGCTGTGCCAGGCCATACATCATGCGCCCGGCGCCGAAGATGTCGCTGTTAATCGCCGACACGGCCGCCGAGATCACCACGATGTTGAGGATAGTCGCGGCCGAGCCAATCCCTAGATTGCTGAAGATCTGCACAAACGGACTGCCCTGGCTACCGATCTGCGGCCATGGGTAGATCGCCATCAACACGAACAAGGTCAGCACGTAGAACAACAGGATACGCAGCGGCACGGCGTTGATCGCCTTGGGGATCACTCGTTGCGGGTCCTTGGCCTCACCGGCGGTGATGCCGATGATTTCGATGCCGCCAAAAGCGAACATTACCACCGCAAAAGAAGCGATCAGGCCACCGATGCCGTTGGGCATGAAGCCGCCGTGGGCCCAGAGGTTACTCAGGCCACTGGCCGGGGATTGGCCTGCCGAGTGAATGCCGAACAGCATGATGCCGAACCCGCCGAGGATCATCGCCACGATGGCGCCGACCTTGAGCAGCGACAACCAGAACTCCATCTCGCCAAAGACTTTGACGTTGCACAGGTTCAGGCCGCCGATCAGGAACACAATGCCGAGCACCCAGACCCAACGTGCGACCTCGGGAAACCAGAAGCCCATGTAGATGCCGAAGGCGGTGACGTCAGCCAGGCAGACGATGATCATTTCAAACGCGTAGGTCCAGCCGAGGATAAACCCGGCCATGGGGCCCAGGTAGGTGCTGGCGTACTGGCCGAAGGAGCCGGACACTGGGTTGTGCACCGCCATTTCACCGAGGGCGCGCATTACCATGAACACTGCGGCGCCGCCGATCAGGTAGGCCAGCAGCACGGCGGGGCCGGCCATTTGGATCGCGGAGGCAGAGCCGTAGAACAACCCGGTGCCGATCGCGGAGCCGAGTGCCATGAAGCGAATATGTCGGGCGGTGAGCCCGCGTTTCAAACCTTTTTCTTGCTGGTGCATTTCTCTTCCCTAATTATTCTTATCCCGAGAAAGTCTGGATCTGCAGAAGATCAAATGTAGGAGCTGTCGAGCTTTAGCAAGGCTGCGAAGGCTCCCACATTGATCGGTGTCGCTCTTACAGGCTCGGCAGCAACTGGGCCGGCATCAGCTCATTCAGACAGCGGGTGGCGAGCAGTTCGCTGGCGGCGTTGATGTCCGGGGCGAAGAAACGGTCCTTGTCATAGAAGGCGACTTTGTCGCGCAGGATGCCGCGGGCTTTTTCCAGCTTGGGCGACGTCTTGAGGCCATCGCGCAGGTCCAGGCCCTGGCATGCGGCGAGCCATTCCACCGCGAGGATGCCACGGGTGTTCTCGGCCATTTCCCACAGACGCTTGCCCGCAGCTGGCGCCATCGACACGTGGTCTTCCTGGTTCGCCGAGGTCGGCAGGCTGTCGACGCTATGGGGATGAGCCAATGCCTTGTTTTCGCTGGCGAGCGCGGCAGCGGTCACCTGGGCGATCATGAAGCCGGAGTTCACTCCGCCATTGCCCACCAGGAACGGCGGCAGTTGCGACATGTGCTTGTCCATCATCAACGAGATACGGCGCTCGCTCAGGGAGCCGATCTCAGCGATGGCCAGCGCCATGTTGTCGGCCGCCATGGCCACAGGTTCGGCGTGGAAGTTACCACCGGAGATCACGTCGCCTTCAGCGGCAAATACCAGCGGGTTATCCGACACCGCGTTGGCTTCGACCACCAGCACTTCGGCAGCCTGGCGGAACTGGGTCAGGCAGGCGCCCATGACCTGAGGCTGGCAGCGCAGCGAGTACGGGTCTTGCACCTTGTCGCAGTTCTGGTGCGACTGCGACACCTGGCTGCTTTCACCCAACAGGTCGCGATAGGCCGCGGCCGAATCGATCTGCCCCCGCTGGCCGCGAGCGGCATGAATACGCGCATCGAACGGCGAGCGCGAGCCCAGCACGGCTTCTACCGTCAGGCCACCACACGCGAGTGCACCGGCGAACAAGTCTTCGCCTTCGAACAGCCCCCGCAGGGCATACGCGGTGGACACCTGGGTGCCGTTGAGCAGTGCCAGGCCCTCCTTGGCGGCCAGGGTCAACGGCGTCAGGCCGGCCACTTTCAGCGCTTGGGTCGCCTCCAGCCATTCGCCTTTGTAGCGTGCCTTGCCTTCGCCCAGCAGCACCAGGGACATGTGCGCCAACGGCGCCAAGTCGCCGGATGCACCGACCGAACCTTTAAGCGGGATATGTGGGTAGACCTCGGCGTTGATCAGCGCGATCAGCGCGTCGATCACCTGACGACGAATCCCGGAGAACCCACGGCTGAGGCTGTTGACCTTGAGCACCATGACCAGCCGCACCAGCGCATCGCTGATCGGTTCACCAACACCGGCGGCGTGGGACAGCACCAGGGAGCGCTGGAGGTTTTCCAGGTCTTCGCTGGCGATACGGGTCGAAGCCAGCAGGCCGAAACCGGTGTTGATGCCGTAGGCGGTGCGATTCTCGGCGAGAATCTGCTCTACGCAGGCAACACTGGCTTCGATCTGCGCCGTGGCGCTGTCATCCAGGCTGAGGGTTACCGGCTGCTGGTAGATAGCCCGCAGTTGGGCGAGGCTCAGTTGGCCTGGAATCAGATTTAGCGCAGTCACATTCATACTCCTTGTGAATTATTTTTTTGAATCAGTGTTCAGTGCAAATTCGGTAATACGCGGGGCAGCAAAGCGGTGTCTTTGAGCAGCGCGGCGGCGGACGCGATGTCGGGTGCCAGCCAGCGATCCTGCTCGTAAGCCGGGACCTGCTCACGCAGCAGACGCCAGGCACTGTCGGTGCCCGCGCCAAAACGCTGGTCCTTGAGAAACTCAAACGCCTGGGCCGCCAGCAGGTACTCGATGGCGAGAATCTGGGTGACGTTGGCCAGCACCTGGTGCAGCTTGAGTGCGGCGTTGGTGCCCATGCTCAGGTGGTCTTCCTGCAAGCCTGAGGTGACGAAGTTATCGAGTACCGCAGGTTGTGCCAGCTGGCGGTTTTGCCCGCACAGGGACGCCGCGACGTACTGCGTGATCATCATCCCGGAGTTGACCCCGGGGTTGCTCACCAGGAAAGCCGGCAGGCCACTGACGTGCGGGTTGATCAGGCGGTCCAGGCGGCGTTCGGCCACCGAGCCGATTTCGGCCAGGGCAATGGCGAGCATGTCGGCCGCCAGTGCGACGGACTGGCCGTGCGGGTTGGCCTGGGACACCACGCGGTAGGCGTCGGGTGTACCGAGTACCAGCGGATTGTCGGTGGCGCTGTTGAGCTCAGTCTCGATCTGGCGGGTGGCATGTTCCACCTGATCACGCGCCGCACCGTGGATCTGTGGGATCGAGCGAATGCTCAACGCGTCCTGGGTACGAATACCTTTGCTGCCGGCAATGACTTCACTGCCGTCGAGCAGCGCGCGCAGGTTGATGCCGACTTGCTGCATGCCTGGGTGCGGCTTGAGGGCAATGATTTCTTCGTCAAAGGCATCAATCTGGCCGCGCTGGGCTTCAAAACTCATGGCGCCAATCACGTCGGCCCATTGCAGCAAATGATGCGCATCGGCCAGGGCCAGGCTGCTCAGGCCGGTCATGCACGGCGTACCGTTGACCAGGCAGAGGCCGTCCTTGGCACCGAGTACCACCGGCTGCAAGCCTTCTGCTTCTAACGCGGCTTGCGCCGTCACGATCTGACCGCGATAACTCACCGTACCGACGCCCAGCAACGCCACGCCGATATGGGCCATGTGCGTCAGGTAGCCCACCGAACCCTGGGACGGCACTTGCGGTGTGATGCCGTGGTTAAGCAGCGCCAGCAGCGAATGCACCACCTGCGGGTGCAGGCCGGACTTGCCGTGACTGTAGTTGATAACAGCCGCGCACATGATCGCGCGGGTTTGCTCATCGCTCAGCATCGGGCCGACGCCGCAGGCGTGGCTCAGCAGGGTGTTGCGCGATAGCTGGCTGAGTTGCTCGCCCTTGAGCGACACATTGCACAGCGCCCCCAGGCCGGTGTTCACGCCATAAGCACGCTCACCGCTGGTGACGATGCGCTGCACGATGGCCTGGGCATTGTCGATACGCGCCCATGCCTGGCCCGCGAGTTCGAGCACCGCACCGTGGCGGGCCACGGCGACCACGTCCTGCCAGCGCATTGGCGTATCGGCGATGGTGATTTTTGTTGCCTGGGACATTGTTGACCTCTTCATATTCTCGACAGCTTCGCCGGCCTCATCGGAGGCAAGCCCCCTCCCACAGGGGAGCGTATTTCAAATGTGGGAGGGGGCTTGCTCCCGATAGGGCCAGCAGCCTCACCACCAACCTGGGTCAGACCACCGCCGCCCGCCGCTGAACAAACCGGTCCACATACTCATCTGCCGGAGAATGCAAGATCTCGCGAGGCGTGCCGACCTGGATCAGCTTGCCGTCCTTGAGGATCGCAATGCGGTTGCCGATGCGCACGGCCTCATCGAGGTCGTGGGTGATAAATACGATGGTTTTGTGCAGGGTCTTTTGCAGCTCCAGCAACTGGTCCTGCATCTCGGCGCGGATCAATGGGTCCAGGGCGCTGAAGGCTTCGTCCATCAGGATGATGTCGGTGTCGGCCGCCAGTGCACGGGCCAGGCCGACACGCTGGCGCATGCCACCGGAAAGCTGGTGCGGGTATTTGTTTTCATAGCCCTTGAGGCCCACGGTTTCGATCCAGTGCAGGGCACGCTCGGTGCAAACCTGCTTGGTTTCGCCACGCACCTTGAGGCCGTAGGCAACGTTGTCGAGCACGCTCTTGTGGGGCAACAGGCCGAAGCTCTGGAACACCATGCTGATCTTGTGCCGGCGGAATTGACGCAGGGCATCCATGTCCAGTTGCAGGATGTCTTCGCCGTCGACAAGGATCGCGCCGCTGGTCGGGTCGATCAGGCGGTTGAAGTGACGTACCAGGGTCGATTTGCCGGAGCCCGACAAGCCCATGATCACGAAAATCTCACCCGTGCCAATGCTCAGGGACAAATCGTTCACGCCGACCACGCAACCGGTCTCGGCGAGTACCTGGTCCTTGGTCTTGCCCTGGCCGATCATGGCCAGCGCATCCTTGGAACGGGCGCCGAAAATCTTGAAGACGTTTTTTACTTCAATTTTGCTGACAGTAGTCATTTGCTCGCCTCGTGCCGTGGACGACCATAAGCCTGGGTAATGCGGTCGATGACCACAGCAAGAATCACGATCGCCAGCCCGGCTTCAAGGCCACGGCCGACGTTGAGGGTCTGGATGCCGACGAGTACGTCTTCACCCAAGCCACGGGCACCGATCATCGAGGCGATCACCACCATCGACAGCGCCATCATGGTGGTCTGGTTGATGCCGGCCATGATGCTCGGCAGGGCCAGCGGCAATTGCACACCGAACAGTTGCTGCCAGCGGTTGGCACCGAAGGCGTTGATGGCTTCCATGACTTCGCCATCGACTTGGCGAATGCCCAGGTCCGTCAGGCGGATCAGTGGCGGCGCGGCGTAGATGACCGTGGCGAAAATCGCCGGCACCTTGCCCAGGCCAAACAGCATCAGCACCGGAATCAGGTACACGAAGCTGGGCATGGTTTGCATGATGTCGAGCAGCGGCATGAGCACAGAACGCAGGCGATTGCTGCGCGCCGACAGGATGCCCAGGGGAATGCCGATCAGCACCGAGATCACCGTGGCGACCATCATCAGTGCCAGGGTTTGCATCAGCTTGTCCCACAGGCCCACCGCGCCCACCAGGAACAGCAAACCGACGATCACCACCGTGGTCACCAGCTTGCGGGTGGCGTGCCAGGCGATGCCGCCGACGATGGCCAGCATCAGCCACCAGGGCGCTGCGCGCAGCAGCCCTTCCAGGTTGACGATGGCCCACAGCAGGGTGTCGGAGATGTGCCGGAATACATCGCCGTAGTTGGTGACCAGTGAGTCCACCCAACCGTTGACCCAGTCGGCGATGGAAAACGTAAAACTCTCAGGAAACATATCGTGCTCTCGATCCAGTGGGTTGTGGCCAGGCGTCCGGTTGCCTGTTAAGGCAACCGGAAACGCTCAACCTACAAGGCCGCGTCGATTTTCTTGGCTGCGTCGTCGCTCACCCATGCGTGCCAGACCTCAGGATGTTCCTTGAGGAAAACTTTCGCCAGTTTTGGTGATTCAATTCTCTCTTTGGCCATACGCCCAAGGTTCTGGTTGAGCAGATCGATGGGCAGGTTGACCTTTTCCAGCACCGCAACGAGCTCCGGTGCTTGTTCGTGGAAGGTCTTGGACAGGCCGACCTTGATGCTCACGGTTTTATCCACTCCAGGCTTTTCTTCCAGCTTGACCAGATCGACCTGGCCCATCAGCGGGGTGGGCGACCAGTAGTAGAACAGGATCGGTTCGCCACGCTTGTAGCTCGACAGCACAGCGGCATCCAGCGCCGGGCCGGTGCCCGGGCGGAAGTTGGTGTAGGTGCTTTCCAGGCCGTAGCTTTTGAGCATCTCGCTGTTGTCCAGCTCACAGGTCCAGCCGGCCGGGCAGTTGTAGAAACGGCCCTTAGAGGGCTCTTCCTGGTCCTTGAATACCGAGGCGTATTTGGCCAGGTCGGCGATATTTTTCAGGTCCGGCGCTTTGGGTTCCAGCTTGCGCTTGGCGTCGCCTTCGATCACATAACGCGGCACGTACCAACCTTCCACGGCACCGACAACCGGCGCGCCAACGCCGACGACTTTGCCGGCCTTCTCGGCCTTGTTCCAGACTTCGCTGCGGCCCACCCACTCTTCGGCGAACACCTGAATGTCGTTGCTGCTCAGGGCGTTTTCCATGGTGATGGAGTTGCCCGGCAGGCTGTCGGTTTTACAGTCGTAGCCTTTTTCCAGAACGGTTTGCAGGATGTCGGTGAGCAACATGCCGCTTTCCCAGTTCAGGCCGGCGAACTTCACCGGTTTACCGGATTCACACCAGCCAGCCGCTTGAGCGCCGGCACTCGCCAATACGCTTGCAGAGAACAATGTGGCCAGCAGGGTCTTATTCATTTTCATTGTTGTGACGCTCCCAATCTTGAAATGGATTACGGCAGTCAGTAGGCATCCTGCCCTGTCCACGTCCCATCAGGCTTGTGCGGCCAGCCCGTTTGTTATGGGTATAGCGCCCTGCTCTACCGGCAGGATCAGGTGTTCAGGAATCGCGCTGTGCCACTTCTTCGCGGCCCAGTAATAAAGTGCGGCAGGCACCACCAAACCGATGATCCAAGAGATATCGGTGTCGCCAAGGCTGGCGACCAGGGGGCCGGTGTAGAAATGCGTAGAGATGAACGGCATCTGGATCAGCACGCCGAACACATAGATGCTGATGCCCATCCAGTTCCAGCGGCCGTAGCGGCCATTGGGGTTGGACAGCGCCGGAATGTCGTAGCGCTCTTTGGTGATGCAGTAGAAATCCACCAGGTTGATCGCGCTCCAAGGCGTGAAAAACGCCAGCAGGAACAGGATGAACGCGGAGAAATCCTTGAGGAACGAGTCCTTGCCGAGTAACGCCAGCGCGGCGGCAATCGACACCATCAGGAAGATGTACAGCAGGCGTACCGCACTCGAGATGTGCCGGCTGCCACGAAAGCCGCTGATGATCGTCGCGATGGACATGAAGCTGCCGTAGGCATTGAGCGTGGTCACCGTGACCTTGCCGAATGCGATGCTGAAATACAGCAGCGCCGCGACAATGCCGGTGCCGCCCAAACCGACAATAAACGACACTTCGTGGTGGGCGAATTGCGCACCGGCCAGGGCCGCCGCAAATACACCGAACACCATCGACGCCTGCGCACCGATGACCGAACCCAGGCCCACGGCCCAGAAGGTTTTCGAGGCCTGCGTACTCCGCGGTAAGTAGCGCGAGTAGTCCGCCACATACGGACCAAACGCAATCTGCCAGGACGCCGAAAGGGAAATCGCCAGCAGGAAACTGCTGAGGGAAAAATGCTTGTTGCCCAGCAACGCACCCACGTCGTTACCGGCCAACAATTTGTAGAACAGGTAGATGAAGGCAACCACGCCAAGCACACTGGCGACGCGGCCAATCCCGTGGATCACGCGGTAGCCGAAAATGGTGAACACCATGATCAACCCGGCGAACAGCACAATGCCGACCCAGTCTTCCACGTGCAGCAACTGTGCAACGGCCTGCCCTGCCAGCAGCGAGCCGCTGGCCGAGAAGCCGATGTACATCAGGCACACCAGCACCAGCGGAATCACCGCCCCATACACGCCAAACTGCACGCGACTGGAGATCATCTGCGGCAAGCCCAATTGCGGGCCTTGCGCAGCGTGCAGCGCCATGACGCCGCCGCCCAGCAGTTGACCGATCAACAGACCGATCAACGACCAGAACACATCACCGCCCAGCACCACGGCCAAGGCCCCGGTGACGATGGCAGTGATCTGCAGGTTGGCACCCAACCACAGGGTGAACTGGCTCAATAGACGACCATGTCTTTCCGCTTCCGGGATGTAGTCGATCGAACGCCTTTCGATCAACGGGGTGGTGTCATTCGCAGCCATGTTGTTCAACCTCTGATGGATTGTTTTTGGGTCACTGCAGTTCAAATGTTATTTGATCATCGGGAGATTGAGGCCCTGCTCTTTGGCGCAGTCGATGGCGATCTGGTAACCGGCATCGGCGTGACGCATCACACCGGTGGCCGGGTCGTTGTGCAGCACGCGCGCAATGCGCTCGGCCGCTTCGTCGGTGCCGTCGCAGACGATCACCATGCCGGAGTGCTGGGAGAAGCCCATGCCCACGCCGCCACCGTGATGCAGCGAAACCCAGGTCGCGCCGCTCGCGGTGTTGAGCAGGGCGTTGAGCAATGGCCAGTCGGACACGGCGTCGGAACCGTCCTGCATGGATTCGGTTTCGCGGTTGGGGCTTGCAACCGAGCCGGAGTCGAGGTGGTCACGACCGATGACTACCGGGGCCGACAGCTCACCGCTGCGCACCATTTCGTTGAACGCCAGGCCCAACTTGGCGCGCTGGCCCAGGCCAACCCAGCAGATACGTGCCGGCAAGCCCTGGAAGCTGATGCGTTCGCGGGCCATGTCCAGCCAGTTATGCAGGTGGGCATCGTCCGGGATCAGTTCTTTGACTTTGGCGTCGGTCTTGTAGATGTCTTGCGGGTCACCGGACAGTGCCGCCCAACGGAACGGACCAATGCCACGGCAGAACAGCGGGCGGATGTAGGCGGGTACAAAGCCTGGGAAGTCAAAGGCGTTTTCCACGCCCTCTTCTTGCGCCATCTGGCGAATGTTGTTGCCGTAGTCGAAGGTCGGAATGCCTTGCTTCTGGAACTCCAGCATGGCTTTGACGTGCACGGCCATCGACTGCTTGGCGGCCTTGATCACGGCAGCAGGCTCGGTCTTGGCGCGGGCGCGGTATTCGTCCCAGGTCCAACCGGCCGGCAGGTAGCCGTTGAGTGGATCGTGGGCGCTGGTCTGGTCGGTGACCATGTCCGGGCGCACGCCACGCTTGACCAGTTCCGGCAGGATCTCGGCAGCATTGCCCAGCAGGGCGATGGAGATGGCCTTGCCTTCCTTGGTGTACTTGGCAATACGGGCCAGGGCGTCGTCGAGGTCGGTGGCTTGCTCGTCGACGTAACGGCTGTTCAGGCGGAAATCGATGCTGACCTGCTGGCACTCAATGTTCAGCGAGCAGGCGCCGGCCAGAGTCGCGGCCAGAGGCTGGGCCCCGCCCATACCGCCGAGACCGGCGGTGAGGACCCAGCGGCCCGTCAGGTCGCTGTTGTAATGCTGGCGGCCGGCTTCGACGAAGGTTTCATAAGTACCCTGGACGATGCCCTGGCTGCCGATGTAGATCCAGCTGCCGGCGGTCATCTGGCCATACATGGCCAGGCCCTTGGCATCCAGTTCGTTGAAGTGTTCCCAGCTGGCCCAGTGCGGCACCAGGTTGGAGTTGGCGATCAGTACGCGCGGGGCGTTGCTGTGGGTCTTGAATACGCCGACTGGCTTGCCGGATTGCACCAGCAGGGTTTCATCGTCATTCAGGTGGGTGAGGCTCTCGACGATCTGGTCGTAGCACTCCCAGTTGCGCGCCGCACGGCCGATACCACCGTATACCACCAGCTCTTTCGGGTTCTCGGCCACTTGAGGGTCGAGGTTGTTCATCAACATGCGCAGCGGCGCTTCGGTCAGCCAGCTTTTGGCGGTGAGCTTGTTACCGCGGGCGGCACGGATTTCGACGTCACGGTATTTTGTAGGCTTGGTCACTGCTAGGACTCCTCGGCGATCGATGCGCGAACATTGATGGTGCGAAGGAGAGTCTTACGCACACATCTTTACTTGTACATACAAGCATATGCAATCAAGCGGCCAACTTTCTGCGCGAGCGGTTGAGATTTTTTTGCGAGGCGTGTGTAAGCCTTGGAAATTAAGGCTTGGAGGCTTGGTGAAATTTCTTGCAAGAGCGTTTTACGGCGAGGAAGGTTTGTCACGAGCAAGTGGTTTTGCGCCACTCTGGGGCATTCGGTAACAAATGGGTGCGCGGGTTGGAAACAGATTATGTGCACAACGTAAAACCAAATGTGGGAGGGGGCTTGCTCCCGATGGCGGTGGATCAGTCAGTACATCTACGACTGAAACACTGCTATCGGGAGCAAGGCCTCCCACATTTTTTAACCGCGTGCGGTCAGTTCGATCAGGCAGCAACGGCCAGTGACCGAGATATCCAACAGGCCAGTGTTACCGTCCACTTGCAGGCAATCATGATGCCCCAGCTTCTGGCCCAGCACCTTCACCTCATCCGCCACACTGAACACCAACACAGTCTGCGCCGTCGTGAAAAACTGCTGCACACCCTCCACCCACTGAAAGCGCGCGTGGTAACGCTCAGGCGAGTAGATCAGGTTGAAATCGCGGATCGGCCCAGCGATCAAGCGGCATGACACCTCGCTTTCACCCTTGAACGCGAACGGCTGCAGCGGTAACAAGCCGCGCTGCTCCTCGCCATCCACCGTCAACACCATGCCCGCGCCTTTGATCACCGTGATCACGCGCTGGTAGCCGGCGAAGGTGGAGAACCCACCCGACTCGCCGATGTCGGCAATCGACAGGCGCCAACCAAAACCCTCCAGGCCAGTGCCCGCATCACGGGTGATTTCTTCGGTACTACCGCCGCCGTTTTTCCACGGCATGCGTACATAGTCGGCGGCGCGCCAGACGTTGACTTCACTCATTTACTGAAACGTCCTTCCAGGCTGTGACGGGAACCGGGGTGGATCAAACGTGCGGCGGTCACGGGCTGGCGTCCGGACCAGGTACGCCGGCGAATCAACAGGCACGGCTCACTCGGCTCGATCTGCAGCAACTTGCACTCGGCAGCATCGGCGAGGATCGCTTCAACCACGTGCTCGCCCTCGGTCAGCGGCGCAACCTGGTTCAAATAGGCATAGGGTGTTTGCTGGGTAAAATCCTGCTGCAAGTATTCCGGCGCCACCAGGGCGTTGACGAAACGGTCCTCGATTTGCACGGGAATATCGTTCTCGTAATGCACGATCAGCGAGTGAAACACCCGCCCGCCTTCGCGCATTTCCAGGGCGACGGCGCGCTCGGAACCGGCCGCCTCTTCACCCAGGGTGATGACCTGGCACGTATGACGATGGCCGCGGGAGGCAATCTCATCGGCAATGTTATGCACTTCAAAGAGCGCCGACTGACTCTTGGGCTCGGCGACAAACGTACCGACACCTTGCATGCGTACCAGCAGGCCTTCGGCGGTGAGTTCACGCAGTGCACGGTTGATGGTCATGCGGCTGAAACCCAGCTCGCTGACCAACTCGCTTTCGGATGGCACACGGTAATGAGGCGGCCAGTTACCGTTGAGAATCTGCTGGCTGATCATCTGTTTGACGCGGGCATACAAGGGCGCCGGACTTTCGTCCATGTGGGCAGCCAGCGAAGAGTTGGCGGGCGGAGTCGGCACAGGGAATCCTTGCAGGGGGAAAAGATGCATAGATTGCCGGAGTTTACCGAGCAGGCAAACGTCTGTATATGTATATACAAATAAACACACGACCGGGGTGCCTTGATCATGTCCGCTTTCTTTGCCGAACGCGCGCTGCTGCCTAATGGATGGGCTAACGATGTACGTCTTGAGGTCAGCGCCGACGGCCTACTGACTCAAGTTGAGCCCAACGCCAGTGCGGCCGGTGCCGAACGGCTCAGAGGCCCGGTATTGGCGGGCATGCCGAACCTGCACTCCCATGCCTTCCAACGCGCCATGGCGGGCTTGGCGGAAGTGGCCGGCAACCCGAATGACAGCTTCTGGACCTGGCGCGACCTGATGTACCGCATGGTCGGCAAGATCAATCCCGATCAATTGCAGGTCATCGCCCGCCAGCTGTATATCGAGATGCTCAAGGCCGGCTACACCTCGGTGGCCGAATTCCATTACGTGCACCACGACGTCAGCGGCCAGCCCTATGCCGAGCGCACGGAACTGTCCCGCCAGATCAGCCAGGCGGCTGCCAACAGTGGGATCGGCCTGACCCTGTTGCCGGTGCTCTACACCCATTCAGGGTTTGGCGGCCAGGCGCCGAATGAGGGCCAGCGTCGGTTTATCAACAGCACCGAACACTACCTGGACCTGCAAGCGCAGCTCAAGCCCATGCTTGCCGCGCAACCGGCACAGCAATTGGGCCTGTGCTTCCATTCGCTGCGCGCCGTAACACCGGCACAAATCACTGAAGTCCTGGCCGCCAGCGACAAGGCTTGCCCGGTGCATATCCACATTGCCGAGCAGCAAAAAGAAGTCGACGATTGCCTGGCCTGGAGCGGTAAACGCCCACTGCAATGGCTGTATGACAACATCGAAGTAGACGAACGCTGGTGCCTGGTGCACGCCACCCATGCCGATCCTGATGAAGTGACACGCATGGCCAAGAGCCGCGCGATTGCGGGCCTGTGCCTGACCACCGAAGCCAACTTGGGCGACGGGATTTTCCCGGCGGTGGATTTCCTCGCCCAGGGCGGGCGCATGGGTATTGGCTCCGACAGCCATGTGTCACTGAGCGTGGTGGAAGAACTGCGTTGGCTGGAGTACGGCCAGCGCCTGCGGGACCAGCGGCGTAATCGCTTGTACCGCAGCGATCAACCGATGGTTGGCCGCACGCTGTTCGACGCCGCACTGGACGGTGGCGCACAGGCGCTGGGGCAGCCGATTGGTCGGTTGGAAGTGGGCAAGCGTGCGGATTTGATCGTGCTGGACGGTAATGATCCGTACCTGGCGACAGCGACCGAAGACGGGATTCTCAACCGCTGGCTGTTCGCCGGGGGTGACCGGCAGGTGCGCGATGTGCTGGTCAACGGCAAGTGGGTCGTGCGGGATGGACGGCATGCCAGCGAAGAAGAAAGCAGCCGCGCATTCACGCAGGTCTTGAGAGACTTACTCGGTTAAACATGTGGGAGGGGGCTTGCTCCCGATAGCAGTGTTTCAGTCATGGATGTATCGACTGATCCACCGCAATCGGGAGCAAGCCCCCTCTCACATTAGTTACTGCGAAGTCTTCGCCATCTGCTGATCCGACGTACGCCAGATCAACCGCGTGGTGTCGTACCCTTGCTGTCGCGCCCTGCTCAACAGGTCTTCACGGGTGTCGGCACTCACCGTTGGCGTGCGCGACAATATCCACATGTAGCGTCGGCTCGGGCTGCCGACGATGGCGGTCTTGTAGTCATCGCTGACGTACAACACCCAGTAATCGCCTTTGGCGACGCCCGGCAGCAGCGACGTAAACCAGTTATTGAATTCCACCCAAAGCTTGTCGGTCTTGCCCGGCACCTGCGGCGTGGCCGTGCCTTTGGCCTCTTCCCACTTCCATTCAGGTGTCAGGCAGCGGTTGAACACCGACATGTTGCCGTCAGGCAGCAAGGTATAACGGGCTTCCGATTGCGCGCAGTTACGCTGGAAGTACATCGGCAATCGGGCCAACTCATACCAGGTACCCTGGTAACGCTTGAGATTGACGTTGCTCGCGGTCTTGGGTTGCAGATCATCGCCAGAATGGCTGGCGCAGCCCGCCAAAAACAGGCTGGCACAAAGGCATAAAACAAAACGCATCATTCTTTTTCTCCCGCAGGCTCGCGCCCCGGTTTACTTCAGGCCTTGCCCGGAAAACATCAGAACTTTGTCACCGGCGTACTGCACGCTGATAAAGCTGTTTTTATCGCCCCACGTGCAACTGGACATGCCCAGCGCACCGGAACAATCGGTCGGCTTGCCCAGCAACGACTCCACCTCGGCCTTGGCCATGCCAGCCGACAGCTTTGTGTAGTTTTCTTGAGTGACCTTGCTGCAAGCGGCTAACAGCACGCAAAAAGTCAGCAAGGCGAGACGGCGTAAAGACATGGAAAAGCTCCTGGAGAGACAAAGCAGCTGGGGTATCTGCCAGAAGCTTAGAAGGGAAAAGGGGTGTCTGGTTCCCGACGAGCAAAAACAAAAAAGCCCCGAAAACGCTGAAACGTTTCGGGGCTTCCTGTTGTTCAAAGCATCACGCCTGAAAGTGATGAGGGAGCCTGCTCCCTCGCCACCGTTACTTCTTGTGGTAAGCCGTCACACGCGCAACTTCTTCTTTCGAACCCAGGAACACCGCCACACGCTGGTGCAAGCCTTCTGGCTGGATATCGAGGATGCGCTGGTGACCATCGGTGGACGCGCCGCCCGCTTGCTCAACCAGGAACGACATCGGGTTGGCTTCGTACATCAGGCGCAGTTTGCCCGGTTTCGATGGCTCGCGGCTGTCACGTGGGTACATGAACACGCCACCACGGGTCAGGATACGGTGCACGTCGGCGACCATCGCGGCCACCCAGCGCATGTTGAAGTTCTTCTTCAACGGGCCTTCTTCGCCTTCCATCAGTTCGTTGACGTAGCGTTTTACCGGCTCTTCCCAGTGGCGCTGGTTGGACATGTTGATCGCGAATTCCTGGGTGGAAGCAGGAATGGAGATGTCTTCATGGGTGAGCACGAAGCTGCCCATTTCGCGGTCCAGGGTGAAACCCTTGACGCCGTCGCCCAGGGTCAGCACCAGCATGGTCTGCGGGCCGTAGATGGCGTAGCCGGCTGCGACCTGCTCGGTGCCTGGCTGCAGGAAAGCCTTTTCGTTCAGGGCTTCGTTCTGGCTCAGGTATTCGTTCGGGCAACGCAGTACCGAGAAGATGGTGCCGACCGGCGCGTTGATGTCGATGTTGGACGAACCGTCCAGTGGGTCAAATACCAGCAGGTACGCGCCTTTCGGGTATTTGCCCGGGATCTGGTAGGCATTGTCCATTTCTTCGGACGCCATGCCGGCCAGGTGACCACCCCATTCGTTGGCTTCGAGCAGGATTTCGTTGGAAAGCACGTCGAGCTTCTTCTGCACTTCGCCTTGGACGTTTTCAGTGCCCATGCTGCCCAGGACACCACCCAGTGCGCCTTTGGACACGGCGTGGCTGATTTCCTTGCAAGCACGCGCCACCACTTCGATAAGGAAGCGCAGATCGGCAGGCGTGTTGTTGCTGCGGGTCTGCTCGATCAAATAGCGACTCAGGGTAACGCGGGACATGGAAGGCTCCGAAGAATGGGGGGCTTAAAAACCCGCGCAGTTTAACGCGAGTCGGGGCGTATTTCCTCTAATCAGAGGATTTAACTCCAATAGAGTTCACGGCTTGGCCTGCGGCTTGCGCAACAGACTGTAGGCCATGCCCCCCAAGGCCGCCACGCCCAGCAAGAGCACGGCCCACAAGCCAAGCTTCTTCCAGTCGGTGCCCACCTGCGGCGCGACGACCAGCGGCGGGGTCTTGACCGTTACGTCTCCCGCGACCGTGGCCTGCCCCAAGGTCTTGAGACGTTCGGCGCTGTAGTCGGGAATAAGCGTCGATAACGGCAAGTTCGCCGCCTTTACCGACGCATTGCCCAACGCCAGCGTAAACGGCGGTTCGCCCCGCGCCAGGAACACCAACTGCGTGGCGCGCACGGCAAAGCGCAAGGCCGGGGCTTCGACGCCTACGCCACCACCGCGCTCATCCACGTGCAACTTGAGTTCGCCAACGGTCACGCCCGGCAATTGCAATTCATCCTGCACCACGTCCTGGCCGTTTTGAGTCAGGCGATACAACAAGCCATTGCTTAGCGGCTGCCAGGCTTGATTGGCTTCACGGCGCCCCGACAAGGTCACCGGCGCCAGTGTATTGGGTTGCTTGAGCTCGACGCGCAACCGTTCGACGTGCAGACCTGCCGGCAACTGCCAGCTGTATTCCCCGGCCTGGAGCCGCGTACCCGCCAACGGCTGCGACCACACCAACGGCAGCGGCAAGCTGCTGCTGGTGGCGCTGACCAACTTGGCCGAGGTCAGTTGCGGCGCCGCCTGCCCTTGCCATACCAAGCGCAGGTAACGCGCCGATTGGCCCGGCAAACTCACGTCATGCTGTTCGACGCGCTCGTCGGCAAACGACAGGCGTGCCACTTGCCCATCGCCCCAGGATTGCCAGTGCTGCAAGTCATCGCTGGCTTCAATGCTGAAACGCTGGAAGCCGTCCCGCTCACGGCTCCAGTCCAGGCTCAACTGTTGCAACGGTGCCTTGATCGCACTGGCGTCCAGCACCCAACCGCGCAGCACCTGCGGGCCAGCCTTGGACGGGCGCATTTCCAACAACGTGCCTTCGGCGGTGGCTTTCACCACCACGTCCGGCACGCTTTCGCGGGTATCAGCGGCGTACAGCGGGAACCACTTCACATCGGCAACGTCACGGCTCTCGGTACGCTGCGCCGACTGGCGCGACAGCGCATACGCCTGCGGCTCACCGGCGGCGTTGAACACGCGCACGTCTCCGAGATCCGCCTGGCGCGCAGCCAATTGCACCGCCAGCGGCAGTTCCAGGCGATACCAGGGCCCATTGCCGCTCACGGCCAGCGGCACTTGCGTGGTGAAATCGGCCGGACCTTCCTGCGCGTACACCGCCGAACACACCAGCCACAGCGCCAACCCGCACACATTCAGCTTGCCCATCAAGAAGGTGCTCCCTCGGTTTCAATCACAGGTTCGACACGCTTGGGCGGCAGCGGTGCAAAGTAGCCCACCACCAGCAACAACCCGCCTACGCCGATAAACGACACAATCCGCGCCAGGCCGCCACGGTTGCTCAGCTCGACAAAGAACAGCTTGGCGACCACCACGGCAATCAGCGCCGCACCGATCAGCCACACTTCGCGGCGATGGCGCAGGTGCCCGCCGATCATCAGGCCGAGGGCAACCAGGGTCCAGACAATCGACAGGCCGGCTTGTACCAACATCGATTCCAGCAGTGCATCCAGGTGAAACGGCACTGCGCCCCAATGGTGGGCGCTGCGCATGACCAGCGCCGTAAAGAAGGCAAATAGCGACACACCCGCGACCCCTTGAGCAATCAGCTGCGCCCGAGGCCCGCGCTGCGGCGCCACGCTGCGCGACCACAAATACACACCGAGCAGCGCAAACAACAGGCCCAGATCCAGTGGGTTAAGCAGCGGCACATACGGCAGTGGCTTGGCCGTACCGTCACTGAAAATGTTCGCCAGCCAGAACCAGCCGAGCATCAACACGGCCAACGGCAGCGCCGCCAGCACGCGGTATTCACGCGGATACGCCGACACCGGCCATGGCCAACTGCGTGGCGCCGCCGCGAGTACCAAATACAGGCTTGGCAGAATCGCCCAGCCCAACCAGCGCCAGGCGTTGTACTCGCTCGACAGCAACAACAGGCCGTAACGCAGCTCCAGTGCCAGCACGCCAATCAGCATCCAGCAGCCTAATACATGCGCAACGCTCAGTACTTTGCCCGGAACCACCGCCGCCAAACGGCGCAGGGCGATGAAGTGCACCACAAACACTGCCAGCCAGGCCAGCCAGCCGTCATGGGCCGCCGGGTGGTAATAGGCATGGGCGGACATCAGCAATACCACCCCCGCCGCCGGCATCAGTAAGGTGCAGAGCATGCCCAGCGACGCCCAGCGCAAACGCTCGGCCAGCAGCGCCCAGATCGCCACGCTCACCGCCGCAATCGCCAGCAGGAAAGTGCCTTGCAGCTCGTCAGGGATAAACCGCAGCACTTCACCGCCCAACGCCAATGCCCACCACGCCGCGCCCCACACCAGCAGCAGGTCGGACAAGCGTTGCAGCTTGAGCACGGTAAACGTCGGCGCATGCGGCTCACGCTGCAAGCGCCAGGCGCCGACCAGCGCGGCCAGGCCCAACACCATCGGCGTCCAGAAACCGCTGTGGGCCAATGGGCGCAGGCCGTCGCTGGTCAACGGACCAAGCAACTGCGGCACCGCCAGCAGGAACGAAGCGCCGCCAAGCAATTGCAACAGCAAGCCGAACACGAAGCTGACGCGCTGTTGCAGGTACAGGCTCAACCAGATGATCAACAAGCCACTGGCCGCCCACACACCACTGGCGCTTTCCCACGGCAACACGAACAGCACAGCGAGGTTGATCAGTACCAGACCGGCCAACAGCACCACCGAGAGCCCGCGCAACAGGCGCACATCGCTGCGCACCCTGTCATCGCGCGCCGCCAGGAGCATGCCGCCGACCAACGCCAGCCCGATCAGCGAGGCGGTCAGCAAGCCGGTCCAGCCCGCATTGAATACCGCCGCCCCATCACCACCCTGCAACCGCAGGAGGAACAGCGCACCGCCGAGCAATTGCACGGCGAATGCCGTGAACAGGAAGGTCCGCGAACCGATACGCAGGCCGACAAACAGGGTCACCAGCCCAGCGATTGCCCAACTGATGGCGGTGCCTTGAGTCAGCAACAGCAACGGTGCGAGCAGGTACAAAAAGGTCAGGCCCAGGCTAGCCAGAACAGGCAAGCCTTTGTGCTCCCAAGCCGCCGCCTGCTCTACCGACGCCTTGCGCAACTGATCGAAGCTGAACAGCAAGGCAGCGCCCAGTAACAACGCGCCCAGGGGAGCACCGTCAAGCAAGGTAAGCTCACCGACGCGCAGTTCGCTGAGGAACGCCACCGCCGAGCCCAACTGCAACAACAGGCCAAACACACGTGCCAACGGCCGCTGCTGACGCAACCCGAGCCAGAAAATCCCGGCCCCTTCCACAGCCCACGCGGCAGCCGTCCAGCGTGCATCAAGCCCCAGCGGAATCGCCAGGCTGGCAAAGATCACGCCCAGGGCCAGGCAGGTTTCCGCCAGCAACAAGGCGCGCCCGCCGCTCAGCACACGGGCCAGGCCCATATAGAGGATACCCAGGCCCAGCGCACTGAACGCAGCGGCAAACTCCACATGCTGCACCAATGCGAACTGCAAGCCGAAACCTACAAGCGGCGGACCGAACAGCATGCTGCCATCGACATAATCACCCTTGGCGGCCGACCAGCGCAGCAGCGCGCCACGGCTGTCGTCCTCGGGCGCGCCGCTCATCTCCAGCAGCTTGCGCCGGGCGAACAACAGGCCGACGGCCAGGTACATCAGGAAAAACAGGATCAGGAATGGCTCGGTACTCCACAGCAACTGCGGCGTATACGAGCGCATGCCCCAGGCAAAACCAATGCCGAACGTACCAACAAAGCCGATCAGGTTAAGCAGGCGCCAGGCCTTGAACCAGGCGATGCCGAGAATGCCAGCGTTGAGCAAGGCAAAGTAGCTGAACAGCGCTACATGATTACCCGCCCCCGTAGAGGTGAGGATCGGCGCGGCAAAGCCACCCAGTGCCGCTGCGCAGGCCAGGCCCAGGGCGTCTTGGGTGATCGCCAGGATGGCCGAGAACACCGTGACCGCGACCAGCAGGCCCAGCGCCGCGCCCGGGTCGATCAACGGATGCAGGCGCATCGCGGCAAACACGGTCAGGTACAACACGGCGATGCCCGTGCCTTGCAGCATCAGGCCGTAGTTGCTGTTGCGCAGTCGCAACCACCAGCCCAGGCCCAACAGGCCGACGGCGGCAGCGGCCACGCCGGCGTACCTCAGCTCGATCGGTACCACCACGCCTTCGGTGGCATAACGCAGCAGGAAGGCCAGGCCGAGGAACAGCAACACCACGCCGACGCGCAGCACGGTGTTACCGCCAAACAGCCAATTGCGGGCGCCACCGTAGGCGCGCTCGATCAGCGTGGGGCCACGCGGTATCACAGGCGCTTCAGCGCGTGGCGTCGGCGCTGGAGCCCAGATGTCATCCGGCAGGGGTTGGCTTGCTTGCGCGACCACAGGCATAGGCGCCAATTCGGCGGGCAGCTCCCAGACAAGATCAGGCTTGGGTTCAAGAATGGGGGATTCGGTAATCGAGGGTTCGACAAACACACTGTGCGCCAGCGGCTCAGCCTTAGACGCGGGCGTTTCCAGCTGCAACAGGCGTTGCTCCAGCGCGGTTAACGCGTTCTGTGCGGTTTCTAACTGACGACCCTGCTGCTCTGCTTGAGCCGCCAGCTTCGACAGACGAATCGCCTGGCCAATGCCCAAGCCCAGCAGCGCGCCAAAACCGGCGCCAGCGAACGACTCATCGAGCACCCAGCCAAGCAGCAGGCCAATCAGCATGAAAATCCATTGCATAGTCGATATCCCTAAGCAGCCCGAGGCGGGCAAACCGAGCCTAGTATATCGACGCAGAACCAATGTGGGAGGGGGCTTGCCCCCGATAGCGGTATACCAGTCGACATAATCTGCAAACTGACATACCGCCATCGAGGGGCAAGCCCCCTCCCACATGTTGTATTGCAGTGTTTAGTCCAGCGCTTTCCAGATCTCGGTGGCGTATTCGCGGATCGTCCGGTCGGACGAGAACCAGCCCATCCGCGCCGTATTCAGCACCGCCGAACGCCACCACGCCTTGGAGTCGTGCCAATGCGCTTCGACCCGGGCCTGGGCGTCCCAGTAGGCATCGAAGTCGGCGCACACCAGGAAGCGGTCGTAGTCGATCAAGCCGTCGATCAAGCCCACATAACGCCCCGGATCATCCGGCGAGAACACCCCACCGCGAATTGCCTGCAGCACATCGCTCAAACGATGAGACGCGGCAATGTCCGGTCCGGCATTGAACTCACCGGCGTGCTTGCGCGCTTCGACCTGCTGGGCAGTGAGGCCGAAGATAAACATGTGCTCGGCACCGACAAGCTCGTGCATCTCCACGTTTGCACCATCCATGGTGCCGATGGTCAGTGCACCGTTGAGGCCGAACTTCATGTTGCTGGTGCCGGATGCCTCGAAGCCTGCGGTGGAAATCTGCTCCGACAAATCCGCCGCCGGAATGATGCTTTCCGCCAGGCTGACGTTGTAGTTGGGCAGGAACACCACCTTGAGCAAACCGCGCACGGTCGGGTCGTTGTTGACCGTGCGGGCGATGTCGTTGGTCAGTTTGATGATCAATTTGGCCTGGTGATAACTCGCCGCCGCCTTGCCCGCGAAGATCTTCACCCGTGGCACCCAGTCGGTGCCCGGTTCGGCGCGGATCGCTTGGTACAACGCCACGGTGTGCAACAGGTTCAGCAGTTGACGCTTGTACTCGTGGATACGTTTGACCTGCACGTCGAACATCGCCGCCGGGTTGATCGAAATCCCCAGGCGCTCGTGGATGATATCGGCCAGTGCACGTTTACTGTGCAGGCGCTGTTCGGCGAAGGCTTTGCGAAAGGACTGCTTCTCGGCGAAGGTTTCCAACTCCGTGAGGCGGGTTTCCATGTTGTCGAGAATGTCCGGGCCCAGGGCCTCCACCAACATTTCGGTCAGCTTGGGGTTAGCCTGGTACAACCAGCGGCGGAAGGTGATGCCGTTGGTTTTGTTGTTGATACGGTCAGGGTAGAGCTTGTGCAGTTCGGAAAACACCGTGCTGCGCATCAACTGGGTGTGCAAGCCCGATACGCCGTTGACGCTATGGGAACCGAGGAACGCCAGGTTGCCCATGCGCACGCGGCGACCGTTGTCTTCTTCGATCAGCGACACGGCGCGCAGTACGTCGAAGTCGTGGATGCCTTTGGCGCGCAGCGAGTCAATGTGCTGGGCGTTGATCAAGTAGATGATCTGCATGTGCCGGGGCAGCATGCGCTCCATCAGCCCGACCGGCCAGGTTTCCAGGGCTTCGGGCAGCAGGGTGTGGTTGGTGTACGACAAGGTTTCGACGGTGACATCCCATGCGGCTTCCCACGGGATGTCGTGCAGGTCCACCAGTTGGCGCATCAGCTCGGCCACGGCGATGGACGGGTGGGTGTCATTGAGCTGGATGGCGGCGTGCTCGCCCAGGCTCAGTACCGAACCGTGCATGTTTTTGTGGCGGCGCAGCAAGTCTTGCAGCGAGGCGGAGACGAAGAAGTACTCTTGGCGCAGGCGCAATTCCTGCCCCGCTTCGGTGCTGTCGGCGGGGTAAAGCACTCGCGAGATGCTCTCGGCACGGGCCACTTCGGCGACGGCGCCCAAGTGGTCACCGGCGTTGAACCGTTCCAGGTGCAGATCTTCCACGGCCCGGGCACGCCACAGGCGCAGGGTGTTGACGCTGGCGCCACGCCAGCCGACGACCGGCGTGTCATAGGCAACCGCTCGTACGGTTTCGTTAGGCGACCACACCTGAATCATCTTGCCGGAAGCGTCCGCCAGGGTTTCGACGCTGCCCCCAAATCCGATCGGGTAAATCACTTCGGCCCGCTCGAACTCCCAAGGGTTACCAAAGTCCAGCCAGCGCTCGGTCTGCTCCTGCTGCCAGCCATCGACAATCGCCTGACGGAACAGGCCGTGCTCATAACGAATACCATAGCCATGGCCGGCAATGCCCAAGGTCGACATGCTTTCCATGAAGCACGCCGCCAGACGGCCCAGGCCCCCGTTGCCCAGGGCCGCATCGGGCTCCAGCAAGCGGATGCGTTCCAGGTCGACGCCCAGTTCGGCCAGGGCTTCGCGGGCTATCTCCAGCACACCGAGGTTGCTCAGGCTGTCGTAGAGCAAGCGCCCGATCAGAAACTCAAGGGAAAGGTAGTAAACCCGCTTTTGGCCTTTGCGGTAGATACGCCGCGTATGGTCCATCCAGTGGTCGACCATCTGGTCGCGGGCGGCCAGGGCGATGGCTTCGAACCAGTCATGGTCGAAGGCGTGATCCGGGTCCTTGCCCACCGCATAGGTGAGTTTGGTCAAGACGGCATCGCGGAATGCGGCTACCTCTGCTTCTCGTGCAAGCGGTTCCTGAGACATCGGTGCGACCTCGGGCGAGATTGAAGGAGTTGCTAGAGCCTAGTCGGTCTGACAGACGGTAGACGGGCTGGTTCGGCAGTTTTTTAACTCATTCAGCTTTGCCCAAATAAGATGCAGGGGCCGTGCCTGCTTTCATCCAGGGCGCCGTCCAGGATGAAATCTGCAAAATATTGTTCAAAAAACCACCAATCCCGGTATGATCGCGCGCCCGGATACAGCCTCACCTTGGAACCCTGATGAAGCCTCAACTGATCGCCGCCGCGGAACTCGACCGTCTCGAGACCTGGCAGAAATATTCCGCCCACATGTGCGGTGGCTGCGTGTCCAGCTGCTGCACGCTGCCGGTTGAGGTAAAGATCAAGGACCTGATCCGCATCGGTATCGTCGATGAGTTCGAGCGCGGCGACCCGCCGAAGAACATCGCCAAGCGGTTGCAGAAGGAAGGCATTGTCGAGCGCTACAACAACAAATCCGAGATTTTTACCCTGCAACGCATGAGCAACAACGACTGCCTGTACCTGGATCGTAAGACGCGCTTCTGCACTATTTATGACAAGCGTCCGGATACTTGCCGCAACCACCCGAAAATCGGGCCTCGGCCGGGGTACTGTGCTTACAAGCCCAAGGAAGTGGTGCGCGAGACTAACGTCAAGACTCTCGATAAGTTCTGACTCGGGTTTTGTAGTGTTCTGAAGGGCCTCATCGGGGGCAAGCCCTCTCCCACATTTTGATCTGTGAATGCATTCAACGTGTGGGAGGGGGCTTGCTCCCGATAGGGCCAGCAAAGTCAGCACACAATTTGCAGGCATAAAAAAACGCCCCCGGCCTTTCGACCGGGGGCGTTTTTCATTCAGCCTGAGTTAACTCAGTTCTTGGCTTTCTTGGCAGCGCGGGTACGCTCGCCTTCGTCCAGGATCTTCTTACGCAGGCGGATCGACTTCGGCGTCACTTCGCACAGCTCGTCGTCCTGGATGAATTCCAGAGCCTGTTCCAGGGTGAAGCGAACAGGTGGAACCAGGGCGATGGTTTCGTCTTTACCCGAAGCACGCATGTTGTCGAGCTTCTTGCCTTTGGTTGGGTTGACGCCCATGTCGTTGTCACGGCTGTTCAGACCAACGATCTGACCGTTGTAGATCTCTTGACCGTGCTCAACGAACAGCTTGCCACGTGCCTGGAGGGTTTCCAGGGAGTAGGTCAGCGCCTTGCCGGTTTCTACCGATACCAGAACACCGTTCTGACGGCCGGACATGTCGCCGGACTTCATGGTGTCGTAGCGATCGAAGATCGAGGTCAGGATGCCAGCACCGTTGGTCAGGGTCAGGAACTGGTTACGGAAACCGATCAGACCACGAGCAGGGATGTTGTATTCCAGACGCACACGGCCTTTGCCATCCGGCACCATGTTGGTCAGGTCGCCCTTACGCAGGCCCATCTCTTCCATGACCTTGCCCTGGGATTCTTCAGGGGTGTCGATGGTGACGTTTTCGAACGGTTCCTGCTTCACGCCGTCAACCTGACGGATGATCACTTCAGGACGACCTACACCCATTTCGAAGCCTTCGCGACGCATGGTTTCGATCAGTACCGAGAGGTGCAGCTCACCACGGCCGGAAACTTTGAACTTGTCAGCCGAGTCGCCTTCTTCAACGCGCAGAGCAACGTTGTACAGCAGCTCTTTGTCCAGACGCTCCTTGATGTTACGGGAGGTCACGAACTTGCCTTCTTTACCGCAGAAAGGCGAGTCGTTTACCTGGAAGGTCATGGAAACGGTTGGCTCGTCAACGGTCAGAGGCTTCATCGCTTCTACCGCGTCCGGCTGGCACAGGGTGTCGGAGATGAACAGCGAGTCCATACCGCTCACGCACACGATGTCGCCGGCAAACGCTTCTTCAACGTCGATACGGTGCAGACCGTGGTGACCCATCAGCTTCAGGATACGACCGTTACGCTTCTTGCCGTCGGCGCCGATGGCGACAACTGGCGTGTTCGGCTTGACGCTACCACGAGCGATACGGCCAACACCGATAACACCCAGGAAGCTGTTGTAGTCCAGTGCCGAGATTTGCATCTGGAACGGACCTTCACGGTCAACTTTTGGCGCCGGTACGTTGTCGACGATCGACTGGTACAGCGGGGTCATGTCTTCAGCCATGTCGGTGTGGTCCAGACCGGCAATACCGTTCAGGGCCGAGGCGTAGACGACTTTGAAGTCCAGCTGTTCTTCGGTGGCACCCAGGTTGTCGAACAGGTCGAAGATCTGGTCCAGAACCCAGTCCGGACGCGCGCCTGGACGGTCAACCTTGTTGATGCACACGATCGGACGCAGGCCGGCTTCGAAAGCCTTCTTGGTCACGAAACGGGTTTGCGGCATAGGGCCGTCTTGAGCGTCAACCAGCAGCAGAACGGAGTCAACCATCGACATTACACGTTCAACTTCGCCGCCGAAGTCGGCGTGGCCCGGGGTGTCCACGATGTTGATGTGGTAGCCGTTCCAGTTGATAGCGGTGTTTTTAGCCAGGATGGTAATGCCGCGCTCTTTTTCCTGGTCGTTGGAGTCCATCACGCGCTCGTCGTTGAGCTCGTTGCGCTCCAGGGTGCCGGATTGACGCAGGAGTTTGTCTACCAGGGTGGTTTTACCATGGTCAACGTGGGCAATGATGGCGATGTTACGTAGATTTTCGATCACTTGTGTATCTCGATCAGAGGATTCGGTGTGCTGACAGGTCGTGGCAGCGATTAACAGTAGAGTCAGGCCTTGCCGTTACAGCTTGACGGCAGAGTCGGGGGGCCGGTGACGCAGGCCACAGGCAAACAGCCCCGGGCTCTTAGCTCGGTCGATAAACGCGCACATTGGCATGCCCCTCACTGAGCAAATGGTGGGCATGCAGGCGACTCATCACGCCTTTGTCGCAATACAGCAGGTACTGACGGCTGTTATCCAGTTCCTTGAAACGCGCGTTCAGTGCGTAGAACGGCAGCGTTTGCACGTCGATGCCAGCGATTTCCAGCGGCTCATCTTCAGCGGCATCCGGGTGACGGATATCGATGACGATCTGGCCGGCCAGGGCTTCGCTGACTTCTTCGATTTTCACATCCTGGCCCAATTCATCGATGACGCGATCGATTGGCACCAGCTTGGCATTCTCGAGCGCACGCTCAAGAATCGCCATGTCGAATTCTTTCTCTTCATGCTCCACGCGGTGGCGCTTGGCGTGGGTCTTGGGGTTCACCGAAATGACCCCGCAGTACTCAGGCATGTGCTTGGCAAAGTCGGCGGTGCCGATTTCTTCTGCCAGGTCGATGATGTCCTGCTTGTGGCTGGCGATCAGCGGGCGCAAGACCAGCTTCTCGGTGACACAGTCGATGATCGACAGGTTCGGCAGCGTCTGGCTGGAAACCTGGGAAATCGCTTCGCCGGTCACCAGGGCGTCGATCTGCAACTGATCGGCAATCCGCGAGGCAGCGCGCAACATCATACGCTTCAATACGACACCCATATGACCGTTATCGACTTTGCCGAGAATTTCTCCCAGCACTTCCTCAAACGGTACGCTCACAAATAGCACGCGTTGGGAGCTGCCGTACTTCTTCCAGATAAAGTGCGCGACTTCCATCACGCCCAATTCATGGGCACGCCCGCCCAGGTTGAAGAAGCAGAAGTGGCTCATCAGGCCGCGGCGCATGATCTGGTAGGCCGCCACCGTGGAATCGAAACCGCCGGACATGAGGACCAGGGTCTGTTCCAGGGCGCCCAGCGGGTAGCCGCCGATGCTGTTGTGCTGGCTGTGAATCACAAACAACCGTTGGTCGCGAATTTCGATACGGACTTCGATTTCCGGCGATTTCAGCGAAATACCGGCTGCGCCGCACTCGCGACGCAGCTTGCTGCCAACGTATTTTTCAACGTCCATGGAGCTGAACAGGTGCTTGCCGGCGCGCTTGCAACGCACCGAAAAGATCTTGCCCTCAAGCGCACTGCCGTAGTGCTGCTTGCACTTGTCGGTGATGTCGTCGAAGTCGCCCAGCGGGTACTCATCCACCTGCAGGAAATGCGCGATACCCGGCATGCAGCTCAGGCGCTCGGTCATATCCTTCAAGGCTTTGGCGTCGGTGACGCGGGTTTCCAGCTCGAGGTTGTCCCACACGCCGTTCACCACCACAGCCGGGTCCAGGTCACGGAGCACGGCACGGATGTTCTTGGCCAATTGACGGATGAAACGCGTCCGTACCGGTCGGCTTTTGATGGTGATCTCGGGGAAGACTTTAACGATTAATTTCATGGAAACAGCGCGCGCCGGGCCTGCTGAAAAAGGGGGGCGCGGATTATAGCGGAAATCGCTCAAGGTTTAACCAGTTAATATGCATCGAACACGCAACGCACCAAAACGGGTCATTTACAAAAATAAACGCTACATTGCAGTGCGCTAATTATTCCGTTTCAACGGATTGCACCGTTATAGGGGCCATTTTGAAGCAAAAAGGCCATGTTGGCGCACTGGCATGCAATTTGCTCTCTTGTGAGGCAGGTTGCCTTGGCGGAGTATCCGCGCCGGCATCACCCACATTCTAAGGGCTAACTCCACTACCCAGCCCGAAGCCACCCGGAGGACACCATGTCGAAGTCGGTTCAACTCATCAAAGATCATGACGTTAAATGGATTGATCTGCGCTTCACGGACACCAAAGGTACTCAGCACCACGTGACCATGCCGGCTCGCGATGCTCTGGATGATGCTTTCTTCGAAGAAGGCAAGATGTTCGACGGCTCCTCCATCGCCGGCTGGAAAGGCATTGAAGCTTCCGACATGATCCTGATGCCGGATGACAGCACCGCCGTGCTCGACCCGTTCACCGAAGACCCAACGCTGATCATCGTCTGCGACGTGATCGAGCCTTCGACCATGCAAGGCTACGACCGCGACCCACGTGCGATCGCCAAGCGTGCCGAGGAATACCTGAAGTCGACCGGTATCGGCGACACCGTATTCGTAGGCCCGGAGCCAGAATTCTTCATCTTTGATTCGGTCAAGTTCAAGTCCGACATCTCCGGCTCCATGTTCAAGATCTTCTCCGAACAAGGTTCGTGGATGTCCGACCAGGACGTGGAAGGCGGCAACAAAGGCCACCGTCCAGGTATCAAAGGTGGTTACTTCCCAGTTCCGCCGTTCGACCACGACCACGAAATCCGCACCTCCATGTGCAACGCCATGGAAGAGATGGGCCTGGTCATCGAAGTTCACCACCACGAAGTGGCGACTGCCGGCCAGAACGAAATCGGTGTGAAGTTCAACACCCTGGTCGCCAAGGCTGACGAAGTACAAACCCTGAAGTACTGCGTACACAACGTGGCTGATGCCTACGGCCGTACCGCTACCTTCATGCCTAAGCCGCTGTACGGCGATAACGGTTCGGGTATGCACGTTCACCTGTCCATCGCCAAAGAAGGCAAGAACACCTTCGCTGGCGAAGGTTATGCCGGCCTGTCCGACACCGCCCTGTACTTCATCGGCGGCATCATCAAGCACGGTAAGGCCCTGAACGGTTTCACCAACCCATCGACCAACTCCTACAAGCGTCTGGTCCCAGGTTTCGAAGCTCCGGTAATGCTGGCCTACTCGGCTCGCAACCGTTCCGCCTCGATCCGTATTCCTTACGTGTCCAGCCCACGCGCTCGCCGTATCGAAGCTCGCTTCCCGGATCCGGCAGCCAACCCATACCTGGCCTTTGCTGCCCTGGTCATGGCCGGCCTGGACGGTATCCAGAACAAGATCCACCCAGGCGACGCCGCCGACAAAAACTTGTACGACCTGCCGCCTGAAGAGGCCAAAGAGATCCCACAAGTGTGCGGCAGCCTGAAAGAAGCCCTGGAAGAGCTGGACAAGGGCCGTGCGTTCCTGACCAAAGGCGGCGTATTCAGCGACGACTTCATCGATGCCTACATCGAGCTGAAAAGCGAAGAAGAAATCAAAGTACGCACCTTCGTACACCCACTGGAATACGAGCTGTACTACAGCTGCTGATCCGGTAGCGCTGCTTAACGTGGCGTGACAAAAAAGACCTCCTTCGGGAGGTCTTTTTTTTCCTGGAGATTACCCAGCTTCACATCTGCAAACCCAATGAAAAATGTGGGAGGGGGCTTGCTCCCGATGGCAGAGTGTCAGGCAGTATAGGTGTTACCGCCACACCGCCATCGGGAGCAAGCCCCCTCCCACAGGAGATCACCATTGAAACGTCGACTTGTGTTCGCTCTGTTATTCGTCAGTGCCAGTGCGAGCGCTGCACCGCCCAGTCTCGAACCTTTACTCAACAGCATCGCCGAACGCCTGGCCATCGCCGACCAGGTGGCCTTGAGCAAATGGGACAGTAAAAAGCCCGTAGAAGATAAAAAGCGCGAGCAAGAAGTAATCGCCAGCGTTATCGCCCAGGCGCCGGAATACAAGCTGGCGCCCGCCGCCGCCGAGCAGTTTTTCTCCGCGCAGATCGAGGCGAACAAACTGGTGCAATACACCCACTTATCCGACTGGCAGTTCCAGGGCAAGGCGCCTGCCGATCCGCGCCCGGATCTGGTCAAGCAGATTCGCCCACAACTGGACCGACTGCAAAAACGCCTGCTGGAACAATTGGCCGATTTCAGCCCACAGCGCACCGACCCACAATGCCCGCAATGGCTGGCCGAGGCGGTGCATGAACCCTTGAACGACCCGATGCGCCAACTGGCGATGATCCGTGCCACGGCCGAGCTGTGCATTTACAAAGGCTAAGGGCTGCAAGCCCGATCAAGAGTTGTGGGAGAGGGCCTACCCCCTCCCACATTTGGCCCGCATGCATTCAAGCCCACCCCTGGTAGCGTCCTGAACAACCTTCACAAAACCGCACTATATTGGTGCAATAGCTTGCACCCTTCCCACCTGATCAACCCATTTTGGTTCGATTCTTCCCGGGAAAGCTGGCAGAACGCCACAGTTTCGCGCCTTAAGCCCCCATTTCAGGGGCTGGACGCTTCTTTTCGGAGCTTTGGTTTGGTTTTTGCATTTTCCTTGTATCAGCGTGTGCCTCAAGCCCACGCCTTGCTCCAAAAGAGGTCCTGATGACCATCAGCGATGCACTGCACCGTTTGCTACTCGACAACCTGACCACCGCGACCATCCTGCTCAACGACGACCTGCGTCTTGAGTACATGAACCCGGCGGCGGAGATGCTCCTGGCCATCAGTGGCCAGCGCAGCCATGGGCAGTTCATCAGCGAATTGTTCACCGAGTCAGCCGAAGCCTTGAGTTCGTTGCGCCAGGCAGTGGAGCAAGCGCACCCGTTCACCAAGCGCGAGGCGATGCTGACCGCGCTGACCGGGCAGACGCTGACCGTCGATTACGCCGTGACCCCGATCCTGAGCAATGGCGCCACCCTGCTGCTGCTCGAAGTGCACCCCCGCGACCGCCTGCTGCGCATCACCAAGGAAGAAGCCCAGCTGTCCAAGCAGGAGACCAGCAAGATGCTGGTGCGCGGCCTGGCCCATGAGATCAAGAACCCGCTGGGCGGCATTCGTGGCGCGGCACAGTTGTTGTCCCGCGAGCTGCCGGACGAGCACCTCAAGGACTACACCAACGTCATCATTGAAGAGGCCGACCGCCTGCGTAATCTGGTAGACCGCATGCTCGGCTCCAACAAGCTGCCGTCGCTGGCAATGACTAACGTGCATGAGGTGCTCGAGCGAGTCTGCCAACTGGTCGATGCCGAAAGCCAGGGCTGCATCACCCTGGTGCGCGACTACGACCCCAGCATTCCCGACGTACTGATCGACCGCGAACAGATGATCCAAGCGGTACTCAACATCGTGCGCAACGCCATGCAGGCCATCAGCAGCCAGAACGAGCTGCGACTGGGCCGCATCAGCTTGCGTACCCGTACCCTGCGCCAGTTCACCATCGGCCATGTGCGCCATCGCCTGGTAACCAAGGTCGAGATCATCGACAACGGCCCAGGCATTCCTGCGGAACTCCAGGAAACCATCTTCTTTCCCATGGTCAGTGGCCGCCCGGACGGTACCGGGCTGGGCCTGGCCATTACCCAGAACATCATCAGCCAGCACCAGGGTCTGATCGAATGTGAAAGCCATCCTGGCCACACCACGTTCTCGATCTTTCTGCCTCTGGAACAAGGAGCCCCATCGACATGAGCCGTAGTGAAACTGTGTGGATCGTCGATGACGACCGTTCTATCCGCTGGGTCCTCGAGAAAGCCTTGCAACAGGAAGGCATGACCACCCAGAGCTTCGACAGCGCCGACGGGGTGATGAGCCGCCTGGCTCGCCAGCAGCCGGACGTGATCATCTCCGACATCCGCATGCCCGGTGCCAGCGGCCTGGACTTGCTCGCGCGGATTCGCGAACAGCACCCGCGCCTGCCGGTGATCATCATGACTGCGCACTCGGACCTGGACAGCGCTGTCGCATCCTACCAAGGCGGGGCGTTTGAATACTTGCCCAAGCCATTCGACGTGGATGAAGCCGTGGCACTGGTCAAGCGCGCCAACCAGCACGCCCAGGAGCAGCAAAGCCAGGAAGCCCCGCCCACCCTGACCCGCACCCCGGAAATCATCGGTGAAGCACCGGCGATGCAGGAAGTGTTTCGCGCCATCGGGCGCTTGAGCCACTCCAACATCACCGTGCTGATCAACGGCGAGTCAGGCACCGGTAAAGAACTGGTCGCCCATGCCCTGCACCGTCACAGCCCACGGGCAGCCTCGCCGTTCATCGCGCTGAACATGGCGGCGATTCCGAAGGACTTGATGGAGTCCGAGCTGTTCGGCCATGAGAAAGGTGCGTTTACCGGCGCAGCCAACCTGCGTCGCGGGCGTTTTGAACAGGCTGACGGCGGCACACTGTTTCTCGATGAAATCGGCGACATGCCGGCCGATACCCAGACCCGCTTGCTGCGCGTCCTGGCAGATGGTGAGTTCTACCGCGTGGGCGGGCATACGCCGGTCAAGGTGGACGTGCGCATCATCGCCGCGACCCACCAGAACCTGGAAACCCTGGTGCACGCCGGCAAGTTCCGTGAGGATTTGTTCCACCGCCTGAACGTGATCCGCATCCACATCCCACGGATGTCGGACCGCCGCGAAGACATCCCAACGCTTGCCCGCCACTTCCTCAGCCGCGCCGCCCAAGAGCTGGCGGTCGAGCCGAAGCTGCTCAAAAGCGAGACCGAGGAATACCTGAAGAACCTGCCGTGGCCCGGCAACGTGCGCCAATTGGAGAACACCTGCCGCTGGATCACCGTGATGGCGTCCGGGCGTGAAGTACATATCAGCGACCTGCCGCCTGAGCTGCTGAACCTCCCTCAGGATTCGGCACCGGTGACCAATTGGGAACAGGCGCTGCGCCAATGGGCCGACCAGGCCCTGGCACGCGGTCAGTCGAGCCTGCTGGACAGCGCCGTGCCGGCGTTCGAGCGGATCATGATCGAAACCGCCTTGAAGCACACTGCCGGCCGACGCCGCGACGCCGCCGTGCTGCTGGGTTGGGGCCGCAACACCCTGACTCGCAAGATCAAGGAGCTGGGGATGAAGGTGGACGGCGGGGATGATGACGAGGGCGATGACGCCTGATCACACCTCCCACATCCACTGAAAGTCTAATGTGGGAGGGGGCTTGCTCCCTCCCACACTGACATCTCTACAAGGCTCCAGGATTGTGCACCATTTCGATGCACCATGAACCGGCATCGGGCAAGCCTTTCAACCCTGAAACAACCGAACCGCTCAGAAAACCTTGAATTCCAAAAACACCAAAGCCCCGGAATCCGGGGCTTTGCGCGTTCTGATGGAATTATCTTGCACAACTTGACGACTCTGGCACGCGCCCTGCATTAACCCTGGTACTACCCAGTTTCGGGGACCTTGGTACAGGCAGGCCGAGAATCCCCTCTTTTATACGAAGCCCCCAGGCTTCACGCTTTTGGGAGCCCTGGCACAGGCAGGCCAGGAACTCCCTCTTTTATTGCTCTTGGAGATGGATCTGCAGCCGCCAGCGGCCATCGACCTTCTCCCCCTTCCACTCCCCGCGCAAAGGCCGAGCCGCCACCAGGTTCAGCAGCAGGCCGCCATCGGTCTTGCGAATGCGCCAGTTCACGTCCTTGTCATTGACCTTGAGCTGCCCACTGCCAGCCTGGCCTTGCGCGTCGAACAACAACGCCACGGTGCCGTCGATAAGCTCGCCGTGCAGCTTGGGCTCACTGTTGAACCACACCGCGACACCCTCGGCCACGGTCTCTACTTGCTGCAGTTCGACCGGGTCAGGCGTGGTCAGGCGACCGATCATCAAGCCAATCATCAGCCCAACGATTGCCAATGAGCCCATGACCCGCGGCAATAGCTTCGGCCTTGGGTCCTCTTCGGGGGTAGAATGCAGCGCATCTTTGCCTTCGGAGCCGTGCATGTTTCACGTCATCCTTTTTCAACCAGAAATTCCGCCGAATACCGGCAACGTTATCAGGCTGTGCGCCAACAGTGGCTGCCACCTGCATTTGATCGAACCGTTGGGCTTCGACATGGACGACAAGCGCCTGCGCCGCGCCGGACTGGACTATCACGAGTACGCCACCCTCAAGCGCCACGCCGACCTCGCCAGTTGCCTGGAGAGCCTGGGCCACCCACGGTTGTTCGCGTTCACCACCAAGGGCTCGCGACCGTTTCATGATGCCAGTTTTGCCGAGGGCGATGCCTTCCTGTTCGGCCCGGAAAGCCGTGGCTTGCCGGCCGAGGTGCTCGACGCCCTGCCCGACGGCCATCGCCTGCGCTTGCCGATGCGCGAGGGCTGCCGCAGCTTGAACCTGTCCAACACCGTAGCCGTTGCCGTCTACGAAGGTTGGCGCCAGCTCGGCTTCAAGTAACACACAAAACAAATGTGGGAGGGGGCTTGCCCCCGATGGCGGAGTGTCAGTCGATATTTATGTGACTGATCCACCGCTATCGGGGGCAAGCCCCCTCCCACATTGGGTGCTGCGTCGGGTTCGAGATTACTGAACCGTCGGCGCGCCTTCCTGTTGCATGCGCTGCAGCTCTTGAGCGTACAGGGCATCGAAGTTCACCGGAGCCAGCATCAGGGCCGGGAACGAGCCGCGGGTGACCAGGCTGTCCAGGGTCTCGCGGGCATACGGGAACAGGATGTTCGGGCAGAACGCGCCGAGCGTGTGGCTCATGGACGCTTCGTCCAGGCCCTGGATCAGGAAGATACCGGCCTGTTGCACTTCAGCGATGAAGGCAACTTCTTCGCCGTTCTTCACGGTCACCGACAGGGTCAGCACCACTTCGTGGAAATCACCTTCCAGCGCTTTTTGACGGGTGTTCAGATCCAGCGCGACGCTTGGGGTCCATTCCTGACGGAAGATGGCCGGGCTTTTCGGCGCTTCGAACGACAGGTCACGCACATAGATGCGTTGCAGCGAGAATTGTGGGCCTTGGTCTTGCGCTGCTTCGGTGTTCTGTTGGTCAGTCATCGCAGATCCTTCTTGATCTTGGGGTCTTTTAGGGTTTTGGAGTCAGACGAGCAGCAGCGCATCGAGTTTACCGGCGCGCTCCAGGGCGAACAGGTCATCGCATCCACCAACGTGCTTGCTGCCGATCCAGATCTGCGGCACGGACGTGCGCCCCGCTTTCTGGGCCATTTCGGCGCGTACCTGAGGCTTGCCATCGACCTTGATCTCTTCGAAGGCAACGCCCTTTTTCTCAAGCAGGGCCTTGGCCCGCATGCAGTAAGGGCACCAATCGCTGGAATACACGACAACCTGGCTCATATCACTTCACCAGCGGCAGGTTATCGGCCTTCCAACTGCCGATACCGCCGGACAGCTTGGCGGCGGTGAAACCGACCTTGAGCATTTCGCGGGCGTGGGTGCCGGCATGCTGGCCTTGGGCATCGACCAGGATGATGGTCTTGGCCTTGTATTTTTCCAGCTCGGCCAGGCGCGCGATCAGCTTGTCCTGGGGAATGTTCAGGGCGCCGACGATATGACCGGTGGCAAAATCCTTGGCCGGGCGGATATCCACGACAACGGCCTCATCCTTGTTGACCAGTGCGGTCAGCTCCGACGTGCTCAGGCTGCGGCCACCGCGGCTCATCTCATGAGCGATCAGCAGCGCCAGCAGGATGACGAAGGCACCCGCGAGCAGGTAGTGGGCAGTGGCAAATGCAATCAGGTGATCAACCATCAAGGAGGTTCCAGGGCGTTAAAATGGCCGTAAGTATACACAGCCGCCAGGGGGGGCCAACCCCCGTAAAGCGGTGACGTGGTTGGAACTTCGCTTTAAACTGCCACTCCCTTTTCAATTGCCTTCCTTTAATTACCGCCGCGAGAGGATCTATGACTACTACGCCTAAACCTTTGGTCCTGATAATTCTCGATGGCTTCGGACACAGTGAAAGCCACCACGACAACGCCGTGTACTCGGCGAACAAGCCCGTGCTGGACCGCCTGACCGCCACCGTACCCAACGGTTTGATCTCCGGTTCCGGCATGGACGTGGGCCTGCCGGACGGCCAGATGGGCAACTCGGAAGTCGGCCATATGAACCTCGGCGCCGGACGAGTGGTATACCAGGACTTCACCCGTGTCACTAAAGCGATCCGTGACGGCGAGTTCTTCGAGAACCCGACGATCTGCGCTGCGGTAGATAAAGCAGTCGCCGCCGGCAAGGCCGTGCACTTCATGGGCCTGCTGTCGGACGGTGGCGTACACAGCCACCAGGACCATCTGGTCGCCATGGCCGAATTGGCCTTCAAGCGCGGCGCCGACAAGATCTACCTGCACGCTTTCCTCGACGGCCGCGATACCCCGCCCAAAAGCGCGCAATCCTCCATCGAACTGCTCGACGCCACCTTCGCCGCACTCGGCAAGGGCCGCATCGCCAGCCTGGTGGGCCGTTATTTCGCGATGGACCGCGACAATCGCTGGGACCGCGTCGCCCAAGCCTACAACCTGATCGTCGACGGCCAGGCTGAATTCCACGCGGCTACTGCCCAGGAAGGCCTGGAAGCAGCCTATGCCCGTGGCGAGAGCGATGAATTCGTCAAAGCCACCACCATCGGCGAGCCGGTCAAGGTCGAAGACGGTGACGCCGTGGTGTTCATGAACTTCCGCGCCGACCGTGCCCGTGAGCTGAGCCACGTATTCGTCGATGCCGGTTTCAAAGACTTCGAGCGCGCGCGCCAGCCGAAAGTCGAGTTCGTGATGCTCACCCAATACGCCGCCAATATCCCGGCCCCGTCGGCTTTCGCCCCGGGCAGCCTGGAAAACGTACTGGGTGATTACCTGGCGAAAAACGGCAAGACCCAGCTGCGTATCGCTGAAACCGAGAAATACGCCCACGTGACCTTCTTCTTCTCCGGTGGCCGCGAAGAGCCGTTCCCGGGTGAAGAGCGCATCCTGATCCCGTCGCCAAAAGTCGCCACTTATGACCTGCAGCCGGAAATGAGCGCACCGCAAGTGACCGACAAGATCGTCGATGCTATCGACCACCAGCGTTACGACGTGATTGTGGTCAACTACGCCAACGGTGACATGGTCGGCCATAGCGGCAACCTGGAAGCCGCCATCAAAGCGGTGGAATGCCTGGACAAGTGCGTCGGCCGTATCGTCGACGCCTTGGAAAAAGTCGGGGGTGAAGCACTGATCACCGCCGACCACGGCAACTGCGAGCAGATGTCCGACGAATCCACCGGCCAGGCTCACACCGCCCACACCACCGAGCCGGTGCCGTTCATCTACGTCGGCAAGCGCGACCTGAAAGTGCGTGAAGGTGGCGTGCTGGCGGATGTGGCACCAACCCTGTTGAAGCTGATGGGACTGGAGAAGCCGAAAGAGATGACCGGGACTTCGATTCTGGTCTGAACTCCAGCGTCACCGTGAAACAG
>NZ_JALJFG010000042.1 GCF_023242475.1 Pseudomonas sp. MWU15-20650 | reverse complement strand
GATACCTCTGCGACTGACCCACCGCCATCGGGAGCAAGCCCCCTCCCACATTGGAATCCCGTGCATCAGGCATGCACGATCTGCCCGGCGGGACTGGATTGGCTTTGGCGTCGTACGCGATCTCTAAAACACACACGCTCAAAATGTGGGAGGGGGCTTGCTCCCGATGAGGGAGTGTCAGTCAATGCAGCTGTGACTGACCCACCGCCATCGGGAGCAAGCCCCCTCCCACACTGAAATCCCGTGCATCAGGCATGCACGATCTGCCCGGCGGGACTGGATTGGCTTTGGCGTCGTGTGCGATCTCTAAAACACACTCGCTCCCTCCCCCACTTGAACCGTATGCATCTTCAGCCCTTCTGCGCCAATAGCTCCAAGCCTTCATGCAACGCCGGGAACAGGCTGTTGTTGAAGTTGTTCCAGCGCAGTTCGAGGATGGTGTCTTCGGGCGAGATCTGCGTCTTTAGCACGTCATGGAACACCTCACCGGAGTCGATACCGTTATCCACGTAGTGGAACGATGCACCGGTCAGGTAAAGCGGCGCGCACGGCTGGGTCTGCTTGGTTGCCCAATCGATGACCGCTTGGCCACGGGCCCCGTACAAGGCATTCCAGGTGGCGTAGGCCCCACGACGCTCGTAAGGCGATTCGAGGCGGGTTATGCCCGGGTGGATGTTCATGATGCGTCCGGCGAACGGCGCCCCCGGGCGCACCAGTTCATCGAGGATCACCAGCAAACCGTCCAGCACCACGATGTCGGCCTTCAACTCCACCAGCGTGGCATGCAGGCGCCGCTCGAAATCCTGTTTGCCGGCGATATGTCCGGCGCTGCCACGGGGCAGGCGACGATAGGTGGACGGCACGCTCAGCAACAGGTCATTGACCAGGGTGCCTTGCACGCGCAGGTCCGCCGGGTATAACCACTGGCGGCCCGGTTGATAGGCGAAGCCATAGTCGGCCACCCACTGCTGGTCCCGCGGGTTGTGCTCGTCGTCGTCATACACCACGCCCACCAGGCTGTAAGCCTCGCCCAGCGGCGTGTCATTGAGCGACCCCACCAGAAACTCCAGCACCGACTTCATGTAGCGCTCGTGGTCCTTGTAGGCCACCGACTGCCCGGCCTTGTCAGCGGCGGCATTTCTCAGGGACCAGACATACACCAGGTTCTTTTTCGTCATTGTTTCGCTCTCGCTGGGTGGACTGCGCACCGCATGGACACACGTGCGCCTACAGCACAAGAACGAACCAGCCCCCCGGCAATTTATCCCGCGCCGCTGCCACCCGGCACCCCGGGCTAAATCCACGCGCCGACGCTTCGTTTGTCATGGGTAAGGGTCTGTGTGCCCAGCCCCTCTTTTCACTCTCCGGGATGTATCTATGACCGACCCCAAACGCGGCGCCTTCCAGGGGCTGCTCGCCTTGCTCAGGCCCTTTCGTACCCTCGTGACAGTCTCCGTCGCCCTCGGCATGGTGGGCGGCCTGGCCATCACCCTGCTGCTGGCTACGATCAATAACGCCCTGCATTCGGCGGGCGGCATGACCCAGGGTGTCGTCCTGACCTTTGCCGCCTTGTGCGTGGTGGCGCTGGTCAGCTCGATCGTTTCAGACATCGGTACCAACTACGTCGGGCAACGGATCATTGCCGCCCTGCGCAAGGACCTGGGAGAGAAGGTCCTGTCGGCGCCCATCGGCCAGATCGAACGGTATCGCTCCCACCGCCTGATCCCCGTGCTGACCCATGATGTGGACACCATCAGCGACTTTTCCTTTGCCTTCACGCCGCTGGCTATCGCCGCCACCGTCACCCTCGGTTGCCTGGGCTACCTGGCCTACCTGTCGGTGCCCATGTTCCTGATGATGGTGGTGGCGATCATTATCGGCAGCGCCGTACAGTTCATTGCCGGTGGCAAAGGCATCCAGGGCTTTGACCTGGCGCGCAGCCATGAAGATGAGTTGCAGCGTTACTACAACGCGATCGCCTCCGGTGCCAAGGAGCTGCGCATGCACCGCCCACGGCGGTTTCGCATGAACACCCATCGCATCCAGGAAACCGCCGACCGCATCAGCGACATCCAGGTGCGTTCGGTCAATATTTATATCCTGGCCAAGACCTTTGGCTCGATGCTGTTCTTCGTGGTGATCGGCCTGGCCCTGGCGATGCAGGCGTACACCCCCAACCCCGACCCTACCGTGATGACCGGTTTCGTGCTGGTGCTGCTGTACATGAAAGGCCCGCTGGAACACCTGCTGGGTTACTTGCCCGTGGTCGGCAAGGCCAAGATCGCCTTTGACCGTATCAGCGAATTATCGGAACGCTTTTCTTCCCCTGAACCGCACCTGTTGATGGACGACAGCGAGGCACCGAAGCCGGTGGTCAACCGCCTCGAGTTGCGCGGCGTGAGCTACAGCCCACCCGCGATTGAAGGCAGCGAACCGTTTCACCTGGGGCCGATCAACCTGAGCATCGAGCAAGGCGATATCGTGTTCATCGTCGGCGAGAACGGCAGCGGCAAGACCACCCTGATCAAGCTGCTGCTGGGCCTTTACCCGCCCCAGGCCGGCGAGATCCGCCTCAACGGCGCAGCGGTGACCGACCCCGAGCGCGACGATTATCGCCAGCTGTTCACCACGGTATTTTCCGATTACTACCTGTTCGACGACCTGGTGCAGGGCAGCGCCACGCAGTCCCTGGACAGTGCCAGCAAGTACCTGGAGCGCCTGGAAATCGCGCACAAGGTCAGCGTCAAGGACGGTGTGTTCAGCACCACCGACCTGTCCACCGGGCAGCGCAAGCGCCTGGCGTTGGTCAACGCATGGCTGGAAGAACGCCCGGTGCTGGTGTTCGACGAATGGGCCGCCGACCAGGACCCGGCCTTCCGCCGGATCTTCTACACCGAGCTGCTGCCGGACCTCAAGCGACTGGGCAAGACCATCATCGTGATCAGCCACGACGACCGCTATTTCGACATCGCCGACCAACTGGTGCGCCTGCGTGCCGGCCAGGTGGTGCAAGCCCTTGAACCTGCATGAGCAACCGCCATGCATTTGTTTTCCGGTTTGCGCCGGGAGGAACGTCTCACTAGCAGTAATGAGAACTAACCTCAACTAATACCTAGAACTGCCCACTTAACACATAGAAGAGAAAGCATTCATGCCAGCACGACGTGGTCTCAGCCCCCTGAGTAAAGCGCGATCCATGCGCCGGGCCCTGAACATCAACCTCCTTGCGAGTGCCCTGGCCCTGGCCGTGTCGCTGCCGATTGCAGGCTATGTGCAAGCCCAGGAGATCGCGCTGGATATTCCTGCACAGCCGCTGGGGAGCGCGCTACAGGAGTTTGGCCGCCAGACCAATGTGCAAGTGCTGTACAGCCCAGGCGACGTGCAAGGCAAAAACAGCCGAGCCGTCAAAGGCAAGATGCAGCCACAGCAGGCCATCGACGCGTTGCTGGCCGGCAGTGAGACGACTCACAGCCTGAGCGGCAACACCTTGACGGTGGTCGCCGCCGGCAGCGGTGGCGGGTTGGAACTGAGCCCCACCCAAGTGACCGCCAACACCCTGGGCAACATCACCGAGGGCTCCGGTTCCTATACCCCGGGCACCATCGCCACAGCCACACGGCTGACCCTGACCCCACGGCAAACCCCGCAGTCGATCACCGTCATCACGCGCCAGCACATCGAAGATTTCGCCCTTAATAATGTGGATGACGTGATGCGCCACACCCCGGGCATCACCGTGTCGGCTTATGACACCGACCGTACCAACTACTATTCCCGTGGTTTCTCGGTCAACAGCTTCCAGTACGACGGGATCCCCTCCACCGTGCGTAACGTCGGCTATTCGGCAGGCAACACCCTGAGCGACATGGCCATCTACGACCGCATCGAGATCCTCAAGGGTGCCACCGGCCTACTCAACGGTGCCGGCTCCCTGGGGGCGACCATCAACCTGATTCGCAAGAAGCCCACGTCCGAATTCAAGGGCCATGTCACCCTGGGCGCAGGCTCCTGGGACAACTACCGCAGCGAAGTCGACGTCAGCGGCCCCTTGACGGACAGCGGCAATGTCCGTGGCCGTGCAGTGGCGGCGTACCAGGACAAGAAGTCCTTCATGGACCACTACTCACGCAAGACCGAAACCTACTACGGCATTACCGAATTCGACCTGTCCCCCGACACGATGCTGAGCGTGGGCTTCGACTATCAGGACAGCATTCCCAAAGGTTCCAGCTGGTCCGGTGCCTTCCCGTTGGTCAATTCCAACGGCAGCATCAACAAGATGCCACGCTCCTACAACAACGGCACTACCTGGAGTTCCTGGGAGCAAAACACCCGTACCGCGTTCGCCATGCTGGAACATGACCTGGGTGATGGCTGGGTGACCAAACTGCAGCTCGACCACAAGATCAACAGCTACCATGCTGACCTCGGTTCGATTCAATTCGTCCAGCCGGCAGCCGATGGCACTGCCGAGATCAATGGGCAGAAGTACACCGGCGAAACCAAGAGCACCTCGGCCGACCTCTACGCCACCGGGCCTTTCAGCCTGTTCGGCCGCGAACATGAATTGGTGGTCGGTGGTTCGATCGGCACCTCGCGCTGGCAAGGCAAGGGCTACTGGTCGCCGGAATGGCCAGGGGGTAACAAGGTCGATTTCTATAACTGGAACGGCCATCTCGCCAAGCCGATCTACGGCCCTGCCCAACAGTACATCGATGACACCATCCGTCAAACCGGCTATTACGTGACCACACGCTTGAACGTGATGGAGGACCTGAACGTGATCCTGGGCGGGCGCGTGGCCAACTATCACGTCACCGGTAACAACCCCTCCTACAAGGAAACCGGCCGGTTCATTCCTTACGCGGGCGTGATCTACGACCTCAACGACAACTTCTCGGCCTACGCCAGCTACACCGACATTTTCCAACCCCAGGAAAGCACTTATAAGGACCGCAACCAAAAGCTGCTGGACCCGGACGAAGGGCAAAACTACGAGCTGGGCCTCAAGGGCGAGTTCCTCGACGGTCGCCTCAATACCAGCATTGCTTACTTCGAAGTGCATGAGACCAACCGCCCGATTTCAGACGACGCCTACAACAACCAGACCCCAACCCCGCAGAACTACGCGTTCAAGAGTTCCAAGGCGGTCACCAAGGGCTACGAAGCGGAGATCTCCGGTGAGTTGAGCCCGGGCTGGCAAGTCCAGGGGGGTTATACCCACAAGATCGTGCGCGATGACAACGGCAAGAAGCTCTCCACCTTCGAACCCGAGCACCAGGTCAACCTGAACACCACTTACAAGCTCAAGGGCGACCTGGACAAATTCACCGTCGGCGGTGGCCTGCGCTGGCAGACCAAGGGCTGGAACGAGATCTGGAACGGGCCGCTCAACACCAACCAGGACATCACCCAGGAATCCTACTGGCTGGTGGACCTGATGACCCGCTACCAGGTCACCAAGAACCTGTCGGCCACGGTCAACTTCAACAACATCTTCGACAAGTCCTACTACACCAACGTGGGCTTCTATAACTCGGCCGCCTACGGTGAGCCACGCAACGTGATGGTCAGCACGCGCTGGGACTTCTGACCGAACGCCTTGATCGACCGAACGCCCGGTGAGTGTTGAACGCTCACCGGGCGTTTTTTTGTGCTGCAAAAAAATCGGATACAGGATCAATGCCAGTCAGTTAAGAAGGAACACTATCACTGTGGCGAGCGGGCTTGTTGTGGCGAGCGGGCTTGTCCCGCGTTGGGCTGCGTAGCGGCCCCAAAAGCTATCTGCGCGGAGTATCGGGTACACCGCATTCGTCCTTCTTTGGGGGCGCTACGCGCCCCAACGCGGGACAAGCCCGCTCGCCACCGGTTACCGGTTGCTCGTTCTAGCGCTTAACTGACTGGCATTGGGATACAGGATCCGGTTTTTTAGCGGTGCGTATCGGGTTACCTCATTGCCTCCACCAGGCTGTTGATGAACGCGGCACTGTCGATAATGCCGTCGTGATCGGTTTCGATCATCACCGAACGCTCAATGCGCCCTTGGCCAATCACAGCAGCCATGTGCCGCTCGATCAGGTCCTTGAAGTGCCCTGCCCGGCTCATGGAGGCCCACCAGCAACTGACAGGGGCCTTGATGGGCTTGAAGTCGGCCGCCTGCATCCGCTCACTCAGTGCCCGGTCAACGTCCCAGGCGATCTGCGCTTCATTGCCACGCAGCAATTGCTCCTTGATCACGGTAAAGGTCTCACCCAGGGTCTGTTCAGCCCAGGCCCCGAATGCTTGCCATTGCCCCGCCTCATCCTCGGCCTGCCGTTGGCAGTGCTGCCAGGCAACCTGGATCGCCTCGGCGAATTCAGGGAACATCACCCCCAGCAAGGCGGCGCGGCGCTCGTTGGCCGAGACCTCGCGAGCGTCCTCCACCACCACCGCGTCCCAGTAAGGCTTGAGCCACTGCGGTGGCGCAGAATCGATCCACCCCACAAACTCGACCTCACGCCCCGCTTGCTCCAGGCCGTAGGCCACTTCCATCGCCAGGTTGCCACCCAGCGACCAGCCGGCCAGGCGCAAGGTGCCGTGGGGCTGGGCCGCTAACAACTGCGCGGTGTAGTCGTCCACCATGGCCTGCCACTGCGGTACGGCGGCCCCCTCCTCGGCCAATGCCCGGCATATCACCCCGAACACCGGGCGTTGCTCGCGCAATGCCAGGGCAATCGCGGTGTAGCAATGCACTGAGCCGAAGCTTGGGTGGAACAGGAACAACGGTGTGCCTTCGGTCTGTTGGTTAAGCTTGACGATCAACGATGGCCGCATCTCGCCTTGCAGGCATTTGACCTGCCCGCTCACGGTCGGGTTAAGCATCAATTGGCTGACGGACACGTTGACGCCACTGACCTTCCTGATCCGCTCCTTGAGCATCAGCACGCGCAACGAATGGCCGCCCAGTTCGAAGAAGTTGTCGTTGAGCCCCACAC
Organism: Pseudomonas sp. MWU15-20650; assembly: GCF_023242475.1. Lineage (GTDB taxonomy): Bacteria > Pseudomonadota > Gammaproteobacteria > Pseudomonadales > Pseudomonadaceae > Aquipseudomonas. The sequence continues at coordinate 52,136 of NZ_JALJFG010000042.1, read as the reverse complement.
GTTCCACCCCCAGCACTTCACTCCAGATCGCCGCTACCTGCTGCTCGATCCCGCTCTGGGGCGCCTGGTAGTGCTCGGCGCCGTGGGTCTCGGGTTTAGGCAGCGCCTTGCGATCCAACTTGCCATTGGGGCTCAACGGCATCTGCGCCAACAGCACCCACTGCGCGGGCACCATGTAGTCCGGCAACTGCGTGGCCAGGTGCGCAACCACCGCCGTTTTCCAATCCTCCCGTGGCTGTTGCAGCACCAGGTAACCCACCAGGTGCGTGCCGTCGACCGCCAGCACGGCGGCTTCACGGACAGTGTCGAGGGCCAACAGGCGCGCTTCGATTTCCCCCAGTTCGATACGCAGCCCACGCAGTTTTACCTGATGGTCAATGCGCCCGGCATATTCGATCACGCCATCGTCGCGATAACGCGCCAGGTCGCCCGTGCGATACAGGCGCTCGCCGCTGCCGAACGGGTCGGTCACAAAGCGCTCGGCGGTCAGCGCCGCACGGCGGTGATACCCCCGCGCCAGGCCGATGCCGCCCAGGTACAGCTCGCCCAGCACCCCGATCGGCGCCGGTTCCAGGTTGGCGTCCAGCACATAGCAACCCAGGTTGGCGATCGGCCGGCCAATCGGTACGGCGTCGCGGCCTTCTTCGACGCAAGTCCAGTGGGTGACGTCGATGGCCGCCTCGGTCGGGCCATACAAGTTGTACAACCCGGCATGGGGCAACTTGGCAAACACCTGTTGCTGGGTGTCGGCGGGCAATGCCTCACCGCTGCACACAATGCGTTGCAGGCTCTGGCACGAAACGACCGCCGCGTCCTGCAGGAAGGCTTGCAGCATGGACGGCACAAAATGCAGCGTGGTGATCTGTTCAGCATTGATCAAGCGGACCAGCCTGGCCGGGTCACGGTGGTCACCCGGCGCAGCCACCACCAGGCGCGCACCGGTCATCAATGGCCAGAAAAATTCCCACACCGACACGTCAAAGCTGAACGGGGTTTTCTGCAGCACGCTGTCGCGGGCTTGCAGGCCATACGCTTGTTGCATCCAGCACAACCGGTTGGTCAGCGCACCATGATGATTGCCGGCGCCCTTGGGCTGGCCGGTGGAACCGGAGGTGTAGATCACATAGGCGAGGTGCTCGCGGTGCACCGTGACGTCCGGGTTGTGGGCGTCGAAGGTGTCCAGCCAGGCATCACCGGGCTCCAGCACCAGGCTTTGCACAGCCACGGGAACCGGCAGTTGCGCAAGCAGATGCGCCTGGGTCAACAGCAGTTGCACACCGCTGTCTTGCAGCATGTAGGCCAGTCGATCACGCGGGTATTCCGGGTCCAGCGGCACATAAGCACCACCGGCCTTGAGTACCGCCAGCAAGCCGACCACCATTTCGATCGACCGCTCCACGGCCAACCCCACCAGCACATCCGGCCCGACGCCAGCGGCCATCAGTCGATGCGCCAGGCGGTTGGCCCGGGCGTTCAACGCGGTGTAACTCAAGGTTTGCCCGGCAAACACCAACGCGGGTGCAGCGGGCGTACGCAGCACTTGTGCCTCGATCAAGCGGTGTACCGGCGGGTGCAGCGGGTAATCCTCGGCCGTGGCATTCCACGCCTGCAACACGGTGTGGCGCTCGGCTTGCGCCAACGATGGCAGTGCGGCGAGGCACTGGGCCCCATCACTGGCCAGTGCCAGCAGCAACTGCTGGAAGTGTTCGCCCAGGCGCTGGATATGCGCCACGCTGAAGGCTTGGCGGTCGTAGTTGAACTCCAGGCCCAGGGTCTCGCCGATGGCCAGCAACACGGTCAACGGGTAGTGAGTCTGTTCCAGGCTCTGCACCGCACCAAAGCGCAGCCCTGAAGGTGCGCCTTGCTCCAGCGCCTCGGACACCGGGTAGTTTTCGAACACCAGGATACTGTCGAACAGCGCCTCGCCGCCCAACCCCGCCCAACGCTGGATCTCGAACAGCGGCGTGTGTTCCTGCTCACGCAGGCCCACGTTCTGCTGCTGGATCTGCTGCAACCATTGGCTGACCGACATCTGCGCCTGTGGCGTCGCCACCACCGGCAGTGTGTTGATGAACAAGCCGACCTGTTGCTCAATCCCACGCAGTTCTGCCGGGCGCCCCGCCACCGTGGCACCGAACGCGACGGTGGCCTGCCCGGTGTGGTGATGCAGCAGCAACAGCCACGCGCCCTGCACCAACGTATTGAGGGTCACTTTATGGCGTTGAGCGAACACTTTGAGGCGTTCGGTTTGCGCCGTATCAAGGCTCAAGCGATGCTCGCCGTTGACCGCCAGGGCCACATCCGCCTCAACCTGTACGCCACGGGCCAGGCGCGTGGGTTCCTGCAAGTTCACCAGTTGGTCTTTCCAGAACGCTTGGCTGACGGCTTTGTCTTGCGCCTGCAGCCAGGCGATGTAATCGCGATAACGCCCGGTCGGCGCCGGCAGCCGCTCACCGGCATAGTGCTGCAAGACCTCGCCGAACAACTGCGAACCACTCCAGCCATCCATCAGGATGTGGTGATGGGTGTAGATCACGTGATAGCTGGACGCCCCCGTACGGATCACCGTCAGGTTCAACAATGGTGCCTGTTCGAGGACAAATCCCTGGGCCCTTGCCGACTCGGCCAGGCTATCGAGCGCCTGGGTGCAGTCTTTACGCGTCTGCCAATCCAGCACCACAAACGGTAGGCGGGCCTGCTTGTAGACTACCTGCAAGGGTTGCTCAAGCTCGGCCTGCCAGACAAAACCGCTGCGCAGGATCTCATGGCGCTCGACCGCCGCCTGCCACGCCTGGCCGAAGCGCGCGACGTCCAAGCCCTGCACATCAACGCGCATCTGGTTGATGTAGTCACCCGTACCTTCACCGTACAGCGATTGGAACAACATGCCTTGTTGCATCGGCGACAGCGGATACACGTCTTCGACCTGGGCCGCGTCAAGCGCGAGGTCATCCAACTGCCCTTGGGACAAGCGCGCCAACGGGAAGTCCGACGGCGTTACGCCCTGGTAAGCCGACTCACAACAGTGGTCGATCAGCGCCTTGAGCTGCGAGGCGTACTCATCGGCCAGGCGTTGCACCGTCGCTTCGCCGAACATTGCCTGGCTGAAGCTCCAATTCAACTTCAGCTCGCCACCATAGACCTGGCCATTGATTTCCAGCCAGTTACCCAACGGCGCCTCCGGGCTTTGCTCGGCACCGCAGGCATCACCGGAAGGTGTGAACAGCCCTGCCTGTTCAGCGCTGTCGAAACTGGCGTCGAACTGCCCCAGGTAGTTGAAGGTAATGCGCGGACGCGGCAAGGCCGCAAGCGCCTGTTGTGCCTGGGCATTGCCCAGGTAACGCAGCGCGCCAAAGCCCAGGCCCTTGTCCGGCACTGCGCGCAATTGCTCTTTGACCTGTTTGAGGGAGCCGGCCAGAGAAGCGGCCGGCACCAGTTGCAACGGATAAAGGCTGGTGAACCAACCGACGGTGCGGGTCAGGTCGATCTCGTCGAACAGGTCTTCGCGGCCGTGGCCTTCGAGGCGGATCAACATCGAAGCCTCACCGCTCCAGCGTGTGATGACCCGCGCCAGGGCCGTCAGCAGCAGGTCATTGATCTGGGTGCGGTAGGCACTCGGTGCGTCTTGCAGCAAGCGCCGGGTATACCCGGCGTCCAGATGAGTGCTCACACTCAGCGCCAGTTGGTTGCTCAAGCTGGCCTGTGGGTCGGCGCCGGGCAAACCGACCGGGCTGCCCTGCAATTGCGTCTGCCACCAGACCAGCTCCTGCGTCAGTGCCGCGCTGCGGGCATAGGTTTGCAGCCGCTCAGCCCAGGCGCGGGTGGCGCTGGTCTTGGCCGGCAGTGTCACGCGGGCACCTTGGGCCAGTTGCTGGTAAGTGCTTTGCAGGTCTTCAAGCAGGATGCGCCAGGACACACCGTCTACCACCAAATGATGGATCACCAGCAACAGGCGTTGGGAGCCATCGGCCAATTGCGCCAGCACCGCACGCAATAAGGGGCCCGAACTCAGGTCGAGGCTGCGCTGGGCTTCTTCGCCCAAGGCATCCAGTTCTTCGACGCTGTTCAACGAGGTCTGCCACACCACCTGTTCGGCTTGATGCAGCCCGGGCTCACGGTAGACTGCGGTCCAGCCCGTCGGGCCTTGGACAAAAGTGGTACGCAAGGCATCGTGATGCACGATCAGCGCCTGTAGCGCGGCCACCAGCAGCGGCACCTGCAACGGTTGGTGCGGTTGCAGCACTACGGATTGGTTCCAGTGCTGACGCTGGGGAATGTCATCGGCGAAAAACGCTTGTTGCACCGGCAACAGCAATAACGCCCCGGTCAGGGCCGACTGATCCAGCCATACCGCGCCCTCACCTTCGCGCGCCACGGTCGCCAGGCTCTGCACGGTCTGGTGTTGGAACAGGTCTTTGGGCGTGAAGCGCACACCGGCCTGGCGGGCACGGCTGACCACCTGGATCGATATGATCGAGTCGCCACCCAACTCGAAAAAATTGTCATGCAAACCCACTTGCGGCAGGCGCAATACATCGGCCCAGATCGCGGCTATCTGCTGTTCCAGCTCGCTCCGGGGCGCCACATACACCTGCTGCATCTGGCTCACATCCGGCAGCGGCAAGCCCTTGCGGTCGAGCTTGCCGTTGGGGGTCAGCGGCATACGCTCGAGGAACATCAAGTGCGTCGGCACCATGTAGTCGGGCAAGCGGGTTTTCAACGCACGACGCAGCGCTTCACGGCCGTTCGACTGGGCCACGGCGTCGTCCAGCAGGCTCGGGTCCAGCGGCACCACATAGGCCACCAGTTGCTTGCCGCTCGGGCCTTCCTGGGCCACCACCACGGTTTCACCGACGCTGGCCTGTTCACGCAGGCGCGCTTCGATTTCACCCAGCTCAATACGGAAACCGCGGATCTTCACTTGATGGTCGACACGGCCCAGGTAATCCACCACACCGTCCGGCCGCCCGCGGGTCAGGTCGCCGCTGCGATACACGCGGCTGCCCGGCTTGCCGAATGGGTCCGGCACAAAACGCTCGGCGGTCAACGCCGGACGCTCCAGGTAACCCCGGGCCACGCCCTCGCCGCCCAGGTACAACTCGCCGGCCACGCCGATGGGTTGCAGGTTCAGTTGCGAATCGAGCACGTAGCCGCTGCGGTTGCCCAGCAACGTACCGATTGGGGCGTAGACCGCGCCGCACGGGTCGCCTTTGCGCGCCTTCCACAGCAGCGGCGTGACCACGGTTTCGGTCGGGCCGTAGCCGTTGAACAGGTAGGTCGGTTTCAAGGCGCGCCAGGCCAGGTCGTAGCTGGCTTGAGCGACCGCATCACCGCCAAAGCAGTACACGCGCACTGCCGGAGGGTTGCCGTCGCGTTCGGCATGCTCGGCCAATTGCTGCAAGTACACCGGCGGGAACACCGCCATTGTCACGTTGTGGCGGTGCATCTGCGCGTAGGTGTACGCCGGCAACCACAGGCTGTCGTCGCGAATCAGCACGCTGGCGCCGTTGATCAGCGGGTGCATCCAGCCTTCGTGGGAACCGTCGAAGGCGAACGACATGAAGTGCAGTTCGCAATCGGCCGGAGAGGTTTCATAGCGCTCGCCCGTGGCGATGATGTGCGCCACCAACGGCCCGTGGGACACCGCTACGCCCTTGGGCAAACCAGTGGAGCCGGAGGTGTAGATCACGTAGGCAAGGTTGTCACCGTGCAGTGCAACATGCGGCGCGGCATCGCTGCCGTCGGCCCAGGCTTGCACCTGATCCACCGCCAAGGCTTGCAAACCCTCCGGGATCGGCAGCCGGTGTTGCACCGCCGTATGGGTCAGCAGTAACCGGGCACGGCTGTCCTGCAGCATGTACAGCAAGCGGTCACGCGGGTATTCCACATCCAGCGGCACGTACACGCCACCCGACTTCAGCACGGCAAGGAACGCCACCATGATCTCGGCGCTGCGCGGCATGGCGATGGCCACGCGCACTTCCGGGCCGACGCCACGGGCGATCAGCGCGTGGGCCAGGCGGTTGGCCTGGCCGTCGAGCTCAGCGTAGGTCAGGGTTTGCGCGTCGAACTTCACCGCCACCGCATCGGGGGTTTCCTGGGCGCGGTCGGCGATCAATTCATGCACCAGGCGCTGGGCCGAGAAGCCGGAGGCCGTACCGTCCCACAGTTGCAGGATGTGCTGTTGCTCGGCCACATCCAGCAGGTTCAACTGGCTGAGCGGTTGCCGTGGGTTAGCGACCATGCCCTGCAACAGGTTCTGCCAGTGACGCGCCATGCGCTGCACAGTGCTCGCTTCGAACAGGTCCAGGGCATAACCCAACGTGGCCCAAATACCTTCGGTGGACTCCTGGATATCCAGGTCGAGGTCAAAGTGCGCGGTCTTGCTTTCCCACTCCAACCCTTCTACTCGCAAGGCCGGCAGTCGGTGCTGAACCTGGGCCTGGCCAATGTCGGTCTGGTGGTTGAACATCACCTGGAACAAAGGGTTGTGGCTCAGGCAGCGTTCCGGTTGCAGCGCTTCGACCAACTGTTCGAACGGCAGGTCCTGGTGGGCCTGGGCTTCCAGCGCCCGTTGCCGGGTCTGTTGCAGCAACTGCTCGACGCTCATCTGGCCATGCACATCGGCCTTGAGCACCTGGGTGTTGACGAAGAAACCGATCAGGCGCTCGGTCTCGCTGCGATTGCGGTTGGCGATGGGCACGCCGACGCGTATTTCTTCCTGGCCGCTGTAGCGGTGCAACAAGGTCTGGAAGGAGGCCAGCAGCAACATGAACACGGTCACGCCTTGCTGCTGGGCCAAGGCTTTCAGACCGTGGCTCAGCTCGGGCGCCAGCTCGAATGCCAGGCGCGCGCCCCGGTGGCTCTGCACCGCCGGGCGCAGGTGGTCGAACGGCAACTCCAGCACGCTGTGTTCACCGCCCAGCCTTTCACGCCAGTAAGCCAGTTGGCGCTGTTTCTCACCGGCATCCATCCAGTTACGCTGCCACACCGCGTAGTCGGCGTACTGGATCGGCAAGCCCGGCAATGCCACCTCCCGGCCCTGGCTGTAACCGGCGTACAGCTGCACCAGTTCCTCGACCACACACTGCATCGACCAGCCATCGGAGACGATGTGATGCTGCACCAGCACCAGTACATGTTCATCCTCGGCCAGGCGCAACAGGCTGACACGCAGCAACGGGCCTTGTTGCAGGTCGAACGGCTGGGCAATCAGCGCTTCGACCCGCGCCTGGAGTTGGGCCTCATTGACATCGGCCTGGCTGATCGGCAGCGACACCTGCGGTTCAATCACTTGCACCGCACCCTCCGGATCCTGGCGGATATGGGTTCGCAGGCTTTCATGACGGGCCAGCAGGCGATCAAAACTGCGTTGCAGCGCTGCGTGGTCCAACTGCCCTTTCAGGCGTAGCGCGCTGGGGATGTGATACGCCGCACTGTGGGGCTCCAGTTGCCAGAGAAACCACTGGCGTTCCTGAGCATAGGACAGCGGCAACGGCAGCTCGCGCCCCACCGGCAGCAACGCCGGCGCCGTTGGCTGGTCGCTGCCCTGGGCCTGTAATGCCGCGACAAACGCCTCCAGCCGCGGGTGCTCGAACACAGCCTTGAGGGGCACTTCCAGGTTCAGCGTCTGGCGAATGCGCGAGACCACTTGCATGGCCAGCAACGAATGCCCGCCCAGCTCGAAGAAGTGCTGGTTCAGGCCCACCGGCTCGGCACCGAGAATATCGGCCCAGATCGCCGCGACCTGTTGTTGCAGCGGCGTGGCCGGCGCCCGCCAGTCCTGTTGCACCGCGTTGGCATCGGGTTTGGGCAGTGCCTGGCGGTCCAGCTTGCCGTTGGGGTTCAGGGGCATGCGCTCAAGGAAAATCAGGTGCGCCGGCACCATGTAGTCCGGCAGGTGCTCGCGCAAGGTGGCCATCAACTGCTCGCCCGCCTCGGCGCGCTCGCTTTCAGCCAACGGCTGCGCAGGCACCAGGTAAGCCAAGAGTTGGTTGTCGGCGGCCAGCAACAGGGCTTCACGCACACTGTCCTGGGCCAGCAGCACGGCTTCGATCTCCCCCAGTTCAATGCGGAAACCACGGATCTTCACCTGATGGTCAACCCGCCCGACGTACTCCACCACCCCGTCGGCGCGATAACGCGCCAGGTCGCCCGTGCGATACAGGCGCTCGCCTGAGGTGCTGAACGGGTCGGCGACAAAGCGTTCGGCGGTCAGGCCCGGGCGCTGCAAATAAGCACGCGCCAAGCCACGGGCGCCGGCGATATAGAGTTCGCCCACGGCGCCCAGCGCCAGCAGGTTCAGGTCGCGATCCAGCACATACAGGCCACGCCCCGGCAACGCTCGGCCAATCGGGCTGGCACCGGCAGCGCTGACGGCACTCGCATCGGTGCAGTCCAGCACACTGGAGACCACCGTGGCCTCGGTGGGCCCGTAGGTATTGAGCAAGCGTACACGGCCAAGCCCTGCGCGTTGCCAGAGCAGCGGGCCGTCCAGCGGCATGGCTTCGCCACCGATGTGAACCTGGCGCAACGCCGCGTAAGGCCGCGAGCCGGCTGCCAGGCAATCTTGCAGGAACAGCTTCCAGTAGGCCGTGGGCAAGTCTGCCAGGGTAATGCCCTGGGCGATGATCTGCCGGTACAGCTCGGCACCGTCCCACAGTTGCGGGCCGCGCAGCACCACGGTCGCCCCGAGGGTCAAGGCTGGGTACAGCTGCTCGACGAAGCCGTCGAAGTTCAGGGTGGCGAACTGCAACACCCGGTCACTGGGGACCAACTGCGAGTAATCCGCCGCGATACCGGCGAACTCACTCAAGGCCCCATGGCTGATGGCAACGCCCTTGGGTTTACCGGTGGAGCCGGAGGTGTAGATCACATACGCCAGGCTCTGCGGCTCGAAATTCGTATCGGGGTTGTGCTCGGTACACTGCGCCAATTGGGCCTGGGCCAGATCGATGTCCACGACCACCACCGCAGCCGGCAACGGCAGGCGCGCGCGCAGGTGGGATTGGGTGAGCACCAGGCGCACGCCGCTGTCCTCGAGCATATGCACCAAGCGTTCGCGCGGGTACTGCGGGTCAAGCGGCACGTAGGCCGCCCCCGTCTTGAGCACCGCCAGCACGCTGATCACCATGGCAAAGGAGCGCTCCACGGCGATCCCGACCAGTCCTTGCGGGCCGACACCCTCGGCCAGCAGGTAATGCGCCAGGCGGTTGGCCTGACGGTTCAGCTCGCCATAGCTGAGGGCCTGGTCATCCAGGGCCAAGGCTTGACGTTCAGGGTGCTGCTCGGCCTGGGCCTCGAACAGACGGTGTACGGCGTGTGGTGCGGCGGCGCAGGCGGGTGCGTTCCAGTCCTGGAGCATCACCTGCTGTTCCTGGGCGCCCAGCATCGGCAACTCGCAGAGACGGCTGCGCGGTGCACTCACCACCGCCTGCAGCAGGTTTTGCCAGTGTTGCGCAAAACGCTCGATGGTCGCGGCGTCGAACAAATCGGTGGCGTAGGTCAGCGCCGCCCAGAGCCCTTCGGCGGATTCATGGGTGTCCAGGCTCAGGTCGAAATGGGTGGTCTGGCTGGCCCAGTCCAGTTCCACCACGCGCAGGCCCGGCAGCTGCTGACCACCGCGTGTGCCTTGGGCGTCAGTCTGGTGGTTGAACATCACCTGGAACAACGGGTTGTGGCTCAGGCTGCGCTCAGGCTGCAAGGCCACCACCAGTTGTTCGAACGGCAGGTCTTGGTGGGCCTGGGCCTCCAGGGCACGACGCTTGGTCTGTTGCAGCAACTGGGCAAAGCTCATCTGCCCGTCCAGGTCGGCCTTGAGCACCTGGGTGTTGACGAAAAAGCCGATCAACCGCTCGGTTTCGACGCGGTTACGGTTGGCGTTCGGCACGCCCACACGGATGTCTGCCTGCCCACTGTAGCGATACAGCAAGGTCTGGAACGACGCCAGCAAGAGCATGAACGCCGTTACCCCCTCTTGCTGAGCCAGCTGCTTGAGGCCGGCCACCAGCGCCGGTTGCAGATGTACCTGCACACTGGCGCCGCGGTGGCTTTGCTGGGCCGGGCGCGGACGGTCCAGCGGCAGCTCCAGCACCGGTTGTTCACCCCCCAACAGCGCCTGCCAGTAGGCCAACTGACGCGCCTTCTCCCCCGCCTCCATCCAGCCCCGTTGCCACAAGGCGTAGTCGGCGTACTGGATCGGCAACTCAGGCAGTTGCAGGTCATGGCCCTGACTGTAGGCCGCGTAGAGCTGCACCAGTTCTTCGACCATCACTTGCATCGACCAACCATCGGACACGATGTGGTGCTGCACCATCACCAGCACATGCTCATCGTCCGCCAGTTGCAACAGGGTCACGCGCAACAGCGGTGCCTGGTGCAAGTCGAAAGGCTGCGCGACCTGCGCTTCCACCCGCGCCATCAGGTGCGACTCATCGATACGCGCCGGGTGGATGTGCACCCGTGCCTGCGGCATCACTGCTTGCCACACGCGTTCGCCGTCCTCGACCAACTGCGTACGCAGGCTTTCGTGACGGGCCAGCAGGCTGTCGAAACTGCGCTGCAATGCCGCCAGGTCCAGGTGCCCATGCAAACGCAGGGCGCCGGGGATATGGTAAGTGGCGCTGTCGGGGTCCAGTTGCCAGAGAAACCATTGGCGCTCCTGGGCGTAGGACAGCGCGAGTGTGTCGCTATCGTGACGCGTGGGGGCAATCGGCAGTTGAGCGAAACTCATGCCCCGGCTTTGCAGGCGCTGATAAAACTGCTCGCGCTGCTCCAGAGGCAAGCGAAGGAAGCGCGACACCAGGTCGATGTTAGGGTTGGAAAGCATGGTTCAAATCGCCTCTAGTTCGCTCAAAAAGTCACGCAGGTCATCAAAATCTTCCACGCTGCCGACGTGGAAGGTGGCTGCGGCCTGCACGTAGGCACGCAGCGATTCGGTCTGGAACAGCTCCAGCAGCGGCACTTCCAGGCCCAGTTCGGTCTGGACCCGTGACGTGATCTGGATCGCCAACAGGGAATGGCCACCGACTTCAAAGAAGTTGTCGTTCAGGCCCACGTGCGGCACGTGCAGGATGTCGGCCCAGATCGCAGCGATCTGCTGCTCCAGCTCGGTTTGCGGGGCCACGTATTGCGGCTGCATCTGGCGGGCATCCGGCACCGGCAGGCCCTTGCGGTCGAGCTTGCCGTTGGGGGTCAACGGCATTTGCGCCAGGAACACGAAGTGGGCAGGCACCATGTAATCCGGCAAGTGGTTTTTCAGGGCACGCCGCAAGCCATCGCGGAGCTGGGCTTCGTTGGCCTGGGCGGCGTCAGTCGGGACGACGTACGCCACCAGCTGCTTACCGCTCGGGCCTTCCTGGGCCACTACCACGGTTTCACCGACGCTGGCCTGTTCACGCAGGCGCGCTTCGATTTCACCCAGCTCAATACGGAAACCGCGGATCTTCACTTGATGGTCGACCCGGCCCAGGTAATCCACCACACCGTCCGGCCGCCCGCGGGTCAGGTCGCCGCTGCGATACACGCGGCTGCCCGGCTTGCCGAATGGGTCCGGCACAAAACGCTCGGCGGTCAACGCCGGACGTTCCAGGTAACCCCGGGCCACGCCCTCGCCGCCCAGGTACAACTCGCCGGCCACGCCGATGGGTTGCAGGTTCAGTTGCGAATCCAACACATAGCCGCTGCGGTTGCCCAGCAACGTACCGATTGGGGCGTAGACCGCACCGCACGGGTCGCCTTTGCGCGCCTTCCACAGCAGCGGCGTGACCACGGTTTCGGTCGGGCCGTAGCCGTTGAACAGGTAGGTCGGTTTCAAGGCGCGCCAGGCCAGGTCGTAGCTGGCTTGAGCGACCGCATCGCCGCCAAAGCAGTACACGCGCACTGCCGGAGGGTTGCCGTCGCGTTCGGCATGCTCGGCCAATTGCTGCAAGTACACCGGCGGGAACACCGCCATTGTCACGTTGTGGCGGTGCATCTGCGCGTAGGTGTACTCCGGCAACCACAGGCTGTCGTCGCGAATCAGCACGCTGGCGCCGTTGATCAACGGGTGCATCCAGCCTTCGTGGGAACCGTCGAAGGCGAACGACATGAAGTGCAGTTCGCAATCGGCCGGAGAGGTTTCATAGCGCTCGCCCGTGGCGATGATGTGCGCCACCAACGGCCCGTGGGACACCGCTACGCCCTTGGGCAAACCAGTGGAGCCGGAGGTGTAGATCACGTAGGCAAGGTTGTCACCGTGCAGTGCAACATGCGGCGCGGCATCGCTGCCGTCGGCCCAGGCTTGCACCTGATCCACCGCCAAGGCTTGCAAACCCTCCGGGATCGGCAGCCGGTGTTGCACCGCCGTATGGGTCAGCAGTAACCGGGCACGGCTGTCCTGCAGCATGTACAGCAAGCGGTCACGCGGGTATTCCACATCCAGCGGCACGTACACGCCACCCGACTTCAGCACGGCAAGGAACGCCACCATGATCTCGGCGCTGCGCGGCATGGCGATGGCCACGCGCACTTCCGGGCCGACGCCACGGGCGATCAGCGCGTGGGCCAGGCGGTTGGCCTGGCCGTCGAGCTCAGCGTAGGTCAGGGTTTGCGCGTCGAACTTCACCGCCACCGCATCGGGGGTTTCCTGCGCGCGGTCGGCGATCAATTCATGCACCAGGCGCTGGGCCGAGAAGCCGGAGGCCGTACCGTCCCACAGTTGCAGGATGTGCTGTTGCTCGGCCACATCCAGCAGGTTCAACTGGCCGATGCTCTGCTGTTGATCGGCAACCATCGCCCGCAGCAGGTTCTGCCAATGCCCGGCCATGCGCTCGATGGTCGCCGGTGCAAACAAGTCGGTGGCGTAACTCAGGGATGCACGGAGCGCCGTGGGGCTTTCCTCCACGTCCAGCGCAAGGTCGAACTGGGCCATGTCTTCGTCCCAGCTCAACACTTCGACGTGCAGGTCGGTGAGGCGGCGCAGATGGCGGTCGGCGGCGCTCACGCGGTGGTTGAACAGCACCTGGAACAACGGGCTCAGGCTCAAGCTACGTTCCGGTTGCAACGCTTGCACCAGCTGTTCGAACGGCAGGTCCTGGTGGGCCTGGGCCTCCAGGGAACGCTGGCGTACCTGGCGCAGCAACTGCGCCACGCTCATCTGCCCGTGGATATCGGCCTTGAGTACCTGGGTGTTGACGAAGAAGCCAATCAACCCCTCGGTTTCGAGGCGGTTGCGGTTGGCAATCGGCACGCCGACACGCACATCCTCCTGGCCGCTGTAGCGGTGCAACAACGCTTGGTACGACGCCAGCAACACCATCGGCAGCGTGACCCCGGTGCTTTGTGCCAGAGTGCGCAAGCCATCCAACAAGTCGGGGGCCAGCTCGATGCCCAGGCGTGCGCCGCGATGGCTGGGCTGCGCCGGGCGCAGGTGATCGAACGGCAACGCCAGCACCGGTTGCTCGCCACCCAATTGCTCGCGCCAGTACATCAGTTGACGGGCCTGCTCGCCGGCCGCCATCCAGTCGCGCTGCCACACGGCGTAGTCGGCATACTGGATCGGCAAGGCCGGCAATGGCACGTCCTCGCCTTGGCTGTAACCGGCGTACAGCTGCACCAGTTCCTCAACCATCAGTTGCATCGACCAACCATCGGAGACGATGTGGTGCTGCACCAGCACGAGTACATGGTCGTCCTCGGCCAGGCGCAGCAATTTGACCCGCAGCAGCGGCCCGCGCAGCAGGTCGAATGGGTCGGCGATGGCCGCGGCGACGCGCGCCTTGAGGTCGGCGTAATCACTGTCGGCATGCTCGATGTCAACCCGGCCCACGGCTTCAATCACCTGCACCGTGCCCGCGGCGTCCTGGCGAAAATGGGTGCGCAGGCTTTCATGACGGGCCAGCAGGCGATCGAAACTGCGTTGCAGTGCGGCCAGGTCCAACGGGCCTTGCAAGCGCAGGGTGCTGGGGATGTGGTACGCGGCGCTGGTGGCGTCCAGTTGCCACAGGAACCACTGACGTTCCTGGGCGTAGGACAACGGTAACGGTTGCGTGCGGTCGGCCCTGAGCAACGCCGGTGCCTTGACGCCCTCCTCGCCCAGCGCCCGCACGAAATCACCGAGCAAGGGCTGTTCGAACAAGGTTTTGAGCGCGACTTCCAGCGCCAGGGCCTGGCGTACCCGTGACACCACCCGCGTGGCCAGCAACGAATGCCCGCCCAGCTCGAAGAAGTGGTCGTCGAGCCCCACTCGCGGCACCTCCAGCACCTCGGCCCAAATCGCCGCGACCTGTTGTTCGCGTGCGGTAATCGGCGCCACGTGGCCGTTGACTGACAGGCCAGCCTCCGGCTTGGGCAGCGCCTTGCGGTCGAGCTTGCCGTTAGGCGTCAGCGGCAGGCGGTCGAGGAACACCCAGTGCGCCGGCACCATGTAGTCCGGCAGGCGCTCGCGCAGCGCAGCTTTGTACTGCGCCGGCGCCTGCGGTGCAGCGGCCACCAGGTAAGCGATCAAGCGGTCGTTGTCGGCCAGCACCACCGCTTCACGCACACCTTCGTGCTCACGCAGGCAGGCTTCGATTTCGCCCAGTTCGATGCGGAAACCGCGGACCTTGACCTGGTGGTCGGCCCGGCCGATGTACTCCACCACGCCGTCGGCACGGTAGCGCGCCAGGTCGCCCGTGCGGTACAGGCGCTCGCCCGGCGCACCAAACGGGTTGGGCACGAAGCGTTCGGCGGTCAGCGCAGGCCGCGCGTGGTAACCCCGCGCCAGGCCGACCCCGCCGATCAGCAGCTCAGCAGCAGCCCCGACCGGGCATGGGCCCATATCGGTGTTGAGTATGAACAGCGTGGTATTGGCGATGGGCCGCCCGACAAAAGGTTGCGCCTCCAGCAGCCGATGGGCCGCCGACCAGATGGTGGTTTCGGTCGGGCCATAGAGGTTCCACAGCGAGCCTTGCAGGTCGAGCATGCGCCGGGCCAGGTCAGCCGGCAGCGCTTCACCGCCGCACAGGCACTTGACGCCACGCAGCAGCTGCGCCCGTGGGCTGTCGAGCAACATGCGCCAGGTCGACGGCGTGGCTTGCAGCACGCTGGCCGCTTGGCCGTGGGCCAGATCAAGGATGGCTTCCGGGTCGAGGGCCAGTTCCTGGGCACTCAGCAACACTGTGGCGCCAACGCTCAGCGGTACGTAGAGCTCCAGGGCGAAGATGTCGAATGAGAACGTGGTCAGCGACAACAGGCGCGCCTCGCGGCCGATGTCGAGGGTGGCGGCCATGCCCCACGTGAAGCTGCACAACGCTTGGTGGCGAACCATCACGCCTTTGGGCTGGCCGGTGGAACCGGAGGTGTAGATCACGTAGGCCAAGTGTTCCGGTGTCACCGTAACCTGCGGGTTGTGCGCGTCACCGCTGGCGTCATCCACCAGCAGCACCTGAAGACCCGCCGGCTGCGCAAGGCGATCACGCAAATGGGGCTGGGTCAGCAGCACCTGCGCGCGGCTGTCTTCGAGCATGAACGCCAGTCGATCCGCCGGGAATTGCGGATCGAGTGGCACGTAGGCGCCGCCGGCCTTGAGGGTCGCCAGCAGGCCGACCACCATGTCCAGCGAGCGCTCCATATGCACAGCCACCAGCACATCCGGACCGACACCCGCCGCGATCAGTCGATGGGCCAGACGATTGGCGCGGCGGTTGAGTGCGTCGTAGCTCAGGCGTTCTTCATCGAAGTGCAGCGCGACAGCATCCGGCTGTGACAGCGCTTGCGCCTCGAACAGCTGGTGGACACAACGCTCGCGTGGGTAATCGGTATCGCTGCGGTTCCAGTCATACGCCATTTGCTGCCATTGCGCTGCGCTGAGCATGGCCAACGGGTCCAGGGCCTGGGAAGCATCGCGCACCACCGCACGCAACAGGTTTTGCCAATGCCCGGCCAGGCGGTCTACGGTCGCCGGCTCGAACAGGTCGGTGGCGTAGGTCAGCGAAGCCCAGAGGCCATCGGCCGATTCTTCGGTTTCCAGGCTCAGGTCGAACTGGGTGCTGCCGGTGGCCCACTCCACCGGCTGCAACTCAAGGCCGGGCAACTGCACCGGGCCTGCGCGCAGGTTGTCCTGATGGTTGAACATCACCTGGAACAGCGGGTTGTGGCTCAGGCTGCGTTCCGGTTGCAAGGCTTCTACCAACTGTTCGAAGGGCAGGTCCTGATGGGCCTGGGCCTCCAGGGCGCGCCGCTTGACGTGGGCCAGCAACTGCTCGAAGGGCATTTGCCCGTGGAGGTCGGCTTGCAGCACTTGGGTATTGACGAAAAAGCCCACCAGCCGTTCGGTTTCGAGGCGATTACGGTTGGCGATCGGCGCGCCGACACGGATTTCGGACTGGCCGCTGTAGCGATGCAGCAGGGTCTGGAACGACGCCAGCAAGAGCATGAACAAGGTCACGTCCTGACGTTGGGCCAGGGCCTTGAGGTCGGCGACCAGCGCGCTGTCCAGCTGGACCTGCCGGCGCGCGCCGCGATGGCTTTGCACCGCAGGGCGCGGGTGGTCCAGGGGTAATTCCAGCAGCGGATGCTCATTGCCAAGGCTCGCGCGCCAGTAATCGAGTTGGCGCTGTTTTTCTCCGGCGGCCATCCAGCCTCGCTGCCACTGTGCATAGTCGGCGTACTGGATCGGCAACGCCGGCAACTGCGCGTCACCCTGGTAGAGCGCCACCAGTTCGTCGACCATCACCTGCATCGACCAGCCGTCGGAGATGATGTGGTGCTGGGTGACGACCAGCACATGGTGGTCAGGCGCGATCACCAGCAGTTTGACACGCATCAGCGGGCCATTGCGCAGGTCGAACGGGCGCTGGATCTCTTGCGTCACCGCCTGCTCGATGGCCCCGGCGTCGATGGCCTGGTGCTCGATCAGCACGGCCAGGCTTGGGTGGATCACTTGCAGGGTGTGCTCGCCCGCCTCCACAAAGGTGGTGCGCAGCGGTTCATGGCGCGCGACCAGGGCCTGGAAGGCGCGTTGCAAGGCCGCGCTATCCAGTTGGCCGCGCAAGTGCAAGGCGGTGGGCACGTGATAGGCCGCACTGGCAGGATCCAGCTGCCAGAGGAACCACTGGCGCTCCTGGGCAAAGGACAACGCCAATGGCTGATCACGCCCAACCGCCTGCATCACGGCTGCCGTATCGGCCTGCAAGCCTGCGCAAGTGGCCGCGAAGGCTGCCAGCGTCGGCTGTTCGAACAGGGCCCGCAACGGCA
Source organism: Pseudomonas sp. MWU15-20650 (assembly GCF_023242475.1). Classification (GTDB taxonomy): domain Bacteria; phylum Pseudomonadota; class Gammaproteobacteria; order Pseudomonadales; family Pseudomonadaceae; genus Aquipseudomonas. The sequence continues at coordinate 34,922 of NZ_JALJFG010000042.1, read as the reverse complement.
CTTCCAACTTGAGGTCATGGCGTACCCGGGAGACTACTTGGGTTGCCAGCAACGAATGACCGCCACGCTCGAAGAAATGGTCATCCAGGCCCACGCGCTCAACCTGCAACACCGCCTGCCAGATCGCCGCCAGTTGAATGTGCAGCGGGCTGCGTGGCGCGACGTAGGTGGGTGCCTCCAGGCTCAGGTCCGGCGCCGGCAGCGCGCGGCGGTCGAGCTTGCCGTTAGGGTTCAACGGCAACGCGTCGAGCCTCAGCCAATGCCCCGGCACCATGTAGTCCGGCAAGGAATGGCGCAAGCGCGTCGCCAGCGCAAGCGCGTCCCATGCCTGGCCTTCGGCGGGCACCACGTACGCCACCAACTGCGTGCCGGTGGCGCTCGGCTGGGCGATCACCGCCGCTTCGCGCACCTGGGGCAAGGCTTGCAAGCTGGCTTCGATTTCGCCCATTTCGATACGCAAGCCGCGAATCTTCACTTGCTGGTCGATACGCCCGACGTACTCCAGCGCACCCGCTTCGTTGTAACGGGCCAAGTCGCCACTGCGATAGAGGCGCGCACCGGGCAGGCTGGAAAACGGGTCCGGCAGGAAGCGTTCGGCGGTGAGCGCCGGACGGTCGAAGTAGCGTTGCGCCAGACCGGCCTCGGCGCCGATGCACAACTCGCCGACGCCGTCGGTGACCAGCAGTTCGAAACCGCTGTCGAGCACGTAGAGCGAGCGCCCGGCAATCGCCTGCCCAATCGGCACACCCAACGCATCGCTGGCATCAGCCAGTTGGCAGTCGTGCACACTGGAGACCACGCTGGCCTCGGTCGGCCCGTAGGTGTTGACCAGGCGCACGCCGCCCAGCCCGGCGGCGTGCCAGGCGCGCAAGCCTTCCACCGACATGGCCTCCCCGCCCACATGCACCTGGCGCAGCTTGCCCAAGGGGCGACGGGCCACGGCACACTCTTTGGCCAGCAAATACCAATAGGCGGCCGGCAAGTCGGCCAGCGTCACGCCGTGCGCGACGATTTCCCGGGCCAGTTGGCCGGCATCCCAGAGTTCATCGCCGCGCATGATCAGCGCTGCGCCCACACACAACGGCGGGAAGCACTGCTCGACAAAGCCATCGAAACTGAAGGTGGCAAACTGCAACACACGGTCCTCTGCACACAACCGGCTGTACGCCACGGCGCTGTCGCAGAACTGGCCGAGGGCGGCATGGTCGATGGCCACGCCTTTGGGCTGGCCGGTGGAGCCGGAGGTGTAGATCACATAGACCAGATCAGCGGCAGCTGCGTGGTTGGGCGGATTGGTCGCCGGGTAGCCAGCCAGTTCCTCGCCGTCGGCGGTGAAATCCAGGCGGGTCAACCCAGCAGGCAACGGCAGGTCGACGAGCAAACCGGTTTCGCTGAGCAGCAGATCCAGACGGCTGTCGGCGAGCATGTAGGCCAGGCGGTCGACGGGGTATTTGGGGTCCAGCGGCACATAGGCCGCGCCGCTTTTAAGCACCGCCAGCAGGCTGACGATCAACTGCGGGCCACGCCGCGAAGCCAGGCCCACGCGTTGACCAGGGCCAACACCAAGCGCCAGCAGCCGATGGGCCAGGCGATTGGCCCGCGCGTTGAGCTGGGCGTAGCTCAAGCACTGGTCACCGGCCTGCACTGCGAGAGCCTCCGGCGTGGACTGGGCCTGGGCGGCGATGCGTTGATGCACGCGTTCGGCGCGCGGAGCCGCACCGGGTGAGTGGCTCAGGGCAAGCACGTCACGCTGCGCGCCGTGATCCAGCAGTTGCAGGTTGCCCAGCGCGACACCGGCGTGCGCCACCAGTTGTTGCAACAGGTGCTGCAGGTTGGCGCCAAGCCGCGCGACCTGTTGCGCGCTGAAGCGTGCCCGGTCATAGCTGAACTCCAGGCGCAGGCTGGCGCCCAACTCGATGCCCAGGGTCAAGGGGTAGTGAGTACGCTCATGGTTGTGCAGGCGGCCGAAGGTCAGGCCGGCCGGCGCGCCTTGCTTGAGGGCTTCGGCCACCGGGAAGTTTTCAAACACCAGCAAGGTATCGAACAGCGCACCTTGTTGACCGGCCCATCCCTGGATGTCATAGAGCGGCACATGCTCGTGGTCGCGCAGGCTGAGGTTGAACACTTGCAGCTCAGTGAGCCAGGCGGCGGCCGATTGGGCCGGTGAGGCTGCACTGATGATCGGCAAGGTGTTGATAAACAGGCCCAGCTGTTGCTCGATCCCCGGCAACGGTGCAGAACGCCCGGCCACGGTAGCACCGAACGCCACGCAATCCTGGCCGGTATAGCGTTGTAGCAACAGGCTCCAAGCGCCTTGCAGCACGGTATTAAGGGTGACTTTTTGCTGACGGGCAAACTCACCGAGGGTGCGAGTGAAATTGCTGCCCAGGCTCAGGTGGTGGTCGGCCATGCCGCTGTCGTCGACCGGCGTACGCAGTGCCTGGGCCAACAAGGTGGGCGCCGCCAACGGTGCCAGGGCGACTTTCCAGAACACCTCGCTCGAGGCTTGCTGTTGCAGCCAGCCCAGGTAATCGCGGAACTGCCCAAGCGGCGCGGGTACGGTCTGGCCCGCGTAGTGGGCAATGACCTCGGCGAGCAACTGGGCGTTACTCCAGCCATCCATCAGGATGTGGTGGCTGGTGAAGATCAGGTGCCAGGCCGCACCGGCACCGCGCACCAGCATCAGGCGAAACAACGGCGCGGTATTCAGTGCAAAGCCGCGCTCACGTTCGGCCTGGGCCAGCGCATCCAGATCGGCGTGCGGGTCTTCGATCACTTGCAGTTGCAGGTCGACCTGGCGCTGGATCACTTGGTGAGCGCTGTCCAGGCCCAGCCAGTGGAAGCTGCTGCGCAGGATCTGATGCCGGTCCAGCGCCGCTTGCCAGGCGCGCCCGAAGGTCGGCAGGTCGAGGCCCTCGATGTCCAGGCGCAGCTGGTTGATATACGCCTCGGCCTGCGGCTCCATCAGGCTATGGAACAGCATGCCCTGCTGCATCGGCGACAGTGGATAAACGTCAGCGATGGCCGGCCCGGCCATGGGTAGCGCGTCCAGTTGCTGCTGGCTGAGGCGGGCCAGCGGGAAGTCCGACGGCGTCACCTGCCCGGCCGGGGTGGCGCAGCAATGCTCGATCAGCGCCTTGAGTTCAGCGACGTACTCATCCGCCAGATGCTGGATGGTCGACGCCTGGAACATGGCGCGGCTGAAACCCCATTGCAGCGCCAACTCACCGCCATACACCTGCCCTTCCAGCGTCAGCCAGTTGGCCAACGGCGCCTCGGGGTCCTGGGCCTGGCCGCTGCCTTGGCTGGCCGGTACAAACAGCGCCGTCTCATCGAACTGGCGGTCGAACTGGCCCAGATAGTTGAAGGTGATACGCGGCGCGGCCAGGCCATTCAGGGCGTCACGGGCGTCGGGGCTACCCAGGTAACGCAACAGGCCAAAGCCCAGGCCCTTGTCGGGCACCGCGCGCAGTTGTTCCTTGACCGCCTTGATCGCCCCCGCCAACTCGCCGTCGGCGTGCAGGCGTACCGGGAACAGGCTGGTGAACCAGCCGACGGTGCGGGTCAGGTCGAGGCCCTCGAACAGGTCTTCGCGGCCATGGCCTTCGAGCTGGATCAGCGCGGCGGCGTGGCCACTCCAGCGGCTGACCACGCGTGCCAGGGCGGTGAGCAGCAGGTCGTTGACCTGGGTGCGATAGGCCGCTGGCGCATCCTGCAGCAGTCGTCGGGTGTGCTCGGCGTCAAGGCGTGTTTCGAGTTTGGCACCCAAACGGTTTTGCAGGCCGCCCTCGGGGTTATCGCACGGGAGTTCGGCGTCAACCGATTGCGCCTGCCAGTACGGCAGTTGATCGTTGAGCGTTTGCGCGTGGCTGTGCAGCTTGTGCGCCCAGTGCTGGTAGGCACTGGTTTTCGCTGGCAGCACCTGTTCGCGGTAAGCCTGTTGCAGGTCTTCGAGCAGGATACGCCAGGACACGCCATCGACCACCAGGTGGTGGATCACCAGCAGCAAGCGCTGGCTGCCATCGGCCAGGCTCACCCACACGGCGCGCAGCAGCGGGCCCTGCTCCAGATCGAGGCTGCGTTGGGCGTCATCACACAGCGCCGCCAACTCGGCGTCGGTGCCGGCATGGGACTGCCACAGCACCGATTCGGTGATCGGCGCAGCATGGACTTGCCGCCAGCCATCCGCGTGCTGCACATAGCGCAAGCGCAAGGCGTCGTGATGGTTGATCAATTGCAGCAAGGCCGCTTCAAGCCGTGCAGGCGCCAACGCCTCGCGCGGGGTCAGCAGCAATGACTGGTTCCAATGGTGACGCGCCGGGATCGCCTGGGCGAAAAAGCCCTGCTGTACGGGCGTCAGGATCACCTCGCCGCTGACGGGGCCTTGATCGATCACGCTCGCCTGATCGACGCTCGCCACCAGCGCCAGGCTGCGAATGCTCTGGTACTGGAACAGGTCGCGCGGGCTCAGGCGAATACCGGCCTGGCGCGCACGGCTAACCACTTGGATGGAGATGATCGAGTCGCCACCCCGTTCAAAGAAGTTGTCATCCAGGCCAATGTGCTCGACGCCCAGCACGTCGCTCCAAATCGCCGCCAAGGCTTTTTGCAGGGCACTTTGCGGGGCGACAAACGCCTGTTGCGGCGCAGCCTCCGGTACCGGCAACGCCTTGCGGTCAAGCTTGCCGTTGGCGGTGACCGGCAGCTTGGCCAAGGGGATCAGATGGGTCGGCACCATGTAGTCCGGCAGGCTGCCGAGCAGCCAGGCTTTGAGGTCGCTCGGCGCCTCGCCGTCCACTACCAGATAAGCCACCAGCTGTTTGCCGCCGTGCACCAACACCACCGCTTCGCGCACCTGCGGGTGCTGCATCAGGCGCGCTTCGATTTCGCCCAGTTCGATACGCAAGCCGCGCAGCTTGACCTGATGATCGAGACGGCCGAGGTATTCAATCACGCCATCGCCACGCTGGCGCACGCGGTCACCGGTGCGGTACAGGCGCTCGCCGGCCACGAATGGGCTTGGCACAAAACGCTCGGCGGTCAACGCCGGGCGCCGATGGTAACTGCGCGCCAGGCCGGTGCCGCCCAGGTACAACTCGCCGGATACGCCGGCCGGCACCGGGTTGAGCTGCGCGTCCAGCACGTAAGTGCCGAGGTTGGCGATCGGGCGGCCAATGGGCACGCTGTCGGCGCCTTCGTCGATGCAACGCCAGTGGGTCACATCGATGGCCGCTTCGGTCGGGCCATAGAGGTTGTACAGGCCGGCGTCCGGCAGCTTGGCGAAGACCTGGCGTTGAGCATCCAGCGCCAGTGCTTCGCCACTGCACACGATGCGTGTGAGGCTGGTGCACATCTGCACGCCGGGTTCATGGATGAACGCCTGCAACATCGACGGCACGAAGTGCACAGTGGTGATGGCGTGCCGGCCGATGGTTTCGATCAGGCGCGCCGGCTCGCGGTGTTCGCCGGGGGCCGCGATGACCAGGCGGGCGCCGGTCATCAGCGGCCAGAAGAACTCCCATACCGAGACGTCGAAGCTGAACGGGGTTTTCTGCAAGACCGCGTCGCCGGCTGTCAGGCCGTAGGCCTGTTGCATCCAGCACAGGCGGTTGACCAATGCCCGATGGCTGTTGCCGGCGCCCTTGGGTTTGCCGGTGGAGCCGGAGGTGTAGATCACGTAGGCCAGGTTGAGTGCGTGGATCGCCACGGCGGGCGATTCGCTGCTGTAACCGTCGAGCCACAGCGCAGGCTGATCCAGGGCAACCACCCGAATACCTGCGGCGGGCAGCGACGCCAGCAGGCTCTGCTGGCTGAGCAGCAGTTGAATGCCGCTGTCTTCGATCATGTAGGCCAGGCGTTCCTCAGGATACTCAGGGTCGAGTGGAACGTAGGCGCCACCCGCCTTGAGAATCGCCAACAGACCGATCACCATCTCCAGGGAGCGCTCGACGCAGATCCCCACCAGCACGTCGGGGCCTACGCCCTGCTCGCGCAAAGCATGGGCCAGCGCGTTGGCACGGGCGTCGAGCTGGGCGTAGGTCAACGTGGTCGCGCCGAACACCAGCGCCGGCGCATTCGGGGTGCGTTGCACCTGGTCTTCGATCAGATGATGAATGGCGCGTTCGGTCGGGTACGACTCGGCGGTCTGGTTCCAGGTGTGAACCAGCCGCTGCTGCTCGTCAGCGTCAAGCATCGGCAATTCGCCGATACGCTGTTCGCCGTCCGCGACGATCGCTTGCAGCAGGCTGATCCAGTGCTGGGCCATGCGCGTAATGGAGGGTGCATCGAACAGGTCATTGGCGTAGGTCAGCGCGGCATGCAGGGTTCCGGACTGTTCATAGGTGTCCAGGGTCAGGTCGAACTGGGTGGTGCGGCCTTGCCATTCCACCAGTGCCAGTTCCAGACCTGAAGCGGTGCTGACCGAGGCGATGTCCGCGACGACCGGCTGGTGGTTGTACATCACCTGGAACAGCGGCGTATGACTCAGGCTGCGTTCGATTTTCAAGGCTTCTACCAGGCGCTCGAAGGGCAGCTCCTGATGGGCTTGGGCGCCGAGGGCGTGCTCCTTGATGCCTTGCAGCAACGCTGTAATAGAAGTTTGCCCGGTCAGTTCAGTGCGCATGACCTGGGTGTTGACGAAGAAGCCGATCAGCCCCTCGACTTCCGTGCGGTTGCGGTTGGCAATTGGCACACCGACGCGAATATCGCCCTGCCCGGTGTAACGGTGCAGCAGCACATTGAAAGCACCCAGCAGCAGCATGAACAGCGTGACAGTGTGTTTTTGCGCGCAGCTGCGCAGTTGCGCGGCCAGTGCCTCATCAACCGCGAAGTGATGGCGTGTACCTTGGTAGCTGGGCATGGCCGGACGCGGACGGTCGACCGGCAGCTCCAACACCGGGTGCTCATCGCCCAGGCGGGCCTGCCAGTATTCCAACTGGCGCGCCTGCTCGCCCGCCTCCAGCCAGCGACGCTGCCACAGGGCGTAGTCGCTGTACTGGATCGGCAGCGCCGGCAGTTGTGGCGCTTCGTTACGCTCATGGGCGTCATAGCAACGGATGAACTCGTCGATCAGCACGTTCATCGACCAACCGTCGGAGACGATGTGGTGCAACGTCAGCAGCAGTACGTGCTCCTGCTCACCCAGCCTGAGCAGTTGTACGCGCAGCAGCGGGCCGTTTTCCAGGTCGAATGGCAACAGCGACTGAGCGGTGGCGGCGTCGTTGACAGCCTGTTCGCGGTCGGCGGCAGCCAGGGTGCTGAGGTCAATCTGCTCGACCACCACCGCAGGCTCTACCGCGACTTGCGCCAGACGCTCATCGGCCTGGCGCTGGAACACCGGACGCAGGGTTTCGTGGCGCTCCACCAGACGGGTAAACGCTTGCTTCATCGCCTCCAGGCTCAGCGCACCTTTCAAGCGCACGGCGCCCGGCAAGTTGTAGGCGCCACTGGCCGGGTCCAATTGCCAGAGAAACCACATGCGTTGCTGCGCGTAGGACAACGCCTGGCGATCCTCCACGTCCACGCCTGCCGGAATCGGAAACCGGGAAAAGTCCACGCCCTCTTTGTGCAACGCCTGCAGGAACAGTTGGCGTTTTTCCAGGGGCAGCCCAATAAACCGGCGAGCAAGTTTCAGGGAGTCTTCAGCATTCATTTCTTGGAATCCGGGGCAATAGGCAGGAAGCACAAAGGCACGTCGTCCCTATAAAACGAACCGGAAGGGGAAAAATTAGCGGGGATGGGTGGCTGTTGCCCGCGAGAAATGCGGGCTGCCGGGAAGGGTCCGACGAAAAACCAGTACGCTTATGAAGGCATAGGTATCGACACAACTCTGGGGACAGCGCTCGCCACAGGTTACCGGTTGCTCGTTCTAGCGCTTAACTGACGGGTATTGAGCCTAGCCGCCGGTAACCCAACACCGCCGAGCCCAATACCACCGCCCCCGCCGTCAGCGCCACCCAGAACCCGCTGGTGGCGCCGAAGTGGTCGATCAGCCAACCGGAACTGGCGGCCCCCATGGCCACGCCGATGCTCAGGCCGGTGATCAGCCAGGTCATGCCTTCTGTCAGGCGGCTGGGCGGGACGATCTGCTCCACCAGAGCCATGGAGACGATCAAGGTCGGCGCGAAGAACAGGCCGGAGATAAAGATGGCGGTGGCCAGGCCGGGAATATCGGTCACCAGCAGCAATGGCAAGGTGGTCACCGCCGTGGCCACGCCGCAGCACAGAAACTGGCGAGGCAACGGTGCCTTGAGCTTGAGGGCGCCAAAGGCCAGCCCGGCCAGGCACGAACCAATGGCATACACCGACAACACGATACTCGCGGCCGCCGGCTGGCCCTGATGCTGAGCGAACGCCACGCTGACCACATCCACCACGCCGACAATCACACCCATGGCCAGCAGCAGGATCATCAGGATCAGTACCGAAGGCGAAGCAATCAGCCAGCGGCCGTGCGCATCGTGGTGTTCATGTACGGGAGGTTCGGTTTGCCGTTGCAGTACAAAGGTGGTGACGCCCACCGCCAGCAACAGCGCCGCGACCAGGGGCCCGGCTTCAGGAAACAGCACCACACTCAGGCCCACCGAAATGGGCGGCCCGATGATGAAGCACACCTCATCCAGTACCGACTCCAAGGCGAATGCCGTTTGCAGCTTGGGCTGGCCCCGGTACAACTCGGTCCAGCGCGCTCGCACCATGGCGGACATATTGGGCATGCAACCGGCCAAGGCGGCGAACAGGAACAGTGTCCAGTTCGGCGCCTGCACACGGGTGCACAGCAGCAACAAGAGCAGCGCCCCACCGCCGATCGACGCGGCAATCGGCAGCACCCTGCCCTGGCTGTAGCGGTCCACCCAACGTGACACCTGCGGCGCACAAAATGCCGTGGCCAGGGCAAACACCGCCGCCACCGAACCGGCCAGGCCATAGCCGCCATGCACCTGCGAGAGCATGGTGATCAAGCCGATGCCCGTCATCGATATCGGCATGCGCGCCAACATCCCCGCCAGTACAAACGCCCGAGCGCCAGGGGCCTGGAATAACTCGGCATACGGGTTTGCCATGACTTAAACGCCTTTTAGCCTTAAATTGCGCAACGTTTTATCACACCAGTCGCGTGATCTGTTTATGCCGCCACACCCGTCGGTAATAGGCGGTCTGCAACGCCAGCATCGCCAGGTAAGTCACCGGAAACGCCATCCACACCCCTTCCAGCCCGAAGTGAGCGTTAAACAGGTACGCCATCGGCAGCTCGACACACAACACGCAGAAGATCGAGATCGCCACCGGCATCAGCACCACGCCACTGGCACGCATGATGCCCCCCACCACCGCCTGGAAACCGAACACCAGGATGCTCCAGAGCATGATGTGCAGCAGGTGTTCGGCCTTGGCCCGAGCGACGTCATCGGTGATGAACAGGCCCAGCAACCAGTGCGACAACCCATAACCCAGCACAATCAGGCCACCGGTGAGGCACGTATTGATCAACAGCCCGGTGCGCAGAATCGGCCCGATCCGCTCCAGGCGCCCGGCGCCAATCGCCTGGGCGCCGAGGATCGACGCGGTGATGGCAATCGACAGTGCCGGAAACTGCACGTAGTTGACGATCTGCGTCACCGCGCCATAGGCCGCTGTCGCCTGGGAACCATGACCATTGACCAAGGCCAGGATGACCAATTCCGACAGCGACAACACCACCATCTGCAAGCCCGTCGGCAGGCCGATGCGCAGGACTTTGCCGAGGATGGCACGGTCCAGGCGCAAGGCCGCGAGCAGTTCGCGGTCCGGCGCCATCACGTGGTTTTTGTGCCGCAGGCGCAGGATCAGGAACAGCATCGCCAAGGCGTTCCCCAGCAGCCCGGCGTACACCGCACTCTGGATGCCCATGGCCGGCAGGCCGACCCAGCCGCGAATCAATGCCGGGGTCAGCAGCAAGCCCACCAGGGTCGATACCATCAGCGCCAACAGCGGCGAAACCGTGTCGCTGACGCCGCGCAACAGTTGGGTATAGAGGATGAATACCAGCAACAGCGGCATGATCAACATCATCATCTGGGCATAGCCCACCGCATCGTCGAGGACGTCCACGGGCGTGCCCAACGCCTGCAATGCCGGGCGGGCAAACAGGCTGCCCAGCACGGCGGCGACCAGGCCCACCAGCGCCCCCAGGGTCAGGGTGGCGCCCGTAATCACCTTGACCAACCCGGTCTCCTGGGCGCCCCATGCCTGGCCGATCAACACCGAAGCACCCGCCCCCAAACCGATCACCAGGGCGATAAAGAAAAACACGATGGGGAACATCCCCGACACCGCCGCCAGCGCCTGGGTGCCGAGCATTTGCCCGACATAGATGCCATTGAGGGTGCCGGAAAAACTTTGCAGAAAGTTGGACAGCACCATGGGTGCCAAGAAGATCAAGTAGATCTGCCACAACGGTCGTTGCTGGGTAACGTCCATGAGGGTTCGAGTCCCGGAATAAGTATCAGGCTGGGAAGGCGTTGCGCGACAACCAGGCCAGGTACGTCTGCACGTCCACCGGCCAGTGCGCGATCGTGCCGGCAAAGTGCGCCGCATCCTGGGAAAACAGCGCTCGCGAGGCGTCTTCGAAACCCGGCAAGTCACCGCCGATAGCACTCATGAAACGATAGCTGGCTTCCTTGGCGTGACGCATCTGATCACGGGCGGCATGGGCATTGCGAGCTTCATCCACCAACCGGCGCAAGGCCGCCGAAGCGCCACCGCGCTGTTGACCCAACCACTCCCAGTGCCGGGGCAGCAAAGTGACTTCTCGCGCCACCACACCCAGGCGCGGCCGACCGACTGCGGGCGTTGTCGAGGGCTCTTCGTCCATCACCACTGGCGTAGCGTGTTCAGGCGCATAACCGGCCGGCCACGGGTAATCCACTTGGGTACCGGTGACATCGTCGAACACCAGGAAACTGCCGGCGGGCAGGTCCAGACCTGCCAGGGCCTGGGCTACGTCGGCATAAGCACCGGCCACCAGACGTTGGTGGCCAGTGAAGGCCGTACAGCAAGTGGAATGTTGTGTGCTCATTGTTTTACCCGGGCAATATATGTTTTACCCGGGTGATATTAACCAAAAATTTCTATTGCGCAAGCCTGTTGCAGTGAAACCACGAATTATTCGCCGCTTCGGCATCGGTGGCGGCTGCGCAGGCAGTGGGCAGCCGCCTTATCCTACCAACCCGCCGATGCGCTCATACGGCCAGCAGATACGTTCGCAAAGACTTCGCTTTTCGGGGCAGTCCGTTTTTTAGCGAGCATATAGTCGATATTCTCCCTATCGAACCGACCGTCTTCCGCACCTGGCCCGTTATCGCCAATGCCAATATCCAACTCTTGGAGAAGGCCCGGACGATTGAAAAGTTCAGTGGCTAATTTCGTCGCTTCCGGATTGAACACACGATTCGAAGGTATTTTCCCTGCGGCTTCTTCTAATTCTTTGCGGTTGATGAAACGATCATTCGGACCAGTCGTGAATTGCCGGAAGTTGTTTTTAATACCTTGTAGCAGCGTGTGATCACTCATGTCCTTATAGCCATCCGACGTATCCCCTACGTCTTGCCTGGTGAAAGCTCCGTTCAACTCGCCGGTACGGCCTTGATCAAGTTCCTTGAACAAACCACCTCGATTCAACAGTTCCTGGGCGATATCTCTCGTTTCCTGAGAGACAGGCTGACCATCCAGGCTATGGCCCGAGGCAATCGCGATGAGCGACTTGTCGGTGACCGTACCCGGGCGGCTTGGATCTTCCAGAGCACCGAAATGGGACAATAGCTGGTTGCAAAAGTCGCTCTTGCTCATATTGGCATACGGTGTGTTACCGGACAGCTGGGTTGGCGAACCATAGTTGGGTTGCTGCGGTATGCAAGCTCGCTCGAATACCGGCGACGGCCCTGAATACTGAGGAACATATTGCTGATTGACGCGTTGCTGCTGCATAGCGCCGTTATAACGCCCGGGGTAGTCCTGCCCGCGCGGCGGTTGGTTGCTGGACGCTTCTTGCGCTTCATAGTAATCGATGACCTTGCTGACATCGCCATGGCTGATAAGCCCATCTTCATGGCCATTTTGGGTGATTGCATCGAGCAGGTGTTCCATTTCCGGGCGTTTGAGAATGGTTTCGGCCAACATGATCTTACGATCATAATCGCGGTTTCCCGTGAATGGGCGACCGGCCATATTCTCAATCGAGCCCCGCGAAACAAAATCCGTTCGGCTGTCTCTGAAGACATCAAAATCTTTTGAAAAGGCTCGCGCTACTTGTGAATTTGGAACGTCGGCGTAGACATTTCGAGGATAACTCGGAGCACTTTTGCCTACATCCATCTCAGCATAGGGACGGGCTTGAAAATCACATAATTGACGCAAACTAAGTTCAGCCATGCAACACCTCAGGTCAGGGATTCAATAACGGTCAACCCAAGCAAACCGTACGCCGGATCAACGCCCTTCTGTGGCCGCAAAGTATGGGACGGTTCCCAAAAAATAAAGAAAATAGACAGTTACGTGCAGGAATATCACGACTGTATCGCGAGCACTAACCCATACAACAACGCGAAAAAGAACCGCAAAAATGTAGGACGGATTCTGAAAAAGCCGACTGCCCCCTCTTTTGATCGCAAGCCCGACAGAAACGGATTAGCCACCAACGGTGTGCGAAGGCCGACGCAATCTCGGATCAAATGGGTTGATCCTCGGCCCAATGGCTGCTGCCTCATGTGTTAACAACTCGACCCCCATCGGTAGTTGATCAACCGGGGGCAATCGGCACGCTAGGTGTTCTTCTGCGGTTCACTGTCGGAAGGCCGCGGCAATGACGCAATGATCTGCGTACGGCAAGTCTCCAGTATTTCATCCGCAAGTGGCGAGTCATCCGGACACGCCCGTGACAGCATCACTGCGCCGATTGCGTGGGCCAGCAGGTCGATCATTTTCGCGCGGGCCTCTTGCTGGGTCACATCCAGACTCGCGGTGTACTTTTCTTCGAGTGCCGCCAGCGTATTTTCAACGCCACCGGCAAAGGTCGCCTTCAAATCATCTGACTGACGGGCGGCATCACCACACAGGGCTGCCATGGTGCACCCCGTTGCCCTGCCGTCTCGATGATTCCTGGACACGTACAGATTTACAAATTCAGGCACGTCGAGATTGCAGGTGCTCGAGAGGGATTTCGAAAGGCTATTTTCGGCGGCTTCGGCCATCAGATCGGCCTTGGAACCGAAGTGCTTGTAGAAACCGCCCTGGGTAAAACCAGCCGTCGCCATGAGTTCTGCCACACCCACACCCTCATAGCCTCGCTCACGAAACAGCTCCGACGCCGTCTCTACGATATGAGCCCGGTTGGTGAGTGATTGCGTCTTGGTGATCTTCATTGCGCGTTCCTGTGCCTGTTACACAACGCCCACAGCATACTCTGATGTCGACCATAATCAAAATAATTGACATCTTTGATTATGATCGACATCATAAAACCACGGCCACATTTCTCTACGGCTATACCGCGCAGATCGCCGTCTCTGATCAACGTGTATGGCGGCGGAGCAGCGGGCTACATCGACTACCCGACGCTTGCCAAGTCCAGCTTCGCGCAGGGTTGAGCCGTCGAGAGACTCAGTCGCCTATCAGCATCCATTAAGAGCATCCCATTATGAGCCTCACTGAAACCGTACTGATTACCGGCGCCTCAACAGGCATTGGCGCGACTTACGCCGAGCGTTTTGCCCAGCGTGGGCACAACCTGGTGCTGGTCGCCCGCGATAAAAACCGGTTAGACGCCCTGTCCTCACGGCTGCGTGAGAAACACGCTGTTTGCATTGACGTGATCCAGGCTGACCTGACTCAAACCAGTGACTTGACCACCGTCGAAGCTCGCCTGCGTGATGACACCCGTATTGGCATCCTTGTGAATAATGCGGGCGCCGCCCAATCCGGCAGCTTCGTCGAGCAATCCACAGACAGCGTTAGCAACCTGGTCACGCTCAACACCACGGCACTGGTGCGACTGGCCAGCGCAATCGCTCCACGTCTGGCACAGGCGGGTAATGGCGCGATTATCAACATTGGCTCGGTCGTGGGGCTGGCCCCAGAGTTCGGGATGACCGTCTACGGTGCGACCAAGGCGTTTGTGCTGTTTCTATCGCAAGGGCTGAGCCTTGAGCTCTCGCCTAAAGGCGTCTACGTGCAAGCGGTTCTCCCAGCGGCCACCCGCACAGAAATCTGGGAACGTGCAGGCATCGACATAAACACTTTGAGCGAAATCATGGACGTGGGCGATTTGGTCGATGCTGCGCTGGTGGGTTTTGATCGTCGCGAGCCGGTGACCATTCCGCCGTTACAAGACGCCGCTCGTTGGGATGCTCTGCAGGCTGCCCGCCAAGGTTTGCTGTCAGAGATTCGCCAATCGGTCGTCGCCGAGCGCTATCAAGCCAAGGCGTGATTGCTACGCTGCCGTTGTTCTTGTATTCACTCATCCGCCCCTCACCCGGCACGGTGTACACATGATCGTTGAAGCCACAAATCGTGACCCTGTATCGCCAGCGCAGTTCGTCTGCGCCGCGAACCTGCGGGTGACTGTCGCAGGAACAGCATTTGCCTACCGAGACTTGGGGCCCAGGGACGGGTTACCGCTCGTTCTGTTGAATCATTGGGGCGCAGTCCTGGATAACTTCGACCCACGCATCCTCGACGGGCTGGCCCGCACCCGGCGCGTCATTGCCATGGACTATCGGGGAATTGGCGCATCCGGTGGAACCGCGCCGTTGACCGTCGGGGAGATGGCAGACGATGCCATCGCCGTGATCCGCGCCCTTGGATTCAAACAAGTCGACCTGTTGGGGTTTTCATTGGGTGGGTTCGTTGCACAGGACATTGTGCTCAGGGCCCCAGAGCGGGTGCGCAGACTTATTCTGACCGGTACCGGGCCGGCGGGCGGCCAAGGTATAGATAAGGTGTGGTCAGTGTCGTGGCCATTGATGCTCAAGGGTCTACTGACAAGGCGCGACCCGAAGTTTTACCTTTTTTTCACCGCGACGACCAATGGGCGAAAAGCGGCCAAGGATTTCTTGAATCGCCTGAAGGAGCGCGAGACCGACCGGGACAAAAATCCAACGCCTGGTGCCTTCATGCGACAACTGAAAGCGATTCACGCCTGGGGCCGGCAACCGCCACAGGATCTCAGCCGCATCCAGATACCCACGCTCATCGTAAACGGTGATAACGACATCATGGTTCCCACGGTGAACTCTGCCGAGTTGGCTGACCGTATTCCAAACTCGCAACTGATCCTTTACCCAGACGCAGGTCATGGCGGGATCTTCCAATATCACACCGACTTCGTGACGCGCGCGACGGCTTTTTTGAATGCCTGAAGACCTTTGGCTAGCCTTACAGCAGCACACGGGCGTGGGCATGCTGCCATTCCATTGAACCATGAGAACTGAAACATGAAAGCCTTCCTGATCGACCGTTACGGCAAGCACCAGGGACGTATTGGCGAGGTTCCGGAGCCGGAACCGGGAGTCAATGACGTCCTTGTCAAGGTGTATGCCAGCAGTGTCAACCTGCTGGATTCGAAGATCAGCACAGGTGAATTCAAACTGATCCTGCCGTACACATTCCCGCTGATCATGGGTAACGACTTAGCCGGCGTCGTCGTTCGCGTGGGATCAGGCGTACGTAACTTCAAGCCCGGCGATGAGGTCTATGCCCGCCCGCCCCAGGCGCGCATCGGCGGCTTTGCCGAGCTGATCGCGATTGATGAAAGTGCCCTCGCACTGAAACCCGGAAACACCACCATGGAAGAAGCCGCGTCCCTCCCATTGGTTGCGCTCACTGCCTGGCAGGTGTTGGTTGAAACGGCACGGTTGCAGAAAGGGCAAAAAGTCTTTATCCACGCAGGCTCAGGTGGCGTCGGCACCGTTGCCATCCAGCTTGCAAAACATCTGGGCGCTTACGTTGCGACGACGACCAGCACCAGTAACGTGGAGTGGGTCAAGGCGTTGGGAGCAGACGTCGTCATCGACTATAAGCAGCAAAACTTCGAAGACGTCTTGCGCGACTACGATGTTGTATTGAACAGCCTCGGCCCTGTCGAGCTGGAAAAATCACTCGGTATTCTCAAGCCGGGTGGTCAGCTTATCTCCATCTCTGGGCCACCGACGGCAGCGTTCGCGAAGGAACAGAAGCTGTTCTGGGGGCTGGGCTGGGTAATGCGTCTGTTAAGTAGCGGCATACGCAGAAAAGCTCGCAAGCAAGGCATCCACTATGCGTTCGTATTCATGCGTGCGAGCGGTGATCAATTGAAGAAGATTACTGCGCTTGTCGAGTCCGGCGTTATCACACCGGTCATCGACCGGACCTTCCCTTTCGAGTCAACGGCTGAGGCCTTGCGTTATGTGGAACAGGGCAGAGCCAAAGGCAAGGTAATCGTCAAGCTCATATGACGACAACGTACACCCGATAACTGACCTGGGGTTGGTCCAGTCTTCACCGTTCAATGGCCCTGCCCCATGTGCCTGTCTGGCGGGTGTTCTCACGCGCCGCCCAACACAATGGGCGCGTGAGTTTGCTAAAGTGACTAGGGCATCAAACCATGGGGTTAAAGGGAGTTAACGATGGAAATAGACCACATTTTTATCTGTGTGAAGGATGAGGCACGAGGCGCTGAGGCGCTCAAAGCCCTGGGGCTCACCGAAGGGACGCCAAACGTACACCCTGGCCAAGGCACTGCCAATAGAAGGTTCTTCTTCAGAAATGCTTTCATTGAGCTTTTACACCTTACCGATGAGTCAGAAGCACAAAGTCAGTTAACAGCGCCGACCCAACTCTTTGAGCGCCTCAACGGTACAGATGGCGTCGCCTCGCCGTTTGGAATTTGCTTCAGACCCTCCACCGCAGGCGAGAAGCCAATATTTCCAGTCTGGGAGTATCGACCGGTTTACTTACCCACGACCCTGAAAGTCGACGTGGGACATGCGCCTGTATCCGAACCGATGTGGTTTTTTCTTGCGTTTGCCAAGCGACCCGATGAGGCTCCGATTGAGCGAGCGCAGCCGTTTGAACATCCCAACGGCTTTCGCGACATGACCTCTGTGCGAGTGACCACTCCCAGCCACCAAGCTTTTTCTACCCCCGCCAACGGCGCAAACCTGCTGAACGGATTTGAAATTGTTCACGGTGATGAGCATCTGGTCGAATTGGACGTAGATCGTGGCGCAAGCGGCCAGACATACGATTTGCGTCCAGCGTTGCCGATGATGATGCACGTGTGATGCTTCGGCCTAACCCTTCAGCCAACATCTCGTTCCGACCCCAACGCTGGGGGCGCGTATTCATCCGGCCGACGTCCAACGTCCAAAAGCACTCACTCCAGGATCCTGGCTTGTCAGCTCGTTGCAATATTGCTAGTGTCGATCCATGACTACCTATTGCCTCACCTCGACTACCACCACCACGACCGCTGAAGGCGGAGCGTGCGAGGTGTCGTGAGCCAACAGCAGACGAACTTCAAAGGCCCGCCAGCGATGGACAGGGCCTTTTTTATGCCCTTGTGTCGCTGGCTCAAACGCAAGGAGATGCACCCATGTACGCCCTGTTGATACTCGATATACAAGTCGGACTTGTTCACGGCCCGGAAAAACCATGGCGCTGCGAAGCGTTGTTGGAAACACTCAATACTCTGATGGACAAGGCACGCAGCGCAGGCGCTCCGATTTTCCTCGCGCGGCACATCGGGCCTGCTGGTTCTCCAATCGAACCAGGCAGCCCGCTTACGATGGTTGCACAGGAACTGACGCTGCTGGGTGGAGAAGTGGTGTTCGAAAAACGGCGGCCTAACGCCTTCGAAATGACCGACCTGGCAGACAATTTGCGCTCTCGCGGCGCTACCGGCGTGGTAATCACTGGCATGAAAACTCAATACTGCGTCGACAGCACCTGCCGTGCTGCTCGTGATCTTGGCTTCGATGCAGTACTCATCGCCGAAGGCCATACCTGTTCAGACACGCCAGTGATGAAAGCTAAGGACATCGTCGCTCATCACAATGCAACTCTTGACGGGCCGTTCTGCCAGCTAGTTCGGGCTGAGGAGTGGAGCTTCTAGCGGAGCCCGAAAGATGTATTGCCGGAACGCCTACGGGGGAGCTGCGCAAGTGCTGCCGCCTAGATGGAAATAGGCTCAGTGCCACAGCGTGTTTTTTGGCTCCGTGCGTGCGGTGGCGTAAGATAACAACCTCACTCATTTGGATAGAGAGCGATGTGAATGGAAGCATTAGCCACTTTTACGACCAAGAATTTCAAACCCACAGACCTGAGCCCGTCCCCCGAGATTACTACCGCCTTACCGGTGTCTATCAGCACCATGGAGAAGTACTACTCGGGCGCTATCGACGGTGTGTCCTCTACCGTTTTTACGGCGGCGTTCGATCAGACGACCAGGACAGGCAGCTACATCGCGATTGAGAGTTTCAAAGGTGCGGTGAATGGAAAAGAAGGCACCTTCAATTTCATCCACTCTGCCTCCACCACCGGTACTGATCGGGCAGATGAATTTTTCTGCATCGTCGCCGGCAGTGGTACAGGTGACTTGAGAGGGATATCGGGATCAGGCGGGATCAAGATCGACACCGATGGTACGCACCAGATCTGGATGGATTACCAACTCGGATAGGTTAGAAACAGGACACCCATTGCCCCCTGTTGCGTCAAGGGGGCTTCAACTCCATCGACTGTTAGTCGGGGTCTTTGCTGAAAAAACCGGTTGTTTGAGCAAACTCAACAAACCGGTTGTTTGCGACGGACAGGCCTGTGCCGGTTTGAATGGAATACAGCAGCGTAGAGGCCCGCATTCCATCCAGTACGTGTTGGCCGAACACGCTCAAAGATTAAAACCATGTCTCCATTTGTACACCGTATTGCCATACGCCCCCAGCGCGGAAGTCCGTCATGCCAAAGGCGTCGGAGGTACTGTATCGGTCCAGGTCCGAAGACCAGTTCATGAAGCTTGCGAACACGCGCAACTCCGGGCGTGTGAGAAGATCTCCAACGTCAAGTTTGAATGTCGGAGCGACAGTGAATTTCCAGAAGTTACCGTCGACCGCATTACGTTGTAGATAGCCCTTGGGGTCGAGCTTCATGGTTTGCCAGCTCATTTCGTAGGCCATCTCGAAGTTGCTGTTGATTTGGTTAGCCAATCGCACGTTGAGGGTTAGCCAGCGGTAGTCGTCACCCTTGACGTATCTGTCCTTGCTCTGTTCGGCCAGCAAACTGGGCCCGATGCGCCAGTCAGGCGCAATAGGCGTCTCACCGTAAAGTGCAAGACGCAGAGCGCGGGCGTCGTCAATCAGTTCACCGTCCGAGCCAACGTTCTTGACCTCGGCCCCCAGGCCTTGCCCATAGAGCAGCGCGGTTTTGAAGAAGCCTTCTCTGCCGAAAAAGTTTTTCTGGTGATTGGCCAACATGGTGTGCAAGCCGGAATTCGCAGGCGTCAAGCCCGCCTTATTGGTGCGGGTACCGAAATCGTTTTTCTTTGCACCGATGGCGTTGTACATCCACTGCCATTGACCCTCCTCGAAGAACTGGTTGGAGGTCAGGATGTAGCTTTCCACATTGGCATTAATACCGCCCTGACTGAAATCCCCGTAGCTACGCCCAATCAAGGAGTAATTGGAGCGCCAATTCTTGTTCATCTGCACATCGTAAATACCACCGCCGGTGCCGGCCAGGTAGACGACGTCCGAGTCCAGCCAGTGGATATCGAAATTATCTCTATCAAATCGCTTGCCTGCCCACAGCGTGGCGTTCTCGAACACTGAATTCCCTTTGAACGCCGCCACATGGTCGAGCGCTGTGAACACCTGGCGTACGTTCAGTTTGCTCTCGTCGGCCGTCCAGTCATTGGAGCTTTCCACCCCGTCGGCGATGGAGACCGTGAATTTGGAACGGGTACCGTTTTGCGCATAGATTTCTTTCGACAGGTCTATGCGCATGTAGGTGTCGTCCTCGTTACCGAGTCGCCCGACTGCGCCACCGACCGAGCCGGCCGGCGTTGTATAAGGGCCACCACGGCCACCACCAAGCCCTTCGTCGACCAGCAATCCAGAGCGGGCATAGCCGTGGAAGCTGAACCCATCCGTGAGGTGTCCGGTATTGCCCTCTTTCTCCAGGCTTTGCTGACGAGCTTCGAGCTTCGCCACCCGGGTGTCCAAAGCAGGTTCCGCAATGACTGCCGCTGTAGACGCGGCGGGCTGCAAGGGAGGTGTGGCGAGTTTGATCTGCTGCAGTTCCCTGGCAAGTGCTTGGGTCTGCTGTTCAGCCGCGGCTGCACGCTGTTCTGCTGCGCTGGCACGGGCTTCAAACGCGGCCATGCGCTCTTCCAGAGTCATGGCCTGAGAGGTTGCCGCCGATGTGCCGAGCACACCTGCAAGTAGCCAGCTTGATCCTTTCCGCATGGTGGATTTCCTATTTTTTTTATTGTTTGTTCCCGCGACCGGGCTTTTTTTGCGTGAGTTGCGAGTTGTTCCAATCGACGAAAAAAGGATGCCTTATCGCAAATACGCTGATACATTTGGCCGTGTTAACGTTAACTTCTCTAAAAACAAAAATAAAGGGTGATCAATGAAACATCTGAAATCTCTTCTTCCTGCCGCACTGTTCACCCTCTGTGTCGGACTTGCATCCGTCTCGAACGCAGCCGATTTGACGATCTCGTGCGGCGCGGTGGGTGCGGAGCTGCAACTCTGCAAAGAGGCAGTCGAGGCATGGTCCAAACAGACCGGCCACAACGTCCAAGTGGTTTCCACGCCTAACTCGGCGACCGAGAGGTTGTCGTTCTACCAACAAATTCTCAGCGCGCAGTCCACTGACATCGACATCATTCAAATCGATATGGTGTGGCCCGGGATGCTGGCCAAACATCTGTTGGATTTGCGCGACGTGCTGCCCGCCGATGCGACGCAAGGCTACTTCCAGGCACAGGTGGATAACGCGACGGTGAATGGGCGGCTAGTGACGATGCCGTGGTTCACCGACTCGGGCCTGCTGTATTACCGCAAGGACTTGCTCGAGAAGTACAACAAGCAGGTTCCCCAGACCTGGGAGGAAATGACCACTACCGCCAGGGAGGTTCAACAGGCTGAACGCAACGCCGGGAACGCCAATGCGTGGGGTTATATCTTCCAGGGACGCGCTTACGAGGGGCTGACGTGTAATGCGCTGGAGTGGATCAGCAGCCAACCGGAAGGCGGGCTGGTCAATCCACGCGGAGAGATCGTGGTCAACAGTCAGGCCTCAAGAACTGCTTTGGCCCTGGCGAAAAGCTGGGTAGGCGACATCTCCCCACGCGGCGTACTCAACTACACCGAGGAAGAAGGACGTGGCGTATTCCAGTCGGGAAACGCGTTGTTCATGCGTAACTGGCCTTATGTCTGGGCCCTGGTGCAAAGCCAGGACAGTGTCGTCAAGGACAAGGTTGGGGTTGCTCCCCTGCCCCGAGGTGGCATGACCGGTAGCCATGCGTCCACGCTCGGCGGCTGGGGCCTGGCGGTATCCCGTTACAGCGCTCATCCCAAACTCGCGGCAGAGTTGGTGAGCTACCTCACCAGTGCTCAAGAGCAAAAACACCGTGCCCTGATCGGCGCCTATAACCCGGTTATCGAGTCGCTGTATCAAGACCCCGAATTGCTCGCGTCAATGCCTTATTACAGTCAGCTCCACAGCATTCTCAGCGACGGGGTCATGCGCCCCGCCTCAATCACCGCCGAGCGTTACCCACGGGTCTCCAATGCGTTCTTCGATCGAGTGCATGGCGTGCTGGCGGGCGAGTTGCCTGTCGATCAGGCGCTGGCCGAACTGGAAAGCGAACTCACGCGCATCAAACGCAAGAACTGGTAAGCCACAAGGAAGAAAATCACCATGCCTGCCTCTATTACCCATGCCTGCCCTGATGAGCGCCTGCTCATCAGGGAAACCCCCATAGAGCGTCGCCGAATACGCGCTGCCTGGCTGTTTCTGACACCGATGTTGCTGTGTCTGGCCCTGGTGGCCGCCTGGCCGCTGCTACGGACATTCTGGTTCAGCCTGACCGACGCCGACCTGGCGGACACCGGTGGCGGATCCTTCGTGGGCTTGAGCAATTATCTGTCCCGCGACGGCGCCAACTGGTCGGGCATCCTGGTGGATCCACAATGGTGGAACGCCGTGCGCAACACGTTGCATTTCACCGTGGTGTCGGTGGGACTGGAAGTCGTCCTGGGGCTGCTGGTGGCGTTGCTGCTGAACACCAAGTTCACCGGCCGCTCCCTGGTGCGCGCGCTGATTCTGATTCCGTGGGCGATTCCTACCATTGTCTCGGCGAAGATCTGGTCATGGATGCTCAACGACCAATTCGGCATCATCAATCACATGATGCTGAGCGTCGGCCTGATTGATGCGCCCCTGGCCTGGACAGCAGATGCGGATCTGTCGATGTGGGCGGTCATCATCGTCGACGTCTGGAAGACGGTGCCTTTTGTCACGCTACTGATGCTGGCTGCCTTGCAGATGTTGCCGAGCGATTGTTACGAAGCCGCCAAGGTCGATGGTATTCATCCGCTGAAAGTGTTCTGGCGCGTTACGCTTCCGCTGTTGATGCCAGCCTTGTTGGTGGCCGCGATCTTCCGCATCCTCGATTCCCTGCGGGTATTCGACGTCATCTATGTGCTGACCTCAAACTCTTCCAGCACCATGAGCATGTCGGTCTATGCCCGCCAACACTTGGTGGAGTTCCAGGATGTTGGCTATGGCAGCGCGGCCTCGACTCTGCTGTTTCTGGTCGTTGCGGTAATCGCCATGCTTTACCTCTACCTCGGACGCCGTCAAATGGAGGTTCGAGCATGAGCCTGCGCTTACTCAAAAAAGCGCTGTTGCGCTTCGGGTTCTGGTGCCTGATCGGGGTTTTGTTGCTGTATGCGGTCTTCCCTTTCTATTACGCCATCGTGACGTCACTAAAGCCGTCCAGCGCTTTGTTCGAGGTCAGTTACTGGGTCGACAATCCCGACTTTTCCAACTATGCGACGGTACTCCACCAAGCCTCATTCCTGCGGGCTATCGGTAATTCGCTGACGGTCGCGCTTTGCGTGGTGACGCTGGCGCTGTTCCTCAGTGTGACTGCCGCCTATGCCTTGGGAAGAGTGAAATTCCGTGGGCGTGGCACGGTATTGATGATGGTGCTGGGCGTGTCGATGTTTCCCCAGGTCGCGGTGCTGTCGGGGCTGTTCGAAGTGATCCGCGCTCTGGGCCTGTACAACACGTCTTGGGCGTTGATCCTGAGCTACACCATTTTCACCCTGCCCTTCACCGTCTGGGTGCTGACCACGTTCATGGGTCAACTCCCTCATGAACTGGAAGAAGCGGCAATCATGGATGGCGCTTCGCCCTGGGTCACGCTTACCCGGGTGCTGTTGCCACTGCTATGGCCCGCACTGGTCACCACCGGTTTGTTGGCCTTTATCGCCGCGTGGAACGAGTTCCTGTTCGCCTTGACCTTCACCCTTACAGACTCACAACGCACGGTGCCTGTCGCCATCGCCTTGATTTCCGGCGGGAGCCCCCATGAGCTGCCTTGGGGGCTGTTGATGGCCGCATCGGTACTGGTCACCGTCCCATTGGTGGTCCTGGTGCTGATCTTCCAGCGTCGAATCGTTTCCGGCCTCACTGCGGGCGCGCTAAAGGGTTGATGCCCAACAACTACAAGGAACAGCATCGTGATCAAATTGAAGCTAGATAATGTGAACAAACAATTGGGCGGCGCACGGATTCTTCGCGACGTCAGCCTGGAGATTGCTGCGGGTGAATTCGTGGTCTTCGTTGGCCCTTCGGGTTGCGGAAAGTCGACCCTGCTGCGACTGATCGCCGGGCTGGATTCCATCTGCGGCGGCGACTTGTTGATCGACGGGCGAAGGGTCAACGACCTGGAACCGCGCGAGCGTGGCGTCGGCATGGTGTTTCAGTCTTATGCGCTGTACCCGCATATGAGCGTCTACGACAACATCAGCTTTGGTCTCAAACTGGCCAAGACTGAAAAGACCAGCCTGCGCGAGCGCGTGCTGAAAACTGCGCAAATCCTGCAGTTGGACAAACTGCTGCAACGCAAGCCAAAGGAACTGTCTGGCGGGCAGCGTCAGCGTGTGGCGATGGGTAGGGCCATGGCGCGCGAACCGGACATTTTGTTGTTCGATGAGCCGCTCTCCAATCTGGATGCATCCTTGCGGGTGCAGATGCGCAACGAAATCGCCCGGCTGCATGATCGACTTGGCTCGACAATGGTCTACGTCACCCACGATCAGGTGGAGGCGATGACCCTGGCGGATAAAATTGTTGTGCTCAACGGCGGTCGCGTAGAGCAGGTCGGCTCACCGCGCGAACTCTATGAGCGTCCAGCAAGCCGCTTTGTCGCCGGTTTCCTCGGTTCGCCCAAAATGAATTTTCTGGCGGCACGCCTGCAGGCCCCGGGAGCCACCAGCCTGGTCGACGCCCCCGTGTTGGGCATGACCACCCTGCCCTTCGAGAGCGCCGACCTGGCGGCGGGTACGCTGCTGACCCTGGGGGTTCGCCCCGAGCACATTTCGCTCAAAGCGGCAGAGGCAGACGCCGGAATCGTCGTGACCGGGGTCGAATACCTTGGCAGCGAAACGTATGTGCACCTCGAAACAGGTCATGACGAGCCACTGATCTGTCGTTGTGAGGTCAGCGCCGGCTGGCAGGCTGGCGATCGGGTCGAGCTGCAGCTGGACATCGGCAACCTGCACCTGTTCGGCGAGGACGGCACTGCCTTGAAGCGCCCCCCCCACACCGTTGAAAACCCGCGCAGTGATGCCTCCCTGCACGCAGTCCGAGTACAGGCCCTATGACCATGCCGTCAAATAACATCAGCGATCCAATGTCTTCTTGCCTCGACCTTGCGCAGCGTGCACTGACTGATGGCCTGTCTCGCGTCATCCAGGATTATCGACCCGATTATCATATCGCCCCCCCGGCAGGCTGGATGAATGACCCTAACGGGGTCGTGTACTTTCGTGGCGAATACCACGTGTTCTATCAACATTACCCCTTCGAAGCCAAATGGGGCCCTATGTATTGGGGGCACGCCAAGAGTGCCGACCTGGTTCATTGGCAGCACCTGCCCATCGCGCTGGCACCTGGCGAGGACTTCGACCGTGACGGTTGTTTTTCCGGTAGTGCCGTGGTGTGTGGAGAGACCTTGGCCCTGATCTACACCGGCCACACCTGGCTGGGAGAAGTGGGGGATGAACGCTTGATCCGTCAAGTTCAGTGCCTGGCCACCAGCACTGACGGCATCCAGTTCGTCAAGCATGGTGCCGTCATCGAGACCCCACCGCAAGACACCATCATGCACTTTCGTGACCCCAAGGTATGGAAGGAAAATGGCTGCTGGTACCTCATTGTCGGCGCACGCCTGGGCGATACGCCGCTGCTGCCGTTGTACCGTTCCACCGATCTGCACGCCTGGGAGTTTCTCGACTATGTGGCAAGCGGCAGCGAGGGTGATGGCTATATGTGGGAATGCCCGGACCTGTTTCGGCTAAACGGACACGATGTACTGCTGTACTCCCCTCAAGGTATGCAGTCCGAAGGTTACGAACGGCTCAACAAGTACCAGACGGGTTACCGCGTGGGCCGACTCGACAACGAGTGGCACTTCACTGGCGGGCCGTTTATCGAGCTGGATAATGGCCACGACTTCTATGCCGCACAAACGCTATTGGCCCCCGATGGTCGGCGCCTCGTGTGGGCGTGGCTCGACATGTGGGAAAGCCCGATGCCAAGCCAGGCCCATCATTGGTGCGGCATGCTCGGGTTGCCACGCGAGCTTGAACTCAGCGCAGATCGCCTGTGCATGTTTCCGGCACGGGAGCTCACCGCTCTGCGCCAGGCGGCGTTGCCGAGTACGCCCTGGTGGGATGAGTCGGGAACCCGGGACGTGCCGCACGTGAATGGCGATAGGCTGGAAATCCATGTGCACCTGGATGTGCTCGGCTGCACCGATGGGCACTTGGGGATCGCCTTGCGCTGTAGCGACGATGGCCATGAACAGACCCTGCTCTACTACGATGCAGTGTTGCAGCGCCTGGTACTTGACCGCAGCCACTCAGGCGCACAAGTCACCGGTCAGCGCAGCGTGGCGATAGACCCGACACAAGGGGGGCTGGCACTGCGGGTGTTCCTCGATCGTTCGTCCATTGAGGTGTTCGACGAAAACGGGCGCTTCAGCCTCAGCAGTCGCCTCTACCCACAGCCCGATAGTCTGGGTGTGAAGCTTCTTGCAAGCGGGAGTGGCGGGCGCGTCTCGATTCCCAGGGCCTGGTCTCTCGCCTCGGGATGGTTATGAGCCGCGTCATTCAAGTCGCGAGAAGCGCGAGTCATGTGGCATGATTCTGCCTCAATCTGACCGGTTTCGCCTCGCATGACTTCAGTGAAAGACGTTGCACAGCTGGCGGGCGTGTCCCTGATGACGGTTTCTCGAGCGCTCAGCAATCCGGAAAAGTTGAGCCCCGAAACCTATCAACGGGTGCGTCGTGCCATTGACGAATTGCAATTCGTGCCGAGCATGTCGGCACGAAAGATTCGTGGCGACAACCTCCAGAGTCGGACCATCGGTGTGTTCGCACTGGACACCGCGACAACGCCGTTCGCCGTTGAGTTGCTGCTGTCCATCGAACAGACCGCGCAGCAAGCTGGCTGGAATGTCTTTATCCTCAACCTGCTCAGCAACCCGCCCACCGACCAGAATATCGACCTGATGCTATCGCACCGTCCCGACGGGCTGATCTTCAGCGCCATGGGGTTACGCCAGGTGTGCATTCCTGAACGATTGAAGAGTAAGCCCCTGATACTCGCCAATTGCGTGGCGGATGACAGTCAGCTGGTCAGCTATGTGCCAGACGACGAAATGGGGCAGTACCGGGCGGTACACCACGCACTGAACCAAGGTTATAGGCGCCCTCTGTTTATCAATCTGCCAAAACAGAGCCTGGCCTGGCGCCTGCGACAAAAAGGCATGCAGCGCGCCTGCCAGGCGTTCGGACTGGCGCCTGACGCGCTCCTGCAATACGACCTGTCAGATCACGACGCCTATGGTGAAACCGCAGCCATCCTCGACCGGCACATCATTGATGGTCGCCCCCAATTCGACATCCTGGTCTGTGGCAACGACCGTATTGCCTTTTGTGCCTATCAGTTGTTGTTGGGCCGTGGCCTGAAAATTCCAGACGATGTCGCGGTGCTCGGCTACGACAACATGATCGGTATCGCCGAACTGTTCATCCCGCCACTGACCACGGTGCAACTGCCTTACTATGAGATAGGTCGCAAGGCTGCCCAGCACCTGATCGAGACCCTTGAGCTATCGGGAACTCAGCCAGTTGATTGTCCATTGGTGGTCAGGACATCTCTATAATGACATCTACTTTTAGGCGCATGCCGGACTTTCCATAAGGTAGAAACTTGAAACGTGATACCCACCTGGTTTTGCTTTTGCTTTTGGTCATCGGTTTCTCCCTGGCGTCGCTTACCGTGTGGAAGGTGTGGGCCTCTCGAGAGCAATCACTGGAGGATGTGAATGTCCATGCCTTGAACCTTACCCAAGCACTTTCCACCTATTCTGAAGGTATTGTCCGTCAAAGCTCACTGCTTTTGCTCGGGCTCGTCGAGCGCTTGGAAACCGAAGGTAGTGGCCCCGCACATATCCAGCGCTTGCAGACGCTGGTCAAACACCAGGAGCCATTAATGCCACAGCTGCGTGGCATTACTGTCTACGATAATCAGGGCCGCGGGCTCATGTCTTCAAGTCGGCTAATCCCCGCCAGTGCAAACAGCAGCGATCGCGCCTATTTCATTCATCATCGTGACGATCCCTCTCGTGAAACCTTTATCGGCCCCCCCATCCAGAGTCACTCCAATCAAGAGTGGGTCATTACCCTGAGCCGCCGTTTCAACGACGCTCAAGGTGGGTTTGCCGGGGTTGTGTCACTCACTTTGGGGATAGAAACCTTTCTGCAACTTTTTGGAAAAATCGACGTTGGGCAGGACGGTGCTATCGGACTCTCCTACACCGATGGCACGTTGCTTGTTCGTTATCCCTTCCGCGAACAGGATATGGGGCACAACTTTTCGAAGTCTCCGATTTATGCAAAGTATCTGGTTGATCGGTCCGTTGGCACAGCGTCCTTTACCTCCAGCTTGGACGGCGTGGAACGGCTCTACGCGTTCCGAAAAAGTGACCGCTTGCCGCTGATCACGACCGTTGCGCTGGGCAAGCGAGAGTCGCTGGCCGCTTGGCGTACCGAGGCACTGCTTTCTGCAGTGGTGGTGACAGGGCTGCTGAGCCTAACCGGCCTCATCGGCAGGTTGCTGATCCTGGATATCCGCCGGCGAACCGAGGTAGAAGGCCAACTGCGCCAGACCCAGCAACAATTACTCTCTTCGAACCAGCAGCTTGAGTCGCTCGCAATGAAGGACGCCTTGACCGGTTTAGCAAACCGGCGCTGTTTCGATGAGCGTCTCGCCGTCGAAACGCGACGAGCAAAACGTCAATCTACTTCGCTAACATTGCTCATGGTTGATATCGACTATTTTAAGCTGTTTAACGATTCATTCGGGCATCTCGCCGGAGACGCATGCCTGCAGAAAGTTGGCAACATTTTGGAATCGTGTGCACGGCGACCGTCAGACTTGGTTGCACGATATGGTGGGGAAGAGATCGCAATCATCATGCCTGACACCGACAGTAGCGGTGCCGTCGTGGTGGCGCGGCTTATCCTCGACCGCCTGAGGAAGGAGAACATCCCACATACCGCCAGTTCGTTCGGATATGTGAGCGTGAGCATTGGCATTGCTACGGCCACGGGCCCCGAACTTGGCAACTCGCAAAGTTTGATCGAGGTGGCGGACAAAGCGCTTTATAAGGCCAAGGCATTAGGACGGAATCAGTGTGTGAGGGGGGCTTGATCCGGGCCCTTTGCACTCAAATCAAAATCGCTTTTTCAGCCAAGACTCTACGGCCTCAGCGCCGCGCTCTGCTTGCCGTTCCTTCAGCGTGTCTAACGCGTGGCCATCGTGGCCAGTTCTTCGCGGGTGCGGCTGATGACAGCACCGGCGTTGAGCAACTCATCAACCGCCTGTACACCGCCCTCCTCACTGATGCCTCGGCATGCCGGCAGATGCAGCACCACCTCGAACCCGGCCTTGAGCAGTTGCAACGCGGTGGTCTTGACGCAGTAGTCCAGCGCCAGGCCGCCGACGATCACGCGGGTCACGCCCTGGGCCTTGAGGTACTCGATCACGCCGGTTGACAGTTTGTCGTGCAGGTCGTGATAGCAGGCGCCGTAGGGATGCAGGTCAGGTTCGACGCCTTTCCAGATGAAGTAGTCATAGTCGTAGGGCGTGGGCAGCTCGTCCAGCAACGTGAAACCCTCGGTGCCGGGCACGCAGTGGCTCACCCAGGTGACATCGGCGTGGGCCAGGCCGGTGGGTTGCAGCATGTCACTGTGTTGCGCAACCACCCAAGGCGCCCGCGGGGTGTGAGCATCCTTGCTGCCGACACGGTGCCCGGCGAGGCTGGCCATGTAGTTGAGCTCAGGGCCGATCTGGTCGCCGCCGGCCACAGGTAACTCATTGGGGCACAACGGGGTAAAGCTCTTTTGGGCGTCTACGTCGAATGAAGCAATGGCGGTTTTCGTGAGAGTCATGAGGGTGCTCCTGCGGCCTGTAAACAAAGTATGCATCATGTGCTTGCGTTGAAGCTGCTGCTGAATGAGCGCGATGCTGAACCGTTCTCTGGGCATTAGACGCTGCCCGGCGTGGCGGTGAAGGCGGCAGGCCCCAGGCAACGGTGGAGAACCTGAAGCCCGAGGCGATTGACTATTTTGATCGCAGCTTTGCCGAATGAGGGCGCAGGCTTAGCTCATCCAGTTGCCGCCATCGACGTTATAGGTCTGGGCAACCACGTAGTCGGCGTCTTTCGACGCCAGAAAGATAGCCATCCCGGTCAGGTCCTCAGCCGTGCCCATCCGCCCAAAGGGTACCTCGGCCCCTGCCCGCTGCTTTTTCTCACCTGGCGCCAACCCTTCATACTTTGCGAAGAGCGCATCCACCCCGTCCCAGTGTTCACCGTCCACCACCCCCGGCGCGATGGCATTGACGTTGATGCCCTGCTTGATCAGGTCCAGCCCCGCCGATTGCGTGAGGCTGATCACCGCGGCCTTGGTCGCGCAGTAGATCGTCACCAACGGCTCGCCGCGCCGACCGGCCTGGCTGGCCATGTTGATAATCTTGCCACCATGGCCCTGGCGGATCATCTGCCGGGCCGCTGCCTGTAGGGTGAACAGCGTACCGGCGACGTTGATCGCGAACAGCCGCTCGAAGCTTTCGCGGGTGATATCAACGATGGGCGCCAGGTCGAACAGCGCAGCATTGTTGATCAGAATATCCAGCTTGCCCGCATGGGCCACCACGGTGGCAATGGCCTCGCCGATGGACGCTTGGTCGGTGACGTCCAGCGCCACGGCGTAAGCCCGGGGGCCCAGTTCGGCGGCGGTTTCGCGGGCCCGTTGCAGGTTGATATCGGCAATGGCAACGGTTGCGCCTTCTTCGATATAGGCCAGGGCAAAGGCTCGGCCAATCCCACGCGCCGATCCGGTGATCAGCGCGCTCTTACCTTCGAGTCGTTTCATGAAGAGGTCCTGTGGAAATCACTTCGGCTGATTACAGCAGCTTGGCCAGGCCCTCACAAACGAATGGCGGCTGCTCGACCGATACTTTTTTAACCGGCGCCCGGGGATCAAAAAAGTATCAGTGACGAACAAAACCAAGGGTAGCGCCGCACCTGCCGACCCGCGTATTTTGGCGTGACCCAACGCACAAGAGGCAGCATCATGCCCGTCAGCCGCGCCACCCTGTTCGAGCACCGCCCCGCAGAGCTTGAAGTGATCCTGCCCGAACCGGAGCACTGCTTGCGCTGGTTCGAACATGACTATCCCTATGCACTGGCGCGCTGGAACCATCACCCCGAGTTTGAAATCCACCTGATCCGCCACGGCAGCGGCAAGCTGGTGGCGGGTGACTATATCGGTGCATTCAGCGCCGGGCATGTCGCGTTGATCGGGCCAGACCTGCCCCACGACTGGATCGGCGACCTGGCCCCCGGCGAATACTTGACCGGTCGCGACGTGGTACTGCAATTCGACGGCGCCGCCCTCCTCGCGCTGCGCAAGACCCTGCCGGAACTCGGTGATTTGCAGCAACTGTTCGAGCGCGCCCGACGCGGCCTGGCATTCAGCGCCGGCACCGCCACGCAAGCCGCACAGTTAATGGAAGCCATCGGCACCGCCCGCGGCCTGCAACGGCTCATCCTGTTCCTGCAATTGCTCGATACCCTGAAAAACGCCCCGCCACCGCACGTCAAGGCCCTGGCCAGTGCCTGCTACGCACCGACCCTGGACGCGCGCAGTGCCGAGCGTATCAGCAAGGCGTTCGACTATTTGATGCGCGAACTGACCGGTGACGTGCGCCTGTCGGTCATCGCTCAACAGCTGAACATGAGCGAACCGGGCTTCTCACGGTTCTTCAAACGCAACACCGGCCATGGTTTTATCGACCTGATGCGCAAGTTCCGCGTGCAACGCGCCTGCCGGCTGCTGCTGCAAAGCGACATGTCGGTGGCCGACATCTGCTTCGAAGTGGGCTATGCCAACCTGTCCAATTTCAACCGGCACTTTCGGATCGAAATGAACCGGACACCCAGCGAGTATCGACGGGAAACCGCGATGCATGCGCTCGACCGCAACGTCGATCACCCCTCACCCTATGCCATCGGCCATTGAGCCAAAGCCCGCTGTGCCAGGCGAACCACCTCAAGATTGATGTTTGCGCGCTGCCGCTCTCCATCTTCAAGAAACCAGGCGGCCGACAACCCGGCATGCGCTACGACCCATTGCAACAGGCGCGGGTGCGAGAGATTGGCAGCCTGGGCAATGACATCGAGCTGGCGCTTGAAACGCACCGGGTCGTTACAGGTGGGCAGGTCTGGATTACAGAGGAGATTGGCGTAGTCGTAACCGCGATCGCCCATCACCCGCTTTGGATCAATCGCCAGCCAGCCTCGCGCGCCGAAATCGAGAATATTGTCGTGGTGTATATCGCCGTGCAGAACCACGATGTCCTGTTGCCCCGTCAGCAGCGCACGGGCCGTCGCGGCGCAGTCGAGTAACACGCCGCCTTCGTGCTCGGCGGCCGCCCATAGCGACTGGAACGCACTCTGCAGCGACAGTAAGCCTTCCGGCGGCGATCGGCGGGGTGCGTGCAGCCGGGCAACCGCGGCGCAGGCGATCCGGCTGGCCTCGTCATCCTGCCCATTGAGGGCCATGTGCCTCAAAGAACCGGAGCCGGTGGCCCGCTCCATTAACACTGCGGACTCGTCATGAGCGTAAACCCGCGCCGCGCCTTCGCCCGCCCACCCACTCATCAGTCGCCCGCCGAGTTGCTCCTCTTCGGTGTGGGCGATCTTCAACATCGCCGGCAGACCTTGCCAGCGCACGGGCAACAGGTCACTGCCGGGCGTGGTAATCGGGTCGCCATCGGCGCTCAGCTTCCAGGCGTGCAAATAGCGATCGAACATTCAGGGAGGCCTCATTTAGGTCGGTAAAAATGACACCCAGTCATTTTTGATCAAAAGGTCGACTAATGCCGATTTTTTCCATGTTGTTCAAGTCATTGAACAAAGTTGGTACGCCAAGTGCAAACGTTTGCGTAACGGACTTGGGCACCCAGTTCGCCTCTACCCGAAGAATCGGGCCAAACCGCTTACGAATAGGGATTTTCAATGCACCCCACCTTAAAGCCGCGTGCTTGCCTTGGTGTTTCTTTGCTACTGACGGCCGTTACGGGACTACTCAGCGCGCCCATTTTGGCGCAGGAAAAGCCCGTCGATGATTCAGCACAGGGCGAAACCCTTAGCCCTGACACCAAGAACCCGGAAGCCAACCCGACGAAAAAAGGCGTGTACCTGTCGGACTGGTTTAACCAGGACCTGACACTGATCGGCAGCAAAGACATCAGCTTCGGCCCCAAGCCGCAGGATGACGTGTACCTGGAATACGAGTACTTCGGGCGTAAAGGGCCGTTCGAACTGTACGGCTATATCGACGTACCGAAGATCCTCGGCATCGGTAACAGTAATGACAAAGGCGCATGGGATCATGGTTCGCCGGTGTTCATGGAACACGAACCGCGTATCTCCATCGACTACCTGGCGGGGCGCAGCCTGGCAATCGGCCCGTTCAAGGAATGGTACGTCGCCTTTGACTGGATCTACGACCACGGCAGCAACCCGTCAAACCGCGCCAACACGCTATACAGCGGCCTGGGCACCGATATCGACACCCACTCACGGGTCAACCTGTCGGCCAACTTCTATGGGCGCTACCAGTGGGAAAACTACGGTGCCAGCAATGAGTATTCATGGGATGGCTATCGCGCGCAAATGAAGTACATCGTGCCTATCAGCAGTTTCGACAACGGCGCTTCGCTGACTTACATCGGCTTCACCAACTATGATTTCGGTTCGGACCTGCACAAAGACAACCCGGCGCGTACCGCCAACGCCCTCGTGGCGACCAATGTGCTGCTGTATTCCTTTACCCACCTGCGGTTTACCCTGGTCGGCCGTTACTTTCACAACGGCGGCAACTGGGAAGATGGCAGCGAGTTGAATTTCGGCGAAGGCAACTTCCGCGCCCGCTCCGAGGGCTGGGGTTACTACGCCGGCGTGGGCTACCAATTCTGATCAAGGAGCTGTAGATGAACGTATTGACCCGTCTCTCGATGGCCGTCGGCCTTGCCCTGCTGCCCCACCTGGTGCTGGCGGACAGCCCTGCGCCGATCAAGCCCAAGGTGATGCTGATCACCATGTTCGCCCCCGAGGCGCAAACCTGGATCGATCGCCTGGAACTCAAGCAGGAAGTGCGCGTACCCGGGCTATCCGCCGAGTACCCGGTAATCCGCTGCAACACCCAGGACGTGTGCCTGCTGGTCACCGGCATGGGCCAGACCAACGCTGCCGCTTCCACCTTGGCGCTCGCGTTGTCGCCCAAGTTCGACCTGCGCCAGAGCTATTTCCTGATCGCCGGGATCGCCGGCATCAGCCCCAAGCACGGCACCATCGGGACGGCCGCCTGGGCACATTACCTGGTGGAATTCGGCACCCAGTGGGAGCTGGATTCACGCGACGCGCCCAAGGATTGGCCGACAGGTTACATCGGCATCAACACCAAGGGGCCCAACGAGAAACCTCCGCTGGACTACAAGACCGAAGTGTTTGAACTCAACCCCAAGCTGCAAGCCAAGGCATTTGCCTTGTCGCACAAGGTGGAGCTGAGTGAAAGCAAGGAATCCAGCGCCTGGCGCAAACATTACCCTGCCGCACCGGCCAATCAGCCGCCGCAAGTCACCCGCTGCGACACCGTGGCGGGCAACACCTGGTTCTCCGGCACACGCCTGAGCGAGCGTGCCGAGGTCTGGACCAAACTGCTCACGGACAACAAAGGCGAGTACTGCACCACCCAGCAGGAAGACAACTCCACCTATGAAGCCCTGCTGCGCGCCAGTCGTGAAGGGTTGGTAGACATGCAGCGCCTGGCCGTGGTGCGCGCAGGTTCCGATTTCGACCGCCCTTACCCCGGCTACAGCGAAGTGGACAACCTGCTGAAATATGCAGACCAGGGCGGGTTTGTGCCGGCACTGGAGAACCTGTATCGCACTGGGAATCCGCTGGTACAAGCGATTCTGAAGAACTGGTCGGCATTGGAAAAAGGCGTTCCAGACGCCTGATAGCGATCAACAGTGTGCAA
>NZ_JALJFG010000041.1 GCF_023242475.1 Pseudomonas sp. MWU15-20650 | reverse complement strand
TTAATTGGCCTGACACAGCACCGTAAAAGTGGGAGGGGGTTTGCTCCCTCCCCCAGTTGGACCGCGTTTTAGCCGGCCAATCCGACGAACATATCCTGCACGTCGTCATGGTTGTCCAGGCCTTCCAGGAAAGCCTCGACTTCAGCCATCTGCTCATCGGTCAAACCGCTCACCGGGTTCTTCGCGATGTAGCCCAACTTGGCCGACAGCACGGTAAAACCCTGCTCCGGCAGCGCTTTCTGTACGGCGTCCAGATCGGTGGTCTCGGTGATGAACAGGGTCGCGCCTTCTTCACCCGCTTCGAAATCCTGGGCACCCGCTTCGATGGCGGCCATTTCCGGATCAGCG
The DNA here is from genome assembly GCF_023242475.1 of Pseudomonas sp. MWU15-20650. Lineage (GTDB taxonomy): Bacteria > Pseudomonadota > Gammaproteobacteria > Pseudomonadales > Pseudomonadaceae > Aquipseudomonas. The sequence continues at coordinate 58,786 of NZ_JALJFG010000041.1, read as the reverse complement.
TCCGGGGTGTCCGGCGACGCTTCGATCAGGCCGACGTGGTTGAAGTCCCAGGCCACGGAGCCGGAAGCGCCCAGTTGCCCCTTGCGGAACGCCACGCGGATTTCCGCCACGGTACGGTTGATGTTATCGGTCACGCACTCGACGATCAGCGGCACCTGGTGCGGGGCAAACCCTTCGTAGGTCACGCGGTGGTACTGCACGGTTTCGCCGAGCAGACCGGCGCCCTTCTTGATCGCGCGGTCCAGGGTTTCCTTGGGCATCGAGGCCTTCTTGGCCTGTTCCACCACCAGACGCAGGTGGGCGTTGGTCGCGGTGTCCGCTCCGTTACGGGCGGCGATGGTGATTTCCTTCACCAGTTTGCCGAAGATCTTGCCCTTGGCATTGGCTGCCGCTTCTTTATGTTTGACTTTCCACTGTGCGCCCATGACTCACTCTCTTCTATCCATCGCGCCGAAACGTCTACTGGCCGGCGCTTTGGGGGCAGAGTTTATAGGGCAAAAACCCTTCGTTCCACCAAAAAACCGTCAATGCGCCAACTCGAAAAAAGCCTGAATCAAGCGCAACGACCTGCGCCGCTCCAGGCAACCGAGCATATGCCGGTTCACCAGGCCATCGCCCTGGATCGGCACCGCCTGCACCCGAGGGTCCGGGCTCACCTCCATCGATGACACCACCCCGACGCCCAACTGCGCGGCGACGGCCTCGGTCACCGCTTCACGGCTGTCCAGCTCGAGCAACACCTTGGGCTGCACCCCTGCGGCCAGACAGGCGTCATCAAAGGTGCGGCGCGTGATAGAGCTGGGTTCACGCAGCACCATGATGACCTGGTTCAACTGCGTCAGGCCAATGCCCTGGGGCAGCGCTGCCCAGGGGTGGCCTGCGGGCACCAATGCGCAAATACGCGACTCACTCAGCGGTTGCAGATGCAGCCCGCTGCGGGGTTCGACTTCGGTCAGTACCGCCACATCCGCATGTTCAGAGAGCAGCGCCGCGAGGGTTTCCTGGGCGTTGCCCAAGCGCAGGTTCACCGTTATGCCAGGGTAGCGCGCGCGCAGGCTGGCGATCATCGGCATGACCAAGTGCGGGCCATCCGCCGCGACCTCCAGGCGACCGGCAAGCAACTGCCGGTTGGCCTCCAGCAGGGCCTGGGCCTCGTCTACCAAGCCAAAGATCGCACGGGTGATCGCCGCCAGGCGCGCGCCCTCTTCGGTCAACTCCACCCGCCGTGCGGTACGGCGCAACAAGGGGATCTGGTAGTGCTCTTCCAGGGCCTTGATATGCCCGGTCACCGCCGGCTGGCTGATAAACAGCCGTGTGGCGGCCCGAGTGAAACTGCCCTCGCGGGCCACCGCATCGAATGCACGTAATTGGAACAGATTCATAACTATCGGCCTCACTGATAGCTTGCATAACAACAAACAATTTGATTGATGACAAGCCAAACTGCAATTTAGGCGCCGTAGCTTCAACCCCCTACCTTGCGAGGACTTGAGATGCCCCCTGCCGCGCCGATCCTGCTGACTCCTGGCCCCCTGACCACCTCTGCCCGCACTCGCCAGGCCATGATGGTGGATTGGGGTTCATGGGACGACCGTTTCAACCAACTCACTGCCAGCGTCTGCACGCAATTGCTGGCGATCATTCATGCCAGCGCCGGCCACCATTGCGTGCCGTTGCAAGGCAGTGGCACGTTCGCCGTCGAAGCCGCCATCGGCACTCTGGTGCCGCGTGACGGCAAGGTGCTGGTGTTGATCAACGGCGCCTACGGCAAGCGGCTGGCGAAGATCTGCGACGTACTCGGCCGCGCGTTCAGCACCTTTGAAACTGCCGAAGACAACCCCACCACTGCCGCCGATGTCGACCGTTTGCTGCATGCAGACCCGGCCATCACCCATACCGCGCTGATCCACTGCGAAACCAGCACGGGCATTCTCAACCCGCTGCCGCAAATCGCCGAGGTGGTCAGACGCCACGGTAAGCGCCTGATCATCGACGCCATGAGCTCCTTCGGCGCGCTGCCGATCGATGCCCGCGAAGTCCCGTTCGACGCGCTGATCGCCGCCTCGGGCAAATGCCTGGAAGGCGTGCCCGGCATGGGCTTTGTCTTCGTGGAAAAACAGGCACTGGCCACCGCACAGGGCAACTGCCATTCACTGGCGATGGACCTGTTCGACCAGCACACCTATATGGCCAAGACCGGCCAGTGGCGCTTCACCCCACCGACCCACGTGGTTGCCGCCTTGCACGAAGCGCTGCTGCAGTACCACGAAGAAGGCGGCTTGCCGGCACGTCATCAACGCTATGCCGACAACTGCCAGGCGCTGCTGGACGGCATGGCCGAACTGGGCCTGCACAGTTTCCTGCCGGCGGCCATCCAGGCGCCGATCATCGTCACCTTCCACGCCCCGAAAAACCCGCGCTACCAGTTCAAGGACTTCTACGAACGCGTCAAGGCCAAGGGTTTCATCCTCTACCCCGGCAAACTGACCCAAGTGGAAACCTTCCGCGTGGGCTGCATCGGCCACGTTGACGCGCAAGGCATGCAAGCGGCGGTCAAGGCGATCGCGCAGGCACTGCAAGAAATGGAAGTACTGGACATCTGATTTCCCCCATTGCCCACAGGATTTGAACCATGAACTATGAAAACCCCACCACCCTCCAGGCCGTTATCCTCGACTGGGCCGGCACCGTGGTCGACTTCGGCTCCTTCGCCCCCACGCAGATTTTTGTCGAAGCCTTCGCCGAGTTCGACGTGCAAGTGTCCATCGAAGAGGCCCGTGGCCCGATGGGCATGGGCAAGTGGGATCATATCCGCACCCTTTGCGACCAACCTCAAGTTGCCGAGCGCTACCGCAAGGCGTTCGGCCGCACGCCGACCGATGATGACGTGACAGCCATCTACCAGCGCTTCATGCCGTTGCAGATCGAAAAGATCGCCGAGCACTCGGCCCTGATCCCTGGCGCCCTCGACACCATCGCCCGCCTGCGTGTGCAGGGGATCAAGATCGGCTCCTGCTCGGGCTATCCCAAGCAAGTGATGGATAAGGTCGTCGCCCTGGCCGCCACCAACGGCTATATCGCCGACCACGTGGTCGCTACCGACGAAGTGCCCAACGGCCGCCCATGGCCGGCCCAGGCACTGGCCAACGTGATCGCGCTGGGCATTGATGATGTGGCGGCGTGCGTGAAGGTCGACGACACCGTGCCGGGCATCCTGGAAGGCCGTCGTGCCGGGATGTGGACCGTGGCCCTGACCTGCTCCGGCAACGCCCTGGGCCTGACCTACGAGCAATTCCGTGCCCTGGACAGCGCCACATTGGCCCGCGAGCGCAAGCGTATCGAAGCCCTGTTCGAAGGTTCACGCCCACATTATCGGATCGATACCCTTAACGACCTGCCGTCAGTCATCACCGACATCAATCAGCGCCTGGCGCGTGGGGAAATGCCGCAAAGCCACTGATAGAGGTCAAAACAACCGCACTTGCGCCAGGCAAATCGCTCAAAACCGGCATACAGTTAAAGGACTCCGTCGCTAAAGAACGGAGATATGCCCTGATGAGTGAGGAACAAAGCGATGCCGTGGAAAAATTCCGATACGCGCTACAGCACCATGTCGATTGCGTTGCACTGGTTGATGGTGGTGCTGCTGGCGGTGGTTTACGCCTGCATTGAACTGCGCGGGATGTTTCCCAAAGGCAGCGGCGGACGCGCGTTGATTGTGGAAATGCACTACATGTTCGGCCTCACCGTGTTTGTACTGGTGTGGTTGCGCTTGTTCGCACGCAGCCTGGGCGTCGCGCCGAAGATCGTGCCGACGCCGCCGCAGTGGCAAACCCTGCTGGCCACCCTGATGCACTTCGCGCTGTATGCCTTGATGATCGGCATGCCGATTGCCGGTTGGCTGATCGTCAGCGCCGAAGGGCATTCGGTGATGTTCTACGGTATCGAGCTGCCGCCATTGCTGGCTGAAAACAAAGCGCTGGCCAAGGAAATCGAAGGGTGGCACGTGCTGTTCGGCAACATCGGTTATTGGTTGATCGGCCTGCATGCGCTGGCGGGGATCTTTCACCATTACATCCTGCGCGATAACACTGCCTTGCGGATGATGCCAGGTGGGAAGGCGCTTGCCTCCGATGGCGTTGGGGCAACCCACAAATCCATCGACTGACCCACCGAGATTGGTGGCCAGCCCCCTCCTACAAAGAGACCGCGCTAGGCGTCAAACCCTCGCCGGCCTTGCAGGCCACCGGTATGAATGAAGATCAAACGAGTGCCGGGGGCAAAACCTGCGGCCTTGATGTGCTGCTTCAAGGCCAACAGCGCCTTGCCGGTGTAGAGCGGTTCCAACGGCAAGCCGCAGTGCTGTTCGGTGCACTGGATAAACTCAAGCAATAACGGGTCGACCTTGGCGAAGCCGCCTCGGCTCGCGCCCAGCAGTTCATAACCGCCCTGCACGATGGCACTCACGTTCTGCGCCACGCCGTGGTCATCCGGCACCGCCAGGGCGCCGTACACCGGATGTGCACCCGCTTCTGCCAGCACCAACCCGGCCAACGTCGTGCCGGTACCCGCCGCGAGCCACCAGCCGTCGTAATCCGCCCAGCCAAGCGTGCTTAACTGGGCGCGCGCTTGCTCGACCAAGACTGCGCAGCCCTGCGCACCGGCCAGTCCGCCGCCGCCTTCGGGCACCGGATAAAGATGGGGATACTGCTCGCGCCAGGGTAACCAGAAGCCCGGCTCATGGCGCGCGCGATAGTCCCCATAACCCAGCCAATGCAATTGCATGCCAAAGGCTTTCAGGTCGAGGACCGTGGGCGTGTCTTGGGGATGGCCGCGCAATAGGCCGACGGTCGGGAAGCCAAAGCGTTTGCCCGCCGCCGCCAGCGCGTGCAGGTGGTTGGAGTAAGCCCCGCCGAGACTGATGATGCCAGTGGCTGCGGCTTGCTGGGCCTGGGCCAGGTATTGGGTGAGCTTGAACCACTTGTTGCCGCTGATCAGCGGGTCGATGCGGTCCAGGCGCAACACGGCCAGCTCGACGCCGTTCAGCCAGTCCAGCTGCAAGGGTTCAAGGGGCGCGTGAGGAAGCCAGTCAAAAGGGCCCATCAGGGGGACATCTGTGTGCAAAAAGGGGCGGTAGTCTAACACCGCCCCTCCTGACGTTTTACAACTCGGCGGCCAGGCGCGAGCCCTGGTTGATCGCGCGCTTGGCATCCAGCTCGGCCGCCACATCGGCACCGCCAATCAGGTGCACGTTCTGGCCCGCAGCCACCAGGCCCTCCTGCAATTCACGCAGCGGGTCCTGGCCGGCGCAGATGACGATGTTGTCGACCGCCAGCACCTGGGGTTCACCCTCGGCACCGATACGGATGTGCAAACCTTCATCATCGATCTTCAGGTATTCGACGCTGTTCAGCATCTGCACCTGCTTGTTCTTCAAGCCGGTACGGTGAATCCAGCCGGTGGTCTTGCCCAGGCCGTCGCCGACCTTGGAAGTCTTGCGTTGCAGCAGGAACACCGCGCGCGCAGGGGCATGGCGTTCAGGCTTGATGCCCGCCACGCCGCCACGGGCCTGCAGTTGGGTATCGATGCCCCACTCTTTCCAGAACGCGTCGCGGTCCAGGCTGGTGGACACCCCCTGGTGCACCAGGAATTCCGACACGTCGAAGCCGATGCCACCGGCGCCGATCACGGCCACGCGCTTGCCGACCGGTTTGCGCTCCAGGATCACGTCCAGGTAGCTCAGTACCTTGGCATTCTCGATACCCGGGATGGCCGGCGTACGCGGTGCGATACCGGTGGCCAGGATGATCTCGTCATAACCGCCTGTCGCCAGTTGCTCTACCGTCACGCGAGTGTTGAGGCACAGCTCGACATGCGTGGTCTGCAATTTGCGCTTGAAGTAGCGCAGGGTTTCGAAAAACTCCTCCTTGCCCGGTACGCGCTTGGCGATATTGAACTGGCCACCAATCTCACTGGCGGAATCGAACAACGTCACTTGGTGGCCACGTTCGGCGGCAACGGTAGCCGCTGCCAGCCCCGCAGGGCCGGCCCCGACCACGGCAATTTTCTTGATCTGCTTGACCGGCAGGTAGTTGAGCTCGGTTTCATAACAGGCCCGCGGGTTCACCAGGCACGTGGTCAACTTGCCGCCGAAGGTGTGGTCCAGGCAAGCTTGGTTGCACCCGATGCAGGTGTTGATTTCATCCGCGCGGCCGGCTGCGGCCTTGTTGACGAACTCTGGGTCAGCGAGGAACGGCCGCGCCATCGAGACCATGTCGGCATCGCCTTCTGCCAGGATCTGCTCGGCAATGTCCGGAGTGTTGATACGGTTGGTGGTGATCAGCGGAATGCTCACCGCACCGCGCAATTTGGCGGTGACTTTGCTGAAAGCCCCCCGCGGCACCTTGGTGGCGATGGTCGGGATACGCGCTTCGTGCCAGCCGATACCGGTGTTGATCAGCGTCGCGCCGGCCTGTTCGATGGCCTTGGCCAGTTGCACGATTTCGTCCCAGGTGCTGCCACCCTCGACCAGGTCGAGCATCGACAGGCGGAAGATAATGATGAAGTTCGGGCCGACCGCTTCGCGTACACGACGCACGATTTCTACCGCCAAGCGCATGCGGTTTTCGTAGCTGCCCCCCCAACGGTCAGTACGGTGGTTGGTGTGAGCGGCGAGGAATTGGTTAATGAAGTAGCCTTCGGAGCCCATGATTTCCACACCGTCGTACTCGGCCACCTGGGCCAGCAGCGAGCAGGTGACAAAATCCTGGATCTGCTTCTCGATGCCCTCTTCATCCAACTCGTTGGGCTTGAACGGGTTGATCGGCGCTTGAATCGCACTGGGTGCGACCTGTTTTGGGCTGTAGGCATAACGGCCCGCGTGGAGGATCTGCATGCAGATCTTGCCGCCCGCTTCATGCACCGCTTGGGTGACGATCTTGTGCTTGTGCGCTTCTGCCTCGGTAGTCAGCTTGGCCGCACCGGCATACACGCCGCCTTCATCATTGGGGCCAATGCCGCCGGTGACCATCAGGCCCACGCCACCACGGGCGCGCTCGGCAAAGTACGCCGCCATGCGCTCGAAACCGCCAGGTTTTTCTTCCAGGCCGGTGTGCATCGAGCCCATCAGGGTGCGGTTGCGCAAGGTGGTAAAACCCAGGTCCAACGGGGCCAGCAGGTTCGGGTAGGCAGCAGCGGTCATGGTCAAGCTCCACAACGAATCATCACGGGGACGTGCCACGCTCGAACGGCGTGGCATCGGTTTATGTCCCACAGACTAAGAGGCGATCACCTGGCGCTCAATGACTGTAACTGACAAGTTATTGATCCAAATGCACAGCGCCCCTTGGCAAGCCGTGCCATGGGCCCTACCCTAGTCGCGAACCCTGCACCCGGTCTGTTGTCTGTTGCCCCATGCGTAAACTTCTAGCGTTCACCGTCACCATGGCCTTGGTTGCCGCCATCGCCGCCTATCTGGTCTGGACCCAGGAGCGCCCCGTGGCGCATTACCTGTCGGACCTGCGCATTACCCTCGCCGTCAATGAAGGCCAACCGGCCGACCGTGGCAACTTGCTGGGCATCCAGCCGGAGCTGTTCCCCGCCGACTACCAGAGCCTGGAACGCCTGCACCTCAAACTTGCGGCCTACCTGCAAAAGGCCCGGGACCAGGGCCTGATCAACGACAAGACCATCGTGGTCCTGCCGGAACATATCGGCACCTGGCTGATGCTCGGTGGCGAGAAAAATGAGTTGTACCAGGCCATCCATCTTAAAGACGCCATGAACTGGCTATCGATCAGTAACCCGTTGCAGTTCATGCGGGCCTGGATCAGCGCCACCGGTGACAACCGTATGGACGATGCCTACCTGCGCATGAAGGCCACGGCCATGGCCCGCGACTACCAAATGCTGTTCGGCGGCCTGGCCAAAGAGTTTGGCGTGACCCTCGTAGCCGGGTCGATCACCCTGCCCAACCCGAGTGTCAGCCAGGGCCAGCTACAGGTCGGCCATGGCGCGCTGTATAACGCCAGCCTGGTATTTGCCGCCGATGGTTCGCCGTTGGGCCAGCCGCAGCGTCAGCTGTACCCGATCTACGATGAACGAGGGTTTATCGAGCCCGGAGACGAGAATGTCGTCAGCGTGGTCGACACCCCGGCCGGACGCCTGGGCATCCTGATCGGCAGCGACAGCTGGTACCCGGACAATTACCGCAAGCTCAACGAACAAGGCGCGCAACTGGTCGCGGTGCCGGCCTTTATCACCGGCCGCGACACCTGGAGCCGCCCATGGCGCGGCTTCAAAAGTGTGTCGACCCCCTCGGAAGTCAGCCTCAAACCCGAAGAAACCAGCGAGGGCGAAGCCTGGCACCGCCTGACACTCATCAGCCAAGCCCCCATGAGCCAAGCCACAGCGGGCATGAGTGTGTTCTTGCGCGGGCAGTTCTGGGATTTGGGCAGTGCCGGTCAAAGCTTTCTCAGCAGCAATGGGCAAGTATTCGCCGACGGCGATGCCCATGGCGCGCGCCTGCTGAATATCTGGCTGTAACCCCGTGAAGCCGGTACGCCTGGGGGACTTGTCGGTGGGCTTCGTGCACACCCTCGCCGACGCCGTCCACAGCCATGGCCTGGACCCACATCCCCTGCTGCTGCAATACGGCCTGGACCCGGCACGCCTGGCCGAAGCCGGCGCTCGCTTGTCGATCCCGCGCTATATGCGCCTGGGCCATGCGGCCATCCAGCTGACCGGCGACCCGAGCCTGGGCCTGCGCATGGGCCAGCTCAGTCGCTTGAGCCAGGCGGGGCTCGCCGGTGTCACGGCGGCCCAGGCACCGAATGTGCGTGAAGCCGCACGTACGTTGACGCGCTTTGAAGCGCTATACGGCGCCAACTATCGCGGGCAATCGAGCTTCCATGAAGATGCCGAAGGTGCGTGGCTGCGGTTCTATTCCATCAGCCCCTACAACGCCTACAACCGCTTTGTCGTGGACTCGATTATCGCCGGGTGGCTTCACCAGCTATCGAGCCTGGCGCAACAGCCCGTGCAGGCACAGCGCATCGAAATCGAGTTCCAAGCGCCAGACTACAGCGAACAGTACGCTGTGCTGGGTGACAGTCCGATCCAGTTCGGCGCCGACGCCAATCAACTGCGCCTCAGCCAACCCACCCTGGCCATGCGCAACCCGCAGCACTGCCCAAGTACCTGGCACCTGTTGCTGCAGCTGTGTGAAAGAGAATTGGAGCAATTGACCCGCACCCGCAGCCTGCGCGAGCGCATCACCCGGTTGCTCGGCCCGATGCTCAATGGCGGCCGCGAACCCGACCTGGAAGAAGTAGCGGCACGCTTGAAGCTGCCGACCTGGACGTTGCGCCGCAAACTGGCCGAGGAAGGCACTCAGTTTCGCGCGATCTTGAATGACACTCGCCGCGACCTGGCCATGACCTACATTCGCGACACGGAGCTGGCGTTTGGCGAGATCGCCTATTTGCTCGGTTTTGCCTCTGCACAAGCTTTCCAGCGGGCGTTCAGACGGTGGAACAACCAGACCCCAGGGGAATTTCGCCGCAGCCAGCGGCATTCCGCCTGAAGTCGGTCCTACAGCTCGGTGGCATCGTCGGCAGGATCCAGTGGATCCAGCTCGAATGCCTGATACTCCAGCAGCTCTTCCTGGTATTCGTCCATGGCGGACTCCTTCTTGGTTTAACGGTTGGCCAACGCGGTCACTAAAATGACCTGCATCACCAGCCTAAAGTGCCGTCATGACGAAAAAATGTCTGCGTCATGACGTTCCTGCACTTGCAGATTAAACGTAGCAGCCTGCCGCAGAATTAACAGCGCTGCCTGAAAGAGCCTCGGCGCCGTTACTGTACAGGGGCTGGCAGCGGCGGGATCGCCTCTGTGGGGGCCGGCAGCGCAGGGTTGGTCACCGGTGGTGCGACTACAGGAGGAGTGGCCACCGGCGCTTCCTGCGGCGCAATGGGCGCGGCCTCCGGTTTGGGCGTGACGGGTTGCGAAGCGCCAGGCTCTTCCTTCGGCGCCTCGACCTTCTCGGCAGCCGGTGCAACCTTGGGTTCGGGCACCCCCAACTCAGCCTTGGGTTGCTCGGGAATATGCGCCGCTTCCTTCACTTCCTGCGGCAGGAACACATCCACCAACGCGAAGTAACGCTCGTAGAACTTCGGCGCCGAGACGGTCTCGCTCGCCACCTTCACCATCGAGTCATCGGTGGAGCCAATCGGCATCGACACCGACCCCAGCACGCCCACCCCCAGGCTCGCGGAGTTATTGACCTTCTTCAGTGCGTAGCGATCCTGCAAGGCATTGGCAAACATCGTCGAATGATTGCTGCCCCTGCCGTCAGCGGCACACACCACATTAAAGCTGATCTGCATGTGGGTTTCGCCGGTCTGCTGGAAACTCTTGTTACCGACTACCAGCTTCGGGTCACTGCTGGTGATGATATAGCCCTGGCTCAACAGGGCACGACGCGCCGCCTCACAAGCAGCGATATCGCTGACCGGATAATCACGGGAAAACGTACCGGAGTCGTCGAAATTCTCATGTTCATAAATAGCGGTCTTGGGTGACGAGCAGCCCGCGGCGCCCGCCAGCACCAGCGCCAACCCGAGGCTGCGTAAGTGAAATGATGTCGACATTGAAAATCCTGAGGAAAACAGTCTGGGCGGTATTGTGCAACAGAACGAGGCCTTGGCGCGCGCATTCCTGTCGGCAAAACGTCACAAGCCTATGGGTTCGTACCGACAGGAAACAGCCCAGCACACATATGATCGATAAACACCCGCAGTTTGACCGAGGCATGGCGACTGGAGGGCCACAGCATCCAGAAACTGCCGCAATGCTCAAGATAGTCATCCAGCACTCGGCGCAACTGCCCGTTCCGTACGGCTTCATTGACCATGTAATCCGGCAGGCAAGCAATGCCAAGTCCCTCATGTACCACATGAGTGAGGGACTCGATGGTAGTAGTGACCAGTGGCGTGCGCAACGTCGGTTCCTGAGCGCCCGGTACGTGGCGCAACGGCCAAGGTTCCAGCTTGCCGGTGGCGCAGAACTTGTGGCGCAGGCAGGCATGGTGGTTCAGGTCCTGGGGCTGCGCAGGGGTGCCGTGTTGATCGAAGTAGCCTGGCGTGCCGACAAGTACCAATTGGTAATGCCCCAGATGACGCGCCATCAGACGCGAATCTTCCGGCTTGCCGGTACGAATCACCGCATCGAAGCCTTCCTCGATCACATCCACCATGCGGTCGGAAAAATCCACATCCAACTCGATTTCCGGGTAGGCACGCATAAAATCGCTGATCACCGGCATCAACAAACCGCGCACCTGCGGCACGCTGATACGCAACTTACCCCGGGGGATGGCGCTGGCTTCGGTCAGTTCCCGCTCGGCCGCTTCGACTTCTGCGAGGATACGCCGCGAACGCTCCAGGAACAGGGCGCCCTCACTGGTCAGCGTGATGCTGCGCGTGCTGCGGTGAAACAGCCTGACCCCCAGGCGCTCTTCCATGCGCGCAATGCTTTTGCCCACGGCCGAAGACGACACCCCCAATACCCGCCCTGCGGCGGTAAAACTACGGGTTTCCGCCACCTGCACAAATACCGGGAGGCTGCCCAAGTTGTCCATGATCTCGCCCTCGGCGATTACGGACGCCAGTGTCCGATAAGTTCGGAACCTTAGCCTGTTTTTCCGCGCATCGCAGCCCCCTACTCTGCCTCCTTGCCCTTTGTAAGGAGAGACCACCATGAATGACAGCCCTTTACTGGCCGATGCGACACCTCCCCTGGCCAACCAGGCTGAGCCCCTGCCTCTGGCCGGGTTGCTGGCGTTGGCCTGCGCCGGTTTTATCACGATCCTCACCGAAGCAATGCCCGCCGGGCTGCTGCCGCAAATGAGCGAAGCGCTGGGGGTATCACAGGCCCTCGTCGGCCAACTGGTAACGCTCTACGCCCTCGGCTCGTTACTCGCGGCGATCCCGCTGACGCTACTCACCCGTGGCTGGCGTCGACGGCCGTTGCTGCTGATCGCTATCGGCGGCTTTGCATTGGTCAACAGCGTCACGGCGTTTTCCAGCCACTATGGGTTGACCTTGGCCGCGCGCTTTTTGGCCGGGGTGTTCGCCGGCTTGCTCTGGGCCCTGCTGGCAGGCTACGCCAGCCGCATGGTTGCCCCTCATCTGCAAGGACGGGCAATTGCGGTCGCCATGCTCGGTGCCCCCCTGGCCTTGTCCCTGGGCGTACCCGCAGGCACCCTGCTCGGCACTGTCGTCGGTTGGCGCACCAGCTTTGCGATCATGACTGGCCTGACGCTGGTGCTGCTCGTCTGGGCTCGCTGGCAATTACCGGACTTTGCCGGTCAACCGACGGAGAAACGCCTGGGGCTGCGACAGGTACTGGCCCTGCCGGGCATTCGTCCGGTGCTGTGGGTGACCTTCACCTACGTGCTGGCCCATAACATTCTCTATACCTATATCGCGCCCTTATTGGTACACGCTGGCATCGGTGCCGACATTGACCGGGTGTTGTTGGTGTTCGGCCTGGCGGCCTTGCTGAGTATCTGGCTTGTGGGCCTGTTGATTGATCAGCATCTGCGACTGTTGACCCTCATCAGCTGCGTGATGTTTGCCGTGGCGGCGCTGATGCTTGGCGTCTGGATCCATTCGGCAGGTGTGATCTATGCGAGCGTGGCGGTGTGGGGCCTGGCCTTCGGGGGCCTGCCGGCATTGTTGCAGACCGCACTGGCCAAGTCGGCTGGCGAGTCGGCCGATGCGGCCCAATCCATGCTGGTCACCGTATGGAACCTGGGGATCGCGGGCGGGGGGCTGGCTGGCGGCATGTTGCTTCAAAGTGTGGGGGTCGTGGCGTTTCCGTGGGCGGTTGCCGGCTTGATGGTGTTAGCGCTCGGCGCAACCTTGCGCAGGGTGATGCCCATCCGATGACAAGTTTGTTTACAACTTATTCTTCAACTTCCTATCATCGCGTTGGGTGCGTTGCGGCATAAGGCACGGCGCAGGTTAAATGCCAAGCATTGGTCGGGCCGCCAATGGAGATTTGTCGTGCCTGATAAACACCCTGCCATCCCTCGCCCTCAGCGTCTGACTGAGGGCGCGCTGTCTGCCCTTGAGCGTTTTTCACACATCGAAGCTGTCAGCGGCATTGTCCTGCTGCTGGCGGCAATCGCTGCTCTGATCTGGGCCAACAGCCCCGCTGCCGCCACTTATGAGCACTTCTGGAACACCCCAGTCACCCTGGGGTTGGGCGACTACAGCGTCTCACGCTCCCTGCACTTCCTGGTCAATGACGGCTTGATGACCATCTTCTTCCTGGTGGTCGGTGCCGAAATCCGCCAGGAGATCAAGGACGGCGCGCTTGCCGACTTGAAGTTGGCCACGCTGCCACTGGGGGCTGCGCTGGGCGGTGTGCTGATGCCCGCGCTCATCTACACCCTGCTCAACCATGGCACCGCCGCCGCGAGCGGCTGGGCCGTACCCACCGCGACCGATATCGCCTTTGCCGTAGGCGTACTGGCGCTGCTGGGCAAGTCGATTCCCAGTGGTGTACGTGTCCTGCTGCTGGCCTTGGCGATCATCGATGACATCGTGGCGATCCTGATTATTGCCATCTTCTTCACGGCCAGCCTCGACTACATGGGGTTGGTCATTGCCGTTGCCGGGCTCGCACTGGTGCTGGTGTTCCAGCGCATGGGCATCAGCAAGGCTGCGATATACCTGCTGCCAGGGGCGATTGTCTGGTTTGGCCTGCTCAAGACGGGCGTGCATCCGACGCTCGCCGGGGTGATCCTCGGCCTGATGACGCCCGTCAGCTCCAAACCCACCACCGAACGCCCGCTGGACACTATCGGACGCACATTCAACGAATTGATGGACCGCTTCTCGCAATCCGCCCAAGGCCCGCAGCACGTGGCCAAACCCTTGAAGCAACTGCGAGAAGCACAACGCGAAATGTTGCCGCCCGTGCAGCGCGTTCAATCGGCGCTGCACCCATGGGTGGCGTTCGGCGTCATGCCGCTGTTCGCCCTCGCCAATGCCGGTGTGAGCCTCGACGGCTTCAACCTGGATGAGCCCCTGCCCCACGGCGTATTCATGGGCGTCATCGCTGCCCTGGTCCTCGGCAAGCCCTTGGGCGTCATGCTCGCGAGCCTCACGCTGGTCAAGCTCAACCTCTGCAAACTGCCGGACGGCGTGACCTGGACAGGCGTTACCCTGGTCGGCCTGCTGGCGGGCATTGGCTTCACTATGTCGATCTTTATCTCCGCCCTGGCGTTCTCCGACCGAGCCTTGTTGTCGGCCGCCAAGTTGAGCGTGTTGGTGGCTTCGACGCTGGCAGCGGTGATCGGCCTGGCCTGGGGCAAGCTCAAGTTTGCCGGCAACAAGCCTTAACCCACGCCGGCCAGAATTTTTCGCGCGCAAAAAAAGACCCCGGCCTTCTCAGGCCGGGGTCTTTTTGTTCAAGCCGACATCAGAACTTCTTGATGTCCGCCTGGGCTTCCAACTGCTTGCGGTAGGCCGCGAAGTCTTGCTGGCCAATACGGGAGGCGAGGAAGCGGCGGTATTGCGCCTTTTCTTCGTCCGTAGGGGCAGCGGCTTCATTGACACCGTTCAAGCGTACGATCATCAGGCTACCGTCACGCAGGGTCACGGTGGTGAAGGTCGGCTTGTCCTTGGCCGCAGGCTTAGGCATGCGGAACAAGGCTTGCAGCACAGCAGGATCAACGGCTTCCTGATTGCGGGTAGCCGCTTCAGTAACCTTCCAGGTCTGACCATCGATCGGCTGATTCAACGCAGTCTTGCCGTCACGCAGGCTGGCGATCAACTCGTCGGCATGGGCCTTGGCAGCAGCGCTCGCACGCTCCTTGGTCATCTGGGTACGAATCGCCGCAGCAACGCTTTCCAGCGGCAGCTGGGTAGGTTTGAGGTGCTCTTTGGCACGCAGCACGATGATGGTCTCCGGGTCCAGCTCGATGGCGGTGCTGTTGGCCCCCTCATCCAGCACTTCCGGGCTGAACGCAGCGGTGACCACGGCGCGGTTGGCCGCGACACCTTCGCCACCGTCACGGCCAAACGGCGCGGAGGTGTGAACGGTCAGTTTCAGGTCGGAAGCTGGCTGGGCCAGGTCGGAGGCTTCGAATGCCGCATCTTCCAATTGCTTGGTCGCTTCGACAAAACGCTGTTCAACCTGCTGGGTCTTGAGCTCGCGAGTCAGCTTGTCTTTGAGGCTGGCGAACGAAGGCACTTGGGGTGCTTCAACGCCCAGCAACTTGATCAAGTGCCAACCGAAGGTGGTACGCACGGGTGCCGAGACCTGATCCTGCTTCAACGCGTACAGGGCTGTTTCGAAGTCCGGGTCGTAGACGCCAGGACCCGCAAAACCAAGGTCACCGCCATTGTTGGCTGAACCTGGGTCTTGGGAGAACTCCTTGGCCAGGGCTTCGAACTTCTCGCCTTTGGCCAGGCGCGCCTGGATTTCTTCGATCTTGGCCTTGGCTTGCGCCTCGGTGACCTTGTCGTTGACTTCAATCAGGATATGCGCGGCACGACGCTGTTCAGCGAGGTTGGCGGTTTCTTTCTGATAAGCAGCCTGCAGCTCATCGTCCTTGACGGTGACCTGATCAAAGAAGGATGACTTTTTCAGTTCCAGATAGTCGATGACCACCTGGTCTGGGGTCATGAACTCTTTGGCGTGCTGGTCGTAGTAAGCCTTGACCTCATCGTCGGTGAGTTTCACCGCCGCGGGGTCAGCCTTGATGTTGACGGTGGCAAAATCGCGGGTCTGTTTTTCCAGACGGGCGAATGCCAGCACCTCGGCGTCGGTCACGAAACCACTGCCGGCGATGCCTGCGCGAACCTGGCCGATCAGCATTTCCTGGGTCAGCATCTGACGGAACTGCAGGCGGCTGTAGCCCAACTGACGGATCACCTGGTCAAAGCGTTCGGCACTGAACTTGCCGTCCACCTGGAATTCCGGCGTCTGCAGGATCACCTGGTCCAATGCCGCTTCCGAGAAACCGAACTTGGAGTTAGCAGCGCCTTGCAGCAGCAGCTTGCGATCGATCAGGCCCTTGAGGGCCGCGTCGCGCAGCAATTTTTCGTCCAGCAGGGAGGCATCGAAATCCTTGCCCAGCTGTTGCATCAACTGGCGACGTTGCATGTCGACAGCCTGGCTCAATTCAGTCTGGGTGATTTCTTCACCGTTGACCTTGGCCACGTCCTGCTTGTTGTTGGTCGAAGCCTGGAAAATAGCCTCGATACCGGTGAACGCCATCAATGCGACGATGATCCCGATAATGGTCTTGGCAATCCAGCCTTGTGAATTGTCCCTGATATTCTGCAGCATGCGTCCCCCAGAAACGGTTGAACTTCAAAAATTAGGCAACCGTGGAGCGTGGGTAGAGTCCGGATAGAAGAAAGGCGCATCCGAGGATGCGCCTTCTCGTAACTGGCGGAGCGGACGGGGGTTTGAACCCACACCCCCGGCGTGGCGACCCGATGGATACTTGGGTCAGCTGCCGCTCCGCTGCCAGGCCAGACTTGCGTCCCGCCCGGGTAGGTAAGGCTTGAGCGAAGCTTAGTTAACGGCTTCTTTCAGGGCTTTACCGGCTTTGAAACCTGGTTTCTTGGCAGCAGCGATTTGCAGTGCTTTACCGGTCTGTGGGTTACGGCCAGTGCGAGCTGGGCGGTCAGTCACAGAGAAAGTACCGAAGCCTACCAGTACCACGGAGTCGCCGGCCTTCAGAGCGCCAGTGACGGATTCGATTACTGCGTCCAGCGCACGGCCAGCAGCAGCTTTCGGGATATCAGCGGATGCGGCGATAGCATCAATCAGTTCCGACTTGTTCACTCTAAGTCCCCTTATATATCTATTGAGTATGATTCTAAGTTTTTTGGTGAAAGCAAAAACCAGTGCTGAATGGCCTACAGACACTTAAGAGCCGCTTTATAACAAGGGCTCTAAAAAGCTGTCAAGGAAGCCCCCAGGCTTAATCGCATTAATGCGTGCTAATTCTTTCCTTGGAATCAGACTCGCGTTTTTCATCCTTCGCGACTATCTCCGGAGCCACATCCGGCAAGGGCTCCGGCGCGTATTGCAGCGCAATTTGCAGGACCTCGTCAATCCATTTAACCGGTTTAATCTGAAGATCCTGCTTGATATTGTCAGGAATCTCCTTCAAGTCGCGAACATTCTCTTCCGGAATGATCACGGTCTTGATGCCACCCCGATGTGCAGCCAGCAATTTCTCTTTCAGGCCACCAATCGCCAATACCTGTCCACGCAGGGTAATTTCGCCGGTCATGGCCACATCCGCGCGTACAGGAATGCCAGTCAATGCCGACACGAGGGCCGTACACATGCCTACGCCAGCGCTAGGGCCATCCTTCGGAGTCGCCCCTTCCGGCATGTGGATATGGGTGTCGTGCTTCTCGTGGAAGTCCAGGGGGATGCCCAGGCTCTTCGCACGGCTACGCACCACCGTCTGCGCGGCAGTGATGGATTCGACCATCACATCGCCAAGGGAACCGGTCTTGATCAGTTGGCCTTTGCCGGGGATCACTGCCGCTTCAATGGTCAGCAATTCACCGCCCACCTGGGTCCACGCCAGCCCCGTCACCTGCCCTACCTGATCCTGCTGCTCGGCCAGGCCGTAGCGGAATTTCTTCACACCCAGAAAGTGCTCCAGGGAGTCGGCGACGACCTTCACAGAGAAGCGTTTTTCGAGCGCATGCTCTTTGACCGCTTTGCGGCAAATCTTCGCAATTTGACGCTCAAGGCCCCGTACACCGGCCTCGCGAGTGTAGTAACGGACGATGTCACGGATCGCCTCGACCTCAAATTCGATCTCGCCCTTCTTCAGGCCATTGGCCGAAATCTGCTTGGGCGCGAGGTATTTGACGGCAATGTTGATCTTCTCGTCTTCGGTGTAACCCGGCAGACGAATCACCTCCATCCGGTCCAGCAACGCTGGTGGAATGTTCATGGAGTTGGAGGTGCACAGGAACATTACGTCGGACAAGTCGTAGTCGACTTCCAGGTAATGGTCGTTGAAATTGTGGTTCTGCTCAGGGTCCAGCACTTCGAGCAACGCCGACGCAGGATCACCACGCATGTCACTGCCCATTTTGTCGATTTCATCGAGCAGGAACAGTGGGTTGCGCACCCCTACTTTTGTCATCTTTTGAATCAATCTTCCTGGCATCGAACCGATGTAAGTCCGGCGATGACCACGAATTTCCGCTTCATCACGCACGCCGCCGAGGGCCATGCGCACGAATTTGCGGTTAGTGGCATTGGCAATGGACTCAGCCAGGGAAGTTTTACCGACACCAGGCGGTCCGACCAGGCACAACACCGGGCCACGAATCTTCTTCACGCGTTTTTGCACGGCGAGGTATTCGAGGATGCGCTCTTTGACTTCTTCGAGACCGTAGTGGTCGGCGTCGAGGATGTCCTCGGCGCGCGCCAGGTCCAGGCGTACCTTGGTCTGGGCCTTCCACGGCACTTGCACCAGCCAGTCGATGTAGGAGCGAACCACAGTGGCCTCGGCTGACATCGGCGACATTTGCTTGAGCTTGTTCAGCTCGGCGGTGGCTTTGGTCAAGGCGTCTTTCGGCAGGCCGGCGGCATCGATGCGCTTCTTCAGCTCTTCGATTTCGTTGTGGCCGTCCTCGCTGTCGCCGAGCTCTTTCTGAATGGCCTTCATCTGCTCATTCAGGTAGTACTCGCGCTGGCTGCGCTCCATTTGCTTCTTCACGCGGCCACGGATGCGCTTCTCAACCTGCAGCAGGTCGATTTCACCATCGAGCAGCGCCAGGACGTGTTCGACACGGGCCGACAGGTCAATGATTTCGAGGATGTCTTGCTTCTGCTCGATTTTCAGCGCCATGTGCGCTGCCATGGTGTCGACCAGGCGGCTTGGCTCATCAATGCTGTTGAGGGAGGACAGGACTTCAGCCGGGACTTTTTTGCCCAACTGTACGTACTGTTCGAACTGCGAGAGCAGGCTGCGCACAAACACTTCGGATTCGCGCTCAGGGGCTTCGACTTCGTCGATCAGTGCCACTTCGGCGCGCAGGTGGCCATCCACCTCCATGAAACGCTCTACCGCACCGCGTTGCTCGCCTTCGACCAGCACCTTGACGGTGCCATCGGGTAACTTGAGCAATTGCAGGACGGTAGCAACGGTGCCGACGCGATACAGGGCGTCTTCGCCCGGATCATCATCAGCAGGATTCTTTTGGGCCAACAGCAGGATCTGCTTGTCACCCGTCATCGCGGCCTCGAGGGCTTCGATAGACTTCTCGCGCCCCACGAACAGCGGGATAACCATGTGCGGATAGACGACGACATCACGCAACGGCAGGAGAGGCAATTCGATGGTTGTCTTCATGATTTCGCCTCTATGACAGTTGAAAAATAAACTTGAAACCAAGATGGGGGCTGCATGCAAAAAAAACAAGCTCAATGCCAGCAGTTAAACGCATGAATAAACGCGAATTTAAAAACCACGCTAAAAAAGCCCCAAAAAAACAAGGGGCCCCAAAAGGCCCCTTGCGTGTACTGCAACTGCAAAACGCTTATGCGTCTGGTGCAGCCTTGGCAGCCGGCTCACTGTTTTCGTAGATATACAGTGGCTTGGACTTGCCTTCGATAACGCTTTCGTCGATCACCACTTTGCTCACCTCGGACTGCGAGGGAATCTCGTACATGGTGTCGAGCAACACGCCTTCGAGGATCGAGCGCAAACCACGTGCACCGGTCTTGCGCTCCAGTGCCCGCTTGGCCACCGATTTGAGCGCGTCAGTACGGAACTCGAGGTCTACACCTTCCATCTCGAACAGCTTGGCATATTGCTTGGTCAGGGCGTTTTTCGGCTCGGTGAGGATCTGAATCAGTGCAGCCTCATCCAGCTCGTCCAACGTGGCCAGGACCGGCAGACGGCCAACGAACTCCGGGATCAGACCGAACTTGACCAAATCGTCAGGTTCGACTTCACGCAGGGACTCGCCCACCTTCTTGCCTTCTTCCTTGCTACGCACTTCTGCACCGAAACCGATGCCGCCACGGGTGGAACGTTGCTGGATAACCTTTTCCAGACCCGAGAACGCACCGCCACAGATGAACAGAATGTTGCGCGTATCAACCTGAAGGAATTCCTGCTGCGGGTGCTTGCGGCCACCTTGTGGCGGTACGGAAGCAACCGTGCCTTCGATCAGTTTCAACAGTGCCTGCTGCACGCCTTCACCGGAAACATCCCGGGTGATCGACGGGTTGTCGGACTTGCGCGAAATCTTGTCGATTTCGTCGATGTAGACAATACCCATCTGGGCTTTCTCTACGTCGTAGTCGCACTTCTGCAGCAGCTTCTGAATGATGTTCTCGACATCTTCACCCACGTAGCCAGCCTCGGTGAGGGTGGTTGCGTCGGCGATGGTGAACGGAACGTTCAGCAGGCGAGCGAGGGTTTCTGCAAGCAAGGTTTTACCCGAGCCTGTAGGACCGATCAGCAAGATGTTGCTCTTGCCGAGCTCAACTTCGTCACCTTTCTTGTCACGCTGGTTCAAGCGTTTGTAGTGGTTGTACACCGCTACGGCCAGAACCTTCTTTGCACGCTCTTGACCAATCACATACTGGTCAAGGATGCCGCTGATTTCTTTAGGCGAAGGCAATTTATGCGCACTGCTCTCGGCCTGGGCTTCCTGCACCTCCTCGCGGATGATGTCATTGCACAGGTCGACGCACTCGTCGCAGATAAACACCGAGGGGCCGGCAATCAATTTGCGCACTTCATGCTGGCTTTTGCCACAGAAGGAGCAATAGAGCAGCTTGCCGTTGTCCTCGCCGTTGCGGGTGTCAGTCATTCGTTCGATCCAAATCCGATAGGCTTGCAACACAAGATGAAGGCTTATGCGGGCTTTTTCAAGCCCGCCAGTGGTCGGACATGCCGACCAGCCCTATTTTGAGCGGCTTATATTAAGCGGGGCGCTTGTCGATCACTGCGTCAATCAACCCGTAATCACGGGCAGCTTCTGCACTCATGAAATTGTCGCGATTGGTATCACGCTCGATTTCTTCAAGGGTGCGCCCGCTGTGCTTGGCCATCAGCGTGTTGAGACGCTCACGAATAAAGAGGATTTCCTTGGCATGGATTTCGATATCCGATGCCTGGCCCTGGAAACCGCCCAGTGGCTGGTGAATCATCACGCGTGAGTTTGGCAGGCAGAAACGCTTGCCCTCGGCACCGGCGGTCAGCAGGAAAGCACCCATGCTGCAGGCTTGGCCGATGCAAGTGGTCGACACGTTTGGCTTGATGAACTGCATGGTGTCGTAGATCGACATGCCAGCCGTCACCGAGCCGCCCGGGGAGTTGATGTAAAGATGGATGTCCTTGTCCGGGTTTTCCGCTTCAAGGAACAGCAGCTGCGCACAAATCAGGTTGGCCATGTAGTCCTCTACAGGGCCGACCAGAAAGATCACTCGCTCCTTGAGCAGGCGCGAGTAGATGTCGTAGGCGCGTTCGCCACGAGCGGACTGCTCGACAACCATCGGGACCAAGCCGCCTGCGGCCTGGATATCAGAGTTCTGCTGAATATAGGAATTACGGAACATGCTCTGCAGTTACTCCCAAATAGTCATGTCTTGAAAACGCATAAGCCAGCGCGAGGCTGGCTTATGGTTGAATTTCCAACGAGTTGGACAATCAGTCGGCTTGTGCTGCTTCCGCCGGCTTGACTGCTTCTTCGTAAGAGACCGCTTTATCGGTCACCTTAGCCTTCTGCAGAACAGTATCCACAACTTGTTCTTCCAGCACAACCGAACGTACTTCGTTCAGCTGCTGGTCATTCTTGTAGTACCAAGCCACGACCTGCTCAGGCTCCTGGTAGGCCGAAGCCATTTCCTGGATCATTTCGCGAACGCGGTCTTCGTCAGGCTTGAGGTCGAACTGCTTGACCACTTCAGCCACGATCAGGCCCAGCACAACGCGGCGCTTGGCTTGCTCTTCGAACAGCTCGGCCGGCAGTTGGTCAGGCTTGATGTTGCCACCAAACTGCTGAACAGCTTGTACGCGCAGGCGATCCACTTCGTTGGACAGCAGGGCCTTAGGCACTTCGATCGGGTTGGAGGCCAGCAGACCGTCCATAACCTGGTTCTTGACCTTGGACTTGATGGCCTGACGCAGCTCACGCTCCATGTTCTTGCGAACTTCGGTGCGGAAACCTTCGATACCGGTTTCCTTGATACCGAATTGAGCGAAGAACTCTTCGTTCAGCTCTGGCAGCTTAGGCTCGGAAACGCTGTTCACTGTCACGGTGAACTCAGCGGCTTTGCCGGCCAGGTCCAGGTTCTGGTAGTCAGCTGGGAAAGTCAGGTTCAGAACGCGCTCTTCGCCGGCTTTAGCGCCAACCAGACCGTCTTCGAAACCAGGGATCATACGGTTGGAACCCAGCACCAGCTGAGTGCCCTTGGCCGAGCCGCCAGCGAACGCTTCGCCGTCAACCTTGCCAACGAAATCGATGTTCAGCTGGTCTTCGTTCTGGGCAGCACGATCGGCCACTTCAAAACGAGTGTTCTGCTTGCGCAGGATTTCCAGCATGTTGTCCAGGTCCGAATCAGCCACTTCAGCGCTCAGGCGCTCGATAGCGATACCGTCGAAACCGGCAACGGTGAACTCTGGGAACACTTCGAATACAGCAACGTATTCCAGGTCCTTGCCTGCTTCCAGGGACTTGGGCTCGATCGAAGGCGAGCCAGCCGGGTTCAGCTTTTGCTCAACAACCGCTTCGTAGAAGGAAGCCTGGATCACGTCACCGACAGCTTCCTGGCGCGCATCGGCACCAAAACGACGCTTGATTTCGCTCATTGGCACTTTGCCTGGACGGAAACCAGCGATCTTGGCCTTTTGGGCAGTCTGCTGCAGACGCTTGTTGACCGCAGTCTCAATACGCTCTGCCGGCACGGTGATGCTCAGGCGGCGCTCGAGAGCAGTAGTATTTTCAACAGAAACTTGCATGGATATTCCTCGTTGCACAGACGTTAGCCGGCCGTTTCCGACCCCAGAATCAAGGGCATGCATTCTAGTGGGTCAAACTCAAGAAGTCACCCTACTGAAAACGGGTAAAAAAACAGCAGGCCAGTTATAGGTTCAAGTGCACGCATGCACCTCATCCCGTTAGCAAATACAGCTCATCACGCCAGGGCCCTGCAGCAACCCCTCTATATATATAGAAGAGCCGGAAGCACGCCATGGCTACCCACCTTGCGAACAAGGCCGGCAGGCAGGGCAGCAGCATCGAGAAACACAAATACGATGAAACGCCCTACCCTGAAAACTCGAAACACTCAAACGAAAACGGCACAGCCCTTTTTCAGGCACTGCGCCGTTACTCGCTATTAAATAGCCGGACTGGCCCAGATATCACCAGGGGCCCGTTCCACACGTTCAAAACCGGCAACGATTCTAACGCCAAGACATTGAGAATGCTTGCTTTTTCTTGATATCAGATATTCGCCCAAGACCACCACCGGCACGACAAGCGCTTTTTTCGAGCGCAAAAAAAAGCGCCAGGTCAATGACCTGGCGCTTTTTCGAATATGGGGTGGACGAAGGGGATCGAACCCTCGACAACGGGAGTCACAATCCCGTGCTCTACCAACTGAGCTACGCCCACCATATTGCAATGACAAAGAACTCAAACTTCTTCCTTGTCGAACCCTACCCTGCCTGACGGCAAGACAGCGTTTTAATTGGTGCGGATGAAGAGACTCGAACTCTTACGCCTCGCGGCGCTGGAACCTAAATCCAGTGTGTCTACCAATTCCACCACATCCGCGCTTGAAGCTCTTAAAGCAAAGGCGCCAGACGATTAATCTGGCGCCTTTCTAAATATGGGGTGGACGAAGGGGATCGAACCCTCGACAACGGGAGTCACAATCCCGTGCTCTACCAACTGAGCTACGCCCACCATATAGCGCTACTTGTGCCAAAGCTGCCTAATGGCGCACCCGGCAGGACTCGAACCTGCGACCATCCGCTTAGAAGGCGGATGCTCTATCCAGCTGAGCTACGGGCGCCTGATTAATCTGTACTCTTGGAGGATTACAAACTAAGTGCTTCCAGCCTTGCAGGACAACAATTCTGCTCGACCTTCTTAACCAGTGCTAGGCTGTGCCCGACAAGTGCGACGAATAGTATAGAGGGCCTTGATACCCGTCAAATCTTTTTTGAAAAAAACTGATTTTATTTAAGGGGTTAGGGCAATTTGCAGACCAAGCGCCTTTGCCCTCACGTTCGGGCGTGCGAGAATGCGCGCACTTTTCTTCCCCCTCTCGATGGTTAATCACGCGTAATGACTGCACAACTTATCGACGGCAAATCAATCGCCGCCAGCCTGCGCCAGCAGATCGCCAAACGAGTCACAGAGCGTAGCCAGCAGGGCCTGCGCACGCCTGGCCTCGCGGTGATCCTGGTCGGCAGCGATCCTGCCTCTCAGGTTTATGTCTCGCACAAGCGTAAAGACTGTGAAGAGGTCGGCTTTCTTTCCAAAGCCTACGACTTGCCGGAAGGCACCACCCAGCAGGCCCTTACCGACCTGATCGACAGCCTCAACGATGACCCGAGCATCGACGGCATCCTGCTCCAGCTACCGCTGCCCGAGCATCTGGACGCGTCCAAACTGCTGGAGCGTATCCGCCCGGACAAAGACGTCGACGGCTTCCATCCCTATAACGTCGGCCGCCTGGCCCAGCGCATTCCCCTGCTGCGTCCATGCACCCCGAAAGGCATCATGACCCTGCTGGAAAGCACCGGGGTCGACCTGTACGGCCTCGACGCCGTCGTAGTCGGCGCCTCCAATATCGTCGGTCGCCCGATGGCCATGGAGCTGCTGCTGGCCGGCTGCACCGTCACCGTCACCCACCGCTTCACCAAAGACCTGGCCGGCCATGTGGGCCGTGCCGACCTCGTCGTCGTCGCCGCTGGCAAGCCGGGCCTGGTAAAAGGTGAGTGGATCAAGGAGGGCGCCATCGTCATCGACGTGGGCATCAACCGTCAGGACGACGGCAAGCTGGTCGGTGACGTCGTGTACGAAACCGCCCTGCCCCGCGCCGGCTGGATCACGCCGGTGCCAGGCGGCGTCGGCCCGATGACGCGAGCCTGCCTGCTGGAAAATACGCTGTATGCGGCAGAGACGCTGCACGGCTAATAACCAGCGGTACTGAAAAAGCCCTGCCTTATCGCAGGGTTTTTTATTGGCCGTAGAAAAGTCCTTTTTTCTTAGTTTTTAAGTACTTTCGTCTGGTTCTCGAAGAACATTCGACAGTTTCTGATCCATACTCCTAAAATGTAACGGCATTTGTCATAAAACCCGTTCCAGGACGGTATTTCCTTACTTTTTTAGCGAGTTCACCCGCGTGAAAATTCGTCTCTCTATTGTCAGCCTATTTTTTGCATTTACAGGCACCTTCGCGCACGCCAGCGAATCCACCCTCGCCCCGCGTGATACCTCCAAGCTGCAAATTGCCTCCGGCAGCGCCATGCTGGTGGACCTGCAGACCAACAAGGTCATCTATTCCAGCAACCCTGACGTGGTGGTGCCCATCGCGTCGGTGAGCAAATTGATGACCGGCTTGATTGTGCTCGAAGCCAAACAGAACATGGACGAGTACATCGACATCAACATCAAGGACACGCCGGAAATGAAAGGCGTGTTCTCCCGAGTAAAAATCGGCAGTGAAATGCCGCGCAAGGAAATGCTGCTGATTGCCCTGATGTCTTCGGAAAACCGCGCCGCCGCCAGCCTCGCCCACCACTACCCCGGCGGCTACCCGGCCTTTATCGCGGCCATGAACGCCAAGGCCAAGGCGCTGGGCATGACCAGCACCCACTATGTGGAGCCTACCGGCCTGTCGATCCATAACGTGTCGACCGCTCGCGACCTGAGCAAGCTGCTGGCCGCTGCACGCAAATACCCGCTGCTCAGCCAGTTGAGCACCACCAAGGAAAAGACCGTGGCGTTCCGCAAGCCCAACTACACCTTGGGCTTTTCCAACACCGACCACCTGATCAACCGCGCCAACTGGGACATCAAGCTGACCAAGACCGGCTTTACCAACCAGGCCGGCCACTGCCTGGTATTGGTCACCAGCATGGGTAACCGTCCGGTTTCACTGGTGATCCTGGATGCCTTCGGTAAATTCACCCACTTTGCCGATGCCACGCGCATTCGTAACTGGGTCGAAACGGGCAAAAGCGGCTCGGTGCCGGATGTCGCGTTACGCTACAAGGCCGATAAGAACCTGAAGAGCCGCCCCAACGCCGCCGAAGTACGTCGCTGAACAACAACGGGCGTTCCAATGTGGGAGGAGGCTTGCTCCCGAGAGCGATGTATCAGCCAGCTAATCTATAGCTGAACGATCGCAATCGGGAGCAAGCCCCCTCCTACCGTTATTTGCGCTCGGCCAAGACCTTGAGCGCCTGCGCCGCCGCCTGCTCCTGCCCGGCCTGGGCGGTGGCATTGGCAGATTCACGCCAGCGCGGCGCATCCACATTGGCCGGCAACTGGCTTGGACGCTGGGTCAGGATGGCCCAATGGCCCGCACTCTTCCACGCCGATTCAAAATCGCTGAAGCTCATCATCAATCGGCGCTCCCTACCCGAACGCAGCAGCACGGTGCTCTTCTGCTGGTTGAACCCCACTACCACGACATACCGCGTGCCGGACCAGAAGCTTGTGTTGATCCGCGCCATCACTGGGTAGCCCGCGGCTACTTGCGCCAGCACCTTCGTCAGTTGAGGATCGAGTGGGTACACCATCAGCCCGTACTCCCGCGCCAACACCTGCATATTGCGCTCAAGATCGGCCTCGGCGCCCGGCAAGTGCAGGGGTTTATCCAGCAACCCGGGTGTCATGACAATGCCTTGTTGCGACAGCATGCTGGCTAAAGCGGTGGGCCCGCTCTGATAAGCCTCGCTGCGAAACGTCGGTACGCCATTGAGCTCAACGCGCTCCGGCAAGCCCGCGAGCTTCGAAGGGTGCCCCGAACACGCCGCGAGCCCCAAGGCACACGCCAGCAGCAAGGATGTTTTCACGTTCGACCGTAACCGCAATTTTTTACTCTCTTGATCAACTGCCGGTAAGGGCCGTGATCATAGGATGCTCTTCAGCGCCGGTATAGCCTTGGGGCTCAGTAAAACGTGCGGGATAGAGCAAAGAAGTTGGTCGGACTCGACCATTGGTCAATAGCAGGCAACCGTCAGGTGGCTAGACTGTCCATTGAGAAGACTGTGTGTGCCCCACGTGGGCGAAAGGAGGCCCGAATGAGCCTTGCTACGACGATTTTCCTATTGATCTGCGGTTGGCTGGCGGTGGCCGCCGCCATGCTGTGGGGAGTAATGCGCGTTACCCGTCGGCATCATCACCCCCACGTCAAACCTGCTGCTCCCGCCAAACCCAACAAGGCGGCGGCGCATCACGCCTAGCCCGGCATGCAATTGAAGTCTTGGGTGGTTGCCACTTCCTTACCGTGACCGTCCTTGAGGACGGCGCGCACGGTAGTACCCAGGCTCGACTCCACCAACGTGTAGTGTTCACCCGCCTTGAAATTCTTGTACTCGACCCGGCCCTGGCAATCCTGCTGGTTGTCGTCGCCGGGCTCTTCTTCAAAGAGCGTCACGTCCAGGCGATGGTCCCCCGGGGTCACTTCGAAATAACGTCCATCGTCTACGCGCTTGCCATCCACGCGTTCGGCCATCAGGTCATTCGGTGCTTCTTCCTGCAACCCGATCCAGGCTTCGCTCGGGTCGGCTTTCGGGATTGGGCCGGCACAGGCCGACAGCAGCAAAACAGCGCCGAGGGCGGGAATCAATAACAGGGGTTTAAGTGACATGGCAGGGCTCCAAAGGGCTCGAGTAAAAAAGGGTGGAGGCAAGTCAGGTGTACCGCCTCCGATGGTTTACAAGCTTGGAGAGCCGCCCTTTGTAGAACAAATGAATACATATGAAACGATCTTCAGCCATTAACTAAATGTTCCTTCACCTGGCTGAAAGGTGCGTGTTAGGTGGGTCGGGCAAGACTGCCGGGGTTTGCAATCCTGCTCCTTCCGGAGGTTCACGCATGCTCGGGCTGGTAAAGACCGCACTGCAAAAGCCATACACGTTCATCGTGTTGGCCATATTTATCTGCATCATCGGGCCGATGGCGGCCCTGCGCACCCCCACTGATGTATTTCCCGATATCGGCATCCCCGTGGTCGCCGTGGTATGGCAGTACAACGGCCTGTCGCCGGACGCCATGGCCGGTCGGGTGATCTACACCTACGAACGCTCCTTGAGCACCACCGTTAACGACATCGAACATATCGAATCGCAATCGCTGCCCGGCATGGGCATCGTGAAGATCTTCTTCCAACCCGGCGTCGACATCCGCACCGCCAACGCCCAAGTGACGGCCGTTTCACAAACCGTGCTCAAGCAGATGCCGCCCGGTATCACACCGCCGCTGATCCTCAACTACAGCGCCTCGACGGTGCCGATCCTGCAAATGGCGTTCTCCAGCCCGAGCCTCTCGGAAGCCAAGATCCGCGACCTGGTGCAGAACAATATCCGCCTGCCCCTGAGCGCCCTGCCCGGCCTGGCGATGCCGACGCCAATGGGCGGCAAGCAACGGCAAATCACCCTCGACCTCGACCCGCAGGCGCTGGCCGCCAAAGGCTTGTCGGCGCAGGACGTGGGCAATGCCCTGGCGTTGCAGAACCAGATCATCCCGGTGGGTACCGCCAAGCTCGGCACCGACGAATATACGATCCTGCTCAACAACAGCCCCAAGGCGATTGACGAACTCAACGACCTGCCGATCAAGACGGTCAACGGTGCGATCATCACCATCGGCCAAGTGGCCCACGTGCGTGACGGTTCGCCACCGCAGACCAACATCGTGCGCGTGGATGGCCACCGTGCCGTGCTGATGCCGGCGCTGAAAAACGGCAGCATCTCCACCCTGTCGATCATCGACGGTATCCGCCAGATGCTGCCACGCATCAACGAAACCCTGCCGCCATCACTGAAGACTTCGTTGCTGGGTGATGCTTCGGTATTCGTCAAGCAATCGGTGGGCAGTGTTGCCCAGGAAGGCATCATCGCCGCACTGCTGACCAGTGCGATGATCCTGCTGTTCCTCGGCAGCTGGCGCTCGACCTTGATCATCGCCGCGTCGATTCCGTTGGCGGTACTGTCGGCCATCGCGCTGCTGGCGGTCAGCGGGCAAACCCTCAACGTAATGACCCTGGGCGGGCTGGCCTTGGCGGTGGGTATCTTGGTGGACGACGCCACGGTGACCATCGAAAACATCAACTGGCACCTGGAGCAAGGTAAGGCGGTGAAGACCGCGATCCTCGACGGCGCCGCGCAAATCGTCGGCCCGGCGTTCGTCTCCCTGCTGTGCATCTGCATCGTGTTCGTGCCGATGTTCCTGCTGCAAGGTATCGCCGGCTACCTGTTCCGGCCGATGGCGCTGGCGGTGATCTTTGCCATGGCCAGTTCGTTCATCCTGTCGCGCACCCTGGTGCCGACGCTGGCCATGTTCCTGCTCAAACCCCATGTGCCGGAGCAAGGTGCAGGGCACCACCCGGAAGATGACTTCATCAATCATCACGAGGGTGAGCAGCACAAGAAACCACGCAATGCCGTACTGCAGTCGGTGTTGAATTTCCAGCAAGGGTTCGAACGGCATTTCTCGAATATCCGCGACACCTACCATGGCTTGCTGATGCTCGCACTGGGCGCTCGCAAGCGCTTTATCGTCGGGTTCCTGGCTTGTGTGCTCGCCTCATTCCTGCTGTTGCCAAGCTTGGGCCAGGACTTCTTCCCGGCCACCGACGCCGGCGCACTTGCCCTCCACGTACGCTTGCCATTGGGCACGCGGATTGAAGAAAGCGCGGCGGCATTCGACCGTATCGAAGCACGGATTCGCGAAGTCATCCCTGCCGACGAGCTGGACACCATCGTCGACAATATCGGCATTCCGCTGAGCGGCATCGACATGGCCTACAGCAGCAGCGGCACCATCGGCCCACAGGATGGCGATATCCAGGTCACTTTGAAAAAGGACCACGCGCCCACCGCCGACTACGTGAAAAAACTGCGTGAAGCCTTGCCGGAAAGTTTCCCCGGCAGCCACTTCGCGTTCCTGCCTGCCGACATCAGCAGCCAGATCCTCAACTTCGGTGCGCCGGCGCCGCTGGACGTGAAAATTTCCGGGCGCAGCGATGCAGAAAACCGCGCCTACGCCGTCGAGCTTGAGCGGCGCTTGCAACACGTGCCGGGCATCGCCGACCTGCGCATCCAGCAGTCCACCGGCTACCCATCACTGCAGGTGAATGTCGACCGTATGCGCGCCAATGGCCTGGGCATTACCGAACGCGACGTGACCAACAGCATGGTCGCCTCCCTTGCCGGCAGCTCGCAAACCGCACCGACCTTCTGGCTTAACCCGGCTAACGGCGTGTCGTATTCGATCGTGGCCGCCACCCCGCAGTATCGCCTCGATAACCTGCCGTCACTGGAAGCCTTGCCCGTGACCGGTGCCGATGGCCAGTCGCAGATCCTCGGCGGCGTGGCGAGCATCTCGCGGGTACAAAGCCCGGCGGTGGTGACCCACTACAACATCGAGCCGACCCTTGACCTGTACGCCAATGTGCAAGGCCGCGACCTCGGCGGCGTTGCCCGCGATGTGCAAAAAGTACTGGATGACACTGCTTCCATGCGCCCCAAAGGCGCGGTGATCAGCCTGCATGGGCAAATCGATGCACTGCATGAAGCCTTCAGCGGCTTGAGCTTCGGCTTGCTGGGCGCCGTGGTGCTGATCTACTTGCTGATCGTGGTCAACTTCCAGTCGTGGGCCGACCCGTTCGTGATCATCACAGCACTGCCGGCGGCGCTCGCGGGGATCGTCTGGATACTGTTCCTCAGCGGCACCTCGTTGTCAGTGCCCGCACTCACCGGTGCCATCCTCTGCATGGGCGTGGCCACCGCCAACTCGATCCTGGTGGTGAGCTTTTGCCGTGAACGCCTGGCCGAACACGGTGACGCGTTGAAGGCCGCGATGGAGGCCGGTTACACGCGCTTCCGCCCGGTGTGCATGACCGCCCTGGCGATGATCATCGGCATGTTGCCGCTGGCAATTTCCGAGGAGCAAAACGCCCCACTTGGCCGGGCGGTCATCGGTGGCTTGATCTTCGCCACCCTCGCCACTTTGTTATTTGTTCCCGTGGTCTTCAGCCTGGTCCACGGTCGTCACCCTACTCGCGCTGCTGCTGGAGAAACCCCACATGTCGTCTGATCACAAACCCTCGCGCAAGCGTCTGATGCTCATGGGTGTCGGCGGCCTGACCCTGGCCGCCCTGTTGGTCGCCAACGGCCTGCATGCCCGCACAATGCACGAACAATCGGTGAGCGCCTGGACGGAAACCGCCGCCATCCCGCAAGTGATGGTGTTCCAACCCCAACAAAACGCGGCCGGCGATACGCTGCGCCTGCCCGCGCACCTTGAGGCCTGGAGCAAGGCGCCGATCCATGCGCGGGTCAGTGGCTACCTCAAGGACTGGAAAGTCGACATCGGCAGCCACGTCAAGGCCGGGCAAATCCTGGCTGAAATCGACAGCCCGGACCTGGACCAGCAACTGGCACAAACCCACGCCCGCCTGATCCAGGAACAGGCCAATGCACGCTTGGCCAAAACCACGGCCACGCGCTGGCAAAATCTGCTGGCCAGTCATTCGGTGTCGCGCCAGGAGGCCGATGAAAAAACCTCCAATGCCGCTGCCGCCAAAGCCAATGCCGAGGCGGCCGCTGCCGACTACGCACGGCTGTCGGCCCTGGAAAGCTACAAGACCATCCGCGCGCCCTTCACCGGTACCATCACCGCGCGCAACACCGATATCGGCCAGTTGATCAAGGCTGACACCGACAGCGACCCGGAACTGTTCAACATCGCCGACACGCACCAATTGCGCCTCTATGTGCCGGTGCCGCAGAACTACGCCTGCGTGATTCACCCTGGGCTTGAGGCAGAACTGACCGTGCCCGAGCACCCTGGCGAGCACTTCAAGGCGCGCCTGATTGGTGACTCCACCGCCATCGACCGGCGCTCCGGCACCCTGCTCGCGCAGTTCGTGGCCGACAACCCCAACGGCGAACTGTTGCCCGGTGATTACGCCGAAGCCACCTTGCCGATTCCGGCAGATACCCATGGCGTGAGCATCCCGGCCAGTGCGCTGATCTTCCGTGCCCAGGGCACCCAGGTCGCGGTGCTGGATGCGCAAAACCATGTGCACCTGCAAGACATCCACATCGGCCTGGACCTCGGCGAACGCTTGGTTATCGACCAGGGCCTGAAACCCGCCGACCGTGTCGTCGACAACCCGCCCGACGCCCTGCGCGAAGGCGACCCCGTGCAGATAGCCGACGCCGGAGGTGCGCATGCGCCCAAGGTTTAAGCCGCTCGCGGCATTGCTGTTGCTGGCGTTGCAAGGGTGTTCCATGGCGCCCACCTACAAGGTGCCCTCGGTAAACCTGCCGGCCCACTACCGCGAACAAACCAGCGACGGCCCGTGGCACAGCGCACAGCCGTCCGACCAACTGGCGCCCGAATGGTGGAAGCTCTACAACGACTCGCGCCTCACTGACCTGCAACAGCAACTGCTCAAGGCCAACCCGGACCTGGCGGCGGCGCTGGCGCACTTTGATGCCTCCCAGGCATATGCCAGCCAATTGCATGCCGGGTTGTTCCCGCAAATCACTGCCAGCGCGCAGCCGCTGCGCCAGCGTCAATCGGATTCGCGACCGTTGCGCGGCGATACCCAGCCTTCGGTGTACAACAGCAACACCGCAGGCTTTTCATTGAGCTACGACCTGGACCTGTGGGGCAAAATCCGCAACCAAGTCGCGGCCGGTGATGCCCAGGCCCAGGCGTCTGGAGATGACCTGGCGGTGGCGCGCCTGAGCCTGCAACATCAATTGGCAACGTTGTACGTGCAGCTCAATGGGCTGGACGCACAGAGCCGTATTCTCAACACCTCCCTGGAGGATTTCACCCAGGCGCTGCAACTGACCCGCAGCCGTTATGAAGGCCAGATCGCCTCGGAGCTGGACCTCACTCGCGCGCAAAATCAACTGGCCGAAGCCCGCGCCCAACTCGATGAAGTGCGCGGGCAACGCAACCTCACTGAACATGCCATCGGTGAACTGGTAGGTGTCGCGGCCAGTGATTTTTCATTGCCACCGAGCCAGCAACTGATCGCCTTGCCGGGCATACCGTCGCAACTGCCGAGCCACCTGCTGCAACGTCGCCCGGACATTGCGGCGGCAGAGCGACGGGTGTTTGCGGCCAATGCCAACATCGGCGTGGCCAAGGCGGCGTGGTATCCGGATTTCAGCTTGACCGGGTTGATTGGCGGCCAGACCCAGGGGGTAGGCAACCTGCTTTCCGCCGGCAACCGTTATTGGGCGCTGGGGCCGTTGGTGAACATGCCGATCTTCGACGGCGGACGTTTGAGCGCCAATGAACGCCAGGCCAAAGCCGAGTTTGAAGAGGCGTCGGCGCAATACCGCAGCCATGTGCTCAAAGCGGTGCGAGAGGTGGAAGATAACCTGGCGCAGCTGAGGGACTTGCAGCAGGAAGCGCAGGATGAGCAGGCAGCAGCGGATGCGGCGCAGCACACACAGTCTTTGGCGATGAACAGCTATCAGGCGGGCGCCGTGAGTTACCTGGATGTGGTGACGGCGCAGACCGCGGCGTTGCAGGCGCAGAGGACGTTGCAGGCCGTACAGACGCGGCAGTTACAGGCGAGTGTGGGGTTGGTCACGGCGCTCGGCGGCGGTTGGCAACCTGGCGCTTGAGCCGATACAGAGGTGGCTGACCTTCCGCTATCGGGAGCAAGCCCCCTCCCACACGGATCCCGCGCAGGACACACATTGTTTGAATGCCGAAGACCCCATGTGGGAGGGGGCTTGCTTCCGATAGCGCCCTTTCAGACACATCCTGCCAAAAGCCTGCCCATCAGCCTCTCGCTCTCCAATCTAGCCTCTCTGAACACACCTTGAGAGGGCCAAGGAATGCCTGATCTACCCGCTTCACACCGCCTGCGTATCGGACGATTCAGCGAGCCGAATCGCATCTACCTCGTCACGACTAATACTCACGAACGCATCCCCATCTTTAGCCACTTCCACCTGGGTCGGCTGGTGGTCCGGCAGTTTCGATTAGCCCAGTACCAAGGACTCGCAAACTCCCTGGCATGGGTGATCATGCCGGACCACTTTCATTGGTTGTTCGAACTGCAAAAAGGCTCGCTGGCGGACCTGATGTGCCAGGTAAAGTCCAAAAGCACGCGGACCGTTAACGGCGCGACCGGGCGTAAGGGGCGGTTGTGGCAGGAAAGTTTCCATGACCGGGCGCTGCGCAAGGAAGATGACCTGGTGAAAATGGCCCGGTATGTGGTGGCGAATCCATTGCGCGCGGGGTTGGTCGAACGGATTGGCGACTACCCGTTGTGGGATGCCATCTGGGTCTGACGTCAAACACCGTTCAAATGTGGGAGAGCTCTGGCCCGGATAGCAGGGTGCCAGTCAACGCACACAGTAACTGACACACCGCCATCGGGAGCAAGCCCCCTCCCACACGGATCCTGCGCGAGACACACAATATATGAACACCACAGTACCCATGTGGGAGGGGGCTTGCTCCCGATAGCAGGGCACCAGTCAACGCATACAATGGCTGACAATATCCCCATCGAAGGCAAGCCCTCTCCCACACGGATCCTGCGCGAGACACACAATATATGAACACCACAGTACCCATGTGGGAGGGGGTTTGCTCCCGATAGCAGGGTGCCAGTCAACGCACACAATGGCTGACATACCGCCATCGAGGGCAAGGGCCCTCCCACATTTTTTTGACCGAATTTCAGGCCGCCAGCTTGCCGTTGGCAATGGCGGCAGAAGCCGCAACCATAGCTCGCAACAACACCGCACAGCCTGCCGCCAGATCATCCGGTGCGGCGTTCTCGATTTCGTTATGGCTGATGCCACCTTCACAGGGCACGAAGATCATCCCCGCCGGGCCGAGTTCGGCGACGAAGATCGCGTCGTGCCCTGCCCCGCTGACGATGTCCATATTCGACAGGCCAAGCCCATTGGCCGCATCGCGCACAGCATCGACGCAACCCTGGTCGAAATACAGCGGCGGGAAATCCGCGGTGGGCTCCATTTCAAAACTCAAGCCATGCTTGGCGCAGGTCTCGTCAATGACCTTGCGCACCTGGGCAATCATCGAATCCAACCGCGCCGGTTCCAGATGACGGAAGTCCAGCGTCATGCGCACTTCGCCGGGTATGACATTGCGCGAACCGGGATAAGCCTGCAGGCAACCGACAGTGCCACAGGCATGCGGCTGATGCCCCAGTGCTGCCGCGTTGACCGCCGCCACCACCGCCGCCGCGCCGACCAAGGCATCCTTGCGCAAGTGCATCGGCGTGGGCCCGGCATGGGCTTCAACGCCGCGCAGTTTCAGGTCGAACCACTTTTGCCCCAAAGCACCAAGCACCACGCCGATGGTCTTCTTCTCGTCCTCAAGGATCGGACCTTGTTCGATATGGGCTTCGAAATACGCGCCGACCTTGTGCCCGCTGACGGGACGCATCCCCGCGTAGCCAATCGCGTTCAACGCATCACCCACGCTGACCCCATCCACATCCCGCCTGGCCAGGGTGTCCGCCAGGGTAAATTTTTCGGCAAACACCCCCGAGCCCATCATGCATGGCGGGAAGCGCGAACCCTCTTCGTTGGTCCACACCACCACTTCCAGGGGCGCCTCGGTTTCGATCTTGAGGTCATTGAGCGTACGCAGCACTTCCACGCCCGCCAGCACGCCAAAACAACCATCGAACTTTCCACCCGTGGGCTGGGTATCGATATGGCTGCCGGTCATCACCGGCGGCAGGTTGGGGTTGCGGCCTGGGCGACGCGCGAAGATGTTGCCAATGCCGTCGATCGTCACGGTGCAACCGGCGTCTTCGCACCATTGCACAAACAGATCGCGGGCCTTGCGGTCGAGGTCGGTGAGGGCCAGGCGACACACGCCGCCCTTGGGGGTGGCGCCGAGTTTGGCCAGCGTCATCAGCGACTGCCACAAACGGTCGCGGTTGATGTGCTGATGGGTGGATTGCAGAATATCCAGGGCAGCGTTCATAGGGATCTCCTCAGGCTGTTTTTATCGATTATTGCGACGCCTTCACCGCCAGCGGTACGACCCGGCGCTTGGCGTTGAGGCCGTAGTACAACAGGCCCCCCAACGCCGAACCGGTGAACCAGCCGTAGCTGTAGAACCAGCTGAACGCATCGCTGCCCAGCGACAGCAAGGTCAGCACCACCGGTATGCCAAAGGCGACAAAACCACTCCAGTTCCAGGCCGGGTACACGTCGTCGCGGTACAGACCGGCCAGGTCCAATTGCTGTTTGCGGGTGATGAAGTAGTCCACCACCATGATCCCGGCGATGGGCCCCAAGAGGCTTGAGTAGCCCAGCAACCAGTTGGAGTAGACGGTCTCCAGGCTCACATTCGAAACGATCAGCCCGAGCTTTTTCAGCAGTTCGTGGGCCATCAACGCCAGCCCGACCAGGCCCGTGAGGATCACCGCCGTGGTGCGGTTGATCAGCTTGGGGGCAATGTTCTGGAAGTCATTGGTGGGCGAGACGATGTTCGCCGCCGTGTTGGTGGACAAGGTGGCAATGATGATCAGCGCCATGGCGATGGCCACCCACACCGGGCTCTGGATATGGCCGATCAGGGTGACGGGGTCGGAGACGCTCACGCCCACCAGCTTCACCGAGGCTGCCGTCATGATCACGCCGAGGGCGGCGAACAGGAACATGGTCAGCGGCAGGCCGAAAATCTGCCCGAGGATCTGATCCTTCTGGCTTTTGGCGTAGCGGCTGAAGTCGGGAATGTTCAGCGACAAGGTGGCCCAGAAACCCACCATCGCGGTGAGCCCTGCCATGAAGTAACCGGTGAGGCTTGCACCTTCGGGGCGCTTGGGCGCAATCGCCATCAGTTCGCTGAGGGACACATTCGGCATCGCCCACACCAACAGGCCAATCCCCACCGCCACCAGCAACGGTGCCGACAGGGTTTCCAGGCGCTTGATCGACTCGGCACCGCGCAACACCACCCACAAATTCAAGGTCCAGAAAATCATGAAACCGATCACTTCTCCGGTGCCGCCCAGGGACTTCCACCCCTCGAAAATCGAACCGAGAAACAGGTGGATAGCCAGCCCGCCAAACATCGTCTGGATACCAAACCAGCCACACGCCACCAGTGCCCGAATCAGACACGGCACATTGGAGCCCAGGATGCCAAAGGACGAGCGCAACAGCACCGGGAACGGTATCCCGTACTGGGTGCCCGGGAAGGCGTTAAGGGTCAGTGGGACCAACACGACGAGATTGGCCAGCAAGATCGCCATCAGCGCCTCGCCCACCGACAGCCCGAAATACGCGGTCAGCACGCCGCCGAGCGTGTAGGTCGGCACGCAGATCGACATGCCGACCCATAGCGCCGTGATGTGCCATTTGTTCCAGGTGCGTTCTTGCACCTTGGTCGGTGCCATGTCGTGGTTGTAGCGAGGGCTGTCGAGGACGTCGGGGCCGGCGTCGAGTTCATACAGGCCGTTGCGCTCAATGACTTGCGATCTGTTCTGTTGCATGGCCGCTCCACGGTTTTTTCGAATTATTTTTGCTCACCTGCACGGCGTGCGCAGGTGGCCGGAGTCCCTCGTAAACAACATGACATCACGGGCCCGGCCAGCCGTCACTGCACTCAATAACCGTGCCGACAACCCACTTCAAACCCGCACCGCTTATATAACTGGCTGATGTTAATCAGTTTTCCGATTGGACCTTGGGTACTGACCGCGTGCCTCAGGCTAACTAGCGCGAAAGTTGTTCGAACCTTCAGGTCTCAATCTGGTGCACCACAATTATTTTTATTTCCCACCCTCGTCAAGAGGCATATCTCAAGCGTCTGATTTGCAATAAGAAATGTTGCTCAATTTAAGAACCTGTCAAGTGCGTCAAAACGGTGAGAGGCCGCTTCATTTTGGTGATTTATAATTTATTTCGTTATAAATCATAGTGTTAATAAAGATATAAGCTTATAAAAAATCTTCTTGCTCAATCGAAAAACTCGGGCTAGCTTCTATTCCTGTCACCGATGACAGGAATTAACCAAGCATCGGCAAGCCGCAATACAACACTTAGAACTGGCACAAGCCGGTCAAGCCTGTGAGGAACTCGACATGTCGCTGTTGATCCGTGGCGCCACCGTTATTACCCATGATGAAAGTTACCGCGCCGATGTTTTATGCGCAGGCGGTCTAATTCGCGCTATTGGCACGGATCTGGAAGTTCCCGCCGGCACTGAAATACTCGATGGCAGCGGCCAATACCTGATGCCCGGTGGCATCGATCCCCACACCCATATGCAACTACCGTTCATGGGCACCGTGGCCAGTGAAGACTTTTTTAGTGGCACGGCAGCGGGCCTGGCGGGTGGCACCACGTCGATCATCGATTTTGTGATTCCCAACCCGCAGCAATCCTTGCTGGAAGCCTTTCACCAATGGCGCGGCTGGGCGCAAAAGTCCGCGTCCGACTACGGTTTCCATGTCGCGATCACCTGGTGGAGCGAGCAGGTGCGTGAGGAAATGGCCGAGTTGGTCAGCCACCACGGCATCAACAGCTTCAAGCACTTCATGGCCTACAAGAACGCGATCATGGCCGCCGATGACACCCTGGTTGCCAGCTTCGAACGTTGCCTGGAACTCGGCGCGGTGCCCACGGTGCATGCCGAGAACGGCGAGTTGGTGTATCACCTGCAGCGCAAGCTGATGGCCCAGGGCATCACCGGGCCGGAAGCCCACCCGCTGTCGCGCCCCTCGCAGGTGGAAGGCGAAGCGGCCAGCCGTGCGATCCGTATTGCCGAAACCATCGGCACACCGCTGTACCTGGTGCACGTCTCCACCCAGGAAGCGCTGGATGAAATCACCTACGCCCGCGGCAAGGGCCAGGCGGTGTACGGCGAAGTGCTCGCCGGTCACCTGCTGCTGGACGACAGCGTCTACCAGCACCCCGACTGGCAAACCGCGGCCGGCTACGTCATGAGCCCGCCGTTCCGCCCGCGCGGGCATCAAGAAGCGCTGTGGCATGGCCTGCAATCGGGCAACCTGCACACCACCGCCACCGACCACTGCTGCTTCTGTGCCGAACAAAAAGCTGCCGGTCGCGACGACTTCAGCAAGATCCCCAACGGCACCGCCGGTATCGAAGACCGCATGGCGCTGCTGTGGCATGAAGGGGTCAACACCGGGCGCTTGTCGATGCAGGCGTTCGTCGCGCTGACCTCCACCAATACCGCGAAGATCTTCAACCTCTACCCGCGCAAAGGTGCGATCCGCGTGGGCGCCGATGCGGATCTGGTGCTGTGGGACCCTGAGGGCACGCGCACCATTTCGGCCAAAACCCACCATCAGCAAGTCGACTTCAACATCTTCGAAGGCAAGACCGTGCGCGGGGTACCGAGCCATACCATCAGCCAGGGCAAGCTGGTCTGGGCCGATGGCGATTTGCGCGCCGAGCGCGGTGCCGGGCGCTATGTGGAGCGGCCGGCGTATCCGTCGGTGTTCGAGCAGTTGAGCAAGCGGGCAGCGCATTCCAAACCGGTCGCGGTGAAGCGCTGATACCGCTATCGGGTGCAAGCCCCCCTCCCACCCTGGATCTATGTGAACCCGATCAAATGTGGGTTGGGGCTTGCTCCCGATGAGGCCAGTCAAAGCAACACAAAACACCCATGCCCAGCAGAGGCAGCACCTCAACAACCGTGAGGCCAAAACCGTGATCCAGACCCTGAGCCACCTCCCCCATCCCCATGAAGATGGTCCGACCCTTGCCAGCCACTTCACCGACCTGGCACCGCCCCTCAACGCCCGCCAGGCTCAATTGGAAGCCTCGCGCTGCCTGTATTGCTACGACGCACCGTGCGTGAATGCATGCCCCAGCGAAATCGATATCCCGTCGTTCATCCGTAATATCCACACCGAAAACGTACAAGGCGCGGCGCAGAAGATCCTGTCGGCGAATATCCTCGGCGGCAGTTGCGCCCGGGTCTGCCCCACGGAGATCCTCTGCCAGCAAGCCTGTGTGCGTAACCACGCCGAAGAATGCGCCCCGGTGCTGATCGGCCTGTTGCAACGCTATGCCATCGACAACGCGCATTTCAGTGAGCATCCGTTCCAACGCGCCGCGCCCACCGGCAAACGCATTGCGGTGGTCGGCGCCGGGCCTGCAGGGCTGGCCTGCGCCCACCGTGCCGCCTTGCATGGCCATGACGTAGTGATCTTCGAGGCCCGGGAAAAAGCCGGTGGCCTGAATGAATACGGGATCGCCAAGTACAAACTGGTGGATGACTTTGCCCAGAAAGAGCTGGATTTCCTCCTGCAAATCGGGGGCATCGAAATCCGTCACGGCCAGCGCCTGGGTGACAACCTCACCTTGAGCGAGCTGCACCAGCAATTCGATTCGGTATTCCTCGGCCTCGGCCTGGCGGCCAGTAAACACCTGGGATTGCCCCATGAGGATGCTCCCGGCCTGCTCGCCGCCACCGACTATATCCGCGAACTGCGCCAGGCGGATGACCTGACCCAACTGCCCCTGGCCGACCGCTGCATCGTGCTCGGCGCCGGCAACACCGCCATCGACATGGCCGTGCAAATGGCCCGCCTCGGCGCGCGCGATGTGAACCTCGTCTACCGTCGGGGCCTGGCGGACATGGGCGCCACCCACCACGAGCAGGACATCGCCAAGGCCAACCAGGTGCGGCTGTTGACCTGGGCCCAGCCCGAAGCCGTGTTGCTCGACGATCAGGGCCATGTACGCGGTATGCGCTTGATGCGTACCCACCTGCAAAACGGTCAGTTGCTGCCGACCGGCGAAACCTTCGAACTGGCTGCAGACGCCATCTTCAAGGCCATCGGGCAACGCTTTGACAGCGAGGTGCTGCACGATCCGCTGGCCCAGCAACTGCAGCGCGTGGGCGAGCGGATTTTTGTCGATGAGCACCTGCGCACCAACATTCCCGGGGTGTATGCCGGCGGTGATTGCGTCAGCCTCGGCCAAGACCTCACCGTGCAGGCGGTGCAACACGGCAAGCGGGCCGCCGAGGCCATGCACGCCCAACTCATGCTGAATGTGGAGGCTGCGTAATGGCCGATCTCTCGATTGTGTTCGCCGGCATCAAAGCCCCCAATCCGTTCTGGCTGGCCTCCGCGCCACCCACCGACAAAGCCTATAACGTCGTGCGTGCCTTTGAAGCCGGCTGGGGCGGCGTGGTGTGGAAAACCCTGGGTGAAGACCCGGCGGCGGTCAACGTGTCTTCGCGTTATTCGGCGCACTACGGCGCCAATCGTGAAGTACTGGGCATCAACAATATCGAGCTGATCACCGACCGCTCCCTGGAGATCAACCTGCGGGAAATCACCCAGGTGAAAAAGGACTGGCCCGACCGCGCACTGATCGTGTCGCTGATGGTGCCCTGTGTTGAAGAGTCGTGGAAAAACATCCTGCCGCTGGTGGAGGCCACCGGCTGCGACGGCATCGAGCTGAACTTCGGCTGCCCCCATGGCATGCCCGAGCGCGGCATGGGCGCGGCGGTGGGCCAGGTGCCGGAGTATGTGGAACAGGTGACGCGTTGGTGCAAGACGTATTGCTCACTGCCGGTGATCGTCAAGCTGACGCCGAATATCACCGACATTCGGGTGGCGGCGCGGGCGGCATATCGCGGTGGTGCGGACGCGGTATCGCTGATCAATACCATCAACTCCATCACCAGCGTGGACCTGGAGCGCATGGTTGCCCTGCCCATCGTCGGCACCCAAAGCACCCACGGCGGTTATTGCGGGTCAGCGGTCAAGCCGATTGCGCTGAACATGGTTGCCGAAATCGCCCGCGACCCACAAACCCAGGGCCTGCCGATCTGCGGGATTGGCGGCATTGGTAGCTGGCGTGACGCGGCGGAATTCGTCGCCTTGGGCTGCGGCGCAGTGCAGGTGTGCACGGCGGCGATGCTGCACGGCTTTCGTATTGTCGAAGAGATGAAGGACGGGCTGTCGCGGTGGATGGACAGTCAGGGCTATGCGAACCTGCAGGCGTTTTCCGGGCGGGCGGTGGGCAATACCACCGACTGGAAGTACCTGGATATCAACTACCAGGTGATCGCCAAGATTGACCAGGCGGCGTGCATTGGCTGCGGGCGTTGCCATATCGCGTGCGAGGACACGTCGCACCAGGCGATTGCCAGTTTGAAACAGGCGGATGGGACGCATAAATATGAGGTGATCGACGCTGAGTGCGTGGGCTGCAACCTGTGCCAGATCACATGCCCGGTGGCCGATTGCATCGAGATGGTGCCGATGGAAACGGGCAAGCCGTTTTTGAATTGGACACAGGACCCGAGGAATCCCTACCGAGAGGCTGTGTAGTCCATTAGACCGCTACCGGGAGCAAGCCCCCTTCCACATGTGATTGGGTTCACACCGTTCAAATGTGGGGGGGCTTGCCCCCGATGAGGCCCTCAACCTCACCACAACACTCAAGGCTCCAACCCGATCCCACGCAAAATCACACTGGTCACCGTCTGGATCGCTTTTTCGAACTGCATGTCCGACAGCGGCTGGTGATCATTCAAAATCTTTACCTGGTGATCAAAGTCGGCATAGTGCTGGGTCGAGGCCCAGATCATATACAGCAGGCTCGCCGGCTCCACCGGCAGGATGC
The DNA here is from genome assembly GCF_023242475.1 of Pseudomonas sp. MWU15-20650. Classification (GTDB taxonomy): domain Bacteria; phylum Pseudomonadota; class Gammaproteobacteria; order Pseudomonadales; family Pseudomonadaceae; genus Aquipseudomonas. The sequence goes on along the minus strand of NZ_JALJFG010000041.1, from coordinate 15,876 downwards.
GCTTGTCTTCCACCCACTGGCGAATCTTCGCTTCCTTCATCTTGGCCCAGTCGTACAGGCTTTCATCCAGGGCCTCACCCAGCGTGGGTGCGCCGTGGATGATTTCATTGGCCCAAACCTTCGAACCGTATGGCCGCGTGCGCGAACGTTGCATCTTGGCGCGGATGTAACTGCTGAGTACCACCCGCGGGTCATCAAAGGTTTCAAAGCTCAAGGCGTCCTGCTTCCACACCTCCAACAGGTCGAACAGCACCGCACTGTACAATTCGCTCTTGGTGGTGAAGTAGTAATGCAGGTTGGAGCGCGGCAGTTGCACTTCTTCGGCAATGTCGGCCATGGCGGTGCTGCCATAGCCTTTTTCAGCGAAGACTTTCTCCGCCGCCAGCAGGATTTTTTCGACGTTGTTCCGACGAATTCCGATCTTGTGATTGCCCATAAGGGCTCCCTGACAACAACTTGGGCTAAAGACTACCATCGGCTCTAGGTCGCGGCGACAAGGCATAATGAAAGTTCTTACGCGAACCTTTCCCATGGAAAACGGATTGGTTAGGATCGCGGTCCCCATGAAGGATCATTGCCATGACTATTCGACCTCGCGTGGCCGCCGACGACCCAGTGCTGGGAGCACTGTGGGAGCGCTCGGTGCGGGCCACCCATGACTTCCTCCCCGAGGATGACATTCAACGTTTGCTGCCCCTGGTCCGCGATACTTACTTGCCAATGCCCGCCCTGGATGTGTGGGTGTTCGAAGACCACGCAGGTATTGCCGGCTTTATCGGCACCGGCGGGCATAATGTGGAAATGCTGTTTATCGAGCCAAAGCGACGTGGCCAGGGTGTCGGCCGCCAATTACTGGACCACGCTCGCAGCCGCCACGATACCCTGACGGTGGATGTCAACGAGCAAAACCCCCAAGCCGTTGGCTTCTACCTGCACTATGGTTTTATCCAGGTCGCGCGCTCGCCGCTGGATGGCGAAGGCAAACCCTTTCCCTTGCTGCACATGGCTCTACCGACTTCCTCAACCTGAAGGTATTGAACAATGTTGATCAAGAAAACCCTGACCACCGTCGCCCTGCTGGCCTCCCTGCTGGGCACCTCGGCAGCCTTCGCCCATGCTCACCTGAAAAGCGAAACCCCCGCCGCCGACAGCACCGTCACCGCGCCCGCTGACCTGCGCCTGACCTTCAGTGAAGGCGTCGAAGCCACCTTCACCAAGGTGTCCCTGAGCAAGGACGGCACCGAAGTTGCGATCAAGGGCCTGGAGACCCCGGACGCCGACCAGAAAACCCTGGTGGTGACCCCAGCCGCTCCCCTGGCGGCAGGCACCTACAAAGTGGTGTGGAACGCGGTGTCGGTGGACACGCACAAGAGCCACGGTGAATACAGCTTCAAGGTCGGCCAATAACCCATGGCGACGTTGCTGGTGCTGTGCCGCTTCTTGCATTTCATTGTCGTGCTGCTGATGTTCGGGGCCTGTGTGTTCAGGCCCTTTTTACTCGGCACGGGCGCGCAAGCGGCACTGGACCGGCAGTTGCTGTGCATCATCCGCGGCCTGGCCTGGCTGGGGTTGGGCAGCGGCGTCGCGTGGTTACTGTTGATCACCGCCAGCATGGCCGGCAGTTGGGATGCCGCGTTGCAACCGGCCACCGTGCAATTGGTGCTGGCCAAGACCTTTTTTGGCCAGGTGTGGGTCTGGCACCTGTTGCTGAACCTGCTGCTGGTGATCGCGCTGATCAAACCCTGGCCGGCCTTGCGCCTGCCATTGAGCGCGCTGCTGCTGGCGACCCTGGCACCGGTGGGGCATGGCGCCATGCTCAATGGGTTGAGCGGGCAATTGCTGATCCTCAACCAGGTAGTGCATCTGGTGTGCGTCGGTGCCTGGCTCGGCGGGTTGCTTTTGCTGGTGTTGATCCTCAGGCAAGCGCAGGGCCATGCCCTGGAGCCGATCCTGAAGCGCTTCAGTGGCGCAGGCTATGGCCTGGTGGCGGGTTTGTTAGCGACCGGCCTGATCAACGTGCGCGTGTTGACCGGGCAACTGTGGCCTACGCCCTTGTTTAATGGCTTCGCGCTGATCCTACTGATCAAGGTGCTGCTCGTGCTGGGCATGCTGGCCTTGGCACTCCTGAACCGGCTGCGCATCGACCGCTGCGAACTGCGACCGGGCGCCTTGAAGGCCAGCGTGATGCTGGAAGGGTTGCTAGGTGTCTGCGCAGTCGCTGCCGTGTCTCTGCTCGGCACCCTCCCCCCGATGGTCATTGCCGGCTAAATATTGACCTTGGCATTGCGTCAGCTGCCACATCGTTGGTCAGGAAGATCGTTGACAATCGAGGGAAGCAATACCGATACTCCCCACAAGTCGTACGACAACCTACAACAACAATGAGACCTTTATGACCCTCACCACAGTCGCGCCCGCCCCCTTCAACCGCCTGTTGCTCACCGGTGCTGCCGGTGGCCTGGGCAAAGTCTTGCGTGAACGCCTGCGCCCCTATGCCCAAGTGCTGCGCCTGTCAGACATCGCCGACATGACCCCGGCCGCCGATGCCAGCGAGGAAATCCAGGTCTGCAACCTCGCCGACAAACACGCCGTGCACCAGTTGGTGGAAGGCGTCGACGCCATCCTGCATTTCGGTGGTGTTTCGGTAGAGCGCCCCTTCGAAGAAGTGCTCGGCGCCAATATCTGCGGCACTTTCCATCTCTACGAAGCCGCCCGCCGCCATGGCGTAAAGCGCGTGATCTTCGCCAGCTCCAACCATGTGATCGGTTTCTACAAGCAAGGCCAAATCATCGACGCCCACACCCCTCGCCGCCCGGACAGCTATTACGGCCTGTCCAAGTCCTACGGTGAAGACATGGCGAGCTTCTACTTCGACCGCTACGGTATCGAGACCGTGAGCATCCGCATCGGCTCTTCGTTCCCGGAACCGCAGAACCGCCGGATGATGCACACCTGGCTGAGCTTCGACGACCTGACCCAACTGCTCGAACGCGCACTGTACACACCCAACGTCGGCCACACCGTGGTCTACGGTATGTCGGACAACCAGGCCACCTGGTGGGACAACCGCTATGCAGCGCACTTGGGCTATGCCCCCAAGGACAGTTCCGAAGCCTTCCGTGCCCAGGTCGAAACCCAAGCACCGGTCGCTGCCGATGACCCGGCCAGGGTTTACCAGGGCGGCGCGTTCTGTGCGGCCGGGCCGTTCGGTGACTGAGTTCGTGGCCAAGGGGAATGCATGCTGATGAGTGCCGAATTGATTGTCGACGCCCGCAATGCCGTGGGGGAATGCCCGGTATGGGTGCCTGGAGAGAATGCCCTGTACTGGGTGGATATTCCCAACGGTGGCCTGCAACGCTGGAGCGCTTCCAACGGCCACGTCGCCACGTGGAAAACCCCACAGATGCTCGCCTGCATTGCCCGCACCACGGCGGGCAACTGGGTAGCCGGGATGGAAACCGGCTTCTTCCAACTGACCCCTTACAACGACGGCAGCCTCGACATCACGCCCCAGGCCCATGTCGAGCACCCACGCGCGGATATGCGCCTGAACGATGGCCGCTGTGATCGCCAGGGCCGCTTCTGGGCCGGCAGCATGGTCCTGGACATGCGCGCCAATGCGGCCGAGGGTACTCTTTACCGCTACGTGTCGGGCGTTGCGCCCCACGCGCAGTTGGGAGGATTTATCACGCCCAACGGCCTGGCTTTCAGCCCCGATGGCCGCACGATGTACGTCTCGGACTCGCACCCGCAGGTGCAGCGCATCTGGGCCTTCGACTACGACACCGAGACCGGCACGCCGTCCAATCGCCGCGTGTTCGTGGACATGCGCCCCTACCCCGGTCGCCCCGACGGCGCCGCCGTGGATGCCGACGGCGGCTACTGGATCTGCGCCAACGACGCGGGGTTGATCCACCGTTTCAGCCCTGATGGTCGCCTGGACCGCTCCCTGAGCGTGCCGGTAAAAAAACCCACCATGTGCGCCTTTGGCGGCAGCCGCCTGGACACCCTGTTCGTCACCTCGATTCGTGACGACCCGAGTGAACAGTCCCTGTCCGGCGGCGTATTCGCCCTCAACCCCGGCGTTGCAGGGCTGCCCGAACCTCTGTTCACCCTCTAGCGGCATCCCCACTTGCCGCGTTGACCAGGCACTCGGTTGTAGGCCAAGGCTTCACAAAACTCAATGCCAGCCTGAAGTCCAGCCCTACCGTGCGGGGTCAGGGAGGGCTGTTCTTGAGGCGCCCCGCCGTGTCGATACTTACCACCACCGACAACCCCGGCCGCAACCGCTCGATCTGCGCCTGATCAGGGTCAACCGTGATCCGCACGGGCACACGCTGGGCGATCTTCACAAAGTTGCCGGTGGCGTTGTCTGCCTGCAACAGGCTGAACTCAGACCCGGTCGCCGGGGAAATATGCTGCACCGTGCCGTGAAACTTGCGGTGGTTCAACGCATCCACAGTAAACGTCACCGGCTGGCCGACCTGCACATTGTCCATCTGGGTTTCTTTCATGTTGGCGATCACCCACAGCTGCGGCGGCACCAAGGCCATCAGCTGTGCACCTGAGTTGACGTAGGCACCCAGGCGCACGCCAATCTGCCCCAACTGGCCATCACGGGGTGCCGTGATGCGGGTATTGGAGAGGTCGATCCGCGCCAGTTCCACTGCCGCCTCGGCACTCGCTACCGCAGCTTCCAGGGAGCCGCGATTGACGATCACCGTTTGCAGGTCTTGCCGGGCAATTTCCAGGCTGGCCTGAGCCTGCGCGACCGCCGCGATGGTCTGCGCATTCGCGGCACGGGTCACATCCAGCTCACGCTTGGACACCGAGCCATCACTGATCAACTCTTCATTGCGACGCAAATCCGCCGTGCTCTTGCGCACTTGGGCCTGGCTGTCGACCAACGCGGCCTGACGCAGTTGGATCGTCGCTTCGGCGCTGTTGCGTTGCTGCACCACATTGGCCAAAGAAGCCTTCTGCACCGCCAGTTGCGCCAGTGCCTGGTCCAGACGCTGCTTGTAGATGCGGTCATCCAGGCGCACCAGCAGGTCGCCGGCCTTGACGTACTGGAAGTCCTGGACCGGCACCTCATAGACATAGCCGCTGAGCTGTGGGCCGATAATCGTCACCTGGCCACGCACCAAGGCGTTCTCGGTGGTCTCTACCGCGCTGCTGAAAGGTGGCAATTGCCAGGCGTACAACACGATCAGCACACCGATGATGGCAATCGCGGCAAACCCCAGGGACGAGATAATGCGTACCCGCAAAGGCCGCAACTCGGTAGGCACGGCACCCGGCGGTGTGCTGCCTTCCGGTGTGGCGGCGATGGCGGTAGTGGTGGTGGTTGAAGGTTCAGTCATGAAGTCGCGCCGCTGGGTTGAACAGGAGGAGTTGCCTTGGTAGTACTCATCAGCCACAGGCTGCGGGTGAAGATCCACAGCATGGTCAGGATCGCGATAATCGCGATCAGCATGAAGACATCGTTGTAAGCCATTACGTTCGCCTCACGGGTGGCCGCCGTGGCCAGGCTGCGGATGCCCATGAGGTTGCGCAGTTCCGGGTCGGCGACGATGCCGCCGTAGGCCGAGCCGCCACTCTGCACCCGGGCTGCTACACGGGGGTCGAGCAGGGTCAGGTGCTCGACAATCATGCTGGAGTGGTACTTCTCGCGCACGATCTGGAAGGTGCCCAGCAACGCCGCACCGATCAGGCCGCCGAGGTTCTGGCAGATCCCGAACATCACCGAGAAGCTCACCAGGTTGCGCGGGTTGGTCAGCACGTTTTTGGTGCCCAGCACCATGGTCGGCCCCAGGAAGAACGTGCCGCCAAAGCCCAGCAGGAACTGGCTGATGTACAGGTTCTGCGGACGGGTCAGGTTGCTGGAAAAACTGTCCATCACCGACCCCACCGCCATCAACGCCAGGGAAATGATCAATGGCATCAGCAGGTGCGCCGGGTTGATCGTCAGCGCACTGACCACCAGCCCGGCAATCGCCCCGGCCAGCATTACCACATACAACGTGTGCATCTGCTGGTAGCTCATGTTCAGCATCTGCATGAACCCCACTGCACCGGTGGATTGCTCGGACAGCACCATGCGAATCAGCACCACCGCCAACGCCAGGCGAATCATCGCGCCGCTGCCCAGCCAACGCGTCATCAGCATCGGGTTGCTGCGGTTATGCTCGATGGCCAGCCCCGTCATGATCAGCACCAGGGAACAAGCCGAGGCCACGCCGATCCAGGGCGCTTCCAGCCACCAGTCGATCCGGCCCAGGGACAGCACCGCGCAGAGCAAGGCCACGCCGCTGGCGAGGATGGCAAAGGTGAGGAAGTCGAGTTTTTCGAAGGTCTTGAAACGGTCGCCCGGCGGCAGCTTGAGCAGGAACACACAGCCCAGGCAGATCAGCGCCAAGCCCAGTTCGAACAGGTACAGCCCGCGCCATTCGGCAATTTGCAGCAAGTCCTCGGAGAACAACCGCGCCAAGGGCAAGGCCAGTTGCGCCGCGCCCAATCCCAGCACCAGGGCTTTCAAACGCCACTTGGCCGGGAACGCCTGAATCATGTAGTACAAACCCAAGGAACTCAGCGCCGCGCCGACCATGCCGTGGGCGGCCCTGACCGCGATAGCTGAACTAAGATCGTTGACGAACAAATGGCCGAAGGTGACCAGGGCATAGAGCACCAGGAACACCTCGGTAAACGCGCGCAGGCCGAACTGCTGGCGGAACTTCACCAGCAGCAGGTTCATGCACACATTCGTCATGACATAAGCGGCGGGCAGCCAGGCCATTTCGGCGGTGGTCGCGCCCAAGGCACCTTGCAGGTATTGCAGGTTGGCGATGACCAGGGCGTTGCCCAGCCCGCCCGTAATCGCCACCAGTAAGCCGACCAGCGCGAACAACCAGCGCTTATGGGTCGGGTGCAACGGCGTCGACGGCGAGCCGGGCAGGCTCGGTCGCTCGTGGGGTTGCCAGGTGTGGGGGGTGTATTTATCCATTCGGTGACCTTGATGAGCCGACGTGCAAGGTCGGTGAAGCGCTTACTCAGGTAGTAGTAAACCTGAGCAGCGCTCATCTTTCCATGTCGAACGCACAATTGATCTTCAAACGTCCGAGCGGCTCACCTCAATGATCGCGGTCCGGCTTGATCGCTATCTCAGGCACAGGGTTATAGAACGGCCCATAATCGAGCAGCAATTCATCACCTTTCTTGATGTCCTTCAGCGCCACATAGAACGTCAGGTTTTTCCCGACCGCCACGGAAACGACATTGTTCGACTTCCACGCGGGTCCATTGCGCAGTTGCGAGGTATTGATCAGGCTCAGGGTGTTGCCCGTGTGCAGCCCACTCACCGTGCGTACGCCCGAACGTGTACCGAACAGGTACGTCAGCACAGCCCGTGAACCTTGCTTACGTTGCTCCTGGAACAACGACGCCTCGTCTGCATGGTATTTGCCGGCATACGGGCCAAGCACTTCAAACTGGGGAATATCACGCCGCGCCCACACCGAAGCGCCGCGAGCCGGTCCACCATCGTCCAGCGGCGTGACCACCTCCATAACCTCATCAAACCGAGACTGGTGCCGACCTTCGGTGCGCAGCCAGTCTTTGATCGACGCCTTGATTTGGGCTGAAACGCGCGCCTTGCTGGCGCTATCAAGGCCGTCAAGCACACCATTCCAGTGAGCGATACGGATTTCATCGACAGGGCCTTCAAGCGATTGGGTCAAGCTGAGCCTGGGGTTCGTCGGATCCTGCAGAATCGGCAAGGTGTTGTCGATCTGATGACGAGGCAATGGAGGAGAAACGGTGGGTTCAACCTTGATAACGACGACATCCGTAGATGAACCAGGGATCTCTTCGTTCTGTGGTGTATCGGTGGGTTTGTTCAAGCCCGAAGATTTCGGCGGCGGCGGATCCAGAGGGTCTTGCGCAGGCCGTTTTCGTGACGAACCTGCAGCAGGTTGCTCGGGCGCAGGGAGCTGCGCGGTAGTTTGCCCTGCCCCATCGAGGCGTTGCACGGTCGCTGCCTTTAAAAGACCATCGGCTTTAACGTGCTGGGCCCACGTGTTTGGATTGAGGTCATGTTGGCTCAAGAACTGCGACTGCGTGACTGAGTTGTTCGGTTGAGCGAAGAGCCCGCGCCACTGGCGTAAATGGTCATCGGTCAGCGCGGTATAGGTGCGGCCGGCGGCCCTGTTCAATAACGCTTCACCGGACGGCCCCAGCCCGCCATCTTGTCGCGCACAATTTTTGAACGTACTCGGATTAAGGTGATAATGACCGGCAAACCCGTTCATGGTCATGGCGTCACGCGCCTGCTGTGTCTTGCTTTGCCAATCGCGGATATGCGTTTCAGTCAGCGTATTGAAGGGTGTATTGGCCGCGCGGTCGCGCACAATCTTGCCGGTATCGCTCAACTGGCCGTCAGCCTGCACGTAGTAGACAAAGGTTTTCGGCGAGAGGTTGCGCTGTTGGGCAAAGCCCTCACGGGTAACGCTTTGCTGTTGCGCGGGCGACAACGCCTCCCACTCGCGTAGATGTTCACCCGTGATGATCTGTTTGCGTGCCGAAGTCTGGAACGTGGGGGCAAGCGCGGTGTTTTGCGCTGCCTGGTTGAGGCGTCGCACCGCCGCCTCTTTCAAGGAACCATCCTTTTTAACGAAGCGACTCCAACTGCCTGGGCTGAGCCTGTGTTGGCTTATGAACTGCGCTTGCGTCACCACGTTGTTCGGTTGCGCCAAGAGCCTGCGCCACTGGTGCAGATGCTCATCGGTAATGACCTCATAGGCAGCACCGGCAGCCCTGCCCAATAGCTCTGCACCCTCGGGTCCCAAGCTTCCGTCTGCCCGCACATAATTTTTGAGCGTATGCGAATTCAGGTGATGATGACAGGCAAACCCGTCTATGGTCATCTCACCACGCTCCTGCTGAGTCATGCCTTGCCAATTCTGGATATGCGCTTGGGTCACCTTGTTGAACGGGGTGTCGGCGGGCCGGTTACGTACGATCAAGCCGGTTTCACTCAGTCGACCGTCAGCGTTCACACAGTACTCAAACGTTTTCCAGGGCAGTTGGTGCTGTCGGGCAAAGCCCTTAGGGGTAAGCCTTATTTGCTCCTGGCGCGGCAACGCCTCCCAGGCCCGCAAATGTTCAGCCGTGATCTGCCCGCCACCGGGCGCCCCCAAGCGCTGCCATTGGTCACCCTGTACATGCTGGACCAGCAACTCGGTTTGCCGGTTGTTGTGATACACCCGAGCCTGCACGGCGCCGTCCTCCGTGCGGGACACCTGGCGCACCTCGTACACCGCGGTCTCACCGTTGCTGTCGGTATGGCGTATGTGCGACAGGTGCCCATCGGCGGCTACATACACGCCCTGACTGTTGCGTGTGAGCCCCGCGATTTGAGATTCGGGCACCTTAAAGTGCCCGAACACCTCATGGCTCAGTTCATCGATGTGGGCAGCCTCTACCTCACCCGCGACAGCCTGGGTCGCAACCCTGAACTCTTCAAGCGGGCTGCCATAGGGTCGCATGGTGTCAGCATCGAACGAATACCACTTGCCACCCTTGAGCACGGCGGCGCCCTCCACCGTCTGGCCCGCCACCTTCACGGTGCCCGTTGCGGCGGCGTCGTACTGTTTGCTGATGGTTTTCAACACGTCGTAACTGCCGGTGGCGCCTCTTAGCGTGTTCACGGCCTTGACGCCTTTGGACAGCAAATAAAGACCACCGGAGGCCACCAACCGAGGCAAATCCCCCACCCCGCCCACGGGGTTGAGTACGTCAATCGCGGCCACGCCGATGACCTTGGCCGCCCGCAATGCCTTGGCACCGGCGGACAGCGCCGAGCGGCCGACCTTGAGCAGTTTCCCCGCAGTGGCGGTACCGGCGGTCAGAAAGCCGAACACATCCAGCAAGAGATCGAATGCCCCCGCGCCGTACTGGCCGTTCTGAAAATTGACGATGGCGGACCTGAACGGGATCAGGTTCAACAAGAACTCGCTCAACTGCGCGTTCGCCGTGTCCAAGGCGGTCTGCCCACGGGCTTGCTGCTTGATCGCCGGATCGTCGAGCTCCAGGTGTTCGACAAACGCAGTGGCAATCGCATCGGAGCGAGCGCTGGTAAAGCTGTCCCACAAGGCGTTGCTCAACGGGCGCTCACGACCGAGGTCATCGGCGTTATGCCGGGGCGTGAACGCTTTGGTCGTAAAGACCTTTTTGCCTTCTCTGGACTCCTTGACCCTCACCTCGTACAAGCCCGCCCTTTCAATCGAGCCATGATTGAAGTTGATGACGTAGGCTTGCGACTCACCGTTCAGTTCGGTCTTGACTAGCAGCCCGGGTTGATTTTGATCATAAGTATTATTGAAATGGCCATCCATGACGTAGGAGCCTTCTTGGAAAAAACTGATTTTTCCAAACTCGAAGTGCTTGCGATCCTCCAAGGGTAGTTGCGAAATCATGTGCCTGACCGTTGTATTGACGGCCGCCTTTTTTTCCTCGATTGCGCGTTTGAATTGCCGTTCAAACTCAGCCGGCACGCCAAACTGTGGGTTAGCGTTCAACGCCGTTAACACCTTTTGCAGGGCATTGCCCTTGAGTGAACTGCTGGGTTCATGCGCCTTGAAGGGCCTGGGTTCCAGCCAGTCGATCATGGCGATATCCAATAGCGAAATGCCTCCCCCTTCAATCGCCACGTAGTGCTGATCAATCGCGAATACTTTTTCTTCGAAAAACGCGCCCAGGTCGCCAAATCGCTCCTTGAGCCTGGCCAGTGCAATCTCTTTTCGCGTGGGCAATGCGTCGTCCAGTGCCTGGGAGGCGGCGAGCCGGGTGTCCAGTTGCGCGTTGAATGCGGTCCTTGCCGATTCGAGTTCAGCGGGGAGGTAGTTGCCGTCATTTTTTTTGGCGAGCACTCGATTGGTGATTGCCCAATCCAGCAAAGCGGCCGTTTGTGCCGTTTGGGTAATCGCGGGGTCAAGCAGTCGCGCCTTATCGGCCTCACTCATGACTTGGGCAAACGTCATGCCGCGAACTTTTCCCGGAGCCTGCGCCTCGATCGTCATCGCTGCAACCGTCAGGCTGGCCCAGGCCTGGCTGCCGATTTTCACCGTCGGGGGAATGTCTCTGATCAGAAACTGCGGAGCTGACCTGGCTAGCAGCAGGTATGCACCGACGTTGGCCAATGCCGCGCTGGTTTTGCCTGTGCGACTCAAGTGTTCGGCCAAGCCAGCCACCACCGTGGAGGCATGGTGCCCTGCATGCGTGTCACTGCCCAGATCGAACCCGGCGACCTTGGTGCGATCAGGCGCGGTGATCGACTCAGGGTCCATCTGCAGGGCGATAGCCGCCAGCAGGTAATCGCTCGCGCTGCTGTCGCTGTCAATGCCTTGCATGGTTTGCTGCAGCGCTTTGCCCATCAACTGCCCTTGCGGGGAGTTGACCAGCGCTTGGAGTATTTTAGCCGGGTCGTTGCCCGCCTCGGCCGGCAGCGGCTGGTGATAGCGCAGAAACTCCAGCACGCCACCCTGGGTTTGCATCACCAGCGGCTGATCGCCAAGGGCGTGCTGGTGATTCATCGTGATCAGACGCAAGCGCCGCTGTTCGTCTGCGCTCAAGGGAACCGGCCAGGATAATGCACCTCCCAGATTACCCAGCGAGGGGGCTGGGCTGCTGGGTGACGGCCTGTCTGGTCTGAGTCGAGGGGGCGTCATTGAGGTGTCGACGCCGTCGGCCACAGTCGATGACTGATGTTCATCAGTCGGCAGGGGAAGCGAAAGATGCGTACTTGCAGCGGTAATGCTTGTCATAAAACGCCTGTGCATAGTCGAGGAGTCCGGCGCTTGCGGCCGTTCACTGAGTGTCAGCGCTCAATGAGGAGGTTCCCGAACAAGTACAAGATTTCGTGACAGTGCACCGGTACCGCGTCAGAGCAACGCGCTGGCTAGCATGCCAATCGCCACCAACCCGCACAGGCTGGCAAACCCCACTTGCAATGCACGCGCAGGAATCACAGAGCACAACCGACGTCCGGCCAACATGCCCACGACGCTTGCACCAATAAACACCCAGCCCACCGGCTCGATGCTCACCCCCGCATGAAACGCACCGGCCACGCCGATCAGCGACAGCAGGCTGACCACCATCAATGAGGTCGCGACGATCCCACGCATCTGCACGTCGGTCAGTTGCTTGAACGCCGGCACAATCAGGAAGCCGCCGCCCACACCCAGCAACCCCGAAACGGCGCCGGTCACTGCCCCCAGCGCCGCCAGGGTGGCGCTGCATTTGGCGGTCCAGGCCAGGCGCCCAGTCTGCTGGTTGAGCATGCAGTTTTTCTGGCCCCACGACGCAGAACCATGATCGCTCGGCCCGGTTTCGGCCTTCTCGCGCTGCAACATACGCCAGGCCACCAACACCATCAGCGCACTGAACAGGCCCATCAATACCGGCTCGGACAGTTGATGAGCGACGAACACGCCCAACGGCGAAAACAGCGCGCCAAGCAAGGCGATCAGCAACGCCGCGCGGTAACGCACCAGGCCATGGCGCAAACCATCAATGGCCCCGACCGCCGCTGCCGCGCCCACCGCAAGCAATGACACGGGCGCGGCCTGGGTCATGGTCAAGCCCAGCCCCAGCACCAACGCCGGCACCCCGAGGATGCCGCCGCCCGCGCCGGTCAGGCCCATGACCAGGCCCATCAATACACCCAAAAAACTGGCGAGCAGCATTCAGTCCACCTTGCTCAGACGGGTCAGCCACTCGCGGCCCTTGAGCATGCCGTTCCAGTAGAACCACGGCAGCAGCGTGGCCTTGAGGAACCACATCGAACGCCGCGCCTGGGTAGGGTCGAGGGGAAAGGTCGGCAGCAGCTTGCCGCCGTAACCGAACTCGGCCAGCACCACCTTGCCCTTCTCCACTGTCAGCGGGCAGGACCCGTAGCCATCGTACTTGAGCGGCAACGGCGATTGTTTGCGCAGGGCCAGCAGGTTCTCGGCCACCACCACGATCTGTTTGCGCACAGCGGCGGCGGTCTTGGCGTTGGTGGTGCCGCACACATCCCCCAGGCCAAAGATATGCGGGTAGCGCAGGTGTTGCAGGCTGTGGGGGTTCACCTCGCACCAGCCGGCGGCGTCGGCCAGCAAGCTTTGGCGGATAAAGTCCGGGGCCACCTGCGGCGGCACGACATGCAGCATATCGAAGGTTTTTTCTTCGACGCTCACGTTGCCCTCCGCGTCCTTCACTTCAAACCAGGCTGTGCGCGCCGGGCCATCGACCTTGATCAGGTTGGCATTGAAGGCCAGGCGTGCCTTGTATTTCTCGACGTATTTCATCAATGGCGGCACAAAGGTCGCCACACCAAACAACGCGGCACCGGCCAGGTTGAATTCGACGTCGATGTGCTTGAGGTTGCCCTGCTTGAGCCAGTGGTCACAGGACAAGTACATGGCCTTTTGCGGCGCGCCGGCGCATTTGATCGGCATCGCCGGCTGGGTGAACAGCGCCTTGCCGCCCTTGAGTTGCTGCACCAGTTGCCAGGTGTAGGCCGCATGCTGGTAGCTGTAGTTGGAGGTGACGCCATTGTGGCCCAGGGTGTCTTGCAAGCCCTCGATCTTCTCCCAGGCCAGACGCAGGCCGGGGCAGACGATCAGGTTGTTCCAGGTCACGCGCTGGCCGCTGTCGAGCACCAGGGTTTGCTCATCCGCCAACAGTTCACTGACCGCTGCCTGCACCCAGGTGACGCCATTGGGCAACACGTCGGCCAAGGGGCGCCGGGTCTTTGTCAGGTCGTAGGCGCCACCGCCCACCAGGGTCCAGGCCGGCTGGTAACAGTGGTAGTCGTTGGGTTCGATCAGGGTAATGTTCAGCTGCGGGTCGCGCTTGAGCAGGCTGGCCAGCAGGCCAATGCCCGCCGAGCCGCCGCCGATGACAACGATATCGGCACTGATGGTTGGGCCCCAGTGTTGGTCGGTCATGGTCTATTGCCTTTTGTCTTCAATGCACACAAGGGTCGCGGCCGTATGGCGTCACGCCCAGCTTTTTATGACCGCGCCGCAGTACAGGCCGGACAAGGTCTTCATCACTTGAATCACTTCGTGGCTGGCCAGTCCGTAGAAAATGTATTTGCCTTCCCGGCGCGTCGCCACCAAACCTTCGTCACGCAAGATACCCAGCTGTTGTGACAGCGTGGGCTGGCGTACGCCGGTCATGGTTTCCAGCTCGCCGACGTTGCGTTCGCCCTGGGTCAGTTGGCACAGGATCAACAGGCGATCCTCATTGGCCAGGGCCTTGAGCAAGGAGCATGCCTTGGACGCCGACGCACGCAACTGGGCGACTTCGCCTTCACTCAGAGTAGATTCCATTTGCCTCGGGTCCTTTGTGTCACTTAAGCTCAAAACATTATGTGTAAACATAAACTGATTGTAACCACTTTTTTCTTCATCAGGGACAGCCGCCATGCCAGCGTTGATTCAAGCCTTTCTGGACGAGGCATCGTCAACCTACACCTACGTCGTTTATGAGGCGGACGGCGGCCCCTGTGCCATCGTTGATTCGGTGCTCAACTACGACCCGGCTTCCGGGCGTACCGACACCGCCCAGGCCGACAAGGTCATCGCCTTTGTACGTGAGCATGGCCTGCAGGTGCAGTGGCTGCTGGAAACCCATGCCCATGCTGACCACCTGTCCGCTGCGCCCTACCTGCGCCGCACCTTGGGTGGCAAGATCGCGATAGGCGAATCCATCAGCAAGGTGCAGGGTGTGTTCAAAAACCTGTTCAACCTGGAGCCGGAATTTCGCGTGGACGGCTCGCAATTCGATCACCTGTTTGCGCCGGATGAGATCTTTCATATCGGCAACTTGAAGGCCCAGGCGTTGCATGTGCCCGGACACACCCCCGCCGACATGGCCTATTTGATCGACGGCCGCTTGATCCTGGTGGGCGACACCCTGTTCATGCCCGACGTCGGCACCGCCCGTTGCGACTTCCCCGGCGGCGATGCGCGGCAGTTGTACGCGTCGATGCGCAAGCTGTTGGCGTTCCCTTCGGACACCAAGTTGTACGTGTGCCATGACTACCCGCCCGAGGGTCGAGAAGCGAAGTGCCAAACGACGGTGGCGGAACAACGAGCGGGAAATATTCATGTGCATGACGGCGTGGATGAGGCGGCGTTTGTACAGATGCGCACCACTCGCGATGCAGGGTTGGGGATGCCGACCTTGTTGCTGCCGGCGATCCAGGTGAATGTGCGGGCGGGCAACCTGCCGCCGGCGGAAGAAAACGGCGTGACCTACCTGAAGATCCCCCTCAACCAACTCTAGAAGCACCGATCCCCTGTGGGAGCTGGCTTGCCTGCGATAGCGGTGGATCAGTTGCCCGATACAGCTCTACAACGACCAACGGTAACCACGATGCGAAGCGAGCCGCTCTTGCTCTTGCTCTTGCTCTGCTTTTGATCTCAGGCGCCCCGTTAAACCACGCTGGCCGGAATTCGACAGGGATTTGGGGGGTAAACCGGCAGGGATGCCGGTTTAGCCGCCCCGCGCCATGGATGGCGCGTGGCGGCGGCCCCCCAAATCACTGGCGGATTACGGGTACACCGAGCCTAGGCGAGGTGCCGAGTGGTGGGGCAAGAGCGTTTTGCTTACTTTTGCGCCTTTCAAAAGTGAGCCGCTGTCAGAGCGGAACCCTAAGTGGCCGTTACCGCAGGAATGGATATGTACTCGGTATAACGGTGTCGACTGCGAGGCCGTCTTCGCAGGCAAGCCAGCTCCCACAGTTGGATCGTGGGGTGTCAGGTAGATTGGCGTCGGCTGGCAGGCCGTCATCGCAGGCAAGCCAGCTCCCACAGTTGGATCGGGGGG
>NZ_JALJFG010000040.1 GCF_023242475.1 Pseudomonas sp. MWU15-20650 | reverse complement strand
CTCAAAGGAATGAAATTAACCCGATCGCCGATCGCCAACGTTGTGCCTTCCAGCACCTCCACAAAGCCTTCGGCCCACGCCGCACTGCGTAGCACGCCGGAGCTCTGGTTGCGGTAGATGATGGCCTTGCCCTGCTCGATGCGGCCGCGCAAGTACTCGCGACGATTGCCAGCGGTGGGCCAGACGAACCCTGCCGGCACGTCGAAACGCATCGGTGCCACCTCAGTGACACCTTGGCGACGCAGTAAATAGGGCCGGGCCAACAGGGCGAAGGTCACCAGGGTCGACGCCGGGTTGCCCGGCAAGCCAATGACCGGCACACCGCGAAAATGCCCGAACGTCAGTGGTTTGCCTGGCTTGATCGCCAATTTCCACAACGCCAGTTCGCCCTCTTCACGCAGGGCGATCCCGAGGAAGTCGGCTTCGCCCACCGAAACGCCACCGGTGGACAGGATCAAGTCGACGCTGCCCAGCCCTGCCAGGCGCGTGCGGGTTTGTTGCAGGTCATCCGGCAAAATCCCGGCATCGACCACTTCGCAGCCCATGCGCGCCAGCCAACTGCAGAGTACGCGGCGGTTGCTGTTGTAGATCTGCCCTGGGCCAAGGGGCAAGCCTGGCTCGATCAACTCATCGCCGGTAGACAGCACGGCCACACGCACGCGGCGCACGACCTCCAATCGGTCACGGCCCAGGGAGGCGGCCAGCCCCAGTTCGATCGGCCCCAGGCGTGTGCCGGCGGCCAACACCGGCTCGCCGACGGTGGTTTCCTGGCCTCGGGGACGGATATTCTGGCCCACCCGCAACGGCTCGGTGAAACTCACCCGTTGGTCGGGGTGGACCACGGCATTTTCCTGCATTTCCACGCAGTCCGCACCTGGCGGTACCGGCGCACCGGTGAAGATGCGCGCACAGGTGCCAGCGGCCAGGGGCTGCGGAGACTGGCCGGCGAAAATGCGCTGGCTCACCGCCATCGGTTCGCCGGTCCAATCCGCCAGGTGCACGGCATAGCCGTCCATCGCGCTGTTGGGCCAGGGCGGCAGGTCGAGGGTGGAGATCAGGGCCTGCGCCAACACACGGCCATCGCACGCGGCCAGGGGCACCTCTTCCCGCTCACGGATCGGCGCCGCTTCGGCCAACGCCAGCAGTTGGTGCAGCGCGTCTTCCACCGGCATCAGTGCACCGGTCTTGCCCGGCTTATCCACGGGACTGGCAGGGTTCGGCCTGCTTCAGGTGAGGCACGAAGTTGCAGGGCCGGTGACGGTTATCCAGCTGTTCGGCCAGGATACCGTCCCAACCGGTGCGCACCGCATTGGTGGAGCCCGGCAGGCAGCACACCAGCGTGCCATTGGCCAGGCCGGCCAGGGCGCGGGATTGCACGGTGGAGGTACCAATATCGGCCACGGAAATCTGGCGGAACAGTTCGCCAAAGCCATCGACTTGCTTGTCGAGCAGGCAAGCCACGGCTTCGGGCGTGCTGTCGCGGCCGGTGAAGCCAGTGCCGCCAGTAATCAGCACGACCTGCACCACGTCCTCGGCGATCCAATGGGCGACTTGGGCGCGGATCTTGTAGAGGTCATCCTTGAGCAACACACGCTCGGCCAAGTAATGGCCGGCGGCGGTCAGGCGTTCGACGAAGACCTGGCCCGACGTGTCGGTCTCCAGGGTACGGGTGTCGCTGACGGTCAAGACAGCAATATTCAAGGGTACGAAGGGCGCATCAGCCTTGGCTTTCATGGCACGGTCCGGTTGTCGTAGGAACAGCCCGATGTTATATCACAGGGCCCTATTCACCTGCCCCAGCGGAACTGCCATGTCTTTTGAATCGTCACCCCTGCCTTGTTCGATCCTGTTGTTGGCCGGTGGTCGTGGCCAGCGAATGGGGGGCCAGGACAAAGGGCTGCTGGAATGGCGGGGCCAGCCGTTGATCGCCCACGTGCAAAGGCTGGTCCGGCCACTGACGGATGACCTGATTATCTCGTGCAACCGCAACCATGACCGCTACGCGCCCTATGCCGACCAGTTGGTAGGCGACGACTGCCCGGACTTCCCCGGCCCGCTCGCGGGTATCCGCGCGGGATTGGCCGTCGCACGCCAAGAGCATCTGCTGATCTTGCCGTGCGACGTGCCGCAAATCGATGAGCGACTGCTCGCCGACTTACGTGCGACCGCGCAACGTAACCCGCTGTTGCCGGTGATGGTGCGCCAGGGCGAGTTCTGGGAACCCTTGCTGTGCATCATCCCCACCCACCTGAAAGACCAGGTGGAACGGGCCTGGGAAGCCGGTGAGCGCAGCCCGCGCAACATCCTGCTGCAACTGGGGGGTGTAGGACTCGAATGCCCCGCCAATGACCCGCGCCTGGCCAACCTTAATACGCCCGAACTGTTGCACCCCAGAACTGGCGTGTCAGAATGAGCCTTGCACAAGGAACTTTGCCGGCGTTGCAGACGTCACAAGTTCAGCACTCAAAAAGTATTCTCTCGGAGACACACTCATGACTCAACGGACCATCGCCGCTCTCATGCTTGCACTGGGCCTCGCCACCCTCGCCGGTTGCGCCTCGCCGACAGTGATCACCCTGAATGACGGTCGCGAAATCCAGGCTGTCGACACCCCTAAATTCGACAAGGCTTCGGGCTTCTACGAGTTCGAACAGCTGGACGGCAAGCAGACCCGTGTCAACAAGGATCAGGTTCGCACCGTCAAAGACCTGTAAGCCCTGGCGCTTGCATCCAAGGCCCGCCTCGCGCGGGCCTTGTCGTTTTCGGGGTTACCAGTCGAGGGTGATTGCGCTACGAAAACTGCGTTCTTCACCGGTGACCGGGTCAATAAAACGTACGCCCTGGGCCAACAGCTTCAGCGGGTTGGCATAGTCGTCCTCGGCGTCCTTGATCACATCGGGGTAGAACGGATCGTTGCAGATGCTCGCCCCCAGCGCGGTCATGTGTACGCGCAGTTGGTGCTTCTTACCGGTCACGGGAGACAGGCCATAACGCCATAACTCGCCGTTTTTTTCCCGCACGTGCACAGCCGTTTCGGTGTTGCTGGCGCCAGGCCCTTCCTGCATGCGAAAGAACGGCTCGCCCTCCACCAGGCGGCTTTTATGCACCAAGGGAAAGGTCAAGTCAGGCAGGGCGGGGGCAATAGCTTCGTAGAACTTGTCGATGCGGCGTGTCGGAAACAGTTGCTGATACGCCGAGCGGCTTTGCGGGTTAGCCGAGAACAGCACCAACCCCGCCGTATGCCGGTCGATGCGGTGCAGAGGGACCAGGGCGGGATTGTCGAGGCGGCGAATCAGGCGGCGCAACAATGTTTGTTCGACGTACTCACCGGCTGGCGTGACTGGCAGGAAATGCGGCTTGTCCGCCACTACCAGGTGTTCATCGGCGTACAGGATGCTCTCCTGTACTGGGATTACTTTCTCGTTCGGCACCTCGCGAAAGTAATAGATGCACAGCCCCTCCTTGTAGGCCAGGTCCTGGCTGATCGGGCTGCCATCGATGTCCAACACCCGGCCACGGACAATGCGGTCCAGCCAATGCTCACGGCCGATAGCCGGAAAATGTTCGCACAGGCAATCCAGCACCGTTGCCCATGGGCCTGGCGGCAGGTACAGGGTGCTGGCTTGGTGCTGGGATGGAGAAAAAACGGAAGTGGACATGCAGGTGCTCGAAGCCTTGAAAACCGACAGGCATTATCCCGCATGGAGCGGGCTTGAGCCTAGGACTCTCACGCTTTGGCCAATTCTGCCCGCAATATCGGTGAAGCACTCGCCGCCTCGGTGAATTCCTTGAGCCAGCGCAATACATCTACCGCTTCCCAGCGCCCCGGATCATACAGCGCGTACAGCAGGCCCTGATAACCCACCACATCCAGCTGCTTGTGATAACCGGCACGCTGGAACAACGCCTCGATTTCCGCAAAGCAGGTGTTGAAATGCACTTTGTTAAATGGCGTCTTGCCTTCCGTGACCAGGCCATCGAGGCGCAGCTCGTTCACCGCATCGCGCACCACATCGGCGGACATGCGATTGACGCTGCTTTTCAGTTGTTCAACATTCACCACGGGCGTTCCCTCTACTCAATCGCTGTACAAACATACAGTAACGTAATATTCGAAAACCCGCCATCGCGTAAATGCTAAAGCAGAAAGGACACCACCTGCTCGGTGTCGAACGGCCACCCCAATTCCGCCCCTGTGTCCACCCGGCGGAGCACCGGAATCCTTAGGCCGTAGGCTTCAAACAGGGCTTCGGAATCGGCGACGTCGATCAACTCCACCATCAGTCCGTGGTCGACCAACGGCATGATCTCTTGCTCGGCGAGCTCACACAGATGGCAGCCCAGCGTGGTGAATAGCTGGCATTCGGGAGGCATGGCAAAGTGACTCAGTCGGAAAACACGCCACCATTCTAAGCTCCTCGTATACCGGTGGCGAGGGCGCTGGCGCCTTGCTCAGGTGCAGCACGCTCGACATGAAATGCCATCCCCCACACAACACCTGACCCAGATCACCATGGCCTATAACAAATTCAGCGATTCTCGCGGCTTTTTTGCCTGCGCCCCCCCTGCAACGGAGATGTGTGTGTTCGCCAACCTGCTGATTATTCTGGCCTCATCCTTGGTGATGATTGCCTTGTTTCGCCGGCTGCAATTGCCGCCCGTACTGGGCTACCTGTGCGTGGGCCTGGTGGTAGGCCCCACTGCACTCGACTGGGTGAATGACAACGAGGACCTGCCCGACCTCGCCGAGATGGGCGTGGTCTTCCTGCTGTTTTCCCTGGGCCTGGAGTTTTCCCTGTCGAAAATGCTCGCTCTGCGCCGCGTGGTGTTTGGCTTGGGCAGTTTGCAGGTGCTGGGGTGCGGGATGCTGCTCGGCGTTTTATTGATGGGCCTTGGTCTGGCACCAGGCATTGCACTGTTGCTCGGGGCGGGACTGGCGCTGTCTTCCACGGCCATTGTCAGTAAAGAACTGAGCAGCCTTGGGGAGATTTTCAGCAGCCATGGCCAGAATGCGATCGGCGTGTTGCTGTTCCAGGATGTGGTGGCAGTGCTGCTGCTGACGTTGGTGCCCGTGTTTGCCGGCAGCAGCGAACACGCCTGGTACTGGGCATTGCCACTGACCCTGGGCAAGACCGTGGTGTTGTTCGTGGGCCTGCTGTTCGCCAGCCGTTGGTTGCTGCCGCGCCTGTTTCATGAAGTCGCCGCGTCCCACTCGGCAGAGCTGTTTGTATTGCTGGCACTGGTGATCGTGCTGCTCACTGCCTGGCTGACCCATTGGCTCGGCCTGTCCCCTGCCCTCGGTGCCTTCCTGGCGGGCATGTTGCTGGGCGAAAGTCATTACCGTCATCAGATCGAGGCGGATATCCGGCCGTTTCGCGACATTCTGCTCGGGTTGTTTTTTGTCAGCATCGGCATGCTCATCGACCTGCAGTTGTTTGTCAGCCACAGCCTGTTGATCCTCGGGCTGACCCTCACACTGATGCTGGTCAAGGGCAGTGTGGTTGCCCTGCTGGTCAAGCAGCGCGGCAGTGACAGTGAAACAGCCTGGCGCAGCGGCCTGGCCCTGGCCCAGGGGGGCGAGTTCTGTTTTGCACTGATGGCGCAGATGCAGCAGAGCCGTCTGGTCCCGGATGAATTCAACGGCCTGCTGCTCGCCGCCACCTTCTGCTCGATGCTGCTGACGCCACTGCTGCTGCGCGCCGCCCCCAAGATTGCCCTGTACCTGCACCGCAAGCCCAACCAGCAAGTGCAACTGGAGGCAATCACTGCGCTCAACGCCCGGTTGCAGGGGCACGCGGTGATCTGCGGTTATGGCCGGGTGGGCCAATCCATCGGGCGATTCCTGCAGCGTGAGCGACAAGCCTTTATCGCCCTGGATGACGACCCCGAACGGGTACAGGAAGCCGCCGCCCAGGACTGCAATGTGCATTACGGTGATTGCCGTCGCGCAGCCTTGCTCAGTGCGGTCGGCCTGGAGCGGGCCCGGCTGGTGGTCATCGCGGTCGACAACAGTGATGTCGCCCTGGTGGTGCTCACAGAAGCGCGCCGGATCAACCCGGACGTGCCGATCCTGGTGCGCACCCGCGATGATAGCCAGTTGGCCGAACTGAAAGCCGCGGGCGCCAGCGAAGTGGTACCCGAATTGCTGGAGTCAAGCCTGATGCTCGCCTCGCACGCGCTGATCCTGCTGGGCCTGCCGGACCAACAGGTGCAAGCGCGGGTCGATGAAGTACGGCACAACCACTATCGCCTGCTGCACGGTTTTCCTCCCCGGGCATAGGTATCTACACAACTCTGGGGGCAGCGCTGAACCCGTGGCGAGCGGGCTTGCCACAGGAGATTATGGCTGCCTTCAAAAGTTGTGTAGAGACCGATGCTCCCCAGGGCGAACAGCAAGCCAGAAGCCCCCATCAATCCTGACTGACGGCACCGATCTTGTGGATCGACAAGTCCGCGCCGTAATACTCTTGTTCCTGGCTCAGGCGCAGCCCATGTACGCGCTTGATCCCCCCGTAGACCAATAAGCCCCCCGCCAGCGCGACCGCCACGCCGAGGGCGGTACCGATCAGTTGGCTGACCAGGCTCACACCGCCCAACCCGCCGAGGGCGGTCTGCCCGAAGATGCCGCAAGCGATACCGCCCCACACGCCACACAAGCCATGCAACGGCCATACACCCAGCACGTCGTCGATCTTCCAGCGATCCTGGGCGGCAATGAAGCACCACACAAACAGGCCACCGGCGACGGCACCGGTCACCAGCGCGCCCACCGGATGCATCAGGTCGGAGCCGGCGCAAATCGCCACCAGCCCGGCCAACGGGCCGTTGTGCAGGAAGCCTGGGTCATTACGGCCGATGACCAGCGCGGCCACGGTGCCGCCGACCATGGCCATCAACGAATTGACCGCCACCAGGCCGCTGACCCCATTCAGGGTTTGTGCGCTCATCACGTTAAAGCCGAACCAGCCGACGATGAGGATCCACGAGCCCAATGCCAGGAATGGGATACTCGACGGTGCGAACGCGACCAGGCGCCCCTCCCGATACCGCCCGTTGCGCGGGCCCAGCAGCAAGACGGCCGCCAGTGCGAGCCAGCCGCCCATGGCATGTACCACCACCGAACCGGCAAAGTCATGGAAGCTGGCACCAAAACTGGCGAGCAGCCAGGCTTGCAGGCCGAAGTTGCCGTTCCACACCATGCCTTCGAAAAACGGGTAGATAAACGCCACGATCAGCGCCGTCGCACACAACTGCGGCGCGAACTTGGCGCGCTCGGCAATCCCCCCGGAAATGATCGCCGGAATCGCCGCGGCAAAGGTCAGCAGGAAGAAGAACTTCACCAGGCCGTAGCCGTGATCCGCACTGATCACGGCTGCCGGTTGCATGAAGCTCACGCCGTAAGAGATCCAATAGCCTATAAAGAAATAGGCCAGGGTGGAGATCGCGAAGTCGCTGAGGATTTTCGACAAGGCGTTGACTTGGTTCTTTTGGCGTACGGTGCCGACTTCGAGGAACGCAAAGCCGGCGTGCATCGCCAGGACCATGACCGCGCCAATCAGAATGAACAGGGTGTTGGAGCTGTGAACAAGGGTGTCCACCGCACTTTGCAAATTTTCCATGGAGGTTGGCAGGCCTGCGTTAAAGGCAAAAAGCACCAAAGCGGTTCAAACCAGCGTGTCGCGCACTAAATTGGCACAACCGGCTCCACCCCGCTTCCGAGGGCGTGAACCGCTTTAGCGCAGCGATCAACACAACAGGTCGTTCCCGACAGGGTTTTTCCGCGAGTTTCAATTATTTAGGGTAAGGTTTTTGAAGGTGTAAGCCTCGACCGCCCAGATTCAGCGCAGGCCCCAAAGGCTGCGCACCAAGGCAAAGCAAAAGCTGTACCAGACAATTGAACTGAACCTTCACCGAAACCGGTGACTCGAAACCACACGTACCGATCAGCCCATCACGGAGATAACCATGGCCAGAAGAACTGCAAAGACTGCTCAAGAAATACTGATGGCGGATTTTCAAACCCTGGTCAGTGATACCGAAAAACTACTGGACGACACTGCCGTCCTGGCCGGCGACCAGGCCGACGAGCTGCGCACCAAGATCCATGAGAGCCTGCTCAAGGCTCGCGAGACCCTGCAACTGACCGAAGACTCCCTGCGTGAACGCGGCCAGGCGGCGGTCACGGCGACGGAAGACTATGTGCAGGCCAACCCATGGCAGTCGGTCGGGATCGCGGCCGGCGTGGGCTTTCTGATCGGTCTGCTGGCTACAAGGCGCTAACATTATGTCTATCGGCGAAACCGGCTCGTCAACGGGCACAAGTTCTACCTCCCGACGCCTGGGCGCAGCCGTTTTAGGCTTGCTGCACAGCCACGTCGAGTTGTTTGGCATCGAGTTGCAGGAGCAGAAGTCGCGCACCGTCAGCCTGCTGTTATTTGCCGGCCTGGCACTGGTGTTTGCCCTGCTGCTGCTGGTGGGGTTGTCGGCGCTGGTGATGATCCTGGTCTGGGACACCTACCGCCTCACCGGAATCATCAGCCTGTGCGTGTTCTATACCCTGGCCGCAGTGTTTTGCGGGGTACGCTTGAAAGCGGCGATATTCGATGAGTCCACGCCGTTCCATGCCACCCTCGAAGAGCTGGCCAATGACCGGGAGCGCCTGCTGCCATGAGCCTGACTGAAATCCCGCAAACCGCATCACGCCGTGAAATGCGCAAGGCGCTGATTCGCCTGCGCATGGAAATGCACCGCCAGGAAATCCGCCACGAATCCCATCAGTTAATGGCGCCCCTGCAAAAAGTGCGCGACCTGCGGCATAACTGGCAGGACAGCCTGGGCATCAAGCACGCGCCGCTGTGGGGCGTGGCGGCGGTGACCCTGATGGGCTTCTTTACCGGCAAGGGTGCCAAGGGTGGCAGCATCAGCAGCCTGACGCGCCTGGTACGGCTGGGTGCCGGGCTGATCCCGCTGATCAAGCTGGCCATGCAAGGCACGTCGCGCAAAGGGTAGCTGCGTTCCCTGGCTCCCTGAACGCCTGCTGGCTACACTCTTGCCAACAGAGTCGGCCCGGCCCTCGTCAAAGAGGGCCGGGCCTTTTTTTGCCTGCTCAATTAAGAAGGCCCCGTGATCGACGGGCAACTGCTCGCCGGCCTCCAGCCGTTCATCGATACCGTCACCGGGCGCATCGTCGAGGTCGAGGCCCTGGGCCCGTAGGCTCACTGTTTGCTGGCCCTCACACGCCCGGGGCAACCTTGCTTGCCATCGACGATTGCGGCGCCGGCTACTCCCAACTCGACCGAGTGCTGGCATTGCAGCCGGACAGTTCTTCAATAACGGTCAGCGCTTACTGTTAATCGATATCGACGTGGCCGGCCTGTAGTTTTTTGCTTGCCCCGCCAGGACGGAACCGGGAAGCTGGGGGTGTCATTCACCGTACGGAGAGTACCCGCCTTGGATTGGCCCACCCTGCTGACCCGCGAACGTCTTGGAAAGCCCCTGCACAGCCCCGAAGAACTGGGCCGCAGCCCGTTTCACAAAGACCACGACCGTATCATTTTCTCCGGCGCATTCCGTCGCCTTGGCCGCAAGACCCAAGTGCACCCGGTATCGAGCAACGATCATATCCACACGCGCCTGACCCACTCACTGGAAGTCAGCTGTGTCGGTCGCTCCCTCGGCATGCGCGTAGGCGAAACCCTGCGCAGCGCCCTGCCCGACTGGTGCGACCCAAGCGACCTGGGCATGGTCGTGCAATCAGCCTGCCTGGCCCATGACATTGGCAACCCGCCGTTCGGGCACTCCGGTGAAGATGCCATTCGCCACTGGTTCCAACAGGCCGCCGGGCGCGGCTGGCTGGATGACATGAGCAGCGCCGAACGTAATGACTTCCTCAATTTCGAAGGCAATGCCCAGGGTTTCCGGGTACTGACCCAGCTTGAATATCATCAGTTCGACGGCGGTACACGGCTGACCTACGCCACCTTGGGCACCTACCTGAAATACCCCTGGACCGCCCGTCATGCGGACTCGTTGGGCTACAAGAAGCACAAGTTCGGCTGCTACCAGAGCGAGCTGCCGATCCTCGAGCAGATTGCCCATAAGCTTGGCCTGCCTCAACTCGAGGAGCAGCGCTGGGCCCGCCACCCGCTCGTGTACCTGATGGAGGCGGCCGACGATATCTGCTACGCGCTGATCGACCTGGAAGATGGCCTGGAGATGGAGCTGTTGGAGTACGCCGAGGTCGAGTCGCTGCTGCTCGACCTGGTAGGCGATGACCTGCCACAGACGTATCGGCAGTTAGGCCCGCAGGACTCCCGCCGCCGCAAGCTGGCGATCCTGCGCGGCAAGGCCATCGAGCACCTGACCAATGCCGCGGCGCAGGCGTTTGTCGAACAGCAGGACGCCCTGCTCGCGGGCACGCTGCCGGGCGATCTGGTTGAGCACATGCACGGCCCCGCCAAACGCTGCGTGCTGGATGCCAAGGACATGGCGCGCAAAAAAATCTTCCAGGACAAACGCAAGACACTGCACGAAATCGGCGCATATACCACGCTGGAGATCCTGCTGAACGCATTTTGCGGCGCAGCATTGGAGCAACACGGTGGGCGCACGCCGTCGTTCAAGAACCGGCGCATTCTCGACTTGCTGGGCAACAGCGCGCCGGACCCAGCCTGGCCGCTGCACGCCTCGTTCCTGCGTATGATCGACTTTATCGCGGGCATGACCGACAGCTACGCCACCGAAATGGCACGGGAGATGACCGGGCGCTCCAGCCCTCAATAAGACTCGAGGAAGCAGCCTGTTCCCTGAAAGGAATTCCCCTACGATGGGAACAGAGCGGCCTGATCGAATTCTTACAAACGCCCGAAGAATAATCACGCACGCTCCTGGCGGACCAGATGAGGCACTTCCTACGCCCTCCATCGGCGCCTGACTCACTGTGTGCTCTCTATGTCCAGATACACCCTTCGTATTCTTTTGGTGGAGGATCATCCCTTTCAACTCCTGGCCACCCAATGCCTGCTCAAAAGCTACGGCTTCGACCAACTGACCCCAGTGGAAAATGCCGAGCAGGCGATCCGTACGATGATCCAGTCCGAACAGCCCTTCGACCTTATGCTATGCGACCAGTGCCTGCCTGACCTACCTGGGCTTGAGCTGGTGGAAATCGCCAGTCGTCGACGCTATGTCACCCGCGCGATCCTGCTGAGCGGGCTGCCGGCAGAGGATCTGATCAAGCTGACGACACAAGCCTCACAACGAAACCTTCCGCTACTCGGCTATTTGTCCAAGCCGCTGAACAAAGATGAACTTGAACGTTTGATCTCATCAACTTTCAACGTATAAATTGTAGGACTCTAAACATCCCCACCAAAGAAATTCGACGTGAGCCCCGGCGTAAAATCCCTGGCACTCTCACTTGCAGCAATTACCTTCAAACACTGACATCCGATGTCACGATTACCGTCCAACTTGTAGGGCGCAGACTTTTTACACGTAGGAACTTTCCTGTTTTGCATCTACTCCCCCCGAGCTTCATGCTGTTCACTCATCTTCTGAGCTAATGTGCCCGCTTTATTTGCACCGGCATGGAATGTGACTATGAATTCAGTTTTTATTATCGATGACCACCCTGTTATACGGCTTGCCATTCGGATGTTACTGGAACACGAAGGTTACAAAGTCGTCGGCGAAACAGACAATGGATGCGACGCCATACAAATGGTCCGCGAATGCCTTCCAGACCTGGTCATTCTCGACATCAGCATCCCTAAACTTGACGGCCTTGAAGTGCTCTGTCGGTTCAACGCCATGAACACCTCGATGAAAACCCTGGTACTCACGGCCCAGTGCCCCACCTTGTTTGCCACGCGGTGCATGCGCTCGGGCGCTGAGGGCTATGTGTGCAAAGAGGGTGACCTGAGCGAGTTACTGAGCGCCATCCGCGCCGTCCTGTCCGGCTACAACTACTTCCCCAGCCAAGCGTTGAATGCCAACGGAACGGAGGGCGTGGACTTTCAGGAGCTCGAACTATTTAAAACAGTCAACGACCGGGAGCTGATGGTATTGCAACTTTTTGCACAAGGCCGAACTAACAAAGAAATAGCCAAAGGTATGTTTTTAAGTAACAAGACCGTCAGCACTTATAAAAAGAGGCTCATGCAAAAACTCAAGGCCAAATCCTTGGTAGAACTCATCGAGATGGCAAAACGAAACGCGCTAGTGTGAGAAAGCGGATGCCCAGGCGTATAAAGGACTATCTGATTATATTGAGTGCCGGCTTGTGCTTCAGCACCGTCGTGCTCGCGGAGCACCCCACCAAACCGGAGCATTTCAACTTATTGAGTCGTGCGGGCAGCGTTCAACTGGACACTCAATTTGACAAGGCTCAGCGCCAATGGCTACAGCACAAACGCGAACTGGTGCTGGGTACCTCCGCACCTGACTACCCACCCTTCGACCTCACCTCAAGCGGCTATGATTATGAAGGTCTCACCGCTGATTACGCAGGGCTGCTGGCCAAGGCGCTCTCATTGCCGGTCAAGGTCGTACGCTATGCTTCCCGGGAGGCTTCCATCCAGGCCCTGGAAAACGGTGAAATTGATGTGCTGGGTTCCTCCAATGGCTTTGAGGCCGCAAACCCGAATCTCATTCTGTCAGCCCCCTACGCGGTGGACCAACCCGTACTGGTCACGCGCGAGGGAGAAACACGCAGCCTCAACGATGGCCTGGCAGGATTGCGCCTGAGCCTTGTCTACCATTACCTGCCGCTCAATGAAGTGCAGAGGCTGTACCCCAAGGCAATCATCCGCAGCTATCCCTCTTATCAAAATGCCTTGAATGCGGTGGCATTCGACCAGGCGGATGTGTTTCTCGGTGACACCATTTCCACCCACTACATGATTAACAAGGGCTACCTCAAAAACATCCATATGGCCAACTTCGGCAAGCATGAAGCTTTTGGGTTCAGCTTTGCGCTGCGCCAGGAGGACCGGATTCTCTTGAGCATCGTCGACTCGGTACTGGCAGCGGTCCCCATCAACGAACGCGATAGCATTGCCAAGCGCTGGAGCGCCGGCAGCGACATCCTGCTGACCGATAAGAAGCTGCAACTGACCCAGCGTGAAGAACGCTGGCTCAGAGAGCACCCCGTGGTGAAAGTCATCGTGAACGAAACGTTTGCGCCGCTCACGTTCTTCGATGCCGACGGTAACTTCCGCGGTATCACTGCCGACCTCCTGGAGCTGATTCGCTTGCGCACCGGCCTGCGCTTCTCGATCCAACGCGGGCGGGATGTCAATTCGATGATCGAGCAAGTCACTACCCAGAAAGTCGACATCATCGGGGCCATTGTTCCAAGCAATGCACGAGACACACAGCTCAATTTCAGCCGTCCCTACCTGGAAAATTCCTACGTACTGTTGACACGCAAAGAGCCCGGAGCCCCTTCGAACATGGAGCAGATGGCGGGCAAACGCTTGGCGATAACCGAAGGCAACCCCCTTACCTCCACCCTGCGCAGCGACTTCCCACAGGTTCACCTGGTGGAAACCAGCGATACCTTCAGGGCCTCGGAACTGCTCGCACAGGGGCAAGTGGACGGCGCCGTTAACACGCTGGTGATCGCCAACTACGTCCTGTCTTCACAGGTCTTCCAGGACAAGCTGCAGATCAGCTCCAGCATCGGAACAACCCCAGCAGCGTTTACCCTCGCAACCTCGCGCCACGCCACCGAACTGAGTTCAATCCTTGATAAGGCGCTGCTCAGTATCGCCCCGGATGAAATGGGGGTGATCAACAGTCGTTGGCGTGGCTACACCGCCGCATCCGACAGTTACTGGCGCAACTACCACGAGTTCATCGCACGGATCATTATCGGCACAGGGTTGCTGCTACTGATTTCCCTGGCCTGGAACGCCTACATGCGTCGCCAGATCAAGCAGCGAAAAATGGCCGAGCGCGCCCTCAACGACCAGTTCGAATTCATGCGCGCGCTGGTCAATGAAACCCCACATCCGATCTACGTCCGTGACCGCAGCGGTCTGCTGCAAACCTGCAACGACAGCTACCTGCAAGTGTTCGACGTCAGGCGAGAAGACGTGATTGGCAAAAGCGTGACCCAGATGAGCATGGCCCTGGCGTCGGAGGCGGCGCAGTACCATGCTGACTATCTGCGGGTGGTGGCCGAGGGCAACCCGCTGATCCTGGATCGAACCCTGCATATTCACGAGAAGAAACTGACCATCTACCACTGGATCCTGCCCTATCGCGATTCCACCGGCGAAGTCCAAGGCATTATCGGGGGCTGGATCGACATCAGTGACCGGCGCCAATTGTTTGATGAACTACGCGCCGCCAAGGAGCGCGCCGACGAGGCCAATCGCGCAAAAAGCACGTTTCTTGCCACCATGAGCCACGAGATCCGCACGCCGATGAACGCTGTGATCGGCATGCTCGAACTGACGCTCAAGCGCGCCGACCAAGGGCATCTGGACCGCCCGGCCATTGAAGTGGCGTACAACTCGGCCAAGGACCTGCTGGAGCTGATCGGCGATATTCTGGACATCGCACGCATTGAGTCGGGCCGTCTCAGCCTGGCTCCGGAACGCGTTAACCTGCGGGAGGTCATTGAGTCCGTGGTACGTGTATTCGATGGTCTTGCTCGCCAGAAGACCCTAAGCCTGCAGCTGGAGTTCAAGCCCGACCAGAACGACATCGAAGTCCAGATAGACCCGCTGCGTTTCAAGCAAGTACTGTCCAACCTCGTAAGTAACGCCATCAAGTTCACCGAACGCGGGCAGGTGAAGATTAAAGTGGAGCTCCAGCCGACTGAGGCGCCGGAACAGATCGAGCTGAAACTGGTTGTCGAAGACACCGGCATTGGCATTAATCGGGACGACCAACTGCGCCTGTTCGAACCATTCGCCCAAGCGGACAATTCCGGGCAACTGGCCAGGAGCGGTGCGGGGTTGGGTCTGGTGATCTGCCGCAGCCTCTGCGCAATGATGGGCGGCCAGTTAAGCCTGAGCAGTGTGCCCATGGTAGGCACCCAGGTGCATGTCAATCTGAGGATGCCCCGCCTGCACCCGATCGAGGCCGTAGGCGAACACAAGCCCGTGGCACCCGCCTCCACACCGGTGCTGAACGTGCTGGTGGTAGATGACCACCCGGCGAACCGTCTGCTGATGTGCCAACAACTGGGCTACCTTGGCCACCAATTCACCGCCGCCGAGCACGGTGCTGCCGGTTTCCAAGCCTGGCGCCAGGAGCATTTCGACCTGGTGATCGCAGACTGCAACATGCCCATCATGAATGGCTACGAGTTGAGTCGTTCCATCCGCGAGTATGAACAGCGTGAACAGTTGGCGCCCTGTGTGGTGCTGGGCTTTACCGCCAATGCTCAGCCAGAAGAAAGGCAACGGTGCGTGGAAGCTGGCATGGATGACTGCCTGTTCAAGCCCATCAGCCTTACGGTACTGGAACGGCAACTGGCACAAATCGCCCCTCGGTCTACGAGCCAACGGCTGGACATGGACTGCCTGGAGGCGCTGACCGGCGGTGATCCGCAATTGTGTCGACGCCTGCTGGACGAACTGTTGAGCAGTAGCCGTCACGACCGCAAGGTACTTATTGACCTGCTGAATGGGCAGGCAACGCCTGCGGAGATCATTGAGCAAGCCCACAAAATCAAGGGAGCCGCGCGTATCGTTCAAGCCCACTCGTTGACCGGGCAATGCGAAGCTTTGGAGCAAGCCTGTTCCCGCCATGAGGATAGGTCGGTGATCGAAGCCGGTATCAAAGCCCTGGAAAAACTCATGCTGGAACTGGAAAGGACACTGCAAGCTCAACTTCATGACCTGGATGGCCAATGAGAGACAGGGGCACGCCCCTGCCTCGCTGCTTCAGCAATCGGTCAAACGCAAGAAGATCGCAGCCAGTTGCTCGATACCCGTTTGGTCCTGAGGTGTGAAACGGGCCAACTGCGGACTGTCGAGGTCGAGGACGCCAATCAAGTGGCCGTCCTTGACCAAGGGCACCACCAGCTCACTGTTCGAGGCACTGTCACAGGCGATATGCCCGGGGAACGCATGCACGTCTTCCACCCGCTGGGTTTGCCGTGAGGCAGCCGCCGCCCCGCATACGCCACGCCCGAACGGGATTCGCACACAGGCGATCTGCCCCTGGAATGGCCCGAGCACCAGTTCCTCATTACGATTGAGATAGAAGCCTGCCCAATTCAGGTCATCCAACTGGTTGAACAGGAACGCAGAGAACTGCGCACTGTTGGCAATAAAATCCCGCTCATCCGCCAACAGTGACTCCAGTTGCGCACACAGCAGGGCATAGCCATCAAGGCCGGTACCGGCCTGTTGTAAATCGATCATGGTTGACGCTCCAGCAATTTAAGACCCACCCAGTAACGAGCGAACTGATAGGCACAACGGCCGTTGCGGTTACCGCGCCCGGTGGCCCAGCGTACCGCGAGGACATCAAGTTGTTCATCGCGCTGCCACTGCAAGCCGGCCTTGCTCGCCAACTCACCGATCCAGTGCTCCACCACATCCAGGAAGTGCTCCTGGCTAAACGGGTAGAACGACAGCCACAAGCCGAATCGGTCGGACAAGGCAATCTTGTCCTCAACCGCCTCGCTCGGGTGCAGTTCGCCGTCTACGCGCTTCCAATTGTCGTTGTCGCTCTGGTTTTCCGGCACCAGATGGCGACGGTTGGAGGTGGCATACAACAACACGTTTTCCGGCGCCTGCTCCAGGGAGCCGTCCAGCACACTCTTGAGCACGCGATAGTCGCCTTCGCCGGCCTCAAACGACAAGTCATCACAAAACAGGATGAACCGTTGCGGCAGCTTGATCAGTTGCTCAACCACGCGTGGCAGGTCGGCCAGGTGATCACGCTCGATTTCGATCAAGCGCAGGCCGGCCTTGGCGTGCTGGGCGAGCAACGCGCGGACCATGGAAGACTTGCCAGTACCGCGCGAACCCCATAACAGTGCATGGTTGGCGGGCAGGCCATCGAGAAACTGCTGGGTGTTGCGAGCCAGTTGTTCACGTTGCTTGTCCACGCCGATCAGGTCCGACAGGCGCATATCCAGGCTCACGTCCAGCGGCAACAGAAAACCGCTGCGGCCTTCGCGCTGCCAACGCGCGGCCAGGCACTGGTTCCAGTCGATAGATTGGCGAGGGGCAGGTAACAAGGGTTCCAGGCGCGCCAGTACCGCATCGGCCCGTTCAAGAAAGGCATTCAATCGCGAATCCATGTCTATTCCTCTGGCAAGTTCTTGTAAAAGATGGCGTATTGGCAACCCTGTGGCAGACCGCACAAGGCTGCGTCAAAAAAACGATTCATGCCGGGCAAGCCAGAGCTTGTGGATGTTCAGCTATGCTTGCCGGGCGAAGGGAAACGTGAAGTGGTTCAACACTCGATGGATATCAAGTTCGCCCACCGCTTGTCTTATAAACAAGCCAGATTGACTGTGCTGGTCGGTTTCGTCTTGGGAACCTTGCTCAGCCTGATCCAAATCGGCATTGATTATGCCAGTGAAGACGCATCCATCAACCGTGAAATCAGCTCGCTGATCGAAATCAGCCATAACCCCGCCTCACGGATCGCCTACAACATCGATGCCGAACTTGCCCAGGAATTGACCCTGGGCCTGCTGCGCTCCCCGGCCATCACTCACGCGCGGCTGATCGACAACAATGGTGTGGTCCTGGCTGACGTCGACCGGCCACGCAAGGAAAGTAACTACAGGCCCATCAGCGATTTTCTGTTTGGCGCCAACCGCCTGTTCGAGGACCGGCTGTACCTCAGCCATATGCCCAATGAGTCCCTTGGTGTGCTGCTCCTTGATGTGGACACCTATGCTTTTGGCAGCCGTTTCCTACGTCGCGCCGAAATCACCCTGCTCAACGGATTTGCCCGCAGCCTGCTCCTGACCGGGATCCTGCTGGGCCTGTTCTATGTGATGCTCACCCAACCCCTGGTGCGCATCATTCGAGAATTGAGTACGCGTAAACAGGCCCGCCTGGATTGCCCACCGGGGCATGAGCATGACGAAATCGGCGTGCTGGTCAGCGTCGCCAACCAGCAATTCGAAAACATGGAAACCGAAATCCAGCAGCGGCGCCACGCCGAGGATCGCCTCACGGAATACCTGGGCCAACTGGAAAATATCGTCTCCGCACGCACGCTGGAGCTCAAGGCGAGCAACCAACGCTTGAGCCAATCCAACGATGAGCTGGAGGCCGCGAAAATGACTGCGCTGGGCATGGCTCAGGCCCGGGCGGCGTTCCTGGCCAATATGAGCCATGAAATTCGCACGCCGCTCAACGGGCTGTTGGGGATGATCGCGCTGTCGCTGGACAGCCCGCTGAACGCCGAGCAGCGCCAACAACTGTCCATCGCCCATGACTCGGGCAAGGTGCTGGTCGAGTTACTCAACGATATCCTCGACCTGTCCAAGTTCGACGCCGGCCAATTGGAGCTGGAGCGTATCCCGTTCGACCTGGGCTCACTGGTGGAAGACACCGCCAACTTGCTGTCGCAGAACGCCGCGCCGAGTGTGGAGCTGACCTGCCTGATCGACCCGCAGTTTCCCGCCCAGGTCATTGGCGACCCGACACGCGTGCGGCAAATCGTCAGCAACTTGCTCTCCAATGCCTTGAAGTTCACGCGTTTCGGCCGCGTCGACGTGCGCCTGAGTGCCCACGAAGGTCTGGTCAACATTGAAGTGTGTGACACGGGCATCGGGATTGCCCAGGAAGCGCAGGTAAAGATTTTCCAGCCGTTCACCCAGGCCGGCGCCGGCATCACCCGGCAATTTGGCGGCACAGGCCTGGGGCTGGCGTTGACTCGCAACCTGTGCGAAGCCATGAAAGGTCGTTTGAGTATCAGTTCGGAGGTGGGCTTTGGCAGCCAATTCTGCGCCGAGCTGCCGCTGCCCCCCCATTTGCCGGCCACTCGGTACACTCCGCTCACCGGAGAAGTCATTGCCATCACCAGCGCCGGCGGCGGCTTGACGGAACTGCTCACCCGCCTGCTGCCCTATTGGGGGCTGACGCCACGCTGCTATTCCCAGGACGATGACTTGAGCGGGTTGACTCCCGACCTGTTGATTACCGATTGCCCGGAATGCCTGTTCCGTCTGCGCCCAGCGATTACCGCGCCGATCCTGCTGATCACCGCCTATGGCAATTTCATGCCCAGCGAAGAGGTGGCAGCCCTGGCGCCGCTCCAGCAACAAGCACGCCCATTGAGCCGTAATGCGCTGTACCAGATCCTGCAACGTAACCTGCGCAGCGATGCGCAACTGATCCTCGACCCCATCCAGATGGAAGCCCCGCCCCTCGCTCACCGGGCACGCATCCTGCTGGTGGAGGACAACCCGGTCAATCAACTGGTGGCCAAGGGGATGCTCAGCAAGCTTGGATGTGAGGTGATTGTGGCGGCCCATGGTGGCGAAGCGCTCAAGCTCCTCGAGGACCAGCGCTTCGACATGGTCCTGATGGATTGCAACATGCCGGTGATGGATGGCTACGAAGCGAGCCGGCAAATTCGCCGCAGCGGGCGCTGGCCGGACCTGCCCATCGTCGCCTTGACCGCCAACGCGCTGTCCGAAGAGCGCGAACGTTGCCGGGCGGCGGGGATGAGTGATTACCTGGCCAAGCCGTTTCGCCGCGAAGAACTCAATGCCCTGCTGGACCTGTGGGTGCCTACGACGACAAGCCTCTGATCTGCGCCAGCAACTGATCGAGGCCATCGCGCAAGGCATCGGCCTGATTCAGGTCCACACCACTGTCGCACAGCAGGCGGGTTTTCAGGCCGTGAGCCTGATCCCGCAGGTAGGCGCCAGCGTCGCTCAAGCTCAAGTGCACTTCGCGCTCATCGCGGACACTGCGCCGGCGCTTCACCAAGGCCAGTTGCTCCAGGCGCTTGAGCAGCGGCGTCAGCGTGCCCGAATCCAGCATCAGGCGCTCCCCCAGGGCCTTGACCGTAGGCTGCGGCGCCGGGGTGTCGTGCCACTCCCACAGCACCAGCATCACCACATATTGCGGATAGGTCAGGCCCAATTGATCAAGCATCGGCTTATAGGCGCGGGTCATGGCACGGGACGCCGCGTAAAGCTTGAAACACAACTGGTTGTCCAGGGCCAGGGACACGGGCGATGCGTCGGTCATTTGAGCAGGGCTTCGATCTCTCGGGTCAGGTCCTGCGGCTTGGTCGTCGGTGCAAAACGCTTGACCTGCTTGCCGTCACGGCCAATGAGAAACTTGGTGAAATTCCACTTGATACCCTTGGACCCCAGCAACCCTGGCGCCTGTTTTTTCAGCTGTACAAACAGCGGATGAGCCTCGCTGCCATTGACATCGATTTTCTTGAACAGCGGAAAGCTGACGCCGAAATTCAGCTCACAGAACTCGGATATCGCACCTTCGTTGCCCGGTTCCTGCTTGCCGAACTGGTTGCAGGGAAAGCCCAGCACCACCAGGCCCTGGTCCTTGTACTGCTGCCAGAGTTGCTCCAGGCCCTTGTACTGTGGGGTGAAGCCACACTTACTGGCGGTGTTGACCACCAAAATGGCCTTGCCGGCGAAATCGGCCAAGGTCTTTTGCTCACCCTTGATGGTGGTGCAAGGGATGCTCAGCAAGTTGTCGCTCATGGCAGTGCCTCAAATGAAGGGGTAAGAAGAGAAAACATAGCGGTCAATTCAATTGTGTGCAATTTGATTGATCAAGGTGATACCCCGTTATAGATCGCCCCCGCACGGCTCGCGGGGGCGGCCAGGGAGTCAGCGTGGCACCAGGTCCAGGCACACCGAATTGATACAGTAACGCAGGCCCGTCGGTGGAGGGCCATCCGGGAAGACATGCCCCAGGTGCGCGTCGCACTTGGCGCAGGTGACTTCAGTACGGATCATGCCGTGGCTGACGTCACGGATCTCGACCATCGCGCTGTCGGCAATGGGCGCATAGAAACTGGGCCAGCCGCAACCGGAATCAAACTTGGTGCTGGAATCGAACAGCGGCTCGTTGCAACAAATGCAGTGGTACACGCCGTCCGTCTTGGTGCCGTTGTACTTGCCGCTGAAAGGTCGCTCGGTGCCCTTGAGACGGCACACGTTGTACTGCTCCGGATCGAGCATTGCCTTCCATTCTTCAACGGTTTTCTGCAACTTTTCCATCGGTACACCTCGGCAACTGAAAAACCCTGATCTGTGTCTTTTCCATGGATCAGGTGGCACGTATGATTGCGCCTCTTCAAAACACCAGTCTGGCACCCGCGCTTTCGGCATTCAAACGTATTTATGGGTGCAGACCTCGCAGGATTCACAGTACGGTAGTGCCTACGCCGTCTGGATCGTTCATTTTCAGGATCACATCGCCATGCAGGTCAGCAAATCGAACAAGCTCGCCAACGTCTGCTACGACATTCGCGGCCCAGTGCTCAAGCACGCCAAGCGCCTGGAAGAGGAAGGTCATCGCATCCTCAAGCTGAACATTGGTAACCCGGCGCCCTTTGGTTTCGAAGCGCCGGACGAAATCCTCCAGGACGTGATCCGCAACCTGCCGACGGCCCAAGGCTACAGCGACTCCAAGGGCCTGTTCAGTGCGCGCAAGGCCGTGATGCAGTACTACCAGCAGAAGCAGGTGGAAGGTGTCGGCATTGAGGACATCTACCTGGGCAACGGCGTGTCCGAACTGATCGTGATGTCGATGCAGGCGCTGCTCAATAATGGCGACGAAGTGCTGGTACCCGCGCCGGACTATCCGTTGTGGACCGCCGCCGTGACCCTGGCCGGTGGCCACCCGGTGCACTACCTGTGCGACGAAGGCGCCGACTGGTTTCCGGACCTGGCCGACATCAAGGCCAAGATCACCCCGAACACCAAGGCCCTGGTGATCATCAACCCGAACAACCCCACCGGCGCGGTGTATTCCAGGGAAGTGCTGCTGGGCATGCTCGAACTGGCACGCCAGCACAACCTGGTGGTGTTCTCCGACGAGATCTACGACAAGATCCTCTACGATGACGCCGTACACATCTGCACCGCATCCCTGGCACCAGACCTGTTGTGCCTGACCTTCAACGGCCTGTCCAAGTCCTACCGCGTGGCGGGTTTCCGCTCCGGCTGGATCGCCATCTCCGGCCCCAAGCACAACGCCCAGAGCTACATCGAAGGCATCGACATGCTGGCCAATATGCGCCTGTGTGCCAACGTGCCGAGCCAGCATGCGATCCAGACCGCGCTCGGCGGCTACCAGAGCATCAACGACCTGATATTGCCCCAAGGTCGCTTGCTGGAGCAGCGTAACCGTACCTGGGAGTTGCTCAACGCCATCCCGGGTGTCAGTTGCGTGAAACCGATGGGCGCGCTGTATGCCTTCCCGCGGATCGACCCGAAAGTCTGCCCGATCCTCAACGACGAGAAGTTCGTGCTCGACCTGCTGCTGTCGGAAAAACTGCTGGTGGTCCAGGGCACTGCGTTCAACTGGCCGTGGCCGGATCACTTCCGCGTGGTGACATTGCCGCGAGTGGACGACCTGGAGATGGCCATCGGTCGCATCGGTAACTTCCTGAAGTCCTATCGCCAGTAACGTATTTGACGCTGTACGACCTCCTTGGGTCGTACAGCGATTATCTGGCAACACTTCTTTGTCATTGGCCGGCCGTTGTATTTCATTTGACCTCTGCCTGTGGCCTGCCCCCTATAATCATGGGGCGGCGAGGCAACCGTGGGCAGATCACGACCGACATTAAAGGTCGGAAAATCCCTTCAAGGCTCTACATTCAGGCTGTAGGACACAGTTTGAAATAGTCGCTCGGTTGAATCACCCCATGCCGCACCTTATATACCCCGCAGTACGCGACATATTAAGCATGAGGAGAACCTTACAACCATGATGCGCATCCTGCTGTTCTTGGCCACCAACCTGGCGGTCGTGCTGATTGCCAGCATCACCCTGAGCCTTTTCGGCTTCAACGGGTTCATGGCGGCCAACGGGGTTGACCTGAACCTCAATCAGCTGTTGGTTTTCTGTGCGGTCTTTGGTTTTGCCGGCTCGCTGTTCTCGCTGTTCATCTCCAAGTGGATGGCAAAGATGAGCACCAGCACCCAGGTCATCACTCAGCCACGTACCCGGCATGAGCAATGGCTGCTGCAGACCGTCGAGCAATTGTCCCGTGAAGCGGGTATCAAGATGCCCGAAGTCGGTATCTTCCCGGCGTATGAAGCCAACGCCTTTGCCACCGGCTGGAACAAGAACGACGCACTCGTTGCCGTCAGCCAAGGCATGCTCGAACGCTTCTCCTATGACGAAGTCAAGGCGGTACTGGCCCACGAGATCGGCCACGTGGCCAACGGTGACATGGTGACCCTGGCGCTGGTACAAGGCGTGGTGAACACCTTCGTGATGTTCTTCGCGCGGATCATCGGCAACTTTGTCGACAAGGTGATCTTCAAGAACGAAGAAGGCCGAGGCATTGCCTACTACGTGGCAACCATTTTCGCTGAACTGGTACTGGGCTTCCTCGCCAGCGCGATCACCATGTGGTTCTCACGCAAACGTGAGTTCCGCGCAGACGAAGCAGGTGCTCGCCTGGCCGGTACCGGGGCGATGATTGCAGCGCTGCAGCACCTGCGTTCCGAGCAGGGCCTGCCGGTGCATATGCCGGACAGCCTGACGGCATTTGGTATCAACGGCGGTATCAAGCAGGGCCTGGCTCGCCTGTTCATGAGCCACCCACCGCTGGAAGAGCGGATTGAAGCACTGCGTCGTCGGGGCTGATAACCTGGCAATACGAAAGGGGCGATTGAATCGCCCCTTTTTTGTGGCCGCGATCTACGCTTTGGCCAGCCGGTAAACGCGCTCTTCAAGACGGGTAACGCCGTCTTGTACAAACTTCCGGCTCTCGCCGAGGATGTCTTGCTCCTCCAAGATCTCCAGGGCCCAGTGGGGCCCGAGCAGTAACCGGGCCTCTGCATCGGTCACCGCAAACGGTGGGCCGGCTTTCAGTGCCTGGTCGTAGTCGAGCGTGATCAGCAACCCCTTGCAGCCAGGAGCCAGAAGGGTATTGAGATGCTCGGCGTATTGCGCCCGCATTAACGGCGGCAAAGCGATCAACGCCGCACGGTCATACAGCGCGCTGCAATCAGCCACAGCGCCAGCATCCAGGGCAAAGACATCACCGCACCACACTTCGATCAAGCCCGCGTGATACACCTTGAAAGCGCCTCTTTGGCTGACCTGCGGGGTCAGCCCCTGCTCGCCGAAGAAGGCACCCACCGCCCGCTCCGACAGTTCCACCCCCATCACGTGGTACCCGTGACTCGCCAGCCACATCAAATCCAGGCTTTTGCCACACAACGGCACCAGCACTTTCGCGCCATCAGCCAACGCCAGTCCTGGCCAATGCCGCTGCAAGTAGGGGTTAACGCCGGGCAGGTGAAAGCCGATCTGATTGCGCGCCCAGCGCTCTCGCCAAAACTTAGGCTCCATAATTCACCCTGAAAATTCGATCAAAAGACGCTAAAACTTATATTAGATTTAGATCAGTGATCTGATTGAAGATGGATCCATATTAACCCTTAGGACCGTTCCCATGCTCCCCAGCCTGTTTATCTCCCACGGCTCGCCCATGCTTGCCCTGCAACCCGGCGCCAGTGGCCCGGCCTTGCAGCGCCTGGCCGCGGAGCTGCCACGCCCGAAGGCGATTGTGGTGGTGTCGGCGCACTGGGAAAGCCAAGCGTTGCTGGTCAGCGGCGGCGTCGCTCCCGAGACCTGGCACGACTTCGGCGGCTTCCCTCGCGAGCTGTTTGCCGTGCAATACCCGGCACCGGGCAATCCACAGTTGGCCAATGAGATCGTCGAACGGCTGCATGCCGACGGCTTGGATGCGCGCATCGATGAGCAGCGCCCGTTCGACCATGGCACCTGGGTACCGCTGTCGCTGATGTACCCAGCGGCGGACATCCCCGTGGTGCAAGTCTCCCTGCCCAGCCACATGGGCCCTGCCCTGCAAACCCGCGTCGGGCATGCCTTGGCCGGCTTGCGCGCGCAGGGCGTGCTGTTGATCGGCTCGGGCAGCATCACCCATAACCTCGGCGAGCTGAACTGGCACGCCGGCCCCGAAAGCATCGAGCCATGGGCGCGAGACTTCCGCGATTGGGTGGTGGACAAGCTGGCGGCCAATGATGAAACCGCCTTGCATGACTATCGCCGCCAGGCACCGAATGCCGTGCGCAGCCATCCCAGTGATGAACATTTACTGCCGCTGTACTTCGCTCGAGGCGCCGGCGACCACTTCAGCGTGGCGCACCAAGGCTTCACCCTGGGCGCACTGGGCATGGATATCTACCGGTTCGACTGACATCTCGGTGAGCAACAGCAGCAGGCAAAAAAAATCCCCGAACCAGTCGGGGATTTTTTATGTGCGATCAATCAGCCCGTGGGCAGATCAATCTTCGCGGTAGCGACGCAGCTTGAGCTGCTTACCGGCAACGCGAGTGTCTTTCAGCTTGGCCAGCAGTTTTTCCAGACCGTCTTCCGGCAGCTCCACCAGGGAGAAGCTGTCACGCACCTGGATGCGACCGATGGCTTCACGTGCCAGGCCACCCTCGTTGAGGATAGCGCCGAGCAGGTTCTTGGCAGCGATACCATCACGCGCACCCAGCGCGGTACGGCAACGAGCACGACCTTCAGCCAATGGAACCGGAGCACGACGCTCACGATCACCACGGTCTGGACGGTCGCCGGAACGCTCTGGACGATCACCGCGTGGCGCGCTGTTCGGAACCAGTGGACGTTCTTTCTCGATGGCTGCCAGGGTCAAGGCCTGACCGTTGGTAGCTTTGCGCAGCAGGGCTGCAGCCAGGGCACGTGGGGTGCAACCGATATCGGCGGTCAGGCGGTCCAGCAGGTCGCCGTGGGTCGATTCAGCGTCAGCCACCAGTGGCGACAGGCTGTTGGTCAGTTTCTTGATGCGGGCATCGAGAACGGCCTGGGCATCCGGCAGGCGAACTTCGGCAACCTTCTGACCGGTTACACGCTCGATCACTTGCAGCATGCGGCGCTCACGTGGAGTCACCAACAGCAGGGCACGACCTTCGCGACCGGCACGGCCAGTACGGCCGATACGGTGAACGTAGGACTCTGGATCGTACGGCATGTCAACGTTGAACACGTGGGTGATACGTGGAACGTCAAGGCCACGCGCAGCAACGTCGGTCGCCACAACGATGTCCAGACGGCCATCCTTGAGGGAGTCGATCACGCGCTCACGCTGGTTCTGGGCGATGTCGCCGTTCAGCGCAGCGGCTTTGTAGCCTTTGGCTTCCAGGGCACTGGCCAGGTCCAGGGTCGCTTGCTTGGTGCGCACGAACATGATCAGGGCGTCGAAGTCTTCAACTTCCAGCAGGCTCAATACAGCCGAGGTCTTCTGGTCAGCGTGAACCAACAGGTGAGCCTGTTCGATCGCGGTAACGGTCTGAGTCTTGGTCTGGATCTTCACGTGTTGCGGATCGCGCAGATGGCGTTCGGCAATGGCACGGATCGACTGTGGCAAGGTGGCCGAGAACAGTACAGTCTGACGGGTCGGTGGCAGTGCCTTGAAGATAACTTCCAGGTCGTCCATGAAGCCCAGCTTGAGCATTTCGTCAGCTTCGTCGAGAACCAGGTGGTTCACGGTCGACAGGACTTTCTCGTCACGACGCAGGTGGTCGCACAGACGGCCCGGAGTGGCGACAACGATTTGTGCGCCGTTACGGATGGCTTTCAGTTGTGGGCCCATAGGCGCGCCGCCGTAAACGGCCACAACGGTTACACCTGGCATTTGCTTGGCGTAGGTTTCGAAAGCGGTTGCTACTTGCAGCGCCAACTCACGGGTTGGCGCCAGGATCAGGGCTTGCGGCTCGCGCTTGGCAGGATCGATGCAGTGCAGGATAGGCAGGGCGAACGCGGCGGTTTTACCGGTACCGGTTTGCGCCTGGCCAATCATGTCCTGGCCGGCCATGATGATCGGGATCGATTGCTGCTGAATCGCCGAAGGCTCTTCGTAGCCAGTCGCTGCGACGGCTGCAAGAATATTCGGGTTAAGATTAAAAGCGGCGAAGCCGCCGGTTTCCTGGGTCATGGGTCTGCCTCTAAGTGCATCCGCAAAGACCCATGCTCCAAAGCTGCGCATGCCGTGTTGAGACTCAAGAGTCGCCCTGGCTGCTTTGTCGGCGGGGATTTGCGAAAACGAATGAATGAAAAAGATTCGTCAAGGAAGAGTCCGCTGTGCGGACGTGCAGCCGAAGCTGACTTCGGGGAATTGCGCTACCTAAACGCGGCCCGGTTAAAGGCCGGCGCGCACTATACCGGAAATACCTGAAAAAGGGAGCTTTTTTTATCGCAAAGCACCGATAAACCGCGCTGCATCAATGCCTTTGCAGAGAGGTGCGCCAGGGTCTATTTTTCAAAGGCCCGGCCCTGCTGGTCATGACGCTTAAACGGTTCACCCTCTTCACAGAGACCTTTGGTCTGAAACCTTAACCCCCACCCGAGGACACACCCGATGAGTCAAGCCAGCCGCAGCCGTGTCAGCCGTGCACTCCAGGGCCATGTCCTGTTGTTGGGCCTGGACCGGGTAGACAAGCGCAATGCCTTTGACCTGGATTTGCTCAATGAACTGAGCCTGGCCTATGGCGAATTTGATCGAAACGATGATGCACGGGTGGCCGTGGTGTTTGCCCACGGCGACCACTTCACGGCCGGGCTGGACCTGGCCAATGTCAGCGGCGTGATGGCGGGAGGCTGGCAGCCGCCGCTCGGGGGCTGCGATCCCTGGGGCGTGTTTGCCGGCCCGCGCGTGAGCAAACCGGTGATTGTCGCCGCCCAAGGCTATTGCCTGACCATCGGTATCGAGCTGATGCTGGCCGCGGACATCAACCTCTGCGCAAGCAACACACGCTTTGCACAGATGGAAGTGCAGCGTGGAATCTTCCCGTTTGGCGGCGCGACGTTGCGCTTTCATCAGATCGCCGGTTGGGGCAACGCCATGCGCTGGCTGCTGACCGGCGATGAGTTCGATGCACACGAGGCCCTGCGCCTGGGGTTGGTGCAAGAAGTGATGGCCAGTGAAGACCTGCTGCCCCGCGCCATCGAGTTGGCTAATCGCATCGCACGCCAGGCGCCGCTTGGCGTGCAGGCGACGTTGATGTCGGCCCGCCAGGCGCGCACGGAAGGCGAAGCCGTCGCAGCCGCCGCGTTAGCGCCGATGGTGGACAAACTGCTTAACAGTGAAGATGCCAAAGAGGGTGTGCGGGCAATGGTCGAGAAGCGGCCGGGGGTGTTCAAGGGCATTTGAGTATCAACCGTGATGGCCTCATCGGGAGCAAGCCCCCTCCCACATTTGGAACGCATTTCAACGGTGGGAGGGGGCTTGAGCAGGCAACTTAAGTCGCCGGTCGAATCGCCTTGATCAACGACTGCAATGAGTAGCCCAGTCGCGGCGCCAGTGCTTCGGCGCGTGCCGACAGGGCGTCGAGGTCCAATGCCTGATCCAGGTCCGAAGGCACCAGCAGGATCACATTGCCCTCCTTCACCGGCAACTCCCAGTAATGTCGGTGGTACAAGCCACGCAACAATGCCGCCCCCAGGGGTTTACCGTCATCGGTAGCCCACTGGTTGATCACCAGCCAGCCGCCCGGGTTGAGCTTCTTCTGGCAATTTTCCAGGAACGTCCAGGCCAGATGCCCGACGCCCGGGCCGACATCGGTATACAGGTCGACAAAAATCAGGTCGGCCGATTCGGCGCTGTCGAGCAGTTGCAGGGCATCCCCCACGCGGATATACAGGCGCGGGTCATCGTCCAGCCCCAGGTACTCGATCGCCAGGCGCGGCACATCGGGACGCAACTCGATGGCTTCGACGTCTTCAAGCGCCAGGAACTTGAGGCAAGCCTGGGTCAGCGTCCCAGCCCCAAGCCCCAGGAACAGCGCACTCTCCGGCTGTTCATGGCACAACGCACCAATCAACATCGCACGGGTGTAATCGTACTCCAGCCAGCTCGGGTCAGCGGTGAACACGCAGCTCTG
The DNA here is from genome assembly GCF_023242475.1 of Pseudomonas sp. MWU15-20650. GTDB lineage: Bacteria > Pseudomonadota > Gammaproteobacteria > Pseudomonadales > Pseudomonadaceae > Aquipseudomonas. Next base: position 32,593 of record NZ_JALJFG010000040.1, on the reverse strand, counting down.
CTCGATGGCGTCGCCAAACTCGAGAAACCGGTAATCAGCCACTTCAAGCACACGGATCATGCCGAAATCATCATGGACTTCGGCCAGCAGGCGCTCGACACGCTCCTCGCTCATCACTACTCCTAAGGGGGTTGCCGCACAGCAAAGGCGCGATTGTCGGCCAAGCGGCAGCAGCAGGTCACGCACTAATTGCTGATAACATTGGCGGTAACGTCAACTAACCAAACGAGTTCATGATGAGCCAACCCTGGAGCCCCGACAGCTGGCGCGCCCTGCCTATCCAGCAACAACCCCAGTACCCGGACGCTGCGCACTTGTTGCAAGTGGAACAGAGCCTGGCCAGCTACCCGCCACTGGTGTTTGCGGGGGAAGCCCGCGAATTGCGCCGTCAGTTTGCCGAAGTGACCCAGGGTCGCGCCTTTCTGTTGCAAGGTGGCGATTGCGCCGAGAGCTTCGCCGAGTTTTCCGCCGCGAAAATCCGCGACACCTTCAAAGTACTGCTGCAGATGGCGATCGTCATGACGTTCGCCGCCGGTTGCCCGGTGGTGAAAGTCGGGCGCATGGCCGGCCAATTCGCCAAGCCGCGCTCGTCCAATGATGAAACCATCGACGGCATCACCCTGCCCGCCTACCGCGGCGATATCGTCAACGGTATCGGTTTCGACGAAAAAAGCCGTGTGCCGGACCCGGAACGCCTGTTGCAGTCCTACCACCAGTCCACGGCCACCCTCAACTTGCTGCGCGCCTTTGCCCAGGGTGGTTTTGCCGACCTGCACCAGGTGCACAAGTGGAACCTGGATTTTATCGCCAACTCCGCGCTGGCTGAAAAATACAGCCAACTGGCTGATCGCATCGACGAGACCCTGGCCTTCATGCGCGCCTGCGGCATGGACAGCTCGCCGCAACTGCGCGAAACCAGCTTCTTCACCGCCCACGAAGCGCTACTGCTCAACTACGAACAAGCCTTCGTGCGTCGTGACAGCCTGACCAACGACTACTACGACTGCTCGGCCCATATGCTGTGGATCGGCGACCGTACCCGCCAGTTGGATGGCGCCCATGTCGAATTCCTGCGCGGGGTGAACAACCCGATTGGGGTCAAGGTTGGCCCGAGCATGAACCCCGACGACCTGATTCGCTTGATCGACATCCTCAACCCGGACAACGACCCCGGCCGCCTCAACCTGATCGCACGCATGGGCGCAGGCAAGGTCGGCGACCACTTGCCCAACCTGATCCGCGCCGTGCAGCGCGAGGGCAAGCAGGTACTGTGGAGCTCCGACCCGATGCATGGCAACACCATCAAGGCCAGCAGCGGCTATAAGACCCGCGACTTCGCGCAGATCCTGGGTGAGGTGAAGGAGTTCTTCCAGGTGCACCACGCAGAAGGCAGCTATGCGGGCGGGATCCATATCGAGATGACCGGGCAGAATGTCACCGAGTGCATCGGCGGCGCACGGCCGATCACCGAAGACGGTTTGTCAGACCGTTATCACACCCATTGCGACCCACGAATGAACGCTGACCAGTCGCTGGAGCTGGCGTTCCTGATTGCCGAGACTTTGAAGCAGGTCAAGCGCTGAGATTTTAGTTGGCATGGCTGACGCCATCGGGAGCATGCATGCCCTTGTGGGAGGGGGCTGGCTCCCGATGGCGCGCTAAAGGCCAATACCCAGATTGAGCAATGCCGCTCGCACCCGGTCTGCGCTCGGCCGCCGGCAATTGAGCTGGACCTGCTCCAGCCCCAGCCAATCGGCCATTTGTCGCAGGTTCAACGCCAGCGCCACCATGCCCTCTTCATCCAGCCCCGGCTCTTCTTCATGCACCGCATGCACGGCCAGGCGCCCATTGGCACGCTCGGCGCGCAGGTCGACCCGCGCGGCGATCCGCTCGTTGTGCAGAAACGGCAGCACGTAGTAGCCGTACACCCGCTTGTGCTGTGGGGTGTAAATCTCCAGCCGATAGCGGAAATCGAACAATCGCTCGGTGCGGCCGCGCTCCCATATCAGCGAATCGAACGGCGACAGCAATGCGCTGGCCGCTGCCTTGCGCGGTACTTTCGGCTCCGGCAGGCAGTACGCCAGTTGCTTCCAACCTTGCACCTGACACACCCGCAACTGCCCCTCCTCGACCAGTTCGGCCAGACGGCTGCGGCTGTCGGCGGGGTCGAGGCGGAAATAATCGCGCAGGTCTTTCTCGGTGCCCACGCCCAATGCGCTGGCGCTGTGCAGCAACAGGCCACGCTGAGCTTGGGCTTCAGTCAATGAGGCGCCTTGAAGGATGTCATCGGGGATGACGCGTTCCGGCAAATCATAGAGACGCTCAAACCCTCGACGACCGGCGACGGTGACCAAACCCGCGGCAAACAGCCATTCCAGCGCGTGCTTTTCATCACTCCAGTCCCACCATGGCCCGGCGCGCTCCTCACGGGTAGAGAGGCTGCCGGCACCCAGCGCGCCCTGTTGCTCGACGGCATGCAGCACGCGCTGGATAGTGGCCTGCTGTTCACGACCAAAGCGCGCCATCTGCGAATAGATACCCCGCCCCTGCCTGGCCCGCTCCATGCGCCAGCGCATCAGCGGGTACAGCGCCATGGGCAGCAACGATGCCTCATGCCCCCAATATTCGAACAGCGAACGCCGCCGGCCCTGGCTCCAGGCTGCCTGCTCGAGTATCGACGGGGAGTAGTTGCCCAGACGGGAAAACAACGGCAGGTAATGAGAACGCACCAGCGCATTGACCGAATCGATCTGCACAACACCCAAGCGCGCGATCATTCGGTTGAGGTGCGCGGCCGTTATCTGTGCCGGCGCCTGGCGCCCGGAAAACCCCTGGGCTGCCAGCGCCATGCGTCGAGCTTGCTTGAGTGAGAAAGACAGGTCGGTGGGCATCGGACTCTCCATAGAGGCGCGCCCACTACCCTACTGCATCCTGGCTTATTTTCGCAGCGGGTCTTGCCAGAAATGCCGGTGACGCTCTTGCTCTACATCGGCGCGATTGAGTCCGATGTCCTTGAGGGCGTCGTCGCTCAAGGTCGCCAGCAACTGGCGCTCCTGACGCAGCGCCTGCCAACGTGCAAGCGTATGAAACAGCCCGGAAAACGGCCACTTCGCCATCAACACATACCCTTTTTGACCTTTCATCTTTTCGCCCTCCAGTGGGGATGACGAGAGTGTGTGCCTGGCACTATGATCAATCCAACGAATGTTTCTTATGCAATACATCTCGGAGATTGATCAATTGGCGGGCTACCCGAGCATCGACACAGAAGTGCTGCGCACCTTCGTCGCCATTGCCGACCAGGGCGGCTTTACCCGCGCCGGGGAAATGGTCAACCGCACGCAATCGGCGGTAAGCATGCAGATGAAACGACTGGAGGAGGACGTACTGCAGCGCAAGCTCTTCGAGCGTGACGGGCGACAGGTACGACTGACGCCCGAAGGCCAGGTATTACTGGGGTACGCGCGGCGCATCCTGAAACTGCACAGCGAGGTGTTCAACACCTTGCGCGAGCCTCATATGGTGGGGCTGGTGCGTATCGGCACGCCGGACGATTACGTGATGCGCTTCCTGCCGGGGATTCTCAAGCACTTTTCCAAAGCGTATCCGTTGATCCAGATCGAGATGCACTGTGAAGCGTCAACGGTGTTGATGCAGCGACGAGACCTGGCGCTGACAGTGATCAGCCGCGAGCCTGGCAACGAAATCGGCGAGTTATTGCGCACCGAGCGCATGGTGTGGGTAGCGTCACCGTGCTTCTGCGTAGATGAGCACGAGACCCTGCCCCTGGCGATCTCTGGCGTCGACAGTTTTTGCACACAGTGGACGCGTACAGCGCTGGACGCCGCCGGGCGGGACTATCGACTGGCGTATCACAGCTCCAACGTGGCGGCGATCCAGGCCGTGGTGAGCTCAGGCTTGGCGGTCATGGTCAGCATGGAAAGCCTGGTGACCGAAGACCTGCGCATTTTGGGCAGTGACGAAGGGTTTCCGCCGTTGCCATCCATGACCCTGCGCCTGCTGCGTAACCCCGCCATGACTTCGCCGATCACCGAATGCCTGGCGGAGTACATCCTCGAAGGCTTCAAACTTTAAAGGTCAGCATCACCGCACACACCCCCAGGAATGCGCAGAACAGGCCGCGCAATACACGCTCCGGCAACGCATGGGCCACTTTTACCCCCCAACTGATACTGAGCAGGCCACCGAGCGCCAGGGGCAGGCCGATCATCCAGTCCACTTCGTGGTGCCAGGCATAGGTCACTAGCGTGACGCCGGTGCTGGGCAGTGCCAAGGCCAGCGACAAGCCTTGCGCGACCACTTGGCTCGTCCCGAAGACACTGGTGAGCACCGGCGTGGCAACTACCGCGCCGCCGACCCCGAACAAACCGCCCATGGCGCCGGACGCCGCGCCCAACACCCCAAGCCAAGGCCAGGAATAACGCATCTGAGCTGTCGGCGGTGCATTGCGGGTAAACATACGCAACAGGTTGTAAGCCGACAACGCCAGCAAAAAGGCGATAAAGCCAATACGCATGGCACCTGCATCCAGCCCCACCGCCCAGATGGACCCCAGCCAAGCAAAGCAAAAACCCATCACGCCCAATGGCAGGGCATGGCGCAATTCAATGCGATTGCGCTGGTGATAACGCCACAGCGCGAGCATCACATTGGGCACCACCATCACCAGGGCGGTGCCTTGGGCGATTTGCTGATCCAGGCCAAACAACACCCCAAGCACGGGGATGGCGATCAGCCCGCCACCAATGCCGAACAGTCCCCCGACCGTACCCAAGGCTGCGCCCAATAACAGATACATCACTAAATCCAACACCACATGCCACTCCACAATCCCGGGCCTTGCATGCTACGCAGTCGACTCTGGCGTGGAAACGCACAGCAACGCACAATGGCTATGCCAATCTCGCACAAGCGTTGCCCTATGAACCCCAATACCCTGACCGACCAACTGAGCCTGTTCCTCGACGTGCTGGAAACCGGCAGCTTTTCCGCCGCCGCACGGCGCCATCCACTGACCCCTTCGGCGGTGGCGCGGCGTATCGATAGCCTGGAAAGCTCAGTGGGCAGCCGCTTGTTCCAACGCAGCACGCATGCGGTGGTGCCTACACCGGCAGGCCTGGCCTTCGCCGAGCGTGCGCGACGGATTGTCAGCGAGCTGCAACTGGCACGGGCTGAAGCAGTGTCCCTGAGCCATGCACCGGAAGGCTTGATTCGCGTGGACGCACCAGCGGCGTTTGGTCGACGCCACCTGGCACCAGTGATTGCGGACTTTTTGAATGTGTACCCTGGGCTCGATGTGCACCTGCACCTGATCGACAGCTTCGTCGATATGCAGGGCGCGCACCTGGGTAAAGTCGACCTGGTGCTGCGCGCCGGGCATATCGTCGATACCCGCCTGATTGCCACGCCACTGGCGAGTATTGTGCGCATCGCCTGCGCCAGCCCGGCCTACCTCAAAGAACGTGGCACACCGACCCATCCTCGAGAACTGAGCGAACATGACGGCCTCGACTGGGACGGCTTGGCGCCGATGTTCGCTTGGCGCTTCGAGCTGGACGGGCGCCGTGCAACCTATCGCCCACGACGCATCCGCCTGAGTGCCAACAACGCCGAAGCCTTGCTCTGTGGCGCCCTGGCCGGGCTGGGTATCGCCCACTTACCCACCTGGCTGGCCAGTGAATACCTGGTGCGCGGTGAACTGCTGCCGCTGTTTTGCGAAAACGGTTTGCCCAGCCCGGAAACCAGTGGGATTTATGCACTGCGCTTGGAACAACAGGCCAATGCCCGTAGCCGGTTGCTGCTGGAGTACCTGAAATCCCGTTTCAGCCCGGTGCCACCGTGGGATCTGGCCCTGCAAAGCGGCTTGGTCTGATCCCCAGGCAGAATTACCTAGCGCATTAAAGATTTGCCCGCTAGATTCCAGCCCAGACACGCTTTTTCGAGGCACTGCCATGAGCAAAAACCCTGATCCCTGCAAATCCCTGATGCTGGACAACCAGCTGTGTTTCGCCCTGCACTCCACTTCGCTGCTAATGACCAAGGTCTACAAGCCCCTGCTCCAAGCCCTCGGCCTGACCTACCCGCAATACCTGGCCATGATGGTGCTGTGGGAAGAGGATGGTTTGACCGTTGGCGAAATCAGCAGCCGCCTGCTGACGGACCCGGGCTCTCTCACCCCACTGCTCAAGCGCCTGGAGGCCGAGGGCCTGTTGAGCCGGACCCGCAGCCGCGAAGATGAGCGCGTGGTGGTCGTGGAACTGAGCGATCGTGGCCGGGCCTTGCAGGGTAAAGCCAAGGGCATCCCACACTGCATACTGGGCGCCAGTGGCCTGGAGGTGGAGCAGTTGCTCAAGCTGCAGGCGGATTTGATTACGCTACGCGGCAACCTGCAGAACGCAATCTAAAGGCAATAACGCACTAAAAAATGTGGAAGGGGCTCGCCCGCTCGCCACAGGTTCAGCGCTGTCCCCAGAGTTGTGTAGAACCCTTCCCACAATGATTTTTAAACAGTTTGAAAAACTGTTTAAAAATTTATATTGCGCGCTAAACATTAGCGCTATAAGCTGGCCTCACCAACTACTTAGCGCGCAAACAATTAGCGCTAAAAGCCAAAGAGGAACGCCCCATGCAAACGCTCTATACCGCAGTAGCCACCGCCACCGGCGGCCGTGATGGTCGTGCTGTCTCCAGCGACCACATCCTCGACGTCAAGCTCTCCACCCCCAAGGAATTGGGCGGTGCCGGCGGCCAAGCCACCAACCCTGAACAACTGTTTGCCGCCGGCTACTCCGCCTGCTTTATCGGTGCCTTGAAATTCGTCGCCAGCCAGAGCAAACGCAAAATCCCGGATGATGCCTCGATCACTGCCCATGTTGGCATCGGCCAGATTCCCGGTGGCTTTGGCCTCGACATCGACCTGCACATCAGCCTGCCGGGCCTTTCCCTGGATGATGCGCAAAGCCTGGTCGACGCTGCCCACCAAGTCTGCCCGTATTCCAATGCCACCCGCGGCAATGTTGATGTACGCCTGCATGTAGCCGTCTGATAAACAGACGCCCATAAAAAAACCCGACTCAATGTCGGGTTTTTTTCGTATCGGTGGGGCCAGAATTACTTCTTGGCGCGACCTTTGTACGAACCACCTTCGCGGGTGTCGATCTCGATCATGTCGCCGATTTCGATGAAATCGGCCACTTGCAGTTCGGTACCGTTAGCCAGTTTGGCAGATTTCATGACCTTGCCCGAAGTGTCACCGCGAGCGGAACCTTCGGTGTAGTCAACCTTACGCACGATAGTGGTCGGCAGCTCTACGGAAACCAGGCGCTCTTCGAAGAAAATGGCTTCGCAGACGTCGGTCATGCCTTCTTCGATGAACGGCAGAACGGCTTCGATATCTTCAGCGTTCAGCTCGTACATGGTGTAGTCGGTGGTGTCCATGAACGTGTAGGAGTCGCCGCTGATGAAGGACAGGGTCGCTTCTTTGCGGTCGAGGATCACGTCGTCCAGCTTGTCGTCGGCGCTGTAAACGGTTTCAGTCTTGTAACCGGTCAGCAGGTTCTTCAGCTTGGTCTTCATGATCGCGCTGTTACGGCCCGACTTGGTGAACTCAGCTTTCTGAACCAACCAAGGATCGTTGTCGATACGGATTACCATACCGGGTTTCAGTTCTTTACCAGTTTTCATTGCGTATATCCGAAATTTGGATGGGGTTTACAAAAATCAAGGTGGCGTATCATATCCAACTTTCATAAAACTGTACCAGCGCCGTCGCAAGATCGGCCTGCAAGCCTTGTTCCAGACACCAGTTTTCGGCGTGCTGGTTCACTTCAGGCCAGTGTTCCAGCAGCATTTTCCAAGACTGAGCCATATCGCCATCAGCGTTCCAGGCTTGCCAAAGTGCAACCACTGCCACTTTGGCGGCAGGCGATAGCGCGGCGGTGTAGAGCTGCAGGAAGGCATCGAGTTTATCCAGGTGGATGTCCTCGTCCTGGCGATAAATGTGCCACAACAACGGTCGCCCGGCCCACTGCGCGCGCACGAACGAGTCTTCGCCACGCACGGCGTTGAACGCGCAACACCACAGCAGTGGGTCATATTGCTCCTGACGAACGAATGGAATGACCTGCACAGTCAGCGCCTCGCGCACCTGGATATCCCCTGCCGACAAGCTCTCCACCCCGAGCCAGCGTTGCACATCGCCAAGGATGCGCCCTTCCGGCACCAGCAGGTGGGTCGCACACCCATCGACCGCCAGCACGTCCAGCCAACCGGCCAGCCCGGGGTTTTCATAGGCAAACAACGACATCAGGCGCACACCCGGCGCGGGAAATACACCCAGGGTTTGCAGGAATTGTTGCTGCGCAAAAGCGTCCTTCTGAAAAGCCTGACGCTGCTCCAACAGACCCGCTTCACGCAGCAGCCCACCGGTGCCCGGACGAAAGCCGGGAAAGAAAAAGTACTTCTGCACGCCCTTGAATTTCACCGAAGGCAAACGATGACAACCCACCACCCAGTCTTCAGCACTGAGGTAATCCAGGTTCATCCACAGCGGCGGGCGCTCGCGCTCAGCCATCCTTTCCATATATTCAGGCGGTAACTGGCAGGCGAATGCAGCAATCACGACATCCGCCGAGTGTGCACCTGACCACTCGACCGGCCAGTGGCGCACTTCGACACCCTCTTGCCATTGCTGGTCCCGTTGCACATCAATCTGCGGGCACATGCGCTCGAAGGCCCGCAGGTCATCGACCCACAAACGCACTTCACAGCCGTGCTCCACCACCAATTGCCGGGCCAGACGCCAGGTCACGCCGATGTCGCCATAGTTGTCGACGACACTGCAAAAAATATCCCAGCGGGCGTTCATTCCGGGCTCCAACGTTCAAAGGGTCGATTGTCCGCATAAATGCGTTGATGCAGAAGGCTTGATCGCGATTATTCTGCACAGCGGCTGTGCGACAATCACTGCCACGCCGTCAATACCTGCCAGGAGGCCATCATGTCTGATCGTCCGTTGTCGCTGCTCAAGCTCTGTATCGCCATTGCCGTAGGCGTGTGGCTGGGCTTTATCGCCATTGCGTTGACCACCTGGCTGGTCTCTCGCTATGTGTTCCCGCAGAGTTGGGTACCTGTCGCGCAGGTGGTCCAGCAAGTGGGCAAACCGGCCGCTGTCGTGCCAGAGCCGCCAAACCGCATGTTCGAACAGTACCAACAGAACCTGCAAAAGCAGGCGCAGCAACAGAGTCTGGATCAGGCTCGCAATAACACGCGCAACCTGTCCAACCCCACATGCCAGTTCTGGCTGCAACAGGACCAGAACGCCCCTAACGAGAAGACCCGGACCAATGTCCTGCAATTCTGCGAGTGATGACCCGACACCACCATGAATAAGCACGCCGTCCTCCAGTTGATCCTGGAAAAACTCACCGTCGACCTCGACATCGCCCAGCGCGCCGCGCAGACCGCCTACGAGACTGCGACCCACGAAGAAAACATCGCCGAAAACAAATACGACACCCTGGGCCTGGAAGCGTCTTATCTGGCGGCCGGACAGGCTAAGCGGGTCGAGGAAATCAAGCAGTCACTGACGCTATGCCAGAACTTGCAACTGCGTACGTTCGATGATCAGCGGGGCATTGAGATCGGCACGCTGCTGGGCCTGGAAGACGAGAACGGCCGCCAGCAATGGCTGTTCCTGGCGCCGGATGCGGCGGGTTTGAAAGTCGACGTGGTGGGGCAACCAGTGACCGTCATCACCCCGCGCTCGCCCCTGGGCAAAAGCCTGCTGGGCAAAGTTGAAGGTGATGAGGTGGAGATTCTGGTAGCGGGCGCCCGGCAACACTTTACGGTTACCGAGGCCAGCTAACCTACGACCCCTGTAGGAGCGGTCAGTGGACGGGCAATTCAACGCCGTCGAACAACTCTTCCAGCTCTTGCTTGTTATGGCACTGGATCGCCTTGGCCATGACTTCGCGGGTCAGGTGCGGCGCGAATTTCTCGATGAAATCGCACATGAAGCCACGCAGGAAGGTGCCACGGCGGAAACCGATCTTGGTCACGCTGGATTCGAACAATTCACTGGCATCCAGCACCACCAGGTCTTTGTCGAGATGGGTGTCGACCGCCATCTTGGCGACGATCCCCACGCCCAGGCCGAGGCGAACGTAGGTCTTGATCACGTCGGCATCGGCAGCGGTGAACACCACTTTTGGCGTAAGGCCACGATGGCTGAAGGCTTCGTCGAGCTTGGAGCGGCCGGTAAAACCGAACACGTAAGTCACGATCGGGTATTCCGCCAGGGCCTCGAGGGTCAGCTTCGGCAGCTTGGCCAACGGGTGCCCCTGGGGCACGACCACGCAGCGGTTCCAGCGGTAGCACGGCATCATCACCAGGTCACCGAACAACTCCAAGGCTTCGGTGGCGATCGCAAAGTCGACGGTGCCATCAGCGGCCATTTCGGCGATCTGCATCGGCGAGCCCTGATGCATGTGCAGGGCCACGTCCGGGTATTGCTTGATGAAGTCGCGAATCACCGGCGGCAAGGCATAACGTGCCTGCGTGTGGGTGGTAGCGATCGACAGGGTCCCTTTCTTCTCGTTGGAGAACTCCTGGGCGATCTGCTTGATGCTCTCGACTTTACGCAGGATCTCGCCAGCGGTGGTGATAATGCGCTCGCCAGCCGGGGTGACACGGGTCAGGTGCTTGCCACTGCGCGCAAACACTTCAACGCCCAGCTCATCTTCGAGCAGGCGGATTTGCTTGCTGATACCGGGTTGCGAGGTGTACAGGCTTTGAGCAGTAGCGGAAACGTTGAGATCGTGGTGCGCCACTTCCCAGATGTAGCGCAGTTGTTGAAGCTTCATATCAATCCCTCAAAGCAGATAGACGCCACGGGTATCAGCGACGGTATATAACTATATTAAAGGTTAGACGGATAAATCTAGAACTTTTTATCGTTTTCTACCGATCAAATATCATCACTGCGACGACGCTGTAGCGACGGGACCAGGTAGACCGGCACCGGAGACAGCTGCAACACCCGCGCGGCGGTACGCCCAAGGGGAATCGCCACACCAGTTGCCTGGCTATGACTACCTACGATCAACAGGTCGACAGAAAGTTTACGCAACTGGTCGAGAATCACCTCGCACGGGTCCCCCTGGATCACCCGTACCGAGCGAATCAGCTTCAAGTCTTGCTCCCCGTCCCCCAACTCCTCGCGAAAACTGTCCAACACCCGTTGCTCAATCGTCGCCATTACTGTGGTCAACCCCTGGCTCTGCCATTCACTCAGGGCCTTTTCATCAAGGTAGCTCTGCAATACCGATTCGGCGAACAACCCCATGGGCTCGACCACATGGATCACATACAGGTCCGCCTTGAACGTTCGCGCCAGCGCCAGTGCATGTTGCATCACATACGGCGCATACAGACCCAGGTCCGTGGCGTACAGCATCGAACGAATCATAGAACCTCCTGGACTGCCAGGATGGCGGAGATTGAATCAGCTTAGCAGTTAGCTCTCGGTCTGGATTTTCAACTCATTACTGATGCCATGGGGCACATGCCCGGTGGCCACCACCTCCCTGGCTTTTTCACAATGGCCGGCCTGGTCATCGAAAAACACATCGGCGGCAAACGCCTCCAGGAACGCAGATTTTTCCAGGCCACCCAGGAACAATGACTCATCCAGGCGGATATCCCACTCGCGCAACGTACGGATGACCCGCTCATGGGACGGCGCCGAGCGGGCAGTGACCAACGCAGTGCGAATCGGGCACGCCTCGTCCGCAAACTCACGCTGCAGCCGGTTGAGGGCCGCCAGGAAACCCTTGAACGGACCACCGTGCAAAGGTTGACGCGCCGACTCACGCTCACTGGCCTGGAAGGCTTCCAACCCACCCGCCTGGTACACGCGCTCCGACTCGTCGGAAAACAGCACGGCATCACCGTCGAAGGCGATCCGCAATTCCTCACTCGACGCGCGGCGTGCGCCGCCCGACAGAATCGTCGCCGCAGCAAAACCTGCGTCGAGAGCGCTGCGCACATCGTCAGCATGGGTCGAAAGAAACAGATGGCAACCAAAAGCGGCCAAATACGGATAGGGACTACGCCCGCCTACGAAAGCGGCGCGGGAAATATCCAGCCCGTAATGCTGGATCGAGTTGAACACCCTCAGGCCGGTGTCGGCACTGTTGCGCGACACCAGCACAACCTCCACCCGGGCACGGCCCAGGCTGGCGTTGAGGCTCAACAGCTTCTTGACCAGTGGGAAGGCGTCGCCTGGCTCGAGGGTTTCTTCCTCGTGTTCGATCTGGTATTTGCGGTACGCCTCCACACCTTCGGCCAGGTAGACCTTGTGGCTATCGCTCAGGTCAAACAGCGCCCGTGAGGAAATCGCCAGCACCAGCTTGTCGCCCAATCCCTTCGCCATGGTGTTCCCCCAATCAGCGGTTGTGCCGATCAATAAAGCTTAATGCCTGGTACAGCGCCTGCATACGCGGTAATTGGCAACCGGCCGCTTTGGCAGCGGCTAATGGCCGAGCGTAAATAGCCGCCAGTTCCAACGGGCGCTTATGCACGTGGTCGTGGTACATGCTGGGCAGGTAGTCGTCCATGGTTTCGGTCATGGCGAACATCTGCTCGGCGTAGCTGGCAGGGATTTCATGGCCGCAGGCATGCGCACCCTGCACCACTTCGGCCATCAACGCCTGGATCAGCTCACGACTGGACTCATCCGCCATCATGGCCGTGGTGCCCGTGCCCAGCAAGACAGAGAGGCCGTTGTACGGGACGTTCCACACCAGTTTATGCCAGCGAGCCTGATGCACGTTGGCCATGGCCTGGGACTCAATGCCGGCTTGGTGAAACAGCCCGGCGCCCGCTTCGACAATCGCCTTCTGTTGCGCTTCATCGTTGGCGGCAGCCCCACTGTGATACCCCAGATTGACTCGGCCCAGCGCTTGATGCTCAACAACGCCCGGGGCAGAGCGGTGTACGCCGATGTAGCACAGGCCACCCAGCAGGTGCAGCGACGGCGGCAGGTGTTCACGCAAGCTGTCCTCCACATCAAGGCCGTTTTGCAGCAGTACCACCTTGGCATCCGGCGCCGCAACCTGGGCGATGGTCGGCGCCAGGTCCACATTGCCTGTAGATTTGGTACTCACCAACAACCAGTCGCACGGCGGCATGTCGGCGGCGCGGGCATAAGCCTGTACAGGATGCAGGTGCAGTTGACCATGCACCGTGCTGTTAAGGCGCAGGCCGTGCTCGCTGACCGCTGCGTATTCGCTGCGCAACAGGAAATGTACATCGAAACCGGCACGCGCCAGCATCAATCCATAGAAACCACCGATGGCACCGGTGCCGATAATGCCAATACGGGGTGGCTGGGGGGCAACTGCTGTCATGGCAAATCCTCTGGTGTACGGGTGAGCGCCTGGTTTACGCATTCGACCAGGTCGGGCACGGTAAGGCGTGCCTGTAATTGCCCAAGGAATTGACCCTCGCATACGAGGAACAACGCGGGCAAATGAAAGATCTGGTAGCGCTCGACCGCGCCGCCGTTATGCCCGGCGTCTACCCAGCACACGCGGTCCACCGGCAAATGCCAGCGCGGCAATTGCTGGCGTGCCCAGCGGCAACTCGAACACCCGACACTGGTAAACACAACCAGCGAAATACCTGGCAATCCCAGCAATTGCTGGTCAATATCCAGGTCGGTCAATTCCAGTTCCTTCACTATACTGCTGCCACTGCCGTCAATTGGACGGTGCTCGGAGTCCGTGTACATGGGTCGTTTTTTACCTCACCCTGATGATGTCGCTGTCGAGTTAATCCCACGCCCCTCTCCTGCTCTCCCACGCCAACGCCTGCACACTATCGGCCTGGGTGGCGTCGCCTGCAATTGGCCGCGCGCCTGGCGCCAGGGCACGGCGGTTGATCTGCGTATCCCGTCCCTGGGTACCAGCGCCCGTTATCCGGGCTATGTGGCCTGGTGCCACAGAGTTGAAAATGGCTATCGCATCGGCATCTCTTTTACCGATGAACACGCCTTGTTCGGTGCGCGAATGGGCGAACAAGTGTGCCAGATGGAACGCTACTGCCGCCTGCATGAAGACGCCGAGCCAACGCCCCAGCAACTCGAAGCCATGGCCCGCGAGTGGGTCTCCCGCCATGCGGGCGAGTTCTCCCATGAGGCCGTTGTGCAGTCAGCACTGGATTAAAGCGGGCTTTGCCCATTGTCGCGGGCCCGTGTTACGCGCTAAGGTTCCTCCCCCCTGCATTCAAATCATGCTGTGCTCCGCCGCACGGGGATGGCTGGCGGCCGGCACCCGTGACCCTGACGAGTAACACGATGGCTGATTTACCGATCAATGACCTTAACGTCGAATCCAACGAGACCCTGATCACACCTGATCAGCTCAAGCGCGAAATCCCTCTGAGCGACGCTGCCCTGCAGACCGTCACCAAGGGCCGCGAAGTCATCCGTGACATTCTCGACGGCACCGACCACCGCCTCTTCGTGGTGATCGGCCCGTGCTCGATCCACGACCTCAAGGCCGCCCACGAATACGCCGAGCGCCTCAAGGTACTGGCGGCTGAAGTGTCCGACACCTTGTACCTGGTGATGCGCGTTTACTTCGAGAAACCGCGCACCACCGTCGGTTGGAAAGGCTTGATCAACGACCCGTACCTGGACGACTCGTTCAAGATCCAGGATGGCCTGCACATCGGTCGCAAACTGCTGCTGGACCTGGCTGAAATGGGCTTGCCCACCGCCACCGAAGCCCTTGACCCGATCTCCCCTCAGTACCTGCAGGACCTGATCAGCTGGTCGGCTATCGGCGCGCGCACCACCGAATCCCAGACCCACCGCGAAATGGCGTCCGGCCTGTCTTCGGCCGTAGGCTTCAAGAACGGCACCGACGGCGGCCTGACCGTGGCGATCAACGCGCTGCAATCGGTCTCCAGCCCTCACCGCTTCCTGGGCATCAACCAGGAAGGCGGCGTCTCCATCGTCACCACCAAGGGCAACGCCTACGGTCACGTGGTGCTGCGCGGCGGCAATGGCAAGCCCAACTATGATTCAGTCAGCGTCGCACTCTGCGAACAGGCGCTGAACAAGGCCAAGATCAAGCCGAACATCATGGTCGACTGCAGCCACGCCAACTCCAACAAAGATCCGGCCTTGCAGCCGTTGGTGATGGAAAACGTCGCCAACCAGATCCTCGAAGGCAACCAGTCGATCATCGGTTTGATGGTCGAGAGCCATTTGAACTGGGGCTGCCAGGCGATTCCAAAGGACTTGGCCGACTTGCAGTACGGCGTGTCGATCACCGATGCGTGCATCGACTGGTCTGCTACCGAAAATACCTTGCGCAGCATGCATGCCAAGCTCAAGGACGTATTGCCCAAACGCAAGCGTACCTGAGCCGCAGACACAAGAACGCCGGGCTAAGCCCGGCGTTTTTTTATGGTGCAATGTAGGGTTTACAGCTTTGCCGCATGACGCTGATGGCGCTCCATGTAGCGTTCGACATAGGAGCATGACGGGATCACCGTGTAGCCGGCCTCTTCAGCGAACTTCAGCGCTTCCTCGGTCAACGCAGCCGCAATGCCACGGCCCCGCAGCGCGTTGGGCACGAACGTGCGATAGATATCCAGGGTCTGCTTCCCGAGGTCCATATAGGTCAGATAGGCACGATGACCGTCCACATTGGTCTCGAACTGATGACCAGCCTGGTCATGGTGGATGGACAACGCCTCGCTCATCACTACTCCTCGCGGGTCTTGGATTTCGACCCCTACCTTACCGATGTTTTTCCGGCGAAGGAACATCTACGCCACCCCGTGCCGGTTTCGACAACGAGAAAACCTTGAGCGCTCACACCCAGCACGTAGGGAATAGTAGGCACCAATCCTGCGATTGCTCAAGGCGCACTCATCATCCCCTGCCGCTGGTGGATATAGAAAGGGCCTCGATCAACCGGTGACCGATAGCCTGAACATTGCCGGCAGTTGAATCTTGAGACGAACCGCCGCTCTTAAAGTCACCTCTAGATGAGCAAAAGATGCCTGCCGTGGTAAAGGCAACCTGAACGAAAGTGTCAGCCTCGATATATACTTTTTCATCTATTTACAAGGCTTAACACATGCGGGCTGGCCCTTTCAGCCTGGATCCAATACCCATCGAGGTGAAAAAAACTGGCTGGTTTTTATACAATTCTCCAAAAGATTAGCCAAAATAGATTCAGCACAAGAATTTTTTTTGCTTCTTGCGCTACGTCAGTTTACTTACTACAAGTAATGGGTAGTATGTACGCCGGCTATCAGCTCACTCTGGGTAAGTAGCCATTTAATAGAAAGTCCTTGAAGGGGAACACGATGAACAACGTTCTGAAATTCTCTGCTCTGGCTCTGGCCGCAGTTCTGGCTACCGGTTGCAGCAGCGTCTCCAAAGAAACCGAAGCTCGTCTGACTGCAACTGAAGACGCAGCAGCTCGCTCCCAGGCTCGTGCAGACGAAGCCTACCGTAAAGCTGATGAAGCTCTGGCTGCTGCTCAAAAAGCACAACAGACTGCTGACGAAGCTAACGAGCGCGCTCTGCGCATGCTTGAAAAAGCAAGCCGCAAGTAATAATCCTTCGGGGTTGTTATCAAGCCGATCCATTCTTGGGTCGGCTTTTTTATTGCGCGGGATTCAGCCTTGAACCCCAGGCAATAAAAGCCCGCCGCAGCGCAAGGCCGTGGCGGGCTTCTGGTCGAACAGGCGCTTATTGCTGCAGGTCAACCGGAACACTGGCGACGGGCGCTGCGCCAGGTACGCCAATTTCAGTGGGCAAACCATCTTCGGCGGCAACGACGTCACGCACCTGGTCCCAGTTCACCCGCAGGTTATTGGCCAAGTCTTCACGCTTGAGCAAGGCGTTGATCACCGCGGTGTGCTTGTCGACCACCGACGGCGTGCCATCATCATTCAACGGTGTATGCGCTTCCAGGTAGACCTTGCCACCACTGCTGCCGAACTTGTAGGCATCGTTGATGATGCGCACCGACGTACCGACCGGCACCATGCCCGCCATTTCCAGCACGTTGTTATTGAACATGCGGAAACAACCGTGGCTTGTACGCGTGCCGATACCAAATTTCATGTTGGAGCCGTGGATCAAATAACCCGGCGTGCCCAAGGTGAACTTGAACGGTCCCAGAGGGTTATCCGGCCCGGCAGGCACCACGTTAGGCAGCGGATCACCGTTGGCGGCGTGTTCGGCCTTGATCGACGCCGGAGGCGTCCAGGTCGGGTTTGGCGTCTTGGCGACGATACTGGTGTGGGCAATCGGCGAGCCCCAGCCCTCGCGACCAATTCCCAGCGGGAAGGTATAGACCACATTCTGGCCCTTGGGATAGTAGTAGAGCCGGTACTCCGCCAAATTGATCACGATGCCTTCCCGTGGCCCGGGCGGCAGGATAAAGCGTGTCGGCAACACAATCTCGGTACCCGCGCCCGGTAACCAGGCATCGACGCCAGGGTTGGCCGCGACCATTTCCGAATAGCCCAGGTCATAGGTGGTACCCAGGTCGGCAAAGGTGTCTTCGTATTTGGCCTTGATCACCTGGACCTGACCGACAATGTCCTCGCCTGGCGGCGGCAGGGGCAACTGCAAGGCTGCCGCCGAACCGGCCGCACAAAGTGCAGCGAGAGACAGGCAGCAGGTGACGACGGAAAGGCGCGACAACATCCGGAAAATCCTTCGCAGAACGACAGGTAGGGAAAAACTGATTGTATACGTGAAGCCCGCGTCTAGCATCAAGCGGGCTCGACTACAGCTCGAAACGCAGCTCCGGCCAGATCGGCGGCGTGCCGCGCTTTTGCGACTCGAGAATCGCCCGGCACAACGGGCACAGCCGCTGGTCCTGGAAGATTGAGCGATCCACTGACGACCAGCGGGGTTGCGCCGGCAGCAAAGTACCGCAGAGGGTGCGGTCGATCGAGCCCCCCAACTCCAATTGACGCGCCACCAAATGCACCCGGACTTCCTGGCAGGCGAACAGATCCAGCTGCTCGTCTGGCTCGATCAGTTGGTAGTTAAACAGGGACCAGGCAGGGCGCGACATCGAGGGCTCCAGATCGGGGGGGCGCCACCTTAGCCGAAAGCCTGTCGGTAGAAAAGCGTCATAACAACGGTTTTAACGTTGGCCAGACATTTTCCAGCAACTTGCCTTGGGCGCCGACCGCCGGGTGAAGCTGATCGGCCTGCATCAGCTCGGGATGCCCCCCCACGCCCTCAAGGAAAAACGGTACCAGCGGGACACTTTTTTCCTTGGCCAAAGCACCGTAGACCTCGGCAAACGCCGTGGTGTATTTCGGGCCGTAATTAGGTGGCAATTGCATGCCCAACAACAGCACCTTGGCACCACCGGCCTTGGACTGGTCGATCATCGACGCAAGATTTTGTTTCAATTGCGCGGGCGGCTGCCCACGCAAGCCATCATTGCCTCCCAACTCGATGATCACGACCCCAGGCTTATGCTCTGCAAGCGCCGTGGGTAGCCGCGCGAGACCTCCGGCACTGGTATCGCCACTGATGGAAGCATTGACCACTTTGTCGTCAAAACCTTCTTGCTTGAGCCGTTGTTCCAGCAGCGCGACCCACCCTTTGCTGGTATCCAGGCCGAAACCGGCACTGATACTATCGCCAACGATCAGGACTGTACCCGCCGCTGCGTTCTGGGCCATGCACATCAAGGCCAGGCCAGCACTCAAAAACCACATTCGCATCGGATTCTCCATGGGCGCAAGCATTCTCACCGCGCGAAACCTAAGCAAAGTGGTTCCCAGCGCGGAAGGTGAACTGACTATCCTGCACGAACTGAGCCTGGAACTGAACAAGGGCGATAGCCTGGCTATCGTCGGCAGCTCCGGCTCCGGCAAATCCACCCTTCTGGGCCTGCTGGCGGGCCTCGACCTGCCCAGCAGCGGCGAAGTCACCCTGGCCGGGCAAGCCCTGAGCCCCCTCGACGAAGACCAGCGCGCACGCATCCGAGCCGAACACGTAGGCTTCGTCTTCCAATCCTTCCAACTGCTCGACAGCCTCAACGCCTTGGAAAACGTCATGCTGCCGCTGGAGCTGGACGGCCGCAAAGACGCCCGCGAGCGCGCCAGATACCTGCTGGAGCGCGTCGGCCTGGGCCAGCGCCTGACCCACTCGCCACGCCAGCTTTCCGGTGGCGAGCAGCAACGGGTGGCCATTGCCCGCGCGTTTGCCGCCGAACCGGACGTGCTGTTTGCCGATGAACCCACCGGCAACCTCGACAGCCATACCGGCGAGCGCATCAGCGACCTGTTGTTCGAACTCAATAAAGAGAGCGGCACGACCCTGGTACTGGTCACGCACGACGAGCGCCTGGCCCACCGTTGCCGGCGCCTGATCCGCCTTGAAGCCGGCCTGATGGTCGAGCCCCTGGAGCCTTGATGGCACGCCTGCCGCTGTTGCGCCTGTTCAGCCTTGCCATGCGCCAATTACTGCGCGATGCCCGCGCAGGTGAACTGCGCGTGTTGTTCTTTGCCCTGCTGGTGGCCGTGGCCGCCAGCACCGCCATCGGTTACTTCGGGGCTCGCCTCAATGGCGCGATGATGTTGCGCGCCACCGAGTTCCTCGGCGCCGACCTGGTACTCGAAGGCAGCTCACCGGCCCGCGCCGAGCAAATCAAGTCCGGGACCGAGCTGGGCCTGGATCACGCACGTATCGTGGAGTTCTCCAGCGTCATCGCCACGGATAAGGGTATCCAGCTGTCCAGCATCAAGGCCGTCAATGAGCAGTACCCTTTGCGCGGCGAGCTGAAAAGCAGCGCCGAGCCCTTCGGCACTGAAACCCCAGGAGGCGGCCCCAAACCTGGCGAAGCCTGGGTGGAAGCGCGACTGCTGACGGCGTTGGACCTGAAAGTCGGCGACAGCATCGATGTCGGCATGAAAACGCTGCGCCTGGCGCGCCTGCTGACGTATGAGCCCGACCGCGCCGGCAACTTCTATAGCCTCACGCCCAGGGTAATGATCAACCTGGCCGACCTGGACGCCACCGGCGTGGTCCAGCCTGGCAGCCGCGTGAGTTACCGCGAGCTGTGGCGCGCGCCACAAGGCAGCACGGCGCTGCAAACCTATCGCGCCCTGGTCAAGCCGGGCCTCGCCGCCAACCAGCGCCTCCAGGACTCGCGCGATGGCAACCAGCAGATCGGCGGCGCCCTGGGCAAGGCCGAGCGCTACCTGAACATGGCCAGCCTGGTGGCGGTGCTCCTGGCCGGCGTAGCCGTGGCGCTGTCGGCCAACCGCTTTGCCAGTCGACGCTTCGATGCCAGCGCGTTGCTACGTTGCCTGGGCTTGTCGCGACGCGAAGCCATGCTGCTGTTCAGCCTGCAACTGGGTGTGCTGGGCTTGCTGGCAAGCCTGACCGGTGCCTTGCTCGGCTGGTTGGCGCAGTTTGGCCTGTTCTACTTCCTGCACGACCTGCTGCCAGCGGATGTGCCACCCGGCGGGTTGCTACCCGCCGTCGCGGGCATCGGTACCGGGCTGGTCGCTCTTGCCGGCTTCGCCCTTCCCCCCTTGGCCGCACTGGGCCGAGTACCACCGCTGCGGGTACTGCGTCGCGACCTGTTGCCTATCCCCTCGAGCACGTGGATGGTCTACGGCGCAGCGCTCTTTGCCTTGGGCCTGATCATGTGGCGCCTGAGCCTCGATCTGGTATTGACCTTCGCCTTGCTGGGCGGCGGCGTGGTGGCGGCGTTGATCCTCGGCGGCATGCTTTTGCTGTTACTGCAAAGCCTGCGACGGTTACTGGCACGCGCCTCCCTGCCTTGGCGCCTGGGCCTGGGCCAATTGCTGCGCCACCCACTGGCCGCGGCAGGCCAATCCCTGGCGTTCGGCTTGATCCTGCTGTCCATGGGGTTGATCGCCCTACTGCGTGGCGAGCTGCTGGATACCTGGCAAAACCAGTTACCCAAGGACGCACCCAACTACTTCGCGCTGAACATCCTGCCGGCCGACAAAGACACCTTCAGTGCCCGACTGCTGGACGTACAGGCGCAATCGGCGCCGCTCTATCCGGTGGTGCCGGGGCGATTGATCAGCATCAATGGCGACCCCGTGCAGGCCATTGTCAGCAAGGACTCCAGCGGCGACCGCGCCGTGCAACGTGACTTGAGCCTGACCTGGGCTGCCGACTTGCCACCGGGTAACGTCCTGACCGCTGGCACCTGGTGGTCAGCGCAACCCGGCGATGACATTCCTGGCGTATCGGTAGAAGCCAAGGTGGCTGAAAGCCTGAAGCTCAAGCTCAACGATCACCTGGTGTTCACGGTAGGCGGGGAAAATCGCGAAGCACGGGTGACCAGCCTTCGGACCATCAACTGGGATAACTTCCAGCCCAACTTCTTCATGATTTTCCAGCCAGGTACCTTGAAGGATCTGCCGGCGACCTACCTGACCAGCTTCTACCTGGCGCCCGGGCATGACCAGCAGATCGTCGACCTGTCGCGGGCCTTCCCGGCCGTTACCATCCTGCAGGTCGAAGCCCTGCTGGAGCAACTGCGCAGCATCCTTGCCCAAGTAACCCTGGCGGTCGAATACGTACTTCTGTTTGTACTGGCGGCGGGAATGGCGGTGTTGTTCTCCGGCCTGCAGGCCACCCTGGATGAGCGAATCCGCCAAGGTGCGCTGCTGCGGGCGTTGGGTGCCGAGCGCGCGTTGCTGGTCAAGGCTCGGCGCATCGAATTCGGCCTGCTGGGCGCAGTCAGCGGCTTGCTCGCGGCACTGGGCACAGAACTGGTGACCTGGGTGCTGTATCGCTATGCCTTTGATCTGGCCTGGCATCCCCACCCTTGGCTGTTGCTGCTGCCTGTGATCGGGGCGGTACTGATCGGCGGCGCCGGGGTATTCGGGACGCGCCGCGCATTGAATGCCAGCCCGCTGACTGTATTGCGCGAGGGTTGAAACGTTGATGGCTCGCGCACTACAAGCGGGCCATCATGACGACTTCACATATTCGATCGCCGTGATCCACCAACACACTTCACCGCTGGGCGTCTGCACGATTGCCTCATCATCCACCTCCTTGCGCAGCAGCGCGCGCGCCATGGGTGAGTCGATCGAAATGTAATCCATGCGGTCGTAGATCTCGTCATACCCCACGATACGAAAGCGCTTGGTCTCACCCTGCTCGTTTTCGATATCCACCCATGCGCCAAAAAACACCTTGCCCTCCTGCTCGGGCATGTATTCGACCACGCGCATGTCTTCCAGGCGTTTGCGCAAGTAGCGTACCCGCCGGTCAATCTCACGCAGCAGCTTCTTGTTGTACTGGTAATCCGCGTTTTCGCTGCGATCTCCCAGGGAGGCAGCCCACGTCACTTTGCGAGTTGTGTCCGGTCGTTTTTCACGCCATAGGTAATCCAGCTCTTTTTTCAGCGCTTCATGACCTTCTTTGGTAATCAGCTTGGTACTCAAACGCTTGCATCCCCAGGCAATGTCCAATGGTGCCGATACGCCACGGGATCATGCCCTGGCGTCGGCTGGCTGGGACTGATGATAAATGAACCCTGGAAAGTAGCCAGGCCGGCGAGCCCATCGGCTTACTCCTGGCCATCCAGAACTTGATCCAACTCCAGGAGGGCACCCTGCAGGTGTTGCCGCATGCCCGACAGCTGAGACCTCATCGTCGCCAGTCGTTCTGTCCTTTGCCTGACTTCCGACTCCTGACGCTGTAGTTGCGCATGACGCTGCTCCAGTTCATGGCTCCTTTCCTCCACCTGACTTTGCTGATGCTGCAATCGAACCTGCCACTGCTCAAGCATTGCTTCCTGCTCGAGGAGCGCAGATTTTTTTTGCGCCAACTCTTGGGCGACCTTGGCAAGATTGGTCAACGTGCTATCCATCTCAAGCAACGATGCATGCTCCGTTCGGGCAGGCAGTCTGGCTGGCGAGGCCTCGCTTTGCTCAAGCAGCGCAGGAGCCATGCGGGCCTCAGCCATGACTTCTGGCGGCTCTGCCAAAGGCTTAGGCGGCTCATCAACGGCGCCGTCATCCAGCAGCGCCGGAGCCGCCTTCGATGAGCTCGAGCTTCGGGGCGGCGTAACCATTTGCGATGAAAAACGAATGGACGGCACGATCACCGCATTGCTTTCGATGGGGGGCAACGTGGGGGCCGACATGCCCAAGGTAATCACCTTCATGACCAATGCTTTCTTGATGATGAGCGAGTGATGATCCTCGGGCCTGGCAGGCGGCAACCTGCAGCCCTTCAAATCAATGAAATGAAAGGGAACCTGGGGATCGGCACCTGCGCTTGCCTTGGTGCCTGACGCGGCGGCCACGAGGATTTGCTTGAAGACTTGCATCGCGGCTTGCAGATCCTCTTTCGAGTCAACGCCTGCCAGGAAGTACCGTTCGAGCTTTTTACGCAGTACGGCGATATAGACCCTGGAGTGACCAGGCTCAGTCTCTTCATCCAGGCTATACACCAGAAAATTGGAGCCCGTTTGATCGACAGCAAACCCACAGAGCAGTGCACCGTTGACGGGCGCATCCGCACCGCTGCGTTCAAGAACAAGGGTACGTAGAAGCATCATGGTAATCAGGCCTCATAATAAAATAGAAAACTCTATATAAACATCAGATAAACATCAGATAAACATCCGAACACTAACGAGCCTCTAAAACAAAACAATTGTTTCAGTGAGTTATCGAGTAAAACGTAGGATTTTTCTTATTAGTCGAACTCAACGTTCCCAAACGCAAGTATTGAACGTACCCTTTTTAAAGCTTACGCATACCCCTTCGCCAACGCCGACGCCCAGCCAACCTTATTCGGTAAACACATGATCGAGATAAGCAACTTGACAAAAAAACTGGGCAGAAAAAATATAATTACCAACTTTTCATTCAGCGCCAGACCCCAGGAGTGCGTGGGCCTATTTGGCGAGAGTGGCGCAGGCAAGACAACAATACTGAATTTGATTGCCGGCTCGATAAAGCCGACCTCCGGACAAATCAACATCCAAGGTTTCAATACCCAGACCCATTCAATTCAAGCCAGAAAAGCCATGGGTTACCAACTCCAAGACGGCCTCAACCACCCCACGATGTCCGTCAAAGGCATCCTCAACTTTGTTGCCGATCTTCGAGGATTCCGTGGCGCCGAAAAGCGCAGTCAAGTGGGGATGACGGCCTCGCGCCTGGACCTGCTACCCGTACTCAATTGCCCCGTCAACGCGCTCTCCCTTGGGCTCAAACGCCGAGTTTCGATGGCCCAAGCCATCCTGCATTCCCCCTCCCTGCTGCTGCTGGACGAACCCGTAGAGGGGCTCGCGCCGGAGCAACGGCTCAAGTTCAAGGCACTTATCCAGTCCTTGACCGAGGAAATGACAGTCATCATAGCCTCCCGCCATTACCACCCGTTGGCTGACATCTGCACCCGTGCCGCGATCATCGCAGGCGGTCACCTGATAGCCGATGCTTCGCTGCCTGAGTTGCAGCGCAGCTCTCGCCATTTCCAGGCCGTGACAGTGGCCGCAGACACGCCGCTGGACTTGCTGGCACTTGCCGTATTACCCGGCGTTGCAGGCATCGAAGAAGACCATCACGCGCCGGGCACCGTAACGGTTCTGGCTATGCCTGGGCACTCTATCCTCCCCTCGATCAACGCGCTCATCACCCAACGCGGATGGAGCATAACGTCACTGAACCTGGAGCCAGGTCGCCTGAACGATGTCGTTCACCATCTGAGCCTGGAGGTATCCCCGTGAGGCTGTTGCCCATCATTTTCAAACGCCAACTCGCCAGTTATGCCTCTGCACCCGGAACCTACCTGAGCGTGGCGGTTTTCCTGCTGCTGTGTGCTGCGCAGGGGTTGTACACCCACCACTGGATGGAGCAAAACAACAGTGGCTTGCAAGCTTTCTTCGAGCTGCACTCCTGGCTTTATCTGCTGCTGATACCCACATTGGCAACGCAATTGTGGGCCGATGAAAATAGCAGCAGCTTTTCCGAAACGATGAAATCCTTGCCCGTCACCTCGATGGAATGGATCATCGGAAAGTTCATGGCGGCGTGGGTGGTATGTGCTGTTGCCTTAGTCTTGAATTTCCCCATCGTGATCGCCGCCAACTATCTGGGTACAACCGACAACATCATTATCACTTCACAGCTACTCGCCAGTTGGTTACTGGCGGGAAGCTACCTGTCTGTCGGAAGTTTTATATGTGCAATTGCACGCCAACGTATTGTCATTTTCCTATTGACACTGGGCTTGCTGCTGACGGTCAGTGGGCTTATTTCAGTATTGGACGCACTTGAACATCAGACCCCCATCTGGATTATCGACAGTTTGACCTCCCTTGACCCTATTTCACGTTTCAGCATGATGGACAACGGTAAACTGACGCTTCATGACAGCCTCTACTTCATCAGCATGATCATCGCTTTTCTTTCTGCGACGACCGTTACGCTCAACTATAAAAACAGCTGAGAAGGAAAGCTGCTGATGCGATCCGCTCTTCGTACAGGTATGACACTGATTGTCATATCATTACTGTTTCTGGCATTCAATCTGGTCTGGGTGAAAAAACTGCCCGATATCCACTGGGACTTTTCACAAGAAAAAATCCACACGTTATCGCCACCGACGCAGCAATGGCTTGCAACCCTCGAAAACCCTGTGGACCTGTATTACTTCAACTCGATCAATGCCCCTCAAAAGAGCCGGACATTGAGACGCTACGGCCAACGCGTGGATGACGTGCTCAAGGCGTTCGAAAGAGCGGCCGAAGGCATGATCAACCTGCACATTATTGACCCCACTCCATTTTCCGAAGATGCGTACAAAGCCAGCTTGTTCGGGCTCGATGACAGCCAAGGATTCCTTGGCCTCATCGGCACGCGCGCCGGCCATGGCACACAACGCATCGAAAGGTTCAGCCCCGACAACGAGCCATTGCTTGAGTATGAAATCAGCCATCTGATCTACTCGTTAATGCACCCCGAGCGCCCCACTGTCGGCCTTCTATCTGGGCTGCCGCTGGATGAGCCTGCCTCACAACTGTTGACGCAGATACGCGAGCATTTCAACCTGGTGAGCCTGGCATTGAACATTGCTCAGGTGCCCCCATCGATAGGCACGCTGATGGTCGTGCAGCCTCGCGGCCTGCCCGAGCAGACGCTGTACGCCATTGAACAGGCTGTATTGAAAGGCTCCAAGCTGATGATCTTTATCGACCCCGTCAGTGAGATGAGTGCGAACCTCGCCTCGACAGACGCCATCCTGGATAGGGTGCTTGGCGCATGGGGCATACACATGTCGACGGACAAGCTACTGGTCGATAATCTTTATGCCTCGTCGAGCCCCCTTGGCCCTGAAATGCCCACGGTTCTGCACCCGGCGAGACTAGAGCTGCCACGACAGGCAATGAGCACGGACGATATCAGTACCTGGAACCTGAACAACGTGACCGTCTCGAGTAGCGGTGCACTCTCCCAACCCCTCAAAAGCCGTACGCTGTTCACTCCACTACTACAGAGTTCCCGACAGTCAGCGCTGCTGGACACAGAGCGTTTTGCGTCGGCAACGGCGTTCGACTCGCTCGTCGATGAAACGTCCAACTCAGGGCAACACCATGTCATCGCCGCCCGTCTACAAGGGCCTGCCTATTCGGCATTTCCAGACGGCCTCAAGGGGAAGCCGCCCGGTTTGCAAAAGGCCGAACAGATCGAGGTGGTGGTCATAGCCGATACTGACTTGCTCTCGGATGCCATCAACAACACCGGCCCCAACAGCAACGCACAGTTTGTATTGAACACATTGGATAACCTGTCAGCGGCCGAGACGCTCAGGAGCATTCGCCCGCGTGCCTTGAACCCCACCCGCCTGCACGTGCTCGACGCCATGCGCGAGGCCGCCGAAAAGGCTTATCAGGAAAGAGCCGGTGAGCTGGAGCGGCGACTTGAGCGCACAGAACAGGCATGGCAACAGCTGACCCCACAGCTGGCAAGCCTCGGCACCCAGGCGGTGGATACCAATACCCAGTTGCAAGCACTCAACAAGGAACGCCTGCGTCTTCCCATGGAGTTGCAGGCGCTCAAGACCCAAGCGTACGCCCCGCTGCTGCGCTTCGAACGAAACCTGAAACTGTTGATGATCGCAACAGTGCCGCTGCTGCTGTGCTTGATTGCCTGGGTACTGTGTCTATACCAGCGCCGGCGTCGATCGCCCACGGTAGGCATCTACCACTGACCGCTCAGCGGCGTGCTATCAGCCCTTGCCGGGCAATCCGCGTCAGCTGGCGAATCACCTCATCGGCATCGCCGGCGCTGGGTGCCTGGATCACCGCGAGGTCGAAACTGTTGCTGGCAAAACGGGCAAGGGAATCGCCGTCTTCAACAAACTGGATCAGGAATGCCGACGGCCGGCCGGTACGACGTGGCCAGCCATCCAGGTAACGCAATAGCGTCGGCTGGTGCTTGCCACCCAGGAGGATTTTTGGATTGCGTTGAGTCAGGTCCGCAGTAATCGGGGCCAGGCGTATGAGAGGGCGTAGTGCATTCATCGTGTCGTGTCTCTGCCTCAAAAGTCTGCGGGCAGGTGAGAGGCAACACCGAACCAGCGCTTTAGCGGTATTTCGAAGTGTCCTCTGCATGAGAGAACGTACTTCTGTCGGGCTGCATTGAGTCCCGGTGGCGCCCCGCAATTAGCTGTTTAAATCGGCGCATGAGCAGCATCCTAGAGAAGCCGATGGGGGCGTGTCAAGAAAACCGAGCAACGAAAAGACCCGCTCATGGCGGGTCTTTTCAGGGGCGAGCGTCAGGGGTTGCGCAGGGATCAGCGGGTGCTAATCACACGGTCGGCAGACAGTTTGCCGGCGCCTTCGAACAAGACTGCCAGCGCACCGCCCAGCAAGGCCAATGCGAACTCATAACCGTTGTTGGCCATGAACAGGCCGTTATGGATGTGCACCGAGAAGATGGCTACCAACGACAGGAAGGTCAGCCCCAATGCCGCAGGACGCGCCAGCAAACCGATGATCAGGGCCAGGCCAGCGAAGAACTCCGTACCGCCCGACAACACGGCCATCAAGGTACCCGGCGCCAGGCCGATGCTTTCCATCCACTGCGCAGTGCCCGCCAGACCGCCGCCGCCGAACCAGCCGAAGAGCTTTTGCGAACCGTGAGCAGCGAAAATGATACCGACGAAGATACGCAGAACAGTCAGGCCGTAGCCGGCGCGGGTGGACAGGATGCGAGAGATCAGTGGGCTCATGAGGTTAATCCTTTTCAAAGTAGGGGTGACTTGGCCGCTATATTAATCAGATTAGATAATGATAAAAGCCGAAAATATGCCTTATACACATCAATTAAATCGATTATTTCCGTGAGGCAATTTTCGCCGCTGACGGTTCCAGGGATCCTCGTTCCCGCTCGAATGCCAGGTAATACTTGTTGACGCTATTAACATAGCTGACGCCGCCCATCCCCACCTGCTCCATGGCAATGCGCTCAACCTGGAAGAACCACTGGTTGGGATTGAGCCCCCTGCGCCTGGCCTCGGTGCGCATACCCTGAACCCGCTCCGGCCCCATGTTGTACGCCGCCAGCACAAAGGCCATGCGTTCGCGCTCATTGAGCTTGGGGCTGGCGAAAAACTTGCGACGGATCATCGCCAAGTAACGTGCGCCCGCTTGTACGTTACTGTCGAGGTTCTCGATATTGTTGACACCCACACGCTGCGCCGCCGACGGTGTGATCTGCATCAGGCCAGTAGGCCCGCCACTGTTGCGTGCACCCGGGTCCAGGGCTGACTCCTTGAACGCCAATGCAGCCAGGTTCAACCAGTCCATGCCTTGCTCACGCGCATGTTTTTGCAGGACCGGGCGCAGTTTTTCCAAACGCTGGCGGTCGGCGCGAGCCAGCGGGTTGCGCACTTGGTAGAGGCGTCGATAGATACGCTGGAACGCCACATCCTGGTCGGAGGGCGTTCGGTAGGTCTTGAGGAAACGGTCAATGCTGGCCCGCAGCATCGAGGCATCCTGGCGTACGAACCAGTATTCATCACCCGGCTCGCTGATTGCCACCTGCTTGTCAAAACGCAACTTGGGCAGGACCTTCGACCAACGCTCGGCGATAGGTTTTTCAACGATCGTCAGGTGAAAAATCTCCGCCTGGACCATCTCCAGTACATCTTCCACGGCCAGTGTCGGGTCAACCCACTCGACCTTGACCGGGGGTTGCTTGTGCAGGGCCAGCTTCTGGTTGACCTGGTTGATCGCATCCGCTGCGGCACTGCCTGTCGTCAGTGCCAAGGTGCGCCCGGAGAGTTGCTCAAGCTTGGTAAACCGCCGCTCGCCCTTGACGCCCACCAGCCACAGCGGCACATCACTGGCAATCGGATCGCTGGTACTGATCTTGTGCGCGCCCTTCATATCCAGCAGTTCGCCGGGGGCCACCACGTCACCTTCGCCACGCGCCAGCGCGCCCAGCAACTGGTCCTTGGCCTTGGGAATGATCTTGAGGGTGATTTCTTCGCCATCACGGGCATGGCCGTTGAGATACTGCTCAAAAGCACGCAACCGATGGTACTCGACACCAATGGCCTGGCCCTGCACCTCACCGGAACTGTTACGGCTCTGGTTGACCAGCACACGCAGGGTGCGACTGGAACGAATTTGCGCGAGGTCACGCACCTTGCCGGGCTTGGTGACTTCCAGCGGCCCGTCCAGACGCGCCACCGCCGCCATGGGCAGCAGTAACGTCAGGCATAACATTAGCAACGCCGAGGGTCGGATCATCCGCTCTCCGGAAAGAATACTGGCCAGCGCCTTCGCGAAAAACGAAGTGCTGGAGGTCAGAAACAGAGCGCTTTAAGCGCTGGCAAAGCGCGCAACGGCGCCATGGTGAAAGGCAACGGGCCCACCACAATGTCGCTTGCGACGTTCAAAGACAGCTATAACGCGTTGTAGTTCTTGGTTTTTCTTATAAATCTACAGCTCTGATATGCTTTCCGACCGCAGGCGGAGATAGCACCATGCAACTCATTGATATCGGCGTCAACCTGACTAACCCCAGTTTCGACGAGAGGCACCAGGCCGTTCTCGAGCGCGCCTACGCCGCCGGCGTGGAACAATTGGTGCTCACCGGCACCAGTATCGAGGGCAGCGAACAGGCCCTGGAACTGTGCGTAAAACTGGATGAGGACGGCCAGCGCCTGTTCAGTACTGCCGGCATCCACCCCCACTCCGCCAGCGACTGGAACAGCGACAGCACCCAGCGTTTACGTGGCCTGCTCGGGGAAAGCCGGGTACGCGCCGTGGGCGAATGCGGGCTGGACTTCAACCGGGATTTTTCCCCTCGCCCACAGCAGGAAAAAGTCCTCGAAGAACACCTGGCCCTGGCCGTCGAGCTGAAACTGCCGGTGTTCCTCCACGAACGCGACGCCAGCCAGCGCCTGCTGGAGATCCTCAAGGACTACCGCGACCATCTGCCCGCTGCCGTTGTGCACTGCTTCACAGGCGAGCAGCAGGCGCTGTTCAGCTACCTCGATCTCGACCTGCACATTGGCATTACCGGTTGGATCTGCGACGAACGTCGTGGAACGCATCTGCATTCACTGGTAAAGGAGATTCCCCGGGGCCGGCTGATGCTGGAAAGCGATGCCCCTTACCTGCTACCGCGCACCCTGCGACCCAAGCCGAAGAACGGCCGCAATGAACCTGCTTACTTAACCGAAGTGTTGCGCGAGGTCGCCCTTC
This sequence comes from Pseudomonas sp. MWU15-20650, assembly GCF_023242475.1. Taxonomy (GTDB): domain Bacteria; phylum Pseudomonadota; class Gammaproteobacteria; order Pseudomonadales; family Pseudomonadaceae; genus Aquipseudomonas. The sequence continues at coordinate 1,787 of NZ_JALJFG010000040.1, read as the reverse complement.
ATCGCAATGAAACCGTCGAGGACCTGGCTATACACAGCACCGCCTGCGCCCGCGCTTTTTTCGGCTTGCCCCAAATAGGTTGATTCAGGTGGTTGATGCGGCGCATTGACCCATGTCAAAAACACCTTTCTGAGTAGCGGCACAATAATGGCACCTTGCCAATACCGTTTCCGCTATCAGAGAAAACCTTACATGGGTGCCTGGCTTAGCAATATCTCGCTGAAGTACAAATTCTGGGCCGTCAACGCGGTCGCTTTCATTACCACCCTGCTACTGGTGCTGTACGCCGTGCAGCTCGAACAGCAGGCGCGCAGCCATGTCATCCAGGCCGCGGCGCAGGCCCAGGCACAATTACTCGGGGCTTGGCCGGCGGACAAGGCATTGCCCAAGGGGGAGCAGTGGCTGACGTTTGCCCGCGGCCAAGCCCCACAACTGGCAGACCTGGACCTGTCAGCCCTGAGCAACGCCAGCGGCTGGGTCGAACTCAATCACATGCCGTTGTTCGGCGAAAACCCACTGATGGGTGCCGAAGTGAACGCGCGCGCCGACGGCCAACAGATCGCCGTACTGGCTTACGGGCCGAGCCTTAGCCAAGTGTTCAGTGAACACTTCGCCCACTACGCGGTGGCTGTGGCAATCCTGATGCTGGCAATGCTGGGTGCTTCACAGCTGTTGATCCGCTTCCTGCTCAGCCAGCTCAACACCCTCAAGGACGTGATGCTGCACGTGGAGAAAACCGGCGACCTGTCAGCTCGCGTGCCCCTGGCCTGCAAGGACGAAGTCGGTCAGATGGCGAGCGCCTTCAATGCCATGCAAGCCGGCTACCAGCGAGTGGTCAACACCGTGGCACACACTGCCCGGCAACTGGATGACGGTGCTGCACGCCTGGCCACTAGCATGAACGAGGTGCAGCACGGCATGCTCGGCCAGCAAAGCGAAACCGACCAGGCCGCCACCGCCATCAACGAGATGACGGCCACCGTCTACCATATTGCCCAACACGCCGGTGCCACCCGCGACTTGTCCCAGACCGCCGACACCCTTGCCGGCAGCGGCCAGGAAGTGGTCACCCGGGTACAACGCTCCATCGCCGGGCTCTCCAGCGGCGTGCAACAGACCGCCGAAATGATTCAGAAACTGGCCGAAGACAGCCAGAAGATCAACGGCGTGGTCGGGGTGATCCACAGCATTGCCGAACAGACCAACCTGCTCGCCCTCAACGCGGCCATCGAAGCCGCACGCGCAGGCGAAATGGGCCGTGGTTTTGCCGTGGTCGCCGATGAAGTGCGCAACCTGGCCAAACGCGTACAAAGCTCCACCGACGAAATCACCCGCATGGTCTCGGCGCTGCAAGCCGGCACGCGCGACGCGGTGGACTTCATGCAGGAAAGCTCGTTCAAGGCCGATGACTGCGTACAACAGGCCCAGGAGGCCGGCGCCGCACTCGCGCAAATCACCGGCGCGGTGGCGCAGATGCGCGAGAGCAACACTCAGATCGCCGTGGCCGCCGAGCAGCAAAGCCATGTGGCCGAAGAGATGAACCGCGCAGTGGTGAGTATTCGCGATGTGACCGAAAACACCGTGCAACAAACCGTTGCTTCAGCAACGACCAGCAATGAACTGGCGACCTTGGCCGGGGAGTTGAGCAAGGCGATTGGGCAGTTGAAGCTGTAGGGCTGTTCAACCTGTAATCCGACTCCTACGATCGCCCCTCCAATTAGCCAAAGCTTTGACGAAACCTCCTAGGTTTCCCGGCGGATAACGCCGACTTCTTTTACCTGCCAACC
>NZ_JALJFG010000004.1 GCF_023242475.1 Pseudomonas sp. MWU15-20650 | reverse complement strand
GCGCCCCAACGCGGGCGGTGCGACGATTCGACAAGCCCGCTCGCCACCGGTTACCGGTTGCTCGTTCTAGCGCTTAACTGACTGGCATTGCTCTGGAGGGCCTCTTTTTTTGCTTTTTAAACGCTAGGAGCGGGTTCTATATACGACCCAGCAGCAACAGTACCAGCAGGACAACCAGCACAACACCGAGGATACCCGACGGGCCATAACCCCAGTTACGTGAATGCGGGAACACGGGCAGGCCGCCGACCAGCAGGAGGATCAAGATAATGATCAGAATGAGGCTCATGGTTTTTTTCCTTATAGATCTTTCGCCAAGACCGGTTGTTAAACGAGTGTCTCGTACCTATAAATCGTGTGCTTATACATACGGACGCCTTAATAACTCCGACTCATCCCCTGCCGAGAAAATTCAGTGTTTTTTTAAAGCGATTTGCTCGGTCTTTTATTTCTTTTAACGCGTGCGCAAATCGATCTTCTTAGTTGAAAAAGATTGAACTTAGGCGATAGACAGGTATCCGACCGAGCCCACGGTTTGCCTGGGGCATTCATCAATCTGATGGTGCGTGGGTGTAGGAAAAACCTTCGCTACACTGCCCGTTACTTCTTCTGTGAACCACAAGGCTACTTCCTATGCAAAACCGCATGATGATCACTGGCGCCGGGTCCGGCCTGGGTCGTGAAATCGCTCTGCGCTGGGCCCGTGAGGGTTGGCAGTTGGCCTTGTCGGACGTCAGCGAGCCTGGCTTGCAAGAAACCCTCAAGCGGGTTCGTGAGGCGGGCGGCGAAGGGTTTACCCAGCGTTGTGACGTGCGCGACTACAGCCAGCTCACGGCCTTTGCCCAGGCCTGTGAAGTGAAGCTGGGTGGCATCGATGTGATCGTCAACAACGCCGGCGTGGCGTCGGGTGGATTCTTCGCCGAACTGTCCCTGGAAGATTGGGACTGGCAAATCGCAATCAACCTGATGGGCGTGGTCAAGGGCTGCAAGGCGTTCCTGCCGCTGCTGGAAAAGAGCAAGGGTCGTATCATCAACATCGCGTCCATGGCTGCGTTGATGCAAGGCCCGGCCATGAGCAACTACAACGTGGCCAAGGCCGGCGTGGTGGCGCTCTCGGAGAGCCTGCTGGTGGAACTCAAGCAGCAGGAGGTCGGTGTGCATGTGGTATGCCCGTCGTTTTTCCAGACCAACCTCCTCGACTCTTTCCGTGGGCCGACCCCGGCGATGAAAGCGCAGGTGGGTAAGTTGCTCGAGAGTTCGCCCATCTCGGCGGCCGAGATCGCCGACTACATTTACCAGCGCGTGGCCGAAGGCCAATTCATGATCCTGCCCCATGAACAGGGGCGGATGGCGTGGGCCTTGAAACAGAAGAACCCGCAGTTGCTGTATGACGAGATGACGGTGATGGCCGACAAGATGCGCGCCAAGGCGCAGGCAATCAAGGGCTGATTCAGGGGTTGTCTGTCAGGAAATTTACCTATCTGCGTAGGTGTTTCCTGATTTTGTCGCCAGCCATTGTCGGTCTTGCGGCAATCGCGCATGGTCAAGGTCCTGTCACCGGAAAAGGACAACCGCCATGCTGGTTTTAAGCCGCACCATCGGCGAAATCATCTCCATCGGCGATGACATCGCTTTGCATATCCTTGAGCTGAACGGTACCCATGTAAAAATCGGCGTCGAGGCGCCCGTGGGCGTTAATGTGCACCGCGCCGAGGTGTACCAGAAGATACTCGAACGTCAGGGCGCCGGCATCCATCCAGTGCCGGTGCCTAATCTGTAGAGGTGCGACTCAGTCGAACAGATGCTTGGGCACGTCGTGCTTGAGCATCAACTGGCATTGCTCGCTTTCGGGGTCGAAGACGATCAGGGCCTGGCCCTTGGTCAGCGCCTGGCGTACGCGTAACACGCGGGTTTCCAGCGGTGTATCGTCACCATTGTCGGTACCGTCGCGGGTGACGAAGTCTTCGATGAGGCGGGTCAGGGTGTCGACTTCAAGTGCATCGTAGGGAATCAGCATACAAGCCTCAGGGGTCAGGTCCCGGCGATGCTACTGCGCCGGGACCTTTGTTTCCAGTACCAGGTGTGGCTGGCGTCAGGTCTTCTGGCCGACCAGGCTGTCCACCGACGGCACCCGGGTGTCGCTCTCCATTTGTGTCTCATGCTCCAACTGATGGCTGAACCGATCCAGGGAACCCTGGGCCGGTTGCGCGTCGCTGGCGAACACCGGTGGGCTGAGAATATACGCGCCCAACAGGCGGCTCAGTGCGGCCAGGCTGTCGATATGGGTACGCTCGTAGCCATGGGTTGCGTCACAGCCGAATGCCAGCAGCGCTGTGCGAATGTCGTGCCCGGCCGTGACCGCTGAGTGGGCATCGCTGAAGTAGTAGCGAAACAGATCGCGGCGTACCGGCAAGTCGTTATCCGCCGCCAGGCGCAGCAGGTGGCGAGACAGGTGATAGTCGTAAGGGCCACCGGAATCCTGCATCGCCACGCTCACCGCATGTTCGCTGGAGTGCTGGCCGGGCGCGACCGGGGCGATATCAATCCCGACAAACTCACTGACGTCCCAGGGCAGGGCGGCGGCGGCGCCACTGCCGGTTTCCTCGGTGATGGTGAACAAGGGGTGGCAGTCAATCAGCAGCGGTTCGCCGCTGTCGATGATGGCCTTGAGCGCGGCGAGCAGGGCGGCGACACCGGCCTTGTCATCCAAGTGACGAGCGCTGATATGCCCGCTCTCGGTGAATTCGGGCAGTGGGTCGAACGCCACATAATCGCCGATGCTGACACCCAGGGAGTCGCAGTCGGCGCGGGTCGCACAATAGGCGTCCAGGCGCAGTTCCACATGGTCCCAGCTCACCGGCATTTCATCCACGGCGGTGTTGAACGCATGCCCGGAAGCCATCAGCGGCAAGACGCTGCCGCGAATCACACCGTTATCGGTGAACAGGCTGACGCGGCTGCCTTCGGCAAAGCGGCTCGACCAGCAGCCTACGGGTGCGAGGGTCAGGCGACCGTTGTCCTTGATCGCACGCACGGCGGCGCCAATGGTGTCCAAGTGCGCGGAGACGGCGCGGTCAGGGCTGTTTTTCTGGCCCTTGAGGGTGGCGCGAATGGTACCGCGCCGGGTCATTTCAAAAGGAATGCCCAGTTCTTCCAGGCGTTCGGCGACGTAGCGCACGATGGTGTCGGTAAACCCGGTGGGGCTGGGAATGGCGAGCATTTCCAGCAGCACTTTTTGCAGGTAGTTGAGATCCGGTTCGGGGAGGGTTCGAGTCATGGAAACTCCTGATGAGGTGAGGGCACTCTTGTGGCGAGGGAGACCAGCTCCCTCGCCACACGTTATTGAGCCGTCGGCTGGCTATGGGGAAATAGCAAATCCACAAACTTCTCCGCTGTCGGTTGCGGTTCATGGTTGGCCAGCCCGGCCCGCTCATTGGCCTCGATAAACACGTACTCGGGTTGGTCGGCGGCGGCCACCATCAGGTCCAGGCCCACCATGGGAATGTCCAGGGCGCGGGCGGCGCGCACGGCGGCGTCGACCAGGGTGGGATGCAGGATTGCCGTGACGTCCTCCAGGCAACCGCCGGTGTGCAGGTTGGCGGTACGGCGCACCGCCAGTTGCACGCCACGGGGCAGGATGCTGCTGTAGTCATAACCTGCGCTTTTCAAGGTGCGTTCGGTTTCCGCATCCAGGGGGATTTTGCTCTCGCCATCGGTGGCGGCCTGGCGGCGTCGGCTCTGGGCTTCGATCAACGCGCCGATGGAATGCTGGCCGTCGCCGATGACTTCGGCCGGGCGGCGGATCGCGGCGGCGACCACTTCAAAACCGATCACCAGGATGCGCAAGTCCAGGCCCTCGTGGAAGCTTTCCAGCAGCACCCGGCTGTCGAACTGGCGCGCCGCTTCAATGGCGTGCTGCACCTGCTCGATGGTTTGCAGATCCACCGCCACGCCTTGGCCTTGCTCGCCGTCCAGCGGCTTGACCACGATGCGCTGGTGTTCGTCGAGGAATTCCAGGTTGTCATCGGCGCTACCGGCCAGTTGCTGTGACGGCAAGTTCAAGCCGGCCGCTTTGAGCGTCTTGTGGGTCAGGCTCTTGTCCTGGCACAGGGTCATGCTGATGGCGCTGGTCAGGTCGCTCAGGGATTCCCGGCAGCGCACGCGGCGCCCGCCGTGGCTGAGGGTGAACAGGCCGGCGTCGGCGTCGTCCACCTGCACATCAATGCCGCGCCGATGTGCCTCTTCGACAATGATCCGTGCGTAGGGATTGAACCCCGCCTGCGGCCCGGGGCCGAGGAACAGCGGCTGGTTGATGCCGTTCTTGCGCTTGATCGCAAAGGTGGTCAATGCCCGGAAGCCGAGCTTGGCGTAAAGGCTCTTGGCCTGACGGTTATCGTGCAGTACCGACAGGTCCAGGTAGCTCAAGCCGCGGCTCATGAAGTGCTCCACCAAGTGGCGCACCAGCACTTCACCCACGCCGGGGCGCGTGCAGTGCGGATCGACCGCCAGGCACCACAGGCTGCAACCATTTTCCGGGTCATGAAACGCTTTCGGGTGATTGAGGCCCATCACACTGCCGATCACCGCACCGCTGTCCTCGTCCTCGGCCAGCCAGTACACCGGGCCGCCTTGATGGCGGGGTGTCAGGCGCGCAGGGTCGACGGGCAACATGCCGCGGCCCTGATACAGCTGGTTGACGGCTTGCCAATCGGCGTCGGTCTGCACACGGCGAATGCGAAAGCCCCGAAACACCCGCGTGGCGGGGCGGTAGTCGCTGAACCACAGGCGCAAGGTATCGGACGGATCGAGGAACAACTGCTGTGGATCGATCCCCAGGATCTGTTGGGGGGCCGCCACGTAGAGTGCAATATCGCGCTCGCCAGGCTGCTCATTGAGCAGCTCCTGGGCCAGGCTCGCCGGGTCCGGGAAGGTATGGCCGATCAACAACCGGCCCCAGCCGCAATGCACGGCTATCGGCTCGGCGGCCAATGGGCTGCCATCTTCAGCCAGGCGGGCTTGCAGGCGCTCATAGGTTGGCGCCTGGCCCTTGAGCAAGCGTTGGCTGTAAGCCGCTGCGAGAGGTTTCATGGATCAGATTCCTTGTTCGCTGAGCCACAGGTTCAGCGCCGCCAATTGCCACAGCTTGGAGCCGCGCAATGGGGTCAACTGGCCTTGCGGGTCGGTGAGCAAGCGGTCGAGCATCGCCGGATTGAACAGGCCGCGATCCTGGCTCGGGTCCAGCAGCAGTTCGCGTACCCAGTTCAGGGTGTCGCCCTGCAAATGCTTGAGGCCCGGCACCGGGAAGTAGCCTTTCTTGCGGTCGATCACGGCGCTTGGGATCACGCGGCGCGCGGCTTCCTTGAGCACTTGCTTGCCGCCGTCGGGCAATTTGAATTTACCCGGCACGCGGGCCGACAATTCAACCAGGCGGTAGTCCAGAAAGGGCGTGCGCGCTTCCAGGCCCCAGGCCATGGTCATGTTGTCGACACGTTTGACCGGGTCGTCCACCAGCATCACCGTGCTGTCCAGGCGCAGGGCCTTGTCCACGGCGGCATCCGCGCCCGGCAGGGCGAAATGCTCGCGCACGAAGTCACCGGCAGCGTCGTGGGCGGTCAACCATTTCGGCGCGACAGTGGCCGCGTAGTCGTCGTAGCTGCGGTCGAAAAACGCCTCGCGATAGGCCGCATACGGATCGCTGGCGCCGTCCACCTGCGGGTACCAGTGGTACCCGGCGAACAGCTCATCGGCGCCCTGGCCGCTCTGCACCACTTTGCAGTGCTTGGCCACTTCCCGCGACAACAGGTAGAAGGCGATGCAATCGTGGCTGACCATCGGCTCGCTCATGGCGCGGAACGCCGCCGGCAATTGCTCGATAATCGCGCTTTCGGCAATGCGCAGTTGGTGGTGACGGGTGCCGTAGTGCGTGGCGATCAGGTCCGAGTACTGGAACTCGTCGCCGCGCTCGCCACCGGCGTCTTCAAAGCCGATGGAGAAGGTCGAGAGGTCCTGCACGCCGACGTCACGCAGCAGGCCGACGAGCAGGCTCGAATCGACGCCGCCAGAGAGCAGCACGCCGACATCCACGGCGGCACGTTGACGAATCGCCACAGCTTCGCGGGTGCTGTCGAGCACACGGTCGGTCCAGTCTTCCAGCGTGAGGTTTTGCTCATCCTCACGGGGACCGTAGGGCAAGGTCCACCAGGTTTTCTGCTCGGTGTTGCCATTGGCGTCGATGCGCATCCAGCTCGCCGGTGGCAGCTTTTCAATGCCTGCCAGCAAGGTACGCGGTGCAGGCACCACCGCGTGGAAGTTCAAGTAGTGGTTCAGGGCGATCGGATCGAGGATCGGGTTGATGTCGCCGCCCTTGAGCAGCGCCGGCAAGGCCGAGGCAAAGCGCAGGCGCTGGCCGATGCGCGACAGGTACAGCGGCTTGACGCCCAGACGGTCACGGGCGATGAGCAGGCGCTGGGCATCGCGTTCCCAGATGGCGAACGCGAACATGCCATTGAGCTTGGGCAGCAGTGCCTCGCCCCAGGCGTGATAACCCTTGAGCAGCACTTCGGTGTCACCACCGGAATAGAAGGCGTAGCCCAGGGCTTCGAGTTCTTCACGTAATTCGGGGAAGTTGTAGATCGCGCCATTGAACGCCAGGGACAGCCCCAGTTGGGCGTCGACCATCGGTTGGGCGGAGCCGTCCGACAGGTCCATGATTTTCAGGCGGCGGTGGCCCAGGGCAATCGGCCCTTGGGCGTGGAAGCCCCAGGCGTCGGGGCCTCGGGGGGCGAGGTGATGGGTGATGCGTTCTACGGCTGCCAGGTCGGCAGGTTGATGATCAAAGCGTAACTCGCCAGCTAATCCACACATAAGTTCCTTACCGGTTTTTCCGTTGGGGAGGGGGTCATTCTCAGTACGCCCAAAGGGCGCGTACCCAGAAACTGACCCAGTGCTATCCGTGGAGTTTTAGACCGATAAGTTATAAGGCAAATAGCCGTGATTGCTTCAATGCCGCTCTTTATTTGCCGTTGGCTTGCCTCTCACCAACGCGCGCAGGGCAAACCGATTCGGGTGGCAAGCCTCGGCTACACTGGCCGGAACCGGCAGCGGTTCGTCATTCAGCCAGGCGGCGAGTAACTCGCCACACAGTGGCGCGGTAATCAGCCCGCGAGAGCCGTGACCGCTGTTGATGTACACCCCCGGCAGCCACGGGCAGGGCGTGTCCGGTACTTGGCGGGCATCTTTACCCAGTACTGCATAAGTGCGTTGGAACGCCTCGATGTCGGCCAATGGCCCGACGATTGGCAGGTAATCAGGGCTGGTGCAACGAAACGCGGCACGGCCCTCCCGTTGTTCAGGTGCCAGTTGATCGGCTCCCAGGCGCTGCACCAGGTCTTCGGAAATCTCACACAGCATCGCCAGGTTACCGGCGTGTTCGGCAACCGTTGGCGTGAGGTCGTCGTTGTTGAAATCAAAACTGGCCCCCAAGGTGTGTTCGCCAAGCCGGGCCGGCGCCACATAGCCCTCGGCGCAAACCACAGTGGCCAGGGCTTCACTGGCCGTTGTTTGCGCCAGCCGAGTGATTTGCCCGCGAATACGCTTGAGCGGCAAGTCTGCGCTCAGCGCGAACCGCTTGATGTCGGCAGCCCCGGCGAGCACGACCACCGTGGCGCTGGCCAGCACGTTGTCGCCGTCGCGGGCTTGCCACTGGTCGTCGACACGCTGCAACTCAAGGGCCTCGTGATGAGTGAGGACCTCAATCAGCGGATGCGCCGCTTGCCATTGGCACAGCGCCGGTGGATGCACCCAGCCGCCTTCGGGGAAAAACAGACCGCCCTGGGCCAGCCCGATGCCTGCCTGTTGTTGAGCCTGATCGCGGTCCAGCAGGTGCAGCAGCTGCGGCGCAAAAGCCTCAGCCAGTTGCGCCTGGCGCTGTGCTTCTTTGGCGTCGAACGCCAGTTGCAGCACGCCACAACCCTCCCAGTCGACGCCTCGGTGCAAGTGCTCCAGCAGGCGTCGGGTGTGGCCGAAGCCGCTGAGTATCAGCTGTGAGAGTGCCGTGCCATGTGCCGACAACTTGAGGTACAGCACGCCCTGGGGGTTGCCTGATGCTTCCTGGGCCAGCTCGGCGTGCCGCTCCAGCAGGCTGACGCGCCAGCCTCGGGCAGCCAGGCTGGCGGCTGTCGCGCAACCGGCCAGGCCGCCACCGATGACCATGGCATGGCGCTCGCCGTTGATGGCGGCAGGGCGGGCGAACCAGGGTTTGGGCTTGGCGGGCGCAGGCGTGTCTTCGGGCCAACCGAGGAACTCACCGCGCAGGATCTCCCATTTGTGCCCAATGCCCGGGGTACGTTTCATCTTGAAGCCGGCGGCGTTGATCAAGCGTCGTACCCAACCGGTGCTGGTAAAGGTGCTGATGGTCGAGCCCGGCGCGGCCAGGCGCGCCAGTTCGGCAAACAGCTCGGCGGTCCACATGTCGGGGTTTTTCGCCGGGGCAAAACCGTCGAGAAACCACGCATCGATCTGTGCATCCAGTTGCGGCAGTTGCTCCAGGGCGTCACCGACCAACAGGGTCAAGGTCACGCGGCCGTTATCCAATACCAGGCGTTGGAACCCTTGATGGATCGCAAGGTACTGGGCCAGCAATTGCTCGGCAAAGGGCGCAAGCTCCGGCCACAGGGCGAGGGCGCGTTGCAGGTCGGTATGGCTGAGCGGGTATTTTTCCACGCTCACAAAGTGCAACCGCGCACTGGCCACCGCATGTTGCTCGAACAGTTGCCAGGCGCAGAGAAAGTTCAACCCGGTGCCGAACCCGGTCTCACCGATCACCAGGCGCCCGCCGTCTGGCAAGGCGGCAAAACGCTCCTGCAAACGGTTCTGTTCGAGAAATACATAGCGCGTTTCTTCAAGGCCCGACTGGTCGGAGAAATACACATCGTCGAACACCCGCGAATGCGGGCGGCCTTGGTCATCCCAGTCGAGCTGGGCGTGGGTGATGGGGTTCATGGGCGGCTCGGTAAAGGCAAGGCGGCCATTCTAGCCGATCACAGGTCGCAGGGCGGATTGCGGGTGGTAGCCCCATAGGTTTTGCATGGAAATAACTGCTGGGCTGCGCCTTCTATCCATCAATTATCAGCGTTAATCCTGTGCCGGTTGCTGCGGTATCGTCATGCCTTGATTGATGGGCAATAAAGGATATTGCTGATGCGACCCCAGGATGATTTGAACAGCAAGCTGAACCAATTGACCCAGAGGCAGCTGCAAGCCGCCTTACTGGACATGACGGGCGATCTGGACAAGGCCCAAGTGCTGCAAAAGGCGTTGCCGGGCTGGATGGTCAACGCCCCGCCTGGCGTGCTGGATGCGCTGACCAGAGATGCCGTCGCGGTTGTAAGTGCCCAGGCAACCGTTGCCGAGCGATTGAAGCCATTGCAGCCACTGGATGAGTTTTGCAATGAGCGACTCAAGGATTACTGCCAGACCCGATGGCAACTGAGCGTAGAACCCAAAAAAGATCTGTTTGTTCGTGCCGTCAACGAATACGAGAAAGAAGTCTTGCCATTGAAGTATGTGAAAACGGTGAGGCTGGTTCAGCACAGCCTGCTGCATGTGGCCATGCAGAATTTTTCAGAGGATGAGGTTCGAGCGCAGCACTATCCGGCCGGGTCGCTGTTGCAGTCGGGGGCCGCGACGCGTGAGGTCATCGGTATTACCCCACTCGAGTTTGCCCAGGGGTGCCGTGCCCTGGACCTTGGTCGCTTGTATCAGCAGCACATCAGTGACGTGTTCAAACTAGGGAGTGAGCAGCCCTACTTCAACGATGTCGCAGCCGATATTGGCTGGATGAAAACCCTGGATGTGAAAGTCGACGCCCACATCGCCCTGATGAGGGAGGACATTTCACCGGGCACCTACACGATGTTGTGCACATTGCTGGATCGCAAACTGACGCCCTCCCAGGCTCAGGCTGCGGGGGTACTGTTTCAAGAACGACCGGTCATTTGGCAAGGGCTCAACACACAGGGCGGTTGCCTGTGGAGCATCCTGGTGTTCTCTAACCGGTCGATTGCGCAATACCCGCAAGAACCCTGTCTGGTGTATATGGCCAGTGAGCCCGAGCGGCCATTGTTTGAGTATTCCTCGTTTGAGGATTTTCAGGTCTACCTCAAACGCAAGCTTGAAGTGGCCGCGTATCGTACCTTCTTTGCCCGGTACCTGAGTCAGGGCGACCGGGTCGGGTTCTTCAAACGTTTCGATCAAGACCGCAGCCTGGGCGTGCTGGAGGTCAATCCGATTACGACCAGCGTGGTGAGGCATTTTTTCGAGACGTACGTCGCCAAGCTGCAAGCCGATGCGCGAGGCCTGGCGGTACCGGTGGCCGATGTGGATGAGGAGGCCCGCGAGCAGCGCTTGCAGGTGTACCTGGATGCCGGGTTGACGGTGCTTAACCTCGCCGGGTTTGTTGTCCCGGAGTTGGGGTTATTGATGACAGGCGTCGCGGTGGGCCAGATGCTCGGCGAGCTCTATGAGGGGATCGAAGACTGGCGCCGTGGTGATAAGGAGGAGGCGTTCAAGCAATTGGCTGTGGTAGCGGAAAATATCACGTCGATGGTGTTGTTCGCAGCGGGGACCAAGGTTGTCGGATCGGCCATGAAACGCAGCGGGCTTAACCTGGAAAGCTTTTTTCGCAAGGTTGAGGTGGTGCGCCCTGCAGATGGCAACTTGCGGCTGTGGCGCCCGGATGTCACGCCGTACTTCCATGACCCGCGCCTTGTCGATGATGAGGTTGCGGACGCTTCGGGAATCTACACGGTGGGGGGGCATTCATACGTCATGGTCAATGATTGTGTGCATCGGGTTGCATTCGACGCGAAACGGGATCGATGGCGGGCCATCCACCCGCTGCGGCAGACGGCTTATCGCCCGGAGTTGCTGCATAACGGTGAAGGCCGTTGGCGTTTTGCGTTCGAAAAGCCTGACGAGTGGGAGGATCAGGATTATCTCTTTTCACGCCTGAAACCGACGGGCCCAGGTGTCTCGCTCCCTTCAAGGAAACTTGTGCAGATCAAGGCAATTATGGATAAAACCCATGATTGGGGCGTCTATCAGGCCGAGGAGTGCTTGCCCTTTCCCGCACGCTTTCGCGATCTGTACGAGCGTTTCAGGCTGGACCACTCCATTCGCGATTTGATCTGGCAGTTGGAAAGCGGTGCCTCTCCCAGCGTCGAAAACTCGACCTTGCAGATGCATGCCCTGCCTCAGTTACAGGGGTGGCCCGTGGGACGCTATTTTGAGGTGCTGGATGCACAGCGCAGCGTCAAGGCACGTTACCCGGCCAGCAGACCGGTTAACAATACGGGCCTGCGCTTGACGGTCACCGAGCAGATGCTCAGTCAAGGGAAAGTGTTTGATGTGCTGTTATCCGGGCTGGATGAGGCACAAAAGATCGGCTTGCTGGGGGAGGGCGTGGCGGCCGATCAGGAGCACACCGTACTGGCGCGCCAGTTGCTCGCGCACCTCAAGGCTGATCGCAAGCCGCTGTTCGAGCAGTTGTATCAGTCCTATGACGGACCCGTACCGCCCGAGTGGGCGTTGCTCAAGCGCACCTACCCGCAATTGCCCGCTACGTTGATGCGCGAATTGATGGCCGAGACATCAACCGTGCAGCGTGAGTCCCTGCGCGATCATCAACGTATTCCCATGGCATTGGCTGAGTCAGTACAGCGTGCCCTTGAGGCGCAACGCCTGGACCGTGCCCTGATGGGGTTTGAGCAGCCAGAGTTGGCCAGCTTGGATACCGCGCTTATCGCGGTTCGGTCAATGCCGCGCGTGGCAGGGTGGGGCCAGGCGTTGCGGCTCGAGTTGCGCCAGGACTCGCCACAGGGCGACTTATTGTCCGTGGGCGCGCTCAAGGGGGCTGGCGTGCGGCGAGTGGTGGTCAGATCGGACGCAGGATTTGAAGCGTTCGATGACAAGGGGCTGAGTCTCGGTGGACCTTATTCCGGGCCCGACAGCCTGTTCGAGGCGATTGATTCGGTGCTGACGGACACCCAGCGAGTGGCGATGGGCTTACCGCTTCAGGAGGCCAATAACCTCTGGCGCCTGCGATACATGAGCGCTTCGCTGGCTAAGGGGGAGCGGGAACTGGCCGCCGAGGCTTTTTCCAGCAGGGGCCGCGAGCCTGTGTTGGAGGCGGTTCCCTGTGAGCTGGCCGATTCGCCGACGGGGCCGTTGGCTCACCCGCCCGCGCTGGTGCGTAAGGTGAAGCGCTTGTACCCCTTGTTCAGCAATGCGCAAGTGTCTTCGCTGCTGATGGCGTTGGGTGCCGATCATTTTTCCCGGGCCAGGGCGGTCAAACGTTTGAAGGCAGAACTTGCTCGTCTGCGCGCCCTGCTCAAGCACTGGAAGAGCGATATCCAGGGCATGGATAAACAGCCGGGCCTGAGTGACATGCGTACTAGCCGTGAGCAAGTGGCAGAACGCATTGAAGCCTGTTGGCGGCATCAAAGCTTTGCTCTGGATGAGCACCAGGCGTCGGTTGCCAGTTTGAACCTGGACGGGATGCGCGTTGGGTCGCTGCCAGCGTTGCCTGCCGACGTTCGTTTCGACCATGTTCGTCAGGTGTCGCTCAAGAACATGCGGTTGGGCGACGACGTCGCTTATTTCCTCAAGTGCTTTAAAGGTGTGCGCTCTCTGAAACTGGATCGCAACCGCCTGACCCGCTTGCCGGAAATATTCTCGCGAATGCTCGATCTCGAACGGTTGTCGATGCCCCGCAACCGCCTTGCGCTGACCGAATACACCCGCCTGAAACTGGCTGATCTGAATACGTTGCGCCATCTGGACCTGAGCCATAACCCGCTGGATAAGCTGGTGGATGTCAGCAAGATGCGTGATTTGCACACGCTGTTATTACAGGACAGCAACATCGTCGATCTGCCGTTGGGCCTCGGACGGTTAGCCCACCTGGAACAGGTGGATCTACGTGACAACTTGATAACCGTGTTGCCGGAGTGGTTATTCACGGTGCCCCGTAGTTTCAGCCAGGCAATTGACCTGGGCGGCAACCCGCTATCCGACTCGACGGTAACGGCACTCGAGGGGTACCGCGCTGAAGTCGGTATTGGCATGGGGTATGTAGATGACGATCAGCCCCGCACGACCGAATTGAAGGCCAGGGCATTGTGGTTGCCGGAAGCGGTGGCTGCTCGAGATGCCCACAAGCGAACGGTGTGGGCCAACCTGCGGGATGACCCGGAATCGACAGCGTTGTTCCTCTTGCTGGCTGAGCTGTCCGGTACCGCCGACAACCGTCATGTACGCGAGGATTTGACCCAGCGGGTCTGGGACGTATTGCAGTCGACCCATGACAGTGTGGAGCTGCGCGAGCAAGTCTTTCAACTGGTGGCTCATCCGACGAACTGCGCAGATGGTGCCGCAGAGATTTTCAGCCAGATGGAGATCCTCAAAGAGATCCAGAAGGCAACATTGCAAGCCGGTCGTGCACAGGGCAACTCCGGGGCACTGTTGAACTTGAGTCGAGGTTTGTTTCGTCTCAGTGAGTTGGAAAAAATCGCGGCGACCTACGCTATCGAAAATGCGTCCGTAGACCCCCTGGAAGTCAGCCTGGCATTCCGGGTCGGGTTGGCCGAGGATCTGCAACTGCCAGGGCAGCCCAAGCAAATGCAATTTGGATCATTTGCCGGTGTGACCCGCGACGGTTTGGAAGTGGCGCGGTCCCAGGTGCGCACGGCAGAGCTATCCCCTGCGTTCTTGCACTTTATTACCCAATTGGCGTTCTGGAAAACCCATCTCAAACGGCAATTTCCCGCTGCATTCCTGTCGGCGACCGAGCCCTTTGATGCGCAGCAGCAGACACTCTTTGAGAGCCGCCAGGACCTGACCGACGGGGAGTACTTCAAACAAATGGAAGCCCTGCGCGCGCCGCGCCGACAGGCAATAACCGAAGTGGTGGAGCGCCTGACCCAGCAGATGTTGAGGCATCAGGACCAGGGCATTTGCCACGTCCCTGGGTATTAGCCATCGGGCCCGGTGATTGATCCACGGCAAGCCGATTGAAATTCCTTGCCTGCCGTGGTGCCCAATCCGCTAGTCTTGAGCCCTCTTGAAACGGAGCAGCCCATGTTCGAATCCGCCGAAATCGGTCACGCCATCGATAAAGACACCTACGACGCCGAAGTGCCGGCGCTGCGCGAAGCCTTGCTGGAAGTGCAGTACGAGCTGCAACAGCAGAAGCGCTTCCCGGTGATCATCCTGATCAACGGCATCGAAGGCGCCGGCAAGGGTGAAACCGTCAAGTTGCTCAACGAATGGATGGACCCGCGCCTGATCGAAGTGCGTACTTTCGACCAGCAGACCGACGAAGAACTGGCGCGCCCACCGGCCTGGCGTTACTGGCGGCAGCTGCCTGCCAAGGGGCGCATGGGCATCTTTTTCGGCAACTGGTACAGCCAGATGCTGCAAGGCCGTGTGCACGGCGAGATCAAGGACGCCCGCCTGGACCAGGCCATCGCCGGTGCCGAGCGCCTGGAAAAAATGCTCTGCGATGAAGGCGCACTGATCTTCAAGTTCTGGTTCCACCTGTCCAAGAAGCAGATGAAGGCGCGGCTCAAGGCCCTGGCCGACGACCCGTTGCATAGCTGGCGCATCAGCCCGCTGGACTGGCAGCAATCCGAGACCTACGACAAGTTTGTGCATTTCGGCGAGCGCATCCTGCGTCGCACCAGCCGCGACTATGCGCCGTGGCATGTCATTGAAGGTGTTGATGCCAATTACCGCAGCCTCACCGTGGGCAAGATCCTGCTCGAGAGCCTGCAAAACGCGTTGAAACTGCCCAAGGGCAAGGCCAGCGGCATGAACCCGGCGCCGCTGATTGCGTCGGTGGATCAAAAGAGTCTGCTCGACAGCCTCGACATGACCTTGCGCCTGGAAAAGGACGATTACGAAGAACAGTTGATCACTGAGCAGGCGCGTTTCTCCGGCTTGATGCGCGACAAGCGCATGCGCAAGCACGCGTTGGTGACGGTCTTCGAGGGCAATGACGCGGCGGGCAAGGGCGGGGCGATCCGGCGTGTTGCTGCCGCGCTGGACCCGCGCCAGTACCGTATCGTGCCGATTGCCGCGCCCAGTGAAGATGAGCGCGCCCAACCCTACCTCTGGCGGTTCTGGCAGAAGATCCCGGGGCGGGGCATGTTCACGGTGTTCGACCGCTCCTGGTATGGCCGTGTGCTGGTGGAGCGCGTCGAAGGTTTCTGCACCCCGGCAGACTGGATGCGCGCCTATGGCGAGATCAATGACTTTGAAGAACAACTGCGTGATGCGGGCGTGATCGTGGTCAAGTTCTGGCTGGCCATCGACAAGGACACCCAGTTGGAGCGTTTCCAGGCCCGCGAGGAAATCCCGTTCAAGCGCTTCAAGATCACCGAAGACGACTGGCGCAACCGTGACAAGTGGGACGACTACCGCGCCGCCGTGGGCGATATGGTCGACCGCACCAGCACCGAGGTGTCGCCGTGGACCCTGGTGGAAGCCAATGACAAGCGCTGGGCGCGGGTCAAGGTGTTGCGCACCCTCAACCTGGCGTTAGAAGCGGCATTCGACAAAACCGACAAGCACGACAAAAAGAAAAAGAAATAACCTGTGGCGAGCGGGCTTGCCCCGATAGCGGCGTGTCAGTCACCGCAAATGGTGACGGGACCACCTATATCGGGGCAAACCCCCTCCCACATTCTGTGCTCTATACACTCGATAGGCCGTGTGCCGGCCCCATGCTTTTGCATCCATGGGATGAATGATCATCGCAGCCGGCCAGACCTGGATCTATCCTCGATCCCTCTCCCAACAGCGACAAGATCGAGGTAGCCCATGCGTGAAGTAGTGATCGTCGACAGCGTGCGAACCGGCCTGGCCAAGTCCTTTCGTGGCAAGTTCAATCAGACCCGTCCCGATGACATGGCAGCCCATTGCGTCAACGCGCTGCTGAGCCGCAACGGCATCGACCCCGCGACGGTGGAGGATTGCATTGTCGGCGCCGGCTCCAACGAAGGCGCCCAAGGCTACAACATCGGGCGTAACGTGGCGGTGCTGTCGCAACTGGGCACTGGCACGGCGGGCATGACGCTTAACCGCTTCTGCTCGTCGGGCTTGCAGGCGATTGCGATTGCAGCCAACCAGATTGCGTCGGGCTGCAGCGACATCATCGTCGCCGGTGGCGTGGAGTCCATCAGCCTGACCATGAAAAGCGTCAACACCGACAACCTGATCAACCCGCTGCTTAAAGAGCAGGTGCCGGGTATCTATTTCCCCATGGGCCAGACCGCCGAAATCGTCGCGCGTCGTTATCACGTCAGCCGTGAAGACCAGGACCTCTACGCCCTGCAAAGCCAGCAGCGCACCGCCCAGGCCCAGGCCGACGGCTTGTTCAACGATGAAATCGTGCCGATGGCGGTCAAGTACAAGGTCGAAGACCAGCACACCGGCGAGGTGCAGGCGCTTGACGGCGTGGTCGACCGCGACGACTGCAACCGCCCGGACACCACCCTGGCCAGCCTCAGCGGCTTGAAGCCGGTGTTTGCCGAAGACGGTTCAGTGACGGCCGGCAACTCTTCACAGCTCTCCGACGGTGCCTCGATGACCCTGGTGATGAGCCTGGAAAAAGCCCTGGCGCTGGGGCTCACGCCCAAGGCGTTCTTCCGTGGTTTTACGGTGGCGGGTTGCGAGCCGGACGAAATGGGCATCGGCCCGGTGTTCTCGGTGCCCAAGCTGCTCAAGGCCAAGGGCTTGCAGGTGGCGGATATCGACCTGTGGGAACTCAATGAAGCCTTTGCTTCCCAGTGCCTGTATGCACGGAACCGCCTGGAGATTGATAACGCCAGGTACAACGTCAACGGTGGCTCGATCTCCATCGGGCATCCGTTCGGCATGACGGGGTCGCGGCAGGTAGGGCACCTTGTGCGGGAGCTGCAACGGCGCAATCTGCGTTATGGCATCGTCACCATGTGCGTGGGCGGCGGCATGGGCGCCAGCGGATTATTCGAAGCCGTGCGCTAGTGACCTTAAAGGGTGAGTTCATTGATCGATTGAAAGAGTTCGGGTCAGTGTTTGCGGGACCTTTGAATTGACGGGCGATCCGTTCAGGCCACTGGTCGAACCTGCGGGCGCACAGCGGGTGACCTGTACCCGATCCCTGCAGAAGGGGCGCTTGCTCTCCTTCTGCACATGACTGTTCAGTCATCATAACGCGCCACTTTTATTAAGTTGGCTAGTTGGCCTGGCCGTGTAAATACGGTTACTTTTTAGTGCCTGTAATCTTGTTCTTACAGATATATTCTGCGGGGAATTGTTCTCATTAATCTGTGCGTAGTCCAATTCCTTCGGCTCTTTTTAAAGTTTTGGCACATTGCCATAATCTTCCTGCGGGCCTTGATATACATAGGCTACGTCACTAAGGGAAGCGGCTGGCTTACTTATTCAAGTGTAGAAGTGGACACTTGCCCGGCGTTGAGCGTGCTTCTGAAAGCAATACAAAAAGTTGGAAAAACACGTCAGAAGAACTTCTCGATGCATGGGTCGTACCGCTCGTTTAATCAGCCCTGCGCCTGTCGGTAGCAGGGCTCCTTAATGACACTCGTTAAGTGGGAATCTGTAGATGAAAACCAAAATGAAAACTGTGCTGTTGTCTGTCGGTCTGCTGGCGGGTTCGATGTCGATGGCGCACGCCGCGGATGGAACGGTGACGTTTATAGGCTCGGTCCACTCAGGGGCCTGCTCTATCAAGCCTGACTCCGTCGACCAAACCGTTCGCCTGGGCGCGATCGCCAAGCATCAATTGCAAGCGGGTGGCAAATCGGAAGCCCGACGCGTGCTGATCGAACTGGAAGGTTGCGACCTGGCCGGTCTCACTGACAATACCGTCACCACCACCTTCACCGGCGCGCCCTCCACGGTGGTGCCCGGTGCCATCGGTACGGTCGGCGGCGCGGGCAACCTGGGCATTATGATGACCCATGGTGGTGACCTGGTTAAGTTGGGGGTTCCTACCGCCCCGCAAATCATCAGCACCGGTGATAACACGCTGGAGTTTGGTGCCTACGTACAAGGCGCCGCCACCGGGGACATCGTTCCTGGTGACTTCAGCGCGGTCACCAATTTCACCTTGGCTTATCAGTAAGTGTTGCCCCCGCCACCCGGCGTGGTGGGGGACGCTGACGGGAGATCCAGGTGAAAGCATTCCTACCTCTGGCTATTGCCTCTGCATTGACGACGTTCATCAGCCCTTGTGTGGTCGCCCAAGCGTCTGCGCAAGGCGAGGGGGTCGTGTTGCTGGGAGGCAAAGTGGTTGATTCCGCCTGCGGGCTGGAACTGGCCAGTATCGATCAAACCATCGAGATGCCGCCCGAGCCGGTGGGTCGGCTCTTGCGTAACACGCGGGGCGAAGATCATCCCTTTCAGTTGCGTCTGGTCAATTGCTCGCTGACCCGCCCGGACCCAGCGCGCCCAGGTGTAAATCTGCCCGATTGGGAACACATGCGTGTGACGTTCGAAGGCCCCACCGACAGGGCAGGACTCTCGTTCGCTGTGTTTGGCGACTCGCAGGGGGTGGCCCTGCACATCGTCGACGCCGCCGGCCAGGAAAGCCTGCCGGGGCAACGCATGGCCCCGGTCCCGCTGGCCGAAGGCGACATGACTCTCAACTACCGGTTTTTCCTGGTCGGCAACGGCTTGCCCTTGGTGGTCGGGGCTCACAGTGCCGCGGTGCGGTTCAAGTTGGAATACTTTTGAACAGTGATGGACAAGCTTGCATGTTGAATACGTCGAAGATCAAAAATACGCTCCGCCCCGGGCTGTTCGGCGGGTTGATATCACTGGCAGGCAGTGCAATGGGCGCTGGGGATATCGAGTTCAATACCGACGTTCTCGACCTGAGCGATCGCGCCAACATTGACTTGTCTCAATTTGCGCGCAGCGGATTCATTCTGCCAGGCACTTACTCGATGGCTGTGCACCTCAATGCCCAGCCTATTGCTGAACAATCGGTGGCGTTCTATCCCCCCGATAACGATCCCAAGGGCAGCCAGGCCTGTTTGTCGCGCAGTCTTGTCGAGCAACTGGGCCTGAAAGTGTCCGAAGCCGGCAGGCTTGCATGGTGGAAGGACGGGGAGTGCCTGGACATCCAAAGCTTGCTGGGTATGGAGGTCAGTGGTGATTTGGCCACTTCCACCTTGAGCATCAACGTGCCCCAGGCCTACCTTGAATACAACGCTATCAATTGGGACCCGCCTTCCCGATGGGATGAGGGGGTGCCGGGGCTGTTGGTGGACTACAGCCTGACGGCGCAGTCCAATTACCAGCGCAACGATGGCCAGCGCAAAAACCTCAGTGGTAATGGAACCGTGGGGGCCAATGCCGGTGCCTGGCGTCTCAGGGCGGATTGGCAGGGGCGCGTGGAGAGTGGTCGGCAGGAGGCGGCCGGCCCGCAAAAGCTGGAGTGGAGCCGCTACTACGCGTATCGCGCCATTCCGGCGCTGAAGGCGCGCCTGGTGGTGGGCGAAAGCTACCTGTATTCGGACCTGTTCGACAGCTTCCGCTTTACCGGCGCCGCGCTCAATTCGGATCAAAGCCAGCTGCCTCCCAACTTGCGGGGGTACGCGCCGGAAGTGGTCGGTGTGGCCAAGACCAACGCCAAAGTCATCATCAGCCAGCAGGGCCGTGTGCTCTACGAAACGCTGGTTGCGGCGGGTCCCTTTCGCATTCAGGACCTTAATGATGCGGTGACCGGCAAGCTGGATGTGCGGGTGGAAGAACAGGACGGTTCGGTCCATACCTTCCAACTCAATACGGCCGGTGTGCCTTACCTGACGCGCCCAGGCCAAGTCCGTTACAAGCTGGCAAGCGGGCGACCGTCCAACCTTCAGACGGGCTCCGATGGTGCCGTCTTCGGTACCGGAGAGTTTTCCTGGGGCGTGAGCAATGGCTGGTCGTTGTTCGGTGGTGGTATCACCGATAACAACTATCGGGCGTTATCCGTGGGCGCCGGTCGGGACTTGTTGGCGTTCGGCGCCGTCTCGCTGGATGTCACGCAGTCCCGCGCCACCGTGTGGAAGGAGGCGCTCTCGGGTAAATCCTACCGCCTTCAATACTCCAAGAACTTCGAAGAGTACGACAGCCAGGTGACCTTTGCCGGTTACCGCTTTTCCGAGAAGAACTTCCTGAGCATGAGTGAATACCTGGATGCCCGGCATTACGGGTTGAACGGTGAGCTCGGCGGGCGTGGGGGATACCGTGATCCCAGCGAAGGTTGGAAGCCTATCGGCGGCAGCAAGGCGCTGTACACGGTGACGGTCAACAAGCAGTTTCGTGACCTGGGCGCCACCGTCTACGCCAGTTACAACAAGCAAACCTACTGGGACCGGCCGGACACGCATCGCTGGAACCTGTCGCTGTCGCGCTACTTCAATGTGGGCACGGTCAAGAACATGAGCCTGTCCCTGAACATGTACCGCACTCAGGAATACAACTACAAGGACAACGGCATGGCGTTGACGGTCAGCCTGCCGTTGGGGCGTACCGGCACACTCTCGCTGGATGCCAATCGGGGCGCCGGCAAAAACAGCTTTGCCTCGCGCTACAGCGATCGCTTCGATGAGCGTAACAGCTACCAGCTCAGCGCCAGCGACACGTCCGCCAGCGGTTACCTGAGCCATATGGGCGACAACGTCGACATCGACGTGAGCGCCAGCCGGCAACAGGGCGGGACCGGCAGCCTGGGCATTTCCGCACGCGGCGGTGCCACGCTCACGGCCTACGGTGCGGCGCTTCACCGAACCACCAGCACAGGCGGCACCCGCCTGATGGTCGATACCGCCGGTGTGCCCGATGTGCCGGTGCGCGGTTATGGCACGCCGACCCGCAGCAATGCCTTCGGCAAGGCCGTGATTTCGGATATCAGCAGCTATCAGCGTACCGCTGCCAGCGTTGATCTGGAGCGCTTGCCGAGCAATGTCGAAGCCACTCAATCAGTCACGCAATTGACGCTCACCGAAGGGGCGATCGGTTATCGCTCGCTGGATGTGATCGCCGGTGAAAAGGCCATGGCTGTACTGCGCCTGGCGGATGGCAGCTCGCCGCCCTTCGGCGCGACGGTGCAGAACCTCAAGCAACAGGACACCGGCATTGTGAATGACGGCGGCGAGGTCTACCTCAGCGGCATCCAGGCCGGCGAGCAGATGACCGTCAGTTGGGGCGGCGACGCGCGGTGCCTGCTCACGCTGCCTGCCACGTTGCCTGCCGATGGTTTGACCGATGCCCTGCAATTGCGCTGCCAGGCGGTAGCCGCTGACCCATCCTTGCCCGAGCCCGCCGGGCTGTCCGGCACGCCTACTGATATGGAGAACACAGCCTCATGATGCCGAACACACGTCTCGTATTCCCGACCTTCGCGCTGTGGGTCCTGGCCCTGAGCCAGAGTGCCAACGCTGCTGTGGGCCTGGACCGTACCCGCGTGATTTTCGACGGTGGCAAAGAGGCCACCAGCGTGAACATCACCAACAACAATACCCAGTTGCCCTATCTGGCCCAAGGCTGGATCGAGGATGAAACCGGTAAAAAAATCACCACGCCGTTGATCGTGCTCCCACCGGTTCAACGCCTGGAGCCGGGTAAGCAAAGCCAGGTGAAGGTCCAGGCGTTGCCGGCGGCCAAGTTGCTGCCGCAGGATCGGGAAACGGTGTATTACTTCAACCTGAGGGAGATTCCGCCGCGCAGCGACAAGTCCAATACCCTGCAGATTGCACTGCAAACCCGCATCAAGCTGTTCTACCGCCCGCAAGCCATCGAGCCAAGCCAACAGGATTTGTCCAACCCGTGGCAGCAAAAACTGACCCTGACCCGTGAAGGCGATCAATACCG
The DNA here is from genome assembly GCF_023242475.1 of Pseudomonas sp. MWU15-20650. Taxonomy (GTDB): domain Bacteria; phylum Pseudomonadota; class Gammaproteobacteria; order Pseudomonadales; family Pseudomonadaceae; genus Aquipseudomonas. The sequence goes on along the minus strand of NZ_JALJFG010000004.1, from coordinate 302,165 downwards.
GGTGAATAACCCTACGCCGTATTACGTGACGCTGGTGGATGCGCGTAACCGCAAGGACGGCAAAACCGTGCCGGGTTTCGTGCCACTGATGGTTCCCCCCAAAGGCACCCTCGTCCTGGGGCCTACCGCCAAGGCGCTGGGTACGACCCCTTATCTGGCCTATGTGAACGATTATGGCGGCCGCCCGCTCCTGGCTTTCACCTGCGCGGGCGACACCTGCACAGTGAACTCGCAGGCCGCGCCGGCGAATGAGTAATGGTGCTGGAGAACGTCATGAAGTCGCAAAAAGTGAAGGTCCTGGGCGGCCTGTTATGGGCCCTGGCGATGAGCGCACAGGCCGCGGATGAGGATGATATCGAAGGCATGAGTGGCATGTTGAATGTGCTCGGGTCCATGCATGAGTCGCCTTGCAGCCTGGAAATGACGTCCCTGCACCAGACCGTCGACCTGGACGCCGTGTCGACCAGCCAGTTGCAACGTCCCGGTGACCAGGCGACCCCCAAGGCTTTTCAGCTGCGGTTCACCGATTGTCTGCGCACCGCCGGGCGTATACGCAATGAGCGTACGGGCAACCTGACCTGGAGCGCTTACCAACCGGTGCTGTCGGTCACGTTCGAGGCGCCGGCCGACGCCGACGATCCACGGCTGGTCAAAGTGCAGGGCATCACCGGCATGGGCCTGCAATTGACCGATGCCCTCGGCCGCGACGTGCAACTGGGCTCGAGGGGCCAGCCGCTGTTCTTGCCCGTGGGCCGCAATACCCAGACCTGGAATGTACGGCCTACGCGCACCGCTGCGCCGTTGACCAGCGGGGCATTCAGGGCCGTGGTGGATTTCAGGCTCACTTATGAGTAAGGGGGCAACGATGGCTAAATCATTCGGCGTGATTGCCGGCGGTGTGTGGCTGGCGGTCAGCCAGGGCCTGCAGGCCGAAACCAGTTTGACCATTCGCGCGGTGATCATTGCGCCCCCGCCGTGCGTCATCAACGCCGGCAGCACGCTTGATGTGCCGTTCGGCAATGACCTGCTGACGTCACGGGTCGATGGGGTCAATTACCGTCGCGGGGTGCCGTATACCGTCACCTGTAATTCCCCGTTCAGTAATGCGTTGACCCTGGAACTCAAGGGTACCGCGGCGTCGTTTGACGGCCGCGCGCTCGCTACCCGTAAGGCGGACCTCGGCGTCAGGCTGTTTGTGAATGGCGCTGACTGGCCGTTGAACACGGCGGTGAATTTTACCTATCCCAATTTGCCCGTGGTGCAGGCTGTGCCGGTCAAACGTGCGGGCAGCACGCTGACCGGCGGGGTTTTCGACGCGACCGCGACCCTGGTGGTCGATTACCAATGATGGTTACCGATAAAGAGAGGAACGCCCCATGACAGCTTGGCAGCCGCGAGCCTTGCTCGCTCTTTGCGTCATCGGCCTGTGCAGTGGAGCGTCGGCCAACTTGACGTTCAGCGGGACACTGAACGAGCCGCCTCCCTGCACGATCGATGCGGGCAATACCATTGAGGTCGATTTTGGCGATGTCGGGGTCAAGCGCGTCGACGGCGTGAGGTATCGCAGAGGCGTCGGCTACGCGATCAATTGCGGCACCGACACCCTGCCGTGGCAATTGAAACTGAGCGTCAACGGCACGCCCACGGCGTTTGACGGTTCAGCGGTGCAGACCAGCGTGCCTGCGCTGGGCATTCGGGTTTTTCAGAACAACCTGCCATTTGCACTCAACACACCCCTGGACATCAGCTTGTCGTCACCGCCGACCCTGGAGGTAGTGCCCGTGCAACAGCCCGGTGCAACGCTGCCTCCCGCCAGGTTCACGGCGGTGGCCACGTTGTTGGCCGAATACCAGTAGGAACTGAATCGATGCGATATCAAAGGGTTCAAAAGGCAGGCCTGGCCGTTCTGCTCGCCGTCGGCCTGATCCCCCTGGGGCAGGCGGCGGACAATCTGCGCTTCAAAGGCAACCTGGTTGAAGAGGCCTGCACCCTGCGCCCCGGCGACGAGGCCATCACACTCGAACTCTGGGACCTCACCAGCAAGTACCTCTATATCAACACGCGCTCGGTGGGTAAGCGTTTCAAGCTGCACCTGGAAGACTGCGATACCACGATCGGCAACTCGGTGACCATCACATTCGGCGGTGCCGAGAACAGAGAGCTTCCCGGCCTGCTCGCGCTGGACGGTGGCAGCGGCGCCTCGGGCATTGGCGTCGGCATGGAAACGCTGAGCGACAAACCCTTGCCCTTGAATACCGTCAGCGACAAGCAGGTGTTGAGCGACGGCAGCAATGCCATCGAACTCAAGGCTTACGTGCAGGGCGAGCCGGCCGCCATCAGGGATCAAACCATCGGGCACGGTGCGTACACGGTGACCTCCACTTTTACGCTGGACTATCCCTAGGCTTTGACTGGGTAGAGCAGAGCAACGAGAGATCAAAATGAAACGACTATTTGGAGCCCTGGTGCTTCTCGTTCTGGCGGCTATGACAACGACCGCGCACGCTGTCGATTGCCGTGTCAATGGAGGCCCCTGGCAGAATGGCAACCCAAACCTGCAGGTCCCGGTTACCGTCACCCTGAGTGCAGACCGCAGCAGGATCATGCTGGAAGGCGCAAGGCTGGAATGTCGATTCACCTACAGCGGCGGCCCAGGCTGGCACGCTGACTTTTGGGCAAGTGGGAGTGCGGCAGGCACCGCGTGGACGCCCGGTCCGAAATTTGTTCGTGAAGGCACCGGGTTGCGAATCAATGGGGCCTACTACAACACGCCGGTGCCGTCGGGTATCGGGATAGCCACCATCCCCAATAACGGAACCTTTTATCCGATCAATGTCACGCCCTATATTCTGCTACGCAACTATCCGTCCAATCCGTTCGATGTGCGAATCGGCGACAACCTCGGTCTGTTGCGCCTCACCAGTTCGAACAACTACGACGGCACGCGGCCGCAACTCACCGTCACGTATACCGCCGCCAACAACTTCACCGTCTCTCCGTCAACCTGCACGATCAATAACAACAATCCCATCGAGATCAACTTCGGTAACGTGCACCAGCGAGGGATAGGCACCGACCCGCTGACATCGCCCATCGTCAGCAACCGCAGGCTTACCTATTCATGCCCGGATGGCGGGATCAACACACCCATCACCATCACTTACAAAGGCACCCGCTCCGGGTTCGATTCGCGCCTGCTGCTGATGACCAATGCCGACGTGGGCACCGCCCTTGTGCGCAACGGGGCCGCCGTACCGGTCAACGGTTCGTTCCTGACCCGCATCACCAACAGCACGGGCGCCGACGACGTGACGTTTTCCCTGGTACGTCGAGCGGGCTCGCTGCCGGCCGCCGGCCCCATCAGCGGCAGCGGGGTACTGGTGATGGGCGTGCCATGAACACAGCGTTATACCCAAAGCGTACCGCATGCCCCTAGAATGCCGGTTCCACTTCCTCTGGCATCTGGGGCACTCATGCACATCTCTTCGGGCCGCTGGGTCTACGGTTTCTTCCTGACCCTGTTGACCGCGCTGCTCTGGGGCATTCTGCCTATCAAGCTCAAACAGGTATTGCAGGTGATGGACCCGATCACGGTGACCTGGTTTCGCCTGATCGTCGCGGGCAGTTGCCTGTTTATCTACCTGGCGTTCACCCGGCGCTTGCCCAGCCGCAAGGTACTTGGCCCCAAGGGCGGCTGGCTGGTGGCGATGGCCGTGTGCGGGCTGGTGGGCAACTACGTGTTGTATCTGGTGGGTTTGAAAATGCTGAGCCCCGGTACCGCGCAACTGGTGGTGCAGATGGGGCCGATCTTCCTGATGGTGGCCAGCGTGTTTGTGTTCAAGGAGCGATTCAGCCTCGGGCAGGGCCTTGGGCTGATGGTGTTGATCATTGGTTTCGGGTTGTTCTTCAATCAGCGCCTGGCTGAGTTGTTGACCTCCATGGGCACCTACACCGCCGGGGTGCTGACGATCCTGCTGGCGACCAGCATCTGGGTGTTCTATGCCTTGGGCCAGAAGCAGTTGCTGACGGTGTGGAATTCGCTGCAAGTGATGATGGTGATCTATCTCTCGTGTGCCGCACTGCTGACGCCCTGGGCGCACCCGCTGGAGGCGTTGCAATTGAGCCCGCTGCAAGGTGGGTTGCTGCTGGCGTGCTGCATGAATACCCTGGTGGCCTACGGCGCATTTGCCGAAGCCCTGGCCCACTGGGAAGCCTCGCGGGTCAGTGCGACCCTGGCGCTGACGCCGTTGGTGACGTTTGTGGCGGTGGCATTGGCGGCCTGGCTGTGGCCCGATTATGTGCGCGCTGAAGAGATCAATGGCCTGGGCTATTTCGGCGCATTTGTGGTGGTAATGGGTTCGGCGATGGTGGCGCTGGCGCCGTCGCTGATGGCGGGGCTCAGGGCCCGGCGTGCGCGGTTGGTCTAGGTGGATGAGGAGCCTGCCCCGGTACAAACCGGGGACAGCGCTGAACCTGTGGCAAGCGGGCTTGTTGTGGCGAGCGGGCTTGTCCCGCGTTGGGGCGCGCAGCGCCCCCCAACGAAGGAACCCGATACTCCGCACCGCCCGCTCGCCACAGGGGAATATGACGGCCTTCAACAGTGGTGTAGAGACCGATGCCCCAATGGCGGTGGGTCAGCTGCAAATGCTCTGACTGACCCTGCCACATTGGATCACCCCCCTTGGATGGATCTCATTGCTTCTTGAAAAAACAGCTGATCCCCGGCGCTCAGTGCCCGGCCTCCAGCATGTTTTCCGGGCGTACCCACTGGTCGAATTCGGCGTCGGTGAGGTAGCCCAGGTCCAGCGCGGCCTCCCGTAGCGTCAACCCTTCGGCGTAGGCCTTCTTGGCGATCTGTGCGGACTTGTCATAGCCGATATGCGGGTTCAGCGCGGTGACCAGCATCAGCCCGCGCTCCAGGTGCTCGGCCATTTGCTCGGCGTCGGGTTCAAGGCCGGCGAGGCAATGCTCCTGGAAGTTGTTGCAGCCATCGGCGAGCAAGCGGATCGACTCGAGCAGGTTGTGGATGATCACCGGCTTGTACACATTCAATTGCAGGTGCCCTTGGCTGGCGGCAATGCCGATGGTCACGTCATTGCCCAGTACCTGGCAGGCCAGCATCGACAGTGCTTCGCACTGGGTCGGGTTGACCTTGCCCGGCATGATCGAGCTGCCCGGCTCGTTGGCCGGCAACTTGACCTCGGCTAGCCCCGCGCGTGGGCCGGAGCCGAGCAGGCGCAGGTCGTTGGCGAGTTTCATCAGCGCCACCGCCAGGGTTTTCAGCGCGCCGTGCAGGGTCACCAGTGGCTCGTGGCCGGAGAGGGCGGCGAATTTGTTCGGTGCTGTCACGAACGGCAAGCCTGACAACGCCGCCAACTCGGAAGCAATCGCCTCGCCAAAACCGTGCGGTGAATTAAGCCCGGTGCCGACAGCGGTGCCGCCCTGGGCCAGCTCGCACACCGCGGGCAGGGCGCTGCGGATCGCGCGCTCGGCGTAATCGATCTGGGCGATAAAGGCCGAGAGTTCCTGGCCGAAGGTGATGGGCGTAGCGTCCATCATATGGGTGCGGCCGGTCTTCACCAGCTTCATATGCCGCGCCGACAGTTCGGCCAGCCCTGCGCTGAGGTGAGTGATGGCGGGCAGCAGTTGCTTGTTCACCGCCTGCACCGCCGCAATGCTCATGGCCGTGGGGAAGCAGTCGTTGGAGCTCTGGGAACGGTTCACATGGTCGTTGGGGTGCACCGGGCTCTTGCCGCCCCGGTGGTTGCCCGCCAGTTCGTTGGCGCGGCCGGCGATCACTTCGTTGGCGTTCATGTTGCTCTGGGTGCCGCTGCCGGTCTGCCAGACCACCAGTGGGAACTGGTCGTCGTGCTGGCCGTCGAGCACCTCGTCGGCGGCCTGCTCGATCAGCCGGGCGATATCGGCGGGGAGGTCGCCGTTGCGGTCATTGACCCGTGCGGCAGCCTTCTTGATCAGGGCCAGGGCATGCAGTACGGCCAGGGGCATGCGCTGCTCGCCAATCGCGAAATTGACCAACGAGCGTTGGGTTTGCGCGCCCCAATACGCGTCATCGGGGACCTGTACTTCTCCCAGGCTGTCGGTTTCGATACGGCTCATCGGGCACCCTCCTTATCCAGTCGTGATGGGTCAGTTTAGGCCCTGGCGGCCGCCATGGGTTCCCTAAACCACCATTTGTGCCATTGCGCCCCGCAAAACCAGGGCCTGTAAGGGGGTGGGGTTGAGCCGCGAGGTTTTTTAGGCGCAGAATGGGCGCCCTTGGGGTCTTACCTCGCCTGCTAGAAAAGGAAACTCGATGACTCGTCTTCGTGCCATCTGTACCGCGGTTGCTCTGGTTTGCGCCAGCGGCCAGGTGCTTGCCGATACCGCCAGCCACAACGCCAGTGCCGAAGCCTTCCTTACCCTGGCCCACGCTGACAAGCTGGGGACCCCGGTGTACATGCAAGTGCAGCAAATGTTCGCCCAGCGTTTCGAACAGACCAAGGCACCTGCCGCCAAGCAGTCCGTACTGGACAGCTACCAGGCCAAGGCCAACGCCGCCCTGGACCAGGCCATTGGCTGGCCAAAGCTGAAGCCGGACATGGTCAAGCTCTACACCACCAACTTCAGCGAATCGGAGCTCAAGGACCTGGTAGCGTTCTACCAGTCGCCACTGGGCAAGAAAGTCCTGGAAAAAATGCCGCAGCTGACCCAGCAGTCGGCCCAGATGACCCAGGCCAAGCTGGAAAGCGCCGTGCCGGTGGTGAACAAGCTGTTGGAAGACATGACCAACGAGCTGACGCCTAAAGCCGCTGCACCGGCCAAGAAGAAGTAAGCAGGAATGACCATGCAACAGCGTATCGAAACGGCGCTTGCCGCCCTGAACCCGCAACACTTGAGTGTGCTGGATGAAAGCCATATGCACAGCCGTGGGTTGCAGACCCACTTCAAGGCTGTGCTGGTCAGCCAGCAGTTCGAGGGGCTCAACCGCGTCAAGCGCCACCAGACGGTCTACGCCACCCTGGGTGACCTGATGAGCGAATTTCATGCGCTCGCGCTGCATACCTACACGCCGGAAGAATGGTCGAACATCGACGCAGCCCCGGCTTCGCCGACCTGCGCCGGCGGGCACTGAAAACCTTTGAGGCCAGCGGGTGCCAAGCCTGCTGGTCTCGATAGGTGCTGTCAGGATCTGGTTACACAAGGCTACTTTTTATACCCCTTTATCGAGGCCGGTACCTCTAGGATTTGTTGACCTTAGTGCAAAACAGGTCATGAATTCATGTCTAACGCCCTTCATCGAAATACGCCTACCTTGACGGCCATTGACCCTCGCGGGTTAGCCGTGCGCACTGTGCAGTATCATCGTGCAACGCTTGCGGATTCCCCTCAGCCGCGGGTCAAGCGCCAGGTGTTGAGTGCCAGTGGTTTTTTGCTTGAACAGTGGGACCCACGTCAGTTTGCCCTTGGCTCGACCGGGGTGGCGGCGCAATCGAACCTTTACAGCCTGTCCGGTGAAACCGTGCGAACCCAGAGTATGGATGCCGGTTGGCGCTTGGTCATGTACGGTGCAGCGCGGCAGCGGTTGCACAGCTGGGACTCGCGCGGCGCCCTCCAAGCGTTTAACTATGACAGTTTGCTGCGCCCTGTGGCGGTGTTCGAACAATCTGCAGAGGACCCGTCACCCCGTTGTGTCGAGCGTATGACGTACGCGCCCGCAATCTCGGCCGAGGTCGTCGGCAATCGCTGTGGACGGTTGATTCGCCATGCGGACCCGGCGGGTGTGCTGCTGGTGGAGGCGTACGCGATCGATCAACGCGTCATCAAGCAAACCAGACGGTTTCGCACCGATATCGCTCTGGTCGACTGGCCAAACCGCGATGAGGCACAGGATCTGCTAACGGAACGCCAGGCCTATACCACCACCTGGCGTTACGATGCGCTGGGTGCAATGCTGGAGCAGACCGATGCCAAGCACAACCGCCTGCAGTGGCGCTATGGGCAACAGGGCTGGCTGCTGGAAATGCTGCTGATCTTCAAGACCGGCGAGCGCCAAGTGCTGATGAATCAGCGGGTGTACAACGCCAGCGGCCAAGTCGTGTCCGAGCGGGCGGGCAATAACGTTACCAAAGTCGCCCGTTACGCCGAGCACGACGGTCGTTTGCAGCAACTTGAGGTGTACCGCCAAGGGCAGGCCGGCACGCCGCTGCAGCAGCTGGTATATGAGTACGATCCGGTCGGCAACATCCTCAGCCTCAGCGACCTGGCGCAACCGACTCGATGGCACAGCAACACCCGGATTGATGCGGTTAATCGCTACCAGTACGACACGCTTTATCAGTTGATCCAGGCCAGCGGTCGGGAAAATAGCGCCAATGCCGGGGGCCGGGCTTTGCCAACGCAGGTGCAGTTCGGGGCGACGGATCAGGGGCTCTGGCGCAATTACACCCAGCATTATGCCTATGATGGTGCGGGCAATCTGACGCGCCTTCGACACGTGCCCTCCAGCGGCACAGGTTATACCCGCGAAATGCAAGTGGCGGCGCTCACGAACCGCGCCGTGCCCGTAGTGCAAGGGCGGCAGGTTCAATGGGATGAAGCGTTCGATGCCAATGGCAATCAGTTGTCGCTCGACGGCGTACAGCAGGCAGCCTGGAATGTGCGCAACCAATTGACCTACACCACCCAGGTTCAGCGTGAGAACGGTGACCCTGACGTGGAGAGTTACCTGTATGACAGTCAAGGCCTGCGCGCACTCAAGGTTCGCAGCCGTGAGGCTCGTGCAAAACCCTACACCCAGGAAACCTATTACCTGCCAGGCCTGCAAGTACACAAGCAAAGAGCACAGCGCTTCAATGTGCTGGACATCGATACGGGCGGTGGACGAGTCACCGTGGTGCAATGGGAGTCGGGCCAGCCCAGCGAGATGAGTGCCCAACAAGTGCGATTCAGCATTCAGGATCACCTCAAGAGCTGTGCGCTGGAGCTGGACGAACAGGCTCGGTTGTTGAGCCAGGAGCATTACTATCCTTATGGCGCAACGGCGTGGTGGGCAACCCGCAATATCGTTCGGGGGCACCATAAGGTTCGCCGTTACTCCGACAAGGAGTGCGACGCCACGGGCCTGTACTACTACGGCGCCCGTTATTACGCACCGTGGCTGCAGCGTTGGATCAGCCCGGACCCGATGGGCGATGTGGACGGCTTGAACCTGTATGCGATGGCTCGAGGCAATCCCGTGGGGTTCAGGGATGCCGATGGCACGCAAACGACGTTTGGCGAGCAATTCCAACCCGGTCGAGGGGATATCATTTTCGGCTTGGCCGCGACGATTACGGCCTACAGGAGTTTCTGGTCGAAGCTGAGTGCACGCGGGGATGCGATGGTGGCCTATTTCTCAGGCGCGGAACTGCAGCGCTGGACTGCCGGACTGGCGCCTCCCGTTCGCGCCTTCGCTGCATTTCGCAACGCGAATGCGGAGCTATTCAGCGACTTGACGCAAGATCCACATGACCCAGCGAAAGCTAACGAACTCAAGGCCGAGCTCATTGAGCAGCTTTCGGTCGGTGTCCGGCCGTTTTACGAGGGCATTGTTTTGAAGTATTCAGGTTGTACGTCAACTGCTTGCAACCAGCAATTCGCGAGGAAGTTTGTCAGTGATCTTGCCGCAGGCAAGTATTCACTCGAGGCGACGGCTCGCCAATACATTGGCACAGACCTATTGGCCATCCAGCAAAAAATCGTCAATCGAAGCAGCAAATCCGCTTTGGAAACCTTGACTAGCCCGCAAAGTGCGGCGGTGGTCCATTTCGCTCTCGACAATTTGGACATAGGAGCCGTCATCAGTAAGCAGGGGTCATCTGCCACGGCCTCCGAGTTGCGCTGGCTCTATCGGCACAGGACGAAACTGGCCGGCCGCGTCACGTTCTATCAAAACCAACAACGGGTCGACGCGCCTTGGGAGTCAAACGCGTCCGCTTGGCGTCGCTACAAACCCAGCCGTCCGAGGGCGTCAGGGCGGGCGGCACGCTGACCAAACGGCTCGACCCGCGTGAGCGGGGCGATGCCAGTACCCGGACACACAAAAACATCCTCCAGCACCACCTTTTTCAACCCCCTGTCCCTAGGCTTTCAGGACTACTTATTCAGCAATAAGGTCTTGAGGTCATGTCTGATTCCATCCATCGAAACACGCCGTCCCTGGTCGCAGTCGACCCGCGTGGGTTAATTGTTCGTAACATCGGTTACCACCGCTCCAGAGCGGAGGTTGAACCGCAAGTGCGCATTCATCGTCAGGTATTTGGCAGTACAGGCTTGATGATTGAACAATGGGACCCACGTTTGTTCCAGTTGTCACGCTCACAGCCCGACACCGACCCCAATCAACGCACGGTCTATAGCCTTGGCGGACAAGCGTTACGCACCGACAGCGTGGATGCCGGCTGGCGGCTGACGCTGATGGGGGAGGCCGGGCATTTACTGGAAGAGTGGGATGGGCGGGGCGCTCACCAGGCTCATCACTACGACCACTATCTGCGGCCGGTCGCGGTCTTCGAGCAGGCGGCCAGTGACGGGCAAGCGCTGTGCGTCGAGCGTCTTGCCTATGCTTCATCCTCGGATGAAGAAGCTGCGCTCAACCGCTGTGGCCGGGTGGTTCGCCACGATGACGGCGGCGGCTCGTTGTTCCACGAGCGGTATGGGCTGCACGCAGAAGTTGCTCGGCAAACCCGACGTTTCCGACAGGCGGATGCCGCGCTGGATTGGCCGCAGCTCGATGCACAACGCGAGGTGCGCCTGGAGCCCGAAAGGTTCCAGACAACCATTGGGTTTAACGCGCTGGGTGAGCGCCTGCATCACACGGACGCCAAGGGCAATCGCTTCGACTACACCTACGGCATTGACGGCCAACCGGCGAGTATCTTTGTGACGCCCAGGGACGGCGTGCGTACGCAGGTGCTGGGCCAGCGGCACTACAACGCAGCGGGTCAGGTGCTCAGCGAACGCGCCGGCAACGGCGTTGTGCGTGCCATGCACTACCGTGAATTCGATGGTCGCTTGCGGCAAATGACTGCCCATCTGCCCGCGCAACCGGGCGCAGCGCTGCAAGACCTGCGCTACGAGTATGACGGCGTTGGCAACGTCGTGCGGATCGATGACCTTGCCCAGCCGACGCAATGGTCCAGCAACACCCGAATCAGTTCGACCAGCCTTTACGAGTACGACACGTTATCGCAACTGACCAAGGCCACCGGCCGCGAAACCGCCGGCAACACTGGAGGCCCGGCGTTACCAGCGAGTGTGACGTTCGGCTCGACTGACGACAGCGTATGGCGTCGCTACACCCAGCGGTTCAGCTATGACGCCGCCGGAAATATGCTTGAGTTGCAACATGTACCCAGCAGCGGCACGGGCTTCACGCGGCATATGAGCGTGGCCGCGGGCAGCAATCATTTTTTGCCGCAGGCCGATGGCAAGACTGCGCCGGGGTTGGGCCAGGGCTTTGACCGCAACGGCAATCTGCAAGCGTTGGCAGGCGATCACAAGATGGACTGGGATGTGCGCAATCAACTGGTGCGCCTCACGCAGGTGCGGCGCGAGGGCGGCAACGACGATGAAGAACGTTACGCCTACGATGCCACGGGCCAGCGCATCCTCAAGCGCAGGGTCTCCCAGGCCCGGGGCGTGCTGCATAGGGCCGAGGTGCGCTACTTGCCGGGGCTGGAAATTCGGCATGACAGCGCAACGGGTGAGCAACTGAATGTACTCAACCTTGATGCCGGTACGACCACGGTGCGCGTCCTGCTGTGGGATCGCCACCCTTCGGGGGGGCGCCAGGACGCGCAGATCCGTTACGGCTTGTCGGACCACTTGGGCAGCAGCAGCCTGGAACTGGGCGAGCAGGCGCAACTGCTCAGCCAGGAAAGTTATTACCCCTACGGCGGTACTGCCTGGTGGGCGGCGAAGAATGCCAGCGAGGCGAGTTACAGGTTCATCCGTTACTCGGGCAAGGAGCGCGATGCCAGCGGGTTGTCTTACTACGGCTTCAGGTATTACGCGCCGTGGTTATGCCGATGGATCAGCCCGGACCCGATCGGCGATGCCGATGGTTTGAATCTGTACGCCATGGTTGGCGGTAATCCGGTTAGCAAGGTCGATGCGCAAGGGCTGGCTGCCACACCGGCTTTGGAGGAGTCGCAGGATAAACAAATACGCAGGCTTTCCATCAGCCGCAGGCTCGCGAATATAGGCAGGGTTATGCGCCCGAGAATACAACCGGCCTCGGCGGCAGCGATTCGCGATGGTTTATCCACCTATATCGCCAATGCAATCGCGACGGGCGTCGATCTGGCGGTCTTCAGTACCGTCCAGCCCACGGCACAACGCAACCAAATCTTGCGCCTTACCGTTGCGGTGCTGGATGCAGTGTCCACGGCACATATGAGCACCGGTATCGCCGGTAACTGGACGCGATATGCGCCACAGGTCGGTGCTATTTTTGCAAGTGCCGCGGGTATGGGGTATGCCATGCATGGCGACTCGATAGGTGATCAAGCCGAGCACAGCTGGGACCCGGTGGCGGTCCAGCGGTTGGGCGGACATGTGCGCGCGCTCTCCAGAGAACTGGTGCAGCAGGTCCTTCGTGGGCACGGTACCGGCATCTCCTGGGGCAGCACGCCCCTGCGCGGCAGGGTCACGCGTACCGCCGGAGCGACGGCCGCCTATGCCCTTGCTACCGTGGCCAACGCTGTTTATGGCGGGGAAGTGCCTGCGCTGATGCAACCCAATGTCTCACCTGCAATAGAAGCCTACGATGGGGCGATGGGAACGATGATGCGTGGCAGTCACCGGACCGCCGTCCACGATCCCCATGGCCAAACCGTGCAGTTGCCGGACCCTGTCGCGACGGTGCACGGTGGGCTGAGCAGAATGTTCAATCAGGTGTGGACGCACTGGGCCGCGTCCGGTGTCGAGGCATTGGCCGTTGCGCTGACGGGCCTGCCACAGGCCGCTCAAGGCCGGACCACTCGAACAATTGTCATGGCGGCCCGCGGCGTGATTGCATCATTGACCGAATGGCGCGGCTTTTTCGTAACGTTTGCCAGGCGCGGGTATACAACCTTGGCGTCGCGCTGGGGCGCAGCCCGGCGATCCTGACGAGAAGATGAATGGGCCGGCGCCGCGGCCCATGGTTCGTCAGTCAGTAGTTTGGCTTGCGTTCAGCTCTTCATGGGTATCGTTTTCATCCTCATTGACGGTGTACCAGGCCCAATAGGTGGTACGCCGCATAAATCCTCCTGCGGTCAGTGTCTTTGTCGGGCGCCCGAGAGGGTCGTAGAACTGTCGGTCGCTGTGGCCCAGCTCGCGCATGGAGTGATCATTGACGTAGGCGTGGCTGTTGGCGAAGTAGGGGCGGTAGACACGAATGACCAGGCCCTTGTTGTTGTATTCGACACGCTCGCTGACGCGCCAGCGGGGATCGGCTTGCACTTGGCGCAGCTGTTTCTTCAAGGTGGTGTTCGCACCCGGTAGCTCGTCGACCAACAGGTTGCCCGTGTCGTCGACCGCATGGGCCGGGCCTGGTTCGGTCTTCTGTTTGGTCTGCAATGCGCGGCCGAAGCCATCCCAGCAGGTCAGGGTCATGCGAACCTGTTGGTCGGCATCGCCGGGGTAGCGGTCGGCTTGCAACATGAGCCCATGTACCGGCGTACGGCTGGCCTTATCGATCAGCGCCTTGAGTTGTTTTGCACTGTCACTGAGGGGCTGGTGACCACCCCTCAGGCGCGCTCGCGCGCTCATGCGGATATGCCCGCTGGGGAGCAGATAGTCCTTGGTGATCCATTCAGGCTTGACCAGGGCCAAGTCGATGCTGCCCATCCAACTGAACGGAGCGTAGCAGTGCGCGCTGGCCATGTCTTGCAACACGCTTTGCGCCTGTTCGATGGCCAATGCGGGCGTTACATTTTTGCGCGGGCGATAGCTTTCCAGGGCGGCGAAGCCCACTCTGAGGCCTTGTTCGTGGCCATAAAAGGTGTTGGCGAGCAACTGCCCAAAACCGTCATAAAGCGCTTCTTGAAGAGTGCCATTGGGGTCGACAATTTTTGTCGGCAGCAGCAATCGATAGTCGTATTCGGCCTTGGTCACACAACCGTCGGGCGTTTTTACGCGCACGGTTTGCAACGTGTAGGGGTCATAGGTGAGCGTTGTTTCGCCATGGGCCTCGGTGGCCCGCAGCGCCCTTATCCGATAAAACTGGGTGGCCTTGCCATAGCGGGGGAAGTGCCGGCGAATCGACCACAGGCGATTTTCCTTGGGCGGCACCTCGCCGTCGAATAGAAAAAACAGCTCCATGGTGTGATAGCCGCTGTCGGTGAGCTTTTGTACCAGGTCCACCTTGGGTTGGTTGGGCATGGCCGGAATGTCGTTGTAGACATTCAGGGCCTGGTCATCCAGCTCGGCGGTTTCCAGGTAATCGACCAATGCCTGGGCAGTGGCGACGCCGGGCTCCAGGGTTTTGCCGAGGCTACCGGCCAGCCGGTAGCGCTGCACCGACAAGCCGCTCAGTGTGCGCTTGGCCCCTGCGACCAATGGCCCGTCGCGGGTGTCGATGAACAACTCATAGGCGATACGCGCAGGGTCCAGCCCGCCAGACGCCGGCGCCTTGCCGAGCACCAGGGCGTTGTCTCGTTGGCGGTAGGGCAAGGCCAGGCACCACTGCTGTGCGTCGTCCAGATGAATGGGCTGTGCCAGCGTTTCGCTCAGGTAATAGAACTGTTGCGCGTTGTCATGGGTATCGCGCCACCAGCGCTGCTGGTGCTCGTCCACCAGCACGGTGGGCGGAGGGCTGTCGGCGGTGGTACGGCGGGCATAATGCAGGGTCACGCCATGCACCAGGTAACCATAGGCATCCCAGCGCAGATTGATCTGGTGCTGGCAGACGGGATCGTTTTCCACGCCTTCATATTGATAGCTGATCGACTCCAGGGCTAATGGCAGCAACCGGGTGTAGGGCGTATGGACACTGGCCGGCGCCAGTTCACGGACCAGATACCGCTGGTGTTGGACCGAGTAGGGCACGACGTCTTGCGCCGGGTCCGCCGCCAGCACTTCGACCCGCAGCACCCTGCCACTGAGTGCACGGGACACCTCGCGTGCCAGCGCCGGTGCGGGGTCGCTGATCAAGTCGTCATGATGATCCAGCGGTTGTGCCCCAGCTGTCCCCCTGTAGCGGCTGACCAGCGTGCGGCCGAGAGCCTTGGCGTTCGGGTCGTGAGTGCTCTGGCCGAGGCAGGGCATGTCAAGGGATCGCCCGGTATGAAACCAGGTTTTGCTGAGCACGGGTGCGCTGGAACCTGGCGCGTGGGGGGCGTCCTTGCGGCTGTCGGTGTCGGTTTGCAGCAACAGCCCAAAGCCATGAAACTTGCGGTCCACGCGGTCGTAATAAGCCTGACGATAGCTCACGCGCTGGGTCAACTGATTGCCGGTAATCTCGTCCCGTTGGGCTTGTTGGCTGACCAGCAGCAGCGCAAAGGGTAACTGGCTGATCGCAGGCTGGCCCTTGGCATGCAGCTCGCGTTTTTCGTCCAGCCACTCCTGAGCGCTGCTGCGATATTTGATCGCCGCCTGGGCGCCCATGTTGTTGTCGGTGCGCATGAGCAGCCAGGGCTTTTGGGTGAAAAAATCGTAACGCCAGTGTATGGGGGTCTGGTGGGCGGCGGTCAGGATCAGGCTAGGGCAGCCCAGGCCGCCCACATCGACGACGTTGACCTGACAGTGGTCGTCATACCGCACACCCTCTGGCCACGGGACTTTGATCGCATCCGCCTCGAAGCCATTGCCGCTTTTATTGAGGAAAATACACAGGTGAGCGGCGCTCAAATACAGCAAGTCCGTAGCGCCACCTCCATTCAGGTCGACGAGCAGTACATTGGATGCCTTGAACACTTCATAACGGAACGGCAACGTGGCCAACACAAACCCTTGGGCAAAGCGTCCTCGACCCAGGTTCGGCCAACATTTCACTTCGTTATGCCGGATACGCACCAGATGCTGTTGGCCCGTGGCGAGTACATCGCTGAATGCCACCAGTTCGTTGGGCGAGGCGGAAACGATCGGCAAGACGTCATCGAGCGTATGAGGCACCTCAATGGCGGGTTCGAAGCCTTTTTTTCGGCGATTGGCATACAGGCGCACGCTACGGGGGCCGATCATGGCAAGGTCAGGACGTCCCGTCCCCATCAAGTCGGCGAGTATTCCCTGGGGATGGAAAAATTCCGACGGGAGCGCATCGAACGGCGTGAAGGTTGACCAGTTGCGCTGTTCGTCCAGGCTGAAAAAGCCGCTCATTCCTGGGTGGGCAACCAGCCAGTCCAGACGGCCATCGTTGTCCACATCGGCCAGCGCCTGGTGGATGGGCCGGGTGCTGTCGGCGACCGGCACCCGCGCCAACTCCTGGGCCGCGCCGTAAATCACCTCGTCGCTGGTTTGCGTGTTTTGCGGCCTGAGCGGTTCGCGGTAGTACCAACTCTTGTCAGCGCGATACAACACGCCGGGTATGCCTTCGCCATACAGATCGACCAGTTGATAGCGATCGCTGTCATGCAGCCCGGGCAGCGAACTGAAGGGCTTATAGCCGCTCTTGTCCACCTTCAGCTGGCTCGATTGGTAAAAACACTCCAGCGGCGGGCGGCTCACGCTATTGCCCGAGCTGTCGAAGGCCTGCTCATGGACCCCAATCAACAGGCTGACATGGTTGGGCGCGCGGTATTCCAGCAGCAGACGGTTGACCAGCACCGGGTCGGCGCCCATCGGCACTTCCTTGGGGAAGTGGTGAAACATCAGAATCTGGTTGCAACAGCGCAGGGTGCGTAGCTCGAAGCCGAACGAAAAATCCGAGCGGGGATCGGGTCGTGTCGGCCACTCCCGGATTTTCTGATACGTCGGCCGCTTATCCAGCTCAAGGTCACGCTCGCCATAGTCAAAGAGCAACTGAAAGTGCCAGCCCATGCCCGGCTCATCGTCGGTCTGCCAGAGGTAGAGCTGTTCCTGCTCCTTGGCGGTGAAGTTGCCGTAGCAGACGCGCTCCAGGTAACGCTGGGCTCGACAGTCCCTCGGGTAGCGTGAGGGATCCGTTTCTTTTTTGTAGTGATAATAAATGTGTTCGCCGTGGGTATTCAGGCTTTCCTGCAACAACCATTGCGCCACATGGTGCGGGTGGTCCGGATCGGCGATTCGGGCCAATGGGGTCTTCCCGTAAAAGTGCTGACTGCCATCGGCACTTTGTATCAACCAGAAGCCTGCCGTATCGGTTGCCGAGTGCCAGTGCTCGATACGGTCGAAGTGGCTCTCGATCCTGGGAAAATACCGGGTGGCCGTGTAGGCGGTGGTCAGTGGCAAACCATTGAAAGAAGTCGTGGAACGGCTGACGAGCGCACCTTCGGCGTCGCGTTCGGGTAGCCATATTTGCGCGTCGGGACCCACCAGTACGTCGTGCTCCGTGTAGGCCGGCACGCCATGGGAGGTACGCCGGCTGACGGCCGGCAGGGGTACCCCCCAACCCAGTCCGAAGGGGCCGTTACCCGCGCCGCTGTGGTAGGCCAGCGACATGGCTGGCGCGTAGCCGCGCGCGGGAGAGATCGGCAAGGGAATTTCAAAGCTTGCCGTACCACTGGAGCCGATATCGCCCCAGCCCTTTCCGGTGCCTTGAATGGCACCGCCGCCTTTGGGCAGGGCCGGGGTGTTGACCTGGAGGTTGAGCGTATCGTCGTTCATGCCTTGCCCCCGCTGACAGTTGGGACCCTGGCGGTGTAACGCAGGTGAATGACGATATCGTTGATCGATTCGAGCATGGCTGTTTGCTGGGTATGATTGGGGAATTCCAAGGTCCAGTTGGAGATGGCCCCGGTGTATTCGAAGGGCAAGTAGCGATCGTTGCTCTCGAAGTTGAGGGTGAACAGGCCGTTGTCATCCAGCCCGGTGGACAGTGCGATTTGCTGATGGGCACGCATGTCACGGCGCCGCACGCCTTCAGGCAATACGATTTCGTTGTGGGTCTGGGTCAGTATCGCCTTAATGTCCTCATAGGGGCCTAGCGTCGCGGGCAACGACACGCTGATGCCTTTTATTCGCCGCAGGATGTGGTTGGGGTAGTCCTCTTCAAACAGCGCCTCGGATAACTTGAAGCACAGCGTGCCGTTATCGACCAGTTGTTGTTTGTGCTCGGCCCACGTGTTTTGCGTACTCGATGATTGAGTGCCGGTTGGGGGCGTGGTGACTTTGCAATCGACCATGCGATGACGCAGGGAGAGGGTCTTGACGATCTCCAGGTCCCGGACGTTACGGTTCAAATAGGCCGTATTCATCTTCAACAGCGACAGCTTCAGGGCCTCACCCGCCAGGTAACCGCGGTAGTTGTTGTTCCAGGCTCCGGGCTGGATAAACGTGGTTGCATAGTCTGCGACTTCGTACTGCCAGCACGCTTGTGCGGTGCGGCACAGGGAAAGGCTCAGTTCATACACTTGGTAGTAGAACTTGCTCAGTTGTACATTGAGCCAGTCATACAGTTGTGCCCTGGTAAAACGCTTGGCCAGCAATTGGTAGTTCGACCAGGCCTGGGCCAGGGAGGTCTCGGCCAGGCGTAATTGCAGGCGCGTGGCTTTTTCCTGCTCGGCATAGGCTTGTAACTGGGCATCGACCTGGGCCAGTTCGAGTCGGGCCTGATCCTGGGCATGCGCCCATTCTTGCTCCCGACGGTTGAATTGCTCGGAACGGTCCAGGTCTGCGGCAGTGCCGCGCAACGCCGTCGCGACGCCTTGGGCCAAGGCTTGGGCTGCATAAAACGGGCCTTCCCAGCGCGACCCGCCGGTACTCGTACCGAAGATGTTCGGCGCTATCATCGCGATGCCGGCCCCTGCGGCGGCGGCGGAACCTGCGGTCTCGAATCCGCTACTGATCAGGTAGAGTTGGCCTGCGTGCGCTTCTGCGGGGCTGATGCCTTCGGTGAGCAGGTGTTCGTAGTGGCGCATCCGGGATTCGATCATGCTCCGACTGGCACCGAGTGCCTGGCGGTTTTTCTCGTCGAGCAACAATGCCTGGTGTTGTTGGGTGACGACGATATTGGCCAAGTCCCAGGCTTGTTGTTGCTGCAACTCCAGGTATTCACCCTGTTCCTTGCGCTCGATCAGGCTCAGCATCGTGTTGCCGAATTGAATCACCGCCTCGGTTGCCGTGAGTGCGTGCCCCAGCATGATCTGGAAGCGATAATGACCGACTTGCGCCTCAATGAACGGCGTCGCGCCGCCTTCGCCGAAGGCTCCGCTGCTGCGGCTGGCCAACAGTTTGAGCGGTGAAAGCGGGGTTGCGTACAGCGACAGGCGCAAGGGTATGCCGGTGATGTCGAGATTGTGCCGCAGGTTATGCAGGCGACTTTCTAGCTTGTCCCAGCGCGTTACCAGCTCGGTATTGAAGGGCAGGCACAGATTATCGGTGTCTGTGAGCGAAGCCACTGCGGAGCCTTCGGTCGCAGTGTTGACATTGATTGGTGGGTTTTCTTGCTCCAGTTTTCCCAGGGTTTTAGAGTGCGTCGTCGTCAACTTTTCAAGGGTGATTTCATCCCACGGTTCAGTGGTGGTGACGCGGGGGCGTGGCCCGAGAAAGCGATTGGCTCGTGTGTACCAGAGTTTGGCTTGGGTCAGGCTGTCGGGGGTGAGCTGCCGATAGGCTGCATCGCCACGATTGAGCAGTATATCGAGATAAAACAGGTAGATTGCTTTGCGAAAATGCACCGGTGAGCGAATCGCCAGCTTGTGTGGGTCGTGGGTGACTGAACCGGGGAGCGGCCCCGTACGAACGAGCTCGTCGAACCCCCAAAATGCAGGGCGCTCGCTGGCCTTATCGGCCAACCGCCCTGGGTGGAAGAGGTGGTTGAGCCAGGCTTGGGCTTCGACATACTGTTGCTCCTGATTCAGGCGGTGGGCAACCAGCCAGGGCACGTACAGGAACAGCTCCCAGAAGTACTTGCCGTGAGCCCCGTTAAAGTCAATGTCCTCTGCTGCTCCACCTGGCGTGAGTGGAGGTTCTTGCCACGTTTTGGGGGTTAACGAGAACAAATGCTCAAGGCTGACATTGGCCTCCTTGACCAGCTTGCCGGCAAAACAGGTATTCATGCGAAGGCGGGGGAGCGTGTCGGCAGGCGGGGTGGAGGTGCTCGTTGGGAAATCAATAAATTCGGCAGTGCCGAGTGTTTCCGATGTCTGTCTTTTGATCATCGGCGCCAGTTGTTGATGGAGTGTTGTGCCTGAGGTGGAAGGGGCCAACGTCAAGGTGGTCGCTTTCAGGGCATAGCCGAGAATTGTCGAGTCGCCTTCTTTGGCGGGCTCAAGCGTCATCACCCCGTGTATCAGGGTGATACCCGACGTTATTTCCTCCGTGGTCACCGGAATACGCGCCGTGACCCGATGCCCGGCGGTTAATTCGGGATTTGATCCGGTGAGGCTTTCGTGGGCAGTGTCCTGATAGTTGATGATTTGATGGGAGTTGGCATTGATTTTTTCGGTGAATGGATAGTCTTTAAAGTTGGCTCTCATAATGACGTGCTTATAGGCACGTAAAGGAGAGGTGCTCACGTTGGGCTTTTTGATGGTCAACGTACTTTGTGCGTGCAACGACGTCTTTTTCTCCTCGCCTGGGTATTTGCTGTAGCGGTCAAGGGTGATCTGGATGGAGTTTGTTGTACTGGTGTATAAGCTGATGAACGCATTCTTGTCGATATAATGATTTGCCAGCGAGATGGTGTCTTTCTCCACTGCTTTGGGCTGAGCGTTAATGAGTAACCCGTTCTCGATATGGACAGCGTTGGGGAACTCGTCATGCGTGGCCGTGTTTTTAAAATAAAGAGCGTAAAAATCAGTTTTTAATGAGTCAGTTGGGCCGGTAATTTTAGAATCACTGGTCAGTTTAAGCTGAGTGGCTTTCGGATCATCCAGTGCGTCGTCTACGGTCAGTGTGATGCTAATATTCTTAGGCGCTACTTTTGTTAAGGTGACGCTGTACGATTGCCGGAAATGTTTATTGAGGGTGGAAGTAAATACGAGTTCATGGGTGCTTGAATCAAAAGAGACGTCACGGTCTACTGGTTTTTTTATGCTTTCTCGCTTGGCTTCAAAGTTCCAATGGGGGTTGTTTTCGGTAATCGTTTCTTCTGTGGGAGAAATCGAGTGCTTGTTTGGGGGCGTGACCTTGAACTGCAAGTTATCTTGGTTTTTATGAGCAAAGAACGTGAGGTATTGCCGAGCGGTGTCAGGCAGCAATTCACTGTAGTACCCACTCACGCTTTGATCTTCGCCTTGAACGACAGCCTGCACTTTTTTCTTCTGCGACGGATCGAAGTGTTCCAGCAGCCGGTTTATCTCTTCCTCCACCTGTGAGCCGGGCAGTACGCTGTAGCGCTCGGGGCTGCCGCCATCGGCGACGGTGGTGATATTGAAGGACTGATCGAGGTGGACAGCCTGGAAAAATTTGCCAATAAAACTCTCCTGCTGTTTGGGGTCTTTACGGCTGGTGGCAAGCACACTTAAGAACAGTACAGGGGGGCCGTTACTGTCGACGATAGCCACCGTCTGCGTAATGGTTTTCAGAAAGGCAGAGGTCAATGCGTTGACGTCTTCGGTGGCACAGTGCTCCTCAATGCAGGCTTTGGGTGCGCTCCAACTGCCATCGTGCTTTTTATAAGAAAAATTGAGGCGAAACTTGACGTAGCGGCTGTTGATCCATTCGGTCAGCTGTTTTTTTTCCTCTGAATGGGTTTGCGCCGGTGGGCCGGAACTGGTGGGGGCGGGTTTGATGCATTCGGCCCAGATGAAAAATAGCCGGTTATTGAAATACACCGGCCGGATACTTTGCTCGGCGGTGGCGTCGGAGACCGACAAGTTGATGCTCTCCCAGTCTGACCAGGCATCCTGGAAAAGTACCGCGCCTGTGCGCTTGGACAGGTCGAGGGAGCGCCAGTAATAGGTGTTTGCGGAGCTCGATTTACCGACGAAGTAATAGGTGCCGCTATACAGGTTGCTGGCGTCGGCGTCGATGTAACCGTTGATCGTGCGTATGTTGGCGGTTTCCTCGAACCTGGCCAGGTAATTGTTAACCGCCGTGCTGACGGTATCTGCTTGAATTCGGTACTGGCTCAGGTCGTTTTCCAACTGCTCAAAGCTGTCGGTTTTGTCGCGCCGTAATGTCGGGTCCAAGTAATTGGCGGGGTGATAGTGCAACTGCTGGTTGGCGTTCCAGAGTGCGTAGGTGTGTAATTGTTCGCGCCATAACGTGTCCTGTGGCGCGGTCATGCCCTGCTTTTCATAACCCGGTTCCAGGCCTAGCTGGATACGCGTGATGTACTGCTGCAGGCTGGAGATGGCACAGGCTACCGGGCTGGTCGGTACGGTTTGGCTGACTTGTACGTCGAGCAGCCAGTATTCGTAAAGGTCGTCGGCCTGGGTGATCTTTCCCTTTAAGTCGGTAGGTACCCTGTAGGTCAGGTAGTACGCGAGCATGGCGTCGCGCAGGCTTTCATTGAGCTGTTGATTAAGCGAGTGAGACATGATCAGTCCTTGAGCAGGTCGAATGTGAGTAGGGTGTGAATGGGTTATGGATACGCACTTGTGACCGCCTCACCGACGCTCTTCCAGTCAGCAAACGTGGAGTCGGTTTTCAGTTCGCTGGCTTTAATCAGCATGTTGGCAGGCAGGCCTGTGTCGATGCTGGCTTGGCGGCAGCGCAGCACCCAGTCCAGGCGGTTCATTGAGGTAATGCGTGGAGGTTTCAGTTGGCTGCTGAAGACATCGATTTCACTGGCACTCCAGCCTAAAAGTTGAGCGAGACGCTCATTGGTTTCTTCACTGGTGTTCTGCGCAGCGCCGTAGGGCAGGGCATTGGCGTGTTCGAAGTAGTTGAGCAGCTGCTCTTCCGTTAGGCCGCAGTGGTGGATGCAATGTTTGAACTGCTGCATGAGGTAGAGGTTGTACGGGGTCAGTTCAAGCAGCGAAGACACCTTGTACTGACTCGTGAGCCAGTGCGGATTGACCAGGAACTGGTGAAGTGCTTGTGGGCTGAGGGGCAGTTGCAGAATATCGGCGGCGTGAGGTAACTGCAGTATCAGATAACTGAGGGTTTGCAGCGGCGCAGCAGCGGGGGCATATAAACGCAGGAAATGCTGGTCATTGTCGTATTTTTGATAGCCGTTGGTACTGCTTGGCGCATGGAGGACGGTTTGGGTGATTGCTTTAAGGCGTAGATATAAAGCCCACAACTCATCACGCACCGTGCTCAACAGTTTGTTGAGCGCAAGCTTCGCTGGGTCGAGCAACGGTGGCGTACGCGCAGGCATAGTGCTGATTTGAACGGAAGAGAGCACTTGATCGAGCGCTGTCTCGATGCTGTTACTGGGACGCATCCGTTGCAGCGCCGTATAGGCCACAGCTTCCCAGTCAATGGTGGGCAAACGAACGGCTTCGTCAGTGGGTTGCTGGGGAAGATCAAGCAGTTGCAACGCTTTGGAAAGAGACGCTTGGTTATAGCTGGCGAACTCCTTCAGTAGCTGATTGATGATCGGGTCCTGGACCTGGCGATCCAGCAATAGCTGGCGTCTGAGCAGCGCCAGGCTGCTGCCGTTTTCTTTAAACCAACGGCTGGCCCACTCCAGATGCATGAGCATATCGAGAAAGTCAGCCGTGCCTTTCGGTTTGTTGCGTAGCGTTGGGTTGCGCAACTGCATGAGAAAGTTCGCATTCCCGAGCATTTGCACCAACTGTCGGCATTCCACGACCGATACGCCAAACAGGCGAGCGATTCTCGCTTGTCGATAGATCTCGCTGACCGTCTCGATCGTACGGGTTGCAGGCGTGTTGGGGTTGATCAGTAGTTGAAGCGAATCCTGGGTGTCTTGCAGGCCCAACCCAGCGCAGAGCTGTTGCCGGGTGGTATTGTCGAACGTAGCGCTGTCCAGATACAGGGGGGGCAGGGCGGAACCCGTGCGATTGAAGACCTGGTCGAACAATGACACGCGGTCGCCTGAGGCATGAACGGGTAACTGATGAAGCCAGGCAGCAAACTCTTCGGCTTGCAACGTGTAGCGTTTGCTCAAATAGCAAAAGACCCCCAGCGCCCGGAGGGTGTTATGGGTGATCAGCAGCGTGCTGTTGCGATGCCCTTCGCAGCGCATGGCGCTGACGATCAGGGTGTCCAATTGCGCGAAAGGCAGGCCGAGCCAGCGCTGTAGACGAATCATGCGTTGCAGCCTGTCGAAGCGCTCAAGGCTAACGTTGGTCAGCTGGGCGTTGTCCAGGCTGATAGCGGGTGTGGTTGTGCCGTTGACGTAGCACGCCCCGTAGGTGAGGCCGGTTATTTGCTTGCAGTTAGGCGATTGGCGTGGTGACTGAGTCTGTTGTGCAAGCAGTGCCTGCAACTGGTCGGCATCCAGTTGTGTCTGGCTCAGAAAGTCAGTGAGTTTTACCGGTCCGATCAGATCAGTCTTCCAGTTGTAATAGGTGTGATAGAACGCTTTCGCACCCGCTTCGGCTACCCAGCTACTTTTCAGCAGGGTCTGTTGTTGAGGGCTCAACCCCGATAGCTGAGGTTGAACCTCGTTGTTCTGTTCGCCGACCTGCCCGTAAGTGCTGGTTTCTCCCGTCAGAGGCAACTGGCGACTGATGCGATAGTTCAACTCACCCAGCGCCGGCTTGTCGCCCGACAGGCCCTGTTGGCATTGCTGATGGTGGAAGTGATAGGGCAGAGAAAACGGATACCAGGTTTCACTCAGCACCTTATAGGTATCGTCTTCTTTGGCCGGCGCGATATTTTTGAGCAAGATCTGGTTGACGATCGACAACATGGGAACCTGGCCCGAAACGCTATGTTGGTTGATCACCAGGTCTTTCAGTTCCGGGCGTCGCTGCGACAGCTTGAGCGCATTTGCGTCCTTGGTATTTTCTTCCAGCAGCAGGGCGAACAAATAGAGCGCCCGCAGGTAGGCCGTCGGCGAATCGACCGCTGCAATCGACGAACTGGAGCAGAACTGGTCCCATTTTTCCTGGAACAAGGCCTGGTAGGTTGCGCTGGTCTCGGGGGGGATACTGCGTTTATTGCGCGGTGAAGAAGGGGGGGACGAGACTTGCTGTTCGCGAAATAACGTTTCCAGTTGCGCGGCGGCGCTCTGGGCCTTGAGGTACACCGTGTGGGCATCGTCATCGTTGTACGTTGCCAGTTGCTCGGCAAAGGCCCGTTCGGACAAGCGCACGATGTCCAACACCGAGTTGAGGTTGAGGCGCCTCAGGGCGGTCTTGAAATCGTCCCGACCGGGGGCGGGAGGGCGTGAGTGATCAATCAGTTGAGCGAGCAAGGGGCTGCTGTCGGTTTGCATATTCATACGTTCCTTCACGCCCGCCGATGGGGCCGGCGGGCAATGAAAAACGCTATCACGCAGGTTGACGGGGTCAGGTATAGGTATTTACAGGCATCGTCGGCGCCCGCCGGTTGAGGCGTCCATACATCGATACCACCTCTGCCCGGGACATGAACCCTAGGCTTTTCTGATCATCGTGCAATTAAGGTCATGTGATCATGTCTGCTTCACTTCATCGCAATACGCCCTCGCTTGTGGCATTCGACCCCCGTGGGTTGACGGTCCGCAGCGTCGCTTATTTGCGCGTTACCCCCCAGGCTGCGCCGACGGCCCGTGTCAGGCGTCAAGTCTATGGGGCCAGCGGCCTGATGCTTGAGCAGTGGGACCCTCGCCTGCATACCCTTGAATCGCGCGAACCATTGACCGAGGCGAATCAGGTGTCGGTGTACAGCCTGTCCGGTACGCTGATCCGCAACCACGATGTGGACGCCGGCATGCGGCTGATGTTGACGGCGCCCTCCGGGCAACTGGAGCATGCCTGGGATGGGCGAGGGGCTTATCAGCGCCACGACTACGATGCTTTGCAGCGTCCGGTGGCGGTGTTCGAACAAGCGGCCAACGAAGAGCGACCCCGCTGTGTCGAACGTCTGGTATATGCCACGCCAACGCCTGAACACTGCGCCCTTAACCGCGGTGGCCGTCTGGTGTGCCATGCCGACCCGGCCGGCACCCAGGTGTTCGAAGCGTATGGGATGAGCGGGCAAGTGCTTCGTCAAACGCGGCGGTTTCGCGAGGCGCCGGGCGATGTTGACTGGCCGCTTGCCCAGGCCGATCAGGACCAGCAGTTGGACGGCGAGCGTTACACCACTCGCTGGACATTTGATGCCCTCGGCGGCACGTTGGAACAGGTCGATGCCAAGGGCAATGGTCGGCAGTTTGCCTATGGGCTGGACGGGCAGACGAAACATATTCACCTCGCCCTGAAAAGTGGCGCGCGCAAAACCGTGATAGAGCGCTACGTCTATAATGCCGCCGGTCAGGTGGAGACGGCCCGGTTGGGCAATGGCGTGAGCAGTCTGGCCGCCCATCGGGCCGAAGATGGTCGTATGAGCCGGTTGATGGCGTACCGCAAAAATGAGCCGGCGGTGCCGTTACAGGATCTGCATTACGACTATGATCCCGTGGGAAATGTTTCGAAGTTGCGGGATCAGGCGCAACCGACGCAATGGCACCACAACACGCAAGTGAATGCTTGCTATCGCTATCAATACGACTCGCTGTACCAACTGACCCAGGCGACCGGCCGGGAAAGTACCGCCGCCGCCATCACCCCAGCACTGCCCGCGCGTATTTCGTTCGGCTCGACCGATGCCGGCTTATGGCGCAACTACACCCAGCACTATGCCTATGACGAGGGGGGCAACCTGACCCGGTTGCGGCATGTGCCGTCCAGTGGCGTCGGTTACACGCGCGACATGCAGGTCGCCAGTGGCAGTAATCGCGCGTTGTCTAGCGAGCATCCGGTTGGCGAATTGGCGCAGGGTTTTGATGCCAATGGCAATCAGCAACGGCTGGGGCGTGGTGTAGCGATGGCGTGGAACGTACGTAATCAGTTGTCCAAGGTCACGTCGGTGGTGCGTGAGGGCGCTGACTCGGATGAAGAAACTTATGTGTATGCAGGCGACGGCCAGCGTGCGCTCAAGCTCACTCACCAGCAGGTTGCCGGCAGTCGACAAACGGCGCGTGTCTATTACCTGCCAGGCCTGGAAATTCGCCAGCGACCATTGCGTCGGTTGAATGTGTTGCGCCTTGACGTAGCGCGCTGCACGGTGGAGGTCTTGCAATGGGAGTTGGGACTTGATGACGGGGCTGACGATGAGACCCTGCGCTTTTGCCTGACCGATCAGCAGTCGAGTCAGGGGCTGGAGTTGGGCGAACAGGCCGAGTTATTGAGTCAGGAGAGTTATTTTCCGTATGGGGGGACGGCGTGGTGGGCATCGCGCAACGCGGTGGAGAGCAGCTACAAAACCCGCCGATATTCAGGCAAGGAGCGTGACGGCAGCGGTTTGTATTACTACGGTTACCGCTACTACGCCCCATGGTTGCAGCGCTGGATAAACCCCGACCCTGCAGGGGGCGCGCAGCTGAATCCTTATCTCATGGCGTTTAACAACCCGGTCACGTTCGTTGATTCAATGGGGTTGCAGCCTACCGACATGGAACATCCTCAGATACAGGACGATCTCATACTCATCCTGGTTCTGGCCTTGCTGGGCCTGGGGGCGGGAGCGCTGCTGGGCGATGCGAGGGCGGGGGCTGCCGTGGGGGCTCTGGTGGGCGGCGTACTGTTTGGTGCCCGCCGCTTCATTATCTATCAAGGCCAGCAGCCGCAGGCCCTGGCCAGCGCAGCGCAACAACAGGAAGAACACTTCGCCAGGGCCGTTTCGGAGACGGCGATCGCTGCGGCGGAAGAAGCGGGGCTGAGTCACGAAGAAACGGAGCGGCTGGTGAATTTTGCCTATGCGCGCCGTCATGGTGAAGAAGGCATTACCCTTATGGTCCATCGGCGTCAGGGGACCCTCCGTGGCTACGTGGGGCCTGTGGACGAGTCGGGAGACATCGAACGCGCCCTGGGGGCGAATCGTAACCCGATGCCTGAGTTGAAACGCATGGGCTATGGCGCGATAGTGCTGCGAAGCCCGGGACGTGAGTCCGCTGCCGCGAGCGGTCAGCAGGCGGGGCCAAGCGCGTTCGAGGTCGGGGTGACGACACAGGTGGCGGGTTCAAGTCGCGCACGCGGTGGTCGGCAAGCCCTGGCGCAGGTGCCGTTGGTGGCGCCGACGGCTGCGAGAGCCGCGGCCCCGCAGATGGAGTTCGATACCGCGAGGCTTGTAGATACCCAGCTATCGGGCCGCGAGCGCCGCAGTATTGCCCTTACCCTCAGCCACTTGCGTGAAGGGCGGTTCGGCGCGGTTCATTGGCATGCTCACAGAGACCAACTGTGGTCCGCTGATTTGCATGGCTACGCCTCTTCTCGCGGGCGTGGTGCCTATCGTTTGATGTTCAGCCATCTCGGCGGCCAGCGGTACCGAGTGGAAGGGGTACGTAACCCACACCGCTGAGGACCTATCAGCGGCTGCATGCCGATGCGGTGGCGGCGTGGTTTTGCTAGAATGCGCGCCGCGTCGCCTTGGTCGACGCCTTTTTTGCATCCGGTTCACCCCTTACGAGGGTAGCCACCTGGAGAGAACACCCATGACTCAACCGATTGTCGTGGCGGCACTGTATAAGTTCGTCACCCTCGAAGATTACGTCGCCCTGCGCGAGCCCCTGTTGCAGGCGATGGTCGACAACGGCATCAAAGGCACCTTGCTGATCGCCGAAGAAGGCATCAACGGCACCGTTTCCGGCAGCCGCGAAGGCATTGATGGCCTGATGGCCTGGCTGAAAAAAGACCCACGCATGGTCGATATCGACCATAAAGAGTCCTACTGCGACGACCAGCCGTTCTACCGCACCAAGGTCAAGCTCAAGAAAGAGATCGTGACCCTGGGCGTCGAAGGCGTCGACCCGAACAAAAAGGTCGGCACCTACGTCGACCCGCAGGACTGGAACGCGCTGATCAGTGACCCTGAAGTGCTGTTGATCGACACCCGTAACGACTACGAAGTGTCCATTGGTACCTTTGAAGGTGCGATCGACCCGAAAACCACCAGTTTTCGCGAATTTCCCGACTACATCAAAGCCAATTTCGATCCGGCCAAGCACAAGAAGGTCGCCATGTTCTGCACCGGCGGCATTCGGTGCGAGAAGGCCTCGAGCTACATGCTCAGCGAAGGTTTCGATGAGGTCTACCACCTCAAGGGCGGCATCCTGAAGTACCTCGAAGAGGTGCCCCAGGAAGAAACCAAATGGCAGGGTGACTGCTTTGTGTTCGACAACCGCGTGACCGTGCGCCACGACTTGAGCGAAGGCGACTACGATCAATGTCATGCCTGCCGCACACCGGTGAGCGTAGAAGACCGCGCGTCCGAGCACTATGTGGCCGGCATCAGTTGCCCCCATTGCTGGGATAAGCTGCCAGAGAAGACCCGTCGTAGCGCGATTGACCGGCAGAAACAGATCGAGCTGGCCAGGGCCCGCAATATGCCGCATCCGATTGGCTTCAACTACAAGCAAACTCCTTCCGAGGCCTGAACCATGTCTGCGCGCCTGCTCTATGTAATGGATCCGATGTGTTCCTGGTGCTGGGGCTTTGCCCCGGTGGCGCAGGCGCTGGTTGAGCAGGCCCAGGCGGCCGGCGTGGACGTGCACCTGGTGGTGGGCGGCTTGCGCACCGGTAGCGGCGCGGCGTTGGAGCCGACTACCCGGCGTTATATCCTTGAACACTGGCAGGCGGTTACCGACGCGACGGGCCAGCCGTTCAAGCGTGAAGGCGCATTGCCCGACGGTTTTGTCTATGACACCGAGCCCGCATGCCGCGCCATCGTCACGGCGCGCAGCTTGGCGCCGGATTGCGCATGGACGCTGCTGGGGCTGATCCAGCGCGCGTTTTATGTCGAGGGGCGCGATGTGACCCTTGCCAACGTGCTGGTGGAGTTGGCCGAAGAGGCGGGCATACCGCGTATCGAGTTTGCCGGTGCCTTCGACCGCGCCGAGCAGCACGCGGCGACGGCCGCCGATTTCACCTGGGTACAGGATCTGGGCATCGCCGGCTTTCCGACCTTGCTGGCCGAGCGCAAGGGCCAACTGGCGTTGCTGACCAACGGCTACCAGCCGCTGTCCGAGCTATCGCCGTTGCTCGCCCGCTGGCTGGAGCGAGCCGCCTGTGTATGACCCGCCAGACATCGCTGGGCCAACCAAGCGTCGCGACCGCCTGACCTGGGCAGAAGTCCGCCGCCTGGCCCTGCACCACAAGAAATCCCTGTGGATCGCCAATGGCGTCGCCGTGCTGGCGACCCTGTGCAGTGTGCCCATCCCGCTGTTATTGCCGTTGCTGGTCGATGAAGTGTTGCTGGGGCATGGCGATGCCGCGCTCAAGGTCATGAACCACGCGCTGCCCCTGGGTTGGCAGAAAGCCGCCGGCTACATCGGCCTGATGTTGCTGGTGACCCTGGCCCTGCGCTGCGGCGCGCTGCTGTTCAACGTGGTGCAGGCGCGCCTGTTTGCGCGGCTGGCCAAAGATATTGTCTATCGCATTCGCGTGCGCCTGATCGAACGACTCAAGCGTATTTCCCTGGGGGAATACGAAAGCCTGGGCAGCGGTACGGTGACCACGCACCTGGTCACCGACCTGGATACGCTGGACAAGTTTGTCGGCGAAACCCTCAGCCGCTTCCTCGTGGCCATGCTGACCCTGGTCGGCACCTCGGCGATCCTGGTGTGGATGCATTGGCAACTGGCGTTGCTGATCCTGTTGTTCAACCCGTTGGTGATCTATGCCACGGTGCAGTTGGGTAAGCGCGTCAAACACCTGAAAAAACTGGAAAACGACAGCACCTCGCGCTTTACCCAGGCGTTGACTGAAACCCTGGATGCCATCCAGGAAGTGCGCGCCGGGAATCGCCAGGGTTTTTTCCTCGGGCGCCTGGGCCAGCGTGCCCAGGAAGTGCGTGATTACGCCATTCACTCACAATGGAAAACCGACGCGTCCAGCCGTGCCAGTGGCCTGTTGTTCCAGTTCGGCATCGACATCTTCCGCGCCGCCGCCATGCTGACCGTGCTGTTTTCCGACCTGTCCATCGGCCAGATGCTCGCGGTGTTCAGCTACCTGTGGTTCATGATCGGCCCGGTGGAGCAACTGCTGAACCTGCAATACGCCTATTACGCGGCGGGCGGCGCGCTGACCCGGATCAACGAACTCTTGTCCCGGGCCGACGAACCGCAATACGCCGGGGGTGCAGATCCTTTTACCGGGCGTGACACGGTCGGCATTGAAGTCCGTGGCCTCAACTTCGGCTACGGCGAAGAGCTGGTACTCAACCAATTGAACCTGGTCATTGCACCGGGTGAGAAGGTGGCGATTGTCGGCGCCAGTGGCGGTGGCAAAAGTACCTTGGTGCAACTCCTGCTGGGCCTCTATACACCGCAGGCCGGCAGCATTCGTTTCGGCGGCGCGACCCAGCAGGAGATCGGCCTGGAGGCCATTCGCGAGCATGTCGCGGTGGTGCTGCAACACCCGGCGCTGTTCAACGACACGGTACGCGCCAACCTGACCATGGGCCGTACTCGCAGCGACCAGGCCTGCTGGCAGGCATTGGAAATCGCCCAGCTGGATGCTACCGTCAAGGCATTGCCCTTGGGCTTGGACAGTGTGGTGGGGCGCTCAGGCGTGCGCTTTTCCGGCGGCCAGCGCCAACGCCTGGCCATTGCCCGCATGGTGTTGGCCGAGCCTAAAGTGGTGATTCTTGACGAAGCCACCTCGGCGCTGGATGCGGCTACCGAGTACAACCTGCACCAGGCGTTGGCGCGGTTTCTCAGCGGGCGTACTACACTCATCATCGCCCACCGGCTTTCTGCGGTGAAACAAGCTGATCGGGTGTTGGTGTTTGATGGCGGGCATATCGCCGAGGATGGCGACCATCAGCAGTTGATTGCCGATGGCGGGCTGTACGCCAAGCTGTACGGACACTTGCAACAAGTACGTTAATTTAGTTTAGGCTGGGCTATCGGGAGCGGATTTTCGCGTGCGTATTCAGCTGTGCATGTGCAAGGGACTTCATGAAGCAAAAGCGGACTCTCGGAACGCCACGGCTGCTGGGTATTGTCTGGCCCTTTATCGCCGTCGTACTGTTCCAGGCATTGTTAGGCTGCGTCAGTCTGTACGTACTCTCTGCGGTGCGCGGTTATGTGGCCGGTGAAAGCTTGTGGTCCAAGGGCCAGAAAGACGCCATCTACTACCTGACCCTCTACGCCGATAACCGCGACGAAGCGACTTACCTCAAATACCAGCAAGCCATTGCCGTCCCTCAGGGCGGGCATGAACTGCGCGTCGCCCTGGACCGTCCAGTACCTGACCTCGCTGCCGCACGCCTGGGCATTCTCAAGGGCGGTAACCACCCGGACGATGCCTCCAGCCTGATCTGGCTGTACCTCAACTTTCGCCATTTCAGCTATCTGGAAAAAGCCATCGAACTGTGGACGGTGGGTGACGGTTATCTGGTGCAACTGGATGACCTTGCTCAGGAAATGCACCGCGCCATCAGTAACGATCACGTCAGTGGCGATGATGTACGCACCTGGAAGGCCCGCATCATTGCCATCAACGACGGTGTGACGCCGCCTGCCAAGGCGTTCAGCGATGCGTTGGGCGAAGGGTCGCGGATGATCCTGCGCCTGTTGTTGATCACGAACCTGGCGACCGCGCTGGGTTTGATCGCCCTGGCGTTGCTGCGGACCCATAAGTTGCTCGCCCAGCGCCATGCCTTCGCCAGTGCGCTGCAAGCGGAGAAGGAGCGGGCGCAAATCACGCTGGAGTCGATAGGTGACGGTGTGATTACCACCGACGTCGACGGCGCCATCGCCTACATGAACCCTGCGGCCGAGGCGCTGACTCACTGGAAGTCGGCCCAGGCCCAGGGCCTGCCCCTGGCGGCGCTGTTCAAACTGCTGGATGAAAACGCCGAGCCCGATGGATTTACATTGATTGAACACATCATCAAGGGCCAGCTCAGTGGCGGCAGCGAGCACTCCAAGTTGATCCAGCGCCTGGATGGCAGCACTGTTTCAGTCACCCTGGTGGGGGCGCCTATTTGCAGCGCCGGCAAGGTCAGCGGCGCGGTGCTGGTGCTGCACGACATGACCCAGGAGCGCCAGTACATTGCCAACCTCTCCTGGCAGGCGACCCACGATGCCTTGACCGGTTTGGCCAACCGCCGCGAATTCGAATACCGCCTGGAACAGGTGCTGCAACAGGTAGGGCGTCAGCAAAGCGGGCGGCATGCCCTGATGTTCCTCGACCTCGACCAGTTCAAACTGGTCAATGACACCTGTGGTCATGCGGCGGGGGACGAACTGCTGCGGCACATTTGTGCGCTGCTGCAATCGGACTTGCGCGAGGGCGATACGCTGGCGCGGCTGGGGGGCGATGAGTTTGGCATCCTGCTGGAGAATTGCCCGGCACCGGTGGCCGAGAAAATCGCCGAGAGCTTGCGCCACACCGTGCAGAGCCTGCACTTCGTGTGGAAGGGGCGGCCCTTCATGACCACTGTCAGTATTGGCCTGGTGCATATCTCGCAAACCCCGACCACGTTGGAAACATCACTGCGCGCTGCCGACATGGCCTGCTACATGGCCAAGGAAAAGGGGCGTAACCGCGTGCAGGTTTACCATGCCGATGACTCGGAACTGTCCCTGCGATTTGGCGAGATGGCATGGGTGCAGCGCTTGCACATGGCGTTGGAAGAAAACCGCTTCTGCCTCTATTCCCAGGAAATCTCACCCTTGGGTCATACCCTGGCGGGCAATGGGCACGTCGAAATTCTTCTGCGCCTGCACGACGAGGCGGGGCGAATCATACTGCCCGACAGTTTTATTCCCGCTGCCGAACGTTACGGCCTGATGACCTCTCTGGATCGTTGGGTAGTGGAGAACGTATTCAAGATTATCGCCCGTTGCATGAAGGAGCGCCCAGGCCGGCCTATGGCGATGTGTGCGATTAATCTGTCAGGTATAACGATTGGTGATGACGATTTTCTCGGTTTTTTACGTGAAAAATTCAACACTTACTGCATCCCTCCGGAAATGATTTGTTTTGAAATAACTGAAACCAGTGCTATAGCCAATTTAGGCAGTGCGATTCGATTTATTAATGAACTCAAAGCGTTAGGTTGCCATTTTTCACTCGATGACTTTTGCGCCGGAATGTCCTCATTCGCCTATCTCAAACATTTACCTGTAGACTTCTTGAAGATCGATGGAAGTTTCGTAAAGGATATGCTGGACGACCCGATTAACCGCGCTATGGTCGAAGTGATCAACCACATTGGTCACGTCATGGGTAAGCGCACAATTGCCGAGTTTGTTGAAACACCGCAGATCGAACAGGCGTTGCTTGAGATAGGTGTGGATTACGCTCAGGGTTACCTGATTGAACGCCCGCAATTGTTTACCTTTGATAGCTTGCAGTGTCGCCCTGTACGGCCGCAGCCGTTGTTATTCAAGGCGCCCGGCACATTCCGCTGAAACATTTGCTGGTCTGTACAATCACACTTAAAAAGGAGCCCTACAGTGATCGACGCATTCAACAGAACTGGCCCACTCATGGAAGCCTCGAGTTATCCCGCCTGGGCGCAACAATTGATCCAGGGGTGTAGCGAGAGCAAGCGTCGGGTTGTCGAACACGAACTGTACCAGCGCATGCGCGATAACACGCTGAGCGCCAAGACCATGCGTCATTACTTGATTGGTGGTTGGCCGGTGGTTGAACAGTTTGCCTTGTATATGGCACAGAACCTGACCAAGACCAAGTTTGCCCGCCATCCTGGGGAGGATATGGCGCGACGCTGGCTGATGCGCAATATTCGTGTGGAACTCAACCACGCTGACTATTGGGTGCACTGGGCGCGTGCCCACGGCGTCACACTCGAAGAACTGCAAGCGCAGAACGTGCCGCCGGAGTTGCATGCACTGAGCCACTGGTGCTGGCACACCAGCTCTGCGGATTCGTTGATCGTTGCGATTGCTGCGACCAACTATGCGATCGAAGGGGCGACGGGTGAGTGGTCAGCCGTGGTGTGCTCTACCGGCGTGTATGCCGCGGCCTTCCCTGAAGAAGACCGCAAGCGTGCGATGAAGTGGCTGAAGATGCACGCGCAGTACGACGACGCCCACCCGTGGGAAGCCCTGGAAATCATCTGCACCCTGGCAGGGACGAACCCGAGCAAGGCGTTGCAGGTGGAGTTGCGCCAGGCAGTGTGCAAGAGCTACGACTACATGTACCTGTTTTTGGAAAGCTGCATGCGGTTGGAGAAAGAGAAAGAGAAGGCGGCCACCGTTGTTCGTGAGCGCCCGGCCCGCGTCGCCAGCGAAGCGTGACGCAAGCGCAATGGCGGGGGCCTACCCCGCCATTGCCAGGCGGTTGCGGCCTTCGCGCTTGGCCACGTACAAGGCGTTGTCGGCCCGGCGCAACAGGCTCTCGGCTGACTCGGCGGCCAACAACGTCGAGCATCCAAGGCTCACCGTCAATTCGATCCGTGTTTCGCCCACCCAATAGTCCTGGGCTTGTGTCTTCTGGCGCAGGCGTTCACCGACCAACCCTGCCGCATCGCGGCCCGTGTTGGACAGCAATATCAGAAACTCGTCCCCGCCAAATCTAAACACCATGTCCACATTGCGCAGCTGGCTTTTGATCGCCGCCGCCACGGCGCGCAGTATGGTATCGCCGGTCGCATGGCCGTGGGTGTCGTTAATCGCCTTGAAATGATCGATGTCGAGCATGACCAGGGATAACGGGGTCAGGTGCCGCCGTGCCATGTCGATTTCCCGCTGCAAGGTCTGGTCCATGGCCACGCGATTGCCGGTTTCGGTCAGCGGGTCGCGCAGTGCGGTACGGGTTGCGGCGCGATAGAGCAGGGCGTTGCGCATCGGGAACAGCAAGGTCGCCAGCAGGGATTCGAGCTGGCTCAGTTCCTCTTCCAGGAACCGTTGGTTGCGGCGGAAGATCAACTCGCCCAGGTGTTCGCCTTCATGGCTCAAGGTGTAGCTTACGCAATGGTGGCCGCGATGGCCCAGCTCCAGGCGCAGGTCACTGGCTTGGTGGCGGTATTGCAGCGCATCCAGCGGTACCAGGCGCTGGGTTTCGCGCAAGAACAGCCCAAGGATGCGCTCCGGCTCCAGGCTGGTCTGCAATTGTTGGTTCAGTTGCTGGTGAAGTTGAGCGAGAGTGGTAGGGCTGTGTGGACGCAGAGATGGTTGACCAAACCCCAGGCGTTGCAATTTGGCACTGTCGAAGTCAATTGCGTTGGTCTGGGTGGGTGTTTTCATAAGCAGATGGCCTCTAAGCACTTAACTGTCTTACAGGCGGGATGAGAGTGGCAAGTGCCAAGCGTCTTACTGTTCCTTCAGTTCCGTAAAACATTGGGTACAGTTTAAACCGCTTTGCGCCGGGTTATAACCCCGGGGCACGTGCCACACGTCTTGTCATCGCTTTACCTGCTTGAAAAGAATTAGAGCGAGATTCGTGCCACTTCTTTCGACATATTAAAAACCCTTATAAATCAATCGACTGTTACGGCTGTAGGACGCAGTCAGTGTGTCGTGGCGCCAGTTATTTGGCTGGTTGAAGCCGGCGTTGCGGCCGGCTCATACGGTTCTACTGTTTTTGCGGGTCGAACTGTTTGTCGGCAATGAACAACGCAGGGATCACGCCACAAATAAAATACGCCGCGCCCATCACCAGGAAACCCATGCCGATTGAGCCATGGGAGGCCAGGAAACCGATAGCCGCTGGCGCCACCGCTGCTCCAATCCGGCCAATGTTGTAGGCGCCGCCCACCGCCGAGCCGCGAAACTTTGCCTCGAAGCTTTCGGTCATGTACGTGGCATTGACGCCGTAGGGGATGCCGTAGAGGAAGCCGAACACCACCAGCATCCACAAGATAGTGTCGGGGCTCTGGTACAGCACGATCACCGGCAGGAACACCGCCGTACCCAATGCGCCGAAGGCAAAGACCAGGCGTCGACCCAGCCGGTCCGCCGCGAGGCCAGCCAGGACTTTGCCGAAGATCATCGCCGCATAGGTGCCGACCATGTAGCTGGTCATCGACTTGAAGTTCATGCCCAGCTCACTTTCGAGGTAGGACGGCATCCAGTTGTTCACGCCGTAGTAGCCAAATTGCAGGAAGCCTGCAGTCAGGGCCCAGAGCAAAAACATCCGGCTGGCTTTCGGGTCGTTGAAGATCAGCTTGAACATGCCGTCGGGTTTTTTAGCCGTGGCTGGCTGGATACCACTGGCTTTCAGTTGGGCGCGATCGGCGCGAGCCCTGAGCCAGGCTTGCGGCTCGGGCACCAGGCGTTGCATCAGTACCGCAAGAATGACCGGAATGATCGCCACGTAGAACAGCCAGCGCCAGCCGTGTTCAGGCAGGATCCAGCCGGCCAGCAAAGTGGCGACGATGTAGCCCACCGACCAACCCGCCTGCAGAGTACCGAGCACGGTGGTGCGGTAGCGGGTCGGCACATATTCGGCCATCAGGGTGTTGCAGGCCACGTACAGTGCGCCCAGGCCGAGGGAGGCAAAAAAGCGCGTACTTGCGAACTGCCAATAGCTGTGGGTCATGCCCAGGATCGCAGTGCCGAGGGAGAACAGCACAATGCTCCACACCACAGTCTTGACCCGGCCGAAACGGTCACAGGCCCAGCCACCGTAGATCCCGCCGATGGCCATGCCGGCCAGGGTGAAGCTGCCCAGGCTGCCGGCTTCGACGCTGGTCAGGCCGAACTCGGCTTTCAGGCTGCTGAGGCTGTAGGACAACAACATCAAATCCGCCCCATCGATCAGCAGGCCGAGGAAGCAGAAGATGAAGACGATAATCCACAGGTTGTTTTTTGCAGGCGACAACGCACCCGCCGATGCGGCGACTTCCATAGCGATACCTTGTTGTAGTTGTTAGGGCATTGGGTATGGGTGTTGCTGTGAAGCGTCCGGCCTAGCGTTGCGCCTCGCGAATCATGTTGCGGGCGATCACCAGTTGCTGGATTTGCGTGGTGCCTTCATACAAGCGGAACAGGCGCACGTCGCGGTAGAAACGTTCGATGGCGTACTCGCTGATATAGCCCGCACCGCCATGAATCTGCACGCAACGATCGGCGACGCGGCCGCACATTTCCGTGGCGAACATCTTCGAGCATGACGCCTGCGTGCCAATATCCTGGCCCTCGTCGCGCCGGCGGGCAGCATCCAGCACCATGCAGCGCGCGGCGTAAATTTCGGCTTTGCTGTCGGCGAGCATGGCCTGGATCAATTGGAACTCGGCGATCGGTTGGCCGAATTGCTTGCGTTCGATGGCGTAGTTCAGGGCGTCGCCCAACATGCGCTCGGCTGCGCCAACGCTGACAGCCGCAATGTGCAGGCGGCCCTTGTCGAGCACCTTCATCGCGGTCTTGAAACCCACCCCTTCAACCCCGCCGATCAACTGGCCGGCGGGCACACGCACGGAGTCGAAGATCACGTCACAGGTATGGGCACCTTGCTGGCCCATCTTGTGGTCGCGTTTGCCCAGGGACAGGCCCGGCGTATCCCGTTCGACGATAAACGCGCTGATGCCGCCCGAGCCTTTGATGCCTGGGTTGGTGCGCGCCATCACGGTAAAGATCCCGGCGTGGGGCGCGTTGGTGATGAAGCGCTTGGTGCCGTTGATGAGGTAGTGGTCGCCATCACGCACAGCGGTGGTTTTCAGCGAGGCGGCGTCGGAACCGGAGTCCGGTTCGGTCAGGCAGAACGAACTGAGCAGTTGGCCGCTGGCCAGCAGTGGCAGGTAATGCGCCTTCTGTGCCTCGGTGCCGTCGAGCAGGATGCCGATGGAACCAATGCCGTTGTTAGTGCCGAAGTAGGAGCGGAAGGCGGGGGAGGTGCGCCCAAGCTCAAAGGCGATCGTCACCTCTTCTTCCATAGTCAGCCCCAGGCCGCCATAGGCTTCGGGAATGGTCAGGCCGAACAGGCCCATGTCCTGGAATTGGCCGACGATGTCCGCCGGGATTTCATCGGTCTCGGCGACTTCGTTTTCCCGCGGGATCAGCGCTTCATTGACGAACTGCGCAATAGCGTCCACCAGGATATGAAGCGTTTGTGGGTCTCGGATCATGTGCATTCCTCAGCGGCCCGTTCGGCGGGCCTGTTGTCGTCAATCTGCTGAGGCCGTGCACCGATCCAGCTAGCGGGTGGCGGCCTCGATATTGTTCACCATGTGCTTGAGGCGTGGCCCGATGTCGTCCTCGAGTTTCTCCCGGGAAAGGTGAAAGCTCGGCCCGCCACAGTTGAACGCCAGCAAACCATGTTGTGCATGCAGCAGCGGTACGGCGATGGCGTTGACATCGCGGTGCCACTCACCGATCGACATGCAATAGCCGAAGTCGGTGTAATCCCGGAAGGCGCGTTCCAGCCCCTTGCGGATACTCGGCCAGTCCTCCAGATGACGCTGGCGGATGTGGTCGAGCATGAATTCGCGCTCGTTTTCCGGCATGGCGGCCAGGCAGGCGCGGCCGGCGGAACTCAAGTGCAATGGCAAGCGCGTACCGACTTGGCGGCGCATTGTCATGTTCGCTTCACCCTGGACCACGTCCAGGTACACCATGTCCAAGCGGTCCCGGGTGGCCATCGCGACAGCGGCCTGGGCGTACTTGGCCATGGTCTCCATCAGTGGGTGGGCCACGGCCCGCACCGACAGGTTCGACAACATGGCGTAACCGAAGGCCATCACCCCCACATCCAACTGGTACCGGCCCGACTGCGGCAGGTGCTTGAGGTAACCCAGGCGTGTCAGCGTGTGGGTCATCCGCGTGATCGTCGGCTTCGGCAGCCCGGTCTTGCGCGCCAGTTCCTGATTGCCCAGTACGCTCTCGCTCGGGGTGAAACAACGCAGCAGTTCCAGGCCGCGTGCCAAGGCGGTGACGAACTGCCGGTCCTTGTCTTCCTCCTCGTTACTGCTCATCGGGTCAATCAACAAATGCTCGAAGG
The DNA here is from genome assembly GCF_023242475.1 of Pseudomonas sp. MWU15-20650. GTDB lineage: Bacteria > Pseudomonadota > Gammaproteobacteria > Pseudomonadales > Pseudomonadaceae > Aquipseudomonas. Next base: position 262,107 of record NZ_JALJFG010000004.1, on the reverse strand, counting down.
TGGTGTTGCCAGCAGGGGCTTCGGCGGTGTCCGGGTCCAGGTTTCGACGGCGCATGTTAATCCTCATTTTTTTATAAAATCAACAAAACAAAATTCTATTCCGCACAGCGAAACTAATCAACTTGTTGTGATTAGATTTAATAGTTTGATAAAGCCCTTTAAAACAGAGACTTAGTAGTCATTTTTGTCTGCGTTATGGTTTTTACGTTTACACCCGGTAGGTCGCTACTTATGATTATGGGTAAATACGGAATGTTATTTCGCATAGCGAAACTAATGATTGTCCAACTAACAAGAACGTAGAAGCAGGAGTCAACGTGACCAGTGCAGACCAACCCGTGGTGTACCTCGACGTCCAGGACAACGGCGTGGCAGTCGTGCGTATTCATCGGCCCGAGGTGAAAAACGCGCTCAATGCCCAGGTGCGCGAAGCACTGGCCGAGCATTTCCGTGCACTGGCCCGGCGTCGGGATGTCCGCGCGATTGTGTTGACCGGCGGCACGCAGTTTTTTGTGGCCGGTGCGGATATCAAGGAGTTCGCCAGTGCGAGCGCGATGGATATGTACCGGCGGCACACCGAATACCTGTGGGAAGCCATCAGCCGTTGCCCCAAACCGGTGATTGCCGCAGTCAATGGTTTTGCCCTGGGCGGTGGCTGCGAGTTGGCGATGCATTGCGATCTGATCGTGGCCGGCGAGTCGGCGCGGTTTGCCCAGCCCGAAGTCAAGCTCGGCCTGATGCCGGGTGCAGGCGGCACCCAGCGGTTGATCCGTGCGGTGGGGAAGTTCCAGGCGATGCGTATTGCGCTGACCGGATGCATGGTCACAGCGGCTGAGGCCCTGGCGATCGGCATGCTCAGCGAAGTGGTGAGTGACGACCAGACGTTGCCCCGTGCCCTTGAACTGGCCGCGCACATCGCCGCACTGCCGCCGCTGGCGGTGGAGCAGATCAAGGAAGTGATGCTCGCCGGTGCCGATCTGCCCCTGGACAGCGCGCTGATGCTGGAGCGCAAGGCGTTTCAATTGCTGTTCGATTCAAAGGACCAGAAGGAGGGCGCCGCCGCGTTCTTCGAAAAGCGCACACCGCAGTACCGAGGGGAATGAACATGACCGACTCCATCAACACCCTGGGCCTGGTTGGCACCGGCGTCATGGGTGCCGGCATCGCGCAAATTGCGGCCCAGGCCGGTGTGCGGGTGCGCTTGTTCGACGCCCGTGAAGGCGCTGCGCAAGCGGCCCATGGCACCCTGGCCGCGACCTTCACCCAGCTGGTGGGCAAAGGCAAAATCACCCAGCCGGCAATGGACGCGGCTCTCGCTAACCTGCAGGTCGCCGGCAGGATCGATGACCTGAAGGATTGCGACCTGATCGTCGAAGCCATCGTGGAAAACCTCGAGGCCAAGCGCAGCCTGTTGCAACAGCTTGAAGGCATCGTCAGTCCGACCTGCATCCTCGCCACCAACACCTCCTCACTGTCCGTGACGGCCATCGCCAACGGTTGCCGGCAACCTGAGCGCGTGGCCGGCCTGCATTTTTTCAACCCGGTGCCATTGATGCGGGTGGTGGAGGTGATCGATGGCCTGCTCACCGCACCGACAGTCGGTGATGCGTTGCTGGCGCTGGTGGCGCGTGTTGGCCATCGCGGTGTGCGCGCCAAGGACACCCCCGGTTTTATCGTCAACCACGCGGGGCGTGCCTATGGCACCGAAGCCTTGAAGATGCTCGATGAGGGCGTTGCCGAGCGGGGTGATATCGACCGCATCCTGCGCGACGGCGCGGGGTTTCGCATGGGGCCGTTGGAGTTGCTCGACCTGACCGGCCTGGATGTCTCCCATCCGGTGATGGAGTCGATCTACAACCAGTTTTATCAGGAACCGCGCTATCGACCGTCGCCCCTGACCCGGCAGATGCTGGTGGGCGGGCGCCTGGGGCGCAAGGCCGGCCACGGCTTCTACCAGTATCAGGACGGCCAGCTCATCAATGGCCCGCAACCCCAGCCCATCCCCACGGTGCACGCGGTGCCACCGGTGTGGATCGCCACCGAAGACAGCGCGGATTATGAGCGCCTCAGCGCCTTGGTGATCCGCCTGGGCGCCGACCTTGAGCGCACGGCACAACCCTCGCCGCATGCCTTGTGCCTGCTCGCGCCGTACGGGCGGGACGCTACCAGTGCGTGCCTGCGCTTTGACACGGACCCGGCGCATACCCTGTGTATAGACCTGCTGACAGACCTGTCGCGCCAGCGCACCTTGATGCAAAACCCCCTCACGGCGTCGGCCATGCGTGACGCGGCCCACGCGTTGCTCGCCGCGGACGGCGTGGGAGTGACGGTGATCGCTGACAGCGTTGGGTTTGTCGCCCAACGGACCCTGGCGATGGTGGTCAACCTGGCCTGTGATATCGCCCAGCAACGCATCGCCAGCGTTGCCGATATCGACCAGGCGGTGCAATTGGGCCTGGGCTATCCCTATGGCCCGCTGGCCTGGGGGGATGCCCTCGGCCCACGGCGGCTGCTCACGATTTTGCAGCGTATGAGCGAACTCACTCACGACCCGCGTTACCGCCCCAGCCCCTGGTTGCGGCGGCGGGCGATGCTGGGGATTTCCCTGCGTCATGACGAGCCGGCCATTGGCTGATTTCCCAACCTCACAGGATAAGAATAATGGGTGCATTGACAGGTTTGCGGGTGCTGGATTTAAGCCGAGTGTTGGCCGGCCCCTGGTGCGGGCAGGTGTTGGCTGACCTGGGGGCGGAAGTGATCAAGATCGAACGTCCGCAAAGTGGCGACGACACCCGGGGCTGGGGGCCGCCCTGGATGAAGACCGACACGGGCGAGTCATCCGGACAGGCGTCGTATTACCAGTCCACCAACCGTGGCAAATTGTCGGTGGCCATTGACCTCGCCAGCCCCGAAGGCCAGGAACTGGTGCGCGCGCTGGCGGCCAGTTCCGACGTGTTGATCGAGAACTATAAAGCCGGCTCCCTGGCGCGCTACGGGTTGGATTACGCAACCCTGGCCGAGATCAACCCGCGCTTGGTGTATTGCTCCATCACCGGCTTTGGCCAGACCGGCCCGCGCGCAGAAGAGCCCGGTTATGACTTCATTATCCAGGGCATTGGTGGGCTGATGAGCATCACCGGCGAGCGCGATGACTTGCCGGGTGGCGGGCCACAGAAGGTGGGCGTGGCGTTTTCCGACCTGATGACCGGGTTGTATTCCACCGTGGCCATTCAGGCGGCGCTGCTCAGTCGTGAGCGCACCGGCGTCGGCCAGCATATCGATATGGCATTGCTCGACGTGCAGGTCGCCACATTGGCCAACCAGAGCATGAACTACCTGGCCTCCGGCAAAGTGCCGCAGCGTTATGGCAATGCCCACGCCAATATCGTGCCCTACCAGGTGTTCCGCGCCGCCGACCGCGACTTCATCATCGCATGCGGCAACGACAGCCAGTTCGTTGCCCTGTGCCAGAGCATTGGGCTGCCGCACTTGCCGGACGATCCGCGTTTTCGCCGCAACGCCGACCGCGTGACCCATCGCGCCGAAATCGTCGAGCTGCTTTCAGCGCACTTCCTGCTGCGCAGCGCCGATGAGTGGGTGACGTGCATCCACGCCTCGAAAGTGCCGGTGGGGGCGATCAACTCTATCGCCCAATCCCTGGAAGAACCCCAGGTGATTGCCCGCAACCTGATGGTAAAAATTCCCCACCCGCAGAACCCGGATTTCGCCATGGTCGGCAGCCCGATCAAGATGTCCGGCACCCCCGTGGAGTATCTGCGGCCGGCGCCGATGCTGGGGCAGCACACTGACGACATCCTCGGGCAGCGGTTGGGCTTGTCGCCGCAGCAACTGGCCCAGCTCAAGGCCCGCGGTATTGTCGAGCAGCAGGGTTAGACCAAGGTGCTGCGGTCGATCTGTGCGATGGAAGTGACCCCGGTCAGGGTCATGGCCACGCGCATTTCCTTGGCGAAAATATCCAGCAGGTTCTCTACCCCGTGCTGGCCCTCGGCGGCCAGCGCATAGGCGGTGGCGCGTCCCAACAGGCATGCCTTGGCGCCGAGGGCGAGCATGCGCACCACGTCGAGCCCGGAACGAATGCCCGAGTCCACCAGTACGGTCAGGTCATCGCCCACCGCTTCGGCAATCGGCGGCAACGCCTTGGCCGTGGAGAGCACACCGTCAAGTTGGCGGCCGCCATGGTTGGAGACCACGATACCGTCGGCGCCGAAACTCAGTGCATCCTTGGCATCCTGCGGGTCGAGGATGCCCTTGATGATCATCGGGCCTTTCCAGAATTCGCGGATCCACTCCAAGTCCTTCCAACTGATCGACGGGTCGAAGTTGTTGGCCAGCCAGCCGATGTAGTCCTCCAGATGGGTGGGTTTGCCCAGGTACTTGGAGATATTGCCCAGGTCGTGGGGGCGGCCCATCAGCCCGACATCGAATGCCCATTGCGGTTTGGTCACGGCCTGCAACATCCGCCGCTGCGCCGCATATGGCCCGGACATGCCCGAGTGCGCATCGCGGTAACGGGCGCCGGGGGTCGGCATATCGACGGTGAACACCAATGTCGTCACGCCGGCCGCCTGCGCACGTTCCAGGGCATTGCGCATGAAGCCGCGATCCTTGAGCACATACAGCTGGAACCAGATCGCCTGCGGGCTTTGCGAGGCCACTTCTTCAATCGAACACACCGACACCGTCGACAGGCAAAAGGGAATGTTTTTGTTGGCCGCCGCCTTGGCCGCTTGCACTTCACCGCGCCGCGCATACATGCCGGTCAGGCCAACCGGGCTGAGGATCACCGGCATCGCCAGCTCCGTGCCGAACAGCTCGGTCTTCAAGCTCAGGTTGTCGACCTTGCGCAGGATGCGCTGGCGCAGGCTGATCTCGGCCAGGTCCGAACTGTTGGCACGCAGGGTGTGCTCGGCGTAGGCGCCGCCGTCGATGTAGTCGAACAGGAAGCGCGGCAACTTGCGCTTGGCCGCTGCGCGGTAGTCGGAGGCGGACGAGATGATCATGACGGGTGGCTCCACAGGGCTGGGGGACTCACGATAAACAAAAATCTGGCATGATAAAAACAACTTTTATCACTGCAATCCAGTCGCTAAAGGAATACTGATGAACCTGCGAACACTGCGCGCCTTTGTCGAAGTGGTGCGCCAGGGAGGGTTCTCCCAGGCGGCCGAAGTGGTGTCCTTGACCCAATCCACGGTGAGCAAGGCGGTCAAGACCCTGGAGGACGAACTGGGCATGCCGCTGCTCAATCGCCTGGGCCACAAGAGTGAACTCACCGCTGCCGGCGAAATTGCCTACCGTCGCGCCTTGGTGCTGCTCGCGGAGCACAACGATCTGGTGACCGAGATCAACGACCTGCGCGGCCTCAAGCGTGGCGTGTTGCGCATCGGCCTGCCGCCGGTGGGGTGCGGCGTGCTGTTTGCGGCGATGTTCACCAGCTACCGCAGCCGCTATCCGGACATCGATATCGAATTGACCGAGTACGGCAGTAAAAAACTGCGCGAATGCCTGGAAGCAGGGGAGGTCGACCTGGCCGCGCTCCTGTTGCCGGTTGACGAAGGTTTCGACTACCAACCCGTGCGTAACGAACCGCTGATGGCCGTGCTGCCCCTGAACCACCCACTGGCCCAGCGCAAACGCATCGACTTCACCGACCTGGCGGACTCTGCGTTCATTCTGTTCGAGGCCGGCTTCGCCCTGAACGCCAAGATCCTCGCTGCCTGTGAACGCAAAGGTGTGACACCCCGAGTAACCGCCCGCAGCGGGCAGATCGATTTCATCGTCGACCTGGTCGCGGCCGGGCTGGGCGTCGCCTTCCTGCCGCGCATGCTGGCGCACAAGCATCAACACGCCGGCATCGCCTTGATCCCCCTCGACGAACCCCATACCGACTGGCATATCGCCCTGGCCTGGCGTGCCGGCGCCCACTTGCCACCGGCGGCACGCGCCTGGTTGGATTTGGCCAAGGAGCCTGGGTTTTCAACCGGCCATCCGGTTTAAACACCACCGATGTCAGAGAAGGCTTGACTTCTTCTTTTTAATCAGTAACATACGGCGCATTCCGCGATAGCTCAGTTGGTAGAGCAAATGACTGTTAATCATTGGGTCCCTGGTTCGAGTCCAGGTCGTGGAGCCAGATCGTAAAAAGCCTGCAGCGATGCAGGCTTTTTTTTGCTCGGAATTTGACCCGGCACCCCAAACGCATAGCGCGATTCGCATCAAATCCTCCTGTCTTTTAAACCCTCGATAGCACTGCAAGTGCGGGCCGAGTGGGCGTGCGCCTTTTGTATCGGTTCTGTAACAAATCTGTACTGCTGTCCGCTTTTTTTGCCTGGGGGCAGCCGGATTAGCGCAAGCAGCCCCTGCGCAGAACACACCCGGTATCACCGATCTGATTCGTGACCGCCAGGACCGCCTGCTTGAAGATCAGCAGCGCCGCCTCGAAGAGCTCAAGGAGCTGCTAAGTAAATACCATTCAAATCTGTCCCCTTTTTCACAAGCTCCCAATCCACTTCGTCCAACAACACATTCTCCAGCAACGGCGAAGCCACCCATCACGGTGTGCACCCGATAGTTCCTGCGCCTCGTCGTCATCCGCCGATTCACCTTCGTCGACGCGGTAGCAGTTATCCCTGCTGCGTCTGCCATCGGGGTAGACAATAAAGCCCCCGCGGCCTTTGTGGCATTCGTGCAGATACACCGGTGACAGGTCTCGTTGCCTGTCAACGTGGGCATTCAAGCGAGCGATATAGATACCCATCGAGACCGACACGCACACAATCAGCACCACGCACGCTACCAACTGATTGGTATAGCTGGCGCCGATGTCGTCAGGACGGGCTGGCGACATAATACGACCCTGTTCGCTCGACGTTCTGGCCCACCAGAAACCAGCTATTGCCTCCTAGGCGTACCAACTGAGCGTTGGAGGGCAGGATGTCGACCATCAGGGTAAGGAAAATCAAGGCTAACAGGACGCCTGTGATCATCGAAGACAGGTTCATGGCTGCGACGAGCTCTGGATAAGAAGAGCCTTAGCTTAAGCAGCGATGGGTTAACGTCAGGTGAACATCCATAGAAAACAGCCCGGCTTGCGCTATCCTCCAAACCTCTGCGTAACACCTGCCCGAGGTTTTTTCCGTGCATATTCACCTGCTGCTGGTCGAGGACAACTTGGATCTGGCCACCACTGTCATCGAGTACCTGGAGATCAGCAGCATCGTCTGTGACCATGCCAGTAATGGCCAGACCGGACTTAACCTGGCGCTCAACCAACACTACGACGTTATTCTCCTGGACATCATGCTGCCGCGACTGGATGGCCAGCAGTTATGCGAACGGTTACGCCAGCAAGGTATCCAGACGCCCATCCTGATGCTGACCTCGCTGGACGCGTTATCGGACAAGCTCGCCAGTTTTGCGGCTGGCGCCGACGACTACCTGGTCAAGCCGTTCGAACTGGCCGAACTGGTGGCCAGGATCCGCGCACTGAGCCTGCGCCGCAGCGGTCAGACCAATCGCTTGCAGGTGGACGACTTGGTGATGGAACTGACCACCCGTACCGTCAGCCGGGCAGGGCAGGCACTGCATTTGTCACCCATCTGCTGGGCCTTGTTGGAGCATCTGATGCGCGCCAGTCCTGAACCCGTCCCCCGGGAGCGCCTGGAAACAAAAATCTGGGGCGATGAGCCGCCGGACAGTAATACGCTCAAAGTGCACATGCATCGCCTGCGCAAGACGGTAGACAAACCCTTTAGCCGGCCGTTGATCCACACCCTTCCCGGGGTTGGTATTCAGGTAAAACCCCATGCGTAATGGCTTGAGCCTGAGGTGGGTGATCAGCGGAAGTTTCCTGCTACTGATTGCGGTGGTGTTGCTGATCTACAGCCAACTGTTGCCTGCATTCACTGTGCGTGGCTTGTTCTACACCGCCAGCGCGATGATGGAAGAAGAAGCCCAATATTTCGTCCGGCACTACAAGAGGGATCCGGGCACGCCGCCTCCGCACAATTACTTCTACACCAGTGTCATTGGCAAGCAGGCGTTGCCGGACAGCGTCCGGCGGATGCTGGATGCACCGCCCAGCCTGTCCTTCGGCGCGGTGCATATCTACGGCGATCTGTACTCCGATAACGACGACGCGCCGTTCCAGATCATCCTCGAACAACCCCTGGGTGACGGCAAAACCCTCTATATGTATGACGTCGACCATGATCATGAAGTCGGTGGCGAGGTCGAGACCCCGCTGTCCGATGCCTACTTTGACCAGGTCCTGCAGAGCGTCGCGTTCATCAGCCTGGCGGTCTTCGTGCCGGCGCTGATCATCATTGCCCTGCTGGTCTGGTGGTTGGTGCGTCCATTGGGACGCCTGGTCCAATGGTCCGGCACATTGAAAAACCCTGACGCGTTGGCCATTCAGCGGCCTGGTTTCAGCTTCAAGGAGTTCAACGTGCTGGCCGACGCCTTGGCCAAAAGTGTTGAACAGGTGCAGGCCGCCAGCCAGCGTGAAGGCCGCTTGTTGCGCTACACCAGCCATGAGTTGCGCACGCCCCTGGCCGTACTCAAGGCCAATATCGAGCTGTTGGCACTGCAATCCGGCGGTGTCCTGCCATCCTCCCTGCAGCGTATCGAGCGCTCCGTGCTGAACATGCAGCTTATCGCCGAGACATTGCTGTGGATGAGTCGCGAGTGTCCCGAACCGTTGCCGGAGGAAGACGTTGACCTGAGCGAGTTGGTCGGCGAACTGATTGAGAAACATCGCTACCTGATCGGCAACCGGGAGATCGAGCTGATCGTCGATATCCACAACCAACCTTGCCGACTGCCCCCCACCGCGTGTCGCATCGTGATCGGCAACTTCTTGCGCAACGCGCTGCAATACGCCGAAGAGGGCCAGGTAGAAATCAACTTCAAATACCCCCAGCTGCTGATTGCCAATCACATCCGGGAGACCAGGCCGCAGCAGGAATCCAGCGACTTTGGCTACGGTCTCGGGCTGCAGTTGATGCAGCAGTTATGCGCAAAGCTGGGTTGGCATATTGAGGTGATCCGCGCGCAACAGCGTTTCACCGTCGTTCTCGACTTCACGACGGTGCGAGGCGTCGAGTCATCATGTTAAAGGCTGACGGTGACCCACGTTCGATTCGTTGATTTGATGTTAATCATGAAGCCCTGGTTTGAGTGCCGTTCGTGCTTGGAGCGGGGGCTGTCTGGGCGCAGTCGGCTAACGCAATAGCCACAACGTTGTGTTGGTGCAAGCCTCGACTATGCTCCTGTCTGTGCATTTCCTGCGAATTTTCACACGGACGTCACCATGAACGCAGCACAGGACAGCAGAGTTATATTCCGGGGGTTCGTTTGACGGCGCCCGCATCGGCCGCGCGTTACGGGACGGCACAAGCCACCCATGCCAGCGGCGTGTCGGCGCAGAACGATGAAGGGCATCGATTATGTCTACAAGGCTGTTTCGAGGCGGCTGAAGCCTGCTTTCGATACGCCGTGCAGCACCAGCCCGACTGGGCCGTTGCGCACAACAATTTGGGTTGGGTGTTGCAGGCCCAGGGCCACAACGAAGACGCCATCAGCAGTTACAAAACCGCCTTGCGCCTGGAGCCGGGTTGCGTGTTGGCTCGGGCCAATCTGGCCTATCTGCTTGCGCATCTGTATGTGCACCTGGGCCAGTACGATGCCGCACGGGGCATGTGGCGGGTACTGGTCGAGCTGTATCCGCACGACCCCGAAGTGTTGGATAACCTTACAAGCACGGCGCTGCGAGCCAATGACCTGGCTGACGCAGGGCAGTGGGCCATGCGCCATGCGGCGGTCACTCGCGGCAGTGCCTGGTACCCGCTGCCAGGCGCTATCCCTGAGGTTCCCACCCCTGCGCCCAAGCTCAGCCGGGGCAAGTTGAGCCATGACCTGGAACAGTTGCGCTACTTGCGTGATCGGCAATTAGTCAGTGCGCAATTCGATGCCGTCATTGACGGTTATGAGGCCGCGCGGCAACGCTTCAACGAGGGCGACAGTCTCTTGCAGCAGCAGTTGTTCGAGTCGTGGCCGCTGTCCTCCACCTACGGTCGAGTCGTCCACCATCTGCCGGCCGCACGTCAGGACGAAGGTGCGTTGAGCGATAGCGTGGCGCTGCGTCGAGCGGAGCAGGATTACCAGCAGAGTCCGCTGGGCGTAGTCGTGATCGATGATTTCCTGACACCGCAAGCGTTGCAGCAGCTGCACGCGTTCTGCCTGCAATCCACCGTCTGGCACACCAACCGTTACGCCCATGGCCGCCTGGGGGCATTCTTCAGGGAAGGCTTCAACTGCCCGTTGCTGCTGCAGGTCGCCGAGCAAATCCAGCAGTACTTTCCCCAGGTGATCGGCACCCGACACCCGCTGTTGCAACTGTGGGGGTTCAAGTACGGGCACGACCAACCGGCGACCTATCCGCATGCCGACTTCGCCGCGGTGAACGTGAATTTCTGGATCACGCCCGACGAAGCGAACCTGGATAAAAGCTCGGGTGGGCTGGTGATCTACGACGTCGAAGCACCGTTGGACTGGGACTTCGAAACGTACAACCGACAAGGTGATCGGATCGCCGCGTTCCTTCAGGCTTCAGGCGCGCAGCCGCTGGTGATTCCCTACCGCTGCAATCGTGCGGTCATCTTCAATTCGGACCTGTTTCATGCCACCGCGCCGCTTGCATTTCGCCCGGGCTACGCCAATCAGCGCATCAACATCACGCTGCTTTACGGAGAGCGCGAGTGCGCTGGGCAGGGGTAGTGCAGGAGTGCCCGGCACCTGTGGTGCCGGGCTGGCATGGCTCAACTGCTCTTAGTTTGCAGGTTCACTTGCAGCGTGCCGATGTTGTCGCGCAACCCGGCCCCATAGACCCCGTCCAAGTCATCGTTGATACACAACTGCAGTGGCCCTGACTGGCCTGTGGGTGCTTGCACAGCGACCCCTACCAGGAATGGCGCATTGTTGCCGATCTTGCCGATCAAGGCGGCTTCCGCCGCGCCAGGCAAGGTGTAGCGTGCGGGCGCTATGTAGGCGGGGTTGCCGGCGGGGCCAGACATGCCATTGGCGGGGTTGGCGGTCCACTGCCCTTGGGCGCTGATTCGGGTCACCTGGCGGCCGGTCACCGTCAGCCCGCTGGCCTGCCAAGCCTCATTGGCTTGTACGGTCAGGGTGATCGGGTACAGCACATTGACGGCATCGCTGGTGCTGGCGGCATCGAAACCGGCACCGGCCAGGGCACTGGCCATCTCAGGCGCTGGCGTACCGGGCAACACGTTGGGAGCAAGGATGGTGGTACCGATTTCGAGTGCGGTCAGACTTGGATAGGTTTCATGCAGGATGATCGCCAAGGCGGCTGCGGTGATGGGCGAGAAGACTTCGCGTACCGCTTCGGCGACCACGGCGCCGTTATGAACGAGCTCCTCGTGCGGCAGCACGAACGCCCTGGCGCCGAGGCCGGAGGACGCCGCTGCCGTGGTCGATGCCAGCGCAACGCGCACGGCTTCACGTGGCCCCAGGCCTTGCTCCTTGAGGGGTTGCAGGAGGTTGATCAAGGGTTGTACGTCGATTGTCATGGGGGGACTCCTCTTAAGGGACAGTGACTGGTTTTTCGCGGCCGATCAGCCCTGCGGTGGCGCGCTGGTGCGCGTCCAGCCCGACCAGTCGCCACCCGGTGAACCTTGGGCGATTTGCCAGAGCTGGTTATCGTTGTCGACAGCCCAAAGCAGCACGCAACCATTGTTTTGCAAGGCCGCTGCGATTTTCTTGATGGGCGTTGGCTGGCCCTTGAAGCCAGGGCCCTCCCAGTGGCTCCAGGCGCCGCCGGCAGTGGTCTGGTACAACGTCCATACCTGGCCGCTGGCACCGACACCCCATAGCTCCACCCCCCGGCTGCCTTGCTGTTCCGAGGCGGTGATAGTGATAAAGGGTTCGGGCTGGCCGACAAAGCCGGGGCCTTGCCAAGCGCCCCAGTCGCCACCGGGCGACTGCTGGCTGATGCCCCATAGCTGGCCGTCGCGGTCCAGCCCCCAGAACATCACGTTGCCATTGTTTTGTTGCGCGGCTGCCAGCTTGAACAGGGGAGTGGGTTGGCCTTTGAAACCGGGGCCTTCCCAATGGCTCCACGCGCCGCCTGCGGTGAGTTGGTACAAGGTCCAGACTTGTCCGTCAGCGCCGGCCGCCCACAGCTCGACGCCACGGCGACCACCCTGCTGCGAGGCCGCCAATTGCGTGAAGGCACAAGGCTGGGCCCCTACGTTGGGGCCGCTCCAGGTGTTCCAGTCGCCGCCGGGGCTGCCCTGGCCGCAGGTCCAGACGCTGCCTGCGCTGTCCAGCCCGGCAAACAATACGTTGCCATTGTTCTGTAGCGCCGCTGCCAGTTGCTTGAGCGGCGTCGGCTGGTTTTTGAAACCCGGTCCTTCCCAGGCGCTCCAGTTTGCACCGGCGGTTCGTTGGTACAAGGTCCATACCTGCCCCGAGGTACCGGCTACCCACAACTCGATGCCACGGTTGCCGCCTTGCATCGAGGTGGCGATTGTCGCGAAGGGCTCCTGAACGGGCGGCGCGGGATAGAGCACCTTGATGGCCTCGGCCACTGCCGCCGTTGAAAAGCCCGCTGAGACCAGTGCGCTCTGCATCTGCACGGCGGTGGCATCGGGGAACACGCCCGGCGCCAGCAGGATCTTGCCGACTTCGACCGGTCCAAGGTCTGGGTAGAGCTGGTGCAGGATGCTGGCCATTTCGCTGAGCGTGACAGGCGCATAGACCTGAACCAGCGCCTGGGCCAACGATGCGCGCTGTACGGACGCATCGGCTTGGCGCGTGCTGGCGGTGTCGCTGCCCAACTGTGCCAGTACGGTGTGCGCTGCTTGCACGGCGGTCATGCCTTGCTGGTGCAGGGGTTGCAGAAGCCTGATCAGGCTCGGGACGTCGGTTGTCATGAGTGGCTCCTTGCTTCAGTGATAAGCGCTGACCAGCGCGATGGACAGATCCAGGGGGGACAAGCCGGGGAAGGCTGCCTTGAGTCCCGCGCCGGTATCCTCGGCGGGGTATCCGGCCTGCGCCATGGCGGCAGCCAGGTCCTTGGCGACCAGTTCGGGGAATGCGCTGTGCAGGGCGGTTGCACAGGCCACGCCGGTCGCGCCTTGGGCACGTAGGGCACGAGCTGTTTGCACGGGGCCGGGGTAGGCCTGGATCAGCGCCTCTGCCAGGGCCTGCGGAGGCGTCTGTGGCCAAGCGGCGAGCAAGCCCTTGCTGGTCTCGGCCACGGCGTAACCGCCCTTGGCCATCGTACTGGCCAGGGTGTCGAGGGTGAGCGTCGGGAACGCGTGCACCAGTTGAGGCCCGCCGTCGACCCCCGGCACGCCTTGGGCAAACAGACGGCTGGCCATTTGCACCGGGTCTGGGTAAGCCTGTGCCAGCGCTGCCGCCAGGTCTTGTGGCGAGGTTTGCGGCCAAACCGCCATGAGGCCCTTGCTGGTGTCGGCCACGGCGTAACCGCCTTGGGCCATGGCGCTGGCCAGGGTATCGATGTTCAGGCTCGGGAAGGCGTCCAGCAACTGTTGGGCGCAACGGGCTCCGTCGACCTTCTGGCCGTTGAGAGCCGTCGCCATCTCCACGGCGTTGGCGTACAGCGTGATGGTGATTTCGACCGTGGTCGAAGGCACCCCGGCCACCACATCGTTTTGGCTCGCGGTAGGGATGGCCTGGACCAGCAGTTGGTAGAGCCGTGGCGAACCGGCGGTGCCGGAGAGTGTCAGCTTGGCAATCAGGTCGTCGCCCTGGGCGCTTGTTTGCAGCTCGGTCACTTGCAACGGGCTGTCGGCGCTGTGTATGACGGCCTGATAGCGCGTGGCATTGGCGACGGCCTGCCAGCGCAGGGTGGCGTTGCTACCGGCGCTGCTGGCTTGCAGGTTCAGCGGCTGCCCCAGGCGAACCAGGGTCAGTACGTCGCTGGCCGGGCTCGCCACGGTGGTATTACTGCCTTGTGTCACTAGGCTGAAGCCAAAGTCGCCGGCAGGTGTCGCCGCCTCAAAGGTGATGGCGCACTGTGTCGGCGGAGCTTGTTGCGGTTGAGTCGGTTCGATGATCCGGTCGGCGACCCAGATGCCTCCGGCATGCGTGCTGGAGAGGACATAGGATTGCGCTTCGGGCACGGCCGTCCAGCTCAGCATCACACCGCAGTCAGGTGCGGTGATGCTGCTTTCGCTGTGTGCCTGCAAGGCCGTCGGTGCGCCAAGGCGCTGGAACGCTGCGCCGACCCATTCGGTCTTGGCATCGCCATGAATGCCTTGTACCTGGGCCTTGTAAGGGCCGGCGGACCATTGGGCGTCGAAATCGAAATGAGTGTCGCGCAAGGCGACGCCCAGGCCAGGCTGGTCGAGCAGCACTTTTGCCGCACTGTCGAGCAGTTGGGCGTTATAGCCGGCGTTCCCCTGGCCACCGCCCCAGGTGAGGGTCACTACCCGGTTGGCGACGCTGACGCTGGGGTGGTCGGGCGGGCTTTGGGTGCCGGTTCCCGTGCCGGTACCGGTGCCGGTTCCGGTCCCCGTTCCAGTGCCTGTCCCGGTTCCAGTTCCCGTGCCAGTGCCCGTGCCGGTTCCGCCAACGATCGCGATGATAGCCGCAACCGCACCGGCTACCGCCGCCGCTGCGCCCGCAGCTCCTGATGCAGCTGCTTCGGCGGCGGCCAGTGCTGAGGCCGCGGTTGACGCCACGGCGTCGGCGGCGGCGCCGTCTATCAGTTGCTGGCATGCAAGCGTGGCGGCATAAGACGCAGCTGCCTTGCCTGCTGTCAGAGCGATCACTGACGCAATGGCCTCGCTGTTTCTGAGCAGGCCTTGCACGAACGATTGCGCAGCGCTGGCCAGCGCGCGGTCGATATAGTCACCGAATTCCGAAAACTTGACCGAGTTGGGCAGGGGGATCGAGACAATGCCCGGGAAGGGGATCGCCACGGCGGTCAGCGAAGTGTCTGCGATCGACAGGGTGTAGTTACCGTTCAGTTGCAGGCTGACGCCGTTGTCCTGCGTGCTGAACGACACGCTGACTTTGAACGTCGATTTGAGCAAGGTCTTGAACGCGAAATCTGCCAGCTTGCCGCAGACGGAGCTGCCCTGTTCGGACAGGTCTTGCAGGGTCTTGATGAAGTCGATTGCCTGGGTCAGGTAGTCGAAGGTCGGCCAGTTGGTGACCTTGAAACCGCCATCCTTGCTGTAGCTCACGCCCAGCGAGACGTTTTTCGGCAGGAACGGAGAGTAATCGGACAGTGAGGTGAGCGTGCCGTCGATTTGCAGGTTTTTCTTGCTGTTCTTAGTGGCCATCACACTGACGTCGACGCCGAACGATGCCTGCATGAACCACAAGCTGCCCGCGAACCCCATCGACTGCTTGCCCGCCACCGTGGAGATTGCGAGTGCCGGGCCACCGATGGGGCCGGTCGCTTTAGGCGCGGCGATAGTCAGGATGTAGATATCGATGGGGTTGCCCAGGGCGATGGAGGCGGTGACGCCGTCCTTGGCAATCTGGATGTTGCCCACCACCTCAAAGGTGGTGACCAGTGTCAGGTCGAACAGTGCCTGGATATTGAAACCCGGCTGGTAGGCGATGCTGCTGGCCGGTGGTGCGGCAGGCAACGTGCCTGGCGCGATGGGGCAGGCGAACGTATCCAGGCTCACGGGTTGGCTGCCCGTTGTGCTGCAATAGTAGAGCTGGCTGCCGGCCTTGAAGACGATGTCGATCAACGAGGTGGGCCATACCTCGCTGCCGATGCACTGGTTGAACACATCACCGATCGAGAGGGTCTTGTCGACTTTGACACTGGCGACCTGAGGGGTGGTGCCTTGCAGATAAATGTACCCGGTGAGCTGGGCCGAACCGACCTTGACGGTGCCCTGTACCTGGAAGTTTTTCTGCGCGGAGGGGCCGCCATAGCGAGCGAAGACGCCGAACATCAGGTTGCTGAACGAGATGCCGGTCATGGCCCCGCCGAACAGTTTGGGGATGCTGGCATCGGGTGTGGCGGTCTGCAGGCAGGCGGCGAAGGTCTTGTTGACGTCATCGGAAACCAGCGCACCGCTGAAGACGTAGTTGTTATCGAACACCGAGACGCTGAGGTTGCCGATAACGCTCAGTTGCCTGGCCGTGGTGAACTGATAGTTGATCTTGATGTTCTCGAAACCGAACAGGCCGAACAATTTGATGTTGGGAAGCGCCGCCGCGTAGGACGCCTGTTTGACTGCGGTGCCGGCCGCGGTACCGCTGGCGAGCAGGGCGGACAACGAGAGTGTGTCGCCGGCGCCTGCCGGGGTCTCGTAACCTATCTGCAGCAGGCTGCCGAACAGTTCGATGTCTTTCAGGCTGACCGTGAGCCAGAACCCGCAGGTGTTGTCCATGGTCAGGGTGGTGGTGGCGACGCTCATGGGGACTGGCGTCTGTGGGAAAATGCTGAACAGGTCAGTGCCGCTGGGCGGTGTACCGCTGCCGAAATGGCTGAAGGTGAAGAAGCCCGCATCCTGGACCAGTAATTGGCCGGTGGGCAGTTGTGTATTGAAGGCGTTGTTGATCAGCTCAAGAACATCCATCCCGCCTGCATTCGCGGCGGCCAAGTCTGCGTAGATCAGGCTGTATTGGCGTGACAGGTCCAGTTGGCACTTGCTCTGGGTGGCGAACTTGCCACCGAAAATCTCTGACCAGGCAAAATGTGCCGATACGCGGATATCCATGGGCGAGTGGCCCTCCCGCAGGCAAGGTATTTCGGAGTGGCGGGGCAACCACTATTGCCCCGCCACGTAGGCGAGCGTGGTTCAGCTGAAGGTATGGGTCGCGGGATTGTAGGTGCCTTCCGAGACGACTACGTTCAGGTTTTGGACCACATCGCTGCCGATGGCGCCCGAGATCACGTCCATAGGTGGCGACACTGCGACATACACCTGGTTGGTGGTGCCGACAGCGACGGCGAGCAGGGTTTCCGGTGGGGGCGTCTTGCCGCCAGCTTCGGGAGCCTGGGAGATGACACTGAACAGGAACGGTGCAGCCGCAGTGGGGGCGGAACTTGGGATGGCGAGTGAGGCGGTGTAGGTTTTGTTGTCGATGTTGAAGACGGCGTTTACGACAGCGCTGATAGCCATTAGTGAGAACTCCATTCTGCATTGACTGGCGATTGCGATGAGTGACCAGCTTCCTGGTGCACGGTGGTGGTGCGATGTGACTCTAGTTGGCAATGCAGGGTGGCGAATTGCCATCCGACGATCGGTAGAGGGCGCGAGAAGCCCGATGCATGGCACGTGCAGAAATGCAGTTTTTTCCCGCGCTTGGCCTCGCCTACTGCTCGCCCGCCCTGATATCAATGGCGTCACCCGGGCCTGAACTCAGCAGCACTTTAGGCACAGCCTGGCCGTCGAAAAACAAGGCAATCTCGCCTTTCCTGCGCTCTACCAACCCCGGCAAGATCTTGCCGTTGGCCATTTTCCAGCGACTGAACTGATAGGGCACTTGCTCAAACTGCTTCGCGTTGATGACTCGCAGCAGGCTTGAGCTTGCGAAGTTGCCCGCGCCGACATTAAAAACAAAGTCGGTAAGCGCGGCATATTGGAGATCTGTGAGCGGCACTTGGACGGCAGCCGTTACGGTGATTTGGGCGCGGCGCATGTCGGTGACCAGTAATGCGGTACCTTGGGCGTCAGAGATTTTCTGCAAAAACTGCGCAGGCTCGGTTCCATCGCACCGTGCCTTTTTGATCAGGTGGCCATAGCCGATGGTGCAATAGCCGGCGGCGTCGTTATAGCGCTGATCAATCCAGCCCTCCGAGCTTTTAGTCAGGGCGATACCTTGGGCAACCACCGGGCGCAGCGGTGTGGTGGGTTCGGCGCCCAACAAGGGGCCCTGCTCAATCAGCAATCCGGAAGGGAGGCGGTCTATGTCTTGGACGTCTGCATTTCTTGAGGTGCAAGCGTTCAGGAAGAACGGCATGCAGCCCAGCGCAACCCACATTTTCATTGAGCCCATCACTCACTCCCTGTTCAGAGCCAATTTGAACAACAGAACGTCCTAAAGGGAGAGTTGTGAAACGTAAAAACTCCCGCGCCGCATTGCATCACGCAATGCTCTGGACGTGCGCAAGCATAGTTGACGTTGCTGTGGGCGCTGCGCTTTCGGTGGTGACGGCGTTGGGCAGCGCTTCCAGCAGCGGGTTTTGCTGCGCAAAGTGTCGAGGCTGGCCGTGAGTTCCTTGGCCAGTTGGCTCATGATAGGGAGATGGGCGTGGGCCCGCCGTATTTCTTCCATGAGCCACTGTCAAAAGGATCAAGCGCATGGCATTTACCACCTTGATACTGGATGCCCCCGGCCCGCCGCTGCTCTTCGAGGAAGTCGACCGGTTCCTCGAGCTGGGCCTGGCCGTCACCCTCAACCTCCACTATTTCGTCGATAAAGACAGCATCAGGCAACACTACGGTGCGCGTATTCAATATGCCGAGATCAACGGCCACGACGAGTCCGCCTTGATCGCTGCGGTGGTTCAGGCCGGGGGTTACAGTGTGTTCAAGACACGCTTGAATATCCCTATCGGGGCGGCGTTGATCCGCGCCGCCAGCTCACCGGCCCTGGCCACTGCGCTTTGTGCCATCGCCCAGGCCGGTACGGGCGTTAACCATATTGACCGGCAAGCCTGCGAACGCAACGGCGTGACGATATTGAACACGCCCGGTTCCAATGCGGTGGCCGTCGCCGAATACGTCGTGGCCCAGGCATTGTTTCTGTCTCGGGACCTGGGTTATTACAACGTCGAAACGCACCGTGGCCATTGGTCCAAAGGCACCTTGGCGCCAAGCCTGGAATGCGCCGAACTCACACTCGGGCTGGTGGGTACCGGGAGCATTGCCCAGCAGGTGGCACGCAAGGCGGGAGCGCTGGGTATCAAGGTTATTGCCACCGGCTCGGAGCGCTTTACGGCGTCGGTGGCCCAGAGTCTCGGGCTGGAGCGAAGGCAAACCCTCGAGCAATTACTGGGCGAGGCCGACATCGTCTCGCTCCATGTGCCGCTCACACCGCTCACCCAAGGCTTATTCGGCAGTGCTGAATTCAGGCTGATGCGCCCAGGCTCAATCCTGATCAATACCGCGCGCGGTGGCATCGTTGACGAACGCCAGTTGGCAAGCTTCATGACCGAGTTTCCCAGGCATATCAAAGCGGTCGCCATCGATACCTTTGCCCAGGAAAAAGATCGCTTCAACTCACCCTTGGCAGGCATTCCCGGTGCGCAACTGACGCCGCATATCGCGGGTACGACCACCACGGCAATCAGAACCGCTTCGCGGCAGATCGTCGACAAAATCCATGCGTTCAGTACCACCGCAGATAGACGCTGATCCGCAGCGCATTACTTTCTGAGGGCTCGAACGGCAGGTGCCGCCGTAGTGGCGGCGATGTCCCATGTCAGCATGAGGTGGTTGATCGCAGCGTCGATCTGTTCGTGAGGGACGTTATCCCGTGCCAGGATCGACACGCCCTGCAAGAAGCTGTCAAACACCGTCGCCAGCACTGCCACATTCAGCGTGTCCGGCAACTGGCCTGCACGGACCGCCTGCTCCACGCACGCCATGATCCCTGCCCGTGTCCGCGCCCGCGACTGAGTCAAGGCACCCGCCACGCGCGCGTTCTCCGGGCTCGGCGCGCTCATCACGCCGAGGGCAACCATGCACCCCTTGGGGTGCCCGTCTTCACACTGCATGCGCGCCGATTGGCGCAATGCCGTTTCGACCGCCTGGCGCGGCGGCAGGCTTTCGTCCCACAGGCATTCGGTGACCTGGGCGTAGGTCGCCAGGTAGCGCTGCACGCACTCATCGAACAGCGCTTCCTTGGAGCCGAAGGCCGCGTAAAAACTCGGTGCGGAGATACCACCGCCCAGGCCGGCCTTGAGCTGGGCGAGGGAGGTGGCGTCGTAGCCGTGTTGCCAGAACAGGTGCAGGGCCTGTTCCACAGCGTGTTCGCGGTCGAAATTACGGGGGCGACCCATTTGTGCCATGTCGAGCGTCCTCTGGATAACGAGATAAATACTAGTCGATACATAAATCGTTGACAATGCGCCGGGCCGCTGTGCAACATTTATATCGATCAGTATTTAAGTCGTCCCAAGGAGTCTACCGTGACACCCTCACTCAGCTTATCCGCATCCCCCGAACGCCTGCCCATCGGCGCCTTGCTCGCCCTGGCCATGACCGGCTTCCTCTGCATTGTCACCGAAACCCTGCCCGCCGGGCTTTTGCCGTTGATCAGCGACGGCCTGGGGATTTCGCCGTCGATGGCCGGGCAGATGGTCACTGCATATGCGTTGGGTTCGGTATTGGCGGTGATTCCCATGACCATTGCCACCCGTGGCTGGCGCAGGCGCAATGTGCTGCTGCTGACCATCCTCGGCTTCCTGCTGTTCAACGCCATCACCGCGTTGTCGTCCCACTACGGCGTGACACTGGCGGCCCGTTTCTTTGCCGGCGCGGCGGCAGGCCTGGCCTGGAGCCTGCTGGCCGGTTATGCCCGGCGCATGGTCGCGCCCCATCAACAGGGCAGGGCGCTGGCGCTGGCGATGGTCGGTACGCCGATTGCGTTGTCGCTGGGCGTACCACTGGGCACCTGGCTGGGTGGGCTGCTGGGGTGGCGCACGACCTTCGGCCTCATGTCGGCGCTGACGTTGGGGTTGATCGTGTGGGTGCTGGTGAAAGTCCCCGACTACCCGCCGCAGCCGGCCCATCAACGCCTGTCGCTGGGTAAAGTGCTGACCACGCCGGGCGTGCGGCCGGTACTGGCGGTGGTGATCAGTTGGATGCTGGCGCACAACATTCTGTACACCTACATCGCCCCCTTCGTGGCATCGGCCGGTCTGGGCGATCGAGTGGATCTGGTGCTGCTGGTGTTCGGCATTGCCGCGTTGGTGGGCATCTGGCTGACGGCCAGGTTAGTCGAGCCGTTGTTACGCAAGACCGTGTTGCTCAGCCTGGCGACGTTCGCGGCGATCTGCGGAGTGTTCGGCGTGCTGGGCCACCTGCCCGAGGTGATCTACCTCGGCGTGGCGGTCTGGGGCCTGAGCTTTGGCGGTGCAGCCACCTTGCTGCAAACCGCGTTGGCCGATGCCGCAGGCGATGGCGCGGATGTGGCACTGTCGCTGAATGTGGTGGCGTGGAACAGCGCAATAGCCGGCAGTGGCGTGGTGGGCGGCGTGCTGCTGGACCGCTGGGGCGTCGCGGCGTTTCCGTGGGCGATGTTGGTGTTGATTGCCCTGTCGTTGGCGATTGCCTGGGGGGCGCGTGCCCATGGTTTCAAGCCTGGCGCACGCAGCATGGGAAAACCACTCGCCAGCGGGCACTAATGTGACTGGGGCCGGTCAATAAACCCTGTAAGATCATCCACTTGGCTCCGTCAGTCGGAGCCTGCCGCCTCACTTTCCTTCGAAGAATTAATGCATGTACCTGCGCAAAATTGCCGTTGGGCTGTCAGCCCTTGTTTTGCTCTCCTCTGGGGCACACGCCCGTGGGTTGCTGGACTTTCTCAAACCGCCCGCCCAGGAACACACTTCTCGCGCCGGCTCGATCAGTCAGCGCGCGGCCCTGGACCTGTATTCCAGCCAAGAAAAACAGCCTTCGTTCGACGGTTGTGCCGACCTGTTCCCCGCCACGACGCCGATCAACACCGCCACCGTGCCCGCCAGCATGAAGCCCCTGGCACTGTGTTCCGACAACTTCGCGGTGCTTTATTCGCAAACCAGCAAGACGCCGCTGGTGGTGGTCGAACGCTTGAGCGCCGCGCAGTTGAAAGCCGCAAAAGGCGAGGAACGCACGAACCAGTTCTACCCCGACCCACGCATCCCCAAGGCTGGGCGCGCGGAGTTGAGTGACTACCGCAGCCAGCATCCGGCTGTGGACCGTGGCCATCAATCCCCGGCCGCCGACGCACCGAGCGCCAATGCCATGGCTCAATCTTTCGCGCTGTCGAATATGGTGCCGCAAGACCCCACCAACAACCGCAAGATCTGGAGCAAAGTCGAGTCGGACGTGCGCAAGTTTGCCGCGCGCGCCGGTGGCAATGTCTATGTGTTCACTGGCCCGTTGTTTGACCCTGGCTACAGCACCGTCGGCGCGAACAACGTCTGGGTACCGACGCGATTGTTCAAGCTGGTGTACGACGCCTCGTCCAAGCGTGCGTGGGCCTATGTGCTGCCCAACGCTGAAACCCGTATCCAAAAGCCGATGGACTACGACACCTTTGTGAAGAGCACGGGGCTCAAGTTGCTGGGCAACTTGCCGGTGACGGGGTCGGTGGGGCGCACCTGATGTCCATTCGTTAAAGAGGTACGTCACTGTGGCGAGGGAAGCGGGCTCCCGCTGGGGCGCAAAGCGGCCCTGAAAAATGGGACTGCTGCGCAGTCCAACGGGAGCAAGCTCCCTCGCCACAGGTTACCGGTTGTCCGCTCAGCCTCTTATTTGCCCTTTTTCAATGCCTTCAACCGCAACGTCGCACGCTGAACGGCGGCCATTTTCTCTGGGCGCTTCATGCGCTTCCACTTGCGGATGTCGTCCTTGCTGCGCCCGCAGCTGACGCAAAGGTCGCCACTGAGCTGGCAGGTGGAGACACACGGGTTCTCGATATCTTTAGCCAAGGGTTCACCAGGGAAGGAAATAAAGGCAGCGGTTACGCCGCACGAAACTCAACGGTGAGATGGCTCACTTCATGCACCGGCTTGAGGCGCTCGCGAATGGTGTCGGCATCTGTGGTGGCGCCGCCGATCACGCTGACGATGGCGGCATGCGCCTCAGGGCCCACGCGCCAGACGTGCAGGTCGGTAATCCTGGCATCGCCGGGTTGCTCAACCAGCTCGCGGATCTCGGCGGCCACGTGTTCATCGGTCTGGTCCAGCAACACCGCAGCGGTCGTACCCATCAAGCTCCAGGACCAGCGCGCAATGACGATGGCGCCGACGATCCCCATCGCGGGGTCTAGCCACACCCAACCCAGATAACGCCCCGCCAGCAGCGCGCCGATGGCGAGCACGGAAGTCAGCGCATCGGCGAGCACATGCACGTAGGCCGAGCGCATGTTGTTATCGTGACCGTGCGCGTGATGCTCATGTTCGTGATCGTGCCCATGACTATGCCCGTGGCCAAGCAACAGCGCACTGGCGATATTGACTGCCAGCCCCACCACGGCAATCAAGGTGGCGGTACCGAACTGCACCGGCGCGGGCTCCAGCAGGCGCATGGCCGACTCGATCCCAATGCCCAGTGATACCAGCGCGAGGATCAGCGCCGAGGCGAAGCCACCCAGGTCGCCCACCTTGCCGGTGCCGAAGCTGTAGCGGGTGTTGGTCGCATGGCGCCTGGCATACGCGTAGGCTGCGGCGGCAATGCCCAAGGCGGCCGCGTGGGTTGCCATATGAAAACCGTCCGCCAGCAAGGCCATGGAGCCGGTCAGGGCTCCGGTGGCAATTTCCGCCACCATCATCACCACCGTCAGCATGACCACCCACAGGGTGCGCTTGGCGTTTTCTTCGTGGGCCGAGCCGAGGAACACATGCGTGTGTGCGGGGTTCTGGGTGGGGGGCATGAGCGTCATTTGGAGTACCGGCGGATGGCTTCAAGCAGCTCTTCGACGCCTCTGTTGCGCGCCTCCTCACTGAGTGACGGGTCGGCCACGTGGGCCCGGGCGTGCTCTTCGATGATCTCTTCCATCAAGCCGTTGATGGCGCCGCGCGTGGCGGCCACCAGGTGCAGCGTCTTGGCGCAGTCGAGGTCCGACTCCAGCGCTCTTTCAACGGCCTGGATCTGCCCGGCGATGCGTTTGACCCGTTTGATCAGGCTGTCTTTGTTCGCGGCTATATGGCCCACGGCATACCCCCCCTACCTATAAAAGGGCGGATCATGTCATACCCCGTCCCCCTATACAAGGCGACAGGTTTACTCAGGCCGATCCAGCTGGCGCCTCAAGGTGTAGATCGCCACACCCACGGCCAACAGGCCCGCGAGCGCGCCGACCATCAGCGCCCAGCGCGGGCCGAGGTGGTCGGCTACCCAGCCGACGATCGGCGCTCCGATCGGCGTGCCACCCAGCGCGACGCCGACGCGCAGGGCAATCACCCGCCCGCGCATGGCAGGCTCGGTACGCAATTGCATCAGGCTGTTGGTGGTGTTGCTGAACGTCATGGCGCCAACACCGATGATCACCAGGGCAATGGCGAACACCCCATAGTTCGGCGCCCACGCAGCCAAGGTGCAGCCACATCCGAACACGGCCGCGCCGGTCAGCAGTGACTTGAATTGCGGTCGCTCGCGGCCGGCGGCAATCAGCGCGCCGGCGATGGTGCCGATGGCCAGTGTCGAGGTCAGCAAGCCATAGCCACGGGCATCGGCATGGAACACGCTGACGGCCATGGTCGAGATGAAAATCGGAAAGTTCATGCCGAAGGTGCCGATCAGAAACAGCATCAGCAAGATCGCCTTCAGGTCCGGCCGCGTCCACACGTAGCGCAACCCGGCGCTGAGGCTGCCTTTGGTGCGTGGCGCCCGAACCTTAAGATGCTGATGGGAAACCCGCAGGAAAAACAGCGAAGCCAGCACCGCAAAAAAGCTCGAGCCATTGAGCAGGAACGCCCAGCCGGTGCCCACCGAGGCGATGGTCACGCCGGCCACCGCCGGGCCGATCATGCGGGCCATGTTGAACGAGGTGGAGTTGAGCGCAATGGCGTTCGACAAGTCCTTCTCGCCCACCAGCTCCGCCACGAAAATCTGCCGCACCGGTGCATCGAACGCCGACGCGCAGCCAGACAGGAACGCAAACATATACACGTGCCATAGCTGCACAAACCCGGTGAGGGTGAGCACCCCCAGCATCAGCGCCAGCACGCCCATGGTGGCCTGGGTGACGACCAGCAGCTTGCGCTGGTCGAAATGGTCGGCGGCAAAACCGGTCCACGGCAACAACAGCAGTTGCGGCCCGAACTGCAACGCCATGACGATGCCGACAGCCGAGGCGTTATGTGCAGTGAGTTGGGTCAGCACCAGCCAATCCTGGGCCGTGCGCTGCATCCAGGTGCCGATGTTCGACACCAGTGCACCGGCGGCCCAGATGCGGTAGTTGACGCTGCTCAGGGAACGGAAGGTGCCGAGCAGGCTCATGAGGACCGCTGCGTATTACCGCCGTGAAAGCGGCCAAAATGCCGCGCCAGGTACAGGCTGATCAGCAGCCCACCGAGCCCCAGCGCAACAACATCAGGGGGTTGCTTGAGGTTGAACTCACCGACGTGGCAGACCAACAGATAGCCGACCAGCAGGTTGAAAAAGCCCCACAGCACATTCACCGTCGAGGACGACAGCCCTTCGCCACGCGGCTGTGCAAACGGCGTCTGGAATGCCTGGCCCATCAGGCCGCTGACACAGTGGGGTAGGGCGTTGGCAAGAAAGACCCCGCCGAACAAGTATGACAACAGACTCAGCCACTGCATGGTCAGGCCCCTCTCTTGTCGAGCAACGCGATAATCTCGTCGGCTGTGCCCGATTCGCCCAGCTTGGGGAATACCTGCCGAAGGCTGTAGTCATGCGCCTCGGGGTTAGCGTCGGTCATGGCATCGACAGCGAGCGTTACGTTGAAGCCATGCTCATACGCCTGACGGGCTGTGGACTCGACGCCGGTGCCGGTGGCGACACCGCTGACCACCACCTGGGTGGCGCCGAGTGCCTTGAGTCGCGCGGCCAGTTCGGTGTTGGCGAATGCACCCCAGGTACGCTTGGTCACCAGGATATCGCTGGGCTGCTGATTGAGCTCTGGGATCAATTCAGCCCAGTCTGCGGGTAACGCATCGCTGCGTCGTGGTCGCTCGGTGCGTCCGGGGGCGAAGCCCGTGACGTTGACCAGCACCACCGGCAGGCCGCGCTCGCGGAACGCATCAAGCAGCCTGCGGGAGCGCTGCACAACGCCGCCAATCGGATGGATAAACGGGTAATCGACGATGCCTTTTTGTAGGTCCACGATAATCAGGGCGGTAGTTGCATCCAGCGTGGTGACAGCCATGGGGTGTCCTCAATCAGGTGATTCAAAAGTCGGCGAGACGCTCCAGCAGTTTCACCGCCGCGGCGAGCTCGTCTTGTTCCTGGGGCGACAATTGTTCTTGCAGTGCACGCAGCAGCCAGTCGTCTTTCGCGGCACGACTGTCGGTCAGGTACTGACGGAATGTGGGGGTCAGCTCGATCAGGGTTTGCCGCCCGTCGGTAGGGTCCGGCTGGCCGCTGACGGCCTGCATCGCTTCCAACCCCGCCACCGTGATACGCATGGACTGCGGCCGGACGCTTTCGGCGCGGGCGAGGGCGGACACGGTGGCGGGGCCGTCACGGTCCAGGCGCAGCAGGACGGACTTCTGGGCGCTGGTCAGGTCATTGGGATGGGTTTGTTCGCGCAGACGGCGGATCAGCTTGCCAAGCGAGATACGCAGTTCGGCGGCGAGTGTTGCAGTCGATTCAGTCATGCCTGGACGCTAGCAGAAAAAACGGAAAACTATACAGTCTTGCTGTATTAATTTTTTTTCATAAAGGGCAGGCGCACGCAATGGCCATTTGTACACGGCGCAACTCGGCCAGCGGTTTATACTCAAGCCCCTCGCGAGCCACCTCATTCAAATGACCTGAGAGCCCCCATGAGCACCATTGTCCCTATGAGCCCCACCCGCCAGCCTATTGCGCCCCAGGTGGCCTTGAATGGGTGTTGAGCAGACTGGCCGGATTCGTCTGGCGCGCGCGGACGATGCCGCGTTATTGCCCGGCATCGAGCGTTCCGCTGCCCAGGCATTTCGCAGGATCGTTGAGTTGAGTTGGCTGGCGGATGCCGCACCGATCAGTTTCGATCTTTATCGGCAGTGGATCGCGCTATCGACCAGTTGGGTCGTGGTCGACACGCACGCCCAGCCTCAAGGTTTCCTCACCGCAGAGCGTGTGGGGGACGACCTTCATCTCCATGAGCTGTCAGTGGCCCTGCCGCTGCAAGGCCAGGGGTGGGGGCGCAAATTGGTTGAGACGGCGATGGCGTATGCGCGCGCCCATCACCTGCAGGCGGTGACGCTGACCACCTTTGAGCACGTGCCGTGGAATGCGCCGTTCTATCGGCGCCTGGGCTTTGAAGCCTATCAGGACCCGCGGTTGGCCCAGATCCTGGCGCGGGAGTATGCCCAGGGCTTTGCACCGGGGAGTCGATGCGCAATGGCCTGGCATCCTGGGCTCTGTCCGAATCCGTCCTGAAGTGGTCCGCCTCGGGCCTGTTATGCACTCGGTGTTGTCCTTACCATAGCTTGCATCACCTACCCTGACACACGCCAGAAGGACAGCCCATGAACCGCAAAGCCCTCGTAGTGATCGACGTCCAACACTCGTTTCGTCATTCACCCTATTGGTCCGAAAATGACCTGCCGGCTTACCTGGAAAAACAACAGGCGCTCATTGACGGGTGTGTTCAGCAGGGCATCCCGGTGATACAAGTCTTCCATGTTGAAGACCAAGGGCACTTTGCGATGGCGTCGGGCAACGTTAGAACCTTGAGCGGGTTGTCGATCGACCCGCAGTTGATCATTCATAAGCGTTACCACAGTGCCTTCGCCGGTACCCCACTGACCGCGCGCCTCATAGAGATGGGCATCAGCACCCTGATCGTCAGTGGCATTCGTACCGAGCAATGCTGTGAAACCACCACACGGCAAGCGTCGGACAGCGGCTTTGGCGTGGACTTTGTCAGCGAGGCCACGTTGACCTTCGCCATGACCCACGCCCGCAGCGGCCGGGTGTACACCCCGGCAGAGATTCGCGAGCGTACGGAACTGGTGCTGGAGGATCGTTTTGCGCGCATCGTCACGGTCGCCCAGGCATTGGCGCAGTGAATCAATGAGCGTGCCGGTGCTGTTCGTGCTCTTGCCCAACGTGCTCATGCTCGACTTGGCAGGCCCCGCCGAGGTGCTGCGCCTGGCGGCGCAAGTCGACGACCCGGCGGCAATCGATTTCGACTTGCAGTACGTCAGCCCGGTGCCAGCCCTGCACACGTCCATCGGCCTGCCACTGACGGGCTTGGCGCCACTGCCGCCGACCTTGGCGCCGGGCACCCTGGTGGTGTTGGTGGGCTCCACCTCGAACGTCAGCACGGCCCGCCGGCAGGCTTTCGACTCGGCCAACGACCGGTTGACCCAGTGGTTGCAACGGGTGTTCGCGCCGTCGGCCGAGCGCTTGCTGTGCGTGTGTAGTGGTGCATTGAGTGCGGCCCGGGCCGGGCTGCTCGACGGTCGCCAGTGCACCACGCACCACGCCCTGTGCGCGACACTGCAGGCCATGGCGCCCAAGGCTCGGGTCCTGGAAAACCGGCTCTACGTCACGGATGGCAGGGTCAGTTGCAGCGCCGGTGTCACGGCAGGCATCGACCTGATGCTGCACCTGGTCGCCGAGCTGGCCGGGCCACGGCTGGCGTGCGCCGTCGCGCGGGATATGGTGGTGTACATGCGCCGCAGCGGTGCCGATCCGCAGCTGTCGCCTTGGATAACCGGCCGCAACCACCTGCATCCGGCGGTGCATCGGGTGCAGGACGCCGTCACCGCAGCGCCTGGTGACGCCTGGACCGTCACCCGCATGGCGGGCCTGGCCTGCACCAGCAGCCGGCACCTGGCGCGCCTGTTCCACGAGCATGTCGGCATCAGCCCGCTGGATTACTTGCACACGCTGCGTTTGGCCGTGGCCCGTGAACTGCTGGCCGAGTCCAGCCTGGGCATTGAAACCATCGCCGAGCGTGCAGGCTTTGGTTCGGCGCGGCATCTACGGCGTATCTGGCGCAAATATGAAACGGGAACGCCTTCAGCTGGGCGTGTCGTCGGTGTTGGCTGAGGTTGGATTAGCCTCAGCCTCCAGCTTCGCGCGGTCGGCTTTGCTGATGTATTTGTCTTTGCTTTTGGGCGCCAATTTGGCGCTGGCTTTTTTGGCTTTGGCCTTGAATAGCTGCTGTAGTTTTTTCTGGCGGTTCATGTCTTTTGCCTGACGGATAAAGGCTTGGATGATATCAGGTTAAAAACCGCACCAAGTCAGCTGCTTTCTCGCCGATCATGATCGCGGCGGCATTCGTGTTGCCGGTAATCAGCGTCGGCATGATCGACGCGTCGGCGACCCGCAAGCCTTGCAAGCCGTGGACGCGCAATTGATCGTCGACCACGGCCATGGGGTCGTTGCCCATTTTGCAGGTGCCCACCGGGTGAAACACCGTGCCCAGGTTTTCCCGGATCCACTGCTCGATCTGCGCCGTGCTGGCGACCTTCGGCCCTGGCACTAATTCACCCTGCAAGCGTTTGGCAAAGGCTGGAGTTGCGGCCAATCGGCGCACCAGGCGAAAACCTTCGACCAAGGTGTGCAAATCGTCCGGATGGCTGAGGAAATGGCCCTCGACCTGCGGCTTGTCCTGGGGGGCGGCCGAGCGCAGGCGCACGCGACCCCGGCTTTTGGGATGCATCACCGCGACATGCAAGCTGATGCCATGGCCTACGGGGATCAGGCGTTGGGGTTGGTTCTTCAAGGCCGGAGCAACGATCAAGCCCAACTGCGGGGCGATATCGGTAGGGTGGAGGCGTAAAAATGCACCGGATTCGACGGTGTTCGACGTCAAGGGGCCGCGACGCGCTGCCAGGTATTGAAACGGTGCGGCCGCCAACGGCAACACCCCACGCAGCGACAGCCCGTAGCCCAGGTCGCTGTCACTGCGGTACATCAAGACGATGTCTTGATGGTCTTGCAGGTTTTGTCCGACGCCCGGCAGCTCGTGGTGTTGGGTAATCCCGTGGCGCGCCAGTTCTTCGGCCGGCCCGATGCCGGACAGCAACAACAGTTGCGGTGAGTTGATGCTGCCGGCGCTGAGGATCACTTCACGCCGGGCCTTGAGGTTGAACGTGCGGTCGCCCTGGCTGACTTCGACACCCTCGGCGCGGGTGCCCCTGAGCAAGACGCGGTGGGTGAGGGTGTCGCTGAACACGGTCAGGTTCGTTCGCGGTAACGCCGGGTAGAGAAACGCCCGGGCGGCGCTGCAGCGCTCACCGTTGATCTGGGTGACGTGAAACGCGCCATAGCCTGCCTGTTCCTCGCCGTTGAAGTCGTCGTTGTAGTGCCAGCCCATCTGCGCAGCGGCCTCATGAAACACGGCGTTGACCGGTGCCAGGCTGCGTTGCTGGGCGACATTCAGTTCGCCGTTCTGCCCATGCCAGGGTGAAGGCCCGGGCTCGAAATGCTCGGAGCGCTGAAAATAGGGCAACAGCGCGTCGTAGCCCCAACCGTGGTTTCCGGCGGCTTCCCAGCGGTCGTAATCGCTGCGGTGTCCGCGTACATAGATCATGCCGTTGATGGCACTCGAGCCGCCCCAGACCCGACCGCGAGGGCAGGGGATCGGCTTGTCAGCGCTGTGCGGTTGGGGAGCGAACTGATGCATCCAGTTCCATTGGGGGTTGGCAATCAAGCGGATAATGCCCGCGGGTGTACGAATGTAGGCGCCCGGAAACAGCTTGCGATCACTGGGCCCGGCCTCCACCAGGCACACAGAAACCCCGGGTTGGGCGGACAGTCGGTTAGCCAGCACGCAACCGGCCGAACCTGCGCCGACTACGATGTAGTCGAACGTATGCGCAGGGGATTGAGTCATGACAATTACCTCGTTGACGATAAAAAATAACTTCAGAGCCCCAGCAGGGAGCCGACGTCCAGCATCACTTGCAGCCCGACCACGAAGCCGTTGCCGCTCAGCTCCCGAGCGCTCGGGTTGTAGAAATTGTCTGGGTTGATCAGGTACTGCACGCTCGGCTCGATGGACAGGTTGCGGCTCAGGGCAAAGTGGCCGTTGGCCTCCAGGGCATAGACATCCCGTTCGCCCAGGCGCGGGTCGCCGTTGTTGTCGGTGCGCAGCTGTTGCTGGAAGGCCAATTGGTGCGGGTTGACTCGCAGGTAGCTGGTCTTGACGTTGAGTTTGTCCTGAGGTCGGTCGAAGGGCGCGAGGTAAGTCAGCCCGGCTTCGGCAAAATGGCTGAAGGGCTGCTTGTCATCGGCTGCCGCCGACAGCGAGCCGAACACCTGCACGCCTTGCAGGTTGGCGCGCCACAGCGTCTGGCGGAATTTGAAGAAGGCACCGGCAGTGCCGTGGTCGCTGGCCCCGGTCAGCGGGTCGACCTGCTTGGACGTATTGAAGTAGGCGTTGAGCTCGTATTGCGTGGTGTCATCGCCTGGCTTGCTGCCGAGCCCCAGCAGGAAGCTGGTGCCGCTGGCGTCTTCGGTGCTGAAGTCCAGGCCGTTGCGCTTTTTCAGGTAGTCCATCGGGTTGGACTCGAACGCCCCCGCGTGCACGTACAGGCTGGGGCTCAGCTGGTATTTCAGGTAACCGCCCCAGGCGCCATAGGGCGGTGGCAGCACGCCGGTGGAGGCGTCGATGATCGGATCGTTGCAGGTGACGACGGTGTCGCAGTTGTAGATGTAGAAATAGCGCCGCGCGTTGGTGCGGCCCAGGTGCAGGTCGAGTCGGCCGTCGAGCCATTGGTGTTCGACGGTCAGCAGGCTCAACTGGTTGCGGGTGATGTCGTTGTGAATAGGCGCCCCGGCAAAGTAGCTGCCGGCAGCGCCCTGCCAGTTGCGTGAGGTGGGCTGCCCGGTGCCCTGGTCGAGAATGAACAGGGTTTCTTCGATATGAAAGGCCGAGCCGTCGAGACCGGCCAGGGTGCCGAGGTTGACGTCGGCACCGATAAACAGGTCGCCACTGTTGCCGAAGCTGTGGGGCCGCGGGCCGGTGTCGAGGTTCTTCATCGACAGGCTCCAGAATTGCACATGGGGCTGGATGCCGTAGCCGGCCAGTTGCTCACCCAGGTCAGCCAATGGGCCTTCACGGTTTTGCGCCCAGGCTTGGGGGTAAAGGGATACCGCGAGCAAAAAAGTGCACAAACGCAGTGGCGTGTTCATGGTCAGGGACTCTTTTTATTGTTGTTGTGATGAGCGGGTGTTTCATTGGTGCGCCAGTGACGGCGTGGGGTTGACCAGCACTTTGATCTGGCTCTTGTCGGCGGACAGGCCCTCGAAACCCTGTTCGATGGCGTGCTCCAGCGCCACGCTGCGAGTGACGAGGCGGGCCAGGTCCAGACGCCCGCTGGCCAGCAGCTCGATCAGTGCCGGGTAGGCATGGCGATAACCGACGCTGCCCAGCAGCCGCAGTTCGTGGTTGACCAGGTGGAAGGCATCGATCTGCACTTCACCCATCAACCCCACCAGCACGGCTTCGCCGCCTTTGCGCAGGCAGTGCAGGGCATGGGTCAAGGTCTGCTGGCTGCCGGCCGCTTCGAACGCAACGTCGATGCCGCCGTCGCTCAAGGCCTCCAGGCGCGATTGCAGGTCGGGGTCGCGACCATCGAGCACCTCCTTGGCGCCGAGTTCACGGGCCAGTTGCAAACGCTGGGGGCTGATGTCCACCGCGTAGACCCGCGCCACACCGCGCAGCCGGGCGAGCATGATCAACAGCAGGCCGATGGGCCCCAGGCCGAATACCACGCAACTGTCGCCGGCCTGCACACTGCTTTGATTCAACGCATGGAAGGCCACGGCGGCGGGCTCCAGGACGGCGGCTTGCTTGAAGCTCACCGTGTCCGGCAACGGATGGAGCATGTAGACCGGCACCACCACCCGCTCGGCAAAACCGCCGTGCCCCATCAGCCCGATGAAGCCCATGGACTGGCACAGGTTGTAGCTGCCCTGCAGGCAATACGTGCAACTGCCGCAGCGGTACTCGGGCTCGACTGCCACGCGGCTACCCAGGTGTACGTGGTGGACGCCTTCGCCGAGGCCGACCACCTGGCCGCAGAACTCGTGGCCCAGGGTCATCGGGGCACGGCAACCCGAGAGAGGGTGGGGCTCGTGTTGGGGAATCGAGTGCGGGCCGTCGTGGTATTCGTGCAGGTCGCTGCCGCAAATCCCGCAGTAGGCCACTTGCACCAGCACTTCGCCGAGGCCGGGGGAGGGCTCGGGTAAATCGGTCAAGCGCAGGTCTTTGGCAGCATGCCAACGCAATGCTTTCATGGTTGGTTTCCTTGCAGGAGGGAGGTGTCCGGCAACCGACGACGCAGCACGGCGGGGGCGGTTTCTTTGAGGAACAACGACGCCACGGCGGCCAGCAGCGCGCCGCCACACGACATCCACATCACGATGGACAGGCCGAAACGATCGGCGGCAAAACCGGCCACGGTCGGCGCGACAAAGCCACCCACCAGCTCACCAATCCCCATGATCATGCCCAGGGCGGTGGCCATCACTTCACGGGGGACGGTCTCGGCTGGAATGGTCGCCATAAACAGCGTGAAGCAGCCTAGCCCGGTGTAGGTCAGCACCATCAGCACGCCCAGTATCAGCGGCGACGGTGCAAACAGCAGGGCCATCGGGCAGCACGCAGCCACCAGTGAAAACAGCACCAGGGTCGGGCGGCGGCCGATACGGTCGGAAATCGCCGGCACGCCAAACCCCCACAGTACCCAGGCAGCCCCCAGGCAACTCATGATCGCGCCCATGCTCGGTGGGCTATAGCCACGAACGCTGACCAGGAACGTCGGGGTGAACGAGATCAGGATGATGAACCAGGTCAGGAACACGCAGCTGATCAGGGTGCAGAGCACGATGTTGCGGCTTTTCAGCAGGGCCAGGCGGTGGCCGCGTGGCGGGTCGCTGGCCCTCGGTGCCTGGCGCGGTGCGTCGTTGCGCACATAGCGCCAGATCAGCCAGGCAATCAGCAGCCCCGGCACCAACGACACAATGAATGCATGCCGCCAACCGTAGGCTTCAGCCAGGGCAATCAACACGGGCGGCCCGATCACGGCGCCCAAAAGACCGGCCGCCGAACCCTGCAACAAGCCCATGTTCAGGCCCCGTCGATGGGGCGACGAGGCTTCTACCATCAGCGACTGGGACAGCGGCAGAATCGGCCCTTCGGCCAGCCCCATGATCCCGCGAAACAGCAGCAGGCTGAGAAACCCGGTGACCAGCCCCGACAGCGCCGAGCACAGGGAAAACAGCATGACGGCGATGATCAGCAGCGGCTTGCGCACGCCACGGCGGTCCGACCAGGCCCCCACCAACGCGCCGGACAGCGCCCAGGCCAGAGCCAGCACCGAGGACAGCAGGCCCAGGTGGCTATTGCTCAGTTGCAGCTCCTTGGCCATGAACGGAAACAGAAAAGCGAGGGCCAAGCGGTCGAAGAACACGAAGCCAAAGGTCAGGAACAGTACGCACAGCAAGGTGTTTTCGTAACCGGCTTTATTATTGTTATCAGCCATAGTGGTTCTCCGAAACAACGGGTTTAGCGGAACAGGCGGTCCACCGTGTCGGCGCCCAGGCCGACCTTGGCGTAGTGCTTGCGGCACAGGTCGATGTAGGTGTGCACGTCGAAATAGCCGTCGGGTTCGCCCTGCTCGTCGAGCCAGATCAGCGGGCCCTTGACGATGAAAAACACCCGCATCGGTTCCGGATGGTCATAGGCCACCAGCGTGTGGCCTTCGCCCGGGGTCTCGTAGACAAAATCGCCAGCGGTGGCGGTCCAGTCGTGCTCCAGGTAGCCCCACTTGCCCGAGAGCGTGTAGGCGAACACTTCGTGAGGGTGGTAATGCCGATTGACCAGGCCCGCGTGGCTGGACATCAAGATGTCGCACCAGCGGTTTTCGCTGGGGGAAATCCACAGCGGGCGCGAAGACACGGTTTCGGTGAACGGCACATACAGGCGCAGGTCGTCACTGGCCGCGTTGGGCAGGTACACCTCGGGCTTGGCGTCGGGCTTGAAGCAGTTGGCGATCGGCTGCAGGTCTTTCCAAAATTCGGTACTGGCTAATTCGGGCATGTTCGGCCTCTGCTTGTAGGGAGTGCAGGGCCACTTTAGGGCGGTAACGCGTGGGCGGTTTGATCGCAACCGACGCGATAGTTGCCTGTATCGGACGCGGCTTTGACCGCGTGGCCGGCGGTCGATTACGCCGGGGCAATGAGTTGACAGCCAGGGTTGTTCAGATATTAATGAGTTCTCTGGAAGCCCCGAAATTGGCCGTGCCTGGGCCAGGGCAACCTCCCGCTGCCATGAGAAGAATAAAAATGACTCCATGCGCCATGCTCGACACTCGGCGAGCCAGTACCGACAGCATCCCTCTGGACCAGCGCCTGGCCTTTTGGGAGCAGTACAACGCGTCCACCCTGGTGGGCCTCAAATGTTCGTCGTACAGCGACGCCGGGTTTACCGCGACCCAGGACAACCTGAGCCTGGAAAGCATGCGCCTGGCGCATATCGTCGGGAATGAGCACGTGGTGGAGCGCGACGGCTCGATGATTCGAGCGGTGCCCAAGGCCTCGATATTCGTGTCGCTGGTCACGGGCAGCGGTTCGTTTTTCTTTCAGAATGGCCATTGCCAACTGCTGGAACCCGGCGAGTTGATGGTCTATCGCACCGACAAACCCTACCTGTTCGGGTTTTCCGGGCCGATGCGCCAGTTCATCTTCGATGTGCCCCAGGAAGTCTTCGCCAGCCGCTGTTTGAACCACTTCGACAATGCGCTGAAAATCAGCGCCCACACCGGCGTGCAGCGCTTGTTGCTGCGCACCCTCGGCGAACGCACCCGTTGCTTTTTCCAGCAACCCTTGAGCCAGGATGCGGGGAGCTATCAGGACGATGCGTTCGAGTTGTTGGGCAACATCATCGCCGGGCAGGTGGGGCAGCGCCGGATCAACGCCTTGAGCGCCTCCTACCTGTTGGCCGCCAAGCAATGCATTCGGGATCAGTTGGCCGACCCGACCTTGAGTTGCGAGCGGGTGGCGAGCCAGACCGGGATCTCCACCCGGCACCTGGCGCGCCTGTTTGCCCTGGAAGACACCCAGCCACGGCGTTTTATCCAGGAAAAACGCCTGCAATTGGCGTATGCACTGTTAAGCAGCCAACAGGTCCGGGGGCTGGATGTGGGGGAGGTGGCCTACCGTCACGGTTTTACCAGCCAGGCGCACTTTTCCCGCGCGTTCAAGGCGCGTTACGGGCAGACCCCCAGTGACGTGCGTGCGGCCGCGCTGGGCAATTAACGCCGTTGCGAAGGCTTTATGGCCGAGCCGTTCTGGTGAAGAATCAGCTTCCAATCAAAAAAACGCAGGTGAATCACCGTGAGCCTATCTCCCTTTCATCTCGCCATTCCCGTCTACGACCTTGCTGCCGCCCGGCATTTCTACGGCGAGGTGTTCGGGCTCAGCGAGGGCCGCTCCAGCGCCCAGTGGGTGGACTTCGATTTTTATGGCCACCAGTTGGTCATCCACGAGCACCCCAAGACCGAGTCCCAAGCGTCGGCGCACGCCAATTCAGTGGACGGTCATGATGTACCGGTGCCGCATTTCGGGATCGTTTTGCAGTGGGACCAATGGGAAGCCTTGGCGCAGCGTTTGAAAGCCCGCCAGACCCGGTTTGTCATCGAACCCCATATCCGCTTCAAGGGCCAAGTGGGTGAACAGGCCACCCTGTTTCTGTTTGATCCCTGTGGCAATGCCCTGGAGTTCAAGGCATTCAAGGACATGAGCCAGCTCTTCGCCAAGTAGTCTTTGGCCCTGTCACGCCTGCGAGGGAGAGGGGTTGTGGTGGGCGCCCAGGTCTGCGCCCACCGTCTTAGCCACCGCCATGAATGCTCGCGCTGCCGCCGACTGGTAAACCCCTTTGCGCTGCATCAGCACCGCAGTGCGTTGCAGCCGCTCTGGCCCCAACTCAATCGCCATCAATCCCGAATGCGCCCGCGCAATGGCCGCCGGCAACAGCGTCGCCAGTGTGGTTCGACGCACTACCTCGATTAACGCGCCAATCACGTTGGACTCCATCACCACGCGCGGGTGGATGCCGTGCTGGTTGCAGTAGCGATCAATCTGCTCGCGGGTGGCGAACTCCTTACTGAGCAGTATCAGTGACTCTGCATTCAGCGCCTCCAGCCCAATCGCACGCTCCCCAGCCAGCGGGTGCAGATTGCCGATTACCAGCGCGAGGGTTTCGACCAGCAGGGGAAAGGCGTCGATGTCCTGGGCGTGGGTTTGATCGAAAGCGATCCCCACATCCAGCTCATCGGCCAGCAGCTGGTTTTCCATCTGTTCCTGGGCGACCTCGCGCACGTTCAGCGTGATGTTCGGGTAGCGACCGTGAAAGGCTTCGACCAGCGGCCCGACCAGGTACGTGGTGAAGGTGGGCGTGACAGCAATTCGCAACGTTCCTCGGCTCAGGTCCCCCACGTCATGAATCGCCCGCTTGCCTTCTTGCAGTTCCTGCGCCGCCCGCAGCGCATAGCGTAGGTAAACCTCCCCGGCATCGGTCAGGCGCGTCTTGCGCCCTGAGCGGTCGAACAACGGTGCGCCGAGGCTTTCCTCCAGCTGGCGTACTTGCTGCGACAGCGCCGGCTGCGAGACATGCAGGGCCGCCGCGGCCTTGGTGAAACCCTGATGTTCCGCGACGGCAAGGAAGTAGTGGATGTGTCGTGCAAGCATGGATGAACCTATAAGATTATCTGATGTACTTGATCATATATGAGACTTTTACCTTATTTAGTGGCCTGCGTAACCTTTGATCCATCGAGTCACGGATCAACGGAGTCACCCATGCAAGACATCATCGACGGTTTCCTCAAGTTTCAACGCAACGCCTTTCCTGAACGCGCCGGCTTGTTTAAAGACCTGGCCAACCAACAGAGCCCACGGGCGCTGTTCATCTCCTGCTCCGACAGCCGGCTGGTGCCGGAGCTGGTAACGCAGCGCGAGCCGGGCGACCTGTTCGTCATCCGCAATGCCGGCAACATCGTACCGTCCTACGGCCCTGAGCCTGGCGGTGTGTCGGCGTCGGTGGAGTACGCCGTCTCGGCCTTGCAGGTCAGCGATATCGTGATCTGCGGGCATTCGGACTGCGGCGCGATGACCGCCATCGCCACCTGCAAATGCCTGGACCACATGCCCGCCGTGGCCGGCTGGTTGCGCTACGCCGATTCCGGTCGTGTGGTGAACGAGTCCCGCAATCACCTGGATGAGTCGGCCAAGGTCGCCTCCATGGTTCGTGAAAACGTGATTGCGCAGTTGGCCAATATCCAGACGCATCCCTCGGTGCGCCTCGCCCTCGAAGAGAAACGCGTGACGCTGCATGGCTGGGTCTACGACATCGAAAGCGGCTGCATTCAAGCCTTCGATGGCCACACCGGCCAGTTCGTTGCCCTGGCAGACAACCCCGCAGTGCGCGCTGTTTCCTACTAACCCGAACACACCCTTTTTACCCACGGAGATATCACCATGATTCAGTCGCAAATCAGCCAGAACGCTCGCCTTGCCCTCGCCGACGTGATCCTGTTGGCCAAGGCCCGCAAAGACCTGTCGTTCGCCCAGATCGCCGAGGGCACCGGCCTGCACGAAGCGTTTGTCACCGCCGCGTTGCTCGGTCAACACCCACTGCCCGCCAGCGCGGCGCAAGTCGTGGGCGACACCCTGGGCCTTGATGCGGATGCGGTGGCCTTGCTGCAGGCCATCCCGGTGCGCGGCAGCATCGGCAACGGTATCCCGACCGACCCGACGATCTACCGCTTCTACGAAATGATCCAGGTCTACGGCACCACGCTCAAGGCGCTGGTTCACGAGAAGTTTGGCGACGGCATCATCAGCGCCATCAACTTCAAGTTGGACATCCAGAAGGTCGATGACCCGGACGGCGGCTCCCGTGCCGTGATCACCCTGGATGGCAAGTACCTGCCGACCAAACCGTTCTGATCGCGTCATCAGCGGGCCCGGCGCTGCCGGGCCCCACTTTCCTCACGGTTTCGAAGAGG
Organism: Pseudomonas sp. MWU15-20650; assembly: GCF_023242475.1. Classification (GTDB taxonomy): domain Bacteria; phylum Pseudomonadota; class Gammaproteobacteria; order Pseudomonadales; family Pseudomonadaceae; genus Aquipseudomonas. The sequence goes on along the minus strand of NZ_JALJFG010000004.1, from coordinate 223,214 downwards.
TTATTTGAAAATGAAAGCGTTATTTGTGCTGATGCTCGGCGTTTTTTGCAGCGCGGCGATGGCCGACGAGGCCATCGCGGTTGAGCATTACAGCTATTCACAATCCCTGGACATCGCCCACGTCATTTCCACCAGCGAAGTGGCGGACGTCTGTGCCGTGGTGCCCGTGCGCATGACCTACGAAGACTCCAAGGGCCAGCAGCACATTCTCGAATACCACGTGATGGGTAATGGCTGCTCCAACGGCTAAGCCGCCCACTGCTTGTTTTTTACCGTTGCCCCTGTGCGCTTGAGGGCAACCACCTTGAGGGCCGCATTCATGGACTTGATCTTTCGCAACGTACGCATCGACGACGCTCAACCGCTGATGGATGTGGCGGTGCACAACGGCAAAATCGTCGAGGTTGCACCGAACATTGCCGCCCAGGCCCGGGAGGAAATCCAGGGCCACGGCAAGGTGCTGATCCCGGGGTTTGTCGAAGGTCACCTGCACCTGGAAAAAGCCAATGTGATGCACCGCAAGGCCAATCGCTCCGGCACCCTGAAAGAAGCGATTGCCGTTACCGCCGAACTCAAACCTACCTTGACCCGGGACGACATTCTGCAGCGCTCCACCCAAGTGCTGCGTGCCCTGGTGCAGTCGGGCACTACCCACGTGCGCGCCCACGCCGAGTTCGACCCGGCACAAGGTTTTACCGGCTTTGATGTGGTGCTGGAACTGCGCGAAAAATTTCGCGACGTCATTGATATTCAGGTCGTCGCCTTCCCGCAGGAAGGCATCCTGAAACTACCGGGCATGCAGGCGATGATGGTCGAGGCCATGGAGAAGGGCGCCGATGTGGTGGGCGGTATTCCCTACAATGATGTCTCGGCGCATGAACACATCGACTACGTGTTCAGCCTGGCCAAGCGTTACGGCAAGGACATCGATTTCCATCAGGACTTTGCCGACAACGCCGAACACATGACCATTGAATACCTGGCGCACAAGACCATCGAGGAGGGCTACCAAGGGCGTGTGTGTGTCGGCCATTTGACCAGCCTGGGCGCGGTGGCACCGCACAAGCAGCGCGAGATCATTGCCTTGATCCGCGAGGCCGGAATCAGCGTCATGTGCCTGCCGGCCACCGACTTGCACCTCGGTGCTCGCGGCGACGGCCATAACGTGCGCCGCACGCTGACGCCGGTGCGAGCCCTGCGTGACGGTGGCGTGAATGTCAGCCTGGCCACCAACAATATCCGCAACGCGTTTACCCCGTTTGGCACCGGCGATTTGCTCAACATTGCGCAACTGGCCATTCCCGCGTGCCACTTGGGTGGGGCGGATGACCAAGCCACGGTGTTGTCGATGCTCACCACCCACCCGGCTAAAGCGCTGGGGCTCAAGCACTACGGGTTGGCGCCGGGTAAGGAGGCGGATCTGGTGCTGATGGATACGCAGTCGGTCAGTGATGTGATCCTCGATCTGCCGACGCGGCTGAGGGTACTTAAACGCGGGAAGGTGGTGGCGACGTCGGTGTGTCAGCGTTCGGTTGTGTTCTGATCCGGCGTCCTTGGGCTGTTCAGAAACTCGCTGATCAGCCCCACCACTTGCTGCTGAATCACCGCCCGTGGCCGAGCGCCTTCACCGTCCCGGCAAATCATGCCATCGCCCGGTGAGCTCTGCTCAATCAACACGACCGCGTTGGGTTTACAGCCCATCATAAAGCTGAAGTGTGTGGCGTCGCTGATCTCCACATAGCGTGTCGAGGCTGTGGGCAGACGCTTGACCAGGTCGGCGGACTCCACGTCCGCAGGCATATCCTCCGAGGGGGCGCCCCCCGCGATCACCAGTACGGGCACGGGCAGCGCCGCCAGGCTGGCATCGGTCATGCCGCGCGACAGGCCCAGGTCCAATGACACAACGGCGGTGACGCGCTTGTCGCTCAGGTCAGCGGCCAGTTGAGCCTTGCCAGCGGGCGTACCGGCGGGGTTCATCCGTTGGTAGACGATGCAACCGCCTAACTTGGGGTGTTCGGCGCAGTCCCGGTTGAACAGGTCGGGGTCGAAACGGGCGCCGGCGATTTCCATCACGGTCCAGCCGCCGAGGGAATGCCCCACTGCGGCAATCTGGTGGTTCGCGACGGCGCCATAGCGCGTAGGTTGAGCCAGCACCGCATCAATCGCGCGGCTCAAGTCGGCCGGCCGTTGCCATAACTGTGCGGCAGCGGCGGGGCGGCGGTCCTTGCTGGTAGTGCCCGGGTGGTTGACCGCCGCCACGATATAACCCTGATGCGCCAAGGCGCTGGCCAGCCACGCCTGATTACGCCAATTGCCCCCATAACCATGGGACACCACGACCAGAGGGTGCTCACCACCGGCCGGTGGCGCTCCGGGCACGGCCAGGGCGCCGGTGAAGACCTCGTCGTCGGCGATCAGCACAGGGCTGGCAGTGGTGGTGGCGGGATACCAGACCGCCAGTTGCAGCGGGCGGTTGTTGTTCGCGTCGAGCAGGGTGGTGGTTTTGAAGCCGATTGGGTTGTCGTCAGCCAGTGCAGAGGAGCCCAGGCAGGCCAGGAGCAGGAAGGTGAGGATGGTTTTCACGGTTTTATCGTCCTTGATGTATCGCCGCATCATGACGGGGAAGAGCCGATTTGGGTAGAGAGCAGGCGGGACTAGGACAGGGCTGACGAACGCCTACTGTTAAGTCTGACGGAGTGATCCTTAGTGTTTTTAGGACGTGGCTGGCTTACATCGGATAAGTATTCGTGCAGGGTTGGGGCGTGGATCTTACTGATTGCGAGCTAAGTGCTGGATTATTGACCCTAGGGTGATAACGATGAAAAAGCTATTGGCGGTTTTGGTCGATAGAGGTGGGCGTAAGGCATCCGTCGTTATATTGGCAATTGCGGCATGTTTCGCCAATAACGTGACCCGTGCGGAGACGGTCACTAAAGTTTTAAAACCCGATAATATCGTCGTGTTATCGAATGGCGGCGTTGGATTGGCCCAGTTTTACCTGCTGAGTACGGACTTTCAGCCAGGCACATTAACGCATCCTTGGAAGCTGCAAGGTATTGATTGGAATACGACCTCCTATCTGCAGAGTGTTGGCGAGAGGGTCCAGTTGTGCTTTTACCCTCCGTTTAATAGCGTGACACCCGTAGGCTGCGACGATATTCAACCCAACTCGTCGGGGACAGTAAGCACCTTTAATGACGAGCGCTTCGGTAACGGTACTAAAGTCATCATTCGGCACACGATAACGGGTAGTCGTGAGCCGGTAAGTCGTCCGGCAGGCAACGACACACTCATCTTTCGTTTTAATAAATAGCCGGTATTTATTGAGTGTTATTCAAGTGGCAGCGCCGCCACTACTCAGGCAAGGGGAATAGTCATGGTTGGTATCACTGCTTATCCACCGTTGCCTAGCAGCCTTTCGGCCGCGAGTGCCACAAACACCACCAGCCCGTCGTCGGCACTTTCGGCTGAGCACAACACTGATGCTTCCCTATTGGCGGGCAGCACCGGCTCCATTAACACTGTCTCGTCTCTCGCTCGTCAACTGAACGACGCGGCAACCCGGGCCGAAACCCGTCTTGATCGAGCTTCACCGGTCTCGATGGAGTCGATCAAGGGCAATGGATACTTCACCAACAGGGCGCAACACGACGCCGAAGTTCCCGATACTGATGATCCGCAATTGCGGGCGCGCGCCAGGCAGGCGACGGGTTTCCTCAACGGCTCTGACAGCAACCCGTTCAAGGGCCTCGCGCATGATCAACTCAGCCTGATTGCCCACGACGATGGCGGAACATTCACTATCAATGAGCGACGTGCCGCCTGGGAGGAGCTGAAAGCAACCGCTGTTCCGGGGCCTACCCACACGGTATCTGCAACCGGTATGGGGCGTGAACTTATGAACGCTCGCCTGTTCGCAGGCGTAGAGCCTGGCGTGGCCAATGGTGCTGAGGGCATGAGCGTCGCCAACATCGGTCGACTTCCTTTCGAGTTCCTTACTCACGATGATCGAAACCTATTGTCGCAGATGTACGTTTATGCCCAAGAACAAGGTGCTGATTTGGCCTATGTCGATAGTTTGGCGCGTGAGTTGGGTAACTATCGCCAGCACGATGATGGCCGTCTACGTGGCAACTTCAACAACGGTCATCACTACGACGCTGAGGGGCGCCAGCTCACGGTCAATTTCAACGACCGGGACGCGGCCACCGCCTCACGCCTATTGAGCAGTGCTGCTATCAACAGCACCCTTGTGGACAGGGGCTTTTTGTACCACATTCTCGACCCAGGTTTTGGGGCTCTCAGCAACACCAGCAACTTAGAATTTCTCGAACAGATGGTGACGAAATTCTCTAATGAAGCGGCAACACAAACCCCGCTTGATAGCCAGTTCGACACCTATGTGCCGGTCATCAACCTGAGCGATAACATCGTGATGACCCGGTCCCCGGACATAAAGATCCATCGAGACGATCCGCTCGTCATCAACAACAATGGCGTCTGGAGCATCACCGAAAAAGGCAAGGCGGCCGGCTATACGCTGGTCAATGGTATTGCGCAACGGCCCCCGGCCTCGGTAGCCGGCTCAACCCCTGCCGACTCAACAGCACAACGTGACATCTGGGAAGCCCTGGCGAGCACCAGCGATCAACCCGCTGAGCGAACGAATACGTTGAGCGGCCTATTCAAGTTGTTGTGGGATTCCGGCAGGCCCTGGAAGGCGCGGAAGGAGTGACTAGGGGGCTTCGAAACCCTCGTAATCCAGCGAGATTTCGTCGTCTTTCGGGTAGCTGACATACACCACCACCGCATCGCTACTGTCGACCAACGCATAAGGCCATTTACCGTTGGCCTTGCGCATCTGCTCATACAGCGGCAGGAAAAAATCCTTGGTCTGACCGCGTGGGTCGTAGGGGGCTTGTACCTGGAAAACCGGGTAGTGGCCGCCATTGCACAGTTGGATGCGCTCGAGCTGGAAGTTGTTCCTCTCCAGCAGCGCACGGGTGGGGTGCTGCCAGGTGGCGAGGTCGACGTCGTGGCAGTCCTGAGCGGTGTGGGTGTAGAGCGTGGTGTCTTTCAAGGCCGGGAGTGCGTAAGCCAGGCCGGGGAGCAACAGTAGCAGGGGCAGAAGACGCGTCATGGTGAGGGTCCAGGGAATAGGGGGCTGTGATTGTAGAAGTGCAGGTTAGCGTCGGGTTGAGTTTTTGGTAGATAGGTTATGGACGTCAAAGGTTGTGGGGGGAGGGCGTGCTTTGCGCTGTCGGTGGTTCGTGATGATCGGTCATAAGCAGCCGCTCACCCGTCTGATTTCTTCGCGGAACACAACCGCGCAGACCGCCAAACGATTGAGTCGGCACGTTCAATAGCCAGGCCAAGATCAACTATGCTTATCGCCACTATACGAGCCACATGGAAGAGGTTTTATGTTGACCAAAATCGCTTCTGTTTTTGACGTCGAATGGGCGGGTGCCAAGCTCAAAATCGGTCATGTCGTCCTCTTCGTCGCGGCCGTGTGTATCTCATTGATAGCAATAAGTATCTGGGGAGTCTTTAGCTCTCTGGAGTACCACTTGCACGAAAAAAAGATAGAGATGTCAAATCTTTCCAAGACCTTGTCATCTAGTATATCGGCCACGCTCACTCAAGCAGATACCGTGATTTTAGGGGTTAAGGAGCGACTGGAAGCTGAAGGAACCGGTGCGGAGAATTTAAAAAAACTAGGGGATATTCTAAAAATACAACAAAAGCGCCTACCTCACATTCACGGTTTCTTTATTTATGATGAGCAGGGGCGCTGGCTGTTTAACTCAAACGGCATAATCCCCGCTGGCGCAAACAACTCCGATCGTGACTACTTCATTTACCACCGCGACCACGCCGACCCGGCCACGTTTATTGGTCCATCGATATTGAGTCGCTCAACAAACGAATGGATCATAACCGTATCAAAGCGAATCAATCATCCTGATGGTAGCTTTGCAGGTGTCACGATAGCCACCCTGTATCTTAACTATTTTCTCAGCCTGTATGATGACGTAGACTTGGGAAACAATGGCATTATCAACCTTGTATCTTCAACGGGGCGAATTGTAGTACGCAAACCCTTTCGTGACGCTGATGTGGGTACCGATATTTCGAGCGGACAAGCATTTTCCCTATTAACGCCAGCGGTTAATTCGGGTACTGCAACAATAAAATCATTTGTTGATGGTGTAGAGCGGATCATCAGCTTCCGGCGTATTGATGGATACCCCCTTGTCATTATCACTGCCTTTGATAGAAGTGAAATACTTGCTGACTGGCGTAATGAATCACTCGCCAGTTTGCTTGTGTCATCCATATTACTCGTGATACTGAGCCTTCTTGGGTACCGACTCATAAAGCTGATGAGTCGGCAAATGCAGGCACAAAAAGAACTGCAGATTTCTCAGGCCATCTATATCGAAGCCAATAAAACCCTCGGCGCACTGGCTCTCAAAGATGGATTGACGGGCCTATTCAATCGCCGGCAATTTGATTTTTTCATTAGTGCTGAAGTCAGTAGAACACGAAGAAAATTAGATGACACGGCATTAATCATGATAGATGTCGATTATTTTAAAAAGTACAATGACCATTACGGTCACGTACAAGGGGATGAATGCCTGAGGGTCGTGAGTGCCATCATCAAAAAGCATGTGACCCGAACAGATGATCTTGCTGCACGGTACGGAGGCGAAGAATTCGCCATCGTTCTTCCAGGCACAGATTATGTTGGCGCTTTCCCGATCGCCGAAAAAATCCGTATCGAATTAGAGCAACGTGCAATTAAACACAATGAGTCTCCTATTGGAGTAGTGACTATCAGCGTGGGCATCGGTGCATTATCCGCCTCAACGACCGGGACGACTGAAAACCTGGTAGACATTGCTGATAAAGCGCTCTATATCGCCAAATCTAGCGGAAGAAACCGGACGGTTATTTCCAATTAACGATCCAACAGAAAACGTCCACTCATCGTCTTGCACCCAGGGCCGCTGCAGCCTCCGCCGTTAAAAAACGGCCGTCACCGGCAAACCCTGATCTAGATAGCGTCACGTCGCAGCGACCAGCCCGCTCTTGGTTTACAAAGCCTGGGACGGCTACGCAGTCCAACGGGAGCAAGCACCCTCGCCATGGTTTACCGGTTGCTGACTGGCAATACGGCTTGCCAGGTACCTTCACGTAGCCGCCTTCGATTTTCAGCGGCTCTTTGATCGAAAAGAGATACGCCCCCTTTTGCCCTGCCTCACCACATCCAGAGCGCCATTCCTTACGAACGGGATAAGGCCATTTACGCGAGAAACCGTGGTCGTTTGCGTCGGGGCCTGTAGGAAATTTACCTCTAGTGACGTAGGCTATTTCCAGAATACTGGTTTTATATCCAGTATTTTCAGGTTTTTGCACTCATGAGAAGGCAATGAGTGAAAAACGGGCCTGTGGAAAAAAAAAGCGACTCCGTTAGTTTGAAGTCCTCTCCGTCAAGAAAGGAGAGTTCTTAATCAATATCAATGGAGTTACAAATGAACAAACCACAAACCCAGACACCTCTTCGCCATGGTCGTGTCACGTCCCCTGCCAGCCGTGGCTCGGTCGCCGTGGATCTCGGCCTTTTGGCTACCTGGCAGGTCAATGAAATGGAAGGCGGCAAGAACTTCCCGGCACTGATTGCCGGTCCGTTCCCAGCGCCTTATCAAACCGACAGTGACAGCGTCACCCCACCAGCCGACGGCTTCATCCTCAGTGGCGGCAAGGCCGATGCCCGTGACTGCGTCAACTTCACCCACGAAGAAATGGCCAAGAAACTCAACCGCGCCTTCACCTGGCCGCTGCTCAATGTCGACCCGGGCCAGACCTTCAAGGTCACCTGGGAATACACCGCGGCGCACACGACCCGTGGCTACCGTTGGCTGATCACCAAGGATGGCTGGGATCCGAAACAGCGCATCACCCGTGCACAGCTGGAAACCCAGCCGTTCGCCGAAGACTTCTATACCCAGGTGCCGTACTACAGCCATGCAGGCGAACTGAAGGCCAAGGTCAATCATGAAGTGAAACTGCCGGCCAACAAAAAGGGCCAGCATGTGATCGTATTGATGTGGATCGTCGCCAACACCGGCAACGCCTTCTACCAAGCCTTCGACGTGGACTTCAAATAAGCCCGCGCCGTCAAACCCACACGTTCTGAAGGATTAGAACATGTCAAAGATTGACTTTACCTTACTCAAATCGCCGCTGAGCGATGCCGCTTCGCTGATGCCGAGCATTGCCGGCAAAAAGATCCTCATGGGCTTCTGGCACAACTGGCCTGCCGGCCCGAGCGACGGCTACCAGCGTGGCCAGTTCGCCAACATGAGCCTGGAGGACGTACCCAGGGATTACAACGTGGTGGCCGTGGCCTTCATGAAAGGCAACGGTATCCCGACCTTCAAGCCATATAACCTCTCCGACGCCGAGTTCCGTCGCCAAGTGGGCGTGCTGAACAGCCAGGGCAGGGCGGTGCTGATTTCCCTTGGCGGCGCCGATGCGCACATCGAACTGCATAAGGGCAACGAACAGCCACTGGCCAACGAGATCATCCGCCTGGTGGAAACCTATGGCTTTGATGGCCTGGACATCGATCTTGAACAGAGCGCGATTGATTTCGCCGACAACAAGACTGTCCTGCCCGCCGCGTTGAAGCGGGTCAAGGACCACTACGCCGGTCAAGGCAAACACTTCATCATCAGCATGGCGCCGGAGTTTCCGTACCTGACCACTGCCGGCAAATACATCGGTTACATCCAGGCGCTGGAGGGCTATTACGACTTCATCGCCCCGCAGTATTACAACCAGGGAGGCGACGGGATCTGGGTGCAGGAGGTCAACAACGGCAACGGCGCCTGGATTGCCCAGAACAACGACGCGATGAAAGAGGATTTTCTGTTTTACCTGACCGAAAGTCTGGTGAGCGGGACACGCGGGTTTACCAAAATCCCGGCAGACAAGTTCGTCATTGGCCTACCCGCCAACGTCGACGCGGCCGCCACCGGTTATGTGATCAACCCCACCGCCGTGACCCATGCATTCAAGCGTTTGTACGACAAAGGATTGTCGATCAAGGGCCTGATGACCTGGTCGGTGAATTGGGACAACGGGATCAACAAAGACCATGTGCCCTACAACTGGGAATTCAGCCGCCGTTATGGGCCGATGATCAACGGCACTCATCTCTCTGGTCTGGCGCAGGATGAGGCGGATCTCGAAGCCGCCAATCGGCAGTAGCGCCAAGAGGCATCTGGCAGACGTGTCTGATGTCAAACCGCTAGGCTTATGATCTGACTGTTGGCTTTATGAAATAAAATCCGATGCCTGTCTGGGCATCGGATTTTCTGCGTCAGACGCAAATTTTACCGCACCAGGCAAGGCCGTTTGTTATCAAAGCGCCAACCCGGAATCAAAAACTGCATCGCCACACTGTCATCCCGCGCGCCCAGCCCCATGCCTTTGTACAGCTCATGGGCGTTGGCCACGGCGTCCATATCGATCTCCACACCCAGGCCAGGCTTGGCCGGTACCTTCACATAACCGCCTTCGATTTTCAGCGGCTCCTGGGTCAGGCGCTGGCCGTCCTGCCAGATCCAGTGGGTATCGATAGCGGTGATGTCGCCCGGTGCGGCGGCGGCCACTTGGGTGAACATCGCCAGGGAAATGTCGAAGTGGTTGTTGGAGTGAGAACCCCAGGTCAGGCCCCAGTCGTTGCACATCTGCGCCACCCGTACCGAGCCCTGCATCGTCCAGAAGTGCGGGTCGGCGAGGGGGATGTCGACCGATTGCAGTTGGATCGCGTGGCCCATTTCGCGCCAGTCGGTGGCGATCATGTTAGTGGCCGTCTTGAGGCCGGTGGCGCGGCGGAATTCGGCCATGACTTCGCGGCCCGAGTAGCCGTTTTCTGCCCCGCAAGGGTCTTCGGCGTAGGCGAGTACGTGGTGTTGGTCACGGCACAGGCGGATGGCTTCTTTCAGTGACCACGCGCCATTCGGGTCGAGGGTGATGCGCGCCTGAGGAAAGCGTTCGGCCAGCGCGGTGACCGCTTCGATTTCTGCGTCGCCACTCAATACGCCGCCCTTGAGCTTGAAGTCGTTGAAGCCGTATTTGGCCTGGGCGGCTTCGGCCAGGCGGACGATGGCCTCGGGGGTCATGGCCTGTTCGTGACGCAGGCGAAACCACTCATCATTGCTGTCGGCTTCGTGGCGGTAGGCCAGGTCGGTGGCGGAGCGGTCTCCCACGTAGAACAGGTAACCGAGCATTTTCACGGCGTCACGTTGTTGGCCTTCGCCGAGCAATGCCGCCACCGGTACGTCGAGGAATTGGCCCAGCAGGTCGAGCAGGGCCGCTTCCACGGCGGTGACGGCATGAATGGCGATACGCAGGTCGAAGGTTTGCAGGCCGCGCCCGCCGGCGTCGCGCGAGGCAAAGGTGGTGCGCATTTGGTTGAGGGTGCGCTGGTACTGGCCAATCGGTTGGCCGATCACCAGGCTGCGCGCGTCTTCCAGGGTTTCACGGATGCGCTCGCCGCCGGGTACTTCACCCACGCCGGTATTGCCCGAGCTGTCCTTGAGTATCACGATATTGCGCGTAAAGAACGGCCCGTGGGCGCCGCTCAGGTTCATCAGCATGCTGTCGTGGCCGGCCACGGGGATGACGTGAAAGTGGGTGACCACAGGGGAGGTGGAAGTCTTCATGGCACGTTCCTAAAGAGTCTCAAAGAGGTTTGCTGATGGCCGTGCCCGTGGGCACCACGCTGGGCGAGGTCAGCGCGGCTGAGGGCGAGGTCTTGGCGAAGAACACCAGGATCGCCGCCAGCACCGACGTGCCCGCCAGGCCATAGAGGCCGCCCTGGATCGAGCCGGTGGTTTGCTCCAGGAAGCCAAACGTAGTCGGCGCCACAAAGCCACCCAGGTTGCCGATGGAGTTGATCAGCGCGATCACGGCGGCGGCGATGCGCACGTCCAGGTAGCCCTGGGGAATCGGCCAGAACAGCGATGAAGCGGATTTGAAACCGATGGCCGCAAAGCAGATGGCCACAAAGGCGAAGATCGGCCCACCCGTGGTGGACATGAACATCCCGACGGCGGCAATCAACAGGGCGGCGGCGACCCAGGCTTGCTGGAACTTGAACTTGCCTGACAGCGAAGCGAAGGCGTACATGGCGATGATCGAAATCAGCCAAGGGATGGAGTTGAAAAAGCCGACCTGTACATCACTCAGGTCGCCCATCTTCTTGATGATGCTCGGCAGCCAGAACGTCGCGGCGTAGATCGTCAGTTGGATGCAGAAATACAGGGCGCAAAACAGCAGGATCTGACGGTCTTTGAGCAGCTTGCCGAGCGTCGGCTTGACCGTGGTCAGGGCTTCACGCGCGCGCTGTTCCTCATCGATGGCGCCCACCAGCGCGTCCTGTTCTTCGCGGGTCATCCACTGGGCGTCATGGGGCTTGGAGTCCAGCCAGAACCACACAAAGAACCCCAGGGCGACGGAAGCCAAGCCTTCGAGGGCAAACATCCATTGCCAGCCATGGAAGCCAAACCCTTCGATCTGCAACAGCGCACCCGACAACGGGCCGGAGATCAGTGACGCCACCGCCGAACCACTGAGGAAGATCGCGATGGCTTTGCCGCGCTCCACGCCAGGCAGCCAGCGGGTGAAATAGTAGATCACCCCGGGGAAAAAGCCTGCTTCGGCCACACCCAGCAAAAAACGCAGGATGTAGAACTGGGTTTCGTTCTGGATGAACGCCATCAGGGTGGCAACGATGCCCCAGGTGAACATGATGCGGGTCAGCCAGATACGCGCGCCGACTTTTTGCAGCAGCAGGTTGGAAGGCACCTCGAAGAGGGCGTAGCCGATGAAGAACAACCCGGCACCCAGGCCGTAGGCCGCCGCGCCGATGCCCAGGTCATGCTCCATGTGCGTGCGCACGAAGCCGATATTGACCCGGTCGATGTAGTTGAGGATGAACATGATCACGAACAGTGGGAGCACATGGCTCTTCACTTTGCTCACGGCGCGCGTGAGGACTGAATCAACCTCTGGCGCGGCAGAGACCTGGCTTGAAGGCTTCAGCATTGAAAAACTCCCCCTGATTATTTTTATGCGGGTTTGTGTGTTTTGTTGCCAGACATCATACAAGTTGAATTCTGAGATCCGCAATGCAGTGCGGGGTGTATTTGTTCTTATAAGGGTGACGGGTGAGGCAGTGTTTTGGTTATTTATCCTATGTATGTTGGGGTTTGTAGTGGTTTTTGAAGCCCGTGGTGTAGCGCCCACGCGGTAGGGATACGTTCAGGTGAAAGTTGGCCTTGATTACTTGTCATACAAGTTGAGGGTTTTTCGTATCAACCCGGCATCACCTGCGGGCAGGGTGTTAAGCTCCGCTCAGCCCAACCCCGTGGACCCGTAGCGATGCCTATTGAAAGCGCCAACCCTGTGCGTAAACGCTCCACTAACCTGGCCCAAGGTGTGGTCGAAGCGCTGAGCCAACGCATCCTGCTGGGGCAACTCAAGCCGGGTGAAAAACTGCCCTCCGAATCCACCATCGTGCTTGAGCACGGGGTCAGCCGTACGGTGGTGCGTGAAGCGTTGTCCAAGCTGCAGGCGTCGGGGCTGGTAGAGACGCGTCACGGTATCGGCACGTTTGTGCTGGCGCAGCACGCCCAGCCTGGCTTGCGCCTGCATGTCGACACGGTTGCCAGCGTGCGCAACATGCTCGAGCTGCGCCTGGGCCTGGAAGTGCAAGCCGTGGCCCTGGCCGCGCAGCGCAGGACTGACGCGCAGTTGGCCGGGATGCGCCAAGCGCTGGACGACTATCAGGCTTCGCTGGCCAACAACGACAGCTGCGTGGAGGAGGACAAGCGCTTTCACCAACTGATCGCCGAAGCCACCGGCAATACATTTTTCACTGAGATCATGCTGCACCTGGGCAATGCGATGATCCCGCGCACCCAGGTCAAGGGCGCCGAGCGTGGCGGTGCGGACTTTGCCCAACTGGGGCAACTGGCGAACCTGGAACATGAGGCGATCCTTAACGCGATCAAACGCCAGGACCCGGACGCCGCACGCGCGGCCATGGTGCTGCACCTGACCAACAGCCGCGATCGATTTTCCGGGGCATGACACGGTGCGCCGCCCTGCGGCGGCGCTGACTTTTTGTGGTGATAAGGAACAACCGTTGAACGAACACACTTTGTCCATGCGCCTGGAGCGCGTGGCCGCGCATGTGCCGGCCGGCGCACGCCTGGCAGACATCGGCTCGGACCACGGCTACCTGCCGGTGGCGTTGATGCGCCGTGGCGTGATCGCATCGGCGGTGGCGGGTGAGGTGGCGACTACGCCGTTTCACGCAGCCAGCCGCACCGTGCGCGAAAACGGCCTGGAGCCGCACATCAGCGTGCGCCTGGCCGATGGGTTGGCGGCCATCGAGGCGGCTGACGCGATTACCGCTGTCAGCCTGTGCGGCATGGGCGGCGAGACGATCCGCGACATCCTCGACCGCGGCAAGGCGTGCCTGAGCGGGCGTGAACGCTTGATCCTGCAACCCAACGGCGGCGAGCAGCCGTTGCGCCAATGGCTGATGGACAACGGTTACCGGATCGTGTGTGAAGAGCTGCTGCGGGAAAACCGTTTCTATTACGAAATCATTGTCGCCGAGCGCGCCGAGGCCGTGACCTACAGCGCCGAGCAACTGTACTTTGGCCCACTGCAAATGCAGGCCCGCAGCCCGGAGTTCCTGGCCAAGTGGCAGCGCCTGTTGCGCCAGAAGCACAAGACGCTGGCCAGCTTCGAACTGGCCCGGCAGGCGGTGCCGCAAGACAAGGTGCAGGAGATCGCGCAGCAGGCAAAGTGGATTACCGCGTTGCTGGCTGTCTCGAAACTACCACAGGCCTAGTGTGGGCGATGTCGAGCTTCAGCGAGGCTTCGATGACGGTGGTACTGGCGACCTTGATTTTGCGGCTGCCGGATATGCTTCAATAGCAGCCATCATTTATTCACCCGGGAACCCTGCCATGGCCGACACCACCGACCAAGCTTTTTACGACCGTGCTGATGCACATATCGAACTGTCGAACGAGCAGCTCAAGGCGTGCGAAAACCTCGGCGAGGTCAGCGCCTCCATGATGTTCGGCACTACGCGCTTCAATGCCTGGGCCAGCGCGCGCAACTTCAAGTCCGGTGCAGAAATGGCCGATGCGCGGGAGGCGATGTTGAAGTATTTCTGCGACCAGTACCGAATGATGCTCGAGGATAATCTGGACGATCACATCAATCATTTCAGCCGGTACATGTTGGCCAATGCCCCCACTGAGTGAGCCACTGTCCCCGGCGGTGACAGGTCCGTTTCCAACCTGAGTGCTTTCGCCCCATTTTCGCGCACACCACCCTGCCGAGCCTTTGCCAAGCCGCCTGTTCCGGGCCTGTGACCCACGGCCCGTATCTTGCTTGGCCCTGTTTAATCAAAGACATGGCATTTTGCTTCTAGGGTTGTTCAGGGGAGTTGTGGGGCATGCAAAGACTTTTATCACCCGGTATCCGCCTGCTCGGACGTTTCGGTTTTGCGCGCAAGTTCCAGGTGCTGTTCCTGCTGTTCATGCTGCCCCTGGTCGGTAGCCTATGGATGATCGGGCAGGACTATCGCGACAAGCTGGCGGTGATTTCCAGTGAGCAGTCCGGCGTGCGCCAACTGTTGGCCCTGGACCTGCTCGACAGCCAATTGACTGCCCAACGCAACCTGGCCGCACGCTGGAAAGCCCTGGACATCCAGCACACGCCCACGCCCGCTGCCCAGGCCGCGATGGACAAGGTCGATGCCGGTAACCCGCTGCTCCTGCAAAGCCTGCAAGCCTTGGGCGAGGCACTCAAGGCCCAGAACGCCAGCGCCGACACCCTGGCGCGCTTCGACGCACTGCAGGCGACGGTCAAGGGCATGGACACCCAGTCCTTGCGCAGCGTGGGCTGGTGGCCAGACGGCTACGACCGCTTCACCACTGCCCTGACCGCGATGCAAACCCTGCGTGAGCAGATCACCCTCGACGCCGGCCTGATCCTCGACCCCTGGCTGGAAACCTACCTGCTGATGCAGATTGCCAGCCAGCACACACCGGACCTGATCGAGCGTATCGGCCGCACGGCCAGTGTCGGTGAGTCTTCCATCGCCTCCGGGCAGCTCACCTTGCAGAGCCGTTTGCAGATGCGCGACCTGCGCAGCCGTATCGGCGATGCGCGGGACCAACTGGTCAAGGCCGCCGCCTCGCTCAAGGCCAAGTCCTACCCGGACCTTGAACCGTGGGCAACACGCTATGACGGCAGCCTGCAACGGTTGGATAACGAACTCAAAGTGCTGGATGACGGCGTGTTCGGCGGCACCATCAAACTCGACACCACAGCGTTCGATCAAAGTGTCGACACCATCCTCGGCGCGTTGGGTGCGTTGCGCAGCCAGTCGCTGAGCGCGCTGGATGCACGCCTGGGCTACTACCGTGAGCGTTCGCTGCAGCACTTCCTGCCAGTGGCGGCGACGTTCAGCCTGCTGGCGCTGGCGGCGTTGTACTTGTTCATATGCCTGCAAGCCTCGATCCGTCGCAGCGCCAGCGGCATCACCACCCTGGCCGAGTCGTTGCGCGACGGCAACCTGTGCGTCGAAGTGGCGGTGCAAGGGCGCGACGAACTGGCGGTGATCAGCACCGCGCTCAACGTCGCCGTGGTGCAACTGCGCACCAGCTTGCTCGGCGTTAATCACGAAACCCAGCAACTCGGGTCCACCGTGCTGACCCTCAATACACAATCGAGCAGCACCCTCACCGAGGTCGAAGACCAGCAACAACAGATCAGCCAGATCGCCGCTGCCGCGACCCAATTGGCCGCCACGTCCATGGGCGTCGCCAGGAGTTGTGAGCAGGCTTCCGACAGCGCCCAGCACACCCGGCGTATCGCCGAAGACAGCAGCCGTGACAGCCAGCGCACCACGGCGAGTATCCAGCAGCTCAACCTGCGCCTGACCGACACCGCCAACGCCCTGGAACAGGTCAGCCAACAGGGGCAACAGATTCAATCGGTGGTCGACACCATTCGTGGGATCGCCGAACAGACCAACTTGCTGGCGCTCAATGCCGCTATCGAAGCCGCCCGTGCAGGCGAGCAAGGCCGTGGTTTTGCCGTGGTGGCCGATGAAGTGCGCAGCCTGTCGCAACGCACCCAGGCGTCGACCGCGCAAATTGCCGGCACGGTGGACAGCCTGCGCGCGACGGTCAGCCAGGCGGTCACGCTGATGAGCGCCGCGTGCGACCAGGCGCTGACCGATGCCGAGTCCGTCACGGGCTTGGGCACGCGGCTCGGCGAGATCGCCGGTGCGGTGCAAAACGTCACCGACACGCTGGCACAGATTGCGGCGGCGGTGGAAGAGCAAGCGGCGACGGCGGATGAGGTCAGCGGCAACATCCAGCAGGTAGACCAGGCGGCAGGGCGCTTGCTCGATGGCGCACGTGCGGTGAACCAGGCGGCGGACACCTTGAGCCAAGGCAGCCGGGCATTGAGTGACAATACGGCGCGGTTTCGCTTGGGGTGAGCTGCGCCCGGCTCAAACGCTCGACAGCCTATATTCATGGCACTCCACGCCAGTCGCGTAGTCTGCTCTTACACACCTCAACGTTTCGCCCATCGGAGCACCCACATGATCACCGTCCACCACCTCAACAACTCACGCTCGCAACGCATCCTCTGGTTGCTCGAAGAACTCGGCCTGCCTTACGAAATCAAGCGCTACCAGCGCGACCCGAAAACCAACCTCGCCCCGCCTGAACTCAAAGCCATCAACCCACTGGGCAAGTCCCCGGTCATCGAAGATGGCAGCCAGGTGTTGATCGAGTCCGCAGCGATCATTGACTACCTGATCCGCCGCCATGGCAAAGGCCGCCTGCAACCCGATCCCGCCACGGCCACCTATGACAAATACGTGCAATGGCTGCACTTCGCCGAAGGCTCGGCCATGTTGCCGTTGATGCTCAACCTCTACGTCGGCCGCCTGGGTGAAGCGGGCGCGCCGTTGCATCCGCGTATCGAGTCGGAAGTGGCCAACTACCTGGGCTATCTGAATGACGTGCTGGCAGACACGCCGTACCTGGTGGGTGATGAGTTGAGCGGTGCCGATATCCAGATGAGCTTTATCGGCGAGATCGCCAAGGCGCAGGGCAAGTTGCAGGCTTACCCGAACCTGGCGGCGTGGGTACAGCGCTTTCAGGCGCGCCCGGCTTATCGCAAGGCGGTGGAGCAGGGTGGGGAATACGCGTTCGCGAAATAATCGGGTTGAGGGGGGCCGGCGTGCCCCCCCCAAGCTGCATTCTTCGCACATGCCGTCGCCCGCCACGGGCTGTCATCTGTTCTTCATAAAGGCGTGCGAGTGTGGTTCGGCACTAACCTGTGCCACTGAATTAACTCACTGTTTTATTCCATAAAATGGATTTAAAGGAAGGTCATGTCTGCTTGCTCACGGGTCGTCACCTCGGGGGCTGCCTACCTCGACATCGATGCCTACGCCTGCTGCATCGCCTACGCCGAGCTGTTGAATCACCAAGGCATACAGGCTCGCGCCGTCAGCAGTGCACCGCTCAATTTCAGCATCCCCCGCACCGTGCTGGGCTGGCCGTGCGCATTGGACGACTACCGGCCCGGTGCCGGGGATGAGTTTGTGCTGGTGGATGTCTCTGATCACCACCATGTCGACCCGGTTGTGGCGCTCGACCGCGTGGTGGAGGTGATCGATCACCATCCCGGTTTCGAAACCTACTGGGCACAGCGACTCGGCCCCACCGCCGAGATTCGCCCGATAGGGGCGGCGGCGACCCTGGTGTTTCTGCGCTGGGAAGCTGCTGGCCTGCTGCCACGGATCAGCGAGCACAGCGCCGCCCTACTGGCCACCGCAATCCTGGACAACACCCTCAACTTCCGCGGGCAAATGACCACCCCAGCCGACCGGCGAGCCTACGACGTGCTCGCCCGCCGAGCGACATTGGCGGCCAATTGGCCCGCGCAGTACTTCACCGAGTGCCAGGCGGCCATCGAGTCTGATTTGACCGCCGCCCTGGCAGCCGACATGAAGCGCATGGCGGCCACCGACAACCTGCCCCAGGTGTTCGCACAAATGACTGTGTGGGATGCCGCAGCGCTGATTCACCGGCACCACCCCATGATCGGCCGCTGGCTGTCGGGGCAGGGCGACGACTGGGTGTTGAACGCGATCAGCATCTGCGATGGCAAGAGCTACCTGCTCGCGCAAGCCCCGGGCAGCCAGGGCAAGATCAGCCGTTTGCAGCCGGTCCGGTGGCAAGCGGGTGTGGCGGTGCTGGAGCCTTCGTTGCAGCGTAAGGAGTGGGTGGGGTTGGCGTTGCAGGTGGGGTTGCCAGGGTAGGTGTGGCAAGCCAGTCAGTTAAGAAGGAACACTATCACTGTGGGGGATAGGGTTGCCTTCAAAAGGGGTGTAGAGACCTATGCCGCGATGGGCATTGGTCAGCGAGGTTTTTTGCCTGCCTGAGCGGCGCTTACGCCGGCCAGGCGTCGGCGCCAATCGCCACCATGCTGGGCGTTGCATGCTTCTTCCGAGTCGAAGCGTATGCAGCGCTCCATGTTCACCGGGGCTACATCCGCGTCGCACAGTGCAGCTGCTGTCAGTTCTTCCATGCGTTGGCCGGCGCCGCTGGCCAGGGCGTGGTCTTTATTGGCGCGTGTGTCGAACACCCAGGTCACCCGCAGGCTTTGCGCGAAGGCGGCGTAGTCCACGGTGTGGGTCAGCCAGTCGAAGCCCGGTATTTCGGCTTTGGCGGTTTCGCAGGCGTCGGTAAGCGTGGTGATCAGGCGGCGTTCGAGGCGGGCGTTGTCACGTTGGGTTGAAGACATTAAAGGGCGCAACTCCATTAGAACGGTATGTGACATCAGCCTATCGCTGTTGGAAGGCTATTTTAAGCCCCAGCCCCATAAACAGCGTGCCGATGATTTTCCCTTCCCACCGACGCCACTTGGAAAGCCCCTTGAACCCCCGACTTAATGGGCGAATCGCGACCGCCAGCAGGCTGGTGTAAACCGCACTGAGGCCGGAAAAGATCAAACCCAACACCGCGAACTGCACCAACGACGAACCCGATTCCGGGTGGACGAATTGCGGCAGGAACGCGAGGAAAAAAATCGCCGTCTTCGGGTTCAGCACCTCAGCACCCACCGCCTGGAAAAACGCCTGGCGCGGCGTGACCGCGGGCAACTCCAGCCGCCCGTGGGTGCCGGATTTAGCCATGAATGCGCGCACGCCCAAGTAGATCAAATAAGCTGCGCCTACCCACTTCACCACATTAAACGCCGCCGCCGACGTCATCAGAATCGCCGACAAACCCAAGGCCGCGCACAGCGTATGGACCAGATCGCCTGAGGCGACACCCAGCCCGGTGGCGATCCCGACCTTGCGACCACCTTGAAGGGTGCGGGTGAGCACCAGCAGTACCGAAGGGCCCGGGATCAGAAAAAGGCCGATCACAACGGCAATGTAGGTGACGAGGGCGGTGAGTTCGAACATGGCGGGCGGTCTCGAGGTGAGGCGTGGCCTACAGTAATCCTCAAGCGAACCTTCAATGCAATGTTATTGATTAGCTGCGCCGCCTTGATGGCTAAGCGCCGATACGCGGACGCGACCACCGGGGATTTACAACTATTAACGGGTTCAAACCGTCATTCGGGATAGGCTTTGAACGGCAAGTCTGGATCAGCCCCCACTCCCCGTGCGATGAGCCTGCAACCATGAACCGTCCCACCCTCACGGCTACATTTTTTGCGCTGGCCACACTGCAAGCCGCCTCGGTGCAAGCCGCAACGCCCATCACCCATGTCGCCATCTACCGTGGCCCGGCGGGTTGCGACGACTGTTCTGAAAGCGTCAAACGGGCATTGCAGCACGTGAGCCCGACCTACCAGATCGACTTTGTCGGCGTGGATGAGTCGATCGACATCACCCCGCAAACCCTCGCGCGCTACGACCTCTACGTTCAGCCCGGCGGCGGCCAAGACATCCCCGCCGCCCTCGCGAGCCTGGGCGATGCACGCGCGCAAGCCATTCGTGAATACGTCGCCAAAGGCGGGCGCTACCTGGGGTTGTGCATGGGCGCTTACCTGGCAGATCACAGCAACCTTGGGTTGATCCCCCACGACCTCGACACCGAAGCGGGCCGGCCCGGGTTTGAAGTGCCAGGTATTGCCGACGCGGCCGTGCGGGTGACGTGGGAGGGGAAACCGGACACCGTGTTTTACCAGGACGGCCCGTACTTTCCCAAGGCGGACGCCGCTTCGCCCTACAACGTGCTCGCGACATACCAGAACGGCGACGTGGCGGCGGCGCGGTATAGGTATAAACAGGGCGTGGTGGTACTGAGCGGACCGCACCCGGAGGCGGGGCGGGAGTGGTTTGAGGGGGCGGGGATTGCGGTAAGTATGATGCCGAAGGGGGAGTTGTTTGAGGGGTTGGTGCGCAGGGTCGGGGAGTAGAGGGGTATTGCAGGGAAGTGGTTTGCTGCAAAGGGCTGGTATCGGCCATCAGCGACATTACCGTGTTTGTCCAGCGTTCGTTGTCAGCCTCGTCGGCGTTGGGTCGATTTTTTAGCTTGCTGAAACGTTTCATCAAGTTTATAAAAATGGCAAAACTCCAAGAAAGGCTGCCGCCATGACCCCGCTCAAACTCTTTGTTGCCCTCAGCGCACTGTCCGCTGCTTCTCACGCCATGGCCTGGGATTACGTTCTGCTCGACACCGACAAAGCCGCGCAGAGCTGGCAGATCACCAGCCAGCAACTCGGAATAAAAACCGACAAACCCTTCAGCGTTGCCCTGCGCACTCTGCACGGCGGTCGGCAGGAGGGCGTCAGCATCGTCGACATCGATAACGGCACGATGAAACTCTCGGTAGTGCCGACTCGCGGAATGAACGTCTTGCAGGCCTCGGTCGGCAATGTGCGCATGGGCTGGGATTCTCCGGTCAAGGAAGTGGTCAATCCGTCCTTCATCGAACTCAATAGCCGCGGTGGTCTGGGCTGGTTGGAAGGTTTCAATGAGCTGGTCACCCGCTGCGGATACGAATGGGTCGGTCACCCCGGCATCGACAACGGCGAACTGCTGACCCTGCACGGTCGGGCCGCCAACATTCCTGCGAACAAAGTCACCCTGCATATCGATGAAAAACCACCGTACGCCATCACCCTACGCGGCGAACTGAAAGAGCAGGCGTTCAAGAAGGTCGACTTCTCGGTCGCGACCGAACTGGCCACCGAACCTGGCAGCGTCGTGTTCACCCTCAACGACACCCTGACCAACAACGGCGACTATCCGAAGGAATACCAGGCGCTGTATCACAGCAACTTCAGCACCCCGTTCCTGGAGCAGGGCGCTCGTTTCGCCGCGCCGGTAAAACAGGTGTCGCCGTTCAACGACAAGGCCAAGGGCGAACTGGCCGACTGGCAAACCTACCGCGCACCGACCAAGGACTACGACGAAACGGTTTACAACGTGGTGCCGTATGCCGATGCCAAGGGCGATACCTTGACCGTGTTGCATAACAAGGCCGGCAGCCTGGGCGTTTCGGTCGGCTTCAATACCCAGACACTGCCCGTGTTTTCCCTGTGGAAAAACACCGATACCCCAGGCCAGGGCTATGTCACGGGGCTGGAGCCGGGCACAAGTTTTTCCTACAACCGCCGTTATCAGCGGCCACTGAACCTGGTACCGACAATTGGCTCCAAGGAACACAAGCAGTTCCGCATCAGCTACAGCTTGTTGACGGATAAGGCGGCGGTGGATAAGGCCTTGAAGCAGGTGAGCGAGATTCAGGATGGGCGGGAGACTGAGGTGCGGCAGACGCCGTTGGTTGATCTGACCCAGGGGTGAAACCGGCTGGAGCATTGTCGGCCGATATTGCAGCCCCTCGGCCACGTGTTCGCGTCTGATCCCGTCGGCTTGTTCAAGGTCCGCCAGCGCGCGCGACCTTGAGCACTCGATGGGCTGCTCGCAATGATTCGGTCATTGTCCGCGCTTGGCCCGGAGAATGTAAAAACGCTTCACCAGAATTGAAGTATGCGCATCTACGTTAAACCTGAAGTTTATCGGCTCGTCAGCCGAATTTCTTCTTTCGCAACCCCACCGCCACGCCCATCAAGGTTAGTGCACCGCCTATAGCGTGGTAGGCGTGCATGCGCTCTCCCAACAGTATGCAGGCCACCGCGGCCACCATTACTGGAACCAGGTTCAAGTACAGCGAAGCCTTTGGCGCGCCCAAGTGCTGTACCCCCTTCATCCAGAAAAACGGCGCGCCGATCGACGCGGCGATGCCCGCGTAAAGAATCAGGGGTGCATTGCTGACGGTTACCTGGGAGATAGGACTCGCCAGCCAGACCGGCAACGTCACCAGCACGCCAAACCCTACTTGCACGTGCAGTTGCTGCCAGGTTGAAAGTGGCAGAGTCCAGCGTTTGAGCAGCAGGCCGTACAACGAATTGGCGAAGATGGCGATCAGCATAAGGCCGTCGCCCGGTCGAAGGTTTTGCTGGAGCAGGCTCATGGGCTGCCCTCGGCTTGTCAGCCAGATCAGTCCCGTCAGGGATACCAGGGCGCCAGTGAGCGTGCGTACCGGCACGGCCTCACGCGCGATGGCGCAGGCCAGCAGCGCGGACATCAGCGGTGCCAGCGACACCAGCACGCCCATGTTGATAGCGGATGTGGTCAATGCCGCCTGATAGGCCAGCCCTTGATACACCGCCATGCCCAGCACGCCCAACACCATCAGTTTGGGCCAGTGCTGCACCACCACGTGGCGGTTGTGCCACACGCCCTTGCCGGCAAACAGGCTCAGCAGTGCAAAAGCCAGCAGCCACCGGTAGAACACAATCGAGGCTGGCTGGATGGCGACGGCGGCGGCTTTGGTGACGATGGTATTGCCGGCCCAGATGACGACGGCGCACAGCGGTGCCAGCGAGGCGGTAAAAGTGCCCGTGATGGACGCTCGGCGGGTGACGGGGAGGCTGGACGAGTCTGGCATGTTCGAAACCTTGATAAGAACGAGTCCGGTGGATTTTTGCCAAACCTATTGATTAAATAAATTGCAACGATAGCAACCTATGCGTGCGTTATTTGCAGTGGTTGACTGGCGGCGCTCATTTGCTCAGGTGCAATCATCATGAAAAATCTCGACCTCAACCATTTGATCGACCTGGACGCATTGCTCAGCGAGGGCAGCGTTGCTGGCGCTGCCAGGCGCCTGAACCTGAGTGCCCCCGCGATGAGCCGTCGCCTCGCGCATTTGCGGCACGCCTTGGGTGATCCGTTATTTGTACAGGCAGGGCGAGGGCTGGTGCCTACCCAGCGGGCGCTGGATCTGCGTGAGCGGGTGCGTACTCTGATTGAAGAAGTGCGGAGCATTCTCGCGCCGCCGGACATCGAACTTGCCCACGTCGAGCGTACTTTTACCTTGCGTACCAGCGATGGCGTGATCGGGACATGGGCTGCGGCGCTGTGTGCTCGGCTGCTTGAGCTGGCACCGGGGATTACCCTGCGGTTCGTATTGCGCCCCAAGAAAAGCATGGAAGCGTTGCGCAGTGGCGAGGTGGACCTGGACTTGGGTGTGCTCGATGGCGACGCGCCGGAAATCAAGACTCAGACACTGCTGAGGGCACAGTTCATGGGCGTGGTAAGGGCAGATCACCCTTTGGCCAGGCTTGAGAACATCAATGTAGAACGGTTCATTGCCTGGCCCCATGTCAATGCGTCGCGGCGCGGAGTGGCCGATGGCCCGATTGATCATGCCTTGGCAGCGGTAAACGCCAAGCGTCGCGTGGCCCTGGTGGTTCCATCGTTCCAGGCGGCCATGGCCATGGCCATGAGTTCAGATTTCATCGCTGCCATACCCGAGCCATTCGCGCGTTGGAGCGCTCACTCCAGCCAGTTGCATATCTTCGCGTTGCCGGTCGTT
Source organism: Pseudomonas sp. MWU15-20650 (assembly GCF_023242475.1). Classification (GTDB taxonomy): domain Bacteria; phylum Pseudomonadota; class Gammaproteobacteria; order Pseudomonadales; family Pseudomonadaceae; genus Aquipseudomonas. The sequence goes on along the minus strand of NZ_JALJFG010000004.1, from coordinate 199,176 downwards.
ACGCCGCAGGTCAGCATCGCCATGAGCTGGCATCCCCGGCACGATACCGAGCCTGTTCACCGATGGCTGCGAGAGCAGATCAGGCAAACCACCGCCAGCGTCTTCAAGCCCACCGGTGGCGCTGGGTAGAGCATAGAGGGCACGGGAGGAAGGACTGCTTTTGGCCAATTCTGTTGAAAAAGTCGGCCATAGGTTCCAGCACAAAAAAGTAAGCGTATGAGATTGAAATCCAGAATGTTGTCAGACGCACTTCGACTGAAATTTCACGTAGCGGCGTGCTAAGAGGCGCTTTCACCGATAGTTTTTTTGGCAGCTTGAGAAAACCGACTTTTTCAACAGAATTGGTCAAAGACGGCCTTTCGATCAGGTTAGAGTTGGGTATTTGCCCACAAATTAAATTAATTATCGCTCCACTTTATCAATATATACTTCTACTGCCACCAATACATAAGCAGGCAAAAATGGATAATTTGTTTGAATCAGTCAGCACTGCAGATAGGATCAGATCTGAAAGCGAATTATTTGACGGTATAATAAAGGTATTATTCATCACAGGAAATCCTCTCCTTATTGATGAGATATTCTTTGCTCTTAGAGTAAAACTCACCCTGCCAGATTTTCAAAGTAATTACATGGAGACGTTTAGAGCGATTGCCAGCGCTGAGCGCGACTCAATTCTGGCTGAAATTAAAATATGCGAACATGCATGCAAACCTTCGTACTTTTACGAGTCTCAACTTCCTTGTCTCGAAGAAATGCTCTCAATAAAAGATATCGATGAATATATTAATTGGCTGGACTCAAACCCAAGATTTGAAGACACCAAGCTCCATCTAGCCACAAGAGTTATGCAAGAGCAAGAAATTGGCCTTGCAGAGGCAACTCACTATGTAAACAAGCTTTATAGCTTGTACAGCGTTACAGCTTTTCTGTACGAGCGCTATAAGTCCCGCATCATGAATGAAAATTTCATCTTCGATTTATTCGACAGTAAGGAAACCCAGCAGCTACTGCTGGACACATATAGAACTTTAGGCGTTAATCTTCTTGAGCAGGATGCTCAGTTTTTAAAATACGACCTGATTTCACTAGACGAAAACCTTATTATTTGCAACCAAAAAGACAGCCAGACGCTGATAGAGAAACGAACGGGAATTCATTTCACCATTCATGTACCGCGCGATGTGTTGCTCGCTCTTGAGAGCTTAATAGATAAAGGTTATGTCCGCGAAATTTCCTTCAGGATAGGAACGATTGCAAAAGCCGTACCGTCATTAGAAAATCTCGAGTACGGATCTTTTTTCAGCTTCAGAGCACTAGAACTACCTAAATTCTCTAAATTTTATAACTCGAAATGCTTTGATGATAGTCTGTGGATTCATGTGGATCACAAAAAATCAAGCATCACTTTTGAGGAGCTTTATCGCGATTTCCCAGAGAGGGATGGCTGTGTAGTAACTCAAGTAATTCATTTGGAGCTAACTAAAGGAGAGAGTGATTTTTTTATAAGTCACTTGGATCATGAGTATATTATTTATACTCTAGATGAATATATAAATAGACAAACCAACCCGAAACAGAAAGGCCATAAAAAATGCAAAACATTCAAGATTGACAATGCAAGAATTCCATTTGATTACAAATACTCAGATCGCCACTTCATATTTCAAATTCTAGATTCGCATTTCAACAACAAAGAACTTATCCGAGAATACTTTTCCCTTGCTTGCCTTCCACAAGAGTAGACTAAATTTATAATTTCTTATCATTTTCGACATGCTTAGTTTCTAAAAGGTAGGTCCTCGGTCCTGCCCGATATAGGCAAGCCTTAACTATAAGGCTTTGTCGTTAAATTCTAAGGGCTGGGGCGAGCGTCAATTGTTACGGCTCACTGCTGGGACTTCGCCTTGAGTCGAAAACGGCATGTCGCGAACTGCTGATTTCGACCGATTCTGTTGAAAAAGTCGGTTTGCCCAAACTGCTCGAATACTGATGGGTGAAACTCCCATTTTTTCACGCTGCTACGTGAAATCCGAGTCCCGCAGCCTCTGCTGAAGGTAAGGATTTCAATCTCAGACGCATACTTTTCAGCCATGGAAGCCAGGCCGGACTTTTTCAACAGAATCGGCCGATTGCTGCCTGCCAGCACCTTACGCTGCCCGCGTTGGGATGACCGCCTGCAAACCTGGGATGGCTAGGCTTGGCCGGAACTCGAGCCTTTGAGCTTGGCTAAACCCTGTTTGATGTAGCCGGCGTTTTCACTAATCGTGTCAAGCGCACCACGAACGTTATTCCCAATCTCTGACGAGCCTTGTTGTTCCAGGTGCAGTGTCAGACTCCATTAAGTCTGCCTCCACGAATAGTTGGTTGGTGTACATCCTCTCAAGTGCATCGGAAAGCGAATAATCACCAAGCATGGCGGCGGCTCCTTCTGAGAAAAAGTACAAGCATAGTACCGGTAGTGCCCTTGTCAGGCAGTGATTTTAACTTGCTTAGAAATTGCTACAACGCAAAAGGGTTGTAACAGCTAAACCCGTGAGACCGGGGTGTTGGGGGAGGGCTACGCCCGATCAATCATTGGCGTGCTTGAGGGGCGAATCCCTATCCGCGTTAGGGGAAGGGATTCTTACATGGGGTCTGTTTATTGATACCGTTCCACGCTAGCAATTCCGATAGAGCTCTAAATTGGCATAGGAGGCACAAGACGGCAAAAACTCATCCTCTTCTCAGCCATTTCTTGCGGGACCATGGCCCAGCGGAAAAAAAGCCGCCGTCCACCAAAGAGATCATCCTTAACAATACCAAGCGTCTGATCGTCAGAAGGGGGCGTTTCACGGATTTCGCCGGCAATGAAATATACGTTGCCTTTTTTGACGGTGAGATTGAAACGGTCTCCGATATAGGAACCACCTAACGGCGGAGTGTTAGCCTCAAAGAGGTGGGTGCCCTCTGGCAGTTTGAGCTGCAGATATCCACCAGAAGGTAACTCTGCCACTTGCTGCTCATCAAGTTTTATATACAGGGTTATGCGGCGAGCAGCACTGTGTACCGGACGAAAAACGTAGACAGTTGCGCTATCCGTATTTGCTTCTGCCGGCCCCCGATAATAAGGCTGATGGTCTAATGATGGACCGCTAGAGCAACCTTGCAGCAAGCTTAACATGCCCATCAGGCAAACAGACAAAAATATACGGAACATCAGAGGTTCTCCCTTGACTTTCTTATGCTTAGAAAAATGTTAGGTGGCATAGGGGGCTAACTAATTGCGGTCCCCTATCCCTCCGAGATCATTTATGCGATGTTGCGCTAGCCGGACAGTGTCACGCTAGCAATAATCAACCAACTCAATGACAAAAAGCGGTGGACGGAAACCTACACAAGAACACTGCCAGCCCACAACCAATCAGAGCGTCCCCTTTATTCACTCAGATATTAGAACCCCTAGTTTCGGTTGGTCTACACCCAACACTGTGTCGGAATGTACTGGCTGCAATGGGGCAAAAATGGGGCAAACCATACGCCATTCTATGCCAACTAATGCCCATTATGCATTTATGCAACCTGCCGTGGACGTGTGTCAGAGCCAGTAATCACAGGAATATCTCCCCAAGTCCAGCACATACTCCTACACAATCGGGGTGTGAGCGATGCGACGTAGCGAGAGGCTGCTTACGACCGATTCTGTTGAAAAAGTCCGGCCTGGCTTCCATGGCTGAAAAGTATGCGTCTGAGATTGAAATCCTTACCTTCAGCAGAGGCTGCGGGACTCGGATTTCACGTAGCAGCGTGAAAAAATGGGAGTTTCACCCATCAGTATTCGAGCAGTTTGGGCAAACCGACTTTTTCAACAGAATCGGCCAATTGCAGCCCTTCCTGAAAAACACTATCGACCAAGAGCCCCCCTTTCCCTGCCAACCGGTCTACCATGCCTCCCCCGGCAGTGGTTCCACGCGCTACCGATCTCCACCCTTGAAGGTATCGCCATGTCCATCGACCAAATCTCTCTCCCCAAAGGCGTAGGTCCTCACGCCGCCAAACTCCTCGACGCCATCACCGGCGCGTCCACCCATGAAGAACTCAACCGCGCTGGCGGCAAGGCTGAAGGGTTTGTTTTGGGACTGGAGTCTACTAAAGCCATCAAAAGCCAAATCGCCGAGTCGTTGTATGTGGCTTACGACGATGCGGCGAGCCATCGGGCGGGGGAGTTGAAAGGCTGATCATCGGGGGGGGGGCGGTTTGAGCTTCGGCGGGGCCGCCAGTGCGTTTTGTTTCTTGAGACAGTTTGCGCGGGGGGCTTTAGACTGCGGGCTTTACCTTTCTCAGGATGAGGCTGTCATGTTTAAAGTTGTCGTTGCGTCACTGCTGTTGGGCTGCACTGTCTGTGCTTTTGCCGATACGAAGGTTGATGTTTCGAAGATCTACGGCAAGATCCAGTTCGTTAATAGCTACCCCGACTACAAGGTCAAAGTGGTGAACCAGTACCCCGATCTCAAAGTGCAGAAGGTCGAGAGCTACCCTGATTCAGTTGGCAAATGGAAAACAGTCGATAGCTACCCCGACTACAAGCTCCAGATTGTCGATTCCTATCCTGACTTCACCATTCAATACGTGGAAAGCTACCCCGGGGTGAATTGACACAGGCTCATCGCCGCGTCGTTGTAGGTCGCTTACAACGACGCGGCGAGTGATGCGGCGGTTCTACTGGTCAGCCAGGGCAGGGCGCTTCTCGGTCGAGGAGTTTGGCCGTCAGCAGGACGCCCAGTTCGCTCAGTTGGTGAATAGCCAGCGCGATGTCGCGGTGTTTGCCGCTCAGGTCTTCGGACAGGTCGAGCAGCAGGGTACTGACGCTGGTGAAGGTTTCGTAGCTGTTGGTGATGAGGGTTTCGTTGCTGGCGTCGGGAGCGACGGTGAAGAGGGTGGTTGAATCGGATTTTGCTTGAGGCATAACGATATCCTGGTTTTGGCTGCCACCCTGTCGCTACTAAACAAAAAGGTGGCAGCTGTACGCAGGTTAGTAGACCGGTGGATATCAAAGCCGGCGCACCCGAAGGCGCCCTACGCACAGCCACCATCAAGCGCAGACACGATGTCTGATCGATGACGCTTAAGCACTTTCAATACCCAACTCAGGCTACTAAACCCGATCACTGAGAGATTCAGCGACCGAGCCACCTTAGAGACGGCCACCCCAGCGCACAAGCCGGCGGATTCTGACGCAGGCGTAGGCAATGGAGCAAGGTGCTGACGCCATATTGCGCGCTTAACGGAAAACGCCTACATCCCTGTCCCGCTCGTATAAAAAACAGCCCTTAACGAAACTGTCCGACAACCTGTTGTACAGTCAGCTTCCCAGGAAAGCACCGACGTCGAAGGACAGCCCATGACATTGACCGTCGACACCTTGCGCCAACTGGCCATGGCCAACCCCACCAACGCTGAAATCACCGCGCGCCTGCCGGCCCTCGGTGTGGAGCAGTGCCTGTTGACGGCGGGTTGTCTGTTCCAGGCGGTGTGGAACCATCAAGCGAATCTGCCTGCCGCTCAGGGCGTGAAGGACTATGACGTTTTCTACTTCGACGAAGACGTGTCCTACGAGGCCGAAGACGAGGTGATCCGTAGGGCGCAGGCGCTGTTCCAGGACCTGGGCGTCAATGTCGAGGTCAAGAACCAGGCGCGTGTCCACCTGTGGTACCCGCAGCGCTTTGGTCGGCCGTACCCGCAGTTGCACTCGGCCAGGCAAGGGGTCGACCGTTACCTGGTGGCGGGCACCTGCATTGCGCTGGAGATTGCCTCGGGTGAGGTGTACGCGCCCTACGGCCTGGAGGATGTGGAACAGGGCGTGCTGCGCATCAATCCGCTGCATGCGGAACCGGCGTTGTTTTACCCCAAGGCCAAGAGTTATCAGGCACGCTGGCCTTGGCTCAAGATCGTGGAGCCGGGTTCAGCCCCATAATCCGCCCAGCACGCCGCAGCCGATGACCACCAGCCATGGCGGCAGCTTCCAGAACATCAGTGCGATCAGGGCCACCAGCGCCAGGGCGAAGTCGTAGCCGGTGAACATCGCGTGGGTCCATACCGGCTGGTACAGCGCCGCCAACAATAGCCCCACGACTGCCGCGTTGACGCCGGCCAGTGCGGCTTGCGCGCGCGGGCTTTGGCGCAGGCTGGCCCAGAAGGGCAGCGCGCCGAAGATCAGCAGGAACGAAGGGGCGAAGATCGCCAGCAGGGCCATCACGCCGCCCAGTACGCCGGTCGGGGCCTGGTTCATCGAGGCACCGAGGAACGCGGCGAAGGTGAAGAGTGGGCCGGGTACGGCTTGTGCCGCGCCGTAGCCGGCAAGGAATACGTCATTGCTCACCCACTGCGTGGGCACGACTTCGGCTTGCAGCAACGGCAGCACCACATGGCCACCGCCAAACACCAGCGAGCCGGAGCGGTAGAAGGCGTCCACCAAGGCCACGCTGTGCAGGGCCGTCGATTGTGCCAGGAGCGGCAACCCCACCAATAACACCCCGAACAGCCCCAGCCACATCGCGCCCGCACGCCGGCGGATGGGGATGTGCAGCGGGGCTGGCGCGCCCGTGGGCTCGGGTTTGAACAGCAGCAGGCCGGCTAGTGCGGCCGTGGCGATCACGCCGACTTGGCCCCAGGCAGATGACATGAGCAGCGCCGCACACGCCGCGCTCAACATCAGGGCCACGCGGGCCGTGCCACGGCACAGGTTGCGCGCCATGCCCCAGACGGCTTGGGCCACCACGGCCACCGCGACCACCTTGAGGCCCTGCAGCGCGCCATTGGGCAGGCCGTTAGCGTAGTGGGAAAGGCCCAGCGCAAACAGGATCAGGGCCATCGCCGAAGGCAGCGTGAAGCCCGCCCACGCGGCGGCGGCACCGCGGTAACCGGCGCGGGACATACCCAGCGCGATGCCCACCTGGCTGCTGGCCGGACCGGGTAAAAATTGGCACAGCGCCACCAGGTCTGCATAGCTGCGCTCGTCCAGCCAGCGCCGTCGGGTGACGAACTCGTCGCGAAAGTAACCCAGGTGGGCCACTGGGCCGCCGAAAGAGGTGAGGCCCAGGCGCAGGAAGATCAGGAACACCGCCCAGGGGCCGGCGCGGTGATCAGGGGGTAGGGTGGTCAAGTCGGGAGGTCTCGATCAAGGTAAAACGCGCTAAGGTGTAGTGGCACCCTAGCGGGTTTTGATGACGTGCAGAAGAGGCGGCTATGTGCGCCGGTAGCCATGAGGATTGAATTTATACGGGTGTATTTGAGTCATTGAAAGGGCAGCGAAAAGGCCCTCCCATTCATCACAGCTGATCGCAGCCAAGGACAGACCATGATCTTTCTTATTTTCCTCATTGCCTGCGGCGCCGCGGCCAGTACGGGCATTATTTTCAAACCCGGCGCGTGGTACGAATCCCTCGTCAAACCCCGCTTCACACCGCCCAACTGGCTGTTCCCGGTGGCCTGGACGCTGATCTATCTGCTGCTCGCCTGGGCCGGCTACCGCCTCACCCTGATTCCCGGTAGCCAACTGGCGCTGGGGTTGTGGGCGGCGCAGATCGCGTTGAACACGCTGTGGACGCCGGTGTTCTTCGGTGCCCATCAGGTTTTTGCCGGGATGGTGGTCATCGTGCTGTTGTGGCTGGTGGTGGCGGCGATGGTGCTGTTGGCGTTGCGGCTGGACGTGATCACCGGGTTGATCCTGTTTCCGTACCTGGCGTGGTTGAGTGTGGCGGCGGCGTTGAATTTCTCGATTTTGCGTAATAACCGCTGATGGCTCACACACGTTGGCCTGCCAGCGAGCCCGAGCTGGTCCAGATGCGCCGCTTCAATAAAAAGCTCGCCTGGCTGCCGCGTTTCAAGATCCGTAATCGCATCACACCGCGTTTGATCCAGGCGCTGTTGTTGGCCAGTCAACGGTTGAAAAAGGCGCCTGCCGCCGAAAACCGGCGAGTGGGGGGTGTGCCCGTGCGCATCCTGCGGCCGGAAGGCAAGGCCAAAGGCGTGGTGCTGGATATCCACGGCGGCGGCTGGGTGATCGGCAATGCGCAGATGGATGACGACCTGAACCTGGGCATGGTCCGGGCGTGCGGTGTGGCGGTGGTGTCGGTGGATTATCGGCTGGCGGTCAACACGCCGGTCGCGGGGCTGATGGACGATTGTTTGGCGGCCGCGCGTTGGCTGTTGGGTGATTGTCCGGAGTTTGCCGACCTGCCGGTGATCTTTGTCGGGGAGTCGGCCGGCGGGCACCTGGCGGCGGCGACGCTGCTGGCGCTCAAGCAATGGCCGGATTTGCTCAAGCGAGTGAGTGGGGCGGTGCTGTATTACGGGGTTTACGATTTGACCGGCACGCCGAGCGTGCGTGAGGCTGGGCCGCAGACATTGCTATTGGATGGGCCGGGAATGGTCGAGGCGTTGCGCATGCTGACGCCAGGGCTGAGCGATGACGCGCGTCGACGGCCGCCGTTATCACCGTTGTATGGCGACGTTGAAGGGTTGCCGCCGGCGTTGATGTTCGTGGGGGACTTGGACCCGCTGAAAGACGACACGCTGTTGATGGCCGAGCGCTGGGCAGCGGTAGCGGAGGTTGAGGCGCACCTGCTGCCGGAATCCGCTCATGGGTTTATCCATTTTCCGGTGGCGATGGCCGATAACGTGTTGGCCTATAGCCGCCGCTGGATATCGGCGCGCACGTTTCAGTCACGGCTAATGCCGAGCAGTTAAAGAGGTACACCTCCCCACAGCTCTGCGGTTGCCCGCTCGAGCGCTTAACTGAGCGGGAGCAGCCGCAAGATTTGCGCGCCATCAAACGGGTCCGTCAGGTAATGCGCCTGCACACCGAAGGTAACTTGTAACCGCTGTGGCGTGAGTACGTCCAGCGGTTTGCCCAGGGCCACTAGCTGCCCGCGTTCCAGTACGGCCAAGCGATCACAGGTCAGCGCTTGATTCAGGTCATGCAGGGCAATCAACGTGGTCACCGGCAACGCCTGCACGCCCTTCAATATTGCTAACTGATGCTGGATATCCAGGTGATTGGTCGGTTCATCCAGCAACAGAATCTGCGGCCGTTGCGCCAGGGCGCGGGCGATGTGTACGCGTTGGCGTTCACCGCCGGAGAGGCTGCGCCAGGCACGCTTACTCAGGTGGCTAGCGTCCACGTCATGCAGTGCCTGATGCACGATGGTGTCGTCCTCGCCGGACCACGGGCTCAGCGCCGACAACCATGGCGTGCGTCCCAACGCCACGGCGTCGAAGACACGGATGGCATCATCGGTGTCGGCCTGTTGCTCTACCACCGCCACCTGTTGCGCGATCGCGCGGCGGGACAGAGCACCGAGGCGTTCGCTACCCAAGCGCACTTCGCCGCTGGCCGGTGTGCGCACGCCGGCGAGCAGTTTGAGCAGGGTGGATTTGCCGGAACCGTTCGGCCCGACGATGCCCAGTGTTTCTCCCCGCTGAACCTCAAGGTGAATATCACGCAGCAACTCGGCGTCGCGCACCTTGAAGCCCAGGCCGCTGCAACTCAATACCGTCACCGTGCATTCCTCCGGCCGATCAAGATCAGCGCAAATACCGGTGCGCCCACCAAGGCGGTGACCACGCCCACGGGAATGACCTGGCCCTTGATCAAGGTGCGTGACAGCACATCGGCGGCAATCAGGAACAACGCGCCGCCCAAGGCGCTGGCCGGCAGCAAGCGTGAATGCCCGGTGCCAACCAGCAGGCGTACGGCATGGGGAATCACCAGGCCCACAAAGCCGATCGAGCCGACAATCGAGACCATCACCGCCGTCACCAATGCAGCACACCCCACCAGCACAAACTGGACGCGGCGCACCGGGATGCCGAGGGAAGCTGCCGAGTCGCTGCCGAACGTGAACGCATCCAGCGCGCGGCGGTACCACAGGCAGACCGCCAGGCCCGCAACCGCCACGGGCACCGCCAGCCACACGGAGGGCCAGCGCACGCCGCTGAGGTTGCCCAGCAGCCAGAACAGGATGCCGCGCGCCTGTTCGGAGCTGGCCGATTTGGTGATGAGGAAGGCGGTGAGGGCATTGAACAACTGCGAGCCGGCGATGCCGGCGAGGATGATCTGACCGGTGCCACTGGATGAGCCGCTGGCCCGAGCGAGCAGCATCACCAGCGCAAACGCGGCCATGGCCCCGACAAATGCGCCCGCCGACAGTGACACCAGCCCGCCGCCCACCCCGACCAAGGCCACGAGTACCGCGCCGGTTGACGCCCCGGCGCTGATGCCCAGCAAGTAAGGATCGGCCAATGGGTTGCGCAACAGCGACTGCAGGATCACCCCGCACGTCGCCAGGCCCGCACCGCAGGCGGCGGCCACCAGGGCGCGGGTCAGACGGTAGCTCCACACCACGCCTTCGTCGATGGGGTCGACCACGTAGCCGGCCGCCCAGAGTTTGTTGGCGAGCACCTGCACGACCACCTGCGGTTCGATGGTGGTTTCACCGATGGCAACACCCGCGAGGAGGGCGATCAGCAGCAGTGCCAGGGCGAATAGGGTGCGCATCATTGAGCCAGGTCGTAGCCGTCGATGGCTTTGGCCAGTTGTTCCAGGCCATCGAATGTGCGCAGGCTCGCCTGCAGCGCCAGGGCGTCGAGGATGATGATGCGGTTGTTTTTCACCGCGTCCATGTTGCGGGTCACTGGGTCGCTGCGCAGGAAGGCGAGTTTCTTTTCATGGTCGTCGGCGGGGTAGCGACGGCGGTCCATGCGCGCAATCACCAGGAAGGTCGGGTTGGCCTTGGCGAGGGTTTCCCAGCCGACGGCGGGCCATTCTTCATCGGACTGCACCACGTTGCGCAGGCCGAGGGTTTGCAGCATGAATTCGGGAATGCCCTTGTGGCCGGCCACGTACGGGTCGCTGGCCAGTTCGGCGCTGGAGAACCACACCAGTGCGCTCGCTTGCTTCAAGCCTTTGCCCTGCGCGGTGGCGACGGACTGGGCCAAGCGCGCCTTGAGTTCATCATTGAGCTGTTGGCCGCGATCCTGCACATCAAAAATTTGCGCCAGTTGGCTGATGCTCTTGTAGAGCGTTTCGATGCGGAACGGTTCCAGCCGCGTGCCGTCGGCGCCGACCAGGTTGTCCTTGCCTTCGCAGTCGGAGGGCAGCAGGTAAGTGGGGATCTTCAGTTCATGGAACTGTTCGCGGGTGCCCACCACGCCTTGCGGGCCTACCACCCATTCCAGCTCGGCCGCCACCAGTTGCGGGCGCTTGGCAACCACCGCTTCAAAGCTCGGCTCGTTGTTGGCCAGGCGTTCGATGTGGTCGTTCTGCGCCTTGAACTGTGGCAGAACGCTGTTGAACCACAGCGAGGTGCCGACCACGTTATTGGCCACGCCCAAGGCGTACAGCATTTCAGTGGCGGCCTGACCGATAGTCACGCTACGCGCGGGCGCCTGCTGGAACGTGAGGGTGCTGCCGCAGTTCTGTAGCGTCAGCGGGTAGTGAGTCGGCATCGCTTGGGCCAGGGCACAGCAACCCAGGCCGGTCATCAGGGCGGTAAGGCGTGGCAGCATGGGGCGATCTCCGTGTGAACCCTACGTGTAGCGGGGGAGGTACGGTTCGGAAATACGCCCTTGAACGCTGCCGGTGCAGGGCCAGGATGTCCTTCCCGGACACCCCGCCGGTCGTGATTGTGCTGGGCCGGCAGGTCTCCTGACTGATGCGTCGTCGCCTCGCTCCCGCCTTCCCGGGCAAGGCCCAGTGGCAGTGTGGAGCAGGCTCAGCACCTACAGTTGCGGGGGCAGTTTCGATTAACGCGGGTACCGCGCTTCGAATTCCCTATTAGTCCCGTTTGGGAACCGGCGCGGTATGGTAGTCGATTGCGGGACGTAGGGGGGAGTTCCAGTGGTGTGTGAGGCGCATCCGTCAGCGAATCGGCGATGTGTTCGCGGATTTTGCTAAATGTGACATCAGGTCCGAGAGTATTTTCGTCGGTGCCATCGCGAACAGCATTGCCTCAATGATATGACGGCCGCTGAGGTTGAGTTTTGGGTTGGATGGCATCTCATTCGCGAGGTTCAGGGCCGTTTCATCGAGCAGTTTTATATAGGCGCTATAGGTTTTATCTGCGGCAATGTGAAATATTTTCTTGCTGCGGGCAGAAAAGTGCGGATGTTGCAGGTGCTGCTCGTTGATGCGCCCTTTGGTAACCAGTGGCAGGACAAATAAGGTCTCTATGTCAATGAGGTTGAGTCGTGGGCTGCGGCCCGCCGGCATTGCGTAGAATTGACTTGTGTTGCCTGCCATGAAGTTAATGACGTTAATCGAATAGCTGACGCGAGAATCGTAGATGGGGGCCCAGTCATGCAGGAGTGTCAAATATTTTGACCAACTACTAATACCATCCATCGAGATGTCATCAAAGTAAGCTTTTCCCTTTTCCGCGCGTAGACGAGTCGTCTCTACGATGCGCTCTAACTGCTTGTTGCCTGCGACACCGCCCCATTCAGAGATGAAGTATTTTGCCACCTTGAGGTGAAGGGTGGGGTCTTCACTGTTGCGAAGTTGCTCGCTTAAGGCAGACTTTAAAATACTCAACTTATAGAGCCAGCTGTCCCCCTCGGAAAAGCTGACTCCGGAGACTTCCTCGGCGCGTGCTAGGTTAAACGGCCAGTCGTAGTAAACCTCTGCATCTTTCAACAGAGGGCGAAGGTACTCAGTAAGCGGTTGGGCGTTTATCATCGAGGGCATTTACGGGGATCCTTCTAGGGCGGTTGTCAGTCAAGGTGCTGTCAGGGCGCCACTCTGCTGGGGTTTCAGGCAAAGGATCCACCGGAAGATTTGTCGTCGCCCCATTTTCGTTGACCGTCAATGACGGTGCTAAATATTTTTTCCAAAGTTACATGTTTTTGGCATGAACCGACGGCCATCAGGATTTTTCGGGAAGTAAGCCAGTACTCGGTTGCCGCCTAGAAATACTACACTTTCCGCTGTGCTGGCCCAGTCATCGCTGCATAAGTGGTGTGCGTTGAAGTCGGCCCAGAGCGCGAACTTCTCAACGAGCATCTGTTTGTGGGCGGACAAGTTGGCGGTGATGCCAATAAAAACAGATGAAAAAAACGCAACCGCAAAAACTAACAGTGTGAATTTAGCCAGTTTCTTGAAGGCAACCGGCAAAATCAACAGGATGGGTATTATGCCCGCCATACACACCGAAACGATGATGAACGCACTCCATAGGCTCGCCAGGAAACTTTCTTGATAGAGCAGGCCGAAGGGCGCAAAGAGCGCGGCTAACAAGGTATAAGTTATGCCCAGGCTGTTGGCATCAATATGAAAGATCTCATTGATGAGTGCCGCCGCCCATTGTTTTGCGAAAATCGAGTAAATAAAAATAAGCCAGGTTAACAGTATGCCTGTGTGCCATTTCGAAAAATAGCTGCGTACACTTATCCCTGTGTTTGATACGGCGAGCCATAACCAAATGAATATAAAGGGCAGAAGTCCGGTAAAGAAGATGGTGGCAGCGGCCACCAGTCCATTTGACGACAGATAGGTTAGCGCAATGGCGCTCAGCCACAACACTAAAACCACGAGATAGGGGTTTTTTAACCAGCGCAACATTAACATCCTTGTTGGGTTTTCAGGTGACGCGTGGGGCGTAAGTTCAGGGCTGAGTGCGAGTGCGTCGCCCGACATTTCGAGAAGTCACAGAGCCAGGGTGAATGATATCAATGTGGCATCACTGTGTCGACACGCTTGTCTTGCGTGCTGGGCGCCACACCTGTCGCCGTGGCGCCCATGACTGTTCGCCTTACTTGCGATCCAGCCACACCGTCTGCGCATTGCAGAATTCGCGCACGCCAAAGTGCGACAACTCGCGCCCAAAGCCGCTTTTCTTCACGCCCCCGAACGCCACCCTAGGGTCGGACACGCTAAACGAATTGACGAACACCCCGCCGGTTTCCAGTTGGTTGGCGATATCCCGCGCTTTCGCCGGGTCGTTGGTGAAGAGACTGGCGGTCAGACCGAATTCGCTGTCGTTGGCCAGGGCCACGGCGTGCTCGGCGTCGCGGGCGGTGATGATGGAGGCTACGGGGCCGAACAGTTCCTGTTTGAACGAGGTCATCTGGTCGGTGACGTTGGCCAGTACGGTGGGTTCGTAGTAGTTGCCGGCACCGCTGACGGTGTTGCCGCCCAGCAGCAGAGTGGCGCCTTCTACCAGAGTAGCCTGGACCTGGCCGTGCAGTTCGTCGCGCAGGTCGAAACGGGCCATGGGGCCGATGTAGGTGGCGGTTGAGGTGGGGTCGCCCATGACCAGCGCGCGGCTGGCTTCGAGGAATTTGGCGGTGAACGCTTCCACCACACCTGCTTCGATGATCAGGCGCTTGGCGGCGGCGCAGACCTGGCCGCTGTTCTGGAAGCGGCCGATCACCGCCGCCTGCACAGCGGCGTCGAGGTCGGCGTCGTTGAGCACGATAAACGGGTCGGAGCCCCCCAGTTCCAGCACGCACTTTTTCAGCGCCGCCCCCGCCTGGGAGCCGATGGCGATACCGGCGCGCACGCTGCCGGTCAGGGTCACGGCGGCGATGCGTGGGTCGGCGATAGCGTTGGAGACGCCGTCCTGGGTCACGTTGATCACTTCGAACACGCCATCGGCAAAGCCGGCTTTGCGCAATGCCTGTTGGATCAGGTAGGCGCTGCCCATGACGTTCGGTGCGTGTTTAAGCACGTAGGTGTTGCCGGCAAGGAGCGTCGGCACGGCGCCGCGCAGCACTTGCCACACCGGGAAGTTCCACGGCATCACGGCGAGGATCGGGCCCAGGGGGCGGTATTCGATCTGGGCGCTGCCGTTGTCCACCAGGGTGGGCTCCGGGGCGAGCATGGCGGGGCCGTGGGCGGCGTACCACTCGCTCAGTTGCGCGCACTTTTCGACTTCGGCGCGGGCCTGGGCGATGGGTTTGCCCATTTCCAGGGTGATCATTTGCGCCATGTCTTCGGCTTGTTCACGCAGGGCGCTGGCCAGGGCCAAGAGCCGTTCGGCGCGTTGCCCGACCGGCTGGCGCCGCCAGGTGCGGAAGGCGGTGGTGGAACGGTCGAGGGCTGCATCCAGTTGGGACGCGCTTTCGTAGGGGTAGCTGCCGACTGTTTCGCCCGTGGCGGGGTTGATCGACAGGGCGTGGGTCAGGTGGGAAATAGCGTTCATGGCACCGTCCGGCTGAAGGCGTGGAATGAGGCCAGCGTACGGAGCTGTATCTTTTCTGGAAACTGAATAATATTAAGCAACACATTCACGATTGGAGAATGACTTGGATCTGGTGCAGCTGGAAATCTTCAAGGCCGTTGCCGAGCAAGGCAGCATCAGCGCCGCTGCGCAGTTGATTCATCGGGTGCCGTCGAACCTGACCACCCGTATCAAGCAACTGGAGCAGGATTTGGGCGTGGCGTTGTTTATTCGCGAGAAGAGCCGTTTGCGTTTGTCACCGGCGGGGTGGAATTTTCTCGGCTATGCGCGGCGCATTCTCGACCTGGTCCAAGAGGCTCGCGCGACCGTGGCGGGGGAGGAGCCCCAGGGCGCATTTGCTCTCGGTTCGTTGGAGAGCACGGCGGCCGTGCGCATTCCCGCGTTGCTCGCGGCGTATAACCAGAAGCACACCAAGGTCGAGCTGGACCTGAGCACGGGGCCGTCGGGCACCATGATCGAGGGGGTGCTGGCCGGGCGCCTGACGGCGGCCTTTGTCGATGGGCCGGTGCTGCATTCCACGCTAGAGGGTGTGGCGGTGTTTGAGGAGGAGATGGTGGTGATTGCGCCGCTGCACCATGCGCCGATCACCCGGGGGCGGGAGGTGAATGGCGAGAACATCTATACGTTTCGCTCCAACTGTTCGTACCGGCACCATTTTGAACGTTGGTTCGCTCAGGATGGCGCGGTACCGGGCAAGATCTTCGAGATCGAGTCTTACCACGGCATGCTCGCCTGTGTCAGCGCCGGTGCCGGCCTGGCGCTGATGCCGCGTAGCATGCTGGAGAGCATGCCGGGGTTTGCGGCGGTGAGTGTGTGGCCGTTGACGGATAACTTCCGGATCTTGCACACCTGGCTGATTTGGCGCCGGGGTACGGTGTCGCAGAGTTTGAACAGTTTTGTGAAGTTGCTGGAAGAGCGAGGTTTGACGCTGGCATCCGCCAACGCGCAATGACCGGGGAGCTAGCCGCCGAATTGGAAGGTGCCCATCGCCAGTTTCGCCAGCAACGCTGTCGCGCCCAACTGCACCAGCCACAGGGCCAGGCCGCCGAGGAAGACACCGAGTGCCACTTGCAGCACCAGGCTCTTCTGGCGCTTGGCGTGTGGTGTGCGCGGGGTGTAGTCATGCAGTTCGTCGCGGTCGGCGCGCAGGTCCAGGTCGTCGTTTCTCATAGGGCTCTCACAGCAAAGGGGCAGTTGGGGTTCAGTCTAGTGTGTTCGCCAATAAAAAGGGGGAAGCCATTGGCTTCCCCCTTCGTATGACGCTTGCAGGCTTACAGCACCTGAACAATCGCCTGGGTCACCGCGCCAATGTTCGACTGGTTCAGCGCCGCCACACAGATGCGGCCGGTGTCCAGTGCGTAGATCCCGAACTCGGTGCGCAGGCGGGTGACTTGCTCAACGGTCAGGCCGGAATAGGAGAACATCCCACGCTGGCGGCCGACGAAGCTGAAGTCGTGGCCTGGAGCCGCCTTGGCCAGTTCGGCCACCATCTGCTCACGCATGCCACGGATGCGCAGGCGCATTTCGGCCAGCTCGGCCTCCCACTGGGCGCGCAGTTCAGGGTTGTTCAGCACTGCAGCCACAATCGCCGCGCCGTGGGTCGGCGGGTTGGAGTAGTTGGTGCGGATCACACGCTTGACCTGGGACAGGATGCGCGCGCTTTCTTCCTTGGATTCGCTGACGATCGACAGCGCGCCCACACGTTCGCCATACAGGGAGAACGACTTGGAGAACGAGCTGGAAACGAAGAAGGTCAGGCCAGACTCAGCGAACAGGCGCACGGCAGCGGCGTCTTCGTGGATGCCATCGCCAAAGCCTTGGTAGGCCATGTCGAGGAACGGCACCAGGTTCTTGGCCTTGACCACATCCAGCACGTTTTGCCAGTCGGCCGGGCTCAGGTCCACGCCGGTCGGGTTGTGGCAGCAGGCGTGCAGCACCACGATCGATTGTGGCGGCAGGGCGTTGAGGTCTTCGAGCAGGCCGGCACGGTTGACGTCGTGGGTGGCGGCGTCGTAGTAGCGGTAGGTCTGCACCGGGAAACCGGCTTTTTCGAACAGCGCCTGGTGGTTTTCCCAGCTTGGGTCGCTGATGGCAACCACGGCATTGGGCAGCAGTTGCTTGAGGAAGTCGGCACCGATTTTCAGGGCGCCGGTGCCACCGACGGCTTGTGCGGTGATGACACGGCCAGCACTCAGCAGCGGGGAATCTGCGCCGAACAGCAGTTTTTGCACCGCCTGGTCATAGGCAACGATACCGTCAATCGGCAGGTAGCCACGGGCGGCGTGTTGGGCCACGCGAATGGCTTCCGCTTCGGCAACGGCACGCAAGAGTGGAATCTTCCCCTCTTCGTTGCAGTAAACGCCCACGCCAAGGTTGACCTTGGTGGTTCGTGTATCGGCGTTGAATGCTTCGTTGAGGCCCAGGATAGGATCGCGTGGTGCCATTTCGACAGCGGAGAACAGGCTCATTTTTGCGGCAGCTCTATGGGGGAAGGGAGGGACGTGTCGCGCTCCAGCCGAATGCACTAGAGCGGTGCACAAACGGGGAGCTAGTATAGAGGCCATCACGGCTGAGAGCGACAACCGAAACGGCTTTTCGGCCAAGTTTTTCGGTTTATTTGCTGACCGTTAGTCTTATTGCAATATTGATCCCTGAGCGCCGGGTAGGACGATTGCCTTGAAACCCGTCACATTCGCCACCACTTCTACAGCTATCATGGTTTTTTCCTGCAACCTGCGATGATTATTCGCGGGTTGCTGAGCTATTTCGTCCCTGGCGGTGTCAAGTCTGGGGTGACTTCACGAGGTACGTTATGTCGGATTTCCAGCTCGTCACCCGCTTCGAACCCGCCGGCGATCAACCGGAAGCCATTCGCCAGATGGTCGAAGGCATCGAAGCCGGCCTGGCGCACCAGACGCTCCTGGGGGTGACCGGTTCAGGCAAGACCTTCAGCATCGCCAACGTGATCGCGCAGATCAACCGACCCACCCTGGTGCTGGCGCCGAACAAGACCCTGGCGGCGCAGTTGTATGGCGAGTTCAAGGCGTTCTTCCCGAACAACGCGGTGGAATACTTCGTTTCTTACTACGACTACTACCAGCCCGAAGCCTATGTGCCGTCCTCCGATACCTTTATCGAGAAGGATGCGTCGATCAACGACCACATCGAGCAGATGCGGCTGTCGGCGACCAAGGCGTTGCTGGAGCGCAAGGACGCGATCATCGTCACCACGGTGTCGTGCATCTACGGCCTGGGCAGCCCGGAAACCTATTTGAAGATGGTGCTGCACGTTGACCGCGGCGACAAGCTCGACCAGCGCGAACTGCTGCGTCGCCTGACGAGTTTGCAGTACACCCGTAACGACATGGATTTCGCCCGTGCGACGTTCCGTGTGCGCGGTGATGTGATCGACATCTACCCGGCGGAATCCGACCTGGAGGCGATCCGCATCGAGCTGTTCGACGACGAAGTCGAAAGCCTTTCGGCCTTCGACCCGTTGACCGGCGAGGTCATTCGCAAACTGCCGCGCTTCACGTTCTACCCGAAAAGCCATTACGTGACACCGCGTGAAACCCTGATGGGCGCTGTCGAGGGTATCAAGGTCGAGCTGGCCGAGCGCCTGGAATACCTGCGTTCCAACAACAAACTGGTGGAGGCCCAGCGCCTGGAGCAGCGCACCCGTTTCGACCTGGAGATGATCCTGGAACTGGGTTACTGCAACGGCATCGAAAACTACTCGCGCTACCTCTCGGGCCGTGAGTCCGGGGCGCCGCCGCCGACCCTCTACGATTACCTGCCGCCGGATGCCTTGCTGGTGATCGACGAATCCCACGTCAGTGTGCCGCAGGTGGGTGCGATGTATAAGGGCGACCGTTCCCGTAAAGAGACGCTGGTGGAGTATGGCTTTCGCCTGCCGTCGGCGCTGGACAACCGGCCGATGCGGTTTGATGAGTGGGAAGCCATCAGCCCGCAGACGATCTTCGTGTCTGCCACGCCAGGCAACTATGAGGCCGAGCATGCCGGGCGCGTGATCGAGCAGTTGGTGCGTCCGACGGGGCTGGTAGACCCGCAAATCGAAATTCGCCCGGCACTGACCCAGGTCGATGACCTGCTCTCGGAAATCACCAAGCGCGTAGCCCTGGAAGAGCGAGTGCTGGTCACCACGCTGACCAAGCGCATGTCCGAAGACTTGACCGACTACTTGGCCGACCACGGCGTTCGTGTGCGGTACTTGCACTCGGATATCGACACCGTGGAACGCGTGGAGATTATTCGCGACTTGCGCCTGGGCACCTTCGATGTGCTGGTGGGGATCAACCTGCTGCGCGAAGGCCTGGACATGCCGGAGGTGTCGCTGGTGGCGATTCTGGATGCGGACAAGGAGGGCTTCCTGCGCTCCGAGCGCTCGCTGATCCAGACCATTGGCCGTGCGGCGCGTAACCTCAATGGCCGGGCGATCCTGTATGCAGACCGCATCACCGGCTCCATGGAGCGCGCGATCGGCGAGACCGAGCGCCGGCGCGACAAGCAGATCGCGTTCAACCTGGCCAATGGCATCACGCCCAAGGGCGTGTTCAAGGACGTCGCCGACATCATGGAAGGCGCCACCGTGCCCGGTTCGCGCAGCAAGAAGCGCAAGGGCATGGCCAAGGCCGCCGAGGAAAGCGCCAAGTACGAAAACGAATTGCGTTCGCCGAGTGAGATCACCAAGCGTATCCGGCAGTTGGAAGAGAAGATGTACCAGCTGGCGCGGGACCTGGAGTTCGAAGCGGCAGCGCAGACCCGGGATGAGATTGGCAAGTTGCGTGAGCGCCTGCTGGCGGTTTGATCTGCGGTGACTCCAGCGGTCTCGTCGGGGGCAAGCTTCTCCCACACTTTGATTT
Organism: Pseudomonas sp. MWU15-20650; assembly: GCF_023242475.1. Lineage (GTDB taxonomy): Bacteria > Pseudomonadota > Gammaproteobacteria > Pseudomonadales > Pseudomonadaceae > Aquipseudomonas. Next base: position 179,075 of record NZ_JALJFG010000004.1, on the reverse strand, counting down.
GTGAACACGGCCAAATGTGGGAGGGGGCTTGCCCCAATGCCAGTCAGTTAAGCGCTAGAACGAGCAACCGGTAACCTGTGGCGAGCGGGCTTGTCCCGCGTTGGGCGCGTAGCGCCCCCAAAGAAGGACGAATGCGGTGTACCCGATACCCCGCAGAGACAGCTTTTGGGGCCGCTACGCAGCCCAACGCGGGACAAGCCCGCTCGCCACAATAAGCCCGCTCGCCACAGTGATAGTGTTCCTTCTTAACTGACAGGCATTAGCAGGGCTTGCCCCCGATGGCCGCGCCTCGGTTTTCCAGAAATCACCCAGGCTGTTACCATTCGCCCCTTGTTTCAATTTTCAGTTTTATCGCCCATTCGAGACCTGCCATGACCACCGTCCGCACGCGCATCGCGCCATCGCCTACTGGGGATCCCCACGTCGGTACTGCTTACATTGCCTTGTTCAACTACTGCTTTGCCAAGCAGCATGGCGGTGAATTCATCCTGCGGATCGAGGACACCGATCAACTGCGTTCGACCCGTGAGTCGGAACAGCAGATTTTCGATGCCTTGCGCTGGTTGGGGATTACCTGGGCCGAAGGCCCGGACGTGGGTGGCCCGCACGGCCCGTATCGTCAGAGCGAGCGCAGCGACATCTACAAGCAGTACACCCAGCAGTTGGTCGACATGGGCCATGCCTTCCCCTGCTTCTGCACCGCTGAAGAGCTGGACCAGATGCGTGCTGAACAGCAAGCACGGGGCGAAACCCCGCGTTACGATGGCCGCGCGCTGCTGTTGTCCAAGGAAGAAGTGGCCCGACGTCTGGCCGCAGGCGAACCCCATGTCATCCGCATGAAGGTGCCGAGCGAAGGCGTGTGCGTGGTGCCGGACATGCTGCGCGGTGACGTCGAGATCCCGTGGGACCGCATGGACATGCAAGTGCTGATGAAGACCGACGGCCTGCCGACGTACTTCCTGGCCAACGTGGTGGACGATCACCTGATGGGCATCACCCACGTGTTGCGGGGTGAAGAATGGCTGCCGTCGGCGCCGAAGCTGATCCTGCTTTATGAGTACTTCGGTTGGGAGCAGCCGCAGTTGTGCTATATGCCGCTGCTGCGTAACCCCGACAAGAGCAAGCTGTCCAAGCGCAAGAACCCGACTTCGGTGACCTTCTACGAGCGCATGGGCTTCATGCCCGAGGCGATGCTCAACTACCTGGGCCGCATGGGCTGGTCGATGCCGGATGAGCGCGAGAAGTTCTCCCTGCAGGAAATGGTCGACAACTTCGACCTGTCCCGCGTCTCCCTCGGTGGGCCGATCTTCGACATCGAAAAACTGTCGTGGCTCAACGGCCAGTGGTTGCGTGACTTGCCGGTGCAAGAGTTCGCCAGCCGTGTGCAGCAGTGGGCGTTGAACCCGGAATACATGATGAAGATTGCACCATTGGTGCAGGGCAGGGTGGAGACGTTCAGCCAGGTCGCTCCGCTGGCCAGCTTCTTCTTTGCCGGTGGCGTGAATCCGGATGCCAAGTTGTTTGAATCCAAGAAGCTCTCGGGCGATCAGGTTCGTCAACTGATGCAGTTGATTCTGTGGAAGCTCGAAAGCCTGCGCCAGTGGGAGAAGGATGCCATCACTGCGACGATCCAGGCGGTAGTCGAGTCCCTCGAGCTGAAACTGCGCGATGCCATGCCGCTGATGTTTGCCGCGATCACCGGGCATGCCAGTTCGGTGTCGGTACTCGATGCGATGGAAATTCTGGGGCCGGACCTGACACGTTTCCGTTTGCGCCAAGCCCTTGATTTGCTTGGTGGTGTTTCGAAGAAAGAAAACAAAGAGTGGGAAAAGCTGCTGGGTGCTATCGCCTGAGTAAGCTGTTGTTACGTTAAAACCCCGGCTTTCCGGGGTTTTAACGGTAAGTGATTGTTATCCCGGCAAAAAATTTTGAAAATTGTTGAAAATAAATTTGACAGCCTTTCAAACCGCCATTAAGATTCGCCCCGTCCTCACCGATGAGGGGCTATAGCTCAGCTGGGAGAGCGCTTGCATGGCATGCAAGAGGTCAACGGTTCGATCCCGTTTAGCTCCACCAATTTACAGGTTCAAGGTCTGGCCACACCGTCCTTGAATTGATCAGGTCTCAGCTCTGATCCGTTGTATAGAAGGTTTTGTCCCCTTCGTCTAGTGGCCTAGGACACCGCCCTTTCACGGCGGTAACAGGGGTTCGAGTCCCCTAGGGGACGCCAGTTTCAACAAGCAGTTCGAAAGGTCTGCTGCGTCGCGAGACGAAAAATCTGGGGCTATAGCTCAGCTGGGAGAGCGCTTGCATGGCATGCAAGAGGTCAACGGTTCGATCCCGTTTAGCTCCACCAATTTACAGGTTCAAGGTTTTGGCCACTCCATCCTTGAATCAGATCAGTCTCAGCCTGATCAGTGTATAGAAGGTTTGTGTCCCCTTCGTCTAGTGGCCTAGGACACCGCCCTTTCACGGCGGTAACAGGGGTTCGAGTCCCCTAGGGGACGCCACGATTACCCGCTCTGCGGGATTTTTAAGGGTCATTCAATTATTGAATGGCCCTTTTGTTTGTCTGGCGTTTGGCCAATCTCTCCTTGATTCCCTTCTGTTGTTCTGACCAGTGGTCATGCCTGTCGCTTGCGAAATATTATTATGATAATAATATTCACCTCATGAGAGACGGAGGCAACGATGAGCGATAAAAAAGCGCAAACCCGCGAACGCATTTTGCAGGCCGCCAGTGCGGCGCTGATCCAGCGTGGGCCGGCTGAGCCCAGCGTTGGGGAAGTCATGGGCGCGGCGGGGCTGACCGTTGGTGGGTTCTATGCGCATTTTGAAAGCAAGGACGCGCTGATGTTGGAGGCCTTCACCCAATTGCTGGCCAAGCGTCGTGCGTCCATTGATGACATGGACCCGCAACTGACAGGTGAAGAGCGCAGAGGTCTGGTGGCGGCGTTTTATTTGTCGCGCAAACACCGCGACTCAACCGTCCAAGCCTGTCCAATCCCTGCGACGGTTGGCGAAATGAGCCGCTTGCCGGATGAGTTTCGTCAGGCGCTCAACGAGCATATCGAGTTGATGGCTGCCCAGTTGGCTGCCTGCCCCGAGGACGCCGACAAGGTCCTGGCTGACATGGCTTTGATGATCGGTGGCCTGGCATTGTCGCGTGCCCTTGGGCCGGGCGAATTGTCGGACCGTGTGTTACGCGCAGCCAAGTCGGCGGTGCGCTGAGAGGGAGATTGCAGGATGGGCGCATTAACCTGGATTCGTGGTTTCAATGGCACCGTTGGCCGTCTGGCGCCGCAAGCAGTGGCGAACAAGATGCGTCGTACCTTCATGACGCCCCGAGACCTGCCGCCGCGTGATTGGGAGCTGCCGCTGTTGGCGCAATCGGAGCGCATCACCTTGCGTTTCGGCTTGTCGGCGCTGCGCTGGGGGCAGGGGCCGGCAGTGCTGCTGATGCACGGCTGGGAAGGGCGCCCCACGCAGTTTGCCAGCCTGATTACGGCGTTGGTGCGCGAGGGTTACTCGGTCATCGCCCTCGACGGGCCGGCTCACGGGCATTCGCCGGGGCGTGAGGCGCATGTGTTGTTGTTCGCCCGCGCGATGCTCGAAGCGGCCGCCGAGTTGCCGCCGTTGCACGCGGTGGTGGGCCATTCCATGGGCGGTGCCAGTGCGATGTTGGCGGTACAACTGGGGTTACGTACCGAGGCCTTGGTGAGCATTGCTGCGCCTTCACGTTTTCTGGATGTGCTGCGCGGTTTTGCCGGCATGGTCGGTTTGCCTGCGCGTGCGCGGGCGGCGTTTATCCAGGAGGTCGAACTGACCCTCGGGATGCCCCTCAAGCATATGGACGTTGCTCATTACCAGATGAACATTCCAGGGCTGATCGTGCACGCCGAAGACGACACCTTCGTCCCGGTCAAAGCTTCCCAGGCGATCCACGACGCCTGGTTCGACAGCCGCCTGCTGCGCCTGGAGCAAGGTGGTCACCAGAAAGTGTTAGCCGATCCACGGGTGATCGAAGGTGTACTCAGCCTGTTGGCCGGCCGTCATTTACAGGAGCGGCAAACCGCCTGATACACTGCCCCGCCGACATTAATCGACTGGAGCTAGGCATGGGCTGGGATTTGGCAACGCCGTTTATCATTGATCTGCAGGTCGCTCCTGATGATATCGACGGCCTGGGGCACGCCAATAACGCGGTGTACGTGTCCTGGCTGGAACGATGCGCCTGGCGTCACTCCCAGCGCCTGGGGTTGGACCTCACCGAGTATCGTCGCCTCGACCGTGCCATGGCTGTGGTGCGCCATGAGATCGACTACCTGGCGGCAGGTTATGAGGGTGACGAGTTGCAACTGGCCACCTGGATCGTTGATTGGGACCAGCGCCTGAGAATGACCCGTCGTTTTCAATTGGTACGCCCTCGCGACGGTGCAACCCTGCTGCGCGCGCAGACCACCTTTGTGTGCATCGAGCTGTCCACCGGCAAGCCCAAGCGTATGCCCGCCGAGTTTATTGAAGGTTATGGCCCCGCCCTGACAGGGGGTTAACGGTTGCGGCAGGAAACCCAGTAAACTGCGCCACGATTTTTGTTGAGTGTTTTCCATGCAAATTGCTTTGGCGCCCATGGAGGGGTTGGTCGACAACATCCTGCGGGACGTGTTGACCCGCGTGGGCGGTATTGACTGGTGCGTGACCGAGTTCATCCGCGTCAACGACCGCCTGCTCACCCCTGCTTATTTCCACAAGCTCGCTCCGGAATTGCTGCACGGTGCCCACACCGCAGCGGGTGTGCCATTGCGTGTGCAACTGCTGGGCTCCGACCCGGTGTGCCTGGCGGAGAACGCCGCCTTGGCCTGCGAGCTGGGTTCGCAAGTGATTGACCTCAACTTTGGTTGCCCGGCCAAAACCGTTAATAAGTCCCGTGGCGGTGCGGTATTGCTCAAGGAGCCGGAGCTGCTCAACCAGATCGTCGAGCACGTGCGCCGTGCCGTGCCTGCCCATATCCCGGTGACCGCCAAGATGCGCCTGGGCTTCGACAGTCCGGATGGCGCGTTGGTGTGTGCCACGGCGCTGGCAGAAGGGGGCGCGGCGCATATCGTGGTGCATGCGCGTACCAAGGCTGACGGCTATAAGCCACCGGCCCACTGGGAGTGGATCCCGCGGGTGCAGGACGTGGTCAAGGTGCCGGTGTTTGCCAATGGCGATATCTGGAGTGTTGACGACTGGAAGCGGTGCCGCGAAGTCAGCGGCGCCGAAGACATCATGCTGGGGCGCGGTCTGGTGGCGCGGCCCGACCTGGCGCGACAGATTGCGGCGGCGAAGGCCGGGGAGGAGGTCGTGGAAATGACGTGGGCGCAGATGCAGCCCATGCTCCACGAATTCTGGCGCCAATCGGTGGCGCAACTGACGGAGAAGCAGGCGCCTGGCCGCTTGAAGCAGTGGCTGGCGATGTTGACGCGCAATTATCCTGAAGCGGTAGAGCTGTTCACCGCGATGCGTCGTGAAACCGACCTGGAGCAGGTCAGTCGCCTGCTGGGAATGACTCATCCGGTTGCTGCTTGAAATCAATCTATTGAAATACATGTTTTTATGTTTCACCTGAAAGGGCGCCCATTGCAGGCGCCCTTTTTTACGCGCGCGGATTAGCACAAATACACGGCAAGCAGGTCTGTGAATATTATCTGTGAGTGACATTCCCATAGTTTATTAACGCGTATGACCACCCGCGAGTACCAAACAAGGCTTGAATCAAGGCGTTTACGAAAATATCCATAAGGCAACGTCTGATAATGCACCTTGGTTTCCTTATGTGAGCGGTGATATCGGGAACTCAATAGGTTAACTCTCCACGAAGGTAAGGGCTGTGAAGCAACGCTGTTGTTTCCGGCGAATTACACTATCGCTGTATTGAGTAAGGAACTTGAGTATGTCCCTGTCGATTAATCATCCGCGCCTGTTAAAAAATGAGGCTGCCGGTTTGGATCAGCGTACTGTTTCTCCCGCGACAACCCGCTTGAACTCGAACGTCCCGCCCTTTGGGACAACTATCCCCAAGGTACCCAATGCACCGGGCTTGGATAATAAGATGCTGACTGCAGATACTGCGCTCAGCCAAGTGTTTGGCAGGCTTGAGTTGATCTTCAACGCCATACGTGAACGTTTATCCGGCCAACCCCTGCGCGTCACATCAAGCCTCAGCTAGACCCATTAAAAGTACCGCCAGATGCGCGCGAGCAAACGGTGGTGCCGGATGAAAGCAAACCAGTCCTGCCGCCGGCGCCCAAGCCGGGCGCCGATGTCAGCGTCAAGCATCGGCCAACTTTGCGGTCTTGAATCTTCTGCGGTGTCTCAGTGGTTTATTACAGTATTCATTTCTTCGGTTGGCATCAGCTGAAGAGTTACCTGCACACGGGGTGATATATGTCGGATTTTAAAATTAATAATATTGCACGCATCATTGATGTCAGGCCGGTGATAGCCGGTGATGCCACACGTGCAAGTAATGATCGCGGCTTTTCCTCGGAGCCGGTTTCCGAAGATGTTAAAAAGGTGTCCTATGCACTGCCCTATGCGGGGGAGGGGGAACGTGCAGGCGTGAGTGAACACACGGAAAGTCTCAACGCGTTGCTGGCGATGTTGACGTCCTTTTTTACCAAGCTTCTCAATCTTGTATCTGATCATAAAGAAAAGTTTGTGCCGGAGACTGTTCCGACGCCACCGCCGGTTATTCCGCAGGTCGTGCCCGAGCCGTTGCCACCGACGCCAGATGTCGCTACGAATATCCCTGGCCTTTCGAATAAGCGAAACGGTGCAAGACCGGACAATATCTGGAGTGGATTTCGCCAGGGCCCCGATGGCAATTGTGTGACGGTGTCGGCTATCAAGGCTGCGATGTATCGCTTTGGCCAAAGCCCTACGGATATTTTCAAGAGCGTAACCAAAGTCAACGGCGGCTATAAGGTTGTGATGCGTGATGATTTTCAGCTCTCCCTGACGGATCGCGAACTGAGCGAAGGTGCGCGCGGCGCGCAATTTTTTGGACCGGACAAGGGCATGCTCAAGGATGCGCAATTTCTCTTTGCTGTCAGTGCCAAGCGTGCACAGATGGAAAATAACGATCGTACGGCGGGTCGAAGTTTTCAGGCCGCGATACGTAGCTTGAACGATGGGGAAGATGAGCGTGGGCCCGGGGAGGGGTTCCTGCGGTTGGGGTTGAAGCGTCATATGAAGACGGTTTCTGTACGCGACCTCGCCCGTGGGCAAGTGGGCATGTGCAATCGCACGGGGCATTCGGTGGCGGTCATTAACGGTCGTGAAGAGTTGTGGGGGCGCCGGGGCGCGGTACCTACCAGAGGTCAGGCCGTAGCGCTGATCTGACCCGCCTTGAAACCAGCGTGGCGCCTATAGCAGCAAGCGTCTGAACCCCTCGATCGGCAGTGGCCGGCTGTGCAAATAACCCTGGAACAAATGGCAGCCCAGCTTTTGCAGGAACGCCAGTTGCTCCGGGGTTTCCACGCCTTCGGCGATCACTTCCAGGTTCAAGCTGCGCGCCATGGCCACAATGGCGCGGATGATCTCTGCATCGTTAGGGTCGTGAGTTGCATCACGTACGAAGGACTGGTCGATTTTCAGCGCATCCACCGGCAGGCGCTTGAGGTAGGTCAGGGAGGAGTAACCGGTGCCGAAGTCATCCATCGCGAAGCTCACGCCGAGTTTTTTCAGGCGACGCATCTTCACCACGGTGTCGTCCAGGTTCTGGATCACGATGCCTTCGGTGATTTCGAGTTTCAACAGGCTGTAGGGCAACTGGTGCTGCTTGAGGCTGTGCTCCACCCGTTCAACAAAGTCGTTTTGGCGAAACTGGCGAGGGCTGATATTGACGCACAGGCTGAAATTGAGGGGGTCTACCAGACCTTCGGCAATCAACTTCGCAAATGCGCCGCAGGCTTCATCGAGAATCCAGGTGCCGACTTCCAGGATCAGGCCGCTGTCTTCCAACACCTTGATAAATTCAGCCGGCGACTGCGCACCCAACTGGGGATGTTGCCAGCGCACCAGTGCCTCGGCCCCGACAATCTTATTGCCGCGCGCGTCGACCTGGGGTTGGTAATGCACGCTGAACTCGCCGCGTGACAAGGCCAGGCGCAGATCGGTTTCCATCCGTAGCCGCTCGCTGGCGGTCTTCTGCATGCTGTTGTGGAACATTTGCGTTGTGTTGCGCCCCGAATCCTTGGCGCGGTACAGGGCGATGTCGGCGCGCTTGAGCAGGTCGGCCGGCGTGGTGCCGTGGTCGGGAATCAGCGCCACGCCGATGCTGGGCGTGACCTGCAAGCGGTGGCCGTCGAGGAACATCGGTTCCGAGAGCAACTCGCGCAGCGTATCGGCCAGCTCCTGCACCTGGTGGCTGACGTCCTGGCGCGTGCCCTCCAGGCCGCTGAGCAGCACCACAAATTCATCCCCGCCCAGGCGTGCCACGGTGTCCTCCATGCGCACGCTGGCTTCCAGGCGTGCCGTGACGATTTTCAGCACGGTGTCGCCCACTGGGTGACCGAGGGAGTCGTTAATGTGCTTGAAGTGGTCAAGGTCGAGGAACAGCAGGGCACCGCGCAGGTTGTGGCGCTTGAGCAGGGCGATCTGCTGGCTCAGGCGGTCCATCAGCAGCGCTCGGTTGGGCAGGTTGGTGAGGGGGTCGTGATAGGCCAGGTGGCGGATCTGCGCCTGGGCGTTTTTCAGCAGGCTGACGTCCCGCGCGGTCAGTAACAGGCAAGGGGTTTCATTCAGGGTGATGGGCTCGACCGAGACCTCCACTGCCAACAGGACGCCATTTTTATTGTGCCAGAGCATTTCAAGGTGATGAATGCGGCCCTTGATCTGCAGTTCAGCCAACAGGGCGGCCCGCTGGTTCTCATCGGCCCATATGCCGATCTGGTACAGGGTGAGGCCAATGGCTTCTTCGGCTCGATAACCGGTCAGGCGGCAAAATCCGTCATTGACCTCGACATAGCGACCGGTGTCGCGTTCGGTGATGGAAATGGCGTCGGGGCTGGAATGGAACGCCTTGGCGAACTTCTCTTCACTGGCTTTGAGCGCGGCTTCCGAGCGCTGTTGCTGGGTGATATCCCTGAGTGTGGTGACGATGCATGGCTGCTCACTGACTTTGATCAACCGGCTGGAAATCATGCAGGTCAGGCTCTGGCCGTCCTTGTGATGCACCACGATGGCCACATTGCTCAGCGACTGTTCGCGGATGACCCGCTCGATACGTTGCAGGCGCTTGCTGGAGTCGTCCCACAGGCCGATCTGCTCGGCACTTCTGTCGAGCACCTCGGCGGCTGTCCAGCCAAAGGTCTGGGTGAACGCCGGGTTGATCTCGATAAATACGCCACTGTCCAGGCACGTGACGCAGATAGGGTCGGGGCTGGCCTGGAACAGGCTGGCGAATTTTTCTTCGGACGCGCTCAGGCGTTGCTCGCGCTCAACCTGGTCGGTGATATCAAGCAAGGTGCCCGCCATGCGCAAGGGTTTGCCTGCTTCGTCGCGATAGAGGCGTGCACGGCTTTCCAGGTAGCGTGGGCTGCCGTCCTCCAGCAGTACGCGGTAGGTCAGCTGATAGTTACCGTCCGGACCTTCGCGCAGGCTGCGGTAGGCGTTGCGCATGCCCTCGCGATCCTCATCGGACATGCCTTCAAAAAATGCATCGAACGACTCATGGAACGGTAAGGGTTCCAGCCCGTGCAGTTGAGCGGCACGCGCTGAACCGTAGAGCATGCCGCTGGGGATGTGCCAGTCCCAAGTGCCCAATTGCGCCGAATCCAGAGCCAGATCCAGGCGCTCCTGGCTGTCCTTGAGCGCTTGCTCTGCGTTTTTGCGTTCGGTGGTGTCGAGGAAGGTGCTGATCAAATAAGCCTCGCCTTCCAGCTCAACCTTCTGGGCGCTGAGCGTGCCGTCGTGGATCTGCCCGTTGCTGGCGCAGAACTCTACTTCCATGGTGATGGGTTCGCCTTGACGCTGAGTGGCCTTGACCAGCAGCGCCCGCTGCTCCGGGTAGCGCCACAGGCCCAGTTCCAGGGTGGTGCGACCAATCACATCGGTCACTGGCCAGCCGAACAGCATCTCGAAATGCCGGTTGGCTTCGCTGATCCGACCATCGGCCTGGCGCGTCAGCAACACCATGTTCGGGCACAAGTGGAAGAGCGTGGCGAAGCGCTTTTCCGAGTGACTGAGGGCGTGTTCGCGCTCGCGCTGGTGGGTGATCTCGCGGATGACCCCGATCATTCGGCGGCGGCCGTTTTTGTCTGGGGCCAGGCTGCCGCTGATTTCCAGCCAGTGCAGGCTGCCATCGGGCCACTGGATGCGGTGATGCATGGCCTGCTCGAGTGGGGCGCCGGCCAGGACGGCATGAAAAGCCCGCACAACGCGGGCGCTGTCCTGCGGTGCCAGCAGGTCAAGGTAATCGAGGTCCTTGGGCATCGGGTGGTGAGGGTCAAAGCCAAAGAGTGCTTGGGTGCCCCGTGACCAACTTATCCGCCCGGTGTCGATTTCCCAGCACCAGGCGCCCAGGCGGGCGGCATTGAGTGCCGCCAGCAGTTGCGGGGCGCTTTCCCAGCTTTGTTCCGCCTCTTGAGGGTCCAGGGCGTAAATGCGGGGCAGGGGTGGCACGGAGTCAACGGGGTTGCGCATTATCAAAGGGCCTTGGCTCGATGGGAAACAGCGCGGTTTTGCTTACAACCTGAGGACGCACAGTGTCATGCCGGTATCCGTGGCAGATCGACCTGTGCATCCAATAGGCTCATGAAAGCCCGCGCAGCGTTCGACAGCGTCCTTTCGGTGTGCACGATATAGCCTAGCTGGCGACTGAGCTGTATGCCCGGCAAAGCGATACTTGCGACCTGATCATCGAGCATGGTGCGTGGCAGCACGCTCCAGGCCAGGCCGATGGAGACCATCATCTTGATGGTTTCCAGATAGTTAGTGCTCATCGCGATATTCGGCGTCAGGCCCTGGGCCTCGAACAGTCGGCTGACGATGTGGTGGGTAAAGGTGTTACCGCCGGGAAATACCGCCGGGTGCCCGGCGATGTCAGCCAGGCTGACGGAGCCGTTATTGATCAGGTTGTGCTCCGGCGCCACCACGAAATCCAGCGGGTCATCCCAGACCGGTGTGGCGCGCACCAGGTTGTGGGGTTCCGGCGCCAGGGTTATCACTGCCACTTCAGCGCGGCCGTGGAGGATTTCTTCGTAGGCCACTTCCGAATCCAGAAACTGAATATCCAACGCTACGTTCGGGTATTTGCGTGTAAAGGCGCGCAGGATCGGTGGCAGGCGGTGCAAGCCGATGTGGTGGCTGGTGGCCAGTGTCAGGCGCCCGCTGACTTCACCGGTCAGGTTCGTGAGGGCGCGGCGAGTGTCATCCAGCACGTTGAGTATCTGATAAGCGCGCGGCAGCAGGGCGCGCCCGGCTTCGGTCAGGCCCACTTCACGGCCCAGGCGATCAAACAGGCGCACCTTCAGTTGTTGCTCCAGGCCGGCGATACGCTTGCTGATGGCCGGTTGCGTCAGGTGCAGGCGTTCACCGGCGCCGGAGAAGCTGCCGGTCTCGGCGATGGCGATAAAGGCGTTGAGGTTGGCCAAGTCCATTGTTGTATTCCAGTTGGTAATCCAAAGCATAAAAAATATGAATTTGAGTTATTTAATGTAGCGCCATACCATCAGCCTCACAAGCCAAAGGGTTATTGAATGTCTCAAGGCCCGGGGCATAGAAAGATCGATGATGAGGACCGACTGATGGCCGGCAAAACGCTTTACGACAAGCTTTGGGATTCCCATGAAGTGAAACGGCGCGATGATGGCTCGTCGCTGATCTATATCGACCGTCACATCATCCATGAAGTGACCTCGCCCCAAGCGTTCGAAGGCCTGCGGCTGGCCGGGCGCAAACCTTGGCGCGTCGACTCCATCATTGCCACCCCGGACCACAACGTGCCGACCACCCCGGAGCGCAAGGGCGGTATCGAAGCCATTGTCGACCAGGTCTCACGTTTGCAAGTGCAAACCCTCGACGACTATTGCGACGAATATGGCATCACTGAATTCAAGATGAATGACGTGCGTCAAGGCATCGTCCACGTGATCGGCCCGGAGCAGGGCGCGACCTTGCCGGGCATGACCGTGGTCTGTGGCGACTCCCATACCTCCACCCACGGTGCTTTCGGTGCCCTGGCCCACGGTATTGGCACCTCCGAGGTGGAACATGTGTTCGCCACCCAGTGCCTGGTTGCCAAGAAAATGAAGAACATGCTGGTGCGGGTTGAAGGCCAGTTGCCGTTTGGCGTGACCGCCAAGGACATCGTGCTCGCCGTGATCGGCAAGATCGGCACCGCCGGCGGTAACGGCCATGCCATCGAGTTCGCCGGCAGCGCGATTCGCGACCTGTCCATCGAAGGCCGCATGACCATCTGCAACATGTCCATCGAGGCTGGCGCCCGTGTAGGCATGGTGGCGGCAGACGAAAAAACCGTTGAATACGTCAAGGGGCGCCCGTTCGCTCCGCAAGGCGCCGATTGGGATGCGGCGGTTGAAGCCTGGAAAGACCTGGTTTCCGACGCCGACGCGGTGTTCGATACCGTCGTCGAGCTCGACGCGAGCCAGATCAAGCCGCAAGTCAGCTGGGGCACCTCGCCGGAAATGGTCCTGGCTGTCGATCAGAACGTACCGGACCCGGCTCAGGAAGCCGACCTGGTCAAGCGTGGCTCCATCGAACGGGCTTTGAAATACATGGGCTTGAAGGCTAACCAGGCGATCACCGACATTCAGCTGGATCGCGTGTTCATTGGTTCGTGCACCAACTCGCGGATCGAGGACCTGCGCGCTGCGGCGGTGATCGCCAAGGGCCGTAAAGTTGCCTCCACCATCAAGCAGGCCATCGTGGTGCCGGGCTCTGGTCTGGTCAAAGCCCAGGCCGAGGCCGAGGGCCTGGATAAGATCTTCCTCGAAGCCGGTTTTGAATGGCGTGAGCCGGGCTGCTCCATGTGCCTGGCGATGAACCCGGACCGCTTGGAGTCGGGCGAGCATTGCGCGTCGACCTCCAACCGTAACTTCGAAGGGCGCCAGGGTGCCGGTGGCCGTACCCACCTGGTCAGCCCGGCCATGGCCGCCGCTGCTGCCGTCAACGGTCGTTTCATCGACGTTCGCGAATTGATCTGAGGAAGACCCGATGAGAGCTTTTACCCAACACACAGGTTTAGTCGCGCCGTTGGACCGTGCCAACGTGGACACCGACCAGATCATCCCCAAGCAGTTCTTGAAGTCGATCAAGCGCACCGGTTTCGGCCCGAACCTGTTCGACGAGTGGCGCTACCTGGACGTGGGCTATGCCTACCAGGACAACTCCAAGCGCCCGCTGAACAAAGACTTTGTGCTCAACGCCGAGCGCTACCAAGGTGCCAGCGTGTTGCTGGCCCGGGAAAACTTCGGTTGTGGCTCCAGCCGTGAGCACGCGCCATGGGCCCTGGAAGAATATGGCTTTCGCAGCATCATTGCGCCGAGCTATGCCGACATCTTCTTCAATAACAGTTTCAAGAATGGCTTGCTGCCGATCATCCTGAGCGACGCCGAAGTGGATGAGTTGTTCCAGCAGGTGGAAGCCCATCCGGGCTACCAGCTGACCGTCGACCTGGCCGCGCAAACCGTGACCCGTCCGGATGGCAAGGTGTACCACTTTGAAGTGGACGCCTTCCGTAAGCACTGCCTGATCAACGGCCTGGACGATATCGGCCTGACCTTGCAGGACGGTGATGCGATTGCCGCGTTTGAAACCAAGCACCGGGCGAGCCAGCCCTGGCTGTTTCGCGATGCCTGATTTGCGGTAACCGTGCCGGCCCCATCGCGGGCAAGCCCGACTCCCACATTGATCGGTGTTCTCATGAAGAACTCGGTCAACTGTGGGAGCTGGCTTGCCTGCGATAGCGCCAGTACAACCACCCCAAAACCCTAGGAAAACCACCATGACCAGCACCGCCCACACCCAAGTCGTGCAAAAACAATTCGGCGAGCAAGCCTCGGCCTACCTGAGCAGTGCCGTGCACGCCCAAGGCAGCGAATTCGCGCTGCTCCAGGCCGAACTGGCCGGGCAGGGCGCAGCGCGACTGCTGGACCTGGGTTGCGGTGCTGGTCATGTCAGCTTTCACGTGGCAGCGCTGGTCAAGGAGGTGGTCGCCTACGACCTGTCCCAGCAGATGCTCGACGTGGTCGCCGGCGCTGCCGTGGAGCGTGGTCTGGACAACATTCGCACCGTACACGGCGCCGCCGAACGGTTGCCATTTGCCGACGGCGAATTCGACTTCGTGTTCAGCCGCTATTCGGCCCATCACTGGAGCGACCTGGGCCTGGCCCTGCGCGAAGTGCGCCGCGTGCTCAAGCCGGGTGGCGTGGCGGCGTTCGTGGATGTGTTGTCACCGGGTAGCCCGCTGTTGGACACTTACCTGCAAACCGTCGAAGTGCTGCGTGACACCAGTCACGTGCGTGATTACTCCGCCGCCGAGTGGATGCAGCAACTCAGCGAGTCCGGTCTGCATGTGCGCAGCAGCCTGCGTCAGCGCCTGCGCCTGGAGTACACCTCGTGGGTCGAGCGCATGCGCACGCCAGAGGTATTGCGCGCGGCAGTCCTGGCGCTGCAAAAGGCGATGGGCCAGGAAGTGCGAGATTACTACGACATTCAGGCCGACGGCACCTTCAGCGCCGATGTGCTGGTGGTCTTTGCCGAACGCTGATTGATTTTTCCCGACCTGCCCATGGGCAGGTCGCTTGATGAAATGAGGAACGCATGAGCAAGCAGATTCTGATTCTCCCTGGCGACGGTATTGGTCCGGAAATCATGGCCGAAGCGGTCAAGGTCCTGACATTGGCCAACAGCAAGTACCGCCTGGGCTTCGAACTGAGCCACGACGTGATCGGCGGCGCGGCCATCGACAAGCACGGCGTGCCCCTGGCCGACGAGACCCTGGAGCGCGCCCGCGCGGCCGACGCTGTGCTGCTC
Source organism: Pseudomonas sp. MWU15-20650 (assembly GCF_023242475.1). GTDB lineage: Bacteria > Pseudomonadota > Gammaproteobacteria > Pseudomonadales > Pseudomonadaceae > Aquipseudomonas. The sequence continues at coordinate 164,036 of NZ_JALJFG010000004.1, read as the reverse complement.
GGCGCCGTGGGTGGCCCTAAATGGGACAAGATCGAGCGCGACATCCGCCCTGAGCGCGGCCTGCTGAAAATCCGCGCGCAACTGGGCCTGTTCGGCAACCTGCGTCCGGCAATCCTCTACCCGCAACTGGCCGACGCTTCCAGCCTCAAGCCGGAAGTGGTGGCGGGCCTGGATATCCTGATCGTGCGTGAGCTGACCGGCGGTATCTACTTTGGCTCGCCACGTGGCGTGCGCGAGCTGCCGAACGGCGAGCGTCAGGCTTATGACACCCTGCCGTACAGCGAGAGCGAAATCCGCCGTATTGCCCGCGTCGGTTTCGACATGGCCCGCGTGCGCGGCAAGAAGGTTTGCTCAGTCGATAAGGCCAACGTACTGGCGTCCAGCCAACTGTGGCGTGAAATCGTCGAAGAAGTGGCCAAGGACTACCCGGACGTCGAGCTGAGCCACATGTACGTCGACAACGCCGCCATGCAACTGGTGCGGGCGCCCAAGCAGTTCGACGTGATTGTCACCGACAACCTGTTCGGCGACATCCTGTCCGACCAGGCGTCGATGCTCACCGGTTCCATCGGCATGCTGCCGTCGGCGTCCCTGGACACCCACAACAAGGGCATGTACGAGCCGTGCCACGGTTCGGCGCCGGACATCGCGGGCCAGGGCATTGCCAACCCGTTGGCGACCATCCTGTCGGTCTCGATGATGCTGCGTTACAGCTTCAACTTGAGTGAGGCGGCGGACGCCATCGAGAAGGCCGTCAGCCTGGTACTGGATCAAGGTTTGCGCACCGGCGACATCTGGTCGCAGGGTTGCACCAAGGTTGGGACGCAAGAAATGGGCGACGCAGTAGTCGCCGCGCTGCGGAATCTGTAATCTCTCGGGCCCGCTTGCAGTTGTCGCTGCAAGGCGGCCCACTTTTTAACAAGGTGTAGTTGCGATGAAACGTGTAGGTCTGATCGGTTGGCGCGGTATGGTCGGTTCCGTGCTCATGCAGCGGATGCTGGAAGAGCAGGATTTCGATCTTATTGAGCCGGTGTTTTTCACCACTTCGAACGTAGGTGGCCAAGGGCCGTCCGTGGGCAAGGACATTGCCCCGCTCAAGGACGCCTACAGCATTGAAGAGCTGAAAACCCTCGACGTGATTCTGACTTGCCAGGGTGGCGACTACACCAGCGAAGTCTTCCCCAAGCTGCGCGAAGCCGGCTGGCAGGGTTACTGGATCGACGCCGCCTCGAGCCTGCGCATGCAGGACGATGCCGTGATCATCCTCGACCCGGTCAACCGCAAGGTCATCGACCAGCAATTGGATGCCGGCACCAAGAACTACGTCGGCGGCAACTGCACGGTCAGCTTGATGCTGATGGGCCTGGGTGGCTTGTTCGAAGCCGGCCTGGTCGAGTGGATGAGCGCCATGACCTATCAGGCGGCCTCCGGCGCCGGTGCGCAAAACATGCGTGAACTGATCAAGCAGATGGGCGCGACCCATGCCGCCGTCGCCGATCAACTGGCCGACCCGGCCAGTGCGATCCTTGATATCGACCGCCGCGTGGCCGAAGCCATGCGCAGCGATGCGTACCCGACCGAGAACTTCGGTGTGCCATTGGCGGGCAGCCTGATCCCATGGATCGACAAGGAACTGCCGAACGGCCAGAGCCGTGAAGAGTGGAAGGCGCAGGCCGAGACCAACAAGATCCTGGGTCGTTTCAAGAACCCGATCCCGGTGGACGGTATCTGCGTACGCATCGGCGCCATGCGCTGCCACAGCCAGGCGCTGACCATCAAGCTGAACAAGGACGTGCCGATCGCCGATATCGAGTCGTTGATCAGCCAGCACAATCCCTGGGTCAAGCTGGTGCCGAACAACCGCGACATCAGCATGCAGGAGCTGAGCCCGACCAAGGTCACCGGCACCCTGAATGTGCCGGTTGGCCGTTTGCGCAAGCTGAACATGGGCACCCAATACCTGGGCGCGTTCACCGTTGGCGACCAACTGCTGTGGGGCGCGGCTGAGCCGTTGCGTCGTATGCTGCGGATCTTGCTTGAGCGTTGATCGCTTGAGGCAATAAGAGAAACCCGCGCTCTGGTGACAGGCGCGGGTTTTTGTTGTGCTTTCGGACCTTATCAGGAGCAAGCCCCTTCCCACATTTGAATGCGTTCAGGCATCAACCTGTGGGAGGGGGCTTGCTCCCGATAAGGCCATCAGCCACACCACAAACCCAAGGTTAATTGCCTCACCCCCAACCACCCGGTAAAGTGCCGCTCCCCCCGCAATGCCCGAGGCAGCCTCCATGACCCAGACCTTTGAAATCGCCGTGATCGGCGCCACCGGCACCGTTGGCGAAACCCTGGTGCAGATTCTCGAAGAGCTGGATTTCCCGGTGGGCACCCTGTATCTGCTGGCGGGCAGCAATTCGGCCGGTGCATCGGTGCCGTTTCGCGGCAAGAACGTACGGGTCAGGGAGGTCGATGAGTTCGACTTCAGCAAGGCGCAGCTTGCGTTCTTCGCAGCCGGCCCGGCGGTAACCCTGAGTTTCGCCCCGCGTGCCACGGCCGCCGGGTGTTCGGTGATCGACCTGTCCGGTGCGCTGCCGGCTGAGCAGGCGCCTCAAGTCGTACCGGAGGCCAATGCGCACATTCTCAAGGGGCTGAAAAAGCCCTTCCAGCTCAGCAGCCCAAGCCCGTCCGCCACCAACCTGGCGGTGGTGTTGGCGCCGTTGCGGGGTTTGCTCGACATCCAGCGCGTCAGCGTCACTGCCAGCCTGGCCGTCTCCGCGCAGGGGCGTGAAGCCGTGAGCGAGTTGGCCCGACAGACAGCAGAGCTGTTGAATGTGCGGCCGCTGGAGCCCAAGTTCTTCGATCGGCAGATGGCCTTCAACCTGCTGGCACAGGTCGGTACACCAGACGCCCAAGGTCATACAGCCCTGGAGAAACGTCTCGTACACGAGCTGCGCGCGGTGCTGGAAATTCCTTTGCTGAAGATTTCCGCCACCTGCGTTCAAGCCCCGGTGTTTTTTGGCGATAGCCTGACTGTGTCTTTGCAATTGGGGGCGCCGGTTGACCTGGCGGCTGTCAATCGCATTCTCGACGCCGCGCCGGGCATCGAGTTGGTCGAGGAGGGGGATTATCCTACGGCCGTAGGCGACGCGGTGGGCCAGGACGTGGTTTACGTCGGGCGGGTTCGCGCAGGCATCGACGACCCGGCGGAACTAAATCTGTGGCTGACGTCAGATAACGTACGCAAAGGCGCCGCCCTCAACGCCGTGCAACTGGCGCAGTTGTTGATAAAAGGTCTTGTGTAAAAGATACTTGGCGGCAATTTGTAGATTGATTCTAGCCAGGCGCTATGCTTGGCCCAAAGCAGAACAGAAGCGCGTCGGTGACCTATCGGCTCGCCATGCCTTATGGCAGCGGTTACCAACCTTCTCGCAGGCCGGGGAGTGTTCAGACAAAGGATGAGGCTATGGTTCAAGTTCGCAAACTGGTGTTAGCAATAGCGGCCGCCTCGGCGCTGGCCTCCGGTATGGCGCAGGCGCTGCAACTTGGGGAGATGACTCTCAAGTCGACGTTGAACCAGCCGCTGTCGGTTGAGATCGAGTTGCTCGATGTCGGTGGCCTTACAGCATCAGAGATCACGCCGAGCCTGGCTTCGTCCCAGGCATTTGTGGATGCCGGTGTCGATCGCCAGGCGTTTCTCAATGACCTGACGTTCACCCCGGTGATCAACCCCAACGGTCGTAGCGTGGTGCGCGTGACCTCCAGCAAGCCGCTGCCCGACTCCTACGTGCGCTTCCTGCTGCAGGTGCAATGGCCCAATGGCCGTTTGATGCGTGACTACAGCGTGCTGCTCGACCCCGCCAAGTTCGATCAGCCGGCACCGACGGCCAGTGCGCCGGCCTCGCGCTTGAGCGCGCCGGCCAGCACCGCCCCGGCCGCCAGCAAGCCTGCCCAGCACACGACCACATCCCATGACACCTTATGGGAAATTGCCGAGAAGAATCGCAATGGCGCTTCGGTCCAGCAGACCATGCTGGCCATCCAGGCGCTCAACCCCGATGCCTTCGTCGACGGCAATATCAACCGTCTGAAAACCGGGCAGGTCCTGCGTCTTCCTGACCGTGTGCAAGCGACCAGCCTGCCGCAGCCCCGGGCGATCGCCGAGGTGGCCGCGCAAAACACGGCCTGGCGCCAGGGCCGCCGTACCACGCCGAATCCAGTGGTAGGCAAGCCGCAGCTGGATGCCACCAAGCGCACTCAAGCCGGCGATGCACCATCGAGTACTCATGCCAAGGACAACCTGAGCCTGGTCTCGGCCGAGTCGGCCAAGAAGGGGGCGAAGGGCAAGGCTGGTGACAGTCGCGCCCTGAACGACAAACTGGCGATGACCCAGGAAGAGCTGGACACCACGCGCCGTGATAATGCCGAACTGAAAAGTCGCGCGGCAGACCTGCAAAGCCAATTGGACAAGCTGCAAAAACTGATTCAACTGAAGAACGATCAACTGGCCCGCTTGCAGGCGGAAAAGGGTGATCCCGCTGCGCCAGCGACTGCGGTGATACCGGCCCAGTTGCCAGGCGAGCCGGCTGCGGCCACTGCGACGCAGCCGGCTGCCGCTGTGCCGGCACCTGAGCCCGTCAAGCCAGATGCGGCGCCAGCCAGCACCGACGGCAAGTTCAATGAGCTGCTGACCAACCCGATTGTCCTTGGCGTCATTGGTGGTGCCGCGGGCCTGGTGGTGCTGCTGCTTCTGCTGCTATGGGCGCGTCATCGCAATGCCCGTCGTGAAGAAGAAAAGCACCTGCGCATGGCGCGGGCCCTGGCTGAAGAGCCGGCGTTCGCCTCCAACATTGACCACGACCTGCCGCCTGACAGCTTCGAAGGGCTTGAAGTGCCGCCGCCCAGTGTCAAGCTGGCGGCCGCGCCTGCACCGGCACCGGTCGTTGAGCCTGTGGTGGCGCCGACTGTTGCCTCCGTGCTCGCGCCGCTGGCCGTTGCCGTGGCCCCGGAAAACTCCAGCGATGCACTGGCCCAGGCCCAGTCCCATATCGACCGTGGCCACCTGAACCAGGCCGCTGACGTCCTTGAACAAGCCATCAAGCACGAGCCCAAGCGCAGCGACCTGCGCTTGAAGCTGATGGAAGTCTATGGCCTGCAAAACGACAAGGAGGGTTTTGTCACCCAGGAGCGCCAACTGGTGGCCAACGGTGAAAACCATGCCCAGGTCGAGCAGCTCAAGGGACGCTTCCCGGCCATGGCCGTGTTGGCGGCGGGCGTCAGTGCCGCCGTTGCCGCAGCGGCGCTGGATGCCCAATACGTCAAGAACTTGTTGGAAGACAAGCCGACGCCGCCAGCAGAGGCGTTCGACACCGATTTCGACCTGAGCCTGGATGATCTGGAGGCCGCCTCACCGGCCGTGGTTGCGCAAGACCAGCAGACCTTTGAGGCGCTGTTGCAGCAACAGACTGACGCCAAGGCCAGTGAAGAAGACCTGTCGGACTTTGACCTGGACCTGCAATTGGATCCGCCGGCCTCACAGTCCGATGACGACTTCCTCTCGGGGTTGGAAGACTCGATGAAGGACGTGCCGCCGGTTGAACCACCCACCTTGACGCCTGCGGCCCTGGACGATTTCGACCTGCCGGAAGATTTCGACCTGTCCCTTGCTGACGAACCCAGTGCCCCGGCTGCCAAGCCTGATGCCTTCGCGTCGGACCTGGATGACGTCAATGCCGAGCTGGATCGCTTGTCCCAGAGCCTGGAACATCCTTCGATCGAGCCTTCCTTCACCGCAGAGGACGCCGCGCTGGGCGCTGATGAGCCGGAGTTTGACTTCCTCTCCGGTACGAATGAGGTCGCCACCAAGCTGGACCTGGCCCAGGCTTATATTGATATGGGCGATGCAGACGGCGCGCGGGATATCCTTTCCGAAGTGTTGACCGAAGGCGATGAGGCGCAGCGCATCGAGGCCAAGGAAATGCTCGGGCGCTTGGCGTGATTGCCAGCCATTGATACTGCGGCGACCCTTGGGTCGCCGTTTTGCTTTGTAACCTACCAAACCCATGGCGTCTGGGGCGCACCGCCTTATAATGGCCGCCTTTGCGCAACTCTTCAGGCTCTCAGTTCTTGGCAAATATAGATAACGCGGCCGCCGAAATGGCGGCCGCAGGCTTTTACCGCATCGCCTTGGGCGTGGAATACAAAGGCTCGCGCTATCGTGGCTGGCAGCGTCAGGCGTCAGGCGTGCTGACGGTGCAGGAAACGCTGGAGAATGCACTGTCCAAGGTCGCCGACTCGCCGGTGTCGCTGATGTGTGCCGGGCGTACTGACGCAGGGGTACACGCCTGTGGCCAGGTGGTGCATTTCGATACCCAGGCCGAGCGCTCGATGAAGGCGTGGGTGATGGGGGCTAATATCAATTTGCCCCATGACGTCAGCGTGAGTTGGGCCAAGGTCATGCCGGCGCATTTTCATGCGCGGTTCAAGGCCATTGCCCGTCGTTATCGCTATGTGATCTACAACGACCAGATCCGTCCGGCGCACCTTAACGAAGAAATTACCTGGAACCACCGCCCGCTGGATGCCGAACGCATGGCCGAGGCCGCGCAGCATCTGGTGGGTGTGCATGACTTCAGTGCCTTTCGTGCCGGCCAGTGCCAGGCCAAGTCGCCGATCAAGGAGGTCCATCACCTGCGCGTGACTCGTCACGGCAAGATGATTGTGTTGGATATCCGCGCCGGGGCGTTCCTGCACCACATGGTGCGTAACATCGCTGGCGTGCTGATGACCATCGGTACTGGCGAGCGCCCGGTGGAATGGGCCAAGGAAGTGCTGGAGAGCAGGATTCGTCGCACCGGCGGAGTCACGGCGCATCCGTTTGGCCTGTACTTGGTGGATGTGGAGTACCGTGACGAGTTCGAGTTGCCGGAACGTTTTATCGGGCCACACTTCCTCACAGGTTTCAGCGAACTTGGCGGCTGACGCCTGGAAAAGCTTTTGTTACCATCCGGGACTTTCTCGGTCCAATCCCTGAGGTTTCTACGATATGTCAGCCGTTCGCAGCAAGATTTGCGGGATTACCCGCATAGAAGACGCGCTGGCGGCAGTCGAGGCAGGGGCGGATGCCATCGGTTTTGTGTTTTATGCCAGGAGCCCGCGGGCGGTAAATGTGTTGCAGGCGCGGGCGATCATTGCCGCGCTGCCGCCGTTCGTGACCACCGTGGGCCTGTTCGTCAACGCCAGCCGTTGTGAGCTCAACGAAACCCTGGATGCCGTGCCGCTGGACCTGTTGCAATTCCATGGCGACGAGACCCCGGATGAATGCGAAAGCTACCAACGCCCGTACATCAAGGCATTGCGGGTCAAGGCGGGGGACGATATTGCCGCGGCGTGCGCCGCGTACACCGGCGCACGTGGGATCCTGTTGGACACCTACGTCGAAGGGGTGCCGGGGGGCACGGGCGAGGCGTTCGATTGGTCACTGATTCCGGAGGGCTTGAGCAAGCCGATCATTCTGGCCGGTGGGCTTAATGCCGCTAATGTCGGGGCGGCCATCGAGCAGGTCCGACCATTCGCCGTGGACGTCAGCGGTGGGGTAGAGCAGGGCAAGGGCATCAAGGATCACAGCAAGATTCGCGCATTCATGCAGGTCGTGCGCAACAGCAGTGTCGGGATGTGACGGCTGGCAGTCTGCCGCCGTCCATAACTACCACTGTGTAAAACAGCACCGGCGCCGCCTGCGGGAGGCCCGGAAATGAAGTGGCAACCCTGCGCTGGCAGGTTGTCTGGAAGGCTGAGGATACTGGCGGGAAATGGCAGGTCGAACGTCTGACCCCGTCCCCCCTGTATCATCGCCACATATGAATTTAGCTCAAGGGCATACGCGGGGCTGTGTTCAAGCCACCGGTACTGGAGAAAGAAAGCATGAGCAACTGGTTAGTAGACAAACTGATCCCTTCGATCATGCGTTCCGAGGTGAAGAAAAGCTCGGTTCCTGAAGGTCTGTGGCACAAGTGCCCGTCCTGCGACGCGGTGCTGTACCGCCCGGAGCTGGAAAAGACCCTGGATGTTTGCCCCAAGTGCAACCACCACATGCGTATCGGCGCCCGCGCCCGCATCGATATCTTCCTGGATGCCGACGGCCGCAATGAGCTGGGCGCAGACCTGGAGCCGGTCGACCGTCTCAAGTTCCGCGACGGCAAGAAGTACAAGGACCGCCTGACCGCCGCGCAGAAGCAGACTGGCGAGAAAGATGCGCTGATCTCTGTCAGCGGTAAGCTGCTGGGCATGCCGGTCGTGGTCTCGGCGTTCGAATTCTCCTTCATGGGCGGCTCCATGGGCGCCATTGTCGGTGAGCGCTTTGTGCGTGCCGCCAACTACGCCTTGGAAAACCGCTGCCCGATGATCTGCTTTGCAGCCTCCGGCGGTGCGCGCATGCAGGAAGCCCTGATCTCGCTGATGCAGATGGCCAAGACCTCGGCGGTACTGGCGCGCCTGCGCGAAGAAGGCATTCCGTTCATCTCCGTGTTGACCGACCCGGTCTACGGCGGTGTTTCGGCCAGCCTGGCCATGCTGGGTGACGTGATTGTCGGCGAGCCCAAGGCACTGATCGGCTTTGCCGGCCCGCGCGTGATCGAGCAAACCGTTCGCGAAAAACTGCCGGAAGGTTTCCAGCGCAGTGAGTTCCTGCTGGAGCATGGTGCGATCGACCTGATCATTGCGCGCGGTGAGTTGCGTCCGCGCCTGGGCAACCTGCTGGCGCAGATGATGGGGCTGCCGACGCCTGTGTACGTCGCGCCTAAAGTTGAACCTATCGTTGTGCCGCCGGTGCCTGCAAACCTATGACCCAGCGCACCCTGGGCGAATGGCTCGCCTACCTTGAGCAGTTGCATCCGTCAGCCATCGACATGGGCCTGGAGCGCTCGCAACAGGTAGCGGCCCGCCTTGGGTTGGGCCGCCCGGCACCGCGAGTGATCACGGTGACCGGCACCAACGGCAAAGGCTCGACCTGCGCCTTTGTCGCGGCGCTGCTGCGAGCCCAAGGGCTGAAAGTCGGCGTGTACAGTTCGCCGCACCTGCTGCGCTACAACGAGCGGGTGCAACTCAATGGCGTTGAAGCCACTGACGAGCAACTGTGCGAAGCCTTCGCTGCGCTGGATGCCGGGCGTGGCGAAATTTCCCTGACCTATTTCGAGATGGGTACCCTCGCGGCGTTCTGGTTGTTCGAGCGTGCGCAACTGGATGTGGTCGTATTGGAAGTCGGCCTGGGCGGACGCCTGGATACGGTTAATGTCGTGGATGCCGACCTGGCGCTGGTCACCAGCATTGGTGTCGACCATGCTGACTACCTGGGTGATACTCGCGAGTCTGTGTCCTACGAAAAAGCCGGGATCTTCCGTCAGGGCAAACCCGCGCTGTGTGGTGACTTGGACCCACCGCAACCCTTGCTGGACAAGGTGCGTGAGCTAGGTTGCCCGTTCTACCTGCGTGGTCGCGAATTTGATCTCGAGATCGGTGCGACGCATTGGCAATGGCGTGGGCGCGATGGGCATGGCCAAATTGTTGCGTTGCACGACCTGCCCTTGCTGACCCTGCCGATGGAAAACGCTGCGCTCGCGCTGCAAGCGTATTTGTTGCTGGGCTTGCCTTGGAATGCCGAGCAGATAGCCGCGACGTTGCTGGCCACGAGCGTGGTCGGGCGCCTGGATCGCCGAGTATTCGAATGGGAAGGCAAGCGGCTGAACCTGCTGCTGGATGTGGGGCATAACCCCCACGCTGCCCAATACCTGGCCCAGCGCCTGTCGCGCACGCCACCGGCTGGTCGTCGCCTGGCGGTGTTCGGGTTGTTGGCCGACAAGGACCTGGAGGGTGTGGTTGCGCCGTTGCTGGGGGGCGTTCAGTCTTGGGCTGTTGCACCGTTGGATACGCCGCGTAGTCGTCCGGCGGCTGAGTTGGAAGTTGCCTTGCAGAACCTTGGTGCGCCTGTGGCGTCGTATGCAAGCGTCACCGCGGCCCTTGAGGCGCAGTGTGCGGTAGCAACGGCCGAGGACGAAATCCTGTTGTTCGGATCATTTTATTGTGTTGCCGAGGCGCTCGAATGGTTGGCCCGGCGCTCCACGGAGGAAGCTGCACATGGCATTACTGGATAGCGCATATAAGCAGCGAATGGTTGGAGCCCTGGTGTTGGTGGCGCTGGCAGTGATTTTTCTGCCCATGCTGTTTTCCCGCCAGGACGAACAGCGCCAAGTGATCGTTGAGGCGCCAGCTGCACCCCAGGCGCCGGTGGTCCCTCAGGTTCAGGTTGAGCCGGTGGTGGTGCCCGAGCCGCAAGCATTGCCGCAAGAGCCGGTTCCGACGGATGAGGAGGTTGCCGCGCAACAAGCGCCTTCGATGCCGGTTCAGCCGAGTGTGCCGGTGGTCAAGCCGACGCCGGCACCCGCCCCGGCTGTTGCCGCCAAGCCGGCCGTGCCCGCGCCTGCACCTAAACCGGTAGCGCCGCAGCCCGCTGCGCCAGGTAAGCCGGATGTGGGTCAGAGTCGTATCGATCCCAATGGCTTGCCGATCAGTTGGTCGATCCAGCTCGCGAGCCTGGCCAACCGCGAAAGCGCCGACGCCTTGCAGAAAAAGCTGCGTGCTCAGGGCTATAACGCTTATATCCGTAGTGCCGATGGCAAGAATCGCGTGTTTATCGGGCCGCTGATCGAGCGCGCCGAAGCTGACCGCCTGCGGGACTTGTTGGGGCGCCAGCAGAACCTCAATGGTTTTGTGGTGCGTTTCCAGCCTGAGCGCGGCTGATTCAAGCCAGCAAATCGGTCTAAGTGTGGGAGGGGGCTTGCTCCCGATGGCAGTGGTTCAGTTCAAATGTATTGACTGACCCGCCGCCATCGGGAGCAAGCCCCCTCCCACATTGGTTTTGTGGTGGGTTAAAAGGGCGTTGGCTCGCCACAAACCATTGATTTGCAAAGCACCCGCAATCACAGCTTACCGATAGCCCGGCGCTCTGCTAAAATGCGCCGCCTTATCCGTACGTAGGCTGCACTGTGCCATTTACCTGGGTTGATTGGGCGATCGTTGCAATCGTCGCCATCTCCGCTTTGATCAGTCTAAGCCGCGGCTTCGTAAAAGAAGCATTGTCGTTGCTGACATGGATCATCGCAGGAGTCGTAGCCTGGATGTTCGGTGGCTCACTGTCGGTCTACCTGGCCGGATACATCGAGACACCTTCGGCTCGCGTCATCGCGGGCTGCGCCATCATGTTCATCGCCACGCTGCTGGTGGGGGCAATGGTCAATTATCTTATTGGCGAGTTGATACGTGTCACCGGCCTCTCCGGGACCGATCGATTTCTCGGCATGGCCTTCGGCGCTGCGCGTGGCGCGTTGCTGGTGGTTGTGGCGGTCGGGCTGTTGAGCCTGGGGCCGGTACAGCAGGATTCGTGGTGGCAGGAGTCGGTACTCGTGCCAAAATTTCTATTGGTTGCAGATTGGTCCAAGAACCTCATATTGGGGTGGAGCAGTCAGTGGCTGGCCAGCGGAATCAGCGTACCCGCTGATCTTCCGTTCAAGGAACACCTCTTGCCGGCCAAAACGCCTCAGTAAGTTGTGTTCAGTCAAGATTCATTAAGTAGGGGTTGCGTCGCATGTGTGGCATCGTCGGTATCGTCGGTAAGTCGAACGTCAATCAGGCGCTGTATGACGCGCTAACCGTCCTCCAGCACCGCGGCCAGGATGCTGCCGGTATTGTGACCAGCCACGACGGCCGGTTATTTCTGCGCAAGGACAATGGCCTGGTGCGTGACGTGTTCCATCAGCGTCACATGCAGCGCCTCGTCGGGCACATGGGTATTGGCCATGTGCGTTACCCGACCGCCGGTAGCTCGACCTCGGCCGAAGCTCAACCGTTCTACGTCAACTCGCCTTACGGCATTACCTTGGCGCACAACGGTAACCTGACCAACGTTGAGCAGCTGGCCAAGGAGATTTACGAATCTGACCTGCGCCACGTCAACACCAGCTCCGATTCGGAGGTGTTGCTCAACGTGTTCGCCCACGAACTGGCCCAGCGTGGCAAGTTGCAGCCGACCGAAGAGGACGTGTTTGCGGCCGTCACTGACGTGCACAACCGTTGCGTCGGTGGTTACGCGGTCGTGGCGATGGTCACCGGTTATGGCATTGTCGGTTTCCGTGACCCGCACGGCATTCGTCCGATCGTGTTCGGCCAGCGTCATACCGACGAAGGGGTCGAGTACATGATCGCCTCCGAAAGCGTGTCCCTGGACGTGCTGGGCTTCACCCTGATCCGTGACCTGGCACCGGGCGAAGCGGTCTACATCACCGAAGATGGCAAGTTGCACACCCGCCAATGTGCGGTCGCCCCGAAACTCACACCGTGCATCTTCGAGCACGTTTACCTGGCGCGTCCGGATTCGATCATCGATGGCGTTTCGGTCTACAAGGCGCGTCTGCGCATGGGTGAGAAGCTGGCCGAGAAGATCCTGCGCGAGCGTCCCGAGCACGACATCGACGTGGTGATCCCAATTCCGGATACCAGCCGTACTGCTGCACTGGAGCTGGCGAACCACTTGGGCGTCAAGTTCCGCGAAGGTTTCGTCAAGAACCGTTACATCGGCCGTACCTTCATCATGCCCGGCCAGGCCGCCCGCAAAAAGTCGGTACGCCAGAAGCTTAATGCTATCGAGCTGGAGTTCCGCGGCAAAAACGTCATGCTGGTGGACGACTCCATCGTGCGCGGTACCACCTGCAAGCAGATCATCCAGATGGCTCGCGAGGCCGGTGCGAAGAACGTGTACTTCTGTTCGGCAGCGCCCGCCGTGCGTTACCCGAACGTGTACGGTATCGATATGCCAAGCGCTCACGAACTGATCGCCCACAACCGTACGACGCAGGACGTAGCCGATCTGATTGGCGCTGACTGGCTGATCTACCAGGACCTGCCGGACCTGATCGAAGCGGTCGGCGGTGGCAAGATCAAGATCGAGCAGTTCGACTGCGCGGTCTTCGACGGCAAGTACGTGACAGGCGACGTCGACGAGGCGTACCTGAACAAGATCGAGCAGGCGCGTAACGACTCGTCGAAGATCAAGACCCAGGCGGTCAGTGCGATCATCGACCTGTACAACAACTGAGTAGACACCGGCCCTGAGGGGCCGGTTTTGTATCTTAAATAAAGCATAGAGAAGGAGTCGCAGCATGAGTCAGGAATGGGATGCCGGTCGGTTGGACAGCGACCTCGATGGCGTAGCGTTCGATACCCTGGCTGTGCGCGCTGGCCAGCACCGCACTCCGGAAGGTGAGCACGGTGATCCGATGTTCTTCACCTCCAGCTATGTATTCCGCACGGCGGCCGACGCCGCTGCACGCTTTGCGGGCGAAGTGCCTGGCAACGTTTATTCGCGCTATACCAACCCGACCGTACGGGCGTTCGAAGAGCGCATCGCGGCCCTGGAAGGTGCTGAGCAGGCGGTGGCCACGGCCACGGGCATGGCGGCCATCCTGGCCGTGGTGATGAGCTTGTGCAGTGCAGGCGACCATGTGCTGGTATCGCGCAGCGTGTTTGGTTCGACCATCAGCCTGTTCGAGAAATATTTCAAGCGTTTCGGTATCGAAGTGGACTACGTGCCCCTGGCGGATCTTTCCGGTTGGGATGCGGCCATCAAGGCCAATACCAAGTTGCTGTTCGTCGAGTCGCCGTCCAACCCGTTGGCCGAGTTGGTCGACATTGCGGCATTGTCCGAAGTGGCTCATGCCAAGGGCGCGATGCTGGTGGTCGACAACTGTTTCTGCACCCCCGCGTTGCAGCAGCCATTGAAGCTGGGTGCAGACATCGTCGTGCATTCCGCCACCAAGTTCATTGACGGGCAGGGCCGTTGCATGGGCGGTGTAGTGGCGGGTCGCAGTGAGCAGATGAAGGAGGTGGTGGGCTTCCTGCGCACCGCAGGCCCGACCCTGAGCCCCTTCAACGCGTGGATCTTCCTCAAGGGCCTGGAAACCCTCAGCCTGCGGATGAAGGCCCATTGTGCCAACGCCCAGGCCCTGGCCGAATGGCTGGAGCAACAGGACGGTATCGAGAAGGCCCATTACGCCGGCCTCAAGAGCCATCCGCAGCACGCGTTGGCCCAGCGCCAGCAGCGTGGTTTCGGCGCTGTGGTGAGTTTCGAAGTGAAGGGTGGCAAAGAGGGGGCCTGGCGTTTTATCGACGCGACGCGCTTGATTTCCATCACCGCCAACCTGGGCGACAGCAAGACCACCATTACGCACCCAAGCACCACGTCCCACGGTCGGTTGGCGCCGCAGGAGCGTGAAGCGGCCGGTATTCGTGACAGCCTGATCCGCATTGCGGTTGGCCTGGAAGATGTCACCGACTTGCAGGCAGACCTGGCCCGCGGGTTGGCTGCCTTGTGATCGAGTGGTCCATGGAAGCTGCAGCAGCCGGTAACGGGCGTGTTGCGCTGGTGACGGGCGCGGCCCGGGGTATCGGCCTCGGTATTGCCGCATGGCTGATCAGCGAAGGCTGGCAGGTCGTGTTGACCGACCTGGATCGCGAGCGTGGTTCCAAGGTGTCCAAGGTGCTGGGCGAGAATGCCTGGTTTATTACCATGGATGTCGCCGATGAGAAGCAGGTGGCCCAAGGTGTCGCCGAGGTGCTGGGGCAGTTTGGGCGCCTGGACGCGTTGGTGTGCAATGCGGCGGTGGCCGACCCGCGCAATATCACCCTGGAAAGCCTCGACTTGGCCTACTGGAATCGTGTGCTGGCGGTAAACCTCAGTGGGCCGATGTTATTGGCCAAGCACTGTGCGCCTTACCTGCGCGCCCATGGCGGTGCGATCGTCAACCTGGCGTCTACCCGAGCCCGTCAATCGGAGCCGGACACCGAGGCCTACGCGGCGAGCAAAGGTGGCCTGCTGGCCCTGACTCATGCCTTGGCGATGAGCCTGGGGCCGGAAGTGAGGGTGAATGCGGTCAGCCCTGGTTGGATCGATGCGCGCGATCCTGCTGCACGGCGTGCAGAGCCTCTCACCGATGCCGATCATGCCCAGCACCCGGCGGGCAGGGTGGGCACGGTGGAGGACGTGGCAGCGATGGTGGCCTGGCTGCTGTCGCGCCAGGCCGGGTTTGTCACCGGCCAGGAGTTTGTCGTGGACGGCGGGATGAGCAAGAAGATGATTTACAGCGAGTAGGGCTGCTGGCCGTCTTGAAGTGATTTTGTCTTTTTCAGAAAAACTTCAAGCAGGCTATTGACTTAGGTCCGTTACCTGCGTAAATTTCGCGGCCTCAACGAAGCAAAGGGTGATTAGCTCAGCTGGGAGAGCATCTGCCTTACAAGCAGAGGGTCGGCGGTTCGATCCCGTCATCACCCACCACTTCTTGAGAGTTTTGCCCCAGGGCAAGACGCAACGTTAAAGGTTGCACCGACGCGCAGCGGTAGTTCAGTCGGTTAGAATACCGGCCTGTCACGCCGGGGGTCGCGGGTTCGAGTCCCGTCCGCTGCGCCATATTTTCCAGGTTCGATTCGTCGGGCTTGAGATTGAACAGCCAGGGCTGATCGATCAGACATTTAAATGACGGTTGAGCGTTTGTTGCTCGGCCGGTCAAGCGATACGCAGCGGTAGTTCAGTCGGTTAGAATACCGGCCTGTCACGCCGGGGGTCGCGGGTTCGAGTCCCGTCCGCTGCGCCATATCTGCTTCAAGGCCCACTGAACGCCTTGAAGCACAAAGAAAGCCGCTGGCTATCTTTGATCCGATAGCAAAGACCCTGGTCGAAAGACCGGGGTTTTTTGTTTGTGCGATTTGGTCAGCCCATCAAGGAGCCGGTGAACCGGCTCCCGCTGTAGGATCAGACCCCCAGCTTATCCCGCAGCCCGTAATACCAGGCCCCCAATGCTGCGAACGGCGTGCGCAATAGCTGGCCGCCCGGGAATGGGTAGTGTGGCAAGTCGGCGAACGCATCAAAACGCTCTGCCTGGCCCCGCAGCGCCTCCGCCAGCACCTTGCCCGCCAGGTGCGTGTACGTCACGCCATGGCCGCTACAGCCCTGCGAATAATAGATGTTGTCGCCGAGACGGCCGACCTGTGGCAGGCGCGACAGGGTCAGCAGGAAGTTACCGGTCCAGGCGTAATCGATCTTCACGTCTTTGAGTTGTGGGAAGGCTTTGAGCATTTTCGGCCGAATGATCGCTTCGATATCGGCAGGGTCGCGCGCGCCATACACGACGCCGCCACCGAAGATCAGGCGCTTGTCGCTGGTAAGGCGATAGTAGTCGAGCAGATAGTTACAGTCCTCGACACAGTAGTCTTGTGGCAACAGCGTCTTGGCCAGTTCATCGCCCAAGGGGGCGGTGGTGATCACTTGTGTGCCGCACGGCATCGACTTGGCTGCCAGCTCCGGCACCAGGTTCCCCAGGTAAGCATTGCCCGCGACGATGATGAATTTTGCCCTGACCTTGCCCTCGGCGGTATGCACGACGGGGTTGGCGCCGCGCTCGATGCGCACGGCCGCCGATTGTTCATAGATCGTACCGCCCAGGGACTCCACGGCTGCCGCTTCGCCCAGTGCCAGGTTGAGTGGGTGAATATGCCCGCCGCTCATGTCCAGCAAGCCACCGACATAGTTCTCACAGGCCACCACCTCGCGAATACGACGTTCGTCCAGCAGTTCCAGTTGCGTATGGCCATAACGCTCCCAGAGGCGCTTCTGCGACTCCAGATGGCCCATATGCTTGCTGTTGAGTGCAGCGAATACGCCGCCGTCCTTCAGGTCGCACTGGATCTGATACTTGGCCACTCGTTCACGAATGATCTTGCCGCCTTCAAACGCCATCTGCCCAAGCAGTTGTGCCTGTTTGGGCCCGACACTGCGTTCGATGACGTCGATATCGCGGCTGTAGCTGTTGACGATCTGCCCGCCATTACGGCCCGATGCGCCAAAACCCACCTTGGCGGCTTCCAGTACCGTCACGCGAAAGCCGTTCTCCAGCAAAAACAGTGCACTGGAAAGTCCGGTATAACCGGCGCCAATCACGCAGACATCGGTTTCGACGTCACCTTGCAGCGTGGGGCGGGGCGCAACTGCATTCGCGGACGCGGCGTAATACGACTGGGGGTAGGGGGTGTTCGCCATCCTGGAACCTCTGTTTTATATTTTTTACGAGTGCGCCGATCCTACCTGAGTTGAAAAATGGCTGCCAGCCACCCGAAAATCACGGGCGTGCCCATCGCAAATAAAAAATTCGCATATTCATAGGGTTAGCTGCAAAAAAGATGTTGACACCCCTCCGGAATTCCGTAGAATGCCGCCTCACAGCAGGCACGTAGCTCAGTTGGTTAGAGCACCACCTTGACATGGTGGGGGTCGTTGGTTCGAGTCCAATCGCGCCTACCAAACAAAATCCGCTCTGCTGGGCGGTCTGGAAGGGCCCACCGAAAGGTGGGCCCTTTTTTGTTGCCTGGAATTTGGGTGATGGGTTTTCGACGACGCCTTGCGGCGTGCGTAGATGGTTGAGGGATCAATCAGCAGAAAAGGGAAGCCACCGACAGCAGGCAGATAATTTGGACGACCATCTGGCAGCGTATCTCACCATTTGTTGTCGGCAGGCGACTCATTTGTCCGGCATACATGGCTGGAACCTCATTGTCGGCAATAGCGCCGTGCGTGATGCGTAGGGGCACACAACTGCATAATTGAGTATAGGCCCTGATTGGGAATCTTCCCGACTGAACGGGCTCAGGTTAAAGCGTTGGAGCGGTGATGAGGCGTCACTCAAGTGGGTTTCAGTGAGTTTGGGCCCGCTTGTAGATGATCCACCTGGCCATCAACGGTACGTTTTCCAAACGAGCCTGGCCTGAGTTTCCTTCTGGCGCCGGATCATCTGGTGCCCACCGCCAACAAAATTTATTGGTGTGCAGCAACAATTTTTCTTGTTGGACACCCCCCGCCCGCAGGCAGCAAAGTTGCCGCCACTGACGCTCGACCTTCCAGGTCAACAATAAAAAACCGAGCCGACTGCACGCCACTTTCATGTTGTGAGCCCTTTGTTCACATCCTGCCGTAATGGCGCCGCAGCGCGCATAAAAGGACCTCCCTGCCATGCAAACTGTTGTTAACTTATGGCCGCTGATCGGCGTACTTGTCATCGTGGTCGGCTTTGTATTGCGCTTCAATCCGCTGTTGGTGGTTACCGCCGCCGCCATCGCCACCGGGCTCGCCGCCCAGTTCCCGTTGGAGAAAATTCTCGCAACCATGGGGGATGGTTTCCTTCAAACCCGTGCCCTGCAATTGATTCTGCTATTGCCCCTGGCTGTCATTGGCTTGTTGGAGCGCCATGGTTTGCGCCTGCATGCGCAGAACTGGATTGCCCGTTTCGAGCGCGCCACGGTCGGGCGCTTGTTGATCATCTATCTGTTTGTGCGCGAATCCACAGCCGCTATGGGGCTGACCAGCCTGGGCGGGCACCCACAAATGGTACGGCCGCTGCTGGCGCCAATGGCCGAGGGCGCGGCGGAAAAGCGCTACGGCAAGCTGCCGGACACGTTGCGCCACAAAGTGTTGGCCATGTGCGCCGCCACCGACAACGTCGGGCTGTTTTTTGGCGAGGATATCTTTGTCGCCTTCGGTGCGATTGCGTTGATGCACACTTTCCTGCTGGGCTCGGGGATCGACGTAGAGCCGCTGCACATCGCGGTGTGGGGCATTCCGACGGCGATCTGCGCTTTTATCATCCATGCCATTCGCCTGCATCGGTTTGATCGAAGGCTCACCCGCGACATGGCGCCCGCTGCCGCCTCAGTGGAGCCTGCGCAATGATCATCTCCATTGAGTACTTGTACTGGCTAGCCGGTGTTTTATTGTTGATTACCGCCGGCATGATCCTGTGGGATCGCACCCACCCCAAGCGTTGGTCCAGTGCGTTGTTCTGGTTGCTGTTTGCCATGCCATTTCTGGTCGGGGAGCGCTTGCCGTCGGTAGCCATCGGTGTGGGCGTGGTGGTCATGGCGTTGATTGCCGGGTTGGGTGGCGTTGGCCGGGGTACGCATGCGCAATTGCACGATAAGGCTTCCCGGGCCAGCGCCGGGCGCCTGGGCCACGCGTTGTTTATCCCGGCACTGGCCATCCCGTTGACCACCGTGATTGGCTCGGTATTGCTCAAGCACACCGAAATCGGCGGTGTGCCGCTGCTGGACCCGAAGAACACCACTTTCGTCTCCCTCGGCATCGGCTGCCTGATCGCCCTTGGCCTGGCCTGCTGGTTGACCCGTGATACGCCGGTGCAAGCCTTGCGCGAGTCCCGTCGCCTGACTGAAGCCCTCGGCTGGGCGATGGTGCTTCCGCAGATGCTGGCGATGCTCGGGTTGCTGTTCAATGAAGCTGGGGTAGGCACCGCTGTCGCCCACATCACCACTACGTACATCAACTTGGATTTCAAGTTAGTGGCAGTGATGGTTTACGTGTTGGGCATGGCCTTGTTTACGGTGATCATGGGGAACGGCTTCGCGGCTTTCCCGGTGATGACCGGCGGCGTCGGCGTGCCGGTATTGGTGGGTATCTATGGTGGTAACCCGGCGGTAATGGCGGCGATCGGTATGTTTTCCGGCTACTGCGGCACGCTGATGACGCCGATGGCGGCCAACTTCAATATAGTGCCGGCTGCGTTACTGGAGTTGCCAGACAAAAATGCGGTGATCAAGGCTCAGATGCCGACTGCGTTGATGATGCTGGTGGTCAATATTGTGCTGCTTTACCTGTTGATGTGAGGCCAGGATGCAAACTGTACTGCTGACGGGCTTCGAGCCTTTTGATCAAGAACGGGTAAACCCCTCCTGGGAGGCTGTGCGTCAGTTGGAGGGCGTGAAGCTGGGTGATGACGTGCAAATCGTCGCTCGCCGATTGCCCTGTGCATTTTCCACGGCCGGTGAGGTCTTGAGCCAGCTGATCGCCGAGTTGCGCCCGGCAATGGTTATCGCCACTGGCCTGGGGCCCGGGCGTAGTGACCTTTCCATCGAACGGGTGGCGATCAACATCAACGACGCACGCATTCCCGACAACCTGGGTGAGCAACCTATCGATACGCCGGTCGTCGCTGGTGGGCCGGCCGCTTACTTCAGCACATTGCCGATTAAGGCTGTGGTCAAAGCGTTGAGCGAAGCGGGGATTGCGGCGTCAGTTTCGCAGACGGCAGGTACGTTTGTGTGCAACCAGGTGTTTTACCGGTTGCAGCATGTGTTGGCCGGCAATGGGGTGCGCAGTGGGTTTATCCATGTGCCTTATCTGCCGGAGCAGGTCGCTGCGAGTGGGCAGGCGTGTATGCCGTTGGTGACTCTGGTTGAGGGATTGAAGGTGGCAGTGAAAGCGGCATGGTGCACCCAGGTGGATGTGGTGCAGACCGGTGGGCAGGTCAGCTGATCTATCGGGCTTGCCTTAACCTGTCAGCCGCCGGGTCAGTCTTGTCATTACACACCTGTAAATGCAGTGGCGAGGGAGGGCGTTTACAAGCGCCAAGGCGATCCGTAGATTGCAGGGGCTCAATAGAGGTTACTGCTCATGAGGAAGCCCCGTAGTGTCCATTCGAGGTTCAGCCATATTGGCTAAGCGTTACCGCGCCTTTCTGTTCGATATGGACGGAACCCTGCTCAACTCCATTGCCGCTGCCGAGCGGGTATGGGGCATTTGGGCTGAGCGCCACGGCCTGGAGGTGGAGGCTTTCCTGGCCACCATTCATGGCGCCCGTGCGATTGATACAATCACTCGCCAAGCGTTGCCGGGGGTTGATCCAGCGGCAGAAGCACAGTGGATTACCGAGGCTGAATTGAACGATGTCGAGGGCGTCGTGGCGATTTCCGGTGCGGTTGAGTTTTTGAACCGTTTGCCCGGCGATCAATGGGCACTGGTCACGTCTGCTCCAAAGGCGTTGGCATTGCGGCGGCTGCACGCGGCAGGTATTGCCGTGCCTGCGGTGCTGGTGACCGCCGAAGATGTCGCGACGGGCAAGCCCGATCCGGCCTGCTATCTGCTGGGTGCCCAGCGTTTGGGTGTGCCGGTACAAGACTGCCTGGTGTTCGAGGACGCTGTTGTGGGCATTCGAGCGGGGGAGTCGGCGGGGGCGGATATCGTGGTTGTGACCTCGACGCACCTGGCCCCCATGGTGACTGCACATGCTTGCATCGAGGGGTATGAGGCGTTGCAAGCCCAGCGTGACGCTGATGGTTTGCTGTACTTGCAGATGCTGGCTCCGTGATGCGAATCAGGCCGAACCGGTTACCGGTCTCGGCCTGATTCGCAAGCGGTCGGGTCTGATGAGGCCTGCAGCCGGCTACTTCTCATGCCCTGACGCGAGAGCACCATTTCCCTGAGTATCTCGTTGGCGAGTCGGGCAATGGCCTCGGGGCCTCGATAGTGTGCGCGCACGATTCCGGTAATCGCGAAATGGTCGGTTTCCGGGCCGCTGAGAATCGCCGACAGCGTGCCATCGGCGTGCAGTGTGCAAGTCACCTTGTAGCTGGGCAGACGTGCGGCCAGTGCCATTTCGATTTGGGATTTGCTGAGGGTGTCCATTTGAGTGAGTACCTTTCGCTGCCTATGCAGGCCCAAGCATAGGTCTTGCTACGGGACTGTACATGCCGGCGATCAGATAGGGAGCAGAGGCGGTCAGCGTGCTATTTTCTGGTGCACGCGATGAGCCGCACGCTGGCATAACTTACGCAAAATGGCCTTTTGGATCGGCTTGAGGCAGAACACCAGCAGGTAGCCGCACAGGAGCAGCGTCAAGTCCAGCCCAGAGTGGGCGCCGGGGTCGTCGGCGCCTTCAATCTCTAACCTCAGACCATACCCAAACGCTAAAAAGACCAGCCCTATCAATAGGGCGATCGTCCAGGACTTGGAGATCAGGGGGCGCGTGGCGGTGGGCCTCATCGGCGTGCTCCTGAATGCACTCGGATGGCAGGATAAAGTGTCAGAAGCTTCGGCTGCGAATCGTGCAACAAGTTCCAGGCATCATGACAGTTTCATCTTGCGGCGTAGGGGGATGTACAGGGCGCGCTGGCCACGCCAAAAGGCGCGAAACAGGCCGGATAGGTTTTCGCCAGCCGTTACAGTGAACGAAAAGGCTGGCTACTGGGGCGTTTCAAGGCGTCTGGTTTTTGTCCGGTGCAGTCAGGCCAGCCTGGATACGCTGATAAATTTCCTCGCGATGCACGGCAACGTCCTTCGGTGCGCTGATGCCGATTCGTACTTGCTGGCCGCTAACGCCCAGGATGGTGATCGTAATGTCATCACCGATGTTTATGCTTTCACCGACTTTGCGGGTGAGTATAAGCATGGACTTCTCCTTGATTACTTTAAAGGACACATGTTTCAGACAGGGCTGGTGTCGGATGTGTGTAGCTTACTGCTAAGCGCTTCCCTGTGACTGCCTCTTTTAGGACGCGTAGAGGCAACATTAATTCCCATGGCGGCATCATACAGGTCGCGATACATCATTCGCATTGTTTAAGCCTACGTTTATGACGGCCAGAATAGACAGTGAATGGTAAAGTTGCCTCTTTATTCTTAAAGGAGCAGGGCAGTGCGTAAAGTAGCGATGGCAATTGCGGTGTTGGCATTGGCCGGTTGCGGAGAAGGCAGCAGTGTCGAAACGCCCAAGGCCAAGCCTGCCGTGACCGAAAGCCAGCCGCAGGCCGGTGCGATTGCCGCTCAGGAATGGGATGTGTGGGTCGGCCCGCCAGATCACAAGCTGCAGGCGATCACTGACCTGACCGCTTGGTTGCTCGAGCATGGTTTCAATTTTTATATCGTGAAGGTCGACGGTAAGGACGAAGTACTGCTGGGGCCGTTTGCCAGTAAGGCCGAAGCCGAAGCCAAGCAGGTACAACTGACCGAAAAACTGGCACGTGCCAAGAAAAACGACACCGAGTCTCAGGTTATCGAGCACAAGGCTGCACAGTAGCTGGCAAGTCGGGCGGGAATCCCGCCCAGGTTCAACCGCAGGCTTTCAGGTTCACTGGGCCGACAAATTCATTGCCGCGGCCCATCACACACGCCACGGTCTGGTTGCGCTGGCGCTCCCAGGTTTGCACCGGGTAAGTCTTGTTCCAGGCTTCATACAGTTGGCGGTCTTGTTTCGACAGGCGCAGCCCGTATTGCTTGCTCATGTAAAAGTAGGTCCGGGCGATCATTCCGCGAATGGAAGGGCGTGGCATGACTTTCTTGGCCTTGAAGTCCACCTGGGTCAGGCACGAGCCATACTGACCGCTTTGCACCGGCAGCCAGCCAAAGCTGAAGTTGTTACGGTCGCCATTCACCTCGCCGATGCTGGGCACCAGATTGTGCAGGTCCGCCTCGGCGCGCTTGAACACATCATCATGACGTGTGCAGTTTTTACGACCGCCATTTTGCCAGCATTGACGTTGATGTCCGATTTGCCAGGCAGGAACGATGTGTTCCCACTCGATACGCGCAGCGCGGTTGGCGTTTTTGCGTGGGATGTAACCACAGGCTTTCAGGTCCACACGGTTGCCGGTGTACTTGCAGCCGCAATAGAACTCCGTGGACTGCGGAGCGTAGAGCTTCCAGGCGATTTTCTTGGCTTCAGTGAAGGTCCGAGGGGCTTGGGCGTTGGCGGTGACAGCAAAAAACAGGCAGCACACAGCAATAAAACGGGCACTCATTGAATCAGTCTTCCTTTGGTACAACCCAGAAAATCTGTACGCCACCGTCATCCCGATAGGCGAGGGTGACGTTGTCGTTTTCCGCAATTTCTTCCAGTAAACGTTGCCACTCGTCCTCCGGCTCATCGGGTAAGCGGAAGATCAAGGCCGCCTTGGCTTTTTGTGCGTTGGTCGAGTTGATGATTTTTTGTACGCGAATGGCCAGGCGCTGATAGGCGTCAGGCGATGTGGGGACTGTGGAAGAGGGCTTTGCCACGGAGCTTTCCTTATTTGGCTGTACGCACATACAGTATTTAACTATAGGGGATTTCGCAACTGCTTAAATTTCAAGAAGTTCGTCTGGCAGCCAATTGAGTGCTTTCGTATAAGCCAGGAGGACTTTTCCGCAGAGAGGGTCGCTCCTTGTCAGCGACGTTTGGCGTCGACTGTTATCGAGGTCAACAAGACTGAACGTATCGAAGTCGGTCAGGATCTGTCCGATTTCGATGATTAATTGTCGAGTCTCAGGTAATGCATGGAACCGGCTGCTTTTAGAATGCCCTGCATTCCTGCCTCGAGTACGTGGTCATGAAAACTCGAAGTTTTTTAGTACTGAAGGTCACGGTGTTGATTATCCGTTCTTGGACCCCGACTCGCTGTAGAGGGGCATTGGTGGGTATCGGACAGGTATTCACGTCATTGATTCGGATTGTACGAGGCTCTGGCCATGTTATTGCCGAACCCTGCTAAGGGCTGGCGCTTCTGCGGCAATCGACTACTGGCGCTGTATAGTTTTCTGTTCGTGGTTTGGGGTTGCATCCTTATAGGATGGCTCTATTACGACCTGCTCAGCAGCCTTGAAGGCTTTGCCAATCAGTCGCTGATGCAGCGCCAGCAGCTATTCGCGCAACTTGAGGGCGATCATTTGATGGAGGCCCTGAGCGCCGATATCAAGTTCGGCGCGAGCGACGCAGATACCTACGGGGTGTTCGATGATCAGAAGAGGCCACTGAGCGGCCCGATCCGGCAGATCCCTGCGCTGCTGCCCCTGGACGGTCAGATTCATGAGTTGAGTAACTGTAACGACTCTGTCTTGCCGCGCACCCGTTGCGATGCCGTGGCAATACGGACATGGGAGGGCGGTTGGTTGGTCCTTGCTCAAAACCATGGATTGATAGCTGGGGTTCTGAGAATCATGTGGCAGGCGCTGGCCTGGGGTGTGTGCCTGGTCCTGGTGTGCGGAGCCGGTGTTTGGTACTTGTTGCGTGGTTGCCCGTTGCGCCGTATTCAAACAATTCAAGCCCGTGTTGAGTTAATCGTCGCCGGTTATTTGAACTATCGCCTGCCCCTGTCGGCCCGACGTGACGAACTCGATATGTTGGCTGCCATTGCCAATACCATGCTGGATCGCATCGAACGATTGGCTAACGAAGTCAAGGGTGTGTGCGACAACATAGCCCATGATTTACGCATTCCGCTCACGCGTATCCAGCTGCAGCTTCACCGTATGCAACAGGAGACCGCACAGCGTTCACCCGAAGCGGTGCAAGTCGACCAAGTGATTGCCGAAACCGATGTACTGATGGCTCGTTTTAGCGGTCTCCTGCGGATTGCTCAACTCAAGGATCATCAGCGCCGCGCATGCTTTGTCAAGTTCGACCCGCGACAGTTGCTGCAGGAGCTTTATGACTTTTACTTGCCGCTAGCCGAGGAAGGGGGTGTGACGTCGTATTTGCAGGTGTCGGAGTCGCTGCCCCCGTTGATCGGCGACCAAGCATTGTTATTTGAAGCGTTGGCTAACCTGATGAGTAACGCGATCAAATTCACGCCCAAGGGGGGGGAAGTCGTGCTCAGGGCGATCATCCATGGGGGCAGCACCCGAATCGAGGTGTTGGACTCCGGCCCTGGTATTCCACCCGTGGAGCGGTCTGCGGTATTCCGGCGGTTTTATCGTGTGGGCAGTCACCCGCAGCACAGTGGTTTGGGGTTGGGACTTTCGATTGTTGCTGCAATAGTTAATTTGCATGGATTCAAGCTTGAGATCGGCACCTGCGAATATGGCGGCGCTCGACTGACGCTTGACTGTTGAAGTGATTGACTCATGAACGGTCATGCGAATTGGGGCGTTGCCAAGTTACCGTGAGGCGTCATGCTTATCTGTTCGCTGGCGCGCTTCAAGCAGGTGCACTCCCCAGACCGCAAGTATGCCTGTTGCCTTGACGACAACGCCACGTTCGGCGGCTTGCGCCGCGCAGGTCGATCACTCCCCGATAAACGCCGTTTTCATACTTCGTCCTCGTGTGTATCCAGTTACTCAAGTTCGGGATCTGCTATGTGCACTTGCTCAAAACTGAGGCATGGACCGTGCCAATTCGGTTTGGCCCGAGTATGCCAACCCTGGCGGTCGTTGCGGTCTGGGCCGCTACAATTTTTGTAGGGCACTACAAACTACATGAGTGTTTGCGCCAGGGCGGGGATTTGGGGCTGCCACCTGTGCGTTTTGTCCATGCCTACATCCGAAACGCGCTGCAGCCGTCAGTAGCTGCCCTGTCTCGCTGACCAGCGGGCACACGGGCAAGGTTCAAAAAATACTCGTATTGGGGGCGGCTTTTTGGCATTATGCAAGCCAATGCTTTGATAATTGGGTGCGCGTCATTTTGTTCCGCTTCGGCTTCATTGCCGCCGAATCGACAGAGGCGCGACGTTATCAAGCCAGGCGGGGGCACCCGACTCGCAACTGAGACAGGTGAATACAGCGCAACGACTTGATCCACTGTCAGCGCCTGCCTGATTTCAGAATGTTCGTGTTTCCATTCTTTAAGGAGTTTCAATGAAATCGATTATGGCTTTTAGCTTCGCGGCTCTTGTGGGGTCACTTCCCGTTGTCGCTCACGCCCAGGACGTAACACCCTACCCGGATGTAGCGGACATTTCCCATGCAGAACCGGAGACAGCTGCACTTTTCAGATCATTCTTTTCTGTCAAGACGCAGAAAAATATCGATGCAACCATGACTTATTTTTCTCCGCACTTACTGACCTACACAGATGCCACATTGGGGTGGAACCAAGACAGCCCGGAAGCGATAAGAAAGGTCATTCCTCACTCCGGTAAGGGCCTTTCCTATCCCACACGGATACTGGGTGGTTCCATCAATGGCGCAGGCAGCGCGATTGTCGAGTTCACGGACACGCCGGAGTTGTTTGGTGGTGAGTTGCGAATCGTGGGCGCTGTAGATTTTAAAGATGGAAAAATTATCCGGTGGACCGATTACTGGGACAGCAGTAGTTACGATGACAAGCGCTATCATCAATTTCGCAAGCCGGAAGATAAGTTTCCCACTGACTTCAAAGAGTCAGCGATAGCACAGAATGCCAGCGATAAAATAACCACGGTTGCACGCCGATTGCACACAGCGCTGGACAGCGGTGATGCACGGGCCGCCTCCGAACTGTTTACTTATGATGCCGTGTTCGAAGACCTGGCGATACGCACACAAATACGTGGTCAAGCGGCCATTGGACGTTACTTTGATCGTGTTCGATCTGCGGCGCCTTATATGACCGGGTCTAAACTGCGTCATGTGGTGGGCAGTGATCTGGGGGGTGGCTTTGAATGGTATGGTTCTGCATTAACCCCGGTGAAAACTGGGATTATGGAACTTACACTGGATTCGGACGGCAAAATCAGCAGGGCGGCGACGCTGTATGATGGAAGGCTGCTTGGCAAATCCAAAGCCACTGATCTCAGGTCGTTATCCGGAGAGCCGTGAGTGATGGCGCGACCTTAAGCCACTCGGCTTTACCTCGCTAGCCATAGTTCTTCATGTGCCATGGCCAGCGTGCTTAAGTAGTTTCGAGTTTTGTTGTGGGGGCACGGTACAAAGGTTGATGCCGCAATGACAAGTCAGCCGCTACTTAGGAATGTGCCTTTACAGGTATTGCACCACGTTGTTATAAGTGTCCTTCTGTATGCCGGCAGTATTCAACACACCTAGGAATTGCTTGATGAAAAAGATGTCATCTTTTCATTATGAACGCGTGCGAACACTATTTACTGATAATTATCCTAATATTCCATTTGTGCATGGCATTATCGAGGAGCGACTGCCGGGTGAGGTCTTTGTCGATAATGTCGTTGAGCCTGGCAGTTGCATGCTGGTCACTGCGGGCGCTTATGTGTTCACTGCTGGTATATCCAGTCCGCGAAAACTACAACCTTGCCTTGATTTATTGAGGGATAAGGCGGACATAAAACTTGTGCTACCCGAGTTAAGTCCACAGCAGGTCAAGCCGTTTGGTTTGGCACCAACGCCTCGACGGCAATATGCTTATTCCACTGCCCAATCCAGTGATGTCAGCAATACGTCGGGTTACCAAATTCGACCTCTGGTCAGTGAAGCTTTATTTAAAGAATGTATATGGTTTGACTTCATGAGCGGCATTTTCGGCGGTACTGAACATTTCCTCAGCCGCGGTTTTGGTTGGGTTTTCTGGGACGCCGCGGCAGGTGTCATCGCCAGTGAGGCCTACGGGATTGCGTCAAAGCAGTTTGTTGAGATTGGTACCGTGACTCACCCGGCTTATCGAGGTAAAGGTTTGTCGACGCTGCTTTGCAATCACCTCATGCGTCATCTCTGTGAGCTTGGGCTTCAGCCCATCTGGTCTTGCGATGAAAGTAATCCCGCGTCATGGAGTGTCGCTGAAAAGCTGGGGATGGACAGCCTACTTCACTATAACTTTTACAAACGTGCCATGGCTCAAGCCTAATCGCCCGGGCACTTGTGATACGAGCACTGACGGGGATGCCTGTTGGTCGCAGGGCGAGGCATTTGAGGCTTTTGGGGGTTATTGTCCGGTCACTTTACCGATACGGTAGACGCAGCGGCGACCGCCCCGCAGCAAATGTTCTTCGCGCTCGACCTGCCCCCATCCTTGCATCAGCATTTGGAATTGTGACAGTTCCGATTTGCAGAACCCTTGGCATTTGGTTGCGGCCGCGCAAATCGGACAATGGTCCTCGATCAGCAAAAAATCATCTCCATCGCTTTCAACCCGCGCCATATAACCTTCCGCGTTACGCGCATCGGCCAGCCGCCTGACGCGTTCGGCCAGTGAGCTTGCCGATGCCAATTGCGCCTGGTACTCGGCCAATTGCTGTGAGCTACGTAATTCGATGACCTGATCTATGGCTTCCTGGCCAAACAATTGTGTTACCGAGTCGATAATGTGCACGGTGAGTTGCGCGTGCGTATCGGGAAATCGTGCGTGACCGGAATCAGTCAATTGCCAGAGCTGCTTGGGTCGACCAACGCCGCAGCGTGAGACCACGCTATCGACCAGGCTTTGTTCGACCAATTTAGCCATTTGTTGTCGCACCGCTTCGGACGTCACCATGAGTACCTTTGCCAACTGCGCCGTACTGCAAGCGCCGTGGGTTTTAAGGTGCCTCAAGAGGTGTTCGGATGAGCGTGATGTCGAGTTATCAAGGTTTTTGATCGTGTTGGTCATTGTGAGACTCGATAATATTCAAATCGTTAGCTTGCTTATTAAGGCATCTCCCACGACGTGCTTCAAGTCCGTCGCTCGTGATAGCGGAAGAAATGATGCATGGGGGCTTAGCGCTCACGGAGATATAGCGGAGCTATTTCGGGTGACAGTGGTGTGGGAGCACCCTTGAATGCGGGATGTTCACCGGCAGGAAATAGGCGTCATCCAGAGATTTTTCTTGGAGGGTAATTATTCACTTGCATTAATTAATTGTGATTTTGCATAAAAATATTATTGTTTTACGATAATTTTATTGCTAGTGTTTTGTTACCTCAACGTTATGGAGCTTCACATGACTTCCAATCACCTCGCTCAAATCAGCCAGCGCATGGCGACCGCTACCCTGGCGCTTATCATCAGCATGTTGTTGCTCAATACTGCCGTATGGCTTTATCCCAACCTGGGCACAACGTATGGCTTGGGGTTTGGGCTCACCGAGCGGCTGTTGGTTGATCGGCTGCTGGCGGCCACCGGCGAGCAAACGGTGTCGCTCCCGTGGTGGCAGACACTGGGGGGGATTTTGCTGTCGAGCGTGCCGTTGCTGGCGCTGGCATGTGGTTTGAATCATTTACGCCGGTTGTTTCAGAGCTATGCACGTGGTGAGTATTTTTCCAGTGACGCGGCTTCACGCCTGGGTAAGGTGGGCTGGGCAGTGGCGATCTGGGTCGTGTTGGATTTCTTGTGCGAGCCCATGCTCAGTGCGTGGGTGACGATGAACGCTCCGGTCGGCGAGCGCCTGATCACGCTTAGCGTTACTGCGCCAAGTTTCGTTGCCCTGTTCCTCGCAGCCTGCATCTCGGTCATTGCGCGTATACTTCATGAAGCCAGTGATCTGGACTCAGAAAGTCGTTCGTTTGTTTGAGATCAATATGCCAATTGTCATTCAACTTGACGTGATGCTTGCATTACGCAAAGTCAAATCCAAAGACCTCGCCGCCGCCATCGGAATCACTGAAGCCAACCTTTCCTTGCTCAAGCAGGGGAAGGTCAAGGGCATACGCCTGGCTACCCTTGATGCGATCTGTGACCATCTGGATTGTCAGCCTGGCGATCTGTTGGTTCGTGAGTTTCAAAGCGCGTAAACCCTGGCGCCATCGGGTGGGGCCCGCCATGGGCAGCCATAACAGTCGATCCCTTCATTTCAGAGGGGGCAGTGGCGGTTATTCTCCCCGGCCCGGTTGTGCGCAAGGATAGGTTTTGCTCGGTCGGTCTGTGCGGTGGCTGTTTTCGCCTGTTGATGGCGGAACAAGCCGAAGAGGGCAGTTGTGGCTACCAGCCACGGACCTGGTTTGAGGATCAAGGACAGGGGCACCAGGGCATCACCGTTGCGCCCGCCGCCCGAAAGACGGCAAGCAAGTCTTCAATCGGGTGTTCGGGCTGGCCGTAACCGGTGCCCGGAAGACTGGCCCACAGGTTCGAGCACTTTGAAACAGCCTGTTCGAACCTGCCCGGATCGATGCATTGCAGCTCGCCGCATGCGTGCAGTTGCCGCAGCGCATAACGGTCCTGCGACATTGGCGAGACGTCGAGCAAACACATCCGTGCCTTGTAGATCTCTCACCTGATACAGGCGCTTGATCAGCTGGCGTGTGCTTTATTTCTCTCGCCATTTGAAAGAAATGCCACCAGGCTACAGATCATGATGGTCCAGCCCAGTTCCTGCGCCCATGCCACCGCCGTCATTGCGCCGCCGATCATCAAGTAATACAAGAAACCAAACAATGCCCCTGCGGTGCCAAGGCGGTCCTGATACTTCACCAGTGCCGATCCCAATATATTGGGGATCGCCATTCCGAACGCCAGGACCACCAGTAGCATCGGCAATACGAACAGCCGGCTGCCTTGCAGTAACAACATAAGAAATGCGCCGAGGAACATCAAGCCAATGGCTATTTCTACCAGGCTAGAGCTGCCTATGCCGCGCTTGAGCAACCGTCGGTTCAACCACGCTCCCAAGGCTGACCCCAGCGCCAGCAGCACGCCGCTGTAGCCAAAGGATTCGGCGGACATTCCCAGGTCATCAAAGAGGAAAGGCCCCACGCTGTAGTAGCTGAACAGTGCAACGTTGAATACCGCGACCAATGCGGCAGATCGCCATATTTCGAGGTCCTTAAGCATTTGACGCAATGTGGCCCATAGTGACGCTGGACGCGTTGTCTGCGGACGAGTTTCCGGCAGTTGCACAAGGCACCAGGCGAATAACGCCAACGACAATACCAACAAACAGATCAGCACACCCCGATAGCCCTGAAGTTGCACCAGGCTGGATCCAGTAAACAGACCAATTGCCGGGCTCGTCGCCAGGGCGATACCCGCGATGGAATAGACATGCGCCAATTCGGTGCCACGGTAGCGGTCGCGCAGCAGTGTTTGAGTCACTACCGAGCCGACTGCTGCACCAAACGCCGCCAACGCTTGAGCGGCGATCAGCGCCTCAAAGCTTTTAGCAAACAACGCAAGCATGGCGCCGAGTATATAAAACGCTAAGCCCGCGAGCATGGCGGTCCGTCGCCCCAGGCAGTCGCTGATCCGGCCCCAGACCACGACGCCAAAGGCAAAGCCGATAAAAAACACTGAGAGCAATTGGGATGCGGCTTGCGACCCGATACTGAATACCTGCTCGATATCCGCCAGCGCAGGGCTATAGAGCGTCTGGGCGATTTGAGGGAACATCATCAACGTGATGGTCAGCACAAGAAAGCTTCGGGAATTCATCTACATGCACTCGATCGAAAAACGTGGCGCATTCTAAATGCGCTGACGTTGGCGTATTATCTGGTAATCGACAGATAACCCTCGAAATCGGACAAGTCATGGCTCAAGTCAAACCTAATAGTGGTTTCGATCCCGACAGCTTCGATGATGCGCCCGTCATTGGCCTTAGCATCACGCATCGTTACCACGACTCCGGCATGCATCAACATCACCGGGGACAGCTGATGTTCACCCAGCAAGGCAGCGCCCGAATTACGATGCAAAACCAGCTGTGTCTGCTGCCACCCATGCGCGCTGCGTGGATACCCGCAGGGGTTAGGCACCGTGCTGTCATACAAACAGCAGAATATCGCTCGGTGTATTTTAACCATGCACTGTCTGTACCTCTGGGTAATGAAGTGCGAGTGATCGAGGTCAGCCCGTTATTGCGCGCGGTGCTGGAAAGCATGACTGAGGCACCGTATGACACCGACTGGAGCCAGGGTAAATATGCCTATTTGTTGGCGTTATGCCTGCTTGAGGTTGCCGATGCGCCGAAGCAGCCTATTGTTTTACCCCTGCCTCAAGATAAACGCCTTGCGCCTTTGTTGACGCAACTTGAACACTTACCCCCCAATTTGCAGACATTGGTAACTCGAGTGGGGGCAAGCGGGAAGACCATCAGCCGTATCTTCTTGCGTGAGACGGGGATGGGGTATCAGCAATGGCGGCAGCAATGGCGACTGCTGCGTTGCATTGAGCTGCTTGCCACCGGTCATAGCCTTGATTACTGCGCGTTTGAGTTGGGCTTCTGTAACGACAGCGTATTGATCGCGTTCTTCAAGAGCCTGACCGGCACCACGCCACGCAACTACCTCAAGAGAGGTGGGGGATTTTGACCGGTTGCCGCTGACGCTCCGGTTCAGGTAGGTCTTTTGATTGAAGTTCGCGCAGTGTCCCTCCAGGGCATGAAGATATTGTTAATATTAAAACTGTAGGTATTCGCCATTGACTGGGGCGAATGGCAATTCTGGACATGTCATTTATTTCATGAATATTCTCTTGCCTGGGTCATCGACGGCCAAATAATATCGAAAGAGATAACTTGTTTATCAGGGTTGCAGTGGTGGTTCCTTCAGGAAACCATAGGGGCGCGCAATAGTGCGGCTGCAGTCGTAATTAAGGCAATCATGATTTGTTCTGGGCTTTGCTCGTGCGCTCTGGTGATATCGATACACTGAGCGGGACGGGTGTGAGTTGAAATGCTAACCCGCGTGAATCGCGACAGCCCGTCACCGGCCAAACTTATAAAACATCGAGTACTTGTCTCTGTAAGACGCAGACCTCTGGCAGTGATCTTGAGTTGGCGTGAGGCCGGTGTTTGATCGAAGATTAAAAACAGTACCTGTGCACAAACGGGTACACCCGTTGAGGAAATAACATGCTATTTACCCCTTTCTTTATAGCGCTTGGTGCAGCCCTGGCTGCGATGTTTGGACGTGAAAAGCTCAGCTATAGCCTGTTCGTCGTACTTGTCATTGTCATGCTGGTGCTCTTTGTGCACAACGCAACTGATGTGATGAATGCGTCATTCTAATAATGATGAGGTGCAATAATGAGTAGGCATTTGAATGCGTTGGGTTTGCTGGGGGTATGTGGTGTCCTGCTGGTTGCGTTTTTCTACCAGTTTGCGCTCCATAGTCTGCCGTGCACGTTGTGCAACTTGATTCGCGCAGGCCTGATTACTCTGGGCCTGGGTTTTCTGTTTAATGTGCAGTTGGGTGTCAAGAATGTACATTATAGTTGCGCTATTATTGGCGCGCTGCTCGCAGGTGGTGTCTCACTTCGGCATATGTTGTTGCATATCGTACCTGGAGACCCGGGTTATGCAGAAACGGTGTTCGGTATTCACATGTATACCTGGAGTGCGATTGCCTCAGTGGCATTCATTGTGTATATCGCGGGGTTGATGCTGTTGCCGGAAGGCCGCTCAGCCTCGCGGACACCGGCTGTTAGTAAAGGCATTGCGGTGTTGTTTGTAGCAATTATCGCGGTGAATCTGGTGTCCATCGTGATCGAGGGTGGATTCAACCAGGATCTGACTGACCCTAAAGACTACTACTTGCTTCACTAGCCGGTGTGGCTGGCGCCGCTCTTTCAATCCTGATGCGTCTAGCAGTGGTTTTGGTTGGGCGGCGGCTTTTATTACGAGCGCTACGAGCGCTACGAGTGAGTAGAGGCAGACGAGTCTGCCTCTACTACCGCGGTGTTATCAGGAATCAGTATTCCCAGAACATCCGTTGCAGCTCCTTGCTGTCCTGGGTCTTGGTCAGGGCGACCATGGCCAGGATGCGAGCTTTCTGTGGGTTCAGGTCATGGGCGGCAACCCAGTCATATTTGTCGTCAGGCTGTTCAGCGTTACGCAGAACAAAACCGCCAGCATTCACGTGGGAGGAACGAATGATCTGCACGCCTTGTTTGCGCAGTTCCTGCAGGGCCGGGACCACCTTGGACGATACCGAACCATTGCCGGTACCTGCATGGATGATGGCCTTGGCACCGGCCTGGGCCAGGGCCTTGACAGCGGTGTCGCTCACGTTGCCGTAGCCGTAGGCAATTTCAACGTCGGGCAGGCTCTTGATGGTCTTGATGTCGAATTCCGAATCCATGGTGTGGCGCTTGGCTGGCAGGCGGAACCAGTAGGATTTGCCTTCAACGATCATGCCCAGCGGGCCCCATGGGCTCTTGAACGCCTCGGTCTTGATGTTGATCATCTTGCTCACATCGCGACCCGACTGGATTTCGTCGTTCATGGTGACCAGCACGCCTTTACCCCGTGCATCCTTGCTGCCTGCGACGGCAACCGCGTTGTACAGGTTGAGCATGCCATCTGCCGACATCGCGGTGCCTGGGCGCATGGAGCCGACCACTACGATTGGCTTGTCGGTCTTTTCCACCAGGTTCAGGAAGTAGGCGGTTTCTTCAAGCGTGTCGGTACCGTGGGTGATCACGATGCCATCCACGTCCTTGCTGTCGGCCAGTTCGGCCACACGGCGACCCAGTTGCAGCAGGTTTTCGTTGTTGATGCTTTCTGAAGCAATTTGCATCACTTGTTCGCCGCGCACATTGGCGATCTGGCTAAGCTCAGGAACGCCGGCGATCAGTTGCTCGATGCCGACTTTGGCCGCTTGGTAGGTGGCACTGTTCGCCGCACTGGCGCCGGCGCCAGCAATGGTGCCACCGGTGGCGAGGATGACCACGTTGGACAGTTTTGCCTTGGTTTCAGCTTCTTTTGCCTGGGCAGCAACGGGGAACAACAGCAGAAGGGCTAGGGCGCCTGGAACAAAGGTCTTCAATGCAGATTTCATTATTTTTCTCTCTTGTTTTTGTTGAGTGCTGTAGCAGGTTTATCCAGAACACTCGGGCAGGTCTTAACGCCTCGAGGTGCTGAGAAAGAGCAGGATTTGTACCAGGCTGATTGTTGCTGTCGATATAAAATAACCTATTGATTTAAAACAACTTATTTTGATTTGTTGGAGGGGTGGTGCGAGCGGCTGTCCGGCTTTCCGAACGGTAAGGTGTTATCGCGTTCGGTTGTCCGAAAAACATGACGGAATCTTCCAGGGTCAATGTGCGGCATGGGGTATGGATGCCGCAGCCTGTCGTTTTATAGAACG
Organism: Pseudomonas sp. MWU15-20650; assembly: GCF_023242475.1. Classification (GTDB taxonomy): domain Bacteria; phylum Pseudomonadota; class Gammaproteobacteria; order Pseudomonadales; family Pseudomonadaceae; genus Aquipseudomonas. Next base: position 128,470 of record NZ_JALJFG010000004.1, on the reverse strand, counting down.
TGCGGGCGAGGGCGATGTTTAATCCCATCAGCGGCAATGGCGTGAGCGCTAAGGCCAGAGGGCTTGGATGAAAGGCTGTTTTCTCTCGTTGACAAATCTCGACAAGGTTCTCATAGTTTGATCAACGCAAACGTTTGCGAGATGTTTCACGGGCGCTCCTGGCGTATCGTGACACTCGCATCAGCCACCCGGTTGGGAGGGCCGCCGAAGTATTCTTCGGTGTAAGCGTTGCTCACAATAATCATAAGATCGGAGTGAACCCATGAAGCTGCCATTTGCTGGACGTCTTCTTGCTGTCGCTGTGCTTGCTGCCGCATCCGCCGCTTTGCCTCTCTCTTCTGCATTTGCCGATGACACCGCCGCCAAACCCAAGGTCGGCCTGGTGATGAAATCCCTCGCCAATGAATTCTTCGTCACCATGCAGGACGGCGCCAAGCAGTACCAGAAAGACCACGCCGCCGACTTCGACATGATCACCAACGGGATCAAGAACGAAACCGATACCAGCGCGCAGATTGATATCGTCAAGCAGATGATCCTGTCCAAGGTGAATGCCATTGTTATCGCGCCCGCTGACTCCAAGGCCCTGGTAAAAGTGCTGGAGGATGCCTCTAAAGCCGGTATCAAGATCGTCAACATCGACAATCGCCTGGACCCAGGTGTTCTGAAAAGCAAAAACCTCGATATCCCTTTCGTAGGCCCGGACAACCGCAAAGGCGCCAAGCTCGTGGGCGACTACCTGGCCAAGCAACTCGCCTCGGGTGACAAGGTCGGCATCATTGAAGGTGTACCGACCACGACCAATGCCCAGCAGCGCACGGCTGGCTTCAAGGATGCGATGGACGCTGCCGGCCTGAAGATCGTCTCCACTCAGTCGGGCAACTGGGAAATTGACGAAGGCCGCAAAGTGGCTTCCGCCATGCTGAGCGAATACCCAGACCTCAAGGCTCTGTTGGCGGGTAACGACAACATGGCCCTGGGCGCCGTCTCTGCCGTGCGTGCAGCGGGCAAGGCCGGCAAGGTGCTGGTCGTAGGCTACGACAACATCGAAGCCATCAAGCCGATGCTGCAGGACGGGCGCGTCCTCGCGACTGCCGACCAGGCGGCCGCCCAGCAAGCCGTGTTCGGCATCCAGAATGCGCTCAAGCTGGTCAAGGGTGAGAAAGTCGATGCCAAAGATGGTGTGATCGAAACCCCGGTCGAACTCGTCCTCAAGCAGTAATCCTGGTAGCACCCAACAGCGCCCGCTTGTCCTGAGCGGGCGCCTGGAGATTTTCCTATGTCATCTTCCGCCCCGAACGCTGTCCTCTCGGTCAGCGGTATCGGCAAGACCTATGCCCAACCGGTTCTGTCCGACATCACCCTGACGCTCAATCGCGGGGAAGTGCTGGCGCTGACCGGTGAGAACGGCGCAGGCAAAAGTACCTTGTCGAAGATCATCGGCGGGCTGGTCACGCCGACCACCGGGCACATGCAATTCAATGGTCAGGATTACCGTCCCGGCAGTCGCACCCAGGCTGAAACATTGGGCGTGCGCATGGTCATGCAGGAACTCAACCTGTTGCCGACATTGACGGTGGCTGAAAACCTGTTCCTGGATAACCTGCCCAGCCACTGCGGCTGGATCAGCCGTAAACAGCTGCGTAAAGCCGCGATTGAAGCCATGGCCCAAGTCGGCCTTGACGCGATCGATCCGGATACGCTCGTCGGCAGCCTGGGCATCGGTCACCAGCAAATGGTCGAGATCGCCCGTAACCTGATCGGCGACTGCCATGTACTGATCCTCGACGAGCCCACGGCCATGCTCACCGCCCGTGAAGTCGAGATGCTGTTTGAGCAAATCACCCGCCTGCAGGCCAGGGGCGTGGCGATCATTTATATTTCTCATCGCTTGGAAGAGCTGGCCCGTGTTGCCCAGCGCATTGCGGTATTGCGCGACGGCAAGCTGGTGTGCGTCGAGCCGATGGCCAATTACAACAGTGAGCAACTGGTCACCTTGATGGTGGGCCGCGAGTTGGGCGAGCACATCGACCTGGGCCCGCGCACGATCGGTGGTCCGGCCTTGACGGTGAAGGGCCTGAGCCGCTCGGACAAAGTCCGCGACGTGTCCTTTGAGGTGCGTGCCGGCGAGATCTATGGCATTTCCGGCCTGATCGGTGCCGGGCGCACCGAATTGCTCCGCCTGATCTTCGGTGCCGACCTGGCCGACAGCGGTACCGTGGCCCTGGGGGAGCAGGCAGAGGTGGTCAGTATTCGCTCGCCCGTGGACGCCGTGGGTCATGGCATCGCCCTGATCACCGAAGACCGCAAGGGTGAGGGCCTGCTGTTGACCCAGTCCATCAGCGCCAATATCGCCCTGGGCAACATGCCGGAAATTTCCGGTGGTGGCGTCGTCAACAGCCGTGATGAAACCGCTTTGGCCAAGCGCCAGATCGATGCCATGCGTATCCGCAGTTCCAGTCCGGCGCAATTGGTGTCGCAATTGTCGGGCGGTAATCAGCAGAAAGTGGTGATTGGCCGCTGGCTGGAGCGCGATTGCTCGGTAATGCTGTTCGATGAGCCGACCCGAGGCATTGACGTCGGTGCCAAGTTCGACATTTATGCCTTGCTCGGCGAGTTGACCCGCCAGGGCAAAGCGCTGGTAGTGGTGTCCAGTGACCTGCGTGAACTGATGCTGATCTGTGACCGGATCGGTGTGTTGTCTGCCGGGCGCTTGATCGAGACCTTTGAGCGCGACAGCTGGACCCAGGACGAATTGCTCGCCGCCGCATTTGCCGGCTATCAGAAACGTGATGCGCTGCTCAACGAGGCAGCGCCTAGGAATACCCCATGAAAACAACCACTTCCCCCAGCAAAGCTGGCGGCAACTTCTACGGCCTGGGCACTTACCTGGGGCTGGCGGGTGCCTTGTTGGCGATGATTGCGCTGTTCTCGGTGCTCAGCGACCACTTTCTGTCCTATGACACCTTCAGCACCTTGGCCAACCAGATTCCGGACCTGATGGTGCTGGCGGTGGGCATGACCTTCATCCTGATCATCGGCGGTATCGACCTGTCAGTGGGCTCGGTGCTGGCCTTGGCGGCGTCGGCTGTCAGCGTGGCGATCCTGAGCTGGGGCTGGAGCGTGTTGCCGGCCGCCGTGCTGGGCATGGGCTGCGCCGCGCTGGCGGGTACCATCACGGGCTCGATCACTGTGGCCTGGCGGATTCCGTCATTCATCGTGTCCCTTGGCGTGCTGGAGATGGCCCGAGGTGTGGCGTACCAGATGACCGGCTCGCGCACGGCTTACATCGGTGACTCGTTCGCCTGGCTGTCCAACCCGGTGGCCTTCGGTATTTCGCCCTCATTCATCATCGCACTGCTGGTGATCATTGCGGCGCAATTGGTGCTGACGCGTACCGTATTTGGTCGTTACCTGATCGGTATCGGCACCAACGAAGAGGCGGTGCGCCTGGCCGGTATCAATCCAAAGCCTTACAAGATCCTGGTGTTCAGCCTGATGGGGTTGCTGGCCGGCGTGGCTGCGCTGTTCCAGATCTCGCGCCTGGAAGCGGCGGACCCGAATGCCGGTTCGGGCCTGGAACTGCAAGTGATCGCCGCAGTGGTCATCGGGGGGACGAGCCTGATGGGCGGGCGCGGCTCGGTCATCAGTACGTTCTTCGGTGTGTTGATTATCTCGGTATTGGCAGCGGGCCTGGCGCAGATTGGTGCTACGGAACCCACGAAGCGCATCATTACCGGTGCCGTGATCGTGATCGCCGTCGTCCTTGATACTTACCGCAGCCAGCGCGCCAGTCGGCGGGGCTGAACCATGGCAACGATCAAGGATGTAGCAGCGCTTGCGGGGATTTCCTACACCACGGTGTCCCATGTGGTGAACAAGACGCGCCCGGTCAGTGAGCCGGTACGCATCAAGGTCGAGGCTGCGATCAAGCAGTTGGACTATGTACCAAGTGCCGTAGCGCGCTCGCTCAAGGCCAAGACAACGGCGACTATCGGCCTGCTGGTGCCTAACAGCCTCAACCCGTATTTTGCCGAACTGGCCCGCGGCATCGAGGATTATTGTGAGCGCAACGGCTACTGCGTCATCCTCTGTAACTCCGATGACAACGCCGAAAAGCAGCGCAGCTATTTGCGAGTGTTGCTGGAGAAACGCGTCGACGGCTTGATCGTGACATCGGTCGGTGGCGACGACAGCGGCCTTGCCGCTGGCTTGAGTGCGGTGCGAACGCCCATGGTGATTGTCGACCGGGCGCTGGATGGCATCGATGTCGACCTGGTACGTATCGATCACGAAGAAGGGGCCTACCTGGCGACCCGGCACTTGGTCGAGCTGGGGCATCGGGACATCGCCTGCATCGGCGGTCCGGGGCATACCCGCGTGGCGCAGATGCGTCTGGCGGGCTACCAGCGTGCGTTGCGCGAGGCGGGCGTCGAGGTGTTGGCCAGCCGTATCCTGGAAAGCGACTTCACCAGCACCGGAGGTTATGCCGCTGCGGTGCAGTTGTTATCGGAAAACCCGCCCAGCGCGATTTTCGCCAGCAACGATATGATCGGTTTTGGTGTGCTGCGCGCCGCCGCAGAGCGCAATATCCGCGTGCCGGGCGAGCTGTCGGTGATCGGGTTCGATGATATTCAGATGGGGCGTTACGTCTACCCGGCACTGACGACTGTTGGGCAGTCGATCTTGCAACTGGGCGAGACGGCGGCCGAATTATTACTGCAACGTATAGCGACACCCCAACTGCCGATTGATCAACGCATTGTGACCCCGAGCATTGTTTTACGTGAGTCGACGGCGCCATTCGCCGGTGTGTTTGCCCAATACCGCTGAACCGAATTGATGAGTATTGATGTATGCCAGCAAAAGTAGTGGTAGTAGGCAGCTTGAACATGGACCTGGTCACCCGCGCCAGTCGCTTGCCGCGTGCCGGTGAAACCCTGATCGGCCAAACCTTTTCCACCGTTCCTGGTGGCAAGGGCGCCAATCAGGCTGTGGCGGCGGCGCGGCTGGGTGCTGAGGTTGCGATGATTGGTTGTGTCGGCACTGACGCCTATGGCACCCAGTTGCGCGATGCGCTGTTGGTGGAGGGTATCGATTGCCAGGCTGTCAGCACCGTGGAGGGTTCCAGTGGTGTGGCATTGATCGTGGTGGATGACAGCAGCCAGAACGCAATTGTCATCGTGGCTGGCAGTAACGCAGAGCTGACCCCCGCGTCTCTGGGGGCCTGTGACGCGGTCTTGCAGGCCGCTGAGGTGATTATCTGCCAACTGGAAGTGCCGATAGACACCGTCGGGCATACGCTCAACCGCGCACGCGCGCTGGGCAAGACGGTCATCCTCAACCCGGCCCCGGCCAGCGGGCCGCTGCCTGAGGCGTGGTACGCCTCGATCGATTATCTGATTCCTAATGAAAGTGAAGCCAGTGCCTTGAGCGGTGTGACGGTCGATTCTCTCGACAGCGCCAAGGTCGCCGCAGCGGCGCTGATCAAGGCAGGGGCGGGTAAAGTCATCATCACCCTCGGCGCCCAGGGGGCGCTGTTTGCCGATGGTAAAAGCTTCGAGCATCTGGCCGCGCCCAAGGTCAGGGCTGTGGACACCACGGCCGCTGGGGATACCTTTGTGGGCGGCTTTGCCGCTGCGCTGGCCGCTGGCAAAAGCGAAGCCCAGGCCATCCGTTTTGGCCAGGCGGCGGCGGCGCTGTCGGTAACCCGTGCCGGCGCGCAACCTTCCATTCCCACGCTTCACGACGTACAAGGTTTTGTGCCCTCATGAAAAAAACTCCGCTGCTCAATATTGCCCTGTCGCGCGTGATTGCGTCCCTGGGGCATGGTGACATCCTGGTCATCGGTGACGCCGGCCTGCCGGTGCCCCCAGGTGTCGAGTTGATTGACCTGGCGTTGACCCAGGGCATCCCGGATTTCATCAGTACCTTGCGCATAGTGCTCAGTGAAATGCAGGTAGAAAGCCACGTACTGGCGGAAGAAATCCTGCTCAAACAGCCACCGGCATTGAGCGAGCTCGATGCGCTCGTGGCGCAGGCAGCGCTCGGCGAGCGGCGCCTGCTCAGCCATGAAGCGTTCAAGCAACTGAGCCGCAACGCGCGCGCCGTTGTCCGTACCGGCGAATGCCAACCTTACTGCAATATCGCGCTGGTGTCCGGCGTAACGTTCTAAAGTCCCCTTACGACAAGGAGTGTTTCATGCAACGTGGTCTTCCAACCCTGAAAAACCTGTTCCGGAGTGTTCTGCTTTTGTCCGCGCTCACTGCTGCAAGCGCCCACGCGGCGGAAAAAATCGATCTGATCATCGACACTGACCCGGGGGCCGATGATGTGGTGGCGTTGTTGTTTGCCATGGCCTCGCCGGAGGAGTTGAACATTCGTGCGTTGACTACCGTGGCTGGCAACGTGCGCCTGGACAAGACTTCTCGCAATGCACGCCTGGCGCGCGAGTGGGCAGGGCGCGAGGACATCCCGGTGTACGCAGGGGCGCCAAAGCCGCTGCTGCGCACGCCGATCTACGCGGAGAATATTCATGGTAAGGAAGGGATTTCCGGCGTTACCGTGCACGAGCCTAAAAAAGGCCTGGCCGAAGGCAACGCCGTTGATTATCTGATCAAGACCCTAAGCACAGCCAAACCTCACAGTATCACCATCGCTATGCTCGGCCCGCAGACCAACCTGGCGCTGGCGCTGACCCAAGCTCCCGAAATCACCCAAGGCATCAAGGAAGTGGTGGTGATGGGCGGCGCGCACTTCAATGGCGGCAATATCACCCCGGTGGCCGAGTTCAACCTGTTTGCCGACCCGGCAGCGGCTGAGATCGTGCTCAAAAGTGGTGTGAAATTGACCTATCTACCGCTGGATGTGACCCATAAGGTCCTCACCAGTGAGACCCGCCTTAAAAAGATTGCGGACCTGAACAACAACGCGAGCAAGGTTGTCAGCAGTATTCTGAATGAGTACGTCAAGGGCGATATGGAGCACTACGGCATCCCGGGTGGCCCGGTCCACGACGCTACCGTCATTGCCTATCTGCTCAAGCCCTCGCTGTTCAGCGGTCGTCAGGCCAATATGGTCATCGACAGCCGTGAAGGTCCGACTTTCGGTCAGACCATCGTCGATTGGTACGATGGCTTGAAGCAGGAAAAGAATGTGTTCTGGGTTGAGAACGGCGACGCCCAGGGCTTCTTCGATCTGCTGACCGAGCGCCTGGCGCGCCTGAAGTAAGCTGTTTGCCGGTTGGCGTTCGCCGGCCGGTTCTTATTCGCGCTCGGGGCTGTGCGCCCCCATGTGATCGGCCGGGTATTTCTCGAATATCTGGCCGATGAACGCTTGCGCGGCCTGGGTGCCGAGTTCCTTGACCAGCAAATCGATACCAATAATGGCCAACTCCTCCGGGCTTCCGGGGCTGTAGGAGCTTTGCCCTTGGGGCCATTTGGCTTTGATGTCGGCGTGGAGCGTTACGGTGGTCATGGGTGTCTCGCGAGCAGGAAATACGGGGGGGGCATGCGTCAGGACGCAGTACTTGCACGGGCAGTTAACCATTTTGTCGTGGGATTGGCACTGCTACTTAGGCACAAGGCAAGGGCTGTGCGACACTGACGGTCCGTTTAATGGCCGGGAAACACCGCGTGCAGATCGATCTGAACAACCCTGAGAACCTTACGCTGGAGGCCGTGCGCCAATTGATTGCCGGCGCCAGCGACGATCAGCATACCCAACTGCGGGTAAGCAAGGCCGGCATTGCCTATATCTCTTCGGGGGTCGTAGGGGGGACTGATATCGGCGGCCTGCTGTTTCGCCTTGAGACCTGGGCCAAGGGCTCCGGTTACGTCGGCAGGGTGGCGGCCAGCGATGAGGTCTGGGTGATGCAGATTTTCAACGCGCTGAAGCAGAACTGGCCAACGCCGTCGTTTGACTACATCGATGTCTACTGAGTGCGTTCATATTTGGTGACGATTGGCCGGGCGATTGCCTGCCTTGAGTCAGGCAGACTTGCCCACAGGCGGTTAACGTCTTGAAACCAATCGCCCCGACTGCTGTCGCACGATCTCTGTCCATTTTTTATCATAGGAGGCTTCATGCCTTGGAAGCTCGCATCATTCGGTACTTTGTTGGCAGCACTCGCGTTGGCGGGTTGCAGCACCCCGGGTACCTCTGAGCCAGCCAAAGATGCCGCCGTGGCCGATGCCGGCCATAGCCGCTGTGAGGCGAAGGCCGCCGAATTCGCGATTGGCCAGAAAGCTTCGCCCCAATTGCTTGAGCAGGCCCGTGCCCGCGCCGGTGCGCAAAACGCACGGATTCTCAAGCCCAACGATATGATCACCCTGGAATACCGCTCCGACCGCCTGAACCTGAATGCCGACGACAACCTGGTGATCACGCGAGTCAACTGCGGCTGATAGCCTCACGGCTTTTGCAGCGCCCATAAAAAACCCCGTCACATGGACGGGGTTTTTTAGCTCAGCGGAGAATTACTCGCCGCGAACTTGTGCAGCTTGCATACCCTTTTGGCCTTTCTCAGCCACGAAGGAAACGGTTTGGCCTTCTTTCAGGCTTTTGAAACCGTCGCTTTCGATAGCTTTGAAGTGTACGAACAGGTCGTCACCGCCACCTTGAGGAGTGATGAAGCCGAAGCCTTTTTCATCGTTGAACCATTTAACGGTGCCGGTTTGGCGATTAGACATGGTGTATCTCCAAGAAACATATATTTTCAGTAGTGCTGTGCTGCTCAGGCCAACTGGGCACACAGGGCTATCATAGTCGAAATGTTCGGCTTGGGAGCCCCCCCAAGGCATTGTTTGCTATTCAATAGCACGGTCTTCGGTGCTTTTTTTGGCTGAGAGCCCCGATCTACGGGGCTTTCGCACGAAATATCAGCTGGTAAAAAAAGCCGTAAAAGCTGCGTAATTTGTGAGAAATGGCAGTTTTCAGGCTGTTTTTTCAGTGAAATGGCCGTCTGATTGCGGCTGGAAATTACGTTTTCTTCACAACTTTGCAGGACGAAATAGCCGTAACTGCTTTTGTTTTAAGCTCCTGCTTGGCGTTCTGATTGGTCATGAGCTCCTTGATTTCAGCGGTGCTCAGTTCAGCGTTGATCTTGTCGGCGCCACATTCGCAATGGTCTTTGGCGGTTTTGGCGTCAACGCTCTGGCTGGCCGCGGAGGTGCAGTCCTTTACGAAGTTCTCCCGATCACCAGCCGAAGGCCAGTTCGACGGAGCAGCGGCTTGCGCACCGAGAGAAAGTAGGGTCAGGGAAGCGGCGAGAGCGAGGGTCGAGGTAAAACGCATCATTGGATGCTCCTTTGGGTCGAGGACGAACGGCGATTCTCGATGGGTTTGAGGCGTGACGTACAGCTCAAGTTCATTTTTGCCGTTATAAAGCCTTGAAAATGTCTTTACGTGAGGCTCCTTCGGCGCGATGACCGTTCATCTGTGCTAGCATCCTGGCCTTGGCTATTTCCAGGCGCGCCCTTTGCCGCCTTGCCAGGTTCTTTTTGTTCACTCCAGTCACTCTGGTTCGATTATCGGTTGGCCGAAAGGCTCCTGCCGCTGTAAGGCAGGCGTTCAGTATTGAACGGCCTGGTGTTGGATCTTGTACTGGCTCATCCCAACCCACGTGACCTTTGGTAGGGGTCACCACTAGGAGAGGAGGCGCCATGCCAACTATTACTCTACCCGACGGCAGTCAACGTTCATTCGATCATGCGGTTTCCGTAGCCGAGGTCGCGGCATCCATTGGTGCCGGCCTGGCCAAGGCCACCGTGGCCGGCAAGGTTGACGGCAAACTGGTGGACGCCAGTGACCTCATCACCAGCGATGCCAGCCTGCAAATCATTACGCCCAAGGATCAAGAGGGGCTGGAGATCATTCGCCACTCTTGCGCGCATTTGATTGGCCATGCGGTCAAGCAGCTGTATCCGACTGCAAAGATGGTGATCGGTCCGGTCATTGATGAAGGTTTCTACTACGACATCGCTTACGAGCGTCCTTTTACTCCGGACGACCTGGCGGCCATCGAGCAGCGCATGCACGCGCTGATCGAGAAAGATTACGACGTCATCAAGAAAGTCACCCCGCGTGCCGAAGTGATCGACGTGTTTACCGCCCGTGGCGAAGACTACAAGCTGCGCCTGGTGGAAGACATGCCGGACGAGCAGGCCATGGGCCTGTACTACCACGAAGAATACGTCGACATGTGCCGCGGCCCGCACGTGCCAAACACGCGTTTCCTCAAATCGTTCAAGCTGACCAAGCTGTCCGGTGCCTACTGGCGCGGCGATGCCAAGAACGAGCAACTGCAGCGGATTTACGGCACTGCCTGGGCTGACAAGAAGCAGCTGGCCGCCTACATCCAGCGCATCGAGGAAGCGGAAAAACGCGACCATCGCAAGATCGGCAAGCGCCTGAACCTGTTCCACCTTCAGGAAGAAGCGCCGGGTATGGTGTTCTGGCACCCGAACGGCTGGACCCTGTACCAGGTGCTCGAGCAGTACATGCGCAAGGTTCAGCGTGAGAACGGTTACCTGGAGATCAAGACCCCTCAGGTCGTGGATCGCAGCCTGTGGGAGAAATCCGGGCACTGGGCCAACTACGCCGACAATATGTTCACTACCCAGTCGGAAAACCGCGACTACGCCATCAAGCCGATGAACTGCCCATGCCACGTGCAGGTGTTCAATCAGGGTTTGAAGAGCTACCGCGAGTTGCCGATGCGCCTGGCTGAATTCGGTGCCTGCCACCGTAACGAGCCATCGGGTGCACTGCACGGCATCATGCGAGTGCGCGGCTTCACTCAGGATGACGCCCACATCTTCTGCACCGAAGAGCAGATGCAGGCTGAATCCGCTGCGTTCATCAAGCTGACCATGGACGTTTACCGCGATTTCGGTTTCACCGAAGTCGAAATGAAGCTGTCCACTCGTCCGGAAAAACGCGTTGGTTCCGACGAATTGTGGGATCGCGCCGAAGCTGCACTGGCCGCTGCGCTTGATAGTGCGGGCCTTGCGTACGACCTGCAGCCAGGCGAGGGCGCTTTCTACGGGCCGAAAATCGAGTTCTCGCTGAAAGATTGCCTTGGTCGTGTCTGGCAATGTGGTACCTTGCAGCTCGATTTTAACCTGCCGATCCGTCTGGGAGCCGAATACGTCTCCGAAGACAACAGCCGTAAACACCCGGTTATGTTGCACCGGGCGATCCTCGGTTCGTTCGAGCGGTTCGTCGGGATCCTGATCGAGCACTACGAGGGTGCATTCCCTGCGTGGCTGGCTCCGACCCAGGCAGTGATCATGAATATCACTGATAAACAGGCAGATTTTGCCGCTGAAGTTGAAAAAACTCTCAACGAAAGCGGATTTCGTGCCAAGTCCGACTTGAGAAATGAAAAGATCGGCTTTAAAATCCGCGAGCATACTTTGCTCAAGGTTCCCTATCTTTTGGTTATCGGAGATCGGGAAGTCGAGATGCAGACTGTCGCTGTGCGTACTCGTGAAGGTGCTGACCTGGGCTCGATGCCCGTCGCCCAGTTCGCTGAGTTCCTCGCGCAAGCGGTTTCCCGGCGTGGTCGCCCAGATTCGGAGTAATTATTATTAAGCGTGAAATGAGACAAGATAAACGAGCTGCACCGAAAGCCCCGATCAACGAGAATATCTCGGCACGCGAGGTTCGGTTAATTGGCGCTGACGGCGAGCAGATTGGCATCGTCTCGATTGATGAAGCGCTTCGTATCGCTGAAGAGTCCAAATTGGACCTGGTGGAAATCTCCGCCGACGCAGTCCCGCCTGTTTGCCGGGTGATGGACTACGGCAAGTCGATCTTCGAAAAGAAGAAGCAGATTGCTGCGGCGAAGAAGAACCAGAAGCAGATTCAAGTAAAAGAAATCAAGTTTCGTCCAGGGACGGAGGAAGGGGATTACCAGGTAAAACTGCGCAACCTGGTACGTTTCCTGAGTGATGGGGACAGGGCCAAGGTATCCTTGCGATTCCGCGGCCGTGAGATGGCCCACCAGGAGCTGGGGATGGAACTCCTCAAGCGGGTTGAAGCTGACCTGCTCGAGTACGGTTCGGTCGAACAGCATCCTAAGATGGAAGGACGCCAGCTGATCATGGTCATCGCCCCGAAAAAGAAGAAGTAATCAACAGGGCACGGCAGGCCTTCTGATTATGTTTATCAACTGAATGCGGAGTATCCGAACATGCCAAAGATGAAGACTAAAAGTGGTGCTGCTAAGCGGTTTCTGAAAACTGCTAACGGTATCAAGCACAAGCACGCTTTCAAGAGCCACATCCTGACCAAAATGTCGACCAAGCGTAAGCGTCAACTGCGCGGTAGCAGCTTGCTGCATCCGTCTGACGTGGCAAAAGTCGAGCGCATGCTGCGCCTTCGTTAATTTTTGGATCAAGAATAGAGGAAGTAACTCATGGCTCGTGTAAAGCGTGGCGTCATTGCCCGTAAACGTCACAAAAAAATTCTGAAACTTGCTAAAGGCTACTACGGCGCGCGTTCACGCGTATTCCGTGTTGCCAAGCAAGCGGTAATCAAGGCAGGCCAATACGCCTACCGCGACCGTCGTCAGAAAAAACGTCAGTTCCGCGCTCTGTGGATCGCTCGTATCAACGCTGGTGCACGTGTTAACGGTCTGTCCTACAGCCGTTTCATCGCTGGCCTGAAAAAAGCGTCCATCGAAATCGACCGTAAGGTTCTGGCTGAACTGGCCGTGAACGAAAAAGCGGTGTTTGCTGCGATTGTCGAGAAAGCTAAAGCCACCTTGGCTTAAGTACCCCCGACAGTCACCCTGGGCTGCTCCTGTAGCCCAAGGTGGTAAACGTCATAAATAGGGGAAGAGCCTTCAAGCTCTTCCCCTATTTTGTATCTGGAGTCTGTACATGGAAAACCTGGACGCGCTCGTCGCTCAAGCTCTTGAGGCTGTGCAAAGCGCTGAAGATATCAATGCCCTGGAACAAATCCGGGTTCACTACCTTGGCAAAAAGGGCGAATTGACTCAGGTGATGAAGACCCTGGGGAATTTGCCGGCTGAAGAGCGTCCGCAAGTCGGTGCGCTGATCAACGTTGCCAAGGAGCGCGTCACAGAGGTTCTCAATGCGCGCAAGGCGTCGCTCGAGGAGGCCGATCTTGCGGCCAAGCTCGCCGCCGAGTCCATTGACGTAACCTTGCCTGGCCGTGGCCAGGCCTCGGGTGGTCTGCATCCGATCACTCGGACTCTGGAACGTATCGAACAGTTCTTCACCCATATCGGCTACGGCATTGCCGAAGGCCCTGAGGTCGAAGACGACTATCACAACTTCGAGGCGCTCAACATCCCAGGCCATCACCCGGCCCGGTCGATGCACGACACCTTCTATTTCAACGCCAACATGCTGTTGCGCACCCATACCTCGCCGGTACAGGTCCGCACCATGGAAGCGAACAAGCCGCCGATCCGCATCGTCTGCCCAGGCCGTGTGTACCGCAGCGACTCCGATATCACCCACTCGCCGATGTTCCACCAGGTCGAAGGCCTGCTGGTCGATCGCGATATCAACTTTGCCGACCTCAAGGGCACCATCGAAGAGTTCCTGCGGGTGTTCTTCGAGAAAGAGCTGGCGGTGCGTTTCCGTCCGTCGTTCTTCCCGTTCACCGAGCCATCGGCTGAAGTCGACATGGAATGCGTGATGTGCAGCGGTAAAGGCTGCCGCGTCTGCAAGCAGACCGGCTGGCTGGAAGTGATGGGCTGCGGCATGGTCCACCCTAATGTGCTGCGCATGTCCGGGATCGACCCGGAAGAGTTCTCGGGCTTTGCCTTTGGCATGGGCGTTGAGCGTCTGGCCATGCTGCGTTACGGCGTGAACGACTTGCGTCTGTTCTTCGACAACGACTTGCGGTTCCTCGCGCAATTTCGCTAGTCGTAACGAATCTTTAGGAGAGCAGGATGAAATTCAGTGAACAATGGCTGCGCGGCTGGGTAAGCCCGCAGGTAAGTCGCGACGAGCTGGTTGCTCGTCTGTCGATGGCCGGCCTTGAGGTCGATAGCGTTACCCCGGCGGCCGGTGAATTCAGCGGTGTCGTCGTTGGCGAGGTGCTGAGCACCGAGCAACACCCGGATGCCGATAAACTGCGTGTATGCCAGGTCAGCAACGGCGCGCAAACCTTTCAGGTTGTGTGTGGCGCGCCTAACGTGCGCCCTGGCCTGAAGATCCCGTTCGCCATGATCGGTGCGCAGTTGCCAGGCGACTTCAAGATCAAGAAGGCCAAGCTGCGTGGCGTCGAGTCCAACGGCATGCTGTGCTCCCAGGCTGAACTGCAGGTGGGTGAAGGCAACGACGGCCTGATGGAGCTGCCGGCCGACGCACCAGTGGGTCAGGACATTCGTGTCTACCTGGAACTGGACGACGCCAGCATTGAGGTCGACCTGACCCCGAACCGTGGCGACTGCCTGTCTTTGGCCGGCCTGGCCCGTGAAGTGGGCGCGTTGTACAACGCACCCGTCACGCGTCCGGTTGTTGCCGCAGTCGCCGCAGTGCATGACGAAGTGCGCTCGATTGAAGTCTTGGCGCCAAACGCCTGCCCACGCTACCTGGGTCGCGTGATCCGTAATGTAGACCTTTCCAAGCCAACCCCGCTGTGGATGGTTGAGCGTCTGCGTCGTGCCGACGTGCGTAGCATTGATGCTGCCGTCGACATCACTAACTACGTGATGCTGGAGCTGGGCCAGCCGTTGCACGCTTTCGATCTTGCCGAAATCAACGGTGGCATCCGCGTGCGCATGGCAGAGGAAGGCGAGAAGCTGGTGTTGCTCGATGGCCAGGAAGTTGCCCTGCGTGCAGACACCCTGGTTATCGCTGACCATTCCCGCGCCCTGGCGATTGCCGGCGTGATGGGCGGCGAGCACAGTGGTGTGTCCGAGACCACTCGCGACGTATTCCTTGAAAGCGCGTTCTTCGATCAGATTGCCATCGCTGGCAAGGCCCGTTCTTACGGCCTGCACACCGATGCCTCGCACCGCTACGAGCGGGGTGTGGACTGGAAGCTCGCCCGGGAAGCCATGGAGCGCGCCACTGGCCTGCTGCTGGAAATCACCGGTGGCGAAGCCGGTCCGATCACCGAGACCGTCAGCGAACAATACCTGCCGTCGATTGCACCGATCACCTTGCGTGCCAAAAGCGTTGAACAAATGCTCGGCCTGGTGATTGAACCTGCTGAAATCGAGCAACTGCTGTCGGCGCTCGGCCTGGGTATTTCTGCAAGTGGGGAAGGGCAGTGGCGCGTAGAAGTGCCAAGCCATCGCTTCGATATCAGCCTGGAAGTCGATCTGATCGAAGAGCTGGCCCGCCTGTACGGCTACAACCGCCTGCCGGTTCGCTACCCGCAAGCGCGCCTGGCTCCGCAGCCGAAAGCTGAAGCCCGTGCGCACCTGCCTGAGCTGCGCCGCCTGCTGGTTGCCCGTGGTTACCAGGAAGCCGTGACCTACAGCTTCATTGATCCAAAGCAGTTCGAGCTGTTCAACCCAGGTGTTGAGCCGCTGCTGCTGGCTAACCCGATCTCCAACGACATGGCTGCCATGCGTTCGTCGCTGTGGCCAGGTCTGGTGAAAGCGCTTTCCCACAACCTGAACCGCCAGCAAGACCGCGTACGCATGTTCGAAAGTGGCTTGCGCTTTGTGGGTCAGCTCGATGGCTTGAAGCAAGAACCAATGCTGGCTGGCGTTGTTTGCGGTAGCCGCCTGCCGGAAGGCTGGGCACAAGGCCGCGACGCCGTCGACTTCTTCGACGTCAAGGCTGACGTGGAAGCGGTATTGGGCTTTGCTGGTGCACTGGATGCGTTCACGTTTGTACCGGGCAAGCACCCGGCGTTGCATCCGGGCCAGACCGCGCGTATTGAGCGCGAAGGCCGTTTAGTGGGCTTCGTGGGGGCTATTCACCCTGAGCTGTCGAAAACCTTGGGGCTGGATCGTCCAGTCTTCGTTTTTGAGCTAGTCTTGGCTGAAGTCGCTTCGGGCAAGATGCCTAAATTCAGTGAGTTGTCGCGCTTCCCTGAAGTGCGTCGCGACCTGGCCCTGATCGCCGACCGTGAAGTCGCCGCCACTGCCGTTCTGGATGTAATCCGTGAAAATGCAGGGGAATGGCTGACAGACCTCAGGCTATTTGACGTCTATCAGGGTAAAGGCATTGATCCGCATAGAAAAAGCCTTGCAGTTGGCTTGACCTGGCAGCATCCATCGCGCACTCTTAATGACGATGAGGTGAATGCCACGACACAAAATATCCTCACCTCGCTCGAACAAAGGTTGAACGCCACGTTAAGGAAGTGACGTATGGGGGCTTTGACGAAAGCTGAGATGGCGGAACGTCTGTACGAAGAGTTGGGTCTGAACAAGCGCGAGGCCAAGGAATTGGTCGAGCTGTTTTTTGAAGAAATCAGGCACGCTCTGGAAGACAATGAGCAGGTCAAATTGTCCGGTTTCGGCAATTTTGACCTGCGGGACAAACGCCAGCGGCCTGGCCGCAATCCAAAAACGGGAGAAGAAATCCCGATCACGGCTCGCCGTGTGGTCACCTTTCGTCCAGGGCAGAAGTTGAAGGCCCGAGTTGAGGCTTATGCTGGAACCAAGTCATAACGACGAGCTACCCGTCATCCCAGGCAAACGCTACTTCACCATTGGTGAAGTCAGCGAGCTCTGTGCGGTAAAACCGCACGTGCTGCGCTATTGGGAGCAGGAGTTTCCTCAACTCAACCCCGTCAAACGCACCGGGAACCGTCGGTATTATCAGCGCCAGGACGTGCTGATGATCCGACAGATCCGCGCGTTGTTGTACGACCAGGGGTTCACCATCAGTGGCGCGCGTCAGCGTATGTCCGGTGATGAGGCCAAAGACGACACCACCCAATACAAGCAACTGATCCGCCAGATGATCTCCGAGCTCGAAGATGTGCTGGTGGTGTTGAAGAAGTGATACAAGCTTTTAAAATACTTCCACATTTCAAAAGCTTGCGGTATATTCCTGATCGCTTCGTTACGAAGCGAACCCAGTAACACGCCTAGTCGGGGCGTAGCGCAGTCCGGTAGCGCACTAGCATGGGGTGCTAGGGGTCGAGTGTTCGAATCACTCCGTCCCGACCATATAATTCAAGGGGTTGCGAGATTTTATCTCGCGACCCCTTTTTGTTTTTACCCCCACAAAACGCCCGCTCTTGATGGACTTTTTGATGTGATCCCACTATCGAAGTTTGCCCAGTGGACTTCCGTCCTTTTCGATATTGAGCTGTGACGTTCGATGATGGCCTGAGAAGTCAGCGACAATCAAAGGCACATTACGGCTGTCACTATAGAGATATCATCCCGCCATCAGCTCAAGAGGGACTCCCTGGCCGGTCAATTTCGGCACTCCCTTGAGCATAACGACAAGGATTGTTGCGCATGGACGATATCGTTCAGCCCCTCACATCCCAAGAAGAAGCCCCGCCTACCAACGTGACGTACTTTGCGGGAGGTATGAAGGGGCAGCGAATTACGGTACGTCTTGGTCCAAATATCACTTTGGTCCACAACGCGGCGGCGCTATCACTGAAAGGGGGGACTAACATTTCAGGCCTTACCACAAACACATTTATGGATTTCTTGCAGACCGGCGGCGTCTGGTTTGAGCAAAGCAGGAACTTCTAAACAAGAAAGCCCGGCTTACGCCGGGCTTCTCTTTTATGGGAGGTGTTTCTTTATCGCGGTGTTCATTGGGTTTTCGACGTACTTGAACAGTATGATCGAAGCTCCCAGGCAAACAGCTAGATAGATGGCGAAGAAGAAAATCACACCGTATTTGTACAGTCCGTAGGTGTCAAAGAAGTGGGCAACCCACGGCATCAGAATCCAGTGGATCAGATACAGGCTGAATGAGGCATTACCCAGCAGCACTAAATATCTATGCGGCTCGTAGATACCCTCAAGGCTTAGGGCGGCCCATACCATCATGAACCCCAATGCACCCCATACGATGGGGCGGTAAAAAGCTTGTCCATTCAGCCCCGGCAACAGGTTGTTCAACTGAATCACCAGCAACAGAGGGATCGCCAAGACCAGAATCAGGATGGAAGGAATCTTTGCCAGATGCACACCAGCTGAGTGAATGCGATACAAAACAAGCCCAAACAGGAACTCGAACATCATTGGCGAGCCAATCAGCTTTACCGGGGCGATCCAGTCAAGGTAAGGCTTTGCTGCTGAGTTAAGTATGAACAGGGATATCAGCATGATCGCCGTGGCGGAGATAATGAAGGTTTCCAGCCTTCGAACCCCGGCAACCATCAACACCGCGATGATTGTGTAAAACATGAATTCAAATTGCAGTGTCCAGCCCACATTCAGCGTTGGCGCAATGAATGAGTGGGTGAAGGTCAGGGACTCGAAAAGAAGGTTCATGTCCAGCTTTGCAGGGCTGTAGGCGAACGCCAGATCGGGGTTAGGCTTAAACCATCCGCTTCCTACAATCCAGACACATAAGAATACGAGCATGGTTACTAGGAAGTACATCGGCCATATCCTGGCCACGCGGCGCACAAAGAAAGCCCAGCTGGACATTTTTACCGTCGACATTTCTGTGTGAGACCCGTGGAACAGTATGTACGGGATAATGAATCCACTGATCACGAAAAAGATATCCACGCCGAATCGGCCAGTGTTGAAGAACTCGGCGGGCAAGCCGAATGGCGCAACTGATCCGTGAGCAATGACGACCAGGACGGCCGCGATAAACCGCAGGAACTGAATATTGTTGAGCTTTTGCAATTTGTTGACCGTCCTTTGAGCGACTTCTATGAGCGCTGGATTATTTTCGCCGGCTTGCCTTGCCCGCGATAGCGGGGCGATTCTACAAGCGAACGCCGGGTGTGTCAGGTTTTGGGATTGCTGTTCAGTCGGGACGTTGGAGGGAGCCAAAAGAGGCGCAGTGACTTTACGAGTGACTTCGTAAATTACGGTTCCGCACTGTTAGGCATCGTTGCAGCGAGCGCCAGGCGCGAAGCCTTGTGTTTAGCGGCCTGTAGAGGTGTCCGCTTGCATGGGGTGCTAGGGGGTGAGTGTTCGAATCACTCCGTCCCGACCATATATTTCAATGACTTAGGCCAATGTTCACAGCATTGGCCTTTTTCATGTGCGTGACATTTGCGTGACGTCGAGTGGGCGCGCGAGTTTCATCGTTTCACTGACTCAGATTGGTTATGCGCTCGGATTGTTTTTCCTGGTGCCCTTGGCGGACCAGGTAGAAAACCGTCGGCTGATGCGGGTGCTGGAGCAATATGAAGTCAGCCCAGGCAGTGCAAGCACCTGCATCAATGCGCTGTATCTGGCCAACCACCGTGGTTCCAGCCGCATCAATGTATTCATAACGTTTCTTCAGCAAATACTCGCGCCCTAAGCACGTCCTGTGCATCAGGCTAGACCGCGTTGCGCGTCGTTTTTGATCGAATTGACTGCCGGCCAATACCAACGGCGCGCGCGGTCGGCCGCTCTGATTGCCCGTTCGGGCAAAAGCAGCGTTGCCGAATGCGCAATGAAGCGATGCCATCGACGTTCTTGAAGCGGGGGAGGTTGTCGCGGTGGGTGTTCGAGGTGGTCAGGTTGGCGCAACCCTCCGCCCCGCTGATCGGGCTGGAGAGGGTGGCGATCACTGTCCAGGGGGGCCGTTACTGGCTACGTCCTTGTAGCCAGTTCCGAAGGGTCGTTACTACGCGTTGTTCAAGCGGGTTTGCGAACAAAGTCGCAGTGCGTCAGGCGGGATATCTCGATCATATCCACAACGAGTTTTTCATCGAACTCAAACCCGCTGCCTGAGCACCCTGGGTAGCGATTACTTGAGCGTGACGTCGAGCATCGGCGGGATGTAACCGTAGTCATACTCGGCGACCACGAATGTCTGCTGCCCTTTGATCTTGATGCCCACCGTCGGTGCCTCAGTGCCGCCGATACGAATCTGTATTCCAGCTTCGTTGGTCGGTACGCTGTCGATGAATGAGGTCACCAGGCCGTTGGGCATCACACAGTGCGAGTAGGTCTGGAACGGTTGGGAAGACGGGTTGCCCAGTACCAGGCCGGAACCGTTCAAGGGCACGTAAGGGCCGAACAGCGAATCTGCGACAAAACCGTACACTCCGTCCGGACCGGTCACCCCGTCGGCATAGGTGAAGGTGTGGCTGATGGTGAACAGGTAGTACTTGCCGTCCTGGAACACGAAGTGCGGGCGTTCGGTCTGGTCGTTGACGCCGACTGCGGTCAGCAGCGGCGGCAGCATTTCCCAGTCGTCCCCGTCTTCGTCACGGGCCACGGCGATACCGACACAGGCCGTCTGGAAGCGTGAGTTACCGACGTCCTCATAACCTGGCGGCACATCGCCGATTTCTGCATCACCGACCTTGTGCGAGCCGCGCTCGCCGGCCACGTTGCCCTCAAACAGCATATACAGCTTGCCGTCATTCGGGTCGCGGAACGGCCATGGATCACGGAAGCCCCAAAAGGCGTTCTGCGCTTCGGTCTGGTACATCTTGCCGTCGGCCTCGAACAGCGGCTTGACCTTCTCGAAGCCCACCAGGCTGACGCCATGCTCGGTGGTCACCACGCGGCCACGCACCTTGACGATGGTCGCGCCGGGGGTTACTGCGGTGTAGTACAGGTCCACTTCACCCTGTTCGTTCAACAGGATCGGCGTGCCGGCCCATTCGCGAACGGTCGGCGAAACCCCTTCAGCCATTACCCGGCCACCGAGTTTCCAGTCCTTGCCGGTGCGGGAGAACCAGTAGTACATCTTTGCCCGGCCATGACGGTCGTTCCAGTCGCGGATGACGTCGTAGTTGCCGTTCTGGTCGAGGTATTGCGGGTCGTTCGGGTGACGATCCGCGGTCAGGGTGAAGATCACCGACCAGCCATCGACAGAGGTGATGTTGCCGTCGATATCACGCAGCGGCATGGTGTCCCAGATAAACACCTTATCGTTCAGTACCGGGAAGTCCGCACTGACCAGTGGCTGGGTGGTCGTGGGATCGTCCGCGCGGACTTTCAGCGCATCGGCTCGGGTCCACAGGCTGGGTTGATGGGGTGTTTTACCAAATTTTTCAGTGTTGCTTTTCATAGGGAAAGACCTCGTCCATGAATTGAGTCAAGAAAATA
Source organism: Pseudomonas sp. MWU15-20650 (assembly GCF_023242475.1). Lineage (GTDB taxonomy): Bacteria > Pseudomonadota > Gammaproteobacteria > Pseudomonadales > Pseudomonadaceae > Aquipseudomonas. The sequence goes on along the minus strand of NZ_JALJFG010000004.1, from coordinate 107,319 downwards.
CTGTATCCATATACAGTCATTTGACTTTAAAAGACTCATCCCTCCGGGTCAAGGGTAAAAATGCATTTGTGCATAATTTGGTTTTTTGTTGAAGCTGATTCGTTTCAGCTGGTGATTTTTCTAGAGGTTCGTTTTCGGGCCGATCAGCGACGCTACCTGCATGATGCTGGGTAGGCACCGTTGCTCGGATCGATTAACGCCGTCGAACTGTGCAAACAACCCAATAGCCTTATTGGCGATGACCCTTTCGTTCAATCCCCAACGCAGCATGCCTGCCGCTGTTTGGCACGGCCGTAACGATATCCGCGTGGAAGACGTTCCGCTGCCAATTTCGCCACCTGCTGGTTGGCTGCAGATTCGCGTGCAGTGGTGCGGAATGTGTGGGTCCGATTTGCATGAGTATGTGGCAGGGCCGGTGTTCATACCGGTTGACGCCCCCATCCGCTGACCGGGATAAAGGGCCAATGCATTCTCGGTCATGAGTTTTGTGGCGAGATCGTCGAACTCGGTGCCGGCGTGCTGGGTTTCAGCGTTGGCGAGCCGGTGCATGCCAACATTGCGGCACGTGCTACCACTGCCCCCATGGGCTGTACACCCTTGGCGAGAACCTGGCATTCATTCCGCTGACACACTCCGTCTTCTGGGGGACGCTGGCCTACACGCTGGTCGAAGGCACGTTCGTCGGCACCATCATGACGCTGGTGTTCCTGCCCGCGATGTACTCCATCTGGTTCAAGATCCGTCCTGACAATAAAGGGGCAACTGAAACAGCGAAACTCGTGTAGCACGCGAAGCTAGAGGAGGCCGCATCCCGCTAGGCCAAAGCGTCGCGCTTGGCGAAGATGCTTGCCATTTGCGCCGCGTTCTCGGTTCCCCAGGTGCACAGCGGGATGATCGCATCAGCCAGGCTACGGCCGAGCGGGGTCAGCGTGTAGTCCACGCGCGGGGGCACTTCCTTGTAGTCGTTTCGCGCCAGCACCTGGTCGGCTTCCAGATCCTTCAACTGCTGGATCAGGACCTTGTCGCTGACGCCAGGGATCAAACGCTTGAGCTCGCCATAGCGTTTCGGGCCGCTGCGCAGGAAAAACAGGACCAGCGGTTTCCATTTGCCTGAGATGATGCGCAGCGTGGCGTTGAGCCCGCAACCGGTGTCGCAGATTTCCGTTGTTGTCGTCATTTTTTGATACTTACCAAAAGGTGCATACTTGTCCTTAGGTTATCAGCGCTGCATCCTCGTCTCAAGCAAGCAATTTCCTGCTTGGGTACAACGCCAACGAAGGATGCATGTCATGACCAGACTGAATGGAAAGACCGCCGTGATCACCGGCGGCGCTACCGGCATCGGCCTTGCCGCAGCCAAACGCTTCATCGAGGAGGGGGCCTTTGTCTTCATCTTCGGTCGCCGACAGGAAGCGCTCGACGCGGCCATCGCCGAGCTCGGGGCCAATGCCCGCGCGGTGAAGGGCTCGGTCTCTGATCAGGCCGACCTTGACCGACTCTACGCGGCAGTGAAGGCCGAGCGCGGAACCCTCGACATCGTCTTCGCCAATGCCGGTGCGGGAAGCCCGCTTGCGCTCGGCAAGATCACTGCCGAGCACATTGACGAAACCTTCGAGACCAACGTGAAGGGCTTGATCTTCACGGTCCAGAAGGCGCTGCCGCTGATGGGGCAGGGCGGTTCGATCATCCTGACCGGATCCAGCGCCGGTACCACGGGCGCTCCGGCATTCAGCGTCTACAGCGCAAGCAAGGCGGCAGTGCGCAACCTCGCGCGCACGTGGGCGCAGGACCTGAAGGGCACCGGTATCCGGGTCAACGTATTGTCGCCCGGGCCGACGGCGACCGAACTCGCGAAGGCCGCGCTAGGCGAGGACGGCATGAAGGTCTTCGCCTCGATGAATCCGCTCCAGCGCATGGCCGATCCGGCGGAGATCGGAGCGGCAGCCGCATTTCTCGCGTCGCACGACAGCAGCTTCATGACCGCCAGTGAGGTCGCCGTCGACGGCGGTCTGGCGCAAATCTGATGCGCTACGCCCGAGCGGTCGCTCCATGCCCGCTTCGGAGCCCGCAGGGCGTTGCACACCCAAGGAGATTTTTATGCGTTACGCAATTATCGGCTTCGGCAAGCTCGGCCAGGCGCTTGCCAGGGCGTTTGCCCGCAAAGGTATCGAAGTATCCGTTGCAACCACGCGCAATCCGGAAAGCTTTGCCGCCGATGCGGCCGCGATTGGCCCCTTGATCATCCCGAAAACACTGGTGGAAGCACTCACGGCGGAGATCATCTTTTTGGCTGTTCGTTTTGAGTCGCACCGGGAAGTCGCGAAGGTGCTGCCAACCTGGAAGGGCAAAACCCTCATCGATGTGACCAATGCCTACGGCGTACCCCCTGAGGAACTGGGAGGGCAGCCGTCTTCCAAGGTCGTCGCGCAGGCCTTCACGGGTGCAAGGCTGGTCAAGGGCTTCAACCATTTGGTGGCTGCCGTTCTAGACCAGGACCCGGACGTACAGGGTGGCAGGAGAGTCGTGTTCCTGGCGAGCGATGACGCCGCCGCAGCAGCGGAGATTGGTACGCTGGCGGAAAATCTCGGGTTCTCGCCGATCAAACTCGGCGGGCTTTCGGAAGGTGGGCTGCTTGTGCAAGCGCGCGGAAACAGCTGGGGTCAGTTGATCTTTAAGGACTTGGTCCGGTTCGATTGAGGGATCAGTGATCGCACATGTTGATGCGCGGCTGCCTCGTGGAAAAGGGCGACCTCAGGACCTCGCCGATAGACAGGGCGGCGTTCGCCGCCTTGTTCATCCCCCGCCCTCAGGAAAGATGCACCCGCCATTGCGGACCAGCATCTTCACTTCCTCGCTCACCTGCATCGGGTTTTGACTTAATCGAGCCACAAACTCCTCGCGGCGCCGCACGTACGACTTCAAGTCGTGCTTCGCGCTCCAGAGCACAATGTTGATCACAATGGGAATGAGGTCCAGGCCCTTCTCGGTCAGCGTGTAGAAGTCCTTGCGTCTGTCGTCGGGGTTGGGCGCCTTCGAGAGAACGCCTTGCTCCTCCAGAAAGGCAAGTCGGGAAGCCAGAACATTGGTCGCGATTCCCTCTTCCGATTTCAGGAAATCGCCATACGTTTTCTTCCCCACAAAAACGATGTCGCGAATGATCAAGAGCGACCAGCGGTCGCCGAAAATCTCCACGCCGTAGTTCACCGCGCAATGGGATCGAAAGTCTGCTTTAGGTGTTGTCTTCATGGCTGGATCTTAGCATCACTTGCTTGTCGCAAGTAAAAATCTCTAGATCACTTGCTTTTTGCAAGTTAAAAGACCAGCATGGATTCTACGTTGAGTCTCCCAGTCCCTTTTCCCGCACCGCATCACCCACGAGGAACACGCATATGCAGGTTTTTGTTACCGGCGGCACCGGCCATTCCGGTCCGTACGTCATCTCTGATCTTATCGCCGCCGGCCATGAGGTCACTGCGCTGGCTCGGTCCGACACGGCAGCAGCGCAGGCGGCTACGCTTGGCGCCAAGGTGCGTCGCGGCAATCTCGAAGATCTCGACGGGCTAAAGGAAGCGGCCGCAGCCTCGGACGGCGTCATTCATCTCGGGCATCGGCAGGACCTGCTTCCAACCGGTGGGATCAACGCCGTTGCGGCCGCGGAGCTTGAGATCATGCTTGCCTATGGCGAAGCATTGGCTGGAAGCGGAAAACCGTTGGTCGTATCTGGAAGCGTCGGCTCACCCGGTTGGGAGGGCTTGGGCCGGCCGGCCACCGAGGAGGATCCGCCCCTTCCTGGCGGCGATCCGTACAAGCACACCCTGCGGGTTCGCAACATCGTGGAAACCACGGTGATCGGTCTCGCCGAAAAGGGCATACGGTCTTCGATCGTACGGATCCCTGAAATCATGCACAGCGCCACCGATAACGCAGGCTTCCTGGTGCTGTTGATCCGGCTGGCCAAGGAAAAGGGTGTCGTCGGCTACCCCGGAGACGGCGCCAACCGTTGGGGGGCCGTGCATGCCCGTGACCTCGCCACCGTGTTTCGCCTGGCGCTGGAAAAAGGCGAGGGGGGCAGGAGCTGGCATGCAATCGCCGAAGTGGCGATCCCGTACCGTCAGATCGCCGACGCCATTGCCAGCCGCTTGAATTTGCCGGCCGTGCCTATCCCGGAGGACGTGCTGATGCTGCCCGGCTATTTCGGCTTCCTTGCGAATCTGGTCACGCTGGACACCCCGACCTCGAACACGATCACGCGCCGGGTGCTTGGCTGGGAACCGACCCAGCCTGGCCTCTTCGCCGATCTTGATAGTGGTCACTACTTCCCGGCCGACTGACGAGGCGACGGCACACCGTCGGGTCGCACTGCGCCCGGCGGGTGGCCAAGCCGTGACGGCGTAACCGATCTCAAACGGAGACTGCACATGAGCACTATCAGCATCATCGGTTCGGGAGGCATGGCCACGGCTATCGGCGGCCGTATCGCCAAGGCCGGACACACCGTCGAGGTGGTCAGCCGCGACCTGGCCAAGGCACAGGCGCTTGCCGACAAGCTCGCATCCGGAACAATCACGGGGACCTACGGCGCCACTCCGGTGGGCGACATCGTCATTCTCGCCGTGCCCTACACCCATGCGCTGGCGGTACTGGCCGACTTTGGAAAAGCGCTCGACGGCAAGGTGATCATCGATATCACCAACCCGGTCGCTCCCGATCTCTCGGGCCTCATCACCCCCCACGGCAGCTCCGGTGCGCAGGAGATCGCCAAGGGCGCCCCCGCCAGTGCGCATGTCGTCAAGGCGTTCAATACCGTCTTTGGCCACGTACTTGCCCAGGATCAACGCCTCGACGCGTTCATGGCGGCGGACGATGCGCACGCCAAGGCGCGCGTCTCGATCTTCCTCGAGAGCCTCGGGCTGCGTCCCTTGGATGTCGGCGGCCTGCAGATGGCCCAGACGCTCGAGTCGCTCGGGCTGATGATGATCGGCCTGGCTAAAAATGGTGCCGGCACCTGGGACATCGCCCTCCACGTCGATATCGGCTGATAAGAGAATGTCCCGGCTGTGAAGCATTTTTTGCAGCCATGGGCCGTGTCGATAAACCACCGACGTATCAATTGACGCCTATCGAGGCATAGGTATCTACACAATCACCGTCGAACGCAAAATCTGTGACAAGTCGGCTGTTGTGGCGAGCGGGCTTGTCCCGCGTTGGGGACGAATGCGGTGTACCCGATACTCCGCAGAGACAGTTTTGGGGCTGCTGCGCAGCCCAACGCGGGCGGTGCGACGATTCGACAAGCCCGCTCGCCACAGGGGAATATGACGGTCTTCAAAAGTTGTGTGGATACCGATGCCCCCGGATGTCCATAGGTCTCTACACAATCACCGTCGAACGCAAAACCTGTGACAAATCGGCTGTTGTGGCGAGCGGGCTTGCCCCGCGTTGGGGCGCGTAGCGCCCCCAAAGAAGGACGAATGCGGTGTACCCGATACTCCGCGCAGATAGCTTTTGGGGCTGCTGCGCAGCCCAACGCGGGGCAAGCCCGCTCGCCACCGGGGAATATGACGGCCTTCAAAAGTTGTGTAGAGACCTATGCCTATCGAGAGCAAGCCCCTCATCACCACTCCCGCGCCGGGTGCGAGGTGTGCCTGAACGCTACCGTGTGGCACATAGTGGGGCGTTCACTGGGCTATTGGGTAGCACACGCCTCAGCCCGCGCGCGCAAGTGCCGGTCAGGTCACTCCGCTTAATTTCAAGAAATCAATGACTTAACCTTTTCATACGCTATTTGGCACACATCCTGCTTTTTTGTATTCGTGGATAATTGGATACAAAAATTCAAAAGGTGCTGCCGATGCAATTTGCTCCCGCTTACGTTGACCGCCAGCCCCTCACTGCCGAGGAGGAGGCCTACAATTTTCTGCTCGACGCCATTTGCGGCGGCCGCTACCGCAAGGGCGACCGGCTGATCGCCGAAGACATCGCCACCGAGATCGGCATGAGCCGCATGCCGGTGCGTGAAGCTTTTCGCCGCCTGGATGCCCAGGGCCTGGTGACGCTGCGCCCCAACCGTGGCGCGGTTGTCAGCGGTTTGGATATTGATGAGCTGCACGAAGTGTTCGAGATGCGCAGCGCCCTTGAAGGCCTGGCGGTGCGTGTGGCCGTCGGCCGCATTGGCGAGCGTCAACTGGCGGCCCTGGAGCGCATGCTCGATGAGATGGACGACTACCGCGACGAGAGCGCCGCGTGGGTCAGCCGGCACCGCGCGTTCCATGAATACCTGTGCAGCCTCAGCGGCCGCCCGCGCCTGATGAAGCAGGTTTCGGCGTTGTACTCGCTGGTCGAGGCGCCCATGCGCTTGTGGCTGCAGCACGGTGAAAAACCCCTCAGCGCCCGCCAGGAACACGCAGTGATCCTCGAGGCGATTCGTGCCGGCGACGCCGCCCGCGCCGAAGCGGTGGTACGTGAGCACATTGAAGGCACCGTGCCGGCGCTGATTCAGTTCCTGCAAACCGAAAAATAAGAAAGCCCTGCTGTGTTTTGACTTTGAGTCCTGCCCCGTTATTCAACGAACTGGAGTGTCTGGTCATGCATAAATGCCGCGCCTTGCTGGTGGCTGTCTCCCTCGGCCTCTGTAGCCCATGGGCCTTTGCTGCGCCCCAGGTACCGGAGCGTCTGCAGAAGGTCGATAAACTCACTTATTGTTCGGGGATGGACTCACCGCCCCTGGTGTCTTTCGACCCAGCCCAGAAACCTCGCGGGCTCACCGTCGACCTGGGCCTGGAGATTGCCAGGCGCCTGGGTGACAAGCCGGTGCAGTGGCGCGTGATTCCGTTCTCTGGGCTGGTGCCGGCGTTGCTCGCCCAGCAGTGCGACATGATCGTCGACCAGTTGTTCGACAAGCCCGAGCGGCGCCAGGTGATCGACATCGTCAACTACATGTATTCCAGCCAGTCGGTGGTGGTGCCCAAGGGCAACCCCAAAGGCATCAAGGCGCTGGATGACCTGTCCGGGCACAAGGTCGCGGTGCTCAACGGCTCCACCATCAAGACCCTGCTCGATACCCAGAATGAAAGCCTGGCCAAGGCCGGCAAGCCGCCAATGAAACTGGTGGTCTACAACACCGACACCGATGCCTTCCAGGCCCTGCGTATCAGCCAGGTCGACGCCTATGGCACCACGGTGGAAACCGCCGGTTACTACGCTGCAATGGCCCCGGACCTGTTCCAGGAAGGCGTGCCGGCGTTCAGCCGCATCCTCACCGGCCTGGGCATACGCAAGGACGACCCGCAATTGAGCGCCGCCGTACAGCAGGTGATCAGCGACATGCGCAGCGATGGCAGCTATGTGCAGTTGCTGAACAAATGGCATGTCAGCAGCGACACACTCGACTGAGGCAAACCGGCGATGAATTTCAATTGGGATGTGTTCTGGCAGTACCTGCTGCAGCCCAGCGGGGTTTACCTCACGGGGCTGTGGCTGACGTGCCTGATCAGCGTACTGGCGATGCTGTTGGGCTGCGCGCTGGGGCTGGCGGCGGCGCTGTTGCGCTTGTCGAAGAACCCGCTGTTGCATCTGCCGGTGCGGTTTTATGTGTGGCTGATGCGCGGCACGCCGCTGCTGGTGCAGATCGTGTTTCTGTACACGGCGCTGGCGGCAGGCGGGGTTTTTCGCTTCGAAGATATCGAGCTGTTCGGCCTGATCGTTCCGGGCAATATCCAGGCGGCGATCATCGCCCTGGGCCTCAATGAAGGTGCGTATATGGCCGAGATCATCCGCGCCGGTATCGGCGCGGTGGACAAGGGCCAATACGAAGCCGGGCGCTCCCTGGGCATGGGTTTTGCCAAGCTGATGCGGCGCATCGTGCTGCCCCAGGCGTTCCGGGTGATCGTGCCGCCGCTGGGCAATGAGTTCAACGTGATGCTCAAGAACACCACGCTGGTCAGCGTGATCGGTGTGCAGGAGCTGCTGCTCAGTACCCAGATGATCACCTCGGCAACCTTCCGGGTGTTTGAGTTGTACCTGGTGGTCGCCCTGTATTTCCTGACATTGACCACCCTCTGGGGCTTTTTCCAGCGTTGGCTCGAAGCCCGCTTCAGCCAGTCCGACCGACCTTCTGCGCCCCCACCGGCCGCCAGCCGCATGTTCGGGCGCAGCACCCTGAAACTGCTGAGGGGACGATAACCATGGCGCACCACAGTGACGAACTGATCATCGAAGCACTGGATATCCACAAGTCGTTCGGCGCGCTGCAGATTCTCAAGGGCATCTCGTTGCAAGTACGACGCGGTGAAGTGGTGGTGCTGATCGGCGCCTCGGGCTCGGGCAAGACCACCTTTATCCGCTGCATCAATTTGCTGGAAGACATCCAGGGCGGGCGCATCCGCGTCAATGGCCGCGCCATGGGCTATCGCGAACGCAGCGACGGCAGCCTGGTGCGCGATTCGGAGCGCAACATCGCCCGCCAGCGGCGCGACATCGGCATGGTGTTCCAGCGCTTCAACCTGTTCCCCCATATGACGGCGCTGGAAAACATCATCGAAGCGCCGATCCAGGTGCTGGGTACGCCGCGTGCCGAAGCGCTGGAACAGGGGCGTGGTTTGCTGGCGCGAGTTGGCCTGGCGGACAAGGCCAGCCACTACCCATCGATGCTCTCCGGCGGCCAGCAGCAACGGGTCGCGATTGCCCGCGCCCTGGCGATGAAACCCCAGGCCCTGTTGTTCGACGAACCTACCAGCGCCCTCGACCCGGAAACCGTCGGCGAGGTGTTGCAGGTGATGAAAGAACTGGCCGAGGAGGGCATGACCATGGTGGTGGTCACCCATGAAATGGGCTTTGCCCGTGAAGTGGCAGACCGCGTGGTGGTACTCGATCAGGGCGAACTCATCGAGCAAGGACCGCCCGAGCAGATCTTCAGCCACCCCAGCCACCCCCGTACCCGGGCCTTTCTCAGCCGTGTGTTATGAACGTGTCACGGACATCCGCCACACCTGTGTTTGCGCCGACCTGGTGGAAAATATCCAGCGTTTGATGACCCGGGAAGGGAACCGTACCAAATCCGGCCAATGAATCGAGGAGCCTTTGCCATGTTGAAATTTTCTGCCCACGAGTACCCCTATCCCTCGCAACGCCAGAGCGTATTTGCCCGTCGAGGCATGGTTGCCGCGTCCCAGCCCCTGGCCGCCCAGGCCGGTATCGAGATCATGCAAAAAGGCGGCAATGCCATCGATGCGGCCATCGCCACGGCGGCGGCGCTCACGGTGGTCGAGCCCACCGGCTGCGGCCTGGGCGGCGATGCGTTTGCCTTGGTGTGGTGCAAGGGCCAGTTGCATGGCTTGAACGGCAACGGCCACGCGCCGGACGCCTTGAGTATCGAGGCGGTCAAGGCTGCCGGGCACGCTCAGATGCCGCTGTACGGCTGGACCCCAGTGACTGTGCCCGGCTGCCCGTCGGCCTGGGCAGAGCTGTCGCAACGTTTCGGCAAGCTGCCGTTTGCCGAGCTGCTGCAACCGGCCATCAGCCTGGCGCGGGACGGTTTCCCGCTGTCACCGGTGGTTGCCCATCAATGGCAGAACGCACTGGATGAATTCACGCCCCATCGTAATTCGGTACTGGACGCGTGGTTCGATACCTACCTGATCGACGGCCGCGCGCCTCGGGCTGGGGAGATATTCCGCAACCCAGCCCAGGCCCGTACCCTGGAAGAACTGGCCGCCAGCCGCTGCGAAAGCTTGTATCGGGGCGCCCTGGCCGCACGCCTGGATGCCCATTCGCGGGCCAGCGGTGGCTACTTGCGCGCCAGTGATCTCCACGGTTACCGCGCGCAGTGGGTGGACCCGATCCACATCAACTACCGTGGCGTGGAGGTGTGGGAGATCCCACCGAGCGGCCAGGGCCTGGTGGCGCTGATGGCGCTGAAAATCCTCGAAGGCTTTACCTTTGATCACCGCGACAGCCAACAGACCTGGCACCGCCAGCTCGAGGCCATGAAGCTTGCCTACAGCGACGGCCTGCACTACATCACCGATCCGCTGCATATGCGCGTGGCGGTAGCGGACTTACTCAGCGACGACTACAGCACCCGCCGTCGCACCCAGATGAGCGAACAGGCACAGCCACCCAAACCGGGTGACCCACACGCCAGCGGCACGGTGTACCTGGCCACGGCGGATGCTGAAGGCAATATGGTCTCGTTCATCCAGAGCAACTACCACGGCTTCGGCTCCGGCGTGGTGCTGCCCGACAGCGGCATTGCGTTGCAGAACCGTGGGCAGGAATTCAGCCTCGACCCGGCCCACGCCAACTGCCTGGCAGCGGGCAAAAAAACCTTCCACACCATCATCCCCGGCTTCCTGACCAAGGGCGGCCAGGCCCTTGGCCCGTTCGGCGTGATGGGCGGCTATATGCAGCCCCAGGGCCATGTGCAGATGGTGATGAACCTGGTGGACTTCGGCCTCAACCCCCAGGCCGCGCTGGATGCGCCACGCTGGCAATGGCTGGGCGATATGAAGGTCGGCATCGAGCAGGGCGCCTCCCGCGACCTGGCCAATGCCTTGGCCCGGCGTGGCCACCAGGTGCAGATCGCCAGCGACCTCACTGACTACGGGCGCGGACAGATCATCCTGCGTGACCCGGTCAGCGGAGTGCTGTGCGGCGGCACGGAACCACGGGCGGATTCGCATATCGCCGTGTGGTAAGGCGCGTCAGTGCGCGCCGAGCAACACCCAGCCTGTCAGCGCCACCGGCTGGCCGGAGATCTGTCTGAAGACATTATTTATATGAATAAACACATTCAAAAATAATGAAATTAGAGAATATTAGCTTATGCTCAAATAGCATTATATTTTTAAAATCCATTCCGTTATGTTTGATCGCAACAGCCTACCCCTGACCTCGGATGGTACCCAGCGTGATTCAGATTCTGCGCGCCATAACCGGGCGATAGCCCCGCGGCAGAATCGTTGGAAGGGAGCTCAACGTATGTTGCCGACTCAACCCCCTCGACTGCCTCACCCCTAGTCCCCAATCGCCGCAACACCCCCTGGAAATTTCGAGCACCGCGCACGACCGCGTGGCTGCCCGACTTCGCGATTTGGAATGTCTGGAGTGGCTATGAAGCAAGTCTTACAACCCACCGCCATCCTGGCCCTGACGGTCCTGGCCAACACCGCCCAGGCCCAGGACGACAGTACCCTGTCCACCGTGGTCGTCACCGGTAACCGTGGCGCCGAGCAGCGCACGGTCACCAGCAGCCCCGTGCCGATTGATGTGGTCAGCGCCAAGCAACTGCAAAGCACCGGCAAACCCGGCTTGATGGAGGCCTTGAGTGCGGTGATCCCGTCGCTGACCCTGCCGGAAAAAACCGGCTGGGACGCCAGCGGCATTGCCCGGGCGCCGAATTTGAGGGGCTTGAGCGCCGCCGAAGTGCTGGTGCTGGTCAACGGCAAGCGCCGCCATACCAGTGCCACCTTGAACATCAACGGCATCAACACCGGTGCGGCCCCGGCCGACCTGGACCTGATCCCCCTCAGCGCCATCGACCACGTCGAAGTGCTACGCGATGGGGCCGCCGCCCAGTACGGTTCCGACGCCATCGCCGGGGTGATCAACGTGATCCTCAAGGCCGACACCCGTGGCACCGCCGTGACCAACGTCGGCCAAGGCTACGACGGCAAGAAACAGACCGTGCAGCAAAGCCTCAACAAGGGCTTTGAAATCGGCAATGGCGGCATCGTGCAACTGGCCCTGGATGCGCGCAGCCAGAACGATGACAACAAGGCCAGCGCCAACGGCTACACCTACGAGCAGGCGTATGGCCTGGCGGGCAAGTCCACCTACGGCGGCTACGGTACGCCCGAGACCCGCCTGCTCACCTTGGGCTACAACGCCGAGTTGCCGATCGATGACCGCTTCAGCCTGTATTCCTTTACCACTTACTCGCGGCGCAAGGCCGAGCAGGGGCAGAACTTCCGCCTGCCGACCATCACCAACACCATCACCACCGGGCCCAATGGCTACCCGGCGGGGTATACCCCAACCTGGTACATCGACGAAGACGACTTTCAGGCGGCGTTCGGCGGCAAGGGCACCGTGGGTGAGTGGGACTGGGACCTGTCCACCACTTACGGGCGTAACGCGGCGGAGCAGGGCACCACCCATAACCAGAACCCGTCCCTGGGCGAAGCCACGCCGAACAGCTTCACGTCCGGCACGTGGATTTCCACGGAGCTGACCACCAACCTGGACTTCAAGCGTGGCTTCGATATTGGCCTGCAAAAACCCTTGGATGTGTCCTATGGCTTCGAACATCGGCGCGATACCTACGAGGTACAGGCCGGGGACTACGCCTCTTATGCTAATGGCGGTTACTGCGTGGCGCCGGGTAACTGCGCCTCATCCGGGGCCCAGGTCACCAACGGCATTTCACCGGACGAAGCCACCAGCGCCTCGCGCAACAGCCTCGCCAGTTATGTCGATGTGGGCTTCAACCCACTGCCGGATTGGTACATCGGCACTGCCTTTCGCTATGAGCATTACAACGAAGGCGTGGGCGCCACCCGCAGCGGCAAGCTGACCACGCGCTACGACTTCACCCCACAATTTGCCGTGCGTGCCACGGTCAGCAATGGCTTTCGCGCGCCGTCCCTGGCCAACAGTCTGTTCAGCGCGCGCTCCACCACTTATGGCGTGGTGGACGGGGTGTATCAGTCGATCAACTACGGCGTGCTGCCGGTCGGTTCGGCGGCGGCCAAGGCGCTGGGTGCAGAGGACTTGAAGCCCGAGCGTTCCACCAACTTCAGCCTCGGTTTCACCCTCACGCCCACCGACCGCCTGACGTTCACTGCCGACGCCTACGTGATCAACCTGCGTGACCGCATCACCCTCACCGGCACCTTGCTGGGGCCTGAGGTCACCCAGGTCTTGCAGAACAACGGCATCAATTCCACCTCCGGCGGCCAGTACTTCATCAACGGCGCCGATACCCGCACCAAGGGGTTGGACCTGGTCAGCAACTACAACCAGGACCTTGGCCAATACGGCTCCTTGAAATGGACGGCCGCGTTCAACTGGAACCAGACCCAGATCCTCAACTACAAGGAGTCCACCACCATCCTGGGCACGGCCTATGACCTGATGGACCGCCAGGCGCGCAACCTGATCACCGGTGTGCAGCCCAATACCAAGCTGATCCTGGGCGCAGACTGGAGCATTGAGCGCTTCAACCTCAACCTGGCCCTGACGCGCTACGGTTCCTACAAAGAAGTGAACTCATCGGCCAACCGTGACCTGGACCGGGTCTACAACGCTCGATGGATCACTGACCTCGACCTTGGCTACAACCTCACCAAAGACCTGAACGTCGCCCTCGGCGCCAAGAACCTGTTCGACCTCTACCCCAAGAAACAAGGCGTGCCGAGCAGCACCATGCTCGCCAGCTACGGCACCTATTCGCCCTACGGTTTTACCGGCGGGTATTACTACACCCGGTTGACCTACGCCTTTTAAGGCCGCTACCTGCGAGGACTGGAACATGCCCATTGTTGCCAAACCCTATGACCTGATCGATGAGGTCACCGCCCACCCCGTGCGCCAGCGTCGTGTCTGCACGCCGATCAAGGCGTTGCAGGTGGTGCCGGCCCGGCACCCCTGGCGCTGGGCCGGGTCGATCTTCGCCGCACTGGTGCTGCTCGCCATCGTGCATTCCCTGGCCACCAACCCGCGTTGGGAGTGGGGCGTGTTCGGCCAGTGGTTCTTCTCGCCGTCCGTGCTGCGCGGCCTGGGCCAGACGCTGTTGCTGACGCTGCTGAGTACGGTGTTCAGCATCATCCTCGGCACTGCGTTGGCCCTGGCGCGGCTGTCGGGTTCACCGTTGCTGGCGGCGCTGGCCTGGGGCTATATCTGGTTTTTCCGCTCGATGCCGGCGCTGCTGGTGCTGATCATCCTCTACAACTTTGCCTATCTGTACGACCACATCGTGCTGGGCGTGCCGTTCACCACGGTGGTGTTCGCCGAATGGTCGACCGTGGATGTGCTCAGCCAATTCACCGTGGCGGTATTGGGCCTGAGCCTGATGCAGGCGGCCTACGCGGCGGAGATCATCCGCGGCGGCCTGATCGGGGTCGATGCCGGCCAGCATGAAGCGGCCGCCGCCCTGGGCTTGCCGGCTTCACGGCGCGTCTTTCGCATCATCCTGCCCCAGGCGCTGCGTTCGATCCTGCCCTCGGGCTTCAACGAAATCATCGGCCTGGTCAAGGGCACGTCCATCGTCTATGTGCTGGCCTTGCCGGAGCTGTTCTACACCGTGCAGGTCATCTACAACCGCACCCAGGCGGTGATCCCACTACTGATCGTCGCCACCGTCTGGTACTTGATCATCACCACCGTGCTGACCAGCGCCCAGTACTACGTCGAACGGCATTTCGCACGCGGTACGGCAAGAGTGCTGCCACCCACGCCACTGCAACGCGTGCGCCGCTGGCTCAAGGAGAACACCCATGAGTGACGCACGCGCCGGGCGCATCCAGATCCAGGGCGTGGGCAAGCGTTTTGGCAACCAGCAGGTGCTCAAGGACATCGACCTGACCATCGACCCAGGCAAGGTCACGGTCATCCTCGGGCCATCCGGCTCGGGCAAGTCCACCTTGCTGCGCACCATCAACCACCTGGAGAAGATCGACAGCGGGCATATCACCATCGACGGTGAATACGTCGGCTATCGGCGCAAGGGCGACCTGCTCTACGAGCTCAAGGAGCGCGAGATTCTCAAGCGGCGCATCGATGTGGGCTTCGTGTTCCAGAACTTCAACCTGTTCGCGCACCTCACCGCCTGGGAAAACATCGCCGAAGCGCCGTTGGCCCACAAGCGTTGGCGCAAGGCCGAGGCGCGGGCCAAGGCCCTCGAGCTGCTGGCCAAGGTCGGCCTGGCGGACAAGGCGCAGGCTTACCCCCGGCAGCTTTCCGGTGGCCAGCAGCAACGTGTCGCGATTGCGCGCGCCCTGGCACTGGGCCCCAAGGTGCTGCTGTTCGATGAGCCCACCTCAGCCCTCGACCCGGAACTGGTGGGCGAGGTGCTGGACGTGATCAAGGGCCTGACCCAATTGGGCGTGACCCTGGTGATCGTCACCCATGAGATCGGCTTTGCCCGTGAAGTTGCTGACCACGTGGTGTTCCTCTGCGACGGGCAACTGATCGAAGAAGGCCCGCCCGAACAGATTTTCCGCCAACCCCGACATCCCCGCACCAAAGCCTTTCTTGGCAAGGTGCTTTAGTTCAAGGAGTGACTGCCCATGCTCATCCATACCGCCCGCGTCGCCGTGCTGGCGCTTGCCGTCAGCACGGCCCACAGCGCATTCGCCGTGCAACAGGTCGACCTCAGCCCCGACCGCCCGCGCATCCACGCACCACGTAACGAAGCGGCCATCGCGCAGATCCCAGCGGGCTTCAAGTTCGCCCAGCCGGGCAAGTTCACCGTGGCCGTGTCCGGCGTGGCCGGGCCGCCCCTGGCGCTTTTGGCCAATGACGACAAGACCACCATTGGCAGCGAAGCCGACACCGCACAACTGGTGGCCGACAGCCTCGGCCTGCAACTCAACGTGGTGCAGACCAGTTGGGAAGACTGGCCCCTGGGCGTCAGCTCGGGCAAATACGACGCGGTGATCAGTAACGTCACCGTGACCGAGGCGCGCAAGAAGCGCTTCGACTTCGCCACCTACCGCCAGGATGTGCTGGGTTTCTACGTCAAGAGCACCAGCAAGATCAACGAGATCAAACAGGCGGCTGACATCGCCGGGCTGAAGATCATCGTCGGCTCAGGCACCAACCAGGAGAAGGTCCTGCTGGCCTGGAACGAGGCCAATGAGAAAGCCGGCATCAAACCTGCGTTATTGCAGTACTTCGACGACCAGGCCGCCGCGCAACTGGCCGTGCAATCCGGGCGCAGCGATGCCTTGTTCGGCCCCAACTCGGTGTACGCCTATTCCGCCGCGATCACCGGCGGCATCAAGCGCGTCGGCACCGTCAACGGTGGTTGGCCGTTGCAGGCGGATATCGCCGTGACCACGCGCAAGGACAACGGCCTGGTCAAGCCGATCCACACTGCCCTGCAAGGCGCGATTGCCGGTGGCCAATACGCGCAGGTGTTGCAGCGCTGGGGCCTGGATGTGGAGCGCGTCGACAAGTCGTTGATCAACCCACCGGGCTTGCCGGACTAGGAGACGAACATGGGACTGACACGACGTGAAGCCCTGTCGAGCATCGCCACCGTGGGCGGCGAACAGGCCGCCAGGGATGCACTGGCGGCATTGGGGTTGGGGCCGTCATCGCATCGGCGGCCGCAACCGCTGAAACTCAAGGACGGCCTGGGGCAAGGCACCCGTGTGCTGGTGCTGGGCGCCGGAATTGCCGGGTTGGTCGCGGCGCTGGAGCTGACCCGAGCCGGGTTCGCCGTGCACGTGCTGGAAGCCCGCGACCGCGTGGGCGGGCGCACCTGGACCCTGCGCAACGGCGACCGTGTGGACTACAAGGACGGCCGCTCGCAGACGGTGACGTTTGATCCGGGCCTGTATTTCAACGCCGGCCCGGCAAGGATTCCCAGCCAGCACCGCACCCTTCTCGACTACTGCAGCGAACTGGGCGTGCCGTTGGAAGTGTTAGTCAACAGCAGCCACGGCGCCCAGGTGCGACCGGACGTGCAACGACCGGCGTTCAGCGTTGGCCAGGCGGTCAATGATGCGCGCGGGCACGTATCCGGGTTACTGGCCAAAGCGGTGCAACGCGACGCCCTCGACGACGTATTGAGCCGCGAGGAGCGCACGCGTTTGCTGGCGTTTTTGCAGGTGTACGGTGACCTGTCCCAGGCGCTGGCGTTTGAGGGCAGCCTGCGCTCGGGGCACCTGGAGTCCGCCGCCCATCCCGGGGCCTTGCCCGCCAGCCGCCGTCCGTTGGCGTTGGATCAGTTGCTGCACCCGGAGCTCTGGGGCGCGTTGCTGCACACCGAATTCCCGGAGTTCTCGGCCACCATGTTCCAGCCGGTGGGCGGCATGGACCGAATCACCGACGCCTTCTACCAGCGCGTCCGTGAGCACGTGCAGTTGCACGCCCAGGTCCGCCAGATCCGCCAGTGGGAAGACGGCGTGACGGTGACTTACCACGACCCACACAGCGGCCGCGAACAGGTGGTGCGTGGCGACTATTTGATCTCGACCTTGCCGCTGCCCTTGCTGGCCAAACTCGACACCGACTTCAGCGACCCGATCAAAGCCGCCTTGCTCAGCACGCGCAGCGACCAGGCGACCAAGGTGGCGTGGCAATCCCCGCGCTTCTGGGAAACCGATTACCGCACCTACGGTGGCCTGTCGTGGATCGAGCACCCGGCGCGCCTGCTCTGGTACCCGAGCAACGACCTCAACACCCGTGAAGGTTTGCTGGTGGCGGGCTACGTGACCGGGGAGGGCGCCGATGTGTTTGGTGCACAGCCGCTCGAGCAGCAATACGCCACGTCCAGGGACGCCGTGGAATTGCTGCATCCAGGCTATTCCAAGCACCTGCGCAACCCGCTGGCGGTGTCCTGGGAGCAGATCCCCTACAGCGAAGGCCCGTGGCTGCAACGCGAGCACTTCCCGGCCGACGCCAGCGCGTTACTGGAGCAGGCCCATGGTCGCGTGTACTTTGCCGGGGACGGCCTGGTGCAAAGCGGCGTGGGGATTTGGCAGGAGTCTGCCGCCAACTCGGCGCGCCACGTGGTCGCGCAATTGGCCGAACGGGTCACCCAACGACAATCTATCGCGGCAGTGGCCGCCTCATAAGGAGAGACACCATGAGTGACAGCATTCAACGCACCAGCGTCGGCGATTTTCCCATCTCGCAAACCGTCACCGTACCGGCTTCGGCCAGCCTGATTTTCATCAGCGGCACCTTGCCCGATCTGGCGGATGCACAGGCGCCAGCGGGCACGCCGGCGGCGTATGGCGATACCGAGGTGCAGACGGTGTCGGTGTTCAACAAACTGCGCAAGATCCTGCGGCAACACGACCTGGACCTGGGTGACATCGTGCAGTTGCGGGTGTTTTTGGTCGGGGCTGAAGAGACCGATGGCAAACTCGATTTTGCCGGGTTGCAGCGCGGCTATACGCAGTTCTTCGGCACGCCCGAGCAACCGAGCAAACCTGCGCGCACGGCGTTGCAAGTGGTGGCGTTGCCATTGCCGGGGGCCTTGGTGGAGGTCGAGGCCATTGCCGCCCGAACGGCGTGACCCCACGCCTGATAATGAAAACGCACGCCAGTTGCCCCTGCAGCGCTCGGGGGCAATCCGGCTTAGTTGCAAGCAATGGGTGTCACCTTCTTGTCGTTTTAAGCCCTTACCGTGTTCTGAGTTTTTGTCTCAAACACCCAAGGGATTGAATAGTGTCATGCCGACTCTCACCCGCAGGACCCTGCTCCAGGCCGCCGCCATCGGCTCCGCCTACGCACTCTTACCTGACTCCATCCGCCAGGCCCTGGCGATACCCGCCAACAACCGCACCGGCACGATCATGGATGTCGAGCACGTGGTCATCCTCATGCAGGAGAACCGTGCGTTCGACCACTACTTTGGCACCTTGCCCGGTGTGCGCGGTTTCAGCGATCGCTTCACGATACCGCTGTCGGGCGGGCGCACGGTCTGGGAGCAACAAGGCAAGGGGCGGCGCGTGCTGCCGTATCACCTCGACAGCTCGCGCGGCAACGCCCAGCGTGTCGACGGTACGCCGCATTCCTGGGTGGACGAACACGCCGCTTGGGCCAGTGGCCGCATGGGCGCCTGGCCCACCTACAAAACCCCTACGTCCATGGGGTACTACCGCGAGCAGGAGTTGCCGTTCCAGTTCGCCCTCGCCAACACGTTTACCCTGTGCGATGCCTACCACTGCTCGGTCCACGCCGGCACCAACCCCAACCGGCTGTTCCATTGGACCGGCACCAACGGCCCGACCGGCGCCAAGGTGGCGGCGGTGGTCAACGAGTGGGATGGCCCTGGCGCTGCGACCGTGGGCTACACCTGGAAAACCTACCCCGAGCGACTGGAAGAGGCGGGTGTGAGCTGGAAGGTCTATCAGTTTTTGCCGGATAACTTTGGTGATAACCCGCTGGCCGGTTTCCGCCAGTTTCGTGCGGCCAGCGTCGCCGCCGGCAACCCGGCGCAGCCGCCGAAAGACTTCAAGGATTTTGTCCCCTACAGCGATCAACTTAACGCCCGCGTGCCGCTGTACAAAGGCAACGGCAACACGCTGCCATCGGCCAGTGGCAGCGACCTCGAGACGATCATCCAGGGCTTTCGCGACGACATAAAGCAGGGACGCCTGCCCCAGGTGAGTTGGCTGGTTGCCCCGGCCAATTACTCTGAACACCCCGGTCCTTCCAGCCCGGTGCAGGGCGGTTGGTTCACCCAGGAGATTCTCAAGTCGCTGACGGCCAACCCTGAGGTCTGGAGCAAGACCGTGTTGCTGGTCAACTACGATGAAAACGACGGTTTCTTCGACCACGTACCGTCACCGTCAGCCCCGTCGAAGCGCGCCGATGGCAGCTTTGCCGGCAAGTCCACGGTGACGTTCGACAGTGAGATCTTCACTCACCCGGCACCGCCCGGTTCTACTCAGCAGCCCAAACCTGACGGTGGCGTCTACGGGCCTGGGCCACGGGTGCCGATGTTGGTGTTGTCGCCCTGGAGCCGAGGCGGCTGGGTCAATTCCCAGGCGTTTGATCACACCTCAGTGCTGCAATTCCTGGAAAAGCGTTTCCAGGTACGCGAACCCAATATCAGCGCGTGGCGTCGCACGGTGTGCGGCGACCTCACCTCGGCGTTCAACTTCGTCAACCCCAACACCGAGAGGCTGCCACCGCTGCATGACACCACGCGCCAGGCGGCGGATTTGCTGCGCCAGCGCCAGGAACAGCTCGCGCAAGTCGCGGTGCCCGCAGTGGGTCGACAACAGGCACCGGTTCAAGAACGCATGGCCCGCCCATCCCGCGCATTGCCCTACCAGTTGAACGTCGAAGGCGCGGCTGATCGGCGCGCAGGGATATTGACCTTGAACTTCTTCAACCATGGCGACCAAGGCGCGGTCTTTCATGTCTACGACTCATTGCACCTGGAAGATATCCCGCGGCGTTACACCGTAGGGGCCGACAAGCACCTGAGTGACACATGGCCAGTCTCCGGCAGCTATGACCTGTGGCTATTGGGACCGAACGGCTTCCATCGTTCATTCAAGGGCCAGGTGCACCAGCACGAACCCGAGTTGTCAGTGGCCTATCAAGGCGACAGTTTGCAACTGACGATCATCAACGCCGGCCTGCAACCTGCCTCGATCACCATTGAGCGTTGCCCTTATACCCAGCAAGGGCCATGGCTGGTTGAGATTGCCAGCGGCAGTTCGCAGCAACGCACGTTTTCCGGCCAGCCGAGCGGTGGCTGGTATGACTTCACCGTGCGTAATGAACAAGGTTGGGCTCGCCGAGTGGCGGGGCGGATCGAGACCGGCGCGCACAGCATCAGTGACCCGTTGATGGGCAAACCGGTGTAAGGCGCCCACAGGGCGGCGGATCCATTTGAAGGCATCCGTCGCCCGTTGCTCGGTGTCATTTTCAGAATCATCTTAGAGTCATGCTTAGCCTTTGGCCGGTACTGTGCAATGCGTTGACTGATCGACGTTGCTGCCCCACTGCCAGGCCTACCTATGCCCAATAAAGCGTTACGTCTCCTGATCGCCGATGGAGCGTTTCACCAGCGTGTCAAGATCGAGAAAATGCTCAACCACATGGGTTATTTTCGCGTCGCGCCCTTGAGCTCGTTTGACGAACTGGTGGCGTTGACGCGCTCGAGCGGCGTGGCATTCGACCTGTTGATCATCAACGCTGCGCTGGTGGGCGCTCGCCAAGTCAACCTGTTGCAGTACTGCCAGGACAACCCATTGATTCGCCACGCGCTGATTTATGACGGGCAGTGTGCGCAGCATTCGGTGATGTCGGTGTCGGCCAGGCAGACCTCGCGCCTGCCCCTGTCGCAGTCGCCGGATTTCGACGCGCTGTCCCGGTGCATGGAAAGGGTGGACCCGACGGTGACGGCGCGCCGCTGGGCGGTGGTTCAGGAACGGGATTAGACGATGAAAGGCGTCGCGCCATACGACGCCTTGCCCAAACCGTGTCCGCAATTAGGTTGGGAGCGGTAGAAATGTGATATTCAGTCATGGATTCAGGGCACGGCCCTTTTGAGTAATGAGTTCATGACAGACACCCCGTTGATTGAAACCCGGGCCCTCACGCGCAGGGACGAACGCCTCCAGGTCGTGTTGCTGCAACCGACTGACTTCACCCTGAACCACGCCGACCGCGTTTCCATCACCGGCTCTTCCGGCTCCGGCAAAAGCGTGTTCCTGCGGGCGCTGGCCTTGCTGGATACGCCCTCGTCCGGGCAGGTGCTGTGGAACGGCCAGCCGATCGTCAACGCGCAGATTCCCCATTACCGCAGCCATATCGGCTACCTTGCCCAACGCCCGGCACTGATCGAGGGGACGGTGGAGGACAACCTGCGCTTCCCCTACAGCCTCAAGACCCTGCGCCAACGCCGCTTTGACCTGGAGACGGTTACCACACTGCTTGGGCATGCCGGCAAGGCGCCGGACTTTCTGGCCAAAAACGCCGCAGACTTGTCGGGTGGCGAATCCCAGGTGGTTTCGTTGATTCGTACGTTGCAACTCAACCCGGAGGTGCTGTTGCTGGACGAGCCCACCGCGGCTCTTGATCCCGCCTCATCCCGTGATGTGGAAGCGTTGGTCGACGCCTGGTTTGCCGGCGATCAGGCCCGCGCTTATATCTGGGTGTCCCACGACCTGGAGCAGGCGCAACGCATGAGTTCTATCCACCTGCACATGAGTGCGGGCGTCTTGAGCGGAGCGACGCAGGCATGAATTATCACGACCTCACCGCCCTGGACATGGCCATCGCCGCCTCGCTGATCCTGATTAACGGCGCGCTGTCGTTGCTGTTGCGCCTGGGCCTGGAACGCCAGTTGCTGTGGGCCGCCGTGCGCACGGTGGTGCAACTGCTGGCGATTGGTTACCTGCTCGGCTGGGTGTTCGAATTCGCCTATTGGTACGTGGTGCTGCCGCTGATGTGCGCCATGACCCTGATCGCCGGCCTGTCGGCGGCGGGGCGCGGACGGCGCACTTACCGCGGGCAGCGGGTCGACAGCATTCTGTCGGTGTGGGGCAGTTCATGGCTGGTCACGGCCGTGGGCTTGTTTGCGGTGATCCGCATCCACCCGTGGTACGAGCCGCAGTATGCGATCCCGATTCTGGGCATGATCCTCGGCAACACCCTGACGGGTGTGTCCTTGGGGATAGAGCGCATGACCCAGGAACTGACCTCGGGCCGTAACACCATCGAGATGATCCTGGCCCTGGGTGGTTCACGCTGGGAGGCGGCGCAGGAAGCGATCCGCCAGGCCGTGCGCGCCGGGATGATCCCGACGCTCAACCAGATGACCGTGGTGGGTATCGTCAGCCTGCCCGGCATGATGACCGGCCAGGTGCTGGCGGGGGAGAGCCCGGTGGACGCGGTGCGCTACCAGATCGTGATCATGTTCCTGATCGCCGCGTCATCGGCGTTGGGCACCGTAGGCGCGGTGCTGCTCACCTACCGGCGGTTGTTTTCCGCGAGCCATCGGTTCTTGCGTGATCGGTTGCAAGAGCGTTGACGCTGGCGGGCAGGTCCACGGCCGCACCCTGCCGGCGCTGGTCTGCGCCGGGTTGGGTATTGGCGTTTACCCCGGGAGACAGCGCGGTGAAGAGCACGCTGTTCAACCTGATCGTGGAATTGTTTGGCGAGTGATTGTTTCATCAGCTGAAATGCTGGATTGTAAAACCTGGTCATTCCGTCGATTGAGGCAGCGGTGGAACATGCCTGGCGTCGATACCCCACTTTTGGAGCCTTTCATGTCCCAGCCTGCGATCAAACTGTATGGTTTTCCATTGTCCGGCCACTCCCATCGGGTTGAGCTGATGCTTTCGCTGCTGGGGCTGCCCAGTGAATTTATCCTGGTCGACCTCAAGCAAGGTGCGCACAAGGCGCCTGAGTTCCTGAGTGCGATTAACTGCTTCGGCCAGGTCCCGGCGATTGACGACAACGGCACCGTGCTGGCCGATTCCAATGCGATTCTGGTCTACCTGGCGAGCCAGTATGGCAAAGGCCAATGGTTGCCGAGCGATCCGGTCGGCCAGGCGCGCGTACAGCGCTGGCTTTCGGCTGCTGCCGGCCAACTTCACGCCGGGCCCGCCACCGCACGCCTGGCGGTGGTGTTTGGCGCCGACGTCGACACCGTCACCGCGATCAACCGCTCCCATGCCTTGCTGCAACAGGTGGAGCTGCAACTGAGCCAGAGCCGCTTCCTCGCCGCCGAGCAGCCGACCATCGCAGACATCGCGTTCTACACCTACGTCGCTCATGCGCCTGAGGGCAACGTGTCGCTGGCCGACTACCCTAACGTGCGCGCCTGGCTGGCCAGCATCGAAGCCTTGCCAGGCTTCGTCGGTATGCCGCGCACCGCGGCAGGGCTGCAATCACAGTAACCTTCAGAGGCGCGCCGATGGATCGATTTCATGAAATGCTGGTGTTCGTGGCGGTGGCCGAGGAGGAGGGCTTTGCCGCTGCCGCGCGCCGCCTGAACACTTCGCCACCCAGCGTCACCCGGGCCATCGCCGCCATGGAACAGCGCATCGGCACCCAACTGCTGGCGCGCACTACGCGCAGCCTGCACCTGACCGAAGCCGGCCAGCGTTACCTAGAAGATTGCCGGCGCATCCTCGCTGAACTGGACGAGGCCGAGGAAGCGGCGGCGGGCAGTTATTCGATCCCCTGCGGTCACCTTACGGTGACCGCGCCGGTGCTGTTTGGCGAGCTGTATGTGGCGCCGGTACTGGGTGACTATCTCGACCGTTTTCCGCTGGTCAATATCAATGCCTTGCTGGTCGACCGTGTGGTGAACATGAGCGACGAAGGTGTCGACGTGGCCGTGCGCATCGGTCATCTGCAGGAGTCCGGTCAGCAGGTGCACAAGGTGGGGCAAGTGCGGCGTGTGGTCTGTGCATCGCCCGGCTATCTTGACCAGCATGGTCGGCCCCGGCATCCGCAGCAACTGCGTGAAGCCAGGATCGCCACCTCGTCTGCCAGCCAACTGATCAGCGAGTGGCAGTTTGTTGAGGCGGGCCAGGCGTTGACGGTGCCCATCGAGCCGCGACTCGTGGTCTCGGCGAACAACGCCGCGATCAACCTGGCGAAGCTGGGGTGGGGCATGACGCGGGTGTTGTCGTATCAAGTCGCGGCGGCCGTGGCGGCCGGTGAACTGGAGATTGTGCTGGAGGATTTCGAGCCCGCGCCACTGCCCATCCAGGTGGTGTTCCAGAAGACTGGCCGGGTGCCGGCCAAGGTCCACACATTTGTTGACTTCCTCAGCCATCGCCTCGGGCAGGACCGTGCCCTGAACCCGGCGATGCAGCCGCTCGGCTGATGGAACGTTATCGCGACATGCAGCTGTTTGTGGCGTTGGCCGGGCACTCGAGCTTGGCCTCGGCGGCCCGCAGCGCCCAGGTATCGGGCCCGACGCTGGTGCGCGCGATTGCCCGGTTGGAAGCGCGCCTGCGCGTGCCATTGTTGCAGCGCAGTACACGCGGTGTGAGCCTCAGCGACGCCGGCGCTGCGTACATGGCCGACTGCCTGCGCCTGCTGGCGGCCGTAGACGCCGCCGAAGCCTCGGCCGCCGGTTTGCACTGGCAGGTCCAAGGCAAACTGCGGGTATTTTTGCCGTTTCTGTTCAGCCGTTACGTGATGGCGCCGGTGTTGGCCGGTTATCTGGAGGATCACCCGGCCGTGCGCCTGGAGGCCCACTACCACGACTACTACCCGAACCTGCATGAAGAGGGGCTGGACGTGGCGGTGCTGGTGGGGGAACTGCCCAGTTCATCGTTGATCGCGCGGCCGGTGGGTTTCGTACGGCCTATCCTTTGCGCCAGCCCCGATTACCTCATGGCCAAGGGCGAACCGCTGCGCCCGGACGACCTCAAGCAGCATCGCCTGATTGCCAGCGCCGATCAGGTTCATTGGGACGTTCAGGGCGGCCCGCTCAAGGCCCGCGCACGCCTGCGCTGCTCCACGGTGCAAGGCGCGATCAATGCCGCCGTGCACGGCGCCGGGATTATCCGTTGCCTGAGCTACCCGGTTCACGAGTATTTGGTGAGCGGCCAATTGCGCCGCGTGTTGCACGCAGATGAACCGCTGCCATTGCCGGTGCACGTTGTCTACCGCGCGGGCCGCAATGCGCCCATGCGCGTGCGCAGCTTTGTCGATCACTGCGTGGCAGCACTGCGTGAGCACCCGGCATTTCAGTTGGCGTAATGATGGATTGCCCGGGGTGAGCATTCTGTTCAAGGCTGGCAAGGCGCAGCATTTGGGCATCTGACACGAGGTGAGCGCCATGAACCCGATTGAACAGTCCCCCTGGCACGCCGGCGAACGGCAACTGCAGGAAAGCGCCGGTGCCGCTGAGCGCATGGCAATGATTGGCCCGAAGGTGATTCGCGATCACCTGCCCGAGCAGCATCGGGATTTCTATCCCTTGCTGCCCTACCTGGTGCTTGGCGTCGTGGATGCGCACGGCATTCCCTGGGCGACGATGATTGAAGGCGCGCCAGGGTTTGCCCATTCGCCGGACCCACAGACGTTACAGATCGACAGCCTGCCGAGTGCGAGCGATCCCGCCCGAGCCGCGTTGCATACCGGCGCGGCGGTGGGCGTACTGGGCATTGACCTCAACACCCGGCGCCGCAACCGCATGAACGGACGTATTGGCGCCCTCGATCACGATGGCGTCTCGGTCGACGTGGTGCACACCTTCGGCAACTGCCCCAAGTACATCCAACTGCGGCCTGTCGAGTCGATCGCCCGCAAACCCGGCACCGTGGCCGAGCCCATCAGCCACCTGGATAACGCTGCACAAGCGCTGATCCGCAACGCCGACACCTTCTTCGTCGCCAGCTACGTGGATGTGCACGGCGAACGCTCGGTGGACGTGTCTCATCGCGGTGGCAATACGGGGTTTGTGCGTGTGGAAGGCGACGTGCTGACCATTCCCGACTTCGCCGGCAACCTGTTCTTCAACACCCTGGGCAACCTGCACGCCAACCCGGTGGCGGGGTTGCTGTTTGTTGATTTTGAAACAGGGGACGTGCTGCAAGTGGCCGGGCGTACTTCGTTGATTCTCAGCGGGCCGCAAGTGGCCGAGTTTGAAGGCGCGCAGCGATTGTGGACGGTGACGGTGGAGCATGGGGTCCGCCGTCCGGCAGCGTTGGCCTTGCGTTGGCAGTTTGCGCAGTTTTCGCCGTACAGTCTGGCGATGGGAACGTGGTAGCCGGGCACGCTCTTCCAGGTGCGGGCAGATCAACTGTGGGAGCTGTCGAGCCCCAGCGAGGCTGCGATGACGGCGGTAGGGTCGACCTATTCATTGGCTGACCCACCGCTATCGCGGCCTCGCTAAAGCTCGACGGCTCCCACAGGGGAACGTCATTGTTTGTGGCGTTTGGGTTGTTTCATCAGGCCACCGGGTATTCCCGGTTCAGCGCTTCATCTACCAGTAACTGCGCAATCTCGATCATCTGCACCACGGCCAGCACCTGCTAGCGGCCTTGGCCATCAAGGTGCTCGGCGCAGTCGTACGCGCAGACAGTCGCTGACTCAAGCATCTCGCTGGCATTGCTCAAGGCGGCTTCGGTGCTGAGGCCGGGACGGACGGTGACGATGACATCGGGAGGGGGTTGTGGGGTGGGGGACCCGTCATAGAAACCCGGCAGGCCGAAGTTTGTGTGAGAACGATCTGATGAACTCGGTCTATGGAAGGCGGTTAGCCTGACCCTGAGTAAGGGTGTAGTCAGTGTTGGGGAACAGTTGATTAGTCATCTCGATGATCTTGCTGTGTGCATCGATAAACTTGCCCATTCGGGCGCCGCCGGAGGTTGAGTCATACAGCGCCTGGCCGATCTGTCGCCCATTCTCGAACACCTGGATATCAGCAAAGCTCATGTACAACGCCAGGTCCCAGCTCCATGTGCCGATGTAAGTGGTCGACAACGCGCAATTGGCGGGCGGGCTGCCTGGCGGTAACTCGCGGGTCTGGAAACCTTTGCTGCGCAATTGGGCTGTGTAGGTGGTGTTGAAGCCTTCACGCAAGCCGGCAGCGGGGATCATGCAAATTTCGGGGGAGTGGACAGTCGAGGAGGGGACGGGGGTGACGGTTTGCGTGATGCTGCAGCCGGTGAGGGCGCTGCATGCCAGTACGAAAGCGATGACTGTTACCCGGTGCATAGCGACCTCCATGTCATAAGTAGTGGCTGGATGATAGCAGTGATAGTTCAACGTCGAGCACGATCCTTCGGGCGCAGCCGATCAAATGTGGGAGTTGTCGAGCCCCAGCGAGGCTGCGATGACGGCGGTAGGGTGGACCTATTCATTGGCTGACCCACCGCTATCGCGGCCTCGCAAGGGCTCGACGGCTCCCACAGGGGAGCGTCATGGTTGGTTGAGTTTGCGTAAGAGCGGTCTGATGACCGGGTGTGCGGACCGCAGCGTCAATACCGAATCATCACCGACTTAAGCTCGGTGTAATCCTCAATAAACGCGCTGCCAAACTCCCGCCCAACCCCCGAAGAACGGTTACCGCCAAACGGCACCGCCGGGTCAAGCAGGGTGTGCATGTTCACCCACAACGTGCCGGCATTGATCGCCGGGATCATGCGCAGGGCCTTGCCCAGGTCGTGGGTCCACAGGCTGGCGCTCAAGCCGTAGGGGCCGTTGTTCATCAGGGCGAGCAGTTCGTCTTCACTGTCGTAGGGCAGGAAGGTGGCGATGGGGCCGAAGGTTTCTTCGTTGAGCAGGGTGTCGTGGCTGCTGTTGGCGAGGATCACGGTGGGTTCGACGTAACAGCCTGGGCGGTCGATCAGCTTGCCGCCGTGGATGATCGTGTTGTTTTCGGCGCGGGCCTGGGCGAAGTAGCCGAGCAGTTTCTGCTGGTGTTGCTGGTGGGTCACGGGGCCGAATTCGGTGCGTTCATCCAGGGGCGAACCAATGGTCAGGCGGCTGAGACGGGTTTTGAGTTTCTCCAGCACGGCGTCGATCTGCGAGCGATGCACGTAGAAGCGTTCGGCCGCTGCACAGATCTGCCCCGAGTGCAAAAAGCCCGCCTCGATGATGCCATCCACCGCTTTGTCCACTTCGATGTCGCGCAGGAAGCCGGCGGCATTCTTGCCGCCCAGTTCCAGGGTGGCGCGGGTAAGGCCGGCGCCCATGGCGCTGCGGCCGACGGCGATGCCGGTGGGCACCGAGCCGGTGAATGACACTTTGTGGGTGCCGGGGTGTTCCACCAAGCCTTTGCCGACGTGGCCACCACCGGTCAGCACGTTGAGCACACCGGCCGGCAAGCCGGCGTCGATGGCCAGTTCGGCGATGCGCAGGATGGTCAGCGGTGTGAACTCGCTGGGCTTGATGATGATGCTGCACCCGGTCACCAGCGCCGAGGCGAGTTTCCAGATGGCAATCATGGTGGAAAAGTTCCACGGCACGATGCCCACCACCACGCCCACCGGTTCGCGCAGGGTGAAGGCGGTGTAGCGCTCGCCGTTGAACGAGGGGAGCGACGGGGTCAGGGTCTGGCCGCTGATCTTGGTGGCCCAACCGGCGTAATAGCGCAGGAAATGCGCGGCCTGGTCAACTTCGAACGCGCGGGAAATCTGAATGATCTTGCCCGACTGGCAGGTTTCGATCTGTGCCAGTTCTTCGCGGTGCTGTTCCAGCAGGTCGGCCAGTTTCAGCAAGACATTGCCGCGTGTCGCGGGGGCGGCCTGTGACCACCGCGCAAACCCCTGGTTGGCGCAGATGACCGCCGCGTCGATATCCGCCAGGTCCGCATCAGCAACCTGGGCGATCACTTGGCCGGTGGCGGGGTTGGTCACGTCAAGGGTCTGGCTGGAGTGGCTATGCACGGTGACGCCGTCGATAAACAACCCGTGGCGGCGACGCAAAAAGGCTTCGACTTGGGGCAGCAGCGGGATATCGCTCATGGCAGGTTCCTGGCAGTTCACAAAGGAAAACCTGAGCGTAACCAACGTGCCTGGGCGTGGCTTGACTGTGCCTGCCAGGTTTTATGCCTGTGTCTGCCGGGGCTATGAAAAGTACAACCTTGGCTGTGGAACGTGCATGTTCGGCCGGGCAGCGGCGACCGATACTGGCCCTGTATCCAGCGCCGTTCCACTCTTGGAGCGCCTGCCGGACTTCCAATAATAAGCAGGGCCGTCCATGAAAAAGCCAAACCCGCTCCTCGAAGACCTCAAGCCCATCCTGCCCGCCATCGCCGCGAATGCCGCGCGTGCCGAACACGAGCGCCAGGTGCCGGATGAAAATATCGCGTTGCTCAAAAGCATCGGCCTGCACCGCGCCTTCCAGCCCAAGGCATTTGGTGGCCTGGAACTGTCGCTGCCGGAGTTTGCCGACTGCATCGCCTTGCTGGCCGGCAGTTGCGCGAGTACCGCCTGGGCCATGAGTTTGTTGTGTACCCACAGTCATCAATTGGCGCTGTTTTCGGCCAGGCTGCAGGCGCAAATCTGGGGCGACAACCCGGATGCCACCGCCAGCAGCAGTATTGCGCCGTTCGGGCGGGTCACCGAAGGCGATGGCGGCGTGTACTTCAGTGGTGAAATGGGCTGGAGCAGCGGCTGCGATCATGCTGAGTGGGCGATTGTCGGTTGCCGTCGCCAGAACGCCGAAGGCACCCAGGATTATTGCTTTGCGGTGTTGCCGCGCAGCGACTACCAGATTCGTGACGACTGGTTCGCCGCCGGCATGAAGGGCAGCGGCACCAAGACCCTGATCATCGACAACGCCTGGGTGCCCGAACACCGTATCCAAAAGGCCAAGGACATGATGGAAGGCAAGTCCGCAGGTTTCGGCCTTTACCCCGACAGCCAGATTTTCTACGCGCCGTATCGGCCGTATTTCGCCAGTGGTTTTTCCACCGTCAGCCTCGGTGTTGCCGAGCGCATGCTGGAGGTGTTCCGAGAAAAAACCAAGACGCGGGTACGCGCCTATACCGGTGCTGCGGTGGGGGCGGCAACGCCCGCCTTGATGCGCCTGGCCGAGTCTACCCATCAGGTCGGTGCCGCCCGGGCCTTTCTGGAAAAGACCTGGCAGGAGCATGCCGAACACAGCGCCGCGCAGCGTTACCCGACGCGTGAAACCCTGGCGTTCTGGCGCACCAACCAGGCTTACGCGACCAAAATGTGCATCGAGGCGGTAGACCGCCTGTTCGCCGCAGCGGGCGGCAATGCGTGGTTTGAACACAATGAAATGCAGCGCCTGTTCCGCGATTCCCATATGACCGGTGCCCATGCCTACACCGACTATGACGTCTGTGCGCAGATCCTCGGTCGTGAGCTGATGGGCCTGGAGCCGGATCCCAGCATGGTGTGACGAGTTCTTCCACAACAACAATCAGGGCGCCCGTACGAGGGCTCCCGGGAGTCTTGCATGTCTGACAGCAACGTTTTCGACCCACGGGCCTTTCGCCGAGCCTTGGGCAATTTCGCCACCGGTGTGACCGTCGTGACGGCCGCCACTGCCTCCGGGCGCAAGGTGGGCGTGACGGCCAACAGTTTCAATTCGGTGTCCCTCGACCCTCCGTTGGTGCTGTGGAGCATCGACAAACGTTCCAACAGCCATGAGGTGTTCGAGGAGGCCAGCCACTTTGCCGTGAATGTGCTGGCGGCGGACCAGGTGCACCTGTCCAACACCTTTGCACGCCCGCGTGAAGACCGCTTCGCCTTGATCGAATACGAACCGGGGGAGGGCGGCTCGCCAGTGTTCGCCGATTGCTCGGCGCGGTTTCACTGTGAGAAATACCAGCAAGTGGACGGTGGTGACCATTGGATCATGATCGGCAAGGTGGTGGCTTTTGATGACTTCGGCCGTGCGCCGCTGCTTTATCATCAAGGGGCCTACGCCGAGGTCCGGGCGCTGCGTCCGTGCGCGCCCGAAGCGGTTCAGAACGGTACGGCGACCACCAGCTGACTGTACACGTTGGTGCCATTGCCGCCGACCTGGTTGCCGCCGGTCTCGGCATCCTTGTTGGGTGTGTACAGGCCCAGCAGCGGCGTGATGATCAGGTGCTCGTTGACCGCCCATTCGGCATACAGGTCCAGCTCGCGGCCATCGAGGTTCAACTGGCCGCGGGTGCTGACGGTGCGGTAGTCGAAGAACAGCGCGCCGAGGGTGACGTTGTCCAACGGCTTGACCTTGAGCGCGACGTGCTGCACCGCTGTGTTGCTGTTGTAGGGGCCGGAATAGTTGCCTGCCACTTCACCTTGCACCCAGGTGCCGTAGCCGCGATTGAAGCCTGAGAACATCCCGTCCCAGTCTTTGGAATAGCGTGCGTAGCGGTAGGTCAGGTCCGGGGCCCCCGGAACGTTGGCGAAGGTGTAGCCGGCTTCGGCGTAGCCTGCGTTTTCCTGGCTGTCGCGGCGGTCCTGGCGCGCCAGCTCAAAGGCGAAGTGCGCGTTGTCGATGCCCGCGTTACCCGCGCCGCGCACGCTGTAGAGGTTCATGCCCTTGCGCTGGCGTTGCAGGTCGGTGGCGAAGCGCTCATCCACATCGATCCCGTGAATATACGTGAGCCCCAGGGTGCCGGGCGCGGCGCTGTATTCCAGGGTACCGGCGGCCATTTCGGTCATGGCCTGGGCGGGGTTGTCGGATTTGATCCACATCAGGCTGCCGTGCACCCCGTCTTTGCCGCCCAGGCGAATCACCGCCGTCTTGTCGAAGGCATGGCGTGCGGCGATGTAGTAGGCGCCGCCGCGGTTGAACTCACCGTCGCCCACGCCTTTGCCCAGGTTGGGGCCGTCGTCGTTGATGATGAAACCGTCGCCGAGCATGATGATCTGGCGGCCGAACGACAGGTCCAAGCCGTCCTTGCCCAGTGCCGGGAACAGGTCGCCGGAACGCCAGCCGGCGAAGGCTTCATCAAACTTGGTGGTGCGTTCGGTGCCGTTGGTCACCCCCGATGCGTCGCCATCACCCCAGGTGCCGGAACTCACCAGGTTGGCGGTGCCGTACACGCCGCCAAAGCTGCCCAGGCTTTGCTCGACGCTCAGGCCGTATTTGATGAACGCTTCGCGCCAAGTAGAACCGCCGCTGCGGCCATCGTAGTTTTTCGGGCTGTTGAACATCCCGTAGACGGCCAGGAAGTTACCGCTGACCTTGGTGTCGGTATCCGCGTACAGCTCGATCGCCTGAGCCTTGCCGATCAGTAACGCAATGCCCAGGCCGACCGCCCGGCGCAGGCGGCGGTTTTTCAGTGTGTGCTCCATTGTTATTGTCCCCATCTTGGTTAAGAGTGAGGGCGCATTAGGGCGAGCGGTGGGCGCCCAAGTCTTTCATTTGCGTGCCAGGGAATTGACCCTGACCGCCAGGCGGCACACCGTGGCAGGGAGCAACAAAACCGGCGGCAGACAGGGGCAAGACGATCAACTCGAGTGGGGCGCACAGTGCCGACACATTAAAAAAAACCGCTTCCGAGGGCCCCACTATGTCGATCAATGACCGACTCACCGCGCACCTGAACCAGGGCACGGTCGGTTTCCCCACCGCGTTGGCCAGCACCATTGGCCTGATCATGGCCAGCCCGGTGATTCTTACCGCCACCATGGGCTTTGGCATCGGCGGCAGCGCCTTTGCCCTGGCGATGTTGATTGCCGTGGTGATGATGCTGGCCCAGGCCACCACCTTCGCCGAAGCCGCGTCGATCCTGCCCACCACGGGCTCGGTGTATGACTACATCAATTGCGGCATGGGGCGTTTTTTTGCGATCACCGGCACCTTGTCGGCCTACCTGATCGTGCATGTCTTTGCCGGTACCGCCGAAACCATCCTTTCCGGCGTCATGGCCTTGGTGAACTTCGAACACCTCAATACCCTGGCGCAATCCGCGGGTGGCTCGTGGCTGCTGGGCGTGGGGTTCGTGTTGGTGTTCGGCGTGCTGAACGCCTTTGGGGTCAGTGCGTTTGGGCGGGCGGAAATCATCCTCACGTTCGGCATGTGGACCACGCTCATGGTGTTTGGTGTGCTGGGCCTGCTTGCCGCGCCGGCGGTGCAACTGGATGGCTGGTTCGGTGAGTCGCTGGTGGGCACCGACCTGGTCACCGTGCTGTCGCTGGTGGGCATGGCAATGTTCATGTTTGTGGGCTGTGAGTTCGTCACACCGTTGGCGCCGGACCTGCGCCAATCGGCCAAGGTCATGCCCCGCGCGATGATGCTCGGGCTGATCGGCGTGGCCAGCTGCATGTTCATCTACGGTGCGGCGATGAAACGCCAGGTGGAAAACGTGCTGCTCGACGCCGCTTCCGGCACGCACCTGCTGGACACGCCCATGGCGATCCCCAAGTTCGCCGAACAGGTGATGGGGCAGGTCGGCCCGCTGTGGCTGGGCATCGGCTTTCTGTTTGCGGGCGCGGCAACCATCAACACCTTGATGGCCGGTGTGCCGCGCATCCTCTACGGCATGGCGGTGGACGGGGCATTGCCCAAGGTGTTCACCTACCTGCACCCACGCTTCAAGACGCCGCTGCTGTGCATCCTGGTGGCGATGCTGATTCCGTGCCTGCACGCGCTGTACCTGGGCGGCAACACCGATAACATCATGCACCTGGTGCTGGCGGCGGTGTGTGCGTGGAGTTTCGCCTACCTGTTGGTGACGGTGTCGGTGGTGATTTTGCGCATTCGTCGGCCGGATTTGCCTCGGGCCTATCGTTCGCCGTGGTTCCCGCTGCCGCAGATCGTGTCGAGCATCGGCATCCTGCTGGGCATGTGGTTTATCACACCGCCCGGCATGAACCCTGCGGATATCTACGTGCCCTTTGGCGTGATGCTCGGTGTGACGGCGCTGTATGCGCTGTTCTGGACCCTCGTGGTGCAGAAGGTCAACCCCTTCAAGCCGGCCTCCGTGGAGGAGGTGCTGGCCAAGGAATTTTGCAACGAACCGGGGCACTCACATGAAGGTTATGGCGACCTTGCGGCAAAAACTGTTTGAGCTGTTTCGGGCCGATCGCGCCCCGACGGGGTATCGCCCCGGGGTGACCCTGGAACACCTGCGGCGCAACCTTGGGCTGGCGACTTTCGAACGGCTGTCTGCTACCCGCGCGCAGGTCTGCGTGGACGACTGGGTAGGGGAGATTGTCGAGCGCACCGAGTCCCAGCTGTTGATGCACCTGGTGATGACTGAATTCGTACTGCGGGTGCCCGCTTCAACAGGCCGCGCGGGGCGCTTCGACGTGCACCATGGCGGCGCGATTCGACGCAGCGGGATTCGTGTGCGGCGCCGCTCGGGCAACCAGGCGCTCGGGCGTGAATTGCAGGCGCGGATACTGGCCGATCACGCGTTGTTCCAGGCGTTGATGCCGCTGGATTTCAAGCGCCTGCGCATAGCGCTGCAAGACCAGCAATGGTGCGTTCGCCTGGAACACATGGGCGGCAGCGAGGTGGTCAATCGCCTGCCGGCGTTCAGGCGTTATATCGCTTTGAGCGCTGCGCAGCGCGCTCACTTGCTGGCAACCTTGGCCGGCTTGCAACGGGTATTGTCGAACCTCTGATTGGCATCATTAGTGCTTCTGCAATGGCATACAGGTAGTTGTTGCGTGCATATAGATAACATGTTAACTATTGCGCCAGAACAACAATAAAGACGCCATTGCGGAGACACCCCATGAGCATCCAACAGCATGCACACGACGGGCTGGACAGCTGGAACCACGAGCTGCGCGCCGTGTGCGGTCATTTTGATACGGAACTGGCTTTCAACCGGTCGTTGTTTATCGGTGAAATCAGCAATTTGCCGCGCGGCCTGGCTATCCTGCGCACCAATGCCGGGCTGATCAAGCGCCCGGCGCACCACGCCGACCACGATAACGACCAGGACTGTTTCCTGGTCAGCCAGCGCAGTGGTTATTCGCAGATCGTGCAGAACGGCCAGACCCTGCAACTGGCCCCCGGCGAAATGCTGTTGATGGACTCGGTGGGCTCCATCGAAATCACTCCTTTCGGCTTGATCGAGCATGCCTCTTTATCCCTGTCGCGCCCTGAAGTGTGCAAGCACTTGGGTGGCCAGGCGCGTGCCTTCGGCAAGATCTCCTCGACCAAAGCCTGTGGGCGCATGTTGCATGTGTTGATGGACCAACTGTGCAAGGACGACACCGAAGATGGCGGCGGTGAGGTGGAGGCGTTGCAAACAGCATTCGTCTCGCTGTTGGGCTCGGCTTTGGAGCAGGGCGATGAGTGCCGCGAGGGCGTTGCTTCGCTGCAAGGCAATAACCTGCGCAGCTATGTGCAAAAGGTGATTGATGAGTCGCTGAGCCAGCCCGGGCTGAGCCCGATTGGTCTGGCCAACCGGCTGAACATTTCGGTACGGCATTTGTACCGCTTGTTCGAGGAGCAGGACGACAGCGTCTGCCGCTACATCCAGCGGGCGCGGCTCAAGCGCAGCGCAGATGACCTGACCAACCCGTTCCTCAGGAGCGAGTCGATCACCTCGATTGCCTACAAATGGGGTTTTACCGATTCGGCGCATTTCAGCCGCTCGTTCAAGAAGCAATTCGAGGTGTCGCCCAAGGACTTTCGTTCCAGCCGGTTGCAGGCGGTGGGGGCATACACCACTCGGCACCTCGCCTAGGCTCGGATTACGGCCAGCGTGGTTACCGTTGGCTGCTACACAATTACCGTCGAACGCAAATCGGCTGTTGTGGCGAGCGGGCTTGTCCCGCGTCGGGCTGCGCAGCAGCCCCAGTAAAGGCACTGAAATTCTTCCTGAAAAAACTCAGCGCCTGGTTTTGGGGCTGCTTCGCAGCCCAACGCGGGACAAGCCCGCTCGCCACAGGGGAATATGACTGCCTTCAAAAGTTGTGTAGAGACCTATGGCTATCGGGGGCAAGCCCTCCCACATTCGAACCGAGACAAGTTTCAGACTTCTGGCAGGGTAGAGCCACCATCCACCACTAATGTCTGGCCGGTGATGTAACCGGCCAAGTCCGAGGCCAGAAACAACATGGCTCCTGCAATATCCGCCGCTACGCCCAGGCGCCCGAGGGGGACGCGGCTGGCAATCTGGTCATTCAGGGCCGAGTCACCCAGGTTGTCCATCGCTGGGGTGGCGATCATGCCGGGCTCCACGCCATTGACCCGCACATTCAAGGGCGCCAGTTCCAACGCCGCATTGCGGATAAAACCATTGACGCCGGCCTTGGACGCCGCGTAGTGGCTCAGCCCCGGATAGCCGACCCGGTTGCCGGTCACCGAAGACGTCACCAGCACGCAGCCGCGACCCTGCTCTCGAAACTTCGGCAGCGCCGCCTGGGTCAGCCAGAACAGCGCCGAGAGGTTCACAGCCAAGGTGCGTTGCAAGAGGGCCGGGGTGATATCGGCAAAGGCGGTCAGCGGGAAATACCCGGCGTTGTGCACCAGCACATCCAGCTGCGCCAACCCTTGAACGCACGTGAACACCGCGTCGGCGTCCGCCAGATCCACACCGACGGCTTGTACATGATAACCCTGTGCGCACAGCGCTGCCGCCACGGCCTCGGCCTGTGTGAGCAGGCGGTCGGCAATCACCACCCGCGCGCCACGCTGGGCAAATGCTTCGACGATACCCCGGCCAATGCCTTGGGCACCGCCGGTGACCAGCACCCCTTGCCCGTTGAAATCCAGGTCATTCGGCATGGCTGGGCTCCAGGCGCGTGAAGGCTAATGTCGGCACATCGACGATGCTCGAACCGCCGTCGGCCACTAACGTCGCACCGGTGATAATCGACGCATCAGGCGAAGCCAGGAACCGGCACACCGTGGCAATTTCTTCGGCGCGGGCAGCCCGACGCAGCGGCACGTCGGCACACACACGGTCATAGGCTTGCTGCAAGGTATCGCCATAGGCGTCCATCAGCGGTTGCATCTCCGCATCCGCCATGGGCGTGTGCACCCAACCCGGGCACACCGCGTTCACCCGCACGCCGTGGGGCCCATAGTCTCGCGCCAGCGAGCGGTTGAGCCCGAGCAGCGCATGCTTGGCCGTGGTGTAGCCGCACACCTCGGGCCCTGCGGCCAATGAGGCGATGGAGCCGATCAGCACGATGTTGCCGGCGCTTGCCTGCAGCATCGGCAGGCAGGCGCGGGCGCTGTAGAACGCGCTGTCGAGGTTGCTGCGCAGGGCGCTTTCCCAGGTCTCGGGGCGGGTCTGGGTCGCGCTGCCCAGGCCATGGCCGCCGGCGCAGGCCAGCAGCACATCGAGGCGTCCGTAATGGGTCCGGATCTGCCGGATGAACCCGTCCCACGTCGTTGGGCAAGCTGCGTCGCCCACCAGAATCAGGCCACCGGTTTCAAGCGCGACCTGTTCCAGCGGCTCACGGCGCCGGCCGATCAGCACCAGTCGCGCGCCCTCCTGTGCGTACAACCGCGCGCAGGCTGCACCGATGCCGGTACCAGCACCGGTAATGACCACCGTGCGCGGCTCAGTCACGGGGGTACTCCGTGCGGTTGAGCACCTGGCAATAGGAACTGATCGGGAAGTTCGACAACGCGTCGAAGGACGCCCCGGCATAGCCGAAGATCTTGCCGTCGCTGCGGTGCTGTTGCAGGTCGATCAATACCAGGCCGAGGGTGGGCACGATCTTCTCTTGCCAGACGAACAGGTACAGTTGGTCGGCGATCTTGTAGTAATGGCAGCGGTCGGTGTCGCACAAACCTTGCTCCACCCCTTTGAGGCATTGCCAGGCGTAGAAACCCGAGTTGAGGTAGATATGCTCATAGACCTCGCTGGGGCTGTAACGGTACTGGTTGCGCAGGCCCACCAGTTCCTCGGTCGGCGCATGCCGGCAATGGCCGTCCTGCCACGGGCGGTCGAGGCTGCCGTGGAGGAAGTCGGCCCGCACCGAGGTCAACGGTTTGCCGGCCAGTGCACGGTGGTAGAGACCTTCGTGAGTCTCTGCTTGATCCGGCAGACGGCCGATCACCGCGGTAAATGAGGCGTTGGGTGTATCCAGCACCAGGCTGATCGACCAGCTTTGCCCGGCTTCGTGCTTGATGAAATCCACCAGGTACAGGCCCGGGCGAATCGAAGTGGCGCGGTAGGCGGCGCTGCCACTGGAGTGACCATCGGCGGCATGCCAAGCCAGGCGGTCGTGTTCGAAACGGTGTTCGATCTGCCAGCCGTTGGCGAAGTGCAGGGTGAACGTCTGGCCGGCCAGGTCGGCGAGGTTGGGCAGGATAAAAGCCTGCGGGGCGAAACCGTCGGCCAGGGCGCCGACGGTGATCCAGTCAGAAGAACTCGTCATGGCAACGCCCCCTTACGCGACAGCGAAGTAGTGTTTGACGAAGCTCTCGCTGACCACTTCCCACAGCACGGGCGTGCCCTTGGTCACGAACCAGCTGTCGCCGGCCTTGTAGCGCGTGGACTGACCGGTGGCCTCGTCGGTCAGCACCACCTCGCCAGTCACCACCGTGGCTTGTTCGGCGAACGGGTAGACCATGCGGAACTTGCCCTGGGTGGTGCCGAAGTAAGCGCTGCTGACGGCATCGGTCGGCGCGCCGAAGGTCATCTTGCCGAAGGCGCGGACCTCGCCTGCGAGGATCTCGGAGCCGAGGTCGGCCACAGTGCCCCAGGCGTCGAGTTCTGACAGCTGAATGTTGTGTTTGATCGTGGTAAGGGTCATGGCAGTGGTTCCTGATGCGTGAAAAAAGAGGGTTAGCGGCGCCCGTTCCAGTAGCCGGACAGTTGGTGCCAGGATTTACCCGCCGTCAGCAGCAAAGGGCGGATGGCGTCTTTACCGATGATGGTCGGGCGGTGGATCGAACTGACCAGGTCATAGCGTGCCGAGCCTTCGCTCATGCCTTCGGCCAGGACCTTGCAGATGATGTGGCTGGGGGTGACGCCAAAGCCTGAATAGCCCTGTACGAAAAACGCGTTGCTGCGCCCCGGCAAGGTGCCGATCTGCGGGAACAGGTTGGGGCTGCACGCCATCGGGCCGCCCCAGGCCAGGTCGATTTTCACGTCCTTGAGGTAGGGGAAAATCTTCAGCATGAGGTTGCGGTTCCAGGCTTTGAGGTCGCCGGGAATATGTTCGACCAATGGTGTCGCGGCCCCGAACAACAGGCGGTTTTCGTTGGTGACGCGGTAGTAGTCGATCACTGGGCGGATGTCGCTGTAGGCTCCACGGATTGGGCTGATACGCTGGATCAATTCCTCGGACAAGGGCTCAGTCATCATCTGGAATGCGTAGGTGTTGATGGTCGAACGATGCAGCTCCGGTTCCAGCTTGTTGAGGAAGCTGTCACAGGCCCACAGCAACTTGCTGGCGCGCACTGAGCCTCGCCCGGTACGCA
Source organism: Pseudomonas sp. MWU15-20650 (assembly GCF_023242475.1). Classification (GTDB taxonomy): domain Bacteria; phylum Pseudomonadota; class Gammaproteobacteria; order Pseudomonadales; family Pseudomonadaceae; genus Aquipseudomonas. The sequence goes on along the minus strand of NZ_JALJFG010000004.1, from coordinate 67,839 downwards.
CGGTGATGCGCTCGCCGTAGCTGACTTCCAGGGCCGGGCTGTTTTCGAAAATCCGCACGCCGTGGCTGGCCAGGGCCGTGGCTTCACCCAGCAGCAGGTTCAGCGAATGCACGTGCCCGCCGCCCATGTGCAGCAGGGCGCTGGTGTAGGCGTTGGAGCCAATGATCTGCTGCACATCGGAGCTGCCGAGAAAGCGGATCTCGTGCTGGCTGTTGATCGACTTGAAGTCTTTTTCCCAGGCCCGCAGGGTCTTTTCCTGGCGAGCGTTGAACCCCATGTAGCCGTAGCCGTGGCAGAAGTCCGCGTCGATGTTGTACTTGGCAATGCGGTTCTTGATGATGTCGGCGCCCAGGTCACTGATCTCGAACACCTGGCGCAGGCCGTCTTCGCCGACGTCCTTCTTGATCTTTTCCAGGTCGTGGCCGATACCTGCCATGATCTGCCCGCCGTTGCGACCGGTGCCGCCAAAGCCCAGGTAGCGTGCTTCAAGTACGACAATGTTGGTGATGCCTTTCTCGGCCAGTTCCAGGGCCGTGTTGATTCCGGAAAAACCGCCACCGATGACCACGACGTCAGCGTCGATGTCGTGTTCCAGGGTGGGGAAGCTGAGGTTGTACTTCTTGGTGGCGGTGTAATACGTGGGGGTTTCAATGTTGATCATGGCGCAGCCTGAAAAAGTGAAGGAAGGCTCTAAAGCGGATGCCTCCATTAGGGGCCCTGGCGGGATGGAAGTCTTGATCCTGCGTGCCCAGGCTTTTGATTCAGCGCGCCACGGGCGCAGCGATAAGCAAGTTATAGCGCGCTCGTCGGCCGGGAATGTTAGAGTTTCGTTAAACTATTAACTAAATACGCCGTGACCCCTGATCTTATGCCGAAACCTCGACAGTCCTTGACCTTGGCGCTGCTGCAAGCCCGTGAAGCCGCCATGAGTTTTTTCCGTCCGTCCTTGAATGAACATGGCCTGACCGAACAGCAATGGCGGATCATCCGCATCCTTGAACAGCATGGTGAACTGGAGATTTACCAACTCGCGGAGTTGGCGTGCATCCTCAAGCCCAGCATGACCGGCGTGCTGGTGCGCATGGAGGCCGCCGGCATGGTGCACCGCCGCAAGGCCGAGCAGGACCAGCGCCGGGTGCTTATCACCTTGGCCGACAAGGGCAAGGCGAGTTTCGAGTCCATGAGCCAGTGCATGGAAGCCAACTACCAGCGCTTGCAGGATCAGTTGGGCGAGGAGAAATTCCAGACCTTGTTGGGGCTTTTGGATGACTTGAAGAACATCAAGCGCTGAGGTGATCTCCTAATCACAGCAGGTCAAAATGTGGGAGAGGGCAAGCCCCCTCCCACATTGGATCTCAGTACACGCCACCTGTGTGGTTGGCCTCTGGAGTGCCCTTGAATTTCCCGGCCAGGCTCTGCAACCCGCGCATCAACACCGTGGTGTCCACCCCCACCGCCACAAACGTCGCCCCCAACTCGATAGAGCGCCGTGCCAGGTTTTCGTCGGCACTGAGTATCCCGGCTGCCTTGCCCGCCTTGACGATGCGGGTAATCGCGTCTTCAATCGCTGCCTGCACCTGCGGGTGCCCTGGATTACCGCGATAGCCCATGGATGCGCTCAAGTCCGCCGGGCCGATAAACACACCGTCCACGCCATCGACGGCCGCGATGGCGTCCAGGTTGGCCAGGCCCTCGCGGTTTTCAATTTGCACCAGCAGGCACATCTGCGTGTCGGCCTGTTCGAGGTAGCCAGGGATGCTGTTCCAACGCGAAGCTCGGGCCAGGGCGCTGCCGACACCGCGAATGCCATGGGGCGGGTAGCGCATGGCGCGCACCAGTTCCTGGGCCTGGGCCGCGCTTTCCACCATGGGAACCAGCAGCGTCTGGGCGCCGATGTCCAGCAGTTGCTTGATCAGCGCAGTGTCACCGATCACCGGGCGAATCACTGCCTGGCTAGGGTAGGGCGCAATGGCCTGCAATTGGCCGAGCATGCCTTGCAGGTGATTGGGCGCGTGTTCGCCGTCGATCAGCAGCCAGTCGAAACCGGCGTTGGCGGCGAGTTCTGCGCAGTAGGCATCCGCGAGGCCGAGCCACAGGCCGATTTGCACTTGGCCCTGGCCCAGGCGTTGTTTGAAGCGGTTGATGGGCATGTCCATGATCAATCCTCCAGGGTTCAGACGAAACGGCACGCGATCGACCCTAGCAGGTCGTAATCCACATGGAAGGTATCGCCCGGGCGGGCCGCCACCGGGCGGGTAAACGAGCCGCCGAGGATGACTTGCCCGGGCAGCAGCGTGACGTCATACGGTGCCAGTTTGTTAGCCAGCCACGCCACGCCCTTGGCCGGATGGTTGAGCACCGCCGCCGACACGCCGGACTCTTCGATCACACCGTTGCGGTACAGCACCGCGGGCACTTTGCGCAGGTCGATCTCGGTAGGGCGCACGGCGCGGCCACCCAGCACCACACCGGCATTCGCGGCGTTGTCCGAGATGGTGTCGAACACCTTGCGGGTCGCGTTGGTCTGCGGGTCGACCTGCTGGATACGGGCGTCGATGATCTCCAGTGCCGGGATCACCCATTCGGTGGCGTCGAGCACATCGAACACCGTGCAGTGGGGCCCCTTGAGCGGTTTGCCGAGGATGAAGGCCAGTTCCACTTCCACACGGGGCACGATAAAGCGTTCGAAAGGAATATCACTGCCTTCGTCGAAAAACATGTCGTCGAGCAACGCGCCGTAATCGGGCTCGGTGATGTTCGACGAGACCTGCATGGCCCGGGAGGTGAGGCCGATCTTGTGGCCCTTCAAGGTGCGCCCGTCCTTGATCTTCTGTGCCACCCAGGCGCGCTGGATGGCATAGGCGTCCTCAAGGGTGATGCCCGGGTAGTCGAGGGAAAACTGGCGGACCTGTTCGCGGTGGCGTTCGGCGTGGTCGAGCTGGGCGGCGGCCGCAAGGATTTGCTGGGAGTCGAGCATGGCAACGGTCTCTAGTGTGGGTTGACGATGGCGGCACGGGTGCGCAGCACCAGCAGGCCGCCGAGGGCGATAAACAGGGCGAGTACATACAGGGCCAGGCTGGCGCTCTGGGTGGCGTCGCGCATCCAGCCGATCAGGTAGGGCGCGAGGAACGCGGCGATGCTGCCGAACGAGCTGATCATGGCGATGCCCGCGGCTTGTGTGGTGTTGGCGAGAAACGCCGGCGGCAGCTGCCAGAACATCGGCAGGGCAGCGCTGGCCCCCATGCCGGCGACCACCAGCCCGCCCATCACCAGCAGCGGATTACCCGGCGCCAGGCCCGCCACGGCAATACCGACGGCGGCCATCAGCAGCGGTATACACAGGTGCCAGCGGCGTTCGCGATGGCGGTCGGACGAGCGCCCGCAGCCGATCATGAAGAAACAGCCGGCCAGGTACGGCACGGCGCTGAGCAAGCCGACCTGGCTGTCGCGGCCAATGCCGGCGCCGTGGATCAGCGTCGGCATCCAGAACGCCAAGGTGTTGACCGCCAGCATCACCGCAAAGTACACCGCCACCAGCAGCCACACCTGCGGGTCACGCAGGATGCCGCCGAATGACGTGATGGTCTTGCGTTGTTCTTCGCTGCGCAGTTGCGCGCGCAGTTGCTGTTTTTGCTCAGGCGTCAGCCAGCTCACGGAGTCGAAACCATCCGGCAGCCACTTGAGCACCACCAGCCCCAGCAGCACCACCGGGGCGCCTTCGATCAGGAACATCCATTGCCAGCCGCGCAGGCTGCCCACGTCGTGGAAGCTCTCCAGGATCGCCCCGGACAGCGGCCCGCCCAGTACCCCGGCCATCGGCACGGCAATGGCGAACAAGGCGGTGACCTGGGCGCGGCGCCGTGCCGGGTACCAGCGGTTGAGAAACACCAGGATGCCGGGGAAAAAACCGGCTTCGGCCACCCCGAGCAGAAAGCGCAGCACATAGAAACCGCGGGCGCTGTCCACCCACAACATGCCGGTGGACAACAGGCCCCACACCACCATCAGGCTGGCGATCCAGCGCCGTGGCCCGACACGGTCCAGGGCCATGTTGCTGGGCACGCCGAACAGCGCATAGGCGATAAAGAACAGCCCGGCGCCGAAGCCGTAGACCGTGTCGCTAAAGTGCAGGTCGCTGCTCATCTGCATCTTGGCGAAGCCAATGTTGATGCGGTCCAGATGGGCGAACAGGTAGCACGCCAGCAACAGCGGCATCAGGCGCCAGGTGACTAAACGATGGGTGCGGTCGTGCTCAGCCAGCGCGAGGCTGGCTGTCGAATGGGCTGTGCTCATGGTGTTGTACTTTTTGTCTGAGTGGCCGTGGGGAGAGCGGCGGATTTATCCCGCCGGGTTATTCAGGAACGCATGCACGTTGTTCTGCTTGAAATTGAGCTGCGGGTGCAGCTCGATCATCTCGAACGACAGCGCCAGCAAGCGTTGCGCCTGCAGCTCGGCGAAGTGCGCCGTGATCACGGCGAACAACGCTTCGGCCACCGCCTGGCGCGTAGCCAGGTCGCGGCCGTGGCCGACCTTGAGGGTCATGTGCACAAAGGCGTAGTCGTGTTTGCCATCGGCCATGCGCCAGGTGTCCAGGCGCACGCCACGGCTGCGAATACCGCCGAGGGGAAACACGCCGGTGTCTCCCAGTACGCGGTGGACCTTTTCAAACAGGCCGGGCAGGTCGGCCTGTTGTTCGATGTTGTCGGTGTACTCGGCGATAAAGTGCGGCATGGGTTTCTCCCAGGTTTACAGCGGGAAAATCGCGTTGATTTGGCCGGTGCCCGAACTGCCGAACGGCGCCGTGATGATCTCTGCGGGCTGGGCATAGGCCGGCCCGCCGAGCAGGCCCAGGAGCATGGCGGTGTCGTGCATCTTGCCTTCGCCAAAGCAGTGTTCGGCGTAGTCCGGCAGCATCGCGCAGAACTCCTTGAAGCGGCCTTGCTTCCACATCTCCACCACATGCAGGTCCATTTGCTTGTCGAATTCTCGGGTCCAGTTGTGGATGTTCGCTTCGGCCTGGCGATCATCCGAGAACCGATGCGACAACGAGCCGGACGCCAGCACCAGCACCTTGCGGTCACTTTTCTCGATCGCTCGACGCACGGCGGCGCCGAAGGCAAAGCTGTCTTCCAGGCGATGCCAGGCGCACCACGCCGCGATGGAGATGACCTTGAGCTTTTGCTCCGGTGCCACGTCCATGTGCATATAGCGCATGGGCACCAGGGTGCCGTATTCCAGCTCCAGGCTCGGGATGTTATGGGCCATGCTGCGCACGCCGGCGAGGTTGGCTTCGGCGGCGATCAACTCGCCCAGCTCGGGGCAGCCGGGATAGTCGTAGTCCATGTTCTTGATGAAGTGCGGCAGTTCGTTACTGGTGTAGGTGCCCTGGAAATGCTCGCCGCAATTGACGTGGTAACCGCTGTTGACCAGCCAGTGCACGTCGAACACCACCGCTGTGTCGGCCCCCAGCTCGCGGGCGCGTCGGCCGATTTCCTTGTGGCCGGCAATCGCCGCTTCGCGACAGCCATGATGTTTGCCGGGCAGTTCCGACAGGTACATCGACGGTACGTGGCAGATCTTCGCTGCCAGGACCACTTCGCCCATGATGATTCTCCTGAGTCATTATTCTTGTTGGCGTGCAAACGCGGGTGGCTACACACCCCAGCGCGGGATGTGGTGGCTGCCCATGGAAATGCACACGTTCTTGATCTCGGCAAACACTTCGAAGCTGTACTGGCCACCTTCACGCCCGGTACCGGAGCCTTTGACCCCACCGAACGGCTGGCGCAGGTCGCGCACATTCTGGCTGTTGATAAATACCATGCCGGCTTCGATACCGCGCGCCAGGCGATGGGCCTTGCCGATGTCCTGGGTCCAGATATAGGACGCCAGGCCGTATTCGGTGTCGTTGGCCAATTGCAGCGCTTGGGCTTCGTCCTTGAATGGAATCAGGCACACCACCGGGCCGAAAATTTCTTCCTGGGCGATGCGCATCTGGTTGTTCACATCAGCGAACACGGTTGGCTGGATGAACTGGCCTTTGCTCAGGTGCGCCGGCAAGTTGGCCGGGCGCTCCAGCCCACCGGCCAGCAGCGTGGCGCCTTCCTCAAGACCGATCTTGATGTAGCCGGTGACCTTGTCGTAATGCGCTTGGGTGATCATCGAACCGACCTGGGTCTTGGGGTCTTGAGGGTCACCCACAATCAGGCGCTTGGCGCGGGCTGCAAATTCGGCGACAAATTGCGGGTAGACACTTTCCTGGATAAAGACCCGGCTACCGGCCGTGCAACGCTCACCGTTCAAGGAGAAGATGGTGAACAACGCGGCGTCGAGGGCGCGTTCCAGGTCAGCGTCTTCAAAAATCAGTACCGGCGACTTGCCGCCCAGTTCCATGGAGTACTTTTTCAGGCCGGCGGTCTGCATGATTTTCTTGCCGGTGGCGGTGCCGCCGGTGAAGGAAATTGCGCGTACGTCCGGGTGACGCACCAAGGCATCGCCAGCGGTGGCGCCGTAGCCCTGGATCACGTTGAGCACGCCGTTGGGTATCCCGGCTTCTACGGCCAGGCGCCCCAGCTCATTGGCGGTCAGGGGCGACAGTTCCGACATCTTCAACACCGCCGTATTGCCCAGGGCCAGGCACGGCGCGGTCTTCCAGGTGGCGGTCATGAACGGCACGTTCCACGGCGACACCAACCCGCACACGCCCACCGGCTGGTACAAGGTGTAGTTGAGCATCTGGTCGTCCACGGGGTAGCTGTGGCCATCCATGCGTGTGCAGACTTCGGCGAAGAAGTCGAAGTTGTGCGAGGCGCGTGGGATCAAGACGTTTTTGGTCTGGTGGATCGGCAGGCCGGTGTCGAGGGTCTCCAGTTCGGCCAGGTGTGGCACGTTTTGCTCGATCAACTCACCGAGCTTGCGCATCAGCCGTGCGCGTTCCTTGGCCGGCGTGTTGGCCCACTTGGGAAACGCCTCTTTGGCCGCCGCCACGGCTTGCGCGACTTCTTCGGCGCCGCCGCTGGCGACTTCACCGATGGCCTCGCCGGTGGCCGGGTTGTAGTTGATGAAGACGTCTTTGCTTTCGACCTCACGGCCGTTGATCCAGTGTTTGATCATGTTGCTCAAGCCTCTTTCCGGGCGGAGAAAAATTCCGCCTCGCTGACAATTCGGTTGACCAGACGGCCCACGCCTTCGACTTCCACCACCACTTCATCCCCCGGCACCACATCGGCCAGGCCCTCGGGCGTGCCGGTGGCGATCATGTCGCCCGGTTGCAGGGTCATAAAGCTGGACAGGTATTCAATGAGGTAGGGGATGTCGAAAATCATGTCTTGAGTGCTGCCTTCCTGGCGTAGCTCGCCGTTGACCCAGGTGCGCAGCTTCAAGTTGCTCGGGTCGGGCACATCGGCCACGTCGACGATCCACGGGCCCACCGGGGTGGTGGCGTCGCGGTTTTTAACGCGCAGGTTGGGGCGGTAGTAGTTTTCCAGGTAGTCGCGGATCGCGTAGTCGTTGCACACCGTGTAACCGGCCAGGTAAGCCAGGGCGTCGGCACGCTTGACGTTGCGTGCGGTTTTGCCGATCACCGCCACCAGCTCGCACTCGTAGTGCATGTAGGCGACGTTGTCCGGGCGCCAGGTGACTTGGCGGTGGCCGGTGTAGGTACCGATGGACTTGATGAAGACCAGCGGCTCGGTGGGCGGCTTGAAGGCCAGCTCGGCAGCGTGGTCGGCGTAGTTCAAGCCGAGGGCGAACATAGTGCCGGTAGCGGGCGGCAGCCATTGCACCTGTTCTTCGGCAAGCAGGCGGCCGTCATCCAGGCGTACGCGGGAGTCGGCTTGCACCAACACCGTGTGGGTTGCACCTTCAAAGCGTATACGGGCGTGTTTCATGCTCAAACCTCCGCCTGGACGGTGTTGCTCAGGCGGCCAACGCCTGTGATCTCGACGTCGACCTCGTCACCTGGCTGCACATCCACGCGGCCCTCCGGGGTGCCGGTGATCAGCACATCGCCGGGGTGCAGGGTCATGAATTCGCTGATCTCGGCAATCAATTGCGGGATATCCCGGACCCAGTGGGCGGTGGAGTTTTCTTGTCGCAGTTGGCCGTTGACGAAGAGCTTGAGGTTCAGCTGATTAGGGTTGGCGACTTGATCCCTTGGAATCAGGTCCGGCCCCAAGGCACAAAAACCATCGCGGCATTTGGCTTTGACGGCGGGACGGTAGTAGCTGTCTTCCGGCAGGCTGAATTCATTCACCACCACGTACCCGGCCACATGAGCCATGGCGTTTTCCAGGCTGACGCGACTGGCACGCAGGCCGATCACCACACCCAGGGCCGGCCCCGGTTGCAGGCGTTCACCCGCAGGCTGCAGCACCACACCGCCGTGCTCATTGCGCGTATTCGGGGTCTTGATAAATAGCACCGGCTTGGTCGGCGGCTTCTGGTAGGGCGCCTGCTGGAAGGCGGCGAGATGCTGGTCCAGCAGGCCCTGATAGTTCAGCGCGACGCCGAACAAGGTGCCGCTGGCAACATCATGCAGGGTACGGCTCATGCGTTTCTCCTGGCGGTGGCGACTGCTGCATAGGCAGTTCGTTAATGTATTAACGTTATAATTAATATGTTAACTACCGTCAAGCGTGGCAAAATCCAGCGGCATCAGAACAACAAAAAGAGAGCAGCGTGAAGCCGATTCCCAACATCAACATTGGGCAGGTCTACGACCAGCGTTACAGCGACGCCGAGGTGCATTACGACAAGCTCGGCAACCTGGCGGGGTTCTTCGGGCGCTCGATGCCCGTGCACCGGCACGACCGCTTTTTCCAGGTGCATTACGTGAAAAGTGGAGCGGTGCGGGTCTATCTGGATGACCGCCAATACGTGGAGTCGGGGCCGATGTTTTTCCTCACACCGCCCACGGTGCCACACGCCTTTGTCACCGAAACCGATGCCGATGGGCATGTGCTCACAGTGCGCCAGCAACTGGTGTGGGGACTGATCGACGCTGATCCCAGCCTCGCCTCCGGCGCGGCCTGTGTGGCGCTGAGGCCCGAGGACCAAGGGCTGGATCAGCTCTTCGAAGAGCTGTGCAGCGAGATCAACGCGCAACGGGCAGGGCGCGCCGCCGCGCTCGACAGCCTGACGCGCCTGATCATGATCCGCCTGCTGCGCCTATGTGCCCATTCCTTGCCGGCACGTCCGACCCAGCATGAAGACCTGCGCATTTTTCATCGCTTCAACGAACTGATCGAGGCCCACTACCTGGAGCACTGGCCGCTGGCGCGTTATGCCGAAGGCATCGGCGTGACCCAAGCGCGGCTCAATGAGGTATGCCGACGCCTGGCCGACTTGCCGTCCAAGCGCCTGGTCCTTGAGCGGTTGATGCAAGAAGCCAAGCGCCTGTTGTTGTTTACCGGAAGCTCCGCGAATGAAATCTGCTACCAGCTGGGCTTCAAGGACCCGGCGTATTTCAGCCGGTTTTTCCTGCGTTACGCACAGATGACACCGGGGGCGTACCGGCTGCGGCAGTCGGGTTGCGTGGATGAATGTTCGGATGAAACAAGCCGTGTTGAGGAATTTTCCGATAGCAAATAACGGAGTTTGAAGCCTGTTGTTACCCGATAACGGGAACCTTTCCCTTTGGTTCGCCACGCAAGAGTACTTGTTGCGTCAGCCGGCTGACGTTGATGGGTAATAAGTAACACTCTATAGGTCTTAAGTCGCCGCGCTGGCGACACAGGGACAATTACTATTATTTCTGTCAAGTGAGAGTTAAAACCGATGGTTATGCGTTCTGGGTCAAACACACATCCTGCCACTGTTCTGCCAAACAATGACACTTTATATCCGTCTGATAAAGTGCGATCAGAACACAATAATCAACAGGCCCCGCTTATCAACGCCACCCCACTTGGATATTTTTCAGCGCAGCGTGCGGTCGTCCAGAATTTCAAGGCGCCGGCCGCCAATGAAAATCTTGGCTCTGTGCTGCTGTTGCTCGGCACGCTGGTGGAGACACTTAAAACATGGATGGCGAATAAAGAGAATACGCTACCTGATCTTAAGCCCGCGGTGAATGTAACACCCAAGCCATTCGTTGATGTCACGCCGACCCCGGACGTTGTTGTTAAACCGGTCCCTGATCGTGTGCCGGTGGAGGAAAATACATGGCGTCGTGCATTGGCACCTTTTATGAATCGGCCAAACCTGGCCAGTTCTCGTAATAGTTTCGATACTGAATTGATTAACCTGTTTTCAGACGCTCACGATGAACCTTCAAACGGTTTCTTGTCTGCCAAGGCCGCAGGGCAAAAGCCCAATGACATTGCGAACGGTCTTCGTGCGACCTATGAACACTTTCCCTATCTGGGCCAACTTGGCAGAGAAGAGCATGTCGCTGCAATCAAGGTGGCCATGATGAAGTTCGGGCAGAGCCCGGCCGGTATTTTTGATGAGGTCGCCCAGGTGCAGGGCGGCTACAACATTACGATGAAAGATGGTTTCAAGCTTCACATCACCGACGAAGAACTGACCCTGGCCACCCGGGCCGCGAAATTCAGCGGTAGCGACGAAGGGATGGTGAAGGATGCGTGTTTCTTGTTTGCTGTGATGAGCAAGCGGAAAAGCATGCAGCAAGATCTTGAGAAACAGTCGGATCCCTTCATGAGCCTGTATGGCAAGGACAGTTCATACCATGCGCACCGTACTTACCCAGGTGTGTTGGCCAACGCCGGCGGTGGCATTGATGGCGTCTCGGCTTTGAATTATCTGGGCTTGGAAAAACATGTGAAAGTTGTAGAGGCTCACACATTGGGTTCGCAAGCCGGTGTGCCCTTGGAAAAGGGCGGGAGGCAGAAGAATGGCGTCATCATTGAGGGGATTATGGAAGGGCAGTTATACAATAAGCCCGTATCCCCCTCATTAAAAGTTGTCGTGCTCGTCGATTGATCTGCGTCAGTTCAGTGCGTTGATGCGAGTGGTCCGTGACGTTATCCGATAATGTCTGTTTGAGGCGCGGCCCGTCTGGGTGCGCCTTTTTATGTTGAAAACTGAGTGGTCATGATGTTTCTGTCTAACGTTAATTATGCAGTGACGAGATATTCTGGAATTAATGACGGCGTCAGCGTTAAGCCTGAAGGCTCCCGCTCGGCGCAGCCTATAGCGCCTCAGTCCGTCGATACGACGTCCATGAACCCGTTAGATGGCATTGCCCGTCTGCTGGGGGAACTGGAACAGTTGTTGCTGCGGCTTTCGACGCTTGTCAAGGCTGACAAACCGTTGGATAAACCCCCCCTCAACTCTGCCAGGTTTATAAGAGGCACGGCGGCTGACACCGGGGTAAAACCGGGTGATGTATTCAGGGACTTTTATCAGCAGACTGAAGGGAACTGCGTCACGATCTCCGCCATCAAGGCGGCCATGATGAAGTTTGGACACAACCCTCACGGTATCTACAAGACAATACAAGCAACCGATACGGGTTATCACATCGTCATGCGCGACGGCTTCAAGTTGGATATCACACATGAGGAGTTGGAGCAGGCGCAAAAAGGCGCGGATTTCCGCGCGGACAGACCCAACGATGTACTGGTCAACGCGCAGTTTCTATATGCCGTCAGTGCCAAGCGCGCGTATCTGGAAAACAATGATGGAATCGCGAACCAGAGTTTCGACGCGGCCATGCGCAGTTTGAATGATGGCGAGTATCCGGGGCAGGCGCTGCGTCGCCTGGGCCTCAAGAACTATGTGGTACCCGCGACGGTTCAGGATTTCAAGCAAGGCGCCATCGGTACGATTGCAGATTCATTTCATTCGATGGCGGTCATCAATGGCCTGCTGGATGTCTATGGACACAAAAGTGAGTTGTCCACCCTCGGCGTGAACAACCATTCATTCATTGGGTTAAAGCTGATCTAGCGCGCAGTCGCCAGGCTTGGCTGTTCATTCCACGCCCCACCCAGCGCCGTATACAGATTCACCTGCGCCACCCGCAGGTCGCGGTTGTTGATCACTGCATTGCCAATCAACGGGTGCAACGCCGGGTCATGGAACAACGGCTGCCAGTGCGGCTTTAGCGCAACGGTGCCGGCCTGCGCCAAGCGATATCGGGCATCAGCTAACAGCCGCCGAGTACCCAGGCCATACCGACGGTGGTGAGCGTCAGTTTGTTCCTCAGGCGCCCACCATCCATTTGGCCAAACCATGTCGCCCACTGACACCCAGCTTGGCGGCGGCCCGTTTGAGGTAGGTTTCGATCGAACTGTTTTTGACGCTGAGTTTTTCCGCGATTTGCGGCACCGTACCGCCGGTCAACAGACCGAGGCAGACTTCCTGCTCCCGCGCCGAGAGGGTGATATCACTGAGGGACAAGCGCTTGTAGAACTCGCGTTGCAGCTCCGATTGTTCCAACAGGGTGTGGGCTGGCTCGGTTTCGTCGTGAGGGGCCTGACGCAGGATCTGCGCGTGCCGCTCCATCAGCGGCAGCAGGGTGTCTGACAAGCATTTGAGAAACGACAACTGCGCCAGGGAAAAACCACGTTGGGTCGGTGGCCGGTAGAACGAAATCACGCAGCGCCGATTGCCTTGGCGCGACACCAGGTTGCACTGATGTGAACTACCCCGCGGGTGCACGCTGTTGGCCTGGGCTTTCATCTGGATCAGCAGCGGGTCCTGCATGTGCAGCATCTCCCGCAGCAACGGGTGGTCATTGAGTGGGTGCAGGGTCTGTGGGGCAGACAGATCTTTTTTCAAGCCGGCGCTGCCCAGCAGTTTGATGTCCAGCACGCGGTTGCGCAGTTCATCGAGGGTCCATTCGCTGAGGTCCACCAGATGAATCGGCACCCACTTGTCTACCAGGGCCAGCATATTGGCGGCGAAGTACTCTTGGCCGCTGTTTGAAATCAACTCACCCATTTCGGCATAAAAATGCGGGTTGTGTGCGTCGTCATTATTTCGGGTCAGACTCATAGCCATCTCATCCTTGATGTCGAAAACCGCCACTGGAAGCCCTGGGTCTGTGTGGGGCGATCCGGCTGCTTGAACGTAACTCGGCGTTCGAGATGTTATTTAGCCATAGCGATTTGTCCTACGTATGTAGTGGAAACGAGGGACACAACCTGCCATAAAAATGGTGTCATTAATCAGACGTATCTGACGGGTAATCCCACATACGAATAGCCGCAGTCAATATTTAGAGTTGGTTATCTAGCTGATATTAAAGATAAATATATTTATGTGGTGGTTGCTTAAAAACATCGACCCCGGCGCTGTGTAGGCAATTTCCTACAGCGCTTTAATCGTTTCAGCAGTGAACCATCGGCCAAGCGTGTTTCCATCCATTCGGATGTCCGGGTTTCGGGTGACAGACACCTCCTGACCCCCATGCTCAAATCCGGCAACTTCGGTGTAATGGGCCCCCCTGCGCGGCCAGTGCCTGACCCCCATGAGAAGGATCTTATGAAGCATTCCTGCAGCCTGCCGCCCAGCTTCCCGCTCACCGCCGCTCAACAAGACATCTGGCTCGATCAACTGCGTGTGGGCGACTCGCCGCTGTACAACATTGGTGGCTATGTGGATTTCGCCGGCCCCATCCTGCCCGAGCGGGTCCAGCGCGCCGTCGAGCTGCTCGTGGCCAAGCACGATGCGTTGCGTACCCAACTGCACACCGATGCCAATGGCATGCCTCGGCAAACCTTCGCCAATGAGTTGACAACGGACGTGGTGCTGCACGATTTTTCCGCGCTGCCCGACCCGCAGGCGGCAACCCAGGCCCTGATGCAGGCGCAAATGGCTCAGCCCTACAGCATGACCGGCGGGCCCCTGTTTCGCTTTTTCCTGGTCAAGCTCGACGACGACCACTACCGCCTCGGTACCCAGGCCCATCACCTGGTCCTCGACGGCTGGGGTTTTGGCCAGATGCTGCAATCCCTCGCTCACCTGTACACGGCGCTGGAGCACGGTCGGTCAGTGGAGTCGTTGGCTCCGTCGTATGTCGACTTCATTGACGCCGACCAGGGTTACCTCCAATCGGCCCGCTACGCCCGTGACCGTGCCTATTGGCTGGGCAAATACCAGGTCCTGCCCGAGCCGCTGCTCACGCCAAGGCACAGCGCCAACGCGGCGAGCAACACCTTCGTGCAACCCTTCCCGGTGGCGCTGCTCAACCGCATGGAGCAAGTCGCCAACCGCTACCAGGCGTCGGCGTTCCATGTGTTGCTGGCGGCGATGTACGTGTATTTTACCCGCACCAGCCAACGCGATGAGTGGGTGGTAGGGCTGCCGATTCTCAACCGCTCCAACGCGCGTTTTCGTTCCACGGTCGGGTTGTTCGCCCAGGTCAGCGCGGTGCGTTTCCAGTTCAGCGAGCAGTTGCCCTTCAGCGCACTGGTGCGGGGCGTGCGTGATCAGCTCAAGCAGGATTTGCGTCACCAACGTTTCCCCTTGAGCGAGATGAACCGCGAGCTGGGCCTGCGCCGCGCGGGGCGTGGCCAGCTGTTCGACCTGTCGGTGTCGTTCGAGCAGGACGACCATGACCTGCGTTACGGCCAGGTCCAGGCGCGCGCGGTCAAGGTGTCCAACCACCATGAGCCGCTGCCGATCGCCTTTCACCTGCGCAGCAATCGTTACCAGGACAGCGCGTGCCTGCATTGCGTCTACAACGAGGCGTACTTCCAGCATGACGACGTCCAGGCGCTGGCGCAGCGTTTTATCTGGCTGTTGGAACAAGGGCTGGAACAGACGGGGTTGGAGGTGCGGGCATTTTCCGTGGTGCCCCCTGGCGAACAGGCCCAACTGCAGCAATGGAACGCCACCGCGCAACCCTATGGCACGCCGCAGACCCTGCACAGGCGAATTGAAGCGCAAGCCACACGCACGCCGGACGCCGTTGCGGCGGTCTACCAGGGCGCTCAGCTGACTTATGCCCAACTCAACCAACAGGCCAATGCAGTGGCCCATCAACTGCTCGCCCACGGTGTGCAGCCGGATGATCGCGTGGCGATCCTGGCCCGACGCGGCCTGGACACCTTGGCGGGTTTGTTGGCGGTGCTTAAAGCCGGCGCCTGCTATGTACCGATGGATCCGGCCCATCCGACCGAACGCCTCAACTACCTGCTGCACGACAGCGCGCCCGTGGTGGTGCTGACTCAGCAAGACTTACTGCATCGGCTGCCCACATTGGCGGTGCCGGTCATCCCTTTGGATCGCCCTGGCTTCAAGGGCGGCGGCAACCCATCAGTAAAGGTCACGCCGTCGAACCTCGCCTATGTGATTTACACGTCCGGTTCTACCGGGCTGCCTAAGGGCGTGATGGTCGAGCATCACACGGTGTCGAACCTGGTGGACTGGCATTGCCAGGCGTTCGACCTGCACGCGGGCAGCCACACCGCCAGCGTCGCCGGCTTCGGTTTTGATGCGATGGCTTGGGAGGTCTGGCCAGCGCTGTGCGTGGGCGCGACGCTGCATCTGCCACCCGCGAACGACGATGCGCAAGACATTGACGCGCTGCTGAACTGGTGGCGCGCGCAGCCATTGGACGTGTGCTTTCTGCCCACGCCGGTCGCCGAATACGCGTTCAGCCAGGGCCACGGGCACCCCACGTTGCGTACCTTGTTGATTGGTGGCGACCGTCTGCGAGCCTTCACCCGGGCGCAGACGTTCGCGGTGATCAATAACTACGGCCCCACCGAGGCCACGGTAGTTGCGACGTCCGGGTCGGTCGAGGTGGGCCGGCCGCTGCATATCGGTGGGCCTATCGCCAATGCCACCGTCTATCTGCTGGACGAGCAACAACGTCCGGTGCCGATTGGCGTGGCAGGGGAGTTACATGTCGGTGGCAACGGCGTGGCGCGAGGGTATCTGAACCGTCCTGAGTTGAGTGCCGAACGCTTTCTGGACGATCCCTTCAGCACCGGTCGCCTGTACCGCACCGGCGACCTGGCGCGCTGGCTGCCGGACGGCAACCTGGAATACCTGGGACGCAACGACGACCAGGTGAAGGTTCGCGGTGTGCGCATCGAACTGGGGGAAATCGAATCGGCCCTGGCTACCCATCCGGCGGTCCTGGAAGCGGTCGTGCAGTTTCGCGAGGGGCAATTGCTGGCGTGGTTTATCGCACGTCACCCCATCGCTATCGAAGGGTTGCGCACCCACCTGCAAACCTCGCTGCCGGACTACATGCTGCCCGCGGCGTACATACAGCTTGACGTGTTGCCGCTGACCGCCAACGGCAAGCTTGACCGCAAAGCCTTGCCGTCACCGACGCAGGGCGCCTTTATCACACGCCTGTTCGAAGCCCCGCACGACGGTGTAGAAACCACCTTGGCGCAGATCTGGGCCGAGCTGTTGCAGGTGCAGCCCGTTGGGCGACAGGACCACTTTTTCGAACTGGGCGGGCATTCGCTGCTGGCGGTGCAACTGGTGCAACGCATGCGCGAAGCGGGCCTGCACGCGGATGTGCAGGTGCTGTTCGGCCAGCCAACCCTGGCGGCGTTGGCGGCGGCCAGTGCCGGCAGTGACGGGGAGGCACCGGCCAACCGAGTCCCGGTGGGCTGTACCCATATCACGACGGATATGCTCGCGCTGGCCGAGCTGGACTCAGCCAGCCTGGACCGCATCATCGCCAGCATTCCCGGTGGGGCCGCCAACGTGCAGGAGATCTACCCCCTGGCGCCGTTGCAGGAAGGCTTGCTCTACCACCACATCACTGACGAGCAGGACCGATACCAGCAACAGGCGATGTTCAGTTTTGCCCGTCGCGAACAGTTGGATGCCTTCGCCCAGGCCCTGCAAAAAGTGATCGACCGCCACGACATCCTGCGCACCAGCCTGGTGTGGGACACCCTTGAGCAGCCGATGCAGGTGGTGTGGCGCGAAGCGCGGTTGCCGGTCGAACCATTGCGTGACACCCATGCGCCGCTGGACCTGCGCCAGGCGCCACTGATGGCCCTCAACTACGCCGAAGACCGGCACAACCAGCGCTGGATCGCCAAGCTGCGCTTCCATCACTTGGTGAACGATGCCACCTCCATCACGATTCTGGCCGATGAAATTCGTGCCCATCTGCTCGGTCAACAGGCGCAGCTCCCGGCGTCGGTTCCCTACCGCAATGTGGTAGCGCAGAGCCGTGCGCCTGCGCGTCAAGCCGCGCACGAAGCGTTCTTTCGTGAGCACTTGGCCGATGTCGATGAGCCGACCCTGGCGTTCGGCTTGCGGGAACACCCAGCGGAGCGCACGGAGATTGAAGCCGTTGAACGGCCCCTCAGCGAACACCTCAACCAGCGCTTGCGAGCGCAGGTGCGGGCCCTTGGCGTCACGGCGGCCAGCCTGTTCCACTTGGCCTGGGCCCAGGTACTGGGCCGCGTATCCGGCCGTAATGACGTGGTGTTCGGCACGGTACTGCTGGGGCGCTTGCAGGCTGGCGAAGGCGCCGATCGTGCACTGGGCATGTTCATCAATACGTTGCCGCTGCGTCTGCGTTTGGCCGGGCAGGCCGTAGCCGATGCGCTGGCCGACACCCACGCACTGTTGAGCGGCCTGCTCGCCCACGAACAAGCTTCCCTCGCACTGGCGCAGCGTTGCAGCAGCGTGTCACCGCTGTTCAACAGCCTGCTCAACTACCGTCACACCCGCGACGACCAGGCATTCAACCTGGTGCCGGGTATCACTTTGCTCAGCAGTGAAGACATCCTCAGTCATCCGCTGATGATCACCGTGGACGACGCCGCGAGCAGTTTCCGCCTCAAGGTTACGGCGCCGCGCACGGTCGGCGCCGAACGGCTTTGGGGCTACCTCGAGACGGTGCTCAACGGTTTGGTGGACGCGCTTGAGCATGCGCCGAACACCCCTTTGCACGCATTGCCGGTGTTGCCTGACAGCGAGTTACACACACTGCTGGTGGGTTTCAACGCCACCGACACCGACTGGCCCCAAGCCCCGACCCTGCAGGCGCTGTTTGAAGCCCGCGCGCGGCACATCCCGTCTGCCATTGCGGTGCAGGCCGGTGCGCAGCAATTGACCTACCATGCCCTCAACGAACGTGCCAACCAGTTGGCCTTCCACCTGTGCGAACACGGCGTGCAACCCGACTCGCGGGTGGCATTGTGCGTCGAGCGCGGGCTGGACCTGGTGGTGGGCTTGTTGGCCATTCTCAAGGCGGGCGGTGCCTATGTGCCGTTGGACCCGGGCTACCCGCGCGAGCGCCTCGCCTACATGCTCAACGACAGCCAACCCGTGGCGCTGCTGGTGCACGGCAGCACCCGCGACTTACTCGCAGAGGTGTCGATCCCTGTGATCGACTTCGACCGCTGCGACTGGCACCAGGCCCCGAGCGATAACCCGCAAGTGCCCGGCTTGGGTGGCGCCAACCTGGCGTATGTGATGTACACCTCAGGCTCCACGGGGACCCCCAAGGGCGTGATGGTCGAGCATCGCGGGCTGTGCAACCTGATGCACTGGGCTTCCCGGCTGTGCCCGAACGCTGAGGCAGGGGCCTTGCTGCAAAGGGCGCCGTTCAGCTTCGACGGTTCGGTGTGGGAGCTGTTCTGGCCGTTGACCCATGGCCTGCGCCTGGTCCTGGCGCGGCCAGACGGTCATCGCGACCCGGCCTACCTGGCACAGGTCATTCGCGATCAGCACATCACGGTGATTCAGTTCGTGCCGGCGATGTTGCAGCAGTTCCTCGAGTTGGAAGCGTCAGCCCTGTGCACCAGCCTGACCGATGTGTTCTGCGGCGGCGGTGAACTGACCGCTGCCCTGGCCCGTGGCGTGCAGGCGCGCTTGCCCAAGGTGCGCTTGCACAACGTCTATGGCCCCACCGAGGCAACGGTGGACTGCTGCGCCTGGACGCTGGAGCCCGGCGCGCCAGTCCCCTGCGTGCAATTACCCATCGGCCGGGCGATCAACAACACCCGCCTGTATGTGCTGGACGAACACGATACGCCGGTGCCCATGGGCATCAGCGGCCAACTGCATATCGGCGGCGTCGGTGTTGCCCGGGGCTACCTGGGGTTGGAGCAGATGACCGCCGAGCGCTTCATCGACAGCCCCTTCGTGGCCGGTGACCGGCTGTATCGCACCGGCGACCTGGTGCGTTACCTGCCGGAGGGCAACCTCGAGTTCCTGGGGCGCAATGACTTCCAGGTCAAACTGCGTGGTGTACGCCTGGAACCGGGGGAAATCGAATCATGCCTGGCCGCGCATCCAGCGTTGCGTGACGTCGTGGTGCTGATTCGCGATGAGCGCTTGGTGGCGTACTTCACCCTGCGTGACCAGGCGCCAAGCCTGGAAGCATTGCGTGTGCATGCCTTGGAGCAACTGCCGGAGTACATGGTGCCGGCCGCCTTCGTGCAACTCGACGCCTTGCCCCTCAACCCTGCCGGCAAACTCGACCGCAGCGCCCTGCCGGACCCCGGGGTGGACGCGGTGCTCAGCCGTGCCTATGAAGCGCCCCAGGGCGAAGTGGAAATCCTCATGTCCGGGATCTGGGCCGACGTCTTGAAGCTGGAGCGGGTAGGGCGCCATGACCACTTCTTCGAACTGGGCGGGCACTCATTGCTGGCGGTGAACCTGGTGACGCGCATGCGCAAGGCGGGGCTGGAGGTGGATACGCGAACCTTGTTCAGCCAACCGACCCTGGCCCAACTGGCCGCGCGGACGGTGATGAAGGAGCAGCGCATGGACGTGCCGCACACCGCCATTCCCCAACTCAACCGCCGCCGCAGAATCTAAGTGCCTGGACGCGATCAATGTGGGAGGGGGCAGCGCTCGCCACAGGGGAATAGGACGGCCTTCAAAAGTTGTGTAGATACGATAGAGCGATCCACCGTGGTCTTGGCAATCTCCAGCAAATGCCACACCGCCAGAATCTTCGCCCGCTCGGGGCTTTCCAACTGCTCGCCGCAATCCAGCGCAGTCGCCGAAGCACTGTCGAGCAGACGGGCGGATATTGCACAGTACCCGCTGATTCATCGGGTGGACGATCAAATGTGTCCGGGATGGGAGAGCTGGTTTGCATTCCAGGGGCTGGCTGCACCGCCGTATCACCACGGCCCACGCTTTCCGGACTCCAGTCTGGCGATCAGCCTGGCGGTGAAAGGCGGGGGAATCGCCTTGGGCAGAACCGCACTGGTATATGACGCTTTGAAGGAGGGGGCGTTGGTTGCGCTGAACGCTGTGGTGATGATGTCGCCGGCTGCTTACTACATCATTTGCCGAAATGGGCGTCAGTCGGAGCCGGATATCGCTAGGTTGTTTGATTGGCTCAAGACGCAGGCTGATGAGTGTGTGCGTGCGGTACAAATGAACCCCGTAGGGCTAGCGCGCTAGCCTACGGGGATTGAGGTGTTTCTCTTTCGAGCGTATCAGCGCGGCATCGGTACAAACGCCACGCTGCCCCCCGAGCGCTTCTGAAACAACCGCTCGCCATTGTCCGGCTGGGTGGTGATGACCTGATGGTCAGCGCCCAGGAACGCCAGCGGTGTCGGGTCTTCCTTGGAGTACTGCGCGACGATAATCGTGTGCTGCGGGTCGAAGCCCTGGCCGCTGGTTTTTTCCAGCCAGGCCATGAACGCGGCGCTGTCGCCCTGGCGTGGGAAGTCCTGGGTTTCGCTGACGTAGTAGAACGGTTTGCCGCCGTTTTGCAGGTACATGGGCAGCTTGTTGTCCACTTCCACCAGCACCATTTGCCATTGATTCCACGGTGCGCTTTTCACGGCCTGGGCTTGCACGTCCTCGGCGAAGCGGGTCACGCCGCCGTTGCCGGTGGTCCAGGGGTAGATCACACCCAGCACCAGCAACAGCAAACCTGCGGTGATGCCAAAGCCTTTTTGCCAGCGCGGCCAACTGGCGGTTTTGTTCTCCAGGCGTTCACTCAACCACCAGGCCGCCAGCAATTGCGCAAACGGCACCAGCGGCAGCACGTAGTAGCTGCGACGGCTGCCGCTGGCGGTAAAGAACACAAACAGCAGGCCCAGGCCCCACACCAGCCATCGCACGTTGGGCGGGGTCTGGCGCCAGTGCCGCACGGCCAGCCACGCGCCCAGCACCCAGCACGGTGCCCAGGGCAGGGTGTAGACCGGCAGGTAGATCAGGTAGGTGTAGATCGGTCCCATGTGGTCGAACGGGTCGAAGAAGCGCACCACGTTTTCCCGGAACACCAGTTCCAGGCCGCTCTCGCCGTAGGTGGGGGCGCCGTAAAGGTGCGACAACACAAAGGGAATGGCATAGAACGCGCCGGCGATAACCATCGCCAGCACCAGGCGCAGATTGAGGTGGCGTTTGTAGCGGTGTTCACTGAGCAGGTGCGGCAGCAACACCAGCCCGGGCAGCACGAAGCCGATCAAGCCTTTGAACAGTGACGTCGCCGCCAGCAACAGGAAAAACACGGTGTAGCGCCCCAGCCGGGTGTCGTCCGGCCCGCGCCAATACCACCAGACCGCCGCCAGCACGCCGCACACGGTCAGCACATCGGCCGTGGCCACTCGGGCCCAGAACAGGAAGTAGAAGGTGGTGGCGAGCATCCAGCCGGCAATCAGCCCCGTGCCTTTGCGAAACAGGCGCTCGCCAATCAGGTACACCAGCCAGATACTCAGCCAGGCGGCAATCACCGACGACAAGCGCAAGGACCAAGGGCCAAGGCCACCCATCAGGTTGGCAAAGCCGGTGATCAGCCAGTAGGAGGGCAGGGGTTTGTCGTAATACGGCGTGCCCTTGAGGTAAGGGTCGAAGTAGTCACCGCTTTGCAGCATTTGCAGGGCGATGTTCGCCCAACGGGTTTCCGGCCCCCACAGGTCTCGACTGCCCAGGCCCAGCAGCAAGAGCAAGGCCGAGACGCCTAGCAGCAACACCAGGGCGCCGCGTTCGGTTTTCCAGAAACTCATGGGTTTTTCCCTGTGGCAGGCACGGTATTAAGGTTGTTGTGGGTAAACGATCAGCAGCAGGTCGCCCTTGCGATAGCGTTTGCCACCTGGTGGCAATTGCCCTTCTTCACGGTGCTCACTGGTGCTCTTGACCCGCATCAGCACACCGACCGAACCTTGCTGGCGTGCGTCGGCCAGCCAGGGTTGGACCTCGTCCAGGCCGACCTTGCGCTGCACCGAGTCGGCATATTCCAGGCCGTAGCGCAGCTCGCCCACGGTGTCATAAAACGCCACTTGCGGCCGACGCAGGCGCCAGGACAAGGCGGAAGCCGAGCCCAACTCGTTGCTCAGCAAAGCATGGGTTTGTTGCAATTCATCCATATGCTCGAGCACGAACTGATCGGGCATTTCGTTATCCGTGATCGCAGCCGGCATACCCGCCGGCAGCAGCGCTACCAGCAAGCCAATGCCGAGGGTCGGCGTCGCCCACAGTGTCAGCGGGCGAACCACTTGCAGCAGGTTGGCCAGGATCCAGCCCAGCAGCACGATAAAGGTCAGGGACAGGCTGAACATCTCGGCGTGGCTGTTGCCATACACCGGGTTAGTCACTTGCAGGTAGATCAGCACCACCATCGCTGCCAGGCCAATCGTGAAGTTGACTGCACCATTGACGAGGATCGCCCGTGTTTTGCCTTGTTTGACCAGGTCGATCAGGGTGTGGCCCATCAACAACGCCAGGGGCAACAGGCACGGCATGATGTAAGTCGGCAGCTTGCCTTTGCTCAGGCTGAAAAAGCCCAGGGGCAGCAACATCCATAGGGCGAGAAAGGCAATCGCCGGCTGGCCCTTTTCCTTCCAGGTCTTGGACAGGGTGCTTGGCAATAGCGCAGACCAAGGCAGGCACGCCACCACCATGATCGGCAGGAAGAACCAAAACGGCCGTGCATGTTGTGCGTTGTCGGCGGCAAAGCGACGGATGTGCTCATGCCAGAAAAAGAAGCGCCAGTAGTCCGGTTCCTGCAGGTGCACGGCCAGGACCCATGGCAAGCACACCAGCGCGGCGATCAGCACCGCCAAGGGGCCGTAGCGCAACAGTTCGCCCACGCGGCGCTGCCAGACCAGGTAAGGCACGGCGATCAATACCGGCAACAGCCACGCCAGGAACCCCTTGGTCAGGAACCCCATGCCGCAGGCCACGCCCAGCAATGCCCACGCCCCCAGGCGTCCGCGAGCGGTGGGGTTGTCCAAGGCAAACCACAGCGCGACGAGGCTCAGGTTCACCCAGAAGGTGAATTGCGGGTCGAGGTTGGAATACCCCGCTTGCCCGGCTACCAGGCCAAAGCTCATGTAGAGCAGGGCGCAGGCGAAGCTTTTACGTGGGTCGTTCCACAAGCGACGGGCGATCAGGTACGCCAGCAGCACACTCAGGCCCGAGGTCAGGACTGACGCGATGCGCACACCGAAGAGGTTTTCACCGAACACGGCTTGGCCCACGGCGATCAGCCAATAACCGGCGGCCGGTTTCTCGAAATAACGCACACCCATGAAGTGCGGCGATACCCAATTGCCGCTCATCAGCATTTCCTGGCTGACTTGGGCATAGCGGGTTTCATCCGGGGTCCACAAGCCGTGAAGGCCCAGTGGCAATAGAAAGAAAACGGCAAAGCCCAGCAGTAGCAAGGGCAGGGGTTTCAAGCGGGTCATCGAGACGTCGCTCCTTGACGTTTATTGGAGGGCAGTGAGTGTAAAGAATTAATAGAGCTAAGCATTAAAATGTTCACTAAGCCGTTGAAGAAATTCATGACGTCCTTAACTAACGGGCGCAATTAAACATGCCAGAGGTGGGCTGTCGCCTGGCTGAACACAACGGCCTCTGGATATGTAAAAAAGTGTGTTTAAAGTTGTTTCAGAGCTGCCGTCCATTCTTCAATGTTCATCGTGCCCAGGGCCTGGAGTTTGCCGTTGGGTAGCACCTTGACGAACAGTGCGCTGCCGTACTGGGCCGCAGCCGCACGAGGGTAGCCTAACGCTTGCTGGAAATCGCTCATGCAGGCGCTGTGGGTGACCAGCATCAGGTTGCGACCCGCCAGTTTGTGGCTGAGGATTTCTTCGCCCATGGCGTCCCCGCAGATGGCGAGTGGGCCAGGGGAGAGCTCGGTCTTGCCAAACATGAACTGTGAGGTCTGGGCGGTGCGCGTGGTAGGGCTGCTGAGCACGTCGGTGCGCTCCATGCCCAGGGTATTGAAGGCTTTGCCCAGTTTGGTCGCCTGCTCAGTGCCGTTGACCGTCAGGCCGTCGGCGGGGCCGAAGCAAGGGTTGCTTGAACGGTCGCAGCGCTCTTCATGACGCACCAGTACGATCAGGTCGCCACTGCGCCAACTGGCCAGGACCCCTGAGGTCACCAGGCGGTTGCCCACGCCCAGGTCCGTGGGTGATTTTGGCCAGAGCAGAAAGCCTGCCAACAGCAAGCCGATCACTGCGACGCATGCCAAATGCAGCCGGAACTTTTTCAGGCGCTTTAACATCGCCCCTTTGGGTTGGGGTTTGCTTAAGGTCATGTCAGCCACGCTGTTCACCATCGGCACTATTGTTGTGTTGTACAAAACAGGCGCAACTAATTGGCGGATGCCCGTAGTGGTGCAAAAGCCTGTCACAGGGCTGCTGTCTTTTAGCTGAACATGTGGAGGTTAAGAAGGGTCGTGTGCGGCAACTAAGTTGCGGGTTATCGACGCTTGGAGGGCACGTTAAAGAGTAGGGAGTGGGCAAGCGGTGAAATCCATGTGAAAAATTTGCGTGGGGCCGACATTCAGCCGTTATTCTCGTTCGCAGTCCTTCGAACGAGCGTTCTTATGTTGCAGGTGCAAGGTGTTGTCAAAAACTATGCCACGCCGCAAGGCGCGCTGACCGTTCTGGCGGGTGTTGACCTGTCGCTGGATGAGCGTAGCAGCTTAGCGCTGATGGGCGAGTCGGGCAGTGGAAAAAGTACATTGTTGCACCTGGTCGCCGGGCTTGATCGAGTGGACGGCGGCAGCATCCGCATAGGCGGCCAGCGCCTCGATCAGTTGAATGAAGCGCAACTGGCCCATTGGCGCCGTACGGAGATCGGCCTGGTCTTCCAGCAGTTCAACCTGATCGGCAGTTTGCGCGTCGACGACAACCTGGCATTCCAGGCGCGGTTGGCCGGGCGTTTTGATCCGCAGTGGCAGGCGCAGTTGGTCGAGCGCCTGGGCTTGGGCGACGTGCTCACGCGTTATCCAGAGCAGCTGTCCGGCGGCCAACAGCAGCGGGTGGCGGTGGGCCGCGCGTTGGCCTCTCGGCCGCGGTTGCTCTTGGCCGATGAGCCGACCGGGAACCTGGATGAAGCCACCAGCGATGAGGTGTTGCAGCTGCTGTTGGACCTGCTGCGCGACAGCCCCACCAGCCTGTTGATGGTCACCCATAGCCCACGCCTCGCCGCACGCCTTGATCGCCAGGTGGTGCTGCACCGTGGTCGCGTCGTGCCGGCGGGTGCTCGCTGAGATGAGGGTGTTTTTTTGCACGCTGCGCGCGCTGCTCAGCCACTGGCGCCGCCATCCTGTGCAGTTCTTCAGCGTGCTGACCGGCCTGTGGCTGGCGACTGCGCTGCTGACCGGTGTGCAGGCCCTCAACAGCCAGGCGCGCGATAGCTACGCGCGTGCCAGCCAACTGATTGGCGGGGAACCGCAGGCCAGCTTGAGTGCGCCGGACGGTGCCAGCTTCCCGCAAGCGCTGTTCGCCCAACTACGCCGTGCCGGCTGGCCGGTATCTCCAGTGGTGCAGGGGCGGGTGGTGCTCAAGGGGCATGAGGCGCAGCGGCTGCAATTGCTGGGCATCGATCCGCTGTCCTTGCCTGGCAGCGGGAGCGTGGCGGGGCAACGGTTGAGCCAGGCGCAAATGCTCGATTTTTTCACCACGCCGGGGCGTACCTGGATTGCCGCGCAAACCTTACAGGCACTCCGATTGCACGAAGGGGAGCAGCCGCTGACGGCAAACGAGCAGCGCCTGCCGCCGCTGCAGGTGCAGCCGGACATGGCCCCGGGCATGCTGTTGACGGACATCGGCTTTGCCCAACCCCTGTTGGACATGCCTGGGCGCCTGTCGCGCTTGCTGCTCGACAACACCTTCGCCGCCGGCCATCCCATGCCACCGGCAGCACTGCAGCTCAAACAGGGCGAGGACAACAACCTCTCCCGCCTCACCGAGAGCTTTCACCTGAACCTCGACGCCTTGGGCTTTTTGTCCTTTGTGGTGGGGCTGTTTATCGTGCATGCGGCCATCGGCCTGGCCCTGGAGCAACGCCGTGGCCTGTTGCGCACGTTGCGAGCGTGCGGGGTCAGTGCACGGATGCTGATCGTGAGCCTGGGGGTTGAACTGGGTTTTTTAGCCGTGTTGGGAGGGCTGTTGGGGGTCGCCAGCGGTTACCTGTTGGCCAGCCTCTTACTGCCGGATGTAGCGGCCAGCTTGCGCGGCTTGTACGGCGCCGAAGTCGCGGGCCAATTGAGCCTGAGCCCAGGGTGGTGGATCACCGGGTTGGGCTTGAGCCTGTTCGGCGCGTTGCTTGCCGGGGCCGGCAGCCTGTGGCGAGCGGCGCGTTTGCCGTTGCTGGCGCTGGCCAATGCCCAAGCGTGGCAGGAGTCTCACGGGCGCTGGTTGCGGCGCCAGGGCTGGGTGGCCGGTGCCGCGCTGGTGATCGCCTTGTTGGCGCTGTGCTGGGGCGACAGCCTGGCCGCAGGTTTTGTCCTGATGGCGGCCCTATTGTTAGGCGCCGCGTTGGGGTTGCCGGTGATCCTCAATGCTGTGCTAAAAGTGCTGCTGGGGCGCAGCCGTTCGGTACTGGGCCAATGGTTTCTCGCTGACTGTCGCCAGCAACTGCCAGCCTTGAGCCTGGCGCTGATGGCGCTGTTGTTGGCCCTGGCGGCGAATATCGGTGCCGGTTCCATGACGTCGGGGTTTCGCCAGACCTTCAATCACTGGCTGGAGCAACGCCTCACCGCCGAGTTGTACCTGAACCCGCAAACCCCGGCCCAGGCGCAGCAACTGAGCCCTTGGCTGGCCCGACAGCCCCTGGTGCAGACGGTGTTGCCCACCTGGCAAGTCGCGGTACAACTGCAGGGTTGGCCTGCGGATGTGTTCGGCGTGGTCGACGACCCCACTTATCGCCAGCACTGGCCGCTGCTGGAGGCGGCGAGCACGCCATGGGATCGTTTGCTGCGGGACGACAGCGTGATGCTCAGCGAGCAACTGGCGCGGCGCTTGAAGGTGCGGTTGGGGGACACCGTTCAGATCCCCACGCCTGAGGGCGCGTGGTCGCCGCACGTGGTGGGGATCTACGCCGACTACGGCAACCCCAAAGGCCATTTGCTGGTCAATTCGCAGCACCTGCTGGCGCACTGGCCGATGCTCTCGCCGGCACGCTTCAACCTGCGTGTGGCAGCGCAAAACGTGGCGCCACTGGTGCAGGCCGTCCAGCGTGAATTTGGCCTGGAAGACAGCCGTATCGTCGATCAACAGCAACTCAAGGGCTGGTCCAGCCAGGTCTTTGAACGCACCTTTGCCGCCACTGCGGCCCTGAACAGCCTCACCCTTGGCGTCGCCGGCGTGGCGCTGTTTATCAGCTTGCTGACCCAGAGCCAAAGCCGCCTCGGTCAACTTGCGCCGTTATGGGCGCTGGGGGTGACGCGTCGACAATTGATGTTGCTCAACCTGGGCCAGACCTGGTTGCTGGCGGTACTCACCCTGGTTCTGGCGTTGCCGTTGGGGCTGCTGTTGGCGTGGTGCCTGGATGCGGTGATCAACGTCCAGGCGTTCGGCTGGCGCCTGCCGTTGCAGGTGTTCCCGTGGCAGCTTGCCCAGTTGTTGGCATTGGCGATGCTTGCCACGTTGTTGGCCTGCGCCTGGCCGCTGTGGCAGTTGTACCGCAGCCGCCCAGCGGATTTGTTGAGGACCTTTGCCCATGAAGATTAACGCCTGGCTGGGGGCCGTCTTGTTGCTGCTGAGCGCGTGCGACAAAGCCCCTGCGCCGCCGGAAAGCTTTGCTGGCCTTGGCAGCGAGGCGGCGGAATTTGCCCAGGTCGTGCCTGGCAAGGTCTTCAGTTTTCCCGAGGACCACGGCCCCCACGACGGCTTCCGTATCGAATGGTGGTACGTCACCGCTAACCTCCAGGACGACCAAGGCCGGGTATTCGGCGTGCAATGGACGTTGTTTCGCAGCGCCTTGAAAGCGCAGCCTCCACAGCCGGGCTGGCAGGACTCGACCCTGTGGCTTGGCCACGCCGCCGTGACGTCGGCCACTCACCACTATGCGGCCGAACGTTTCGCCCGCGGCGGCGTCGGCCAGGCCGGTGCCCAGGCGCTGCCGTTCAACGCCTGGATCGACGACTGGAACTTCGCCACCCGGCCCGGCGCCCAGAGCTCCCTGGCCGACATGCAACTCAAGGCCGCTGGCCCGCAATTCGCCTATGACTTGCACCTGGCCTCCAGCCGCCCCTTGGTGCTGCAAGGCGAGCACGGCTACAGCCGCAAATCCGACCAGGGGCAGGCGTCGTATTACTACAGCCAGCCGTTTTTCACGGCCAGCGGCAGCGTCACCCTCGATGGCAAGACTTACCCCGTCAGTGGCACCGCCTGGCTCGACCGCGAATGGAGCAGCCAACCCTTGGCCGCCAGCCAGACGGGCTGGGACTGGTTCTCCCTGCACCTGGACCGTGGCGAGCAGTTGATGCTGTTTCGCGTGCGGCAAAAAGACGGTGCCGGTTACCTCACGGGCACCTGGATCGACCCGCAAGGCCGTACCCAGACCTTGCACAACGCCGACATACAGCTCACACCGCTGGCCACTACCGACATCGACGGGCGCAGTCTTCCCACGCGCTGGTCACTGAAAATCCCCGGCAAACAGCTGGACATCACCCCCCAGGCCGTCAACCCGAAGGCGTGGATGAACTTGAGTATCCCGTACTGGGAAGGGCCGGTGCAGTTTGAGGGTGGGGTGGGGTATTTGGAGATGACGGGGTATTAGGCAACTGCTCAAACTTCATCGCGATCTCGGATAAGTCCTACCGTCTCTCAAATAAAAAGCTGTACATGCATACAGTATTATCCTACATTCCATCCCAGGTGATCGGATGTCGCCTGCGCTTTAATTTTTTAACTATGGATGGATAAAAAATGAAATCGAAAAAAGCCCTTATGCTGGGCGCGGCCATGATGGCCTCTTGCTTCGTCTCGGCCTTTGCCCTGGCCGAGCCAACCCTTCCCACGCTTACCCCCGGAACGGTCGACCAGGCCGTGATTGACGCGATGAAGCCTGGCGGCACGCTGACGCCGGTGCCGATTCCTGATGACGTACTGCAAAAGCTCCTGGATGCCAAGAATGGCAAGGTAAAACCCGCCACCCAGGCGGCCAAGTCCGCACCGTTCAACACGGCCGTCAACGTCTTGAAAAAACCTAGCCAGGCCAACCTGAAAAGCGCTGCGGTTGCCGCCTTTGAGCCACTGTTCCCGACCCTGGACATCAACACCCTTTACACCATCAGCGACGTGCAAACCGGTCAGGAATTCCCTTACCACTTCAACCTGCCGAACAACGCCCGCGTGCTGATGCAATTGATCAACCAGAGCGCTGGCTCGGATATGTCACTGACGCTGTTTCGGGACGACGGCCAAGGCAACCCGCAATTCATCGCCACCTCCGACAACCCTGGCAACACTGATGAGTACCTCGACGGTGTGCTGCCGGCGGGTGATTACTATTGGTTCATGGTGGCCAAGGCCGCCAGCAATGGGCAGTTCAGTTTTGGCGTGGCGGTAGACAGCAACATCGATGCCTTTGAACCCAACGACACCGCGCAAACCGCATTTGTGTTGCCGGACTCGATGAACAAGGTCAGCGGCAATCTGGATAACGCCAACGATGTCGATTACTTCGACTTCAAGGCCGTGCGTGGCCAGAGTGTGAGCATGTACTTGGCGGGCGATGAGAGTGGCAGCCGTAACCAGTGGATCTTCGACCGTTTCGATGGCGTCAACTGGATCACCGTGCCGGCCGGTTCCACGTCGACCTACCCGAGCGTCGCGCCGGGAACCACGGTCAAGGTGCGCGTGCGCGCCAACCCAGCCGTGGTGCAGGACCCGAGCAAGTATTACCAACTGAGCTTGGGCTCGACGCCGCGTTTGAACACCCACGATGTCAAAGGTGACAACATCGTACGTGTGCCGGTGGGTGAAATGCCGTTGGCCACGCAAACCGCGCGCCTGCTGAACTGGTCGACCCAGTGGTCGGACTCCACTGGTGCGCCGCTGTTGGGTGTCACTCCGGTACTGCGTGTCGATAACCACTTCATCGACTTCAACTACCGTTGGGTCGACTACCAGGCGACGACCAACAGTGCCGGTGTATCCAACGCCACGGCCAATATCGGCACGTGCTTTGGTGACTACCACACGGTGATCAACGACAGCAGCACCGGTGTGCCGTACAAGTGGGACACCACCTACAACCAGGGTGGCTGGCGCATTGAGCTGGCCGAATTCCCCGGTGTGGGCGTCGGTGGTGCGAACGTGCAGTACGTGAGCCTGGGGCATATCTGCACCCAGACCATCGTCCACTGATACATCGGTATCAGTGAAAAGGAGCAGCCTATGGGCTTAATGCCCGTCAGTTAAGCGCTAGAACGAGCAACCGGTAACCTGTGGCGAGCGGGCTTGCCCCGCGTTGGGGCGCGTAGCGCCCCCAAAGAAGGACGAATGCGGTGTACCCGATACTCCGCGCAGATAGCTTTTGGGGCTGCTGCGCACCCCAACGCGGACGGTGCGACGATTCGACAAGCCCGCTCGCCACAGTGATAGTGTTCCTTCTTAACTGACTGGCATTAGCCTATGGGCTGCCCCTTTTTATTCGTTGGCCAGTGCCGAGGCCAGCGGCAGTCGCGCCAGGCTCGTGCTGGTCAGCGACCCGAGGTACAGCCAGTCGCCATACTCCCGGGCCGTGGTGATGGGCGAATAATTACCCGCGCTGCCATCCTGCAAATTGGCAATGACTTTGCCGTGGGTGTCCAGCCCCAGCACAAAGGCTTTGCGCTCGATGGGCTTGGGGATCACCATCATTTTGCGCACCAGGGGGTAGCCGGCAAAACCATCCAGCAACGGGCTGCGCGGCGCATACAGGGCCACCCAGTAGCGGCTGATGCGGTAGGCGCCGGTTTCGTTGACCAGGACGTAGTGTTCATCCGGGCCCAACGCCACGCCGTTGGCAAATTGCAGGTGCTCGAGCAGTACCTCGGTGGTGCCTTCGCTGAAGTCATAACGCAACAGCCGGCCATCGCCGCCGTGCTCGATGACGGCCTCGCCATCCTGGCCGTAACCCCAACGGCTCGATGCGTCGCTGAAATACGCATAGCGCCCGGCGGCGTCCACGGTGACGTCATCGGTAAAACCGAAGGGCACCCCTTTGGCCTCGGTGCTCAGGGACGTCAATTGACGGTTTCCATCCAGGGCGAGCAACCCCTTGATCCCATCGGCAATGATCAAGCGCCCATCCGGGTGCAGCGCCAGGCCGAATGACGCCATTTTTTGGAACGGGTACTCATGACGACTCCTGATTGTCGTGGTGGGCTGGCTCCCAATGGAGGGTGCCGAACAGATAGTCCATCAGCGGCAGGACGATATTGAAATTGCGCCCCTGCATCAGCTCGCGACGGTGGTGCAAGGCGTGCAGCCGGTGCATCTGGCGAATCCACGGCAGGCGCGCGACCGGATGTTCGCCAGGCAAGTGTTCACAGGCGTGAAACACCTCGTAGAGCAGGTAGCCGAGGATCATGCAGCCGGCAAATAGCCCGGCAACGTTGGGGCTCAGTTGCTTGAGCAGCCACCAGGCGGGGAGGGTGATGGCCAGGCTGTGCAGCACGATCAGCCAGGCCGGAAAGAGGATGACGCGCCAGTCCCTGGGGCTGTCGTAGG
Organism: Pseudomonas sp. MWU15-20650; assembly: GCF_023242475.1. Taxonomy (GTDB): domain Bacteria; phylum Pseudomonadota; class Gammaproteobacteria; order Pseudomonadales; family Pseudomonadaceae; genus Aquipseudomonas. Next base: position 36,013 of record NZ_JALJFG010000004.1, on the reverse strand, counting down.
TCATATGCCCAGGGGTGAAGAAACTGTGGTGGTCGCCGGTATGGCGGGCATAGAACAGTCGGGCGAAGGTGTGTTTGTGATGGCCGAGGTGGCGGTGCACAAGGTAGATACACAGGTTGAAGAACACCAGGGTCAGGGGCACGGTCAGCCATTGCAACGCGGTGATACTGGCGGTGGAGGACCACGCCAGGGTGATGCAGGCGATGCCGTAGCCGAGGACGAACGCGGCATGCAGCCAGGAGTTGTAGTGGCGGTGCACGCCGGCGCGGTAGTGGGCGCGGAAGGTCTCGGTGGGGTGGGGCATGGTGGGCTGCTCGGTCTTTTTGTCAGGGACTGAGCTTAGTGGGTGGGGCGCAATGTGCGAGTTTTTTGCTGGGGGTTTGCTCCCGTGACGGCTCGACAGCCGACGACTATCCAACTGATGCGCCGCGATCCAAACGTGGGAGGGGGGCTTGCCCCCGATGGCGGCGGGTCAATCACCCAAGCGTATGCTGACACCCCCTAATCGGGGCACGCCCCCATAACTGAACAAATTCATTGCCGCGCTTCAAACGACCAACGGGGGCTTGCGCCACCCCCGTTTAGTTGTTAGCTTCTGACAAAATGTTATCGATAACATTTGCTCTAAAAATAAAAACAAAACAGAGACTCATGCCATGAAAATGCTTCCGAAAACCCTGTGTTTACTGGCTGTCGGTATCACCCTCGGCACCGCATCCCCAGCGTTTGCCGACGTTGCCAAACCCATCCGCATCGGTGCGTCGTTCCAGGAAATCAATAACCCCTATTTCGTCACCATGAAAAACGCCCTGGAAGACGCTGGCGCGACCATTGGCGCGAAATTGATCATCACGGACGCTCGCCACGACGTGTCCAAGCAGGTCAGCGACGTTGAAGACATGCTGCAAAAAGGCATCGACATCCTGCTGATCAACCCCACCGACTCGGTCGGCGTTCAATCGGCGGTCAAATCCGCCCATGCCGCTGGTGTAGTGGTGGTGGCGGTAGACGCTCAGGCTGACGGCCCGCTGGACGCGTTCGTAGGTTCGAAGAACTTCGACGCCGGCTTCCAGGCGTGCGAATACCTGGCTAAACACATCGGTGACAAAGGCAATGTCGCCATTCTCGACGGCATTGCCGTGGTACCGATCCTTGAGCGTGTGCGCGGCTGCAAAGAGGCGCTGGCCAAGCACCCGGACATCAAGATTGTCAGCATCCAGAACGGCAAGCAGGAACGTGACCAGGCGCTGACCGTCACCGAAAACATGTTGCAGGCCCAGCCCGCCCTCAAGGGCATTTTCAGCGTGAATGACAACGGCTCCCTGGGCGCGCTGTCGGCCATCGAAGCCAGCGGGATGGATGTGAAACTGGTCAGCGTCGACGGCGCGCCGGAAGCGATCAAGGCGATCCAGAAGCCCGGCAGTCATTTCATCGCCACCTCGGCCCAATACCCCCGCGACCAGATCCGCCTGGCCCTGGGCATTGCCCTGGCCAAGCGCTGGGGCTCGCAAGTACCGGCGACCGTACCGGTGGACATCACCTTGATCGACCAGGCCAAGGCCAAGGACTTCAGCTGGTAAATCGTCCGGGCTCCACGCCAGCCGTGGGGCCCGGGTCATCCTTCTGAACGTGAGGTCGGTGGTATGAACAGTCTTCTGAAACTGGAAAACATCTGTAAGCGCTACCCGGGTGTGCAGGCCCTCAAGTCCATCAACCTGCAAGTGGAACGCGGCGAAATCCACGCGTTGCTCGGGGAAAATGGCGCGGGTAAATCAACCTTGATGAAGATCCTCGGCGGCGTCGAGCATCAGGATGAAGGGCAAATTCTGATCGACGGCCAGGCCCGCACATTTGCGACCTACCGTGATGCGATTGCCGCCGGTATCGGCATCGTATTCCAGGAGTTCAGCCTGATTCCCTACCTCACGGCGGTGGAAAATATTTTCCTGGGCCATGAACTGAGCAACCGCTTCGGCCTGTTGCGCAAGCGTGAGATGGTCGCGGCGTCCGAGGCGTTGTTCAAGCGCCTGGGTGTGAGCATCGACCTGCACTGCGCGGTCAAGCACCTGAGTGTGGCAGAGCAGCAGTTCGTTGAAATCGCCAAGGCCCTGGCCCTGGACGCACGGTTGCTGGTCCTTGATGAACCGACTGCAACCCTGACCCCCAGCGAAGCCGAGCTGCTGTTCGAGATCATGCGCGAACTCAAGCGCCAGGGCGTGGCGGTGATTTTTATCTCCCACCACCTGGAGGAAATTTTCCAGGTGTGCGACCGCATCAGCGTGCTGCGCGACGGCGGCAATGTGGGCGTCACCGATGTGGCCGACAGCGACATCGACCGCCTGGTGGAGATGATGGTCGGTCGCCGCCTGGAATGCAGTTTCCCACCCAAGCCAACGACCGAGCGCGGCCCGTTGTTGCTGGAGGTCAAGGACATCCAGCTGGTGCGCAACGGCCCGCACAATAGTTTCCAGCTGCACAAGGGCGAGATCCTCGGCTTCGCCGGGCTGGTGGGCTCGGGCCGCACCGAGCTGGCCTTGGGCATGATGGGCGCGCGGCCATCGGTGAGCAAAGACGTGTGGCTGCGTGGCAAAAAAATCAGCCTCGATGACCCGGCTCAAGCCTTGGCGCAAGGCATCGGCCTGCTGCCGGAAAGCCGCAAGAGCGAAGGGCTGATCACCGAGTTCAGCATTCGCGAAAACATCGCCCTGAACAACCTGCCCAAGTACCAGAACGCCTGGGGCCTGATCGACGAGGCCAAGGAATGCGCCAGCGTCGAAGCGCTGATGCGCCAGCTGTCGATCAAGGCGCCCAGCGGCGAGAGCCGGGTGTTCAACCTCAGCGGCGGCAACCAGCAAAAAGTGGTGATCGCGCGCTGGATCAACCACCACTGCGAGGTGCTGGTGTTCGATGAGCCCACGCGTGGCATCGACGTCGGCGCCAAGGCGCAGATCTACGCCTTGATGCGCAGCCTCACTGAACAGGGCTACGCCATCATCATGATTTCCTCCGAACTGCCCGAAGTCATCGGCATGTGCGACCGCGTCGCCGTGTTCCACAAGGGTGCGATCGTCAAGGTCCTGGAAGCATCCGCCGTCAATCCTCAAGAGGTCATGCGCCATGCAACAGGGGGCTCAAGTGAATACGTCCATTAACACCGCGGGCGCCAGCCGATTGCGCCCGAACCTGGCACGGCTGGTGCGCTCGCCAGCGTTTTATCCCTTCGTCGGGCTGGTGGTGGTGACCCTGGTGATGATCCTCGCCAGTGACACGTTCCTCACCGCCGGCAACCTCTCCAATATCGCCCGCCAGGTATCGATCAACGCGATTATCGCGGTGGGCATGACCTGCGTGATTCTCACCGGTGGCATTGATTTGTCGGTGGGGCCGGTGATGGCGTTATCCGGCACCCTGACGGCCGGGCTGATGGTCGTGGGGCTGCCGCCAGGTCTGGCGATCGGCGCCGGCATGCTGGTGGGCGTGGCCTTCGGCATCGGCAACGGTGTGTTCGTGGCCTACCTGCACATGCCACCGATTATCGTCACCCTGGCGACCATGGGCATCGCCCGTGGGTTCGGCCTGATGTACACCGACGGCTACCCGATCTCCGGGCTGCCGGAGTGGTTCGCCTTCTTTGGCCGCGACAGCCTGTTCGGTGTCCAGGTGCCGATCCTGATCATGTTGCTCACCTATCTGGCGGCCTATGTGCTGCTGCAGCACACGCGCATCGGCCGCTACATCTACGCCATCGGCGGCAATGAAGAAGCGGTGCGGTTGTCCGGGGTGCGCGCGGCGCGTTTCAAATTGCTGGTGTATGGCATCAGTGGCCTCACCGCAGCGATTGCCGGTTTGGTGCTGACCTCGCGCTTGATGAGCGGCCAGCCGAATGCCGGTGTGTCGTTCGAGCTGGATGCGATTGCTGCCGTGGTACTGGGCGGCGCCTCGATTGCCGGAGGGCGCGGGGTGATCGTCGGCACGTTGCTCGGCGCCATGCTGCTGGGCGTGTTGAACAACGGTTTGAACATGCTCGGCGTCTCGCCCTACGTCCAGAGCGTGATCAAGGGCGCAATTATTTTGCTGGCGATCTTTATCAGTCGTCAGCGCCATCGCTAACCACCTCTCCACACAGGACCTCACACCATGGACAAGCACAGTGAAATGCAAGCCGTCGTCTGCCACGGCCCGAAAGACTACCGCCTGGAACGCATCGGCAGGCCCCGGGCGCGCGCCAACGAACTGGTGATCCGCATCGCCGCCTGCGGCATTTGCGCCAGCGACTGCAAATGCCACTCCGGCGCTGCGATGTTCTGGGGCGGTGACAACCCGTGGGTCAAGGCGCCCGTAGTGCCGGGCCACGAATTTTTCGGCTATGTGGTGGAGGCGGGCGAGGGCGCCGAGGAACACTTCGAGGTCAGTGTCGGTGACAAGGTCATTGCCGAGCAGATCGTGCCGTGCGGCAAGTGCCGTTTCTGTAAGTCGGGCAAATACTGGATGTGCGAAGTGCACAACATCTTTGGTTTCCAGCGTGAAGTGGCCGAAGGCGGCATGGCCCAATACATGCGCATCCCCAAGACCGCCATCGTGCACAAGATTCCCGAGTCGGTGTCGTTGGAAGACTCGGCGCTGGTGGAACCGATGGCTTGCTCGATCCATACCGTCAACCGCGGTGATATCCAGCTCGACGACGTAGTGGTGATCGCCGGTGCCGGCACCCTGGGCCTGTGCATGGTGCAGGTGGCGGCGTTGAAGACGCCGAAAAAACTGGTGGTGATCGACATGGTCGACGAGCGCCTGGAACTGGCGAAGCAATATGGCGCCGATGTGGTGATCAACCCCGCTCGCGACAACGCCCGCGAGATCATCAATGGCCTCACTGAAAACTATGGCTGTGACGTCTACATCGAAACCACCGGCGTGCCGGCCGGCGTCACCCAGGGCCTGGACCTGATCCGCAAGCTGGGGCGTTTTGTCGAGTTCAGCGTGTTCGGCGCCGAGACCAGTGTGGACTGGTCGATCATCGGTGACCGCAAGGAGCTCGACGTGCGTGGCGCTCACCTGGGGCCGTATTGCTACCCGATCGCCATCGACTTGTTCGAGCGCGGCCTGGTCACCTCCAAAGGCATTGTCACCCATGACTTCCCGCTGGACGATTTCGCCGAAGCCTTCGCGTTGGCTAACTCGACTCGCTCGATCAAGGTACTGCTGAAGCCGGGGCTTTGAAATGAACTACGTGATGGGGGTCGATATCGGAACCCAAAGTACCAAGGCGCTGTTGGTGGATGCCCAAGGCACGATCATCGCCCAGCATAGCCAGGGGTATCGCGTGGATACGCCGAAAGTGCGCTGGGCCGAGCAATGGCCGCAGGTCTGGCTGGACGCCGTCGAGGTGTGTGCTGCCCAGTGCATGGCCAAGGCCGGTGTGGCCGCCGGGCAGGTCAAGGCACTGTGCATCAGCAGCCTGTACGGCGGATCGGGGATCGCGGTGGATGCACAGATCACACCGCTGCATCCGTGCCTGATCTGGATGGACCGCCGCGCAGGTGAGCAAGTCGCCTGGGTGCGTGAGCAGGTGGATCTGCACCGGCTGTTCGAGGTCACCGGTAACTCGGTGGACAGCTACTACGGCTTCACCAAGATGCTCTGGCTCAAGCAGCATCAGCCACAGGTGTGGGCCAATACACGCTACCTGCTGCCGCCCAACAGCTATATCAACTGGTGCCTGACCGGTGAGTTGGCAGTCGATCACAGCAGCGCCGGCAATATCGGCGGCGTGTATGACGTGGCCAGGCGCAGTTGGTCGCAGGAGATGCTGGCGGCGCTGGATATTCCCTTGGCGATGATGCCCGAGCGGCTGGTGTATTCGGGTGAGGTCGTGGGCACCCTGCTGGAAGGCTGGGCCACGCGCCTGGGCTTGCAGGCGGGCACGCCGATTCTCGCCGGTGGCGTCGATGCGGCTATGGCGACACTGGCTGCCGGCGTGACCCAACCGGGCAACCATGTGGCAATGATCGGCACCAGCATGTGCTGGGGCTACCTGAACCAACAGGTGGATGCGCGTCATGGGTTGGTGAGCATGCCCCACGTCTACAACGGCCACCGTGACCTGTACATCTTCGGCGGCGCAATCACGGCCGGTGCGTCGGTCAGCTGGTTTCGCGAGCAGTTCTGCCAGGCCGAGGAACAACAGGCCAGGGCCACCGGGCAAGACAGCCTGGTGCTGTTGGAGCAGAGCGCGATGACGATCCCGGCGGGCAGCGAAGGCTTGTTGTTCCTGCCCTACTTGATGGGTGAACGCAGCCCGGTGTGGGACGACCGCGCCAGCGGCAGTTTTGTCGGGCTCAACCTGTATCACAGCCGTATCCACCTGTACCGCGCGGTGCTTGAAGGGGTCAGCTTTGCCTTGCGGCACAACATCGAGGCGGGTACGCAGGGCGCGCATTCGCTGGACCCCCGTTTGATTGTGGTGGGTGGTGCGAGCCATTCGGACCTGTGGATGCAGATTATTGCCGATGTCACGCGCTACCCGGTCTACACCATCGTGCAGGAGGTTGAAGCGGCTTTGGGCGCGGCGTTGCTGGCGGCGCACACGGTAGGGTTGGTGAGTGATGGGGAGATGGACCAAGGGTGGGTGCAGTTGGAACTGCGGGCGCAGCCTAAGCGGGAGAATGTCATGACTTACGACCGTGCATTTGGCGAGTATTTGAAGCTCTACCCGGCCCTGAAACCGATCATGCACAACCTGCAAACGCCCTGACTCAACGCGGTTGAAAATGGGGGAGTAATACCAGTCAGTCAAGAAGGAGAAAGGCTAAAAAGTAACCTGTGGCGAGGGAGCTTGCCCTCGCCACAGATACAGCGTTCACCCTCATCCCACAGGGGATCTTCATTGTTTTCGAGAGCTTGATCCATGCATGTCACCTTTGACTTCACCCACCACCGTATCCTCGTCACCGGTGCCAGCAGCGGCATCGGCCGTGAAATTGCCCAGCAGTTGATCAGCAGCGGCGCCGAAGTCTTCGCCCTCGGCCGCGACGCCCGGGCCTTGGCCGAACTGGGTTGCCAGGTCGTGTGCCTGGACATCGCCAACAGCGCCGCCCTCGATGCGGCCCTGCAAGACCTGCCTGCCATGCACGGCCTGGTCAACTGTGCCGGCATCTCGCGCCTGGAGCCGGCCGTTGCGATCAGCGCCGATGCCTTCGACCAAGTGATGAACGTCAACGCCCGTGCCGCCGCCCAGGTGGCCAGTCGTGTCGCGGCAAAAATGATCGAAGCCAGGATCGCCGGTAGTATCGTCAACGTCTCCAGCCAGGCTTCCCTGGTGGCCCTGGATGATCACCTCGGCTACTGCGCGTCCAAGGCGGCACTCGATGCAATCACCCGCGTGCAATGTGCCGAGTGGGGCCGGTTTGGCATACGCGTCAACAGCGTCAACCCCACCGTGACGCTGACCCCGATGGCGGCCATGGCCTGGTCCGACCCGGCCAAGCGTGACCCGGCACTGGCCGCGATCCCGCTGGGGCGTTTTGCGCAACCGGCAGAGGTGGCGCTGCCGGTGTTGTTCCTGCTCAGCGACACCGCCAGCATGATCAGCGGCGTGAGCCTGCCCATCGACGGTGGCTACACCAGCCGCTAGTCGTTTTCCAACTGGCCGGCAATCACCACCTTGTCCCGTGGCTTGTACGGGTCTTCCAGGCGGTCGAGCAGCAGGCGTACCGCGCTGCTGCCGGCCAGCGACGCGTCGTGGGCCACGCAGGCGATCGGCACACCGAAGATATCGGCGAAAGGCAGGCGGTCGATGCCGCAGATGGTCAGGCTGTCGTGAGCAATGTTGTGCATGCGCAGTGCGCGCAGGGCTCCAAGGGTGATCAACTGGTTGAAGCCCATGATGGCGTCCGGCGCCGAATGGGTGGCCAGGTAGTCGAGGGTGTGCAAGTAAGACGGCATCAGCGTGTAGTCGCCGGCCTGCACCTCGAGCTGAATGTGCGGGTGTTCGGCCAGCACTTCGCGCAGCCCCTTGAGGCGCTCCACGGTGATACGTGAATGCTCGGGCCCGGTCAGCACCAACAGGCGCTTGAGGTTCGGGGTCTGGCGTAACAGGTAATGCGCGGCCTGGAGACCGCTGTGGTAATTGTCGAGCACGACACGGCTGAACGGGCTGTCGTGGATCGTGCGATCGAGCAGCACCACCGGGGTCTTACCGTTGCGCAAGCGTTCCAGGTAATCCGGCTGGTAGCTCGGCTCATCGGAGACCGGCGACAGGATGATACCCGCCACGCGATAGCCCAGCAGGGTATCGACCGCCTTGCTTTCCAGCTCTTCGAGCTCATCGGTGTCCACCAGCATGATGGTGTAGCCGTGCTGCTTGGCCTCGCGGGAAATGGCCTTGATCATCTCGCTGTAGAACGGGTTGTCCACCGATGCGGTAATCACGCCGATGATCAGGCTTTCACTGCGCTTGAGCCCGCGGGCGAAGGCGTTGGGCACGTAGTCCAGCTCCCGTGCGACCTCGAGGATACGCGCCAGGGTGGCGGGCTTGACCAGGTCAGGTTTGCTCAGCGCACGGGACACCGTGATGGTGGTCATGCCGACCCGTTTGGCGATGTCGCTGATGGTGACGGACTTTTTCTTGTTCATCGATAAGGCTGCAAAGGGACACACCCGCAGGCTAGCATGCGCGGCAGCATCCGGTGCTTCAAATCAGCGGGTCCCAGCGTTGCGACCAGTCACTTTCGGCCTTGACCACCTCGCGCAGCAACGCCAGCGCCTGTTGCAGCACCGCCGAATCCCGCGCCCGTGAATACACCAGGTAGGTCGGGAAACTGAACTCCGGTGCCTTGGCCACCCGCTGCATCACACCGCTGTCCAGGTAACTCTGCACCACCCGTGTACGGAAGTAGCCGGCGCCGCCGTGCTCCAGGATGTACTGCAAGGCCAGCGGCCCGAGGTTGAAACTCAACGCGGCGCGGGCCTTGTCGGGCAGGGCGGCATCATGTTGCTGGCGAAAACCCTGGCCCCAATCGATATACACGTACGGCTCCGGCTGGCCGGCCCGTTGCACCAGGATCAGTTTTTCCTCCAGCACCTGTTCCACCTGCAAGCCCGGCCAGTAGTGCGGCTGGAACACCAGCGCGGCATCGAGCACACCCAGTTCCAGCTGGCGCAACAGGTACTCGCCTTCACGCACCTCGGTGCGCAGGGCATACCCGGGGATATGCGTGCGCAGCGCCTGAGCCCAGCCCAGCATCAGTGGGTTGCACAGGCTGACCTCACCGCCGATATGCAGCACATTGCGATACCCATCGGGCAGCGGCAGGTCACGCTTGGCGGCTTCCCAGGTTTGCAGCAACTGGTTGGCGTACACCACAAAGGCTTCGCCATCGGCGGTCAGGCGCGCCCCGGCACGGTTGCGCACAAACAGCGTGCTGCCCAACTGGCTCTCCAGGTTCTTCACGCGGGCGGTAATCGCGGTCTGGGTGACGTGCAGTTTCTCGGCCGCCGCGGCCAGGCTGCCGCAGCGGGTGATTTCGAGGAAGGTACGTGCCAGTTCGATGTCCATGGGTGCCAGCCGACGAGGAAAATGGCTGTCATTGTAGAGTCATCGGAGCCTGGACTTGCACTCATTCGTGCTGCACAAACGCGGCATCCTGTGATTGCGCCGTTTCGACAATGTTCACCGCTTTTGGCGCTGGCGGGTATTGAGTCCAGTACAGACTATTGTTCGATTGATGGGTAAGGCCCTTACCCACTTCATCGCCATTGGCGCGCAGGAGTCGGTAGGTATAGCTGATCACGTAGACGGCAACGGCTTTATAGGCACCCAGGGTGCACCAGACGGTGAAGGTCTTGGAGGTCGTCCAACCCTGGGTGATCGAATTGCTTTGGCTGACACTGAAGTTGCTTTTCGCCGTGGACTTGAAGAAGGTGGCAAAGGTGGCTTCTACCGATAGTTCGCCGCCTGTGGTGTCTGTCTTCGTTTGTGTGCTGCTGGCGGACTTACTGGACTGGATCGTCCAGTTGTAGCGCTGAATGTCACCCGTATTATTGTAGGCATGGCGTACCAGCTTATAGTCTTCCGTTCTCTGCAGCTGATACTGGGGCGATCGAATAAACTGCTGATCCGGTGTCAGCGTCGGGTCGCTGATGACAAACCAAGGCAGAAAGGTCGTATAGGTCGCCGTCGTTCGTTCATGGTCTGAGGGCTGCGCATAGCTTTGCAACACGGGCGCGTGCGATGGCTCGGGTGGGGCCTGAATGGATAAGTGTGTCCGAAGGGCGTAGGTGTTGTTTACCGATGAAGGCGCTGCGTACTGGTCGTGACCGATGAAGGTGCCGGTGCTGAAAAACACTTCCGCCGGCAAGGGCGAGGGCGGTGAGATGCTCCAGGCGGAGAAGTTTGTGCTGGCATGTGTGCCCCTGTCGTTCCAGACCTCCTTATTGACCTGGGCCTGGATAACCAGGTCTTGGCGCACGCATTTGACCGTTGCGATATCCGGTGCACGCGGTGAATTGCTGCACACCAACCCCATGCTCACGTAACCGGGCGGTGGCTGCGGGCGCCAGATGGACAGCGTGAGTTCGGGTCTTTGTATCTCCCATACCCAGGTAAAGTCGGTCGGTGGTTTGAGCGCGGTACCCGTCGGGCCCTGTGCATCGGCCACAATGGGCACCACCTTACAGGCCGTGAATATCGATGAAGTTGGGTTCCAGTACATCACCGAGTATCGAATACTCGGCGAGTGACGGCGTCACGCGAGGGCGATAGAGCGTAAAGGCGGCGTCACCGAAGTGCCCGGATTCGCCGGTACTGTTGTTGCCGTAATAGGCAAAGTCAGACGTGAAGTTAATAAGCAGGTCTTTGTATCTGATCGATTCCACGCTGGGAACTCCTTCAAGGTTGAGGTGCTAATACCCTGAGGATTTGACCGCTGATATGGCCTGGTAGAGCGGTACATAGCTGTCCCAGGCCATTTATCAATCGCCCAACCCGGGTTTTCGGCGCTTTCAGAGATTGCGTCGGGAACGCTTTGGCATACACCTGGCACACCCTCAACACCTGCTCATCGTATGGGGTGACTCCCTGGTTTAGTTATTGGCTGGAGCGGCAAGGGCGATACGGTGGAGCAAGGGCCTGTGGGCAGGCGTTTTTATTGGGTAACGCAGTGTGCGGGTTGGAATGCCGTCAAATGTGGGAGGGGGCTTGCCCCCGATTACTGAGTGTCAGTCACTGCATCGGGTGACTGATCCACTGCTATCGGGGCATAGGTATCTACACAACTCGGGGGGGCAGCGTTGAACCTGTGGCGAGCGGGCTTGTCCCGCGTTGGGCTGCGCAGCAGCCCCAAAATATCGGGTACACCGCATTCGTCCCTCTTAGGGGGCGCTACGCGCCCCAACGCGGGACAAGCCCGCTCGCCACAGGGGAATATGACGGCCTTCAGAAGTTGTGTAGATACCGATGGCTATCGGGAGCAAGCCCCCTTCCACATTGGACTGTGGTGTTTTCAGTGGTTGTTGGTCGAACTCCAGAAGGCAGTGCGGGCTGACCTGGCCTTCCAGGGCCGTCATAGGGTGTTCGGCATCGCACATCTGTTCACGCATCCAACTGCGCACGGCACTTTCATCCCCACCACGGGGGCCGGAGCGCGTGCTCACCAGCCCCTCGAGCTCAAGCGCCTTGAGTGCTTCACGGGCCGAGCCCTTGGAACACTGGAAGCTTTCCATCAACTCACGCTCGGTATCAGGAGCTCGTAATGCGGCCATCATTCCCATGCTCCGCGATCGAGGCAGCGCACTGACGTCCGTGGCTGCTTGCCGTATACCATAAAATCCCCCAGCCAACGGTTGACGCAATCATCGGCCAACGTGCTGGTCGACGCCTTGAGCAGTAACTGCTCGACGCCGGTAGCGATGGGCTCGTCGCGCTCGGCGTTAATCAGCACCATGCGCGCGACGCGCTCGGGAAACAGTGTGCCGTAGCGGCTGCCAAGCCGGGTGGCCTCGGCGTTGCCCAGATAGTTCAGGTGTGCGTCGCCCAGTTGGCCGCGCACGAACTCCATATCTCGCGCAGCTTGTTCGATCCCGTTTTCCTGCTTCAGGTTGCGCGGGCTCAATTCGATCACGTCATATCGGTCGACGAGTGTGCGATATGCCGGGGTGGCAAAGGACTCCCAGCGGCTGACCAAGTGGAGGACAAAGGTGGAGCCTTGAGCTTTTGGCGGCTCGCCGGCCTGGATAAACACCACGCCTTCGCGACTGAGCGGTTGGCGGGCGCCGACGCGTGTCAGGGTCAGGCGTACACGACCGCGCTCGGGGGCGGCATAGTCACGGGGCACCATTACCCAGCCACATTGGGTACGTTCAAGCACCTCGGGGTCGAGTCGTGCAACCGGCGGGAGCGGGCAGTCCAGCAGCCAGTCAATTGCAGTGGGCGCGATCAAGGGTTCGGCCAGCACCAGGTGTGCTATCAGCCAGCAGCCAATGCCCGCCAGGCTTTTTACAAGAACGCTGGGTTTCATCATGAGGTCCCGGGCAGCCGTGTGATGGCGGCTTTTTTACCAAGGACCTTGGGTCAGAAAATGTAGGGCTAGGAAACAGTTTGTGTAAGAAACAGGAGTTTTGTTTATTGGATGCCGGTGTTCCAGCCGCCACCCAGTGCCTTGTACAGGGCAATGCTGGCTTGCAGGCGCGCTAGCCGCAGTTGCACATTCAAGTCCTGGGCGGCGTACAAGGTGCGCTGGGTTTCCAGCACGGTGAGCCAGTCTTCGGCGCCGGCCTGATAGCGGCTTTGCGCAATCTCGAAGGCGGCCTGGGCCTGTTGCAGTTCCTCGGTTTGCCAGTGGCGCTGCTCGTCCAGGCGCGTGATGCTGCTGAGGGCTTTTTCCACATCGGCAAAACCGTTGATGATCGCCCCGCGGTAGGTTTGCAGCAGTTCATCCTGACGGGCGCGGGCCTTGTCACGCTCGGCGCTTAAACGGCCATGGTTGAAGATCGGCGTCACCAGGCCGGAGGTCAGGGTGTAGAACGGGCTGCGCAGCAGGTCTTTGGCCTTGGCGGACGCCGAGCCGAGGGTCGCGCCCAGCGTCACGGTGGGCAGCATGGCCGCACGGGCCACCGTGACGTCGGCGCTGGCTGCGGCGAGCTGTGCTTCGGCCTGGGCGAGGTCGGGGCGGCGGCTCAATAACTGGCTCGGCACGCCAGGGCCAATGCTTGGCCAGGTCAGGGTCTGGAAGGGCTCGGCCCCCAGGTCCAGCGCTTGCACAGGCTGGCCGAGCAAGGCGGCGAGGGTGATTCGGGAGGCCTCGGCCAATTGTTGAATCAGCGGCAATTGCCGTTGCTGGCTGGCCACCAGGCTTTTCTGTTGGGCCAGTTCCAAGGCCGTGGCGGAACCGGCGTCGTAGCGGGTTTGCACCAGGTTCAGCACATTCTGCGCATTCGTCAGGTTCAGCTCGGCGATCTGCACGCGTTGGCGCGCGGCGAGGGTCTGCGCGTAGTGGTCGGCGACGTTGCCGAGCAGGGTCAATTCCACGGTGGCGCGATCGAACTCACTGGCGCGCAGGGCCTGCAACGCGCTGTCTCGCGCGGCGGCGCGGCCGCCCCAGAAGTCCACTTCATAACTGGCGGTGAAGTGGGTGCCGAAGCTGTCGATGGTATTGTTGCTTTGCGTGGCATCCAGTGATGAGTGACCGGCGCCATGCAGCAGCTTTTCGCGGCTGGCGGTGAGGTTGAGCGTCACCTGGGGCCATAACGGCGCCCCGGCAATCACGGCGCTGGCCTGAGCCTGACGCACCCGTGCCATGGCGGCGGCCACGTCATAACTGTCCCGGCGCGCCTGGTCGATCAGGCGGTTGAGGGCCGGGCTGGCGAATTGCGTCCACCATTGTTGGTGGGTCGCCTGGGCGCCATTCTGCTCGGCGTATTGCCAAGCGGTGGGCGGGGCGATGCCGCTGTCGAAGGCAGGCGGGTTGCCGACGCACGCATTGAGCAACCCGCACAGGCTGAGCACGCACACGTGTGCCGGGAGGGATCGTCTATTCACGGGTCAACGCCTTAACCGGATCAAGCCGGGCAGCTTTACGGGCCGGCATAAAGCCGAATACGACACCGGTGACCAGCGCACAGCCAAACGCGCCGAGCCCCGCCACCAGGGAAAACTGCACGGCCACCTCGGCCAGCACCAGTACGCCGCCCACCAGCAGCGCCAGGGCCATACCGAACAGGCCGCCGACCACCGAGAGCATCACCGACTCAGTGAGGAACTGGCGCAGGATGTCGCGCTGACGCGCCCCGGTTGCCATGCGAATGCCGATTTCGCGGGTGCGTTCGCGCACGCTCATCAACATGATGTTCATCACGCCAATGCCACCTACCAGCAGGGAAATCGCGGCAATCGAGCCGAGCATCAGCGACAGCGTGTTCTGGGTTCGCGCTTCGGCCTGGATCATCGCGGCGTTGTTGGTCAGGTGATAGTCCGCCTTGCCGTGGTGCAGGCGCTTGAGCAACTGGTCGATGGCCTGTTCGGCGGCCCGTACGCGGGTGGCATCGGCGGCGGCAATCACCACGTACTCCGGGTTGTAGCTGCCGAACAGGCGAATGCTGGCGGCGGAGTAGGGGATGGCAATGCGGTCATCACTGTCCTTGTTGCCCGAGCTGGAGCCTTTTTCCTGGAGCACGCCTACCACCTGGAATGGCACGTTCTCGATCAAGATGTACTGGCCGATGGGGTTGACCTGGCCTTTGAACAGCTTGTCGCGCACCCGTGCACCGATCACCGCGACGGTGGCGGCGTTGCGTTCGTCGGCTTCGGTGAAGTAGCTGCCTTGCACCACCGGCCAGTTGAAGATCGTCGGGAAGTGGGTGTCATTGCCACCCACGTAGGCCATGTAGTCGATGTTGCCAAAGCGCACGCCGGCGTCGGCGCCGTTGACCGGCATGATCTGCTTCACCTGCGGCAGGGTGGCCAGGGCGGCCACGTCTTCGGGGGTGATGATGCCCAGCGGCGTGCGTGGGTTCGGCGACGAGCCGCTGACATACAGGATGTTGGAGCCGAACGCGCCCATTTGTGTCATCACCTGGCGCTTGCTGCCTTCGCCGACGGCCAGCATCACCACCACGGAGGCCACGCCGATGATGATCCCCAGCAGCGTCAGCGCGGTGCGCAAGCGGTTGATCCACATCACCCGCCAGGCGGCGCGTATCGCATCGAGCAGCTCGGCCTTCCAGGCGCCGTTGTGTTCGGCGCCATCGATCAGGCGCTGGCGCAGGTCCACGGCATGCAGGGCCCCGGCCGTCACCGCGGGCTCGACGGCGCAGGTTGCGGCCGCGTCGCTGATGACCAGGCCGTCGCGAATCTCGATGATGCGCTTGGCCCGTGCGGCCACTTCGCGGTCGTGGGTAATCAGGATGACCACGTGGCCCTGGCTCGCCAGTTCGTCGAGCAAGCTCATCACCTCGGCGCCGCTGTGGCTGTCGAGGGCGCCGGTGGGTTCGTCGGCGAGGATGATGTGGCCACCGTTCATCAGTGCCCGGGCAATGGACACCCGTTGCTGCTGGCCGCCGGAGAGTTGGTGCGGGCGGTTGCCGGTGCGTTCGGCGAGGCCCAGGCGGGTCAACAGGGCGTTGGCGCGGGCATGCCGTTCGGTGGCGCTGATGCCCGCATAAATCGCCGGCATCTCGACATTTTCCTGGGCCGAACCCGACGGGATCAAGTGGTAGCCCTGGAACACAAATCCGAAGGCTTCACGGCGCAGCCAGGCCAGTTCGTCGCTGTTCAGGTGGGCGACGTTTTCCCCGGCGAACAGGTAGTCGCCCTCGCTCGGGCGGTCGAGGCAACCGAGGATATTCATCAGCGTGGACTTGCCGGAACCAGAGGCGCCAACGATGGCCACGAATTCCCCGGCATGGATCGACAGGTCGATGCCGCGCAATACGTCGACCTGCGGACTGTCGCCACCACCGTAGGATTTGCGCAGATGCTTGAGTTCGATCAGGGGCGTGGTCAACTCAACCCCCATTGCTATCGGCCGGGCCGATCAGCAGGTGCTCGCCTTCGCTCAGGCCACCCAGCACCTCGCTACGCAGGCGGTCACTGATACCCAGGCGTACTTCACGGTCTTCGATGGCACCGTTTTTCGCCACCACTCGGGCGATGTGTCTATCCGCACCGGGCGCGCCTTGCAGGGCGGCGACGGGCACGGTCAGGGCGTCCTTGACTTGACCGGCGACGAAAAACACCTGGGTGGTCATTTCGGCCATCAGCGCGTTATCGGCGTTGTCCACGTCCAGCAGCACGGTGTACAGCACCACGCGGCCGCTGCCGCTTTTGCTCGAACTGCTGGGGCTGCCGCTGCCTTGGCTGGTTTCATTGAGCGGCTTGGGCGGGACCGGCAGGATCTGGCGCACGGTGCTGGTCCAGCGCCGGTTGCCGCCGCTCAAGGTGGTGAAGTAGGCGCTCATGCCGGGTTTGACATGGCCAATGTCGGCTTCGGAGACCTCGGCCCACACCGTCATCGGCGACAGCTTGGCGATGCGCAGGATCAGTGGGGTTTGTTGCTGTGCGTTGAGGGTCTGGCCGACTCGCGCATCCACCGCCACCACGGTACCGGCCATTGGCGCGTAGATCCGCGTGTAGCCCAGTTCCGCCTCGTCGCTGCGCAAACTGGCCTGGGCCTGGAGGATTTGCGCCTGGAACATAGCGACCCGCGCCTGGGTCGCGCTCAGCTCGGCCTTCGCGGTTTGCACGTCTTCTTCACGGGTGGCGTTACCCGCGCTCAGGCGCTGTTGACGCTGGTACTTTTGACGGGCCAAGGCATGTTGGGCTTTCTGCTCTTGCAGCTGCGCCTTGAGGTTTTCGATGGCGTAACGGCTGGCGTCGAGCTTGGCTTTTTGCGTCGAGGGGTCGATTTCCACCAGCAACTGGCCTGCCTTGACCTGGTCACCGGCCTCGACGTGGATCTTCTGGACCTGCCCGGATGCCTGCGCGCCGACATCCACATAACGACGCGGTTGCAGGGTGCCCAGCGCGGTCACGCTGTTTTCAATATCGCCGCGGGTCACGGTGACGGTCGCCAGGGTGTCGCGGCCCGGCGCAAGGTTCCACCAGGCGGCCAGTGCAAGGAGCAGGATCAGGCACGCCACAACAAGCAGGGCGCGTCGGGCAGGTCGAGGGCGTTTCATGCTTAGGTTCCAGCCGGGAAAGATCGGGGGCGCAGTTGCGCAGAGCTGACAGGTAAACGAGAAAAATGCCCGGGGATTTAGGTTGTTACACACGCGGTAACAGGTCGGCGGAAGAAAAAATGCTGACGTTGATGCAAGACTTCTTTAACAGTAGATGAGAATTACTATAAATTGCACATGCTCAAACTGCCATCATCGATGGGCTCGCTCCTGCATGATGGGCGGGCATCGTTACGTCACGGCCATGGGGTCAGGAGTCATGTTGGAAAACTACTATCGCGAGCTGGTGTGTTTCCTTAACGCCAAGCTGGGCAACCGTCAGGTGGCCGAGGATGTGGTGCATGACGCTTATGTGCGGGTGCTGGAGCGCTCCAGTGAGACACCGATCGAACAGCCTCGCGCGTTTCTGTACCGCACCGCGTTGAACCTGGTCATCGATGGCCATCGGCGTAACGCCGTGCGTCACGTCGAGCCCCTGGACGTGCTGGACAGCGAAGAGCGCTTCGCCACCTGCTCGCCGCACGCCCGCCATGATCAGGGTCTGCGCCTGGAGATGCTCGAGCGTGCCCTGGCTGAGTTGCCGGCCGCGTGTCGCGACAGCTTCCTGCTGCGCAAACTTGACGGCCTGTCCCACCTGCAAATCGCCGAGCGCCTGAACCTTTCCCGCAGCCTGGTGGAGAAACACATCGTCAATGCCATGAAGCATTGCCGCCTGCGTATGCGTGAGTGGTAAGCCCCCTGATCCGTTAGCCGTTAAATTTTATTTCATTGTCCTCGTTTCCTATCAACACACGGCCTGTTGTTCAGGCCATGAAGGTATTCCCGCCCCACCGCCAAGGGGCTTATCCAGAGGACACTGGAATGACACAGGCAATTGCTTCGCCCGCGGTTCATGACCTGATCGGGATCGGTTTCGGCCCTTCGAACCTGGCGCTGGCCATCGCCCTGCAGGAACGTGAAAAGGCCCAGGGCAAACTGGATGTGCTGTTTCTCGACAAGCAGGCCGACTACCGCTGGCATGGCAATACCCTGGTGGCCATGAGCGAACTGCAGATTTCCTTTCTCAAGGACCTGGTGACCCTGCGCAACCCCACCAGCCCTTACTCCTTCGTCAATTACCTCAAGGCCCACGACCGTCTGGTGGACTTCATCAACCTGGGCACCTTCTACCCGTGCCGCATGGAATACAACGACTACCTGCGCTGGGTCGCAGGGCAGTTCCAGGGCCTGGGTCGCTATGGCGAGGAAGTGCTGGCCATCGAGCCGATCCTGCAGCAACAGCAGGTCGAAGCCCTGCGCGTGATCTCCCGGGATGCCCAGGGCGAGCAACACGTGCGTACAACGCGCTCGGTGGTGGTCAGCGCCGGTGGCACCCCGCGGATACCGGAGGCGTTCAAGGCGCTCAAGGACGATAGCCGGGTGTTCCACCATTCCCAGTACCTGGCCCGCATGGCTCAGCAGCCGTGTGTCGACGGCAAGGCGATGCGCGTTGCGGTGATCGGCGGTGGCCAGAGTGCGGCCGAAGCGTTTATCGACCTCAATGACAGCTTCCCCTCGGTGCAGGTCGACATGATCTTGCGGGGCTCGGCGCTCAAGCCTGCCGATGACAGCCCGTTCGTCAACGAAGTGTTCTCGCCGGCCTTTACCGACCAGGTGTTCCAGCAAGTCGGCGCCGAGCGCGAGCGCCTGGTCGCCGAGTACCAGAACACCAACTATTCGGTGGTGGACCTGGACTTGATCGAACGTATCTACGGCATTTTCTATCGCCAGAAAGTCTCCGGCGTTGCCCGCCAGGCTTTGCGCACCCTGACGGTGGTCGAAAAAGCCAGTGCCAGCTCGCTGGGTATCGAGCTGGTGCTGCGCAACAACGCCAACGGTGAAACCAGTGTCAGCCATTACGATGCGGTGATCCTGGCCACCGGCTACGAGCGCCAGATGCACCGTGAATTACTGGCACCGCTGGAAGCCTATATGGGCGACTTCGAAGTGGCCCGCGACTACCGCATCGTCACCGACGAGCGTTGCAACGCCGGCATCTATATCCAGGGGTTCAGCCAGGCCAGCCACGGTTTGAGCGATACCTTGCTGTCGGTATTGCCGATCCGGGCGGATGAGATTGCGGCGTCGTTGTATGAACACGACCGTAGCCGGGGCAAGGGGCGGTCGGTGCAGGATTTGCTCCTGGCTACTGCCAGTTGATCTGTCCCTTGTAGGACGGTACTTGTGACAAAGTGTGGCTATTGTTACTGTATAAAAAACCAGTATCGGTAGCCCTCCATGCAGTTGATCGAAAAACTCAGCATCCTTGCCGACGCCGCCAAGTACGACGCCTCCTGCGCCAGCAGTGGTGCGCCCAAGCGCAGCTCCGAGGGCAAGGCCGGGCTGGGCTCTACCGACGGCATGGGCATCTGCCACAGCTATACGCCCGACGGCCGCTGTGTGTCGTTGCTCAAGGTGTTGCTTACCAACTTCTGCCTGTATGACTGCCAATACTGCGTCAACCGCCGTTCCAGCGATGTGCCGCGTGCGCGTTTCAGCCCGCAAGAGGTGGTCACCCTGACCCTGGATTTCTACAAGCGCAATTGCGTCAGCGGGTTGTTCCTCAGTTCCGGCATCATCCGTTCGGCCGACTACACCATGGAACAGTTGGTCCAGGTCGCGAAATTGCTGCGCGAAGAGCATGACTTTCGCGGCTACATCCACCTCAAGACCATCCCCGAAGCCGACCCGGCACTGATCGCCGAGGCCGGGCGGTATGCCGATCGCCTGAGCGTGAATATCGAACTGCCCACCGATGCCAGCTTGCAAACCCTGGCGCCGGAGAAGCAGATCGGCTCGATCAAGCAGGCCATGCAGACCATCTATACCGGCGAACAGACGGTGTTCAACGAACCCCGCGCTCCACGTTTCGCCCCGGCCGGGCAGAGTACGCAGATGATTGTCGGCGCCGATGACACCGACGACAGCACCATCCTTCACGGCGCCGAAGCCTTGTATGGCAACTTCAAGCTGCGCCGCGTGTATTACTCGGCGTTCAGCCCCATCCCCAACAGCCCGAAAAGCGTGCCCCTGGCGGCGCCGCCGCTGATGCGCGAACACCGTTTGTACCAGGCGGATTTCCTGTTGCGCAGCTACGGTTTCAGCGCCAACGAACTGTTTGCAGGCCCCGGCCACCTGGCCCTGGATATTGACCCCAAGCTGGCCTGGGCCCTGGAGCATCGCGAGGTGTTCCCCCTGGACCTCAATCGCGCCGAACCGACCCTGATCGCGCGCATCCCCGGCATTGGCCTGCGCACCACCCAACGCCTGGTGGACCTGCGCCGCGAACGCAAAATCCGCTTCGAAGACCTGGCCCGTATGCGCTGCGTACTGGCCAAGGCCAAGCCGTTTTTCATCACCTGCGACTACCACCCGCAACAGGCGGACAGCACCAGCGTGCTGCTGCGCGAGCAACTGCGCGACCGTCCGCAGCCGCAACAGATGGGGTTGTGGGGATGATCAGTCTGGAATGCCACAACCTGTTCGGCACCTGGCGCGAACAGGCGCGTTGGCTGCTCAGCCACCAGGTCGATCCCAGCCAGGTGAGCTGGGGCGAGGCCGAAGTGGCGGACCTGTTTGCCACCGATGAGCCGATCCCGGAGTCACTCGGGCCGTTTCAGGCGCGCATTCCCAAGGCTTTGTTGGAACTGTTGGAATCGGCGGCTTGCTATCACGGCGATCAACGCTGGAGTTTGCTTTACGAGGTGCTGTGGCGGGTCAGCCATGGCGACCGCACGGCAATGCTGGCGGGCGACAAGCTGGGCAGCGAGTTGCAACGCCGCATCAAGCAGGTCTGCCGCGAAGCCCATCACCTGCACGCCTTTGTACGGTTTATTGCGCTGCCCGCAGAAGCGGGGCCTGGACTGCCGGAGTACGTGGCTTGGCACGAGCCGGCCCATGACATATTGAAGTCAGCCAGCCGACACTTTATCGGGCGCATGGGCCGCCATCGCTGGATGATCGCCACGCCGCTGGACGGGGTGTATTACGACGGTGAACAGTTGATTCATCAACGTGAGTGCCCCGAGGCCTGGCAGCAACTGGCGCAGAATGTCGAAGACCCCCACAGCGCCATGTGGCTGACCTACTACAGCCACATCTTCAACCCGGCCAGGCTCAACCCCAAGGTGATGGAAGGGCACCTGCCCAGCCGGTTCTGGAAGAACCTGCCGGAGGGCAAGTTGAACCCGGGGTTGATCAGCGAGGCGCGCACGGGCAAGCAGAAGGATGGGCAGGCGAAGTTGGTTGGGGCGCGCCCGGGTAAGAAGATCTTAAGCGGGCACGCTTGAAACTGTGGGAGGGTGTTCAGGCCAGTTCGGTCGCGGTGTTCTTCACCACCGCCAACTCCGGATGCGCCACCAACTTATCAATATGCAACTCATCATTGTTCAACCAGGTCTCCGTCAGCACCCGGTAATGCTCCATATCGCGGCAGCGCATACGCAGGCTATAGTCGAACGGCCCGCTGATCAGTTGGCATTCGAACACCTGCGGGCAGGCTTTGACGCAGGCTTCGAAGGCTTTCTGCGCCGAGCGTCCGCTCTGGTTGGACAAGGCCACCAGCACCAGCAGCGACAGCCCTGGCGAGACCATCTGCACATCGATGATCGCCCCATACCCGCGGATCACCCCACGTCGCTCCAGTTTGCGCACCCGTTCCAGGCAGGGCCTGGGCGTGAGATGCACCAGCGATGAAAGCTTTTCGTAGGTGATACGCCCCTGGTGCCGCAACACGTCGATGATGGCCTCATCGATGCGGTCCAGCGTAGGGGAAGAATGGGGTCCGTTGGCCTTGGTATCCATGAGTTCACTTCAAACGGTTGGAAAGAAATTGCTGCAAGCGTTCGCTGTTGGGGTGGTCGAGAATCTCGGCGCCGCCGTGTTCCTCGACCCGGCCCTGATGCAAGAACAGCACTTGGCTGGACACCTGGCGGGCGAAGCCCATTTCGTGGGTGACCATCAGCATGGTACGGCCTTCCTCAGCCAACGTCTGTATGACTTTGAGGACTTCTCCTACAAGCTCTGGGTCCAGCGCTGACGTCGGTTCATCGAACAAAATAATTTCCGGCTCCATGGCCAGCGCCCGTGCGATCGCCACGCGCTGCTGTTGGCCACCGGACAGAAAGGCCGGGTATTGATCGGCTACCCGGCTGGGCAGGCCGACCTTGTCCAAGTACAGGCGCGCGCGTTTTTCCGCTTCGGCGGCGCTTACGTCCAGCACGCGACGCGGGGCCATGGTGATGTTTTCCAGCACCGTCATGTGGCTCCACAGGTTGAAGTGCTGGAACACCATGGCCAGGCGCGTACGCAGGTTTTGCAATTGCGCCTGGTGCGGCGCGCGGGTACCGGCACGCCCGGGCTGCATTTCGATGCTGATACCGTCCAGGGTAATCACCCCGGCGTCGGGCTGTTCGAGAAAGTTGATGCAGCGCAGCAGGGTGCTTTTGCCCGAGCCGCTGGCGCCGATCAGGCTGATCACATCGCCCTGGCGTGCATTGAGGGACACACCCTTGAGCACTTCGTGCTCGCCGTAGCGTTTATGGATGCCTTCGACTTGAAGCTTAATGGCAGCCGTTGCAGTTTTGACAACGGGTACATCCATCGGATAGGCGGCCAGGGCCTGCGCGGACTGATTCATGGGTTAGCCTCGGGTAGGAACAAGAAAACGCATCCAACGACGTTCGGCCAGTCGAAACAGGCCCACCAGTGCAAAGGACAGCAGCATATAGAGCAGGGCGGCGATCCCGAAAGCCTGGAAGGTCAGGAACGTCTCGGCATTGGCGTCGCGGGCTACCTTGAGGATGTCGGCGACGGTGGCGGTGAACGCCAGTGACGTGGCGTGCAGCATCAGGATCATTTCATTGCTGTAGGCCGGCAACGCACGGCGCAGCGCAGCGGGTACCACGACAAACAGGTTCAGCCGCCAACCGTGCAGGCCATAGGCGCGTGCCGCTTCGATTTCGCCATGGGGGATATTGCGGATCGCCCCGGCGAAGATTTCCACGGTGTAGGCGCAAGTGTTGAGCACAAAAGCCAGGAGGGTACAGTTGAGTGCATTGCGGAAAAACTGGTTGAGCAGGGCGTTGTCCTGCACCACCTCCAGGCTGTACAGCCCGGTGTAGCAAATCAGCAGTTGGATATACAGCGGCGTGCCACGAAACAGGTAGGTGTAGAGCTCCACCGGCCAGCGCAGCCAGAAGTGCTCCGAAACCCGGGCCAACGCCAGGGGAATCGACAGGACGAAGCCGAGCACCACCGAAATAATGAACAACCACAGCGTCATGGCGACGCCGGATAACCCCGCGCCATCGCTGAACAGGTAAGCCAGGCCGTATTGCTGGAACAGTTCGATCATCGCGCCATCCCCTTGATGCCTAGGTTATAGCGCCGTTCGAGGCGCTTGAAGATGCGGTTGGACAGGGTGGTGATCACCAGGTACAGCAACCCCGCGAGGATCAGGAAATAGAGCGGCTCATGGGTGGTCTTGCCGGCGTTTTGCGCGGCCTTGACCAAGTCCGACAGGCCGATGATCGACACCAGGGCCGTGGATTTGAGCAGCACCAGCCAGTTATTGCCCAGGCCCGGCAGGGCAAAACGCATCAGTTGCGGGAACAGCACCAGGTGAAAACGCTGCCAGCGGCTCAAGCCGTAGGCAGTTGCGGCTTCCAGTTGGCCAGCCGGCACGCTGAGGATCGCGCCACGGAAGTTTTCGGTGAAATACGCACCGTAGATAAAACCCAAGGTGATCACCCCGGCGGTGAAGGGGTCGATTTCAAAGTAGTCCCAGCCGAACACTTCGCTCAGGTCGTTGAGCCACAGTTGCAGGCTGTAGAAAATCAGCAGGATCAGCACCAGGTCCGGCACGCTGCGGATCAGCGTGGTGTACAGCGTGGCCGGCACCCGCAGCCATGTGGCGCTGGAGAGTTTGGCACCGGCGGCGATCAAGCCCAGGCCAAGGCTCAGCGCCAGGGCCAGGAATGCCAGCTTGAGCGTCATCCAGGCACCCTGGGCCAGCATCGGGCCGTAGCCTTGCAAGTTTAGGAGGTCGTTCATGGGGAGATCTCTAAAAGACACACAACATCCCTGTGGAAACCGGCTTCCACAGGGCAGGCATTGGCTTGGTTACTCGTTGTAGATGTCCTGATCGCCGAAGTACTTCTTCTGGATCTGGGCATAGGTGCCATCGGCCTGGACGGCGGCGATGCCCTTGTTGATCAGCTCACACAGGGCCTGGTCGTTCTTGCGCAAGCCCATGGCGATATCCAGCGGCAAGGTCGGGTCCTTGAACGCCGGGCCGGTCTTGAAGTCGGCGCCTTCAGGCTTGGAGAGGAAGTTGAGCTGGGCTTCGAGTTTGTCGGTCAGGGTGGCGTCAAGGCGGCCGTTTTGCAGGTCGGCGTAGTTCTGCTCCTGGGACTGGTACGCCTTGATCTGCGCGCCAAGCTTGGCCAGGTGCGCACGGGCATAGGCTTCCTGCAGCGAGCCTTGCAGCACACCGACTTGCTTGCCTTTCAACGATTGCGGGGTGTCGCCGAAGTCGGCGTTTTTACGCGTGATGACCGAGGTGGGGCTGAGGAACAGGCGGTCGCTGAAGTCGATGACCTTCTCGCGAGCCGGCGTCACGGCCATGGAGGACATGATCGCGTCGAACTTGCGCGCACGCAGGGCCGGGATCATGCCGTCGAACTCGTTGTGCACCCAGGTGCATTTGACATCGAGCTTGGCGCAGATCGCGTTGCCCAGCTCGATGTCGAAACCCTGCAGGCTGCCGTCGGCGGCCACAGACTCAAAGGGGGGATATTCGGGGAACACGCCAAAACGGATTTCTTTCCAGTCCTGGGCGTGAGCGGCGCTGGCGCACAGTGGCAACAGCAACGCAGCGAAGAGTGATCGCAGTGGAGTCATGTGGAGTCCCTATATTTTGTAATTGATGTCAGGGCCGTAAAAGGGTGCAGCTGGCATTCAGGGTGTGACTCTTTGGTCGGGCTCAGAATGCTTCATGATGGTGCGTTTTTTGTGTCGTTTACGCGGTGCATAAAGCGCGAATTGCGCTGTTAAAACGTTGAATGCAGCGGAATCGGCTGTTGCGCCCGCTGAATCGGCTTTTTACCGATGAGAAACTGGCCTGCTATGCTCGCAAAGCGGCAGGCCAGAGCGGTCTCAAGCGCGCTTTTTCTGCTGTGCCGCCGGCTGGCAGGCCAGGCGTGCAAACAGGTCTTTCGGGTCGGCCAGGTCCGGCACCAGTTCCAGTTCGCTGCCGACGTCGAGCGCCTTGGCAACGTCCAGTACGTAGCGCAGGGCCGAGTAGTCTTCGATGGCAAAACCCACGGAGTCGAACAGGGTGACCTGCCGTGGGTTTTCACGGCCCGGTGCCTGGCCGTTGATCACTTGCCACAGTTCGGTCACCGGCGAATCTTCCGGCATGTGCTGGATTTCACCTTCGATACGGCTTTGCGGTTCGTACTCGACGATCACGCGGGCGCGTTCGACGATACGGCGGTCCAGTTCGGTCTTGCCCGGGCAGTCGCCGCCGACGGCGTTGAGGTGCATGCCGGGTTCGATCATGTCGTCAGTCAGAATGGTGGCGTAGGCTTTGTCGGCGGTCACGGTGGTGACGATGTCTGCGCCTCTTACCGCGTCGGCCACGCTGGCGGCCAGGATGACCTTGATCGCCGGGAATGCCTTGAGGTTGGCCGCCAGCTTGGCGGTGGCCTTAGCATCGATATCGAACAGGCGGATTTCATTGATACCCAGCATCGCGTGGAAGGCCAGGGCCTGGAATTCACTCTGGGAGCCATTGCCGATCAGCGCCATGCTGCGGCTGTTGGCGCGGGCCAGGTAACGGGCGACCAGGGCCGAGGTGGCGGCGGTGCGGATCGCAGTGGTCAGGGTCATTTCCGCCAGCAGTACCGGCTTGCCGGTGTCGACGTCGCCCAAGGCACCGAAAGCCATCACCGTGAGCATGCCGGCCTGGGTGTTTTTCGGGTGGCCGTTGACGTATTTGAACGCGTACAGCGAGGCGTCGGACACCGGCATCAGCTCGATCACGCCATCCGGGGAATGGTTGGCCAGGCGCGCGCATTTCTCGAAATCCTGCCAGCGCAGGTAGTCGGCGCGGATGTACTCGGCCATCTCGGTGATGCAGGTGGACAGGCTCTTTTGCGAGACCAGGTAGCAGAGGTCGTTGACGTCGATATAGCGGGTCATGGCAAGACTCCTTATTGAAATGAGGGGCGGGCGGGCAGGTGCACTTCCGCCAGCATGCAGCGGGCGCTGCCGCCGCCGATGCGTTCGATGTTGTCGATATTCACCACCACCGGCCGCGTATGGCGCTCCACATGCTGGCGCTGCGCCGGATGCAGGGCGCCCCAGGCACTGGCGGACATCACCAGCAACGGCTGGCCGTCACGGTCGTGGACCTCCAGCATGTTGCCGGCGAAGGCTTCCAGCTGGTCGAAGTCCAGGCTGAGGATGTCCTTGCCGGTGTCGCGCAGGGAGCGTTCCAGGGCCAGGCGCTCGCTGTCGTCGGGCAGGGCTTGCAGGCACACCACCGCGAGGTCGCGGCCAACGCTCATCATCACGTTGCTGTGATAGATGGGTGCCTGGTGGCGGTCCAGGGCGTGGAACACGCAGAGTTGGTAGTCCAGGCGTTCGGCAAACTGGCGCAGGGCCGCGTGGTGGGTGCGCCCCGAATGGCAGGCGTAGCTGATGCGGTGCTGGCGGTCTAGCACCATGCTGCCGGTGCCTTCCAGGAAGATGTTCTGTTGTTCCAGATGGCTGAGGTCGATGGTGGCGTTGATCGCAAAGCGTTGCTCCAAGACTTGCAGCACGCCCTTGTTGCGCTCCAGTCGGCGGTTCTGGCCTTCCATGGGGTAGAGCACCAGGCTGCCATCGGCGTGGCTGCTCCACCAGTTGTTAGGGAAGATCGAGTCGGGGGTGTGGGGCGCCGGCGTGTCCTGCACCACCAGCACCTCCACGCCGTGCTGGCGCAGGGTCTCGACATAACCGTCGAACTCCTCCAGCGCTTTGTGCTGTGCGCTGAGCGGGTCCAGCGGCGGGCGTTGGAAACGGTTGTTGATCGCGGTGTCCGGGTTGAAGGCAAAGCGCGCCGGGCGGATCATCAGGACGGTGTTGGTGGTTTGCATGGGAGCACGGGTCCGTTGGGGATCTTGTGCCGCTATTGTGTGCGTTGTGGGGAAAGGATCCCGGCTGAAACAGCGGGGAGGCTCAGCCGGGAAAGCTGAAAAGGGGAGTGGCGCAGCCGAATCGGCTGCTGGATTGAAATGTGGACAAATGTGGGAGCGGGCTTGCTCGCGAATGCGGTCTGTCTGCACTGAATCTGGTGACTGACACTCCGCATTCGCGAGCAAGCCCGCTCCCACATTGGTATTGTGGTGTTTGTCATAGTCGTGTCAGCCAGGAGGAGTCATGTCTACCGTTGTCCGTCTTGCTCAGGCAGCCGATGCCGACGGCATCAGCCAAGTCATCCTGACTGCGCTGCACAGCAGCAACGCGCGGGATTACCCAGCGGATGTGATTGCGCGGGTTGCCAGCAACTTCACCCCCGACGCGGTATTGGCTTTACTCCAGCGGCGGGTGGTGTTGGTGGCGACTCAGGATCAACTGATCGTCGCTACGGCCGCACTGGATGGCAACGTGGTGCGTTCAGTGTTCGTCAACCCAGCGCTGCAAGGGCAGGGCATTGGCCGATTATTGATGATCGAGATCGAACTGCGGGCCCGTGAAGCCGGCGTGACAGTATTGAGCGTACCGTCCTCGCTGACGGCGCAACCCTTCTACGCCAAGCTAGGCTTTCATAGCGTGCGTGACGTGTACCACGGCAACGAGCGCACGTTGGTGATGGAAAAGGCGCTGTTGTCCCGCCACCCCATCGGGCCGTATCGCGACCGTCAACACCGTGCCCAGGTGATCGAGCTATGGCAGCAGGCGTTTGGCTATGACACGGCACACAACCTGCCAAGCCTGGCGATTGATAAGAAACTGGCGGTCAATGATGGGTTGTTCTTCGTCGCCACCGACAAGAAAACCGTGATCGGCACCATCCTCGCAGGTTATGACGGGCACCGTGGCTGGTTGTATTCGGTGGCGGTGCATGCCGACTATCGTCGCCATGGTTTGGGCTCGTCGCTGGTGCGCTATGCCGAACAGGCGTTGACGGCGCTGGGCTGCATGAAGATCAACCTGCAGATCACCGGCGGCAATGACGCGGTGGTGGGGTTTTATGAGGCGTTGGGGTATGGGGTGGAGCCGAGGATCAGTATGGGGAAGAGG
This sequence comes from Pseudomonas sp. MWU15-20650, assembly GCF_023242475.1. Lineage (GTDB taxonomy): Bacteria > Pseudomonadota > Gammaproteobacteria > Pseudomonadales > Pseudomonadaceae > Aquipseudomonas. The sequence goes on along the minus strand of NZ_JALJFG010000004.1, from coordinate 7,516 downwards.
ATCACGGAGAATATTGATGGTTGAGGCGCATGACCGACGGCAACCTGGTCATGGCGGGTGACCTTTACGTCTTCGCTTTTTTTCGTCTCTTTATGGCATAGGCTGTCATTTTGGCGAAAGCGTTGGCGACATTGAGGTAATGCGCCTTGTCATCGTCATCGTAGTCTCCATCGCCGTCGACGTCATCAGGTGCCGAGGCGGTATCGTAAACGCCGTTGTGCTTGCTGGACGACGCGTAAACTGCCCAATTGAGCTTGTTGTTAATGTAAGTTTCCATCACGATTTCTTTACTGCCGTCGTTTTCGAAATCCTCTGCTGAAACACGTAATTCATAGATCGCCATGGTGGGCTCCTGCCGGGTTTAAAAGAGAGGCCTAAGTTAGGCGCGCCGATTTTTACTGTCTACTGTCAACCTTCACAGGTGATTGCACATCCAGTGTTCCACAGCACAAAAAAGGCCCATTCACCGACAGCGGTGAATGGGCCTTTTCTGAAATGGCAGGTTCAGATCATTTTCAAACCTTGACGATCCAACCCGCTGGCGCTTCGACGTCGCCGGTCTGTACACCGGTCAGCTCTTTGTAAAGCTTCTGGGTGATCGGGCCGACTTCGGTCTCGCTATGGAACACATGCAGTTTGCCGTTGTACTGGATGCCGCCGATCGGCGAAATCACCGCTGCGGTACCGCAGGCACCGGCTTCCTTGAACTGATCCAGCTTGTCGATGAACACTTCGCCCTCGACCACTTCCAGGCCCAGGCGGGTCTGGGCCAGTTCGATCAGCGACAGGCGGGTGATGCCTGGCAGCACCGAAGGCGACTTCGGCGTGATGAACTTGTTGTCGTGGGTGATCCCGAAGAAGTTGGCCGAGCCGACTTCTTCGATTTTCGAATGGGTTATCGGGTCCAGGTAGATCGCATCGGCGAAACCGGCTTTTTTCGCTTCGGCACCCGGCATCAGGCTGGCGGCGTAGTTGCCACCCACTTTAGCGGCACCGGTGCCTTGCGGCGCGGCGCGGTCGAAGGTGGAGATCTGGAAGTTGTGCGGCACCAGGCCGCCTTTGAAGTAGGCACCGACCGGGATCGCGAACACCGAGAAGATGAACTCCGGCGCGGTACGCACGCCGAGGTTGTCACCGGTGCCGATCACGAACGGGCGCAGGTACAGCGCACCGCCGCTGCCGTACGGCGGGATGAACCGCTCGTTGGCCTTGACCACTTGTTTGCAGGCGTCGATGAACACGTCGGTCGGCACATGCGGCATCAGCAGGCGCGCGCAGCTGCGCTGCATGCGCGCGGCATTCTGGTCCGGGCGGAACAGGTTGATCGAGCCGTCCTTGCAGCGATAGGCCTTCATCCCTTCAAAGCACTGCTGGCCATAGTGCAGGGCCGTGGAGCCCTCACTGATGTGCAGTACGTTGTCGTCGGTCAGGGTGCCTGCTTGCCATTCGCCGTTTTTCCAGACTTGGAGAAACCGCTTGTCGGTCTTGATGTAGTCAAAACCCAGCTTGTCCCAATTGATGCTTTCGTTACCCATGACACCCTCTATCTCTGGTCAAGTCGGTTTTTTTTCTGGATGGGCGCAACAATACTTCATTCGCTGGCCCGTTCGCATCCCCTGTGGAGCGAGCTTGCTCGCGAAGAACGCAAGGGCGCCGCGTTTAATCTGGCTGACCGCGTTATCGTTGGCGATTTTCGCGAGCAAGCTCGCGCCTGCAAATGTTGTGTTATTTACAGGTGCAGCGCGTGGCCCAATGCCCGCAACGCCGCTTCCTGCACCGCTTCACCCAGGGTCGGGTGGGCGTGGATGGTGCCGGCCACATCTTCCAGGCGTGCCCCCATTTCCAGGCTCAGGCCAAAGGCGGTGGAGAGCTCGGACACTCCAGCCCCCACCGCTTGCCAGCCCACAATCAGGTGATTGTCACGCCGCGCCACTACCCGCACGAAGCCGGCTTTGGACTCCAGGGTCATGGCCCGGCCATTGGCGGCGAACGGAAAGCTCGACACGATGCAGTCCAGGCCGGCGGCCTTGGCTTCGTCCGGCGTCTTGCCGACCACGACCAGTTCCGGGTCGGTAAAGCACACGGCCGGGATCGCCGCCGGGTTGAATTCACGGTGTTTGCCGCTGATCAGTTCGGCCACCATCTCGCCCTGGGCCATGGCGCGGTGCGCCAGCATCGGCTCGCCGCTGAGGTCGCCAATGGCATACACATTGCGCATGCTGGTCTGGCAGCGGTTGTCGATCTTGATCGCCGCGCCGTTCATCTCCAGGTTCAAGGCTTCGAGGTTCCAGCCCTGGGTATTGGGTTTGCGACCCACCGCCACCAGTACCTGATCCGTTTCAAGCGACAAGGTGTCGCCATTCGGGTCACGTACTTGCAGGCTGTTGTGTTCAAAGCCGGTGACACTGTGCTTGAGGTAAAGCTTGACCCCCAGCTTCTTCAGGGATTCAGCCACCGGTAGCGTCAGCTCGGCGTCGTAGGCGGGCAGGATATGCGCCTGTGCCTCGACCACGCTGACCTCGGCGCCCAGCTTGCGGTAGGCAATGCCCAGTTCCAGGCCGATATAACCACCGCCCACCACGATCAGGCGCTTGGGCACCCGCGTCGGGGCCAAGGCTTCGGTGGAGGAGATGATCGGCCCGCCAATCGGCAGCATCGGCAAGTTGACGCTTTTCGAACCGGTGGCCAGCAGCAGGTGTTCGCACTGGATGCGCTGGCCGCCGACGTCGACGGTCTTGCCGTCCACGACCTTGGCCCAGCCGTGGATCACCTGCACTTTGTGTTTCTTCAGCAGCGCGGCGACGCCCGTGGTCAGGCGATCGACGATGCCGTCTTTCCATTCCACGCTTTTGCGGATGTCCAGGGTGGGCACGTCGACCTCGATCCCCAGTTGGGAACCCTGGCTGTGGTGCACGGTTTGCTGGAACTGTTCGGCCACATGGATCAACGCCTTGGACGGAATACAGCCGATGTTCAGGCAGGTGCCGCCCAACGCCTGGCCTTCCACCAAAAGGGTCGGGATGCCCAGCTGGCCGGCGCGAATCGCCGCGACATAACCGCCAGGGCCGCCGCCGATAATCAGCAGCGTGGTATGCAATGTCTGAGTCATGCCCTTACTCCAGGAACAGGCTGGCGGGTTGTTCGAGCAGGCCGCGAATGGCCTGGATGAATTGCGCCGCGTCCATGCCATCGACCACGCGGTGGTCGAACGAGCTGGAGAGGTTCATCATCTTGCGCACCACGATCTGGCCCTTGATCACCATCGGCCGTTCAACGATGCGGTTGACGCCCACGATGGCCACCTCCGGCAAGTTCAGCACCGGTGTACTGACGATGCCGCCCAAGGCGCCCAGGCTGGTCAACGTAATGGTCGAGCCCGACAGCTCGTCACGGCTGGCCTTGCCATTGCGTGCAGCAGTGGCCAGACGGGCGATTTCCTCGGCATTGCCCCACAGGCTGCGTGCTTCGGCGTGACGTACCACCGGCACCATCAGGCCGATGTCGCTCTGGGTGGCGACGCCCACATGCACCGCGCCGAGGCGGGTGATGACCTGGGCTTCGTCGTCGTAGCGCGCGTTGATCTGCGGGAACTCGCGCAACGCCACGACCATGGCACGCACGATGAACGGCAACAGGGTCAGCTTGCCGCGTGTGGCGCCGTGCTTCTCATTGAGGTGCACACGCAGTTCGTCGAGGGCAGTGACGTCGATTTCTTCCACATAGCTGAAATGCGCGGCGCGCCGGGTGGCGTCCTGCATGCGCTGGGCGATCTTGCGGCGCATGCCGATCACCGGAATCTGGTGTTCGTCGTTGCGTTCGGCGTAAGGGTTGGCTGTGCTGGCAGGTTTTGCCGAACCCTGGCGCAAGTAAGCCTCCAGGTCTTCGTGCAGAATCCGGCCCGCCGGGCCAGAACCCTGGACCAGGCGCAGTTGAATCCCGGCATCCAGGGCGTGTTTGCGCACGGCGGGGGAGGCCAATGGGCGCTCGCCGGCTTCGCGGGCGAGCGGCGCTTGCGGCGCCTTCACGGCGGGTGCGGGTTTGCTTTCTACCGGCACCGGCACCGGTTTGGCGTCGGCCACAGGCGCGGCCTTCACCGGTTCGGTAACCACCGGCACATCCTTGATATTGCCTGCACCTTCCACTTCAATACTGATCAAAATACTGCCCACCGCCATGACTTCACCCGGCTCGCCGCCGAGGGAAATCACCTTGCCGTGGACCGGCGAGGGAATATCCACCATCGCCTTGTCGGTCATCACATCCGCCAGCACCTGGTCTTCAACCACCAGGTCGCCCACCTTCACATGCCAGACTGACAATTCAACTTCCGCGATGCCTTCGCCAATGTCCGGCATCTTGATAACGTGCGTGCCCATTCAGACCTCCATGACCCGTTTCAACGCCGCGCCCACGCGGGACGGCCCTGGGAAATACGCCCACTCTTGCGCGTGCGGGTAGGGGGTGTCCCAACCGGTGACGCGTTCGATCGGCGCTTCCAGGTGGTGGAAGCAATGCTCTTGCACCAGCGCCACCAGCTCGGCACCAAAACCGCAGGTGCGGGTGGCTTCATGCACGACCACGCAACGGCCGGTCTTTTTCACTGACTTGACGATGGTTTCCAGGTCCAGCGGCCAGAGGCTGCGCAGGTCGATGACCTCGGCGTCGATGCCGGTTTCTTCGGCGGCGACTTGCGACACATACACGGTGGTGCCGTAGGTCAACACGGTGACGGCCGAGCCTGGGCGCACAATGGCGGCCACATCCAGCGGTACGGTGTAGTAGCCGTCCGGTACTTGTGCTTGCGGGTGTTTCGACCACGGCGTGACAGGGCGGTCGTGGTGCCCATCGAACGGGCCGTTGTACAGGCGCTTGGGCTCGAGGAAGATCACCGGGTCATCGTTCTCGATGGAGGCGATCAACAGGCCCTTGGCGTCATAGGGGTTGGACGGCATCACCGTGCGCAGGCCGCAGACCTGGGTGAAGACCGCTTCGATACTCTGGCTGTGGGTCTGACCGCCGTAGATGCCACCACCACATGGCATGCGCATGGTCAGCGGTGCGGTGAACTGCCCGGCCGAGCGATAACGCAGGCGTGCCGCTTCGGAGATGATCTGGTCGGTGGCCGGGTAGACGTAGTCGGCAAACTGGATTTCGGCGACCGGGCGCAAGCCATAGGCACCCATGCCCACCGCCACGCCCACAATGCCGCTTTCGGAAATCGGCGCGTCGAACACCCGCGAGCTGCCGTACTTGCTTTGCAAGCCTTCGGTGCAACGGAACACGCCGCCGAAGTAACCGACGTCCTGGCCGAACACCACCACGTTGTCGTCACGTTCAAGCATCACATCCATGGCCGAGCGCAGGGCCTGGATCATGGTCATGGTGGTGGTGGTCATGGCGGTTTCCAGTTCGATGCTGTTGTTATGATCGTTCATGTCAAACCCCCAACTCTTGGCGCTGGCGCTTCAAGTGCTCCGGCATCTCTTTATAGACGTCCTCGAACATGGTCGCGGCGCTTGGGATCTGGCCACCGGCGAGGGTGCCGTACTGTTCGGCTTCTTTCTGCGCCTTGACCACTTCGGCTTCCAGTTCGGCGCTGACCGCTGCGTGTTCCTCTTCGGACCACTGGCCAATCTTGATCAGGTGCTGCTTGAGGCGCGCGATCGGGTCGCCCAGGGGGAAGTGGCTCCAGTCGTCGGCGGGGCGGTACTTGGACGGATCATCCGAAGTGGAGTGCGGGCCGGCGCGGTAGGTGACCCATTCGATCAGGGTGGGACCGAGGTTGCGCCGCGCACGCTCGGCCGCCCAGGCGGAGGCGGCGTACACCGCGATAAAGTCGTTGCCGTCCACGCGCAGAGAAGCGATGCCGCAACCGACGCCGCGTCCGGCGAAGGTGGTGGCTTCACCCCCGGCGATGGCCTGGAAGGTGGAGATCGCCCACTGGTTGTTGACCACGTTGAGGATCACCGGCGCACGGTACACGTGGGCAAAGGTGAGGGCGGTGTGGAAGTCCGATTCGGCCGTGGCGCCGTCGCCGATCCAGGCAGAGGCGATCTTGGTATCACCCTTGATTGCCGAGGCCATGCCCCAGCCCACACCTTGTACGAATTGGGTGGCGAGGTTGCCGGAAATAGTGAAGAAACCCGCGTCCTTGACCGAGTACATGATCGGCAACTGGCGACCTTTGAGCGGGTCGCGCTCGTTGGACAGCAGTTGGCAGATCAGGTCCACCAGCGGCACATCGCGGGCCATCAGGATGCTTTGCTGGCGGTAGGTGGGGAAGCACATGTCGTCGATGTTCAAGGCCAGGGCCTGGGCGCTGCCGATGGCTTCTTCGCCGAGGCTTTGCATATAGAACGACATTTTTTTCTGACGCTGGGCGACCACCATGCGGTTGTCGAAGATGCGCGTCTTGAGCATGGCGCGCATGCCGCGGCGCATGATCTCGGAAGAGACGCCTTCAGCCCACGGACCGAGCGCCTGGCCCTGGTCGTCGAGCACGCGAATCAGGCCCTTGGCCAGGTCGGCGGTGTCGGCGGGTTCTACGTCGATGGCGGGTTTGCGCACCAGGCCGGCGTCGGTCAGGCGCAGGTAGGTGAAGTCGGTCTTGCAGCCTGGGCGGCCCGAGGGTTCGGGAACGTGCAGGCGCAGCGGTTCGTACTGCTGGGTCATGGCTTTCTACGCTCTATCTTGTGAATTTCTTGTAGTGGGCGCGCTAGCTGACAGTCAGTCTTCGGGTAGAAGAAATCTTGTCCTACAACAATTATAGGCGGGGCGTAGAAGAATATTTATCTCTGTTTCATTGCGCTCACGACCATTTGCGGATAAAAAAACTGCATAAACATAATAAACAGGTGATTTTGTCTCATGCGCAAACTGGACCGTACCGACATCGGCATTCTCAACGCCCTGCAGGAGAACGCCCGCATCACCAACGCCGACCTGGCCCGCTCGGTCAACCTGTCGCCCACGCCGTGTTTCAACCGGGTAAAAGCGATGGAAGAACTGGGCCTGATTCGCGACCAGGTCACGCTGTTGGACGCCGATTTGCTGGGGCTGCACGTGAACGTGTTTATTCATGTCAGCCTGGAGAAGCAGAATGAACTGGCGTTGCAACAGTTCGAGGGGGCGATTTCCAACCGGCCCGAGGTGATGGAGTGCTACCTGATGGCGGGCGACCCGGATTATTTGATCCGCGTGCTGGTGCCGACGATCCAGTCGCTGGAACGCTTCATGATGGACTTTTTGACCAAGGTGCCGGGGGTGGCGAACATTCGTTCCAGCTTTGCCCTGAAGCAAGTGCGCTACAAAACCGCATTGCCATTGCCGGCCAACGGCATCAGCCTCGGTTCCTGATTCAACACAGGACCCAGTGTGGAGCTGGCTTGTCGGGTCGCCGCATCGCTGCGATGACGGCCTGCCAGCCGACGCCAATCTACCTGACACCCCACGATCCAACTGTGGGAGCTGGCTTGCCTGCGAAGACGGCCTGCCAGCCGACCCATATCTACCTGAC
>NZ_JALJFG010000039.1 GCF_023242475.1 Pseudomonas sp. MWU15-20650 | reverse complement strand
GATTACAGTGGGTCAGCTAAGAACAAGCTGGCTGATTGAACCGCTATCGGGAGCCCCCTCCCACATTTTTTAGCGCATTCCCACAGCCACTCTCCGCTGTCCCCAAAAGCCAAGGTATGGGTTAGACACCTTGGCCTGAAGTGCTTCTAAGGGTAGATCTAAATGTTTCATTGAATTTTCGCCAACCGGGCATTACCTATACCTACAGGCATCCGCTCAAGCATCAGCCCTTTTGGAGAGCTTCATGATCGACCTGTACTACTGGACTACCCCCAACGGTCACAAAGTATCGCTGTTCCTGGAAGAAGCCGGCCTGCCTTATAAGGTGCACCCGATCAACATCGGCCAGGGCGACCAGTTCAAGCCCGACTTCCTGAAGATCGCTCCCAACAACCGCATTCCGGCCATCGTCGATCAAAACCCGAGTGACGGCGGTGCGCCTATTTCCCTGTTTGAGTCCGGCGCCATCCTGCTCTACCTCGCGGAAAAAACCGGCCAGTTCATTCCCAAAGACCTGCGCGGTCGCCAGGAAACGTTGCAGTGGCTGTTCTGGCAAATGGGCGGCCTGGGGCCGATGGCCGGGCAGAATCATCATTTCAGCCAGTTTGCACCGGAGAAAATCCCCTACGCGATCAAGCGCTATATCGATGAAACGGCCCGCCTGTATGGCGTACTGGACCGGCGTTTGGCCGATCGTCCGTTCGTGGCAGGCGAGGACTACAGCATTGCCGACATGGCGATCTACCCATGGATTGTTTCCCACAAATGGCAGAGCCAGCGTCTGGAGGACTTCCCCCATGTGCATCGCTGGTTCAACCGCATCAAGGAGCGGCCGGCGACCGTTCGTGCCTATGAACTGGTGCAGAAAGTGAATCCACCAAAGTCCTGATGCAAAAATCCTGAAAATAAGGCTGGGCTCCTGCTTGCGTCGTTTCGCCGCGCTCACTAACGTAGCGCCTTTACTGACGCTACCCCCCGCAGGAGCTTTGCCATGGCCTCGCCAGCCCTCTCACATTTTCTTCCCCGGTTCGGCGTTGCCGCGGCAGTGGCCAGTGCTTTGAGCCTGGCCGGTTGCCAGCTCCAGAGCACCCAGGACACCTTGCCGCCCGTTTCCGGTGTGCAACCGATCAGGGGCCTGGCCCAGAACGTATCGGTGCGTCGCAATGCCCAAGGCATGCCGCTGATCGAAAGCAACACCTTCCACGACGCGCTGTTCAGCCTCGGTTATGTGCACGCCAGCGACCGCATCACCCAAATGGTCACCTTGCGCTTGCTGGCGCAGGGGCGCCTGGCGGAAATGTCCGGGCCGCAGGTGCTGGATGTCGACCGTTTTATGCGCGCGGTCAACCTGAAAAAAAGTGCCGGCGAGCTGTATAACGCCTCGTCGCCACGCCTCAAGCGCTTCTTTGAAGTGTATGCCCGGGGGGTCAACGCCTACCTGTTCCGCTATCGCGACAAACTGCCGCCCGACCTGGCCCAGACCGGCTACAAGCCAGAATACTGGAAACCGGAAGACTCGGCGCTGCTGTTTTGCCTGCTGAACTTCAGCGAGTCGAGCAACTTGCAGGAGGAAATTTCGTCCCTGGTGCTCGCGCAAAAAGTCGGCGTCGACAAACTTGCCTGGCTCACTCCCAGCGCGCCGGACGAAGCGATCCCCCTGGCTGAGGCCGACAAGCTCAAGGGCGTGAACCTGAGCCAGATCACCGGCCTGGCCGGGTTGGATACGGTCAGCCAGCAATTGAACAGCCTCAACGCGCTGGCCGTCACCACGTCGAGCAACTGGGCCATCGGCCCGCAACGCAGCCGCAGCGGCAAAAGCCTGCTGGCCAATGACATTGCCGCCCAGCCACAGGCGCCCTCGCCGTGGAACTACGTGCAGATTCGTGCGCCGAAATACCAGGCCGTCGGTGCGTCGATCGCCGGCTTGCCGACCCTGTTGTCCGGTTTCAATGGCAAAGTGGCGTGGAGCATGAGCGCGGTCAAGGGCGATACCCAGGATCTGTTCCTGGAGAAGGTCAAGCGCCAAGGCAGCGCGCTGTACTACGAGAACAACGGTAAATGGCTGCCGGCGCTCGTACGCAACGAAACCTACTTTGCCAAGGGCCAGCGGCCGATTCGCGAAGTCGTGTACGAAACCCGTCACGGTGCGCTGCTCAATAGCAGCCAGGCGCTCACTACCGGCTTTGGCCTGGCCCTGCAAACCGCCGACTTCAAGGACGACAAGAGCCTGGATGCGTTCTTCGACCTGTCCCGGGCACAAAACGCCGCTAAAGCCTCGGATGCCACCCGGGAAATCCGCGCCATCGCATTGAACATGATCTTCGCCGACGCCAGCAACATCGGCTGGCAAGTCACCGGCCGCTTCCCCAACCGCCGCGAAGGCGAGGGCCTGCTGCCATCGCCGGGCTGGGACGCGCGCTTTGACTGGGACGGTTATGCCGACGCCATGCTGCACCCTTACGATCAGGACCCGGCCCAAGGCTGGATCGGCACCGCCAACCAACGCACCGCTGCGCGCGGTTATGGCATGCAGCTGTCCAACTCCTGGGATGCGCCGGAACGCAGCGAGCGCCTGGCGCAACTGGCCAACGCGGGCAAGCACGACACCCGCAGCCTGATCGCCATGCAATACGACCAGACCACCCTCTTCGCCGCCAAACTCAAGACCATGTTCCAGGCACCGGGCATGGCCCAGCCACTGAAGCAGGCCATTGATGCACTCGCACCGGCTGAACGGACCAAGGCCCGCGAAGCGCTGGACCGCCTGATGGCCTTTGATGGCCGTCTCGCCCCCACTTCCGCGGACGCGGCGATCTACGAGCTGTTCCTGCAGGAAAGCGCCAAGCAGATCTTCCTCGACAAACTCGGCCCGGAAAACAGCGCCACCTGGAAAGCCTTTATCAGCAACGCCAGCCTGTCCTATTCGGCCATCGCGGACCACTTGCTCGGCCGTGAAGACAGCCCGTTCTGGGACGACACGCGCACGCCGCAAAAAGAAGACAAACCCGCGATCCTCGCCCGCACACTCGCCGCCGCCATCACGGCCGGCGACAGCCAACTGGGCGGTAATCACAAAGCCTGGCAGTGGGGCAAACTGCACAGCACTACCTGGAAAAACACTCAGGGCGAGGTCATCCGTGGCCCATTCGCCAGCGGTGGCGACCACAACACCCTGAACCCGGCGCCGTACTCGTGGGGGCAGAATTTCGATACCACCCAGGTGCCGGCGCTGCGCATGATTGTCGACTTTGGCCAGGTGGAACCGATGATGGGCCAGGGCGGCATCGGCCAATCCGGTAACCCGGCCAGCCCGAACTATGCAAACGGCATCGACCCGTCGCTCAAGGCGCAATACCTGAGCTTCCCGATGCAGCCGCAGAACTTCGAGAAAGTGTATGGGAAGACCCGCTTGACCCTGACACCTGGCAAATAAGCGGTTCCCCTGAAGGAACCGGATCAAGTTGTGGGGGCTTGCCCCCACATTCAGACCTCATGCATTCAGATAGAGCTTCTGCGCAGCGCCCCGCCTCCTAACTGATAAGCCCATCGCCCCGGTACGCCCATGGACCTTGTCATTGCCCTGCCGGGCATGTGCTGGGCTACGCCCAAGTGCGCTTGCTGCCACATTTTGATCCGCGCCAGATCCAAAATAGTGCACTGAAAAATCAATGCCCATTTCCGGGCATCTCCTACACTCAAAACTCCCTTATCCCACCTTTTAAAACGCTTACTCGGAACTATGGTGCAGAAATTGCTACTTGTGATCCGTCTGACACCGTTCAGTAACAGTCCTAAACGCGCCACAAGCGCTTATCTTGGTTTCCAGGGATTAAATAATGAAAAAAGCATTGCTGACCCTTTCTGCACTGGCTCTGTGCATGGCTGCGGGTGTTGCTACAGCCAAGGAATACAAGGAATTGCGTTTTGGTGTCGATCCTTCCTACGCGCCGTTCGAATCCAAGGCCGCCGACGGCAGCCTGGTGGGCTTCGATATCGACCTGGGCAATGCGATCTGCGCCGAGCTGAAGGTTAAGTGCAAATGGGTCGAAAGTGACTTCGACGGCATGATCCCGGGCCTGAACGCCAACAAGTTCGATGGCGTGATTTCCTCGATGACAGTGACCGCAGCCCGTGAAAAGGCGATCGATTTCTCTAACGAACTGTTCTCCGGCCCAACCTCGCTGGTGTTCAAAAAAGGCGCGAACTACTCCACGCCTGAGTCCCTCAAGGGCAAATCCGTGGGCTACGAGCAGGGCACCATCCAGGAAGCCTACGCCAAGGCAGTACTGGACAAAGCCGGTGTCACCACCAAGGCTTACGCCAACCAGGACCAGGTATACGCTGACCTGACGTCCGGCCGTCTGGACGCTTCTGTGCAAGATATGCTGCAAGCCCAACTGGGCTTCCTCAAGTCGCCAGCGGGCGCTGACTACGAAGTCAGCAAGGCCATCGACGACCCGTTGCTGCCGTCCAAAACTGCGGTCGGTATCAAAAAAGGTAACAAAGAGCTCAAGGCGTTGCTCGATAAAGGTATCAAAGCGTTACACGATGATGGCACCTACGCCACTATCCAGAAGAAACACTTCGGCGACCTGAACCTTTACAGCGGTAAATAACACCTCGGCGCCCACCTGTTTCAGGTGGGCGCTTTTTTATCGCCATAGGTCCTGAATTCATGTTTGAAGATCTTTTGCAAACCCTGGGGCTGAGTGCCTTCAGCTTGAAGGGGTTCGGCCCACTGTTGCTGCAAGGTACGTGGATGACGGTGAAGTTGTCCGTCGCCTCCCTGGCCGTCAGCGTCCTGCTGGGCCTGCTCGGCGCCAGCGCGAAGCTGTCCAGCGTGCGCCTCTTGCGGATTCCCGCGCAGCTCTACACCACCCTGATTCGCGGCGTGCCCGATCTGGTACTGATGCTGCTGATTTTCTATAGCCTGCAAATCTGGCTGACCGGCTTTACCGACTTTATGGAATGGGACTACATCGAGATCGACCCATTCAGCGCCGGGGTCATCACCCTTGGGTTTATCTACGGTGCCTACTTCACCGAGACCTTTCGCGGCGCGATCCTCGCCGTGCCCAGGGGCCAGTTGGAAGCTGCAACCGCCTACGGGCTCAAGCGCGGGCAGCGGTTTCGCTACGTGACCTTCCCGCAGATGATGCGCTTTGCCCTGCCGGGCATTAACAACAACTGGTGCGTGATGCTCAAAGCCACGGCGCTGGTGTCGATCATCGGCCTGGCCGACTTGGTGAAGGCCGCCCAGGATGCGGGCAAGAGCACCTATCAACTGTTCTACTTCCTGGTGCTGGCCGCGTTGATCTACTTGCTGATAACCAGCGCATCCAATGTCGTCCTGCGCTGGCTTGAGCGCCGCTACTCCGCTGGGTCTAGGGAGGCCGTGCGATGATCGAACTTCTGCAGCAATACTGGCGGCCCTTCCTGTACAGCGACGGCCAGCACATCACCGGGCTGGCCATGACCATGTGGCTGCTCAGCGCGGCACTGGTCATCGGCTTTGTGGTGTCGATCCCCCTGTCTATCGCCCGCGTCTCGCGCAAGCGTTGGGTACGCTGGCCGGTGCAGTTCTACACCTACCTGTTTCGTGGCACGCCGCTCTATATCCAGCTGCTGATCTGCTACACCGGGATCTACAGTATCGCGGCCGTGCGTGCGCAGCCGGTGCTGGATGCGTTCTTTCGCGATGCGATGAACTGCACCATCCTCGCTTTCGCCCTCAACACCTGCGCCTACACCACGGAGATCTTCGCCGGGGCGATCCGCAGCATGGCCCATGGCGAAGTCGAAGCGGCCAAAGCCTACGGTTTGAGCGGCTGGAAGCTGTATGCCTATGTGATCATGCCATCGGCGCTACGCCGCTCGTTGCCGTATTACAGCAATGAAGTGATCCTGATGCTGCACTCGACCACCGTGGCCTTCACCGCGACGGTTCCGGACATTCTCAAGGTGGCCCGGGACGCGAACTCAGCCACTTACATGACCTTTCAATCATTCGGCATCGCTGCGTTGATCTACCTGACCGTGACCTTTGCCCTGGTCGGTCTGTTTCGCCTGGCGGAGCGCCGCTGGCTGGCCTTCCTCGGGCCGAGCCATTAAGGAGCCTTCATGCGTCATCAGCGACATGACCTGATCGCGCCCGTGCCAGGCACCGCGCGGCAGATCCACAGCTTCCACTTCGGCCTCGAGCAGGCCGAAGGCAAAATCTACATCCAGTCATCGCTGCATGCCGACGAACTGCCCGGCATGCTGGTGGCCTGGCACCTCAAGGTGCGCCTGGCTGAGCTGGAGGCGGCCGGGCATTTGCGCAGCGAGATCGTATTGGTACCCGTCGCCAACCCAGTGGGCCTGGAGCAGGTGTTGATGGACATTCCGCTGGGCCGCTATGAGCTGGAAAGCGGGCAGAACTTCAATCGCCTGTTTGTCGACCTCGGCGACGAAGTGGGCAATCAGGTCGAAGAACTGCTGGGTGATGATCCACAGCACAACGTCGAACTGATTCGCGACGCCCTGAGCCTGGCCCTTGCGGCGCAAACACCTGCGACTCAGCTGCAATCCCAACGCCTGGTGCTGCAACGCCTGGCGTGCGACGCCGACATGGTGCTGGACCTGCATTGCGACTTTGAAGCCGTGGCCCACCTGTACACCACGCCCGAAGCCTGGCCGCAGGTGGAACCGTTGGCGCGCTACATCGGCTCGGAAGCCAACTTGCTGGCCACCGACTCCGGCGGGCAATCCTTCGATGAGTGTTTCACCCTGGTGTGGTGGCAGTTGCAACAACGCTTCGGCGAGCGCTTCCCGATTCCCATGGGCAGCTTTTCGGTAACCGTCGAGCTGCGCGGCCAGGGCGACGTCAACCATGGCCTGGCCGCCCTCGACTGCCAGGCAATCATCGACTATCTGATTCACTTTGGTGCGATTGCCGGTGACGTGGCGACACTGCCCGACCTGCCCTACCCAGCCACCCCGCTGGCGGGCGTCGAACCTGTGACCACGCCGGTGGGCGGCTTATTGGTATTCAGCGCCTTGCCGGGCGAATACCTGGAGGCCGGCCAATTGATCGCCGAAATCATCGACCCTATTACTGACCGCGTAACGCCCGTGCATTGCCAAAGCGCCGGCCTGCTTTACGCCCGTTCGCTACGGCGCATGGCCACTGCCGGGATGGTGATCAGCCATGTCGCCGGTACTGAAGCCTACCGTAGCGGTTACCTACTTTCGCCTTGAGGATGCACGCCCCATGTACAAACTGACCGTTGAAGGCTTGCACAAAAGCTATGGCGACAATGAGGTGCTTAAAGGTGTTTCCCTCAAGGCCAAGACCGGTGACGTGATCAGCCTGATCGGCGCCAGCGGCTCGGGCAAAAGCACCTTTCTACGCTGCATCAACTTTCTGGAAACCCCCAACGACGGCGCCATGACCCTCGACGGCCAACAGATCCGCATGGTCAGCGACCGCCACGGCATGCGCGTGGCCGACGACGCCGAGCTGCAACGCCTGCGTACACGGCTGGCGATGGTGTTCCAGCACTTCAACCTGTGGAGCCACATGAGCGTGCTGGAAAACATCACCATGGCCCCGCGCCGCGTGCTGGGTTGCAGCAAGAAGGACGCCGAAGACCGTGCCCGTCGCTACCTGGACAAGGTCGGGTTACCCGCGCGTGTAGCCGATCAGTACCCCGCCTTCCTGTCCGGAGGCCAGCAACAACGAGTCGCCATCGCCCGTGCCCTGGCCATGGAGCCCGAGGTGATGCTGTTCGATGAGCCGACCTCGGCGCTGGACCCTGAACTGGTCGGCGAAGTCTTGAAGGTGATCCAGGGCCTGGCGGAGGAAGGCCGCACCATGATTATGGTGACCCACGAGATGAGCTTTGCGCGCAAGGTGTCGAGCCAGGTGCTATTCCTGCACAAAGGCCTGGTAGAAGAGCAAGGCGCCCCGGAGGATGTGCTGGGCAACCCGAAGAGTGAGCGCTTGCAGCAATTTCTGAGCGGCAATTTGAAGTAAACCTTTGCGACGCCTGGAGGGTCTTTGACATAGAGCCTCCAGCCGAACCGCCGACCGTGTTGTGGATCGCGCCCATGCGCGCGTTGGCCGCCGAAGTGGATGCCTGCAAGCGGAGATTTGGTACCAGGGGTTGCTGGAGGCGCGCCCTGATTGGGCAGGGTTGATCACCCTGCACCACGGCGCGCTGTCCCGGGAGACGGGCCTGGACCTGAGAGTCGACTTCCTGCATGGCCCCGGCTCACACGCCAGTGGCCCCCTGAGTGCCTTGAGGGCCAGGCGTGAGCGTAACCTTGATCTGAGCATGGTCTTGATTCGCGGCAAGCACGACAAACGCGCGGGCGATCCACCTGTCGACTTGAATATCGAGGTAGTACCCGACTGTGCTGATGGGGCCGTTTGCCCTGCTGCATGAACCCGACCCGCATGCCAGCCATCATGGGCTGGCGGGGCATGTGCACCCGGTGTATCACTTGCGGGGACGGGGTTGCCGGCGTTCGGTGCCTTTACCGGGGGTTACGCAGTACAGCCAGCGGCTGATCAGCGACTTTTTGTCATCGGAGATCAAGAGGTCTGGGCTATCCGCTGAAACGCCGACGGACTTGCCAGCGGTCAGGCGACAGGTGCGGGAGGTGGCTCATCGGGGACCGTAGGCGAACCCGGCTCCTCAATGGGTTGTGGAGAGTCTGGATCAGGTTGGCCAGGGATGCCGCCGGCATAGGCAGGATCGGCCATCAGGGACCAGGCCAGAACACCAATCTGGTTGGGTTCAAGCCGGGCAAGTTCGGCGCTGATTCGCGGGTCGATCTTCATAAAGTACTCCTCAAGCGTGGCTCGGTGCGTTTTGCACGCACCGAGGCAGTACACCCAATAGAGTCACTTCCCGCAGACTAATTCCCTTTACGTGTAAGACGGTTCGATCAAGCGCGTGGGAGAGTGACGCCCCGCTGGCCCTGGTATTTGCCCGCACGGTCTTTGTAGGAGACTTCACAAGCCTCGTCGGACTGCAGGAACAGCATTTGTGCTACGCCTTCGTTGGCATAGATTTTCGCCGGCAAGGTCGTGGTGTTGGAGAACTCCAGGGTCACGTGCCCTTCCCACTCAGGCTCCAGCGGGGTCACGTTGACGATAATGCCGCAGCGCGCGTAGGTGCTTTTACCCAGGCAGATGGTCAGCACATCACGGGGAATACGGAAGAATTCCACGGTGCGCGCCAGCGCAAAGGAGTTTGGCGGGATGATGCACACGTCGCTCTTGACGTCGACGAAGCTCTTTTCGTCGAAGTTCTTCGGATCGACGATCGCCGAATTGATGTTGGTGAACACCTTGAATTCATCGGCGCAGCGCACGTCGTAACCGTAGCTGGAAACCCCGTACGAAATCACGCGCTCGTCGCCTTCGCCACGAATCTGGCGCTCGACAAACGGTTCGATCATGCCGTGCTCTTGCGCCATGCGGCGAATCCACTTGTCCGATTTGATGCTCATGGCGGGTGTCCTGAAATTGCGAGGTGGAAAAATTCTGTGGGCCATCTTACCGGGGCCGGCCTTGGGGTTCAAAGGCCACGGGGCTTTTCTTGATGAATGCACTACCGGCTATATGCGCTAGCCAGTGGGGACGGGACCCGTGCTGGCTACCTTAGAGACTGTAAATACCACCGCCAGTCACGAAAATAGAGAAACCTTCGGAAATACCATTGGCACGTTCCGGAAAAAGGGTTAAGGTGGCGCCACTGTGCTGCTTGTGTCACTGAGAATCTCTACACGATATGTTGAATTTCGATCCAACCATCTCCAAGAATTTTTCCTGCTCTTTGCACTCAGTCTCGGCCAGGGCTTTTCCTGAGTCGCAGTTAACTTTGTCCAAGGAGATACACCATGTCTAATCGCCAAACTGGTACCGTTAAGTGGTTCAACGATGAAAAAGGCTTCGGCTTCATCACTCCACAATCCGGTGACGACCTGTTCGTTCACTTCAAAGCTATCCAATCCGACGGCTTCAAAAGCCTGAAAGAAGGCCAACAGGTTTCTTTCATCGCTACCCGCGGTCAGAAAGGCATGCAAGCTGAAGAAGTTCAAGTTATCTAACTTGTACTGACTTAGTCGAAAGAACCCCGCCCTTAAAAGCGGGGTTTTTTTATGTCTGGATTCGGGAAAAACCTGAACAAAAGCCAGGCATAAAAATGTGGGAAGGGGCTTGCCCCCGATTGCAGTGGTTCAGTCGATACATCTGGCGACTGTCACACCGCTATCGGGGGCACCCCCCCTCCCACACTCAAGCATTCATACTGCGTCTGTTACTGAAACAACGACTCACTCGACAAGCCATTCTTCTCCAGGATCTCACGCAAGCGCTTGAGGCCCTCTACCTGGATCTGCCGCACCCGCTCACGGGTCAGGCCGATCTCCAGGCCTACGTCCTCCAGGGTGCTGCTCTCATGGCCGCGCAGGCCAAAGCGGCGGATCACCACTTCACGCTGCTTGTCCGTAAGCTCTGACAGCCACTGGTCAATGCTTTGGGAAAGATCATCGTCCTGCAACAGTTCGCAAGGATCAGTCGGACGATCATCCGTCAGGGTGTCCAGCAGGGTTTTATCCGAATCCGGACCCAGCGAGACATCGACCGAAGAGACGCGCTCGTTCAGGCCAAGCATGCGCTTGACCTCCCCTACCGGTTTTTCCAGCAGGTTGGCGATCTCTTCAGGCGAGGGTTCATGATCGAGTTTTTGTGTCAGCTCGCGCGCTGCCCGCAGGTAGACGTTGAGCTCCTTGACCACATGGATTGGCAACCGGATCGTACGGGTTTGATTCATGATCGCCCGTTCGATGGTCTGGCGAATCCACCAGGTGGCATACGTCGAAAAGCGGAAGCCCCGCTCAGGATCAAACTTCTCCACAGCCCGGATCAAGCCCAGGTTGCCCTCCTCGATCAGGTCCAGCAGTGAAAGCCCACGATTGACGTAGCGTCGGGCGATCTTCACCACCAGGCGCAGGTTGCTTTCAATCATGCGCTTACGCCCAGCCGGATCGCCTTTTTGCGACAGGCGCGCAAAATGGACTTCTTCTTCGGGAGTCAGCAGAGGGGAAAAGCCGATTTCATTGAGATACAACTGCGTGGCGTCGAGCGCCCGCGTGTAATCAATGTACTTGTGTTGCTTTAACGCAGTGGAGTTCTTGGATTTGGTGCGAACTGAAGGTGTAGCAGACCCTTCATCATTCGACATCGATTCCTTTTCGGTGAGAATCTCCATTTCAAGGAGAACCTCATCGTCGATGTCAAACTCCGGCGCTTCTTTACTGAGAGCCATTGTTATAGTCCTTTGGTGAGTTCGACCTCAAGCTCAAGCGACGCCTTTATCCTTGGCAACGCTGGAGCCTGTTCCTTCTACGTGAGGAACAGGCTGTGCAACACATCAACGACGGGGCAGGAATTGCAGCGGATCTACAGGTTTCCCTTGGCGGCGAATCTCAAAGTGCAGTTTCACCCGGTCTGTACCAGTTGACCCCATTTCGGCAATTGTCTGTCCGACTTTGACCTGCTGCCCCTCCCGAACCAACAGCCTACGGTTGTGACCGTAAGCACTGACGTAGGTATCGCTGTGTTTGATGATGACCAGTTCGCCGTAGCCCCGTAAACCACTCCCGGCGTAAACCACTGTCCCATCAGACGCAGCTAAAACAGGCTGTCCCAAATCCCCGGCGATATCAATGCCTTTATTCAAACTACCGTTTGAAGAGAATTTTCCAATCAAAACACCGTTTGACGGCCATCCCCAACCCGTCGGAGCGGGCCCGGCAGGAGGCAACGGCGCGGGTGCCGGTTTGTTCGCAACCGTAGGCGCGGCGCTGCCTGCAGGCCGAGTGATGATCGTGGTTTTGCTCGAAGACGACGGCGTAGATCCGGAATATTTCACGACTGTCGTAGGCGCAGAACCGGTGCGACCATCGAAACGAATGGTTTGCCCCGGATGTATCGTATATGGCACAGGAATGTTGTTCCGGGCGGCCAGCGCCTTGTAATCCCAGCCATAACGGAAGGCAATCGAGAACAGTGTGTCGCCCTTGCGCACCACGTATTGACCGGTGGTCACCGTCGGCTTTTGCGGCACGGCATTATTGCGGTCAACCACCCGCGCACCGCCGGATGGCGTGCTCGAGCAAGCTGCCAATAAGGAACTCAAGACAAGGCCAAGCACCAGTCGCTGAAAGCTTGTTTTACTCATTCGCTGCGCAGGACCTGTGAGACTCACCCGCCGCTCCCTTTGTGGTGGCTGAACGTTAACGCCTGTATCAGGCTTGAAATATGACGCAAGTATAACTGGGCATTGGGTTTTTACCGGCACACGCCTGAAACGAAAAAATTTCTCGTGTTTAAAACCGGTTCCCAATTATGTTGACTCTATAGACCCCGCTGTAAGACACATCCTCGCCAACAGAATTCACTGTGTGCGAACAAATGATCAGGCCAGCGGACCATTAAGCAGTGGCACAAACCGCACGGCCCCCAGCACATGCCGGGAAAAGCCCTCTTCCTCACGGATAATGAGCATCAATTGTTGCACCTCTCCGGAGCCCACCGGGATGACCAAGCGCCCTCCAGGGGCCAATTGATCCAACAACGCTTGCGGTACATCGGTGGCTACGGCAGTGACGATGATCCCGTTATAAGGCGCCAATGCCGGCCAGCCCTCCCAGCCATCGCCCCAGCGGAACACGACGTTGCGCAGGTTGAGCTCTACCAGGCGTTCCTTGGCACGATCCTGCAGCACCTTGATGCGCTCCACGGAGAATACCCGCTCCACCAGCTGCGACAGCACGGCCGTCTGGTAGCCGGAGCCGGTACCGATCTCCAGCACCTTATCCAACGGCCCCGCCGCCAGCAGCAGTTCGCTCATGCGCGCGACCATATAAGGCTGGGAGATAGTCTGGTTGTGGCCGATCGGCAGCGCCGTATCTTCATACGCACGGTGCGCAAGGGCCTCATCGACAAACAGGTGCCGTGGTGTACGCCGGATCACTTCCAGCACCTGGGCGTTGGACAACCCCTCTTCATAAAGGCGCTGGATCAAACGCTCGCGGGTCCGTTGGGAGGTCATCCCGATGCCACGGCGCAACAGGTCGTCTTGTTCACGCGCCATTAACGCAGCCCCTCCAGCCAGCCATCGAGGCTACCGAAGGCATCACTGAAGGTGCGATCAAGTTGCAACGGGGTAATCGAAACATAACCTTGCATCACCGCATGAAAATCTGTCCCAGGGCCACCGTCTTCGGCATCGCCCGCAGCGGCAATCCAATAGCCTTCCTTGCCACGCGGGTCGACCACCTTCAAGGGCGCCGCCGCGCGGGCACGATGGCCCAGACGCGTCAGCTGGATACCGCGAATGTGGTCGAGGGGCAGGTTAGGCACATTGACGTTGAGGACGGTGCGCGGGGGTAATTCCAGCGAACCATGGGCCTGCACCAGCTTGCGCGCGAAATACGCCGCAGTCGCCAGGTTATCCAGTTGCCGGGAAGCGAAGGAAAAGGCAAACGAGGTTCGGCCGAGGAAGCGCCCTTCAAGGGCGGCCGCTACAGTGCCGGAATACAGCACATCATCTCCCAGGTTGGCGCCGAGGTTGATACCCGAGACCACCAGGTCCGGCTCATGCTCCAACAAGCTGTTGATTGCCAAGTGCACGCAGTCAGTGGGAGTGCCATTCACGCTGATAAAGCCATTGGCCAGGACTTGCGGGTGCAGCGGACGGTCGAGCGTCAGCGAACTGCTGGCGCCGCTCTTGTCCTGGTCGGGGGCGACCACCACGCACTCGGCGTAATCTTCCAGCGCAGCATAGAGCGCGGCAAGACCGGGTGCGGTGGCACCGTCATCGTTTGATATCAGAATACGCATGGGCTGTCCGTCTGCCCCACCGGCACCAGATCAACAAGCTCGCGCACCAAGACAGTGGCGAAGCATCCGGCCGGCAGGACGAATTCCAATTGCAGAATGTCAGGCCCGGGATAATGCCACGTCAACCCGCCAATGGGCAGTCGAAGAATGCGACGTTCCTGGCTCATGCCCGCATTCACCAGCCAATCACGCAGGTCGGCTTCGCCGGCGGCGACGGCTTGTTCCAGTTCATGGGTTGCGCCTGCAGCCGGCGAATCACCCTCACCCCACTGCGGACCGGTCGGGTGCAGGTCGAGAATTGCCAGGCGCGGATCGCTGCATTCAGCCTCCCCGGCCGGGAAAAAACTACGGCTGTCGGTAAAGGCCAGCAGGTCCCCCACTTGGGCGCGCTGCCAGGAACCGTCGGCCACACGTGCCGCCAGCACCTTGTTGAACAGGAAACTGCGGGCCGTGGACAGCAACCGCGAACGCACATTGCGCTGCTCCGGCAGGGCCTTGCGTGCAGCCCATTCACGGGCATCCACGACGTTGCCACCGTTGTGGCCAAAACGCTGGGCACCGAAATAATTCGGAATGCCGTGCTGGGCAATCAATTGCAAACGCGCGTCGATGGCCGCGGTATCACCGGCCAGTTGGGTCAGGCGCAAGGTGAAACCGTTGGCCGAATGCGCGCCACGCTGCAACTTGCGCTTATGACGGGCGGTTTTAAGGATCTTGAGCGTGTCGTTTTCCGCGCCGCTCATGTCCGGGTCGGCCTTGCCCGGCAGTTGCACGCTGAACCACTGGCGGGTCAACGCCTGGCGATCCTTGAGGCCCGCATAGCTGACGGTACGCAACGGCACACCGGCAGCCTTGGCGATCCGCCGCGCGGCTTCTTCGGTGTTCAGGCCGCGCTTTTCCACCCACAACCACAGGTGCTCACCCTCGCCGGTCAGCGGGATGTCCAGCACTTCGTCGACCTGGAAATCTTCAGCCGTGGCCTTCAGTACCGCGCTGCCCAGCGCCTCGCCATAGGCCCGCGGGCCCAACAGTTGCAGGTCGTTCATGCGCGCAGCAACAAGGCGACGGAGTGCACCGCAATGCCCTCTTCACGACCGGTAAACCCGAGCTTTTCGGTGGTGGTGGCTTTCACGTTGACTTGATCCAATTCAATTTGCAGGTCCGCGGCAATCAGCGCGCGCATCGTTTCGATATGCGGGGCCATTTTCGGCGCCTGGGCCACGATGGTGTTATCGACGTTGCCGACCTTCCAGCCCTTGGCATGGATCAAGCCGACGACATGGCGCAGCAAGACACGGCTGTCCGCCCCCTTGAAGGTGGGATCGGTATCCGGAAAGTGCTTGCCGATATCGCCCAACGCCGCTGCGCCAAGCAAAGCATCGCTCAAGGCATGCAATACAACGTCGCCGTCGGAATGAGCCAGCAACCCATGGTGGTGCGCAATCCGCACGCCACCCAGGGTGATGAAATCGCCTTCAGCGAAACGGTGCACATCGTAGCCGTGGCCAATACGCATAAAAAAACGCCCCGATTTAATTCAGGGCGTGATTCTACCTACTTTTGCCTCACATTAACCGAGCAAAGCACGACCGTGATGCCGCAAGTGGTCTTCGATGAAGCTGGCGATAAAGAAGTAGCTGTGGTCGTAGCCAGGCTGCAGGCGTAGTTCGAGCGGATGATTGGCCGCTTTCGCCGCTTGCTGCAAGGCTTCGGGCTTGAGCTGTACCGCGAGAAAGTCGTCGCGGTCGCCCTGGTCCACCAGCAATGGCAGTTTTTCCGAGGCTTCGCTGATCAGTACGCACGCATCCCATTCGCGCCACTTGGCGCGTTCGTCGCCAAGGTAGCGAGAAAAGGCTTTCTGGCCCCATGGGCAGTCCATCGGATTGTTGATCGGCGAAAATGCCGATACCGATTGGTAACGCCCGGGATTGCGCAGCGCGCACACCAGCGCACCGTGACCGCCCATGGAGTGCCCGCTGATGCCGCGTTTATCCGATGCCGGAAAATGCGCTTCAACCAACGCCGGCAATTCCCGCACGACGTAGTCATGCATCCGATAGTGCTTGGCCCACGGTTCCTGGGTGGCATTCAGGTAGAAGCCTGCGCCCAGGCCGAAGTCCCAGGCGTTGTCCGGGTCGCCCGGCACGCCGGGGCCACGAGGGCTGGTGTCCGGCGCGACGATGATCAACCCCAACTCGGCGGCCATGCGCTGGGCGCCGGCTTTGTGCATGAAGTTTTCGTCGGTGCAGGTCAAGCCGGACAGCCAGTACAGCACTGGCAACTTGCCGCCTTGCTCTGCCTGAGGCGGCAGGTAGACGGCGAAGGTCATGTCGCAACCGAGCACATCGGAATGATGTTTGTAGCGTTTATGCCAGCCGCCGAAGCTCTTCTGGCACGACAGGTTTTCCAGGCTCATGGTCGACCTCAGAAGTGGATGACAGTACGAATACTCTTACCTTCATGCATCAGGTCAAACGCTTTGTTGATGTCTTCCAGGCCCATAGTGTGGGTGATGAAGGTGTCCAGCGGGATTTCGCCGGTCTGGGCCATTTCCACGTAGCTTGGCAATTCCGTGCGGCCACGCACGCCGCCGAACGCCGAACCGCGCCAGACGCGACCAGTCACCAGCTGGAATGGGCGGGTAGCGATTTCCTGGCCGGCACCGGCCACGCCGATGATCACCGACTCGCCCCAACCTTTGTGACAGCACTCAAGGGCTGCGCGCATCAGCTGCACATTACCGATGCACTCAAAGGAGAAGTCGACGCCGCCGTCGGTCAAGTCGACGATCACGTCCTGGATTGGGCGGTCGTAGTCTTTCGGGTTGATGCAATCGGTAGCACCCAGTTGCTTGGCGATTTCGAACTTGGCCGGGTTGATATCGATAGCAATGATACGACCGGCCTTGGCCTTCACCGCACCAATCACCGCCGACAGGCCAATACCGCCGAGGCCGAAGATCGCCACGGTGTCGCCCGGCTTGACCTTGGCCGTGTTGATCACGGCACCGATGCCGGTGGTGACGCCGCACCCGAGCAGGCAGACTTTTTCCAGCGGCGCGTCTTTAGGAATCTTGGCCACGGAAATTTCCGGTAGCACGGTGTACTCGGAGAATGTGGAGGTGCCCATGTAGTGGAAAATCGGCTGGCCTTTGTAGGAGAAACGCGTGGTGCCATCCGGCATCAAGCCTTTGCCCTGGGTGGAGCGAATGGCCTGGCACAAGTTGGTCTTGCCCGACAGGCAGAATTTGCACTTGCCGCATTCCGGGGTGTACAGCGGGATCACATGGTCGCCGACGGCCACCGAGGTCACGCCCTCGCCGATCGCTTCAACCACTGCACCGCCTTCATGGCCGAGGATCGACGGGAAAATACCTTCCGGGTCGGCGCCCGACAGGGTGTAGGCGTCGGTGTGGCATACGCCGGACGCCACCACCCGCAACAGCACTTCGCCGGCCTTGGGCATGGCGACATCCACTTCAACGATCTCCAGAGGCTTCTTGGCTTCGAAGGCTACGGCAGCGCGGGACTTGATCATCCGGGTTTCTCCAACGGGTTAAAAACTGAGGCGGTGAGTGTAAAACATGGCTCATTGATTAATAATCCGGACAAAAGCAAAACTTTATTGCTGTACAGGGATAATCGACATGCTGGAAAACCGCTGGGAAGGCATCGATGAGTTTGTCGCAGTGGCCGAATGCAGCCAATTCACCGCAGCGGCCGAGCGGTTGGGCGTCTCGTCGTCGCACATCAGCCGGCAGGTGGCGCGCCTGGAAGAACGCCTGCAAACGCGGTTGCTGTATCGCAGTACGCGCAAGGTGACACTCACCGAAGCGGGCCAGACATTTTTGCAACATTGCCAACGCCTGCAGGACGGACGCGAGGAGGCCTTGCGTGCCGTGGGCGACCTCACCAGCGAACCCAAGGGCATGTTGCGCATGACCTGCGCAGTGGCGTACGGAGAACGCTTCATCGTGCCATTGGTCACGCGGTTCATGGGGCTCTATCCACAATTGCGCGTGGATATCGAGCTGAGCAATCGCCAGTTGGACCTGGTGCACGAAGGTCTCGACCTGGCGATCCGGCTAGGTCGCCTGCAAGACTCACGCATGGTCGCCAGCCGCCTGGCCCCTCGGCGCATGTACTTGTGTGCGTCGCCGTCCTACCTGGCGCGGTATGGTCGGCCACATAGCTTGTCGGAGTTGAGCCGGCATAACTGCCTGATTGGCAGTTCGGATATCTGGCAACTGGCCCAGGATGGACGGGAATTTTCCCAGCGGGTGCAAGGAAACTGGCGCTGCAACAGTGGGCAGGCAGTTTTAGATGCTGCCTTGCAAGGCGTGGGGTTGTGCCAACTGCCGGATTACTACGTGCTGGAGCATTTACACACTGGTGCACTGGTGTCATTGCTGGAGGCGCATCAGCCGCCCAATACGGCGGTGTGGGCACTGTATCCACAGCAACGGCATTTATCGCCGAAGGTCAGGAAGCTGGTGGATTTTTTGAAGGTTGGGCTGGCTGAACGGCCGGAGTACAGCAGTTGATTACACAGTAGTTAGATCTACCGCCGGTTCGCCCACCGCAACCTGAGCCATTCCAGGTCTTCCGGCCGGGTCACCTTGATGTTGTCCGAACGCCCTTCGATCAGCCGCGGCGCCTGGCCGGACCATTCCATGGCCGAGGCTTCGTCGGTAATCACGGCATCAGCCACCAGGCTGTCGGCCAACGCGCGGTGCAACGCGCCCAGGCGGAACATCTGTGGCGTGTAAGCCTGCCAGATCAGGCTGCGGTCAACGGTTTCAACAACGCGACCGTGCTTGTCGACGCGCTTGAGGGTGTCGCGCGCCGGCACAGCCAGCAAGCCGCCGACCGGATCATCGGCCAATTCAGCCAAGAGTTTGTCGAGATCATCACGGCTCAGGTTAGGCCGCGCTGCATCGTGCACCAACACCCAGTCGTCATCACTGGCGCCCAGGGCGTTCAGCTGTAGCAGCGCATTGAGCACCGAGCCCGAACGCTCCGAACCACCGTCTGCGCGGTGGATACGCGAGTCGACGGCACACGCCAGGGTGGGCCAATACGGATCATCTTCAGCCAGACTGACCACCAGGCCTTTAAGCGATGGATGGTCGAGAAAACAGCCGAGGCTGTGTTCGAGAATAGTGCGACCGCCCAGTTGCAGATACTGCTTGGGACGGTCCGCAGCCATACGGGCACCAACGCCCGCGGCAGGAATCACGGCCCAGAAGGCCGGTAGAAAATGGCTCATTGGGCCAACTGGTAGAGGGTTTCGCCCTCCTTGACCATGCCCAATTCATGACGTGCCCGTTCTTCAACGGTCTCCGTACCTTTTTTCAACTCAAGCACTTCAGCGTCAAGCACGCGGTTGCGCTCCAGCAGGCGTTCGTTTTCGGCGTGCTGGTCGGCAATTTGCTGGGTCAGCTCTTCCACCTGCGCAAAGCTGCCATTACCCACCCATAGGCGGTACTGCAGGCCAGCCAGCAACAAGAGCAAGACGAGGAACAACCAATTGGGACTGCGCATCGAAATCCGGGTATCCAGTGAAAAAAGACAGCCAAGCAAACCTTTTGCAGCAGCTGATAGCACGAAGCCTGGAAGACCCAGGCTTGCACTTGATAGCCACCAGATTAGCGTCGAAATTCACACTGCTGTGGTTTTTCCGACGCAATCCGGCGACTTTTTACCATTTACTGATCAGCCGCGAAACTCGTCACGACCGTTGTACTTGGCTTTACCTGCCAACTGCTCTTCGATACGCAGCAGTTGGTTGTACTTGGAAACGCGATCGGAACGGCACAGGGAGCCGGTCTTGATCTGGCCCGCCGAAGTACCCACGGCCAGGTCGGCAATGGTGGAATCTTCGGTTTCACCGGAGCGGTGGGAGATCACGGCCGTGTAGCCCGCAGCCTTGGCCATCTGGATGGCTTCCAGGGTTTCGGTCAGGGTGCCGATCTGGTTGAACTTGATCAGGATCGAATTGGCGATCTTCTTGTCGATGCCTTCTTTCAGGATCTTGGTGTTGGTCACGAACAGGTCGTCACCCACCAGCTGGATTTTCTCGCCGATCTTGTCGGTGAGGACTTTCCAACCCGCCCAGTCGGACTCGTCCAGGCCGTCTTCGATCGAGATGATCGGGTAGCGCTCGGTCAAGCCTTTGAGGTAGTCAGCAAAACCTTCAGAGGTGAACACATGGCCTTCGCCGGACAGGTTGTACTTACCGTCCTCGTAGAACTCGCTGGCGGCGCAGTCCAGGGCCAGGGTCACATCGGTGCCCAGCTTGTAGCCGGCGTTGGCCACCGCTTCGGAGATCACTTTCAATGCATCTTCGTTGGACGCCAGGTTCGGTGCGAAACCACCTTCGTCACCGACGGCAGTGCTCAGGCCACGGGCCTTCAGTACAGCCTTGAGGTGATGGAAAATCTCGGTGCCCATGCGCAGACCTTCGGAGAAGGTCTTGGCGCCAACCGGCTGCACCATGAACTCCTGGATGTCGACGTTGTTATCGGCGTGCTCGCCACCGTTGATGATGTTCATCATCGGCACCGGCATCGAGTAAACGCCTGGGGTGCCATTCAGGTTGGCAATGTGCGCGTACAACGGCAGGTCCTGGTCCTGTGCAGCGGCCTTGGCGGCAGCCAGGGACACGGCGAGGATGGCGTTGGCGCCCAGGCTGCCTTTGTTTTCGGTGCCGTCGAGCTTGATCATCGCGTGGTCCAGGGCTTTCTGGTCCAGCGGGTCCTTGCCCAACAGCAGGTCACGAATCGGACCATTGATGTTGGCTACAGCCTTGAGTACACCCTTGCCCAGGTAACGGCTCTTGTCGCCATCACGCAGCTCCAGCGCTTCGCGCGAACCTGTGGAAGCACCGGATGGCGCGCAGGCGCTGCCGATGATGCCGTTATCGAGAAGCACGTCGGCTTCAACGGTGGGGTTGCCACGGGAGTCGAGAACTTCACGACCTTTGATGTCGACGATTTTTGCCATTGTTGTAAACACTCCAAAGTTGACGAAAACGACGCAGCTGAAGGAAATCTTTTGACCGACCGCAAGGGTGGAACAACGGGGCAGGCTTGCAGGCGACAAGGCTCAGGCCCTGGGACCTGAGCGTAAAGCGTGGGAAATTCTACCGGAGAAACGGCAGTTACGCGGTTTCTACTGTCGGAAAACTCTTGACCAGTTCGTCCAACTGCTTGAGCTGGGCCAGGAATGGCTCCAACTTGTCCAGGCGCAGGGCACAAGGGCCGTCGCACTTGGCGTTGTCCGGGTCCGGGTGGGCTTCCAGGAACAGGCCAGCCAGGGACTGGCTCATGCCTGCCTTGGCCAGGTCAGTCACCTGGGCACGGCGCCCACCGGCAGAGTCCGAGCGACCACCGGGCATTTGCAGCGCATGGGTCACGTCGAAGAACACCGGGTATTCGAACTGTTTCATGATGCCGAAACCGAGCATGTCCACCACGAGGTTGTTGTAGCCGAAGCTCGAACCCCGCTCGCAGAGGATCAACTGGTCGTTACCCGCTTCCACGCACTTGCTCAGGATGTGTTTCATTTCCTGGGGCGCGAGGAACTGGGCTTTCTTGATATTGATCACCGCGCCGGTCTTGGCCATGGCAACCACAAGGTCGGTCTGGCGCGACAGGAAGGCCGGCAACTGGATGATGTCGCACACCTCGGCGACCACGGCAGCCTGTTCAGGCTCGTGGACGTCGGTGATGATCGGCACGCCAAAGGCTTGCTTGATGTCCTGGAAGATCCGCATGCCTTCTTCAAGGCCCGGGCCGCGGTAGGATGTCACGGACGAACGGTTGGCCTTGTCGAAGCTGGCCTTGAACACATAAGGAATACCCAGTTTCTGGGTAACCCTTACGTACTCTTCACAGACCTGCATCGCCATGTCGCGGCTTTCCAGCACGTTCATGCCACCAAACAGCACCATGGGCTTGTCGTTGGCAATCTCGATGTCGCCTACGCGAATGATCTTCTGGGCCATCAGGTTTACGCCTTCTTCTGATGTTGCGTCAGTGCTGCTTTGACAAAACCGCTGAACAACGGATGACCGTCGCGCGGCGTCGAGGTGAACTCCGGGTGGAACTGGCAAGCCACGAACCACGGGTGATCCGGCGCCTCGACCACTTCCACCAGCTTGCCATCACCGGAACGACCGGAGATCTTCAGGCCGGCTTCCTTGATCTGCGGCAGCAGGTTGTTGTTCACTTCGTAGCGATGACGGTGACGCTCGACGATCACGTCCTTGCCGTAGCAATCGTGAACCAGCGAACCGGCCTCCAGCAGGCAATCCTGCGCGCCAAGGCGCATGGTGCCGCCCAGGTCGGAGCTTTCGGTACGGGTTTCAACGGCGCCGGTGGCGTCTTCCCACTCGGTGATCAGGCCCACGACCGGATGGCCGCTGGTGTGATCGAACTCGGTGGAGTTGGCGTCTTTCCAGCCCAGCACGTTACGGGCGAACTCGATAACGGCCACTTGCATGCCCAGGCAGATGCCCAGGTACGGCACTTTGTTTTCACGAGCGTACTGCACGGCAGTGATCTTGCCTTCCACGCCACGCAGGCCGAAACCGCCGGGCACGAGGATCGCGTCGACACCTTCGAGCAGCGCAGTGCCCTGGTTCTCGATGTCTTCGGAGTCGATGTAGCGCAGGTTGACCTTGGTACGGTTGCTGATACCGGCGTGGCTCATCGCTTCGATCAGCGACTTGTACGCGTCCAGCAGCTCCATGTACTTGCCGACCATGGCGATGGTGACTTCATGCTCAGGGTTGAGCTTGGCGTCTACCACGGCTTCCCACTCGGACAGGTCGGCACCGTTGCACTGCAGGCCGAAGCGCTCGACCACAAAATCATCCAGCCCCTGCGAGTGCAGGATGCCCGGGATCTTGTAGATGGTGTCGGCGTCTTCCAGGGCAATCACCGCACGTTCTTCAACGTTGGTGAATTGCGCGATCTTGCGGCGCGAGGAAATGTCGATCGGGTGATCGGAGCGGCACACCAGCACGTCCGGCTGCAGGCCGATGGAACGCAGTTCCTTGACCGAGTGCTGGGTAGGCTTGGTTTTGGTTTCGCCGGCGGTGGCGATGTACGGCACCAGCGTCAGGTGCATCAGCATCGCGCGCTTGGCGCCGACTTCGAAACGCAGCTGGCGGATGGCTTCCAGGAACGGCTGGGACTCGATGTCACCGACGGTGCCACCGATCTCGACCATCGCTACGTCGGCATCGCCTGCACCCTTGATGATGCGGCGCTTGATTTCGTCGGTGATGTGCGGGATCACCTGGATGGTTGCACCCAGGTAGTCACCACGGCGTTCCTTGCGCAGTACGTGCTCATAGACACGGCCGGTGGTGAAGTTGTTGTTCTGGGTCATGGTCGTGCGGATGAACCGCTCGTAGTGGCCCAGGTCCAGGTCGGTCTCGGCGCCGTCGTGGGTGACGAACACTTCACCGTGCTGGAACGGGCTCATGGTGCCCGGGTCAACGTTGATGTACGGGTCCAGCTTGAGCATGGTGACCTTAAGTCCCCGCGCCTCCAGGATGGCCGCCAATGAAGCGGAGGCAATGCCTTTCCCCAATGAAGAAACAACACCGCCCGTGACGAATATGTAGCGCGTCATGAAAAACCCTAGAAGTCTGCGTTAAAGCGGTCCGAGCCGCCGGGGAAAGCGAAGGAAGGCCGAAGCCCCCGATCACCTGCATTAATCACAGTGCACCTTTCAAAAAAACCGCCGCGTTGTGACAGACCAGCAATGAAACACCGGTACGTTGATCGCTACACATTTTTTGGAATCGCCCAGCAAAGACTGCTTGGTAATCGGCAACTGCTGCGATTCAGTTGAATCCACAGAAGTTGTATCAAGAAGGGAGCGTAGTCTACCGGAAAGGCTCTACCAGCTCAAACCTTGATCGCAGGTCTGTGGCAACCAATGTAATTGCCCTTCTTCCGGCGAGCTGGCCCATAGCCCCGCAAGGGTTGGGACAGCCAGCAATTGCTCGCCCCGATACAGCAGCGGCAATCTGCCACGGACGAACCCCGGCAATCCACTTTCGTTTAGCAGACGCTTAAGGTCACGCCGGCCTCGCCCGGGCACCTCGACGATTTCGCCACCCTGTCGATAGCGAATCACCAAGGGGCCGTCGGGCGCTTTGCCGATAAACTTCAGTTGGCCATTAGTGGGTAACTCTAGTGGGTTTTGCGGATGCGGCCAGCTCACCGAGGCGTCGGAAAATTCAGACCACATGGAAGGCAGCCACCATATACGCTCGCCGCACCGGTGAAGCTGACCATCGGCCAGACGCCACTCTGGCTGCGCGTCCCCCTTGGCGTCACGCAGGGAATACCAACTGGCCCAGTGGTCGCTGTCGGGTAAGCGCGTCAGGGGCCTCAGCCAATGACGCAGGGCATTGCGCTGACGAGCGTCGGAAAGCTCTCGCAATGAAGTAAGGGCCAACGATGGCAAGGGTAACCAGGGAAATGGCGAAGGCTGTTCGGCCGCCTGCAAGTCCATCACCGCCAGTTCGTCGAGCAGGCCCTGGGCTTCGCTCAAGTGCTCAGCAGTGCGCGCCAGGTTTGCGACAGCCTGAGGCCAACGCTCCGTCAGCCGCGGGAATACACGATGGCGCAAGTAATTGCGGGAAAACCGGGAGTCGGCATTGGAAGGGTCTTCGATCCACTGCAACTGATGCTCATGAGCATAGGCCTGCAGCTCTATGCGCGAGACATCCAGCAACGGCCGCACCAGGTGCCCGCCCGCCAATGGGCGATGCCCGGGCATTGCTGCCAACCCTCGCACCCCCGCCCCACGCAGCAGGCGAAACAGCAGGGTCTCGGCCTGATCGTCGCGATGCTGGCCGGTAACCATCACCTCCCCCGCCCCGACCACCTCGGTAAACGCCTGATAACGCGCATCACGCGCCGCCCGCTCAAGGCTGGCGCCCGGCCGTACCTGCACGCGCATGACCCGCAAGGGCACGCCCAGGCTGTCACATACTGCTTGGCAATGACTGGGCCAGGCATCGGCGGCAGCTTGCAGGCCATGGTGGATATGGATGGCGCTGAGAGGCGGCAGGGTTTCGGTGTTTGCCAGGGAGGCCAGTAAGTGCAGCAGGACAGTGGAATCAAGCCCACCGGAGAATGCGATATGCCAGGCCGGGGCGTTGCGCCACGGGCCCAGGGTTTTCAGGAGTCTGGCGGGTAGAGCCGGTTTCATCAGATGTCACCGCCGCAAATCTGGAAGACATAGGCCGAGCATATATAAAGCAAATGTGGGAGGGGGCTTGCTCCCGATTGCTGAGTGTCAGTCACTGCATCTGGTGACTGATCCACCGCTATCGGGAGCAAGCCCCCTCCCACATTGAGTGACGGCGTCGACTTTAGAGACCGTAGCTCATCAGGCGCTCATAACGACGGGCCAGCAGTGCCTCGTTATCGAGCTTCTTGAGCATCGCCAGTTGCGAGCCCAGCTCGGCGCGGATGGTCGCCGCAGCGGCAGCCGGGTCACGGTGTGCACCGCCCAATGGCTCGGCGATGACTTTGTCCACGATACCCAGGCCCTTGAGGCGATCAGCGGTAATACCCATGGCTTCGGCAGCGTCCGGCGCCTTTTCGGCGGTTTTCCACAGGATCGAAGCGCAACCTTCCGGTGAAATCACCGCATAGGTCGAGTATTGCAACATGTTCAGTTGGTCGCAGACACCAATGGCCAATGCGCCGCCGGAGCCACCCTCACCGATCACGGTGGCGATGATCGGGGTTTTCAGGCGAGCCATCACCCGCAGGTTCCAGGCGATCGCTTCGCTCTGGTTACGCTCTTCAGCGTCGATACCCGGGTAAGCACCCGGGGTGTCGATGAAGGTCAGGATCGGCATCTTGAAGCGCTCGGCCATTTCCATCAGGCGGCACGCCTTGCGATAGCCCTCTGGACGCGGCATGCCGAAGTTACGGCGAACTTTCTCGCGTACTTCGCGGCCCTTCTGGTGACCGATCACCATCACCGGCTGGTCGTCCAGGCGAGCGATACCGCCCACGATGGCCGCGTCGTCAGAGAAGTGGCGATCGCCGTGCAGCTCGTCGAACTCGGTGAAGATGTGCTGAATGTAGTCCAGGGTGTACGGACGGCGCGGGTGGCGAGCCAGACGCGCGATCTGCCAGCTGGTCAGCTTGCCGAAGATGTCTTCGGTGAGCGCGCTGCTCTTGTCTTGCAGGCGAGCGATCTCATCGCCGATATTCAGCGAATTGTCATTGCCGACCAGGCGTAGTTCTTCAATCTTGGCTTGCAGGTCAGCGATCGGCTGTTCGAAATCAAGAAAATTCGGGTTCATAAGCGTCCGTCTTGGGTCGACGGCCAAGGAGTGCCTGGCCAGCCGGTTGTCTATTCGCGCCCTACCTTAAGGGAGGCACGCGTTTAGGTCGAGATTAAATGTTTGGTCGAGATCAGGCGAATACTCTTCATGGAAAAGAAAGCGCCTGGCCATCAACGGTATTGGAGGAAGACGTTGTCTCGCCCGAACTGGTCACGCAAAGCTTGAATCAAGCCATCAGCAGGATCAATTCGCCACGTCTCACCAAACTGCAACATCGCCTTGGCGTCGCTGCCGGTGTACTCCATGGTCACCGGGCATGCGCCACGGTGGCGCTTGAGCAAGTCACCCAACCAGCGTAGCTGATCGCCTTTAAGTGCCTCAGTCTTGACCTTCAAACGCAGGCTTTCCGCCAGGTTGGTGCGCGCATCTTCCATGCTCATCACCCGTTTGATCCGCAGGCGCAGGCCGCCGGAGAAGTCGTCGTTGCTGACCTCCCCTTCCACCACCACCATGGCGTCGGTCTGCAGCAGCGACTGGGCGGAGTGGAAAGCATCGGCAAACAGCGACGCCTCGATCCGGCCCGAGCGGTCATCGAGGGTGATAAAGCCCATCTTGTCGCCCTTCTTATTTTTCATCACCCGCAGGGCGATGATCATGCCGGCGACGGTCTGGGTGTCTCGCGCCGGCTTCAGGTCAATAATGCGCTGACGGGCGAAACGGCGGATTTCCCCCTCGTACTCGTCAATCGGGTGACCGGTGAGGTACAGGCCCAAGGTGTCTTTTTCGCCCTTGAGTCGCTCTTTGAGGGTCAGTTCCTTGGCCTTGCGGTGGTTGGCATACACATCCGCGTCTTCTTCGACGAACAGCCCACCAAACAGGTCGGCGTGACCACTGTCATGGGTGCGGGCGGTCTGTTCGGCGGCCTTGATCGCTTCTTCCATGGCGGTGAGCAATACCGCGCGATTACGGTCGATATTGGCCTGGTAAGCCTTCGGCTCATCATGGAAATACGGGCCGAGACGGTCCAGTGCGCCGCTGCGGATCAAGCCATCGAGGGTACGTTTGTTGATGCGTTTGAGGTCAACCCGCGCGCAAAAATCGAACAGGTCCTTGAACGGCCCGTCCGCGCGCGCCTCGGTAATGGCTTCCACCGGGCCTTCGCCCACGCCCTTGATCGCGCCCAGGCCATAAATGATGCGGCCTTCGTCGTTCACCGTGAACTTGAACTCCGAGGCGTTCACGTCCGGCGCGTCGAGGCGCAGTTTCATGGTGCGCACTTCCTCGATCAAGGTCACGACCTTGTCGGTGTTGTGCATATCCGCCGAGAGCACCGCCGCCATGAACGGCGCCGGGTAGTGGGCTTTCAGCCAGGCGGTCTGGTACGACACCAGGCCGTAGGCGGCGGAGTGGGATTTGTTGAAGCCGTAACCGGCGAACTTTTCTACCAGGTCGAAGATGTTACCGGCCAGGTCCGCATCGATATTGTTAGTGGCGCAGCCTTCAATGAAACCGCCGCGCTGCTTGGCCATCTCTTCGGGCTTTTTCTTACCCATGGCCCGGCGCAGCATGTCTGCACCACCGAGGGTATAACCGGCCATCACCTGGGCGATCTGCATCACCTGTTCCTGGTACAGGATGATGCCGTAGGTCGGTGCCAATACGGGCTTGAGGCCCTCGTACTGGTAGTCGGAGTGCGGGTAAGCGAGTTCTGCGCGGCCGTGCTTACGGTTGATGAAGTCATCCACCATGCCCGATTGCAGTGGGCCCGGACGGAACAGGGCCACCAGTGCGATCAAGTCTTCCAGGCAGTCGGGCTTGAGCTTTTTGATCAGCTCCTTCATGCCGCGGGACTCAAGCTGGAACACCGCCGTGGTCTCGGCTTTTTGCAGCAGGCTGTAGGTGGGTTTGTCGTCCAGCGGGATAAACGCGATATCCAGCGGCTCTTCGTTGACCTTGGCGCGCTCGCGGTTGATGGTCTTGAGCGCCCAGTCGATGATCGTCAGGGTCCGCAGCCCCAGGAAGTCGAACTTCACCAGGCCGGCCGCTTCAACGTCATCTTTGTCGAACTGGGTAACCAGGCCGTCGCCCTCTTCGTCGCAATAGATCGGCGAAAAGTCGGTCAGCTTGGTCGGGGCGATGACCACGCCACCGGCGTGTTTACCGACGTTACGCACCACGCCTTCAAGCTTGCGGGCCATGTCCCAGATTTCGGCGGCTTCTTCGTCGACCTTGATAAAGTCGCGCAGGATTTCTTCCTGCTCGTAGGCTTTTTCCAGGGTCATGCCGACTTCAAACGGAATCATCTTGGACAGGCGATCCGCCAGGCCATAAGACTTGCCCTGCACCCGGGCCACGTCGCGAATTACCGCCTTTGCCGCCATGGAACCGAAGGTAATGATCTGGCTTACGGCGTTACGGCCGTATTTCTCCGCCACGTATTCGATGACACGGTCACGACCGTCCATGCAGAAGTCGACGTCGAAGTCGGGCATGGAAACCCGTTCCGGGTTCAGGAAACGTTCGAACAGCAGGTCATATTCCAGCGGGTCGAGGTCGGTAATCTTCTGCACATAGGCAACCAGCGAACCAGCACCTGACCCACGGCCCGGACCTACCGGCACGCCATTGTTTTTGGCCCACTGGATAAAGTCCATTACGATCAGGAAGTAACCGGGGAATCCCATCTGGATGATGATATCCAGCTCGAAATTCAACCGATCGACATAGACCTGACGCTTGGCCTCGTAGTCTTCAGTGGTGTCCCTGGGCAGCAGAACGCTGAGACGCTCCTCCAGCCCGTCGAACGAAACCTTGCGGAAGTATTCATCGATGGTCATGCCATCGGGAATCGGGAAGTTGGGCAGGAAGTGCTTGCCCAGCTTCACTTCGATGTTGCAGCGCTTGGCGATCTCGACGGAGTTTTCCAGGGCCTCGGGCAGGTCACTGAACAGTTCCGCCATTTCATCGGCGCTTTTGAGGTACTGCTCTTCGCTGTAGTTTTTCGAGCGGCGTGGGTCATCGAGGGCACGGCCTTCGCCGATGCACACGCGGGTTTCGTGGGCTTCGAAATCTTCTTTCTTGATAAAGCGCACATCATTGGTTGCCACCAGCGGCGCGCCCAGCTTGTCGGCCAGGGCCACAGCGGCGTGCAGATGCTCTTCATCGTTGGGGCGGTTGGTGCGCTGCACTTCCAGGTAAAAGCGGTCCGGGAACACCTGCATCCATTCGCGGGCCAACACTTCGGCTTCCTGCGGATTACCGCCGAGCAGCGCGATACCGATCTCGCCCTCTTTGGCGGCCGAGAGCATGATCAGCCCTTCGCTGGCTTCGGCGACCCACTCTCGCTCGATGATGATCGAGCCATTGCGTTGGCCATCGATAAAGCCACGGGAAATCAGCTCGGTGAGGTTGCGATAACCCACGCCGTTCATCGCCAGGAGGCTGATACGGCTCAGGGGGTTATCCGGGTCCTTGTTGGACAGCCACAGGTCGGCACCACAGATCGGCTTGATGCCCGCCCCCATGGCGTTCTTGTAGAACTTGACCAGGGAACACATGTTGTTCTGATCGGTAACCGCGACCGCAGGCATGTTCATGCCCACCAGGGTTTTGACCAGCGGTTTGATCCGTACCAGGCCGTCGACCAGGGAGTATTCAGTGTGCAGGCGTAGATGAACGAATGAAGCCGGCATAAAGATCCTGTCTTGATACATGGAAACAACAAGGCCCGGATTGTACCGGGCCTTGGCAAAAACATCAGCCTCGCGACTAAACCTCGCTGAGGTTCTCGCGCAGCTCATAAGCCTGGCGCACCGGCGCAAACGAACGACGGTGGATCGGCGTAGGACCCAGGCGGGCCAAGGCTTCCAGATGAACGGGCGTCGGGTAGCCCTTATGGCCTGCGATACCGTAGCCGGGGTAGATCAATTCGAAAGCAGCCATTTCACGATCCCGGCTGACTTTGGCCAGGATAGAAGCAGCAGCAATCGCCGGAACCTTGCTGTCGCCCTTGACCACGGCTTCAGCCGGCATCGCCAGTTTCGGGCAGCGGTTGCCGTCGATCATCGCCAGTTTTGGCGTAATGTGCAGACCTTCAACGGCACGCCGCATGGCCAGCATGGTGGCGTGAAGGATGTTCAGCTCGTCGATTTCTTCGACTTCAGCCCGAGCGATATGCCAGCTCAGGGCCTTCTCACAAATCTCGTCGAAGAGTTTTTCGCGACGCGCTTCGGTGAGTTTTTTCGAGTCATTAAGGCCCAGGATCGGACGGTTCGGATCAAGGATCACGGCCGCCGTGACGACTGCACCGCAGAGCGGGCCGCGCCCAACCTCATCCACACCTGCCACCAGTTCGTGGGCTTGGGC
Organism: Pseudomonas sp. MWU15-20650; assembly: GCF_023242475.1. Taxonomy (GTDB): domain Bacteria; phylum Pseudomonadota; class Gammaproteobacteria; order Pseudomonadales; family Pseudomonadaceae; genus Aquipseudomonas. Next base: position 31,451 of record NZ_JALJFG010000039.1, on the reverse strand, counting down.
GACCAGGCTGAAGTCCAGGCCCATTTGCGTACTCATAAGGCTTCCTGTTTATGGCCAATCAAGGTCAGCACGGCATCCGCCGCCTGGTTGGATGCATCACGGCGCAGGGTGCGGTGGATGGCATCAAAACCACGGGTTTGCTCTTCGCCGCCATCGATCAAGGGGAGCAGGGTTTGCGCGAGTGCTTCAGGCGTTGCATCGTCCTGCAACAACTCCGGCACCAACAGGCGCTGGGCCAGCAGGTTGGGCAAGGAAATATAGGGGCTCTTGACCATGCGCTTGAGAATCCAGAAGGTCAGCGGCGCCAGCCGGTAGGCCACGACCATGGGCCGCTTGTACAGCAAAGCCTCCAGGGTGGCGGTACCGGAAGCGATCAACACGGCATCGCAGGCTGCCAGGGCCAGGTGAGACTGACCGTCGAGCAGGGTCAACGGCAGGTTGCGACCTTCCAGCAGTGTTTCGATTTGTGCGCGACGTTGCGGGCTGGCGCACGGCAACACAAAGCGAATACCCGGCTTTAACACCAGCAGACGCTCGGCGGCATCAAAAAACAGCGCCCCCAGGCGTCCGACTTCACCGCCACGACTGCCCGGCATGAGCGCGACCAGCGGGCCATCAGGCAAGCCCAGCTCAGCGCGCGCCGCAGCCCGGTCGGCCTGCAAGGGAATGGCATCCGCCAGCGTATGGCCGACAAATCGCACCGGAACGCCTTTTTCCTCGTAGAACCGAGCTTCGAACGGCAACAAAGTGAGCATCAAGTCGCAGCCTTCGCGGATCTTCAGCACCCGCTTCTGCCGCCACGCCCACACGGATGGGCTGACGTAGTGCACAGTCTTGAGCCCGGCCTGACGTAACTTGAGTTCAATAGTGAGGGTGAAGTCCGGTGCATCGATACCGATAAAAACGTCGGGCTTCTCTTCGATCAAGGTCTTGATCAGGAGCTTACGGCGAGCGAGCAGCTCACGCAGACGCCCCAATACCTCCACCAACCCCATGACCGACAGACGCTCCATGGGGAAGTAGGAAGTGAGGCCCTCGGCCTGCATCAACGGACCACCCACACCGATAAATTCCACTGCCGGATGCTGGGCCTTGAGGGCCCGCATCAAGCCCGCCCCCAGAATATCGCCGGAAGCTTCTCCGGCCACCAATGCGATACGCAAATTGGCCATGATCAGCGGGTGATACCGCGCGTCGACGCCTGGATCGAGTCACGGAAGACCGCAACCTCCGGGAACGACGCGGCCGGCTCGGCCAGTTCAGTCAGGGCTTGCTCAACCGTCAGTCCCTGGCGGTAAACCGTCTTGTAGGCACGGCGCAGGGCATGGATGGCATCTTCGCTGAAACCACGCCGGCGCATGCCTTCGAAGTTCATGCTACGGGCTTCGGCTGGGTTGCCGAACACCGTGACATAGGCCGGGACATCCTTGCCGATGGCGGTGCCCATTCCGGAAAAGCTGTGGGCACCGATATGGCAGTACTGATGGACCAGCGTGAAACCGGAGAGAATCGCCCAGTCGTCAACGTGCACATGGCCTGCCAACGCGGTGTTATTGACCAGGATGCAATGGTTGCCGATCACGCTGTCGTGGCCGATGTGCGCATAGGCCATGATCAGGTTGTGATCACCCAAGGTGGTCTCGGCACGATCCTGCACGGTGCCGCGGTGAATGGTGACGCCTTCACGGATGATGTTGTGGTCACCGATTACCAGGCGTGTTTCTTCACCCTTGTACTTCATGTCCGGCGTATCTTCGCCTACCGAGGAAAACTGGTAGATACGATTGTGTTTGCCAATGCGGGTCGGCCCTTTAAGGATCACGTGCGGCCCGATGACAGTCCCCTCGCCGATTTCAACACCTGCGCCGACGATCGACCAAGGGCCGACCTCAACGTCGGCGGCCAGTACGGCCGACGGATCGATGATTGCGCGAGGGTCAATCAAACTCATAGTTTGCGTTCCGCACAGATGATCTCGGCAGAGCACACCGGCTTGCCATCCACCGATGCCTGGCATTCGAACTTCCAGATCTGGCGCTTGCAACTGATGAACTTGGCTTCCAGGATCAACTGGTCACCCGGTGTGACCGGGTTGCGAAAACGCAGCTTGTCCGAACCTACGAAGTAGTAAAGCGTGCCATCGGCAGGCTTGAGGTCGAGCATTTTAAAACCAAGGATACCGGCAGCCTGGGCCATTGCTTCAATGATCAGCACACCCGGCATGATTGGATGCGCGGGAAAGTGACCATTGAAGAACGGTTCGTTGATGCTGACATTCTTGTAGGCACGAATGCGCTTTTCCTCGATATTGAGGTCCACTACGCGGTCCACCAGCAGGAACGGGTAACGGTGAGGCAGGTATTCGCGAATCTCGTTGATGTCCATCATTTCGGGGGGAAGCCTGTAATAAAGATTGGGGGCGGGCGGACTAACCACACGCCCCGCTAGCAAATCAAGGAGGCAGTCTAGCGGCTGTGCACACTTGATATGGAAATGGTATCAGCCTTCTGATGAAGCATTACCGCCAGGGGTCACGTCCCCAACACGCTTTTCCAACTGCTTGAGGCGCCGCGCCATGTCGTCGAGTTGCCTCAAGCGCGCTGCACTCTTACGCCATTCAGCCGCTGGCTGCATGGCGGTACCGGAGGAATAGGCGCCAGGCTCGGTAATCGAGTGGGTTACCATGGTCATGCCGGTGATGAAGACGTTGTCGCAAATGTCGATATGCCCCACCAGCCCTACGCCACCAGCAAGCATGCAATGCTTGCCGATCTTGGTGCTGCCGGAAATCCCCACACAAGCCGCCATGGCGGTGTGATCGCCAATCTGTACGTTGTGGGCGATCTGGATCTGGTTGTCGAGCTTCACGCCGTTACCGATCACGGTATCGGCCAGGGCCCCGCGATCAACAGCAGTGTTGACGCCGATTTCCACGTCGTCGCCGATCAATACACCGCCAACCTGGGCAATCTTGTGCCAAACACCTTTGGAGTTGGCGAAACCGAACCCTTCTCCACCGATCACGGCACCCGATTGAATGACAACCCGCTCACCGATACGCACGTCGTGGTACAGGGTGACACGAGGAGCCAGCCAGCCATCGGCACCGATTTCGCAGCGCGCACCGACAAAGCAGTGAGCGCCGACGGTGACACCAGCAGCAATACGTGCGCCGCTCTCGATCACGGCAAAGGCACCAATGCTGGCCGCCGGATCAACCTGGGCATCCTCGGCGATCACAGCCGACGGGTGAATACCGCCAGCCGCCTTCGGCTTGGGATCAAACAGGTGCGACGCCTTCGCGTACGACAGGTACGGGTCGGCCACCACCAGCGCATCCCCGATGAACCCTTCGGCGTCGGCGGCCTTCAGCAACACGGCTGCGGCCTGGCAGTCGACCAGGTATTTACGGTATTGAGGATTTGCGAGGAAGCTCAACTGAGCTGGGCCAGCCTCCTGCAAGGTGGCTAGCCCAGTGATTTCTTTCTCCGGGGAGCCACGCAAGGTGGCCCCCAGGAACTCGGCCAACTCGCCGAGCTTGATAGTCGCAGTCATGGTTTACTTCAGCTGGTTCATGCGCTCGATCACCTGACGGGTGATGTCGTATTGAGGCTTGACGTCGATCACGGCGCCACGCTCGAACACCAGGTCAAAGGCACCTTTCTTGATGACTTCTTCCACAGCGCTGTCGAGCTTAGGCTTGAGCTGCTTGAGCATTTCACGGTCAGCAACTGCTTTGGCTTCGTTCAGCTCCTTGGACTGGAACTGATAGTCACGGGCCTTTTGCTTGAATTCAAGCTCCAGACGCTCGCGCTCGCCTTGCTGCATTTTGTCGCCACCCGCTACAAGGCGGTCCTGAATGCCCTTGGCACTGCTTTCCAGGGTCTTGAGCTTGGTCAGTTGCGGACCGAATTTCTTCTCGGCATCCACGGCGTATTTCTTGGCCGCGTCGGATTCCAACAAGGCCATCTGATAGTTCAGGACGGCAATTTTCATTTCGGCGAAGGCCGGGGTGGTTACCAGCACAGTTGCCAGCAGAACCAATTGAGTCAACTTACGCACGATGCACTCCTACAGAATCCGTTGTCGTTATCTTAGGTCAGACGCTTAGAACGTCTGGCCGAGGGAGAATTGGAAAATCTGGGTTTCAGCGTTATCCGGTTTCTTGATCGGCATGGCCAGAGCAAAGCTCAATGGGCCCAGCGCAGTCACCCATGTCACGCCAACACCGACCGAGCTCGCCATGTTACTGAAGCTCACGTCGTTACACTGGGTGCTGGACTTCGAGCCGTTAGGGTTGGTGACCTGTTCGCACTTGGAGTCGAACACGTTACCCACATCCCAGAAAACCGAAGTACGCAGGGAGCGCTGGTCCTTGACGAACGGCAGCGGGAACAGAATCTCCGCACCACCCTGGATCAACACGTTACCACCAAATGGCAGTGCGCTACTGTCCGGGTCGGCGATAGTGCCCTGGTTACCAGTGATAGTCTCACCACGGCTCGGGGTACCACGTGGGCCCAGGGTGCTGTCCTTGAAACCACGAACCGAGTTGAAACCACCGGCGTAGTAGTTCTCGTAGAACGGCAGGCCATTGGTCGAACCATAACCGTCGCCATAACCCAACTCGGTGTGCAGGCGCATGGTGTAGTTATCGCTCAACGGCTGGAACAACTGGCCACGGTAGTCGAGCTTGAAGAACGACAGGTCGCTGCCCGGCGTGGTGGCTTCCAGGGTCAAGCTCTGGGAGTGACCACGGGTTGCCAGCACCCCTTTGTTCAAGGTCGATTCCGACCAGCCAGCCGACGCCTTGAAGTTCAGGAACTGGTCGCCCTCGTTACGCACGAAGTTGAAGATTTCGTCCACGGTGTATACACCGGTCTTGATCTTGTCCTGTTGCGCGGTAAGGCCGAAGGTCAGGCGCGACGTCTCGCTGATCGGGTAGCCGATGTTGGCACCCACACCAAAACTGTCGATCGCATAGCTGGCTACGTTTACATCGAGATCTTTGTAGTCGGTGGTGCGGTAGAAGGCGTTGTAGCCCAGGCTCACACCGTCAGCGGTCCAGTAGGGGTCGACATAACCGAAGTTATAGCGGCTCTGGTATTCGCTTCGGGTCAGGCCGATGGAGACCTTGTTACCGGTACCGAGGAAGTTGTTCTGGGTAATCGAACCACCGAGGATCAGACCAGCACTCTGTGCGAAGCCGACACTGGCAGTGATCGAGCCCGAGGCTTGCTCTTCAACGGCATAGTTCACGTCAACCTGGTCGTCCACGCCCGGTACGGCCGGGGTTTCGACGTTGACTTCCTTGAAGAAGCCCAGACGCTCCAGACGAGTCTTGGATTGGTCGATCAGGTAAGTCGACGCCCAACCACCTTCCATCTGACGCATTTCACGGCGCAGCACTTCGTCCGCAGACTTGGTGTTGCCACGGAAGTTGATGCGGTTTACGTAGGCACGCTTGCCTGGGTCGACGACGAAGGTGATGTCCACGGTGTGGTCATCATCATGCGGGGTCGGCACGCCGTTGACGTTGGCGAAGGTATAGCCTTCGTTACCCAGGCGACGGGTGATCAGTTCGGACGTGGTGGTCATCAGCTTGCGCGAGAACACCTGGTCCTTCTGCACGAGCAACAGGGACTTGACCTGGTCTTCAGGGACTTTCAAGTCGCCGCTGAGCTTGACGTCACGAACCTTGTACTTCTCGCCTTCGTTGACGTTGACCGTGATGTAGACGTGCTTCTTGTCCGGGGTGATGGACACCTGGGTCGAAGCGATGTCCATGTTGATGTAGCCACGGTCCAGGTAGTAGGAGCGCAGACGCTCCAGGTCACCGGACAGTTTTTCACGGGCGTACTTGTCATCGTTCTTGAAGAACGACAACCAGTTGGTGGTCTTGAGTTCGAACAGGTCGATCAGGTCGTCATCAGCAAACTTGGTGTTGCCCACCACGTTGATGTGCTGAATAGCCGCCACGGTGCCTTCATTGATGTTGACCTTCAGGCCGACACGGTTACGAGGCTGCGGGATCACTTCCGTTTCCACGGTCGCGGAGTAGCGGCCCTGGGCAACGTACTGGCGTTGCAGCTCGTTACGCACACCTTCAAGGGTAGCGCGCTGGAAGATTTCGCCCTCGGCCAGGCCGGATTGCTTGAGGCCCTTCATCAGGTCTTCAGTGGAGATCGCCTTGTTACCTTCGATCGCGATACTGGCGACGGAAGGTCGCTCGACGACCGTGATGACCAGGACGTTACCTTCGCGACCCAGTTGGATATCTTGAAAGAACCCGGTTTTGAACAGCGCACGAGTGGATTCCACCAGGCGACGATCATCAGCCTGTTCCCCGACGTTCAACGGCAAGGCACCAAAGACGCTACCGGCGGAAACCCGCTGGAGGCCGTTGACGCGAATATCGGAGATAGTGAAGGACTCGGCGTGAACTTCGGCGATCATCAATACGGTGAGAACCGCAGTTAGCAGCAGACGTTTCATGAAGTCCTTTCTTATTCCAACTGGCAATAAACAAACTGCCGCAAAATGCGGCAGATTCGCAATTCAGCGAAGCGTTACAGTCGTCCCAGATCGTTGACCAGAGCTAACAACATCACCCCGACCACCAAACTGATACCGATCTGTATCCCCCAACCCTGCACCCGATCCGACAAGGGGCGACCACGCACCCACTCGACCAGATAAAACAACAGATGCCCCCCATCCAATACCGGGATGGGCAGCAAATTCAGAACCCCAAGGCTAATACTCAGATAAGCCAGGAAATTCAGGAAATCCGCGACACCCGACTGGGCAGAAGCGCCCGCCACTTTAGCAATGGTTATCGGCCCACTCAAGTTTTTTACCGAGAGCTCGCCGAACAACATCTTCTTGAGGGATTCGAGGGTCAGCACGCTCATGGTCCAGGTGCGTTTCGCGCCTTCGCCAATGGCCGCCAATGGCCCGAAACTGACCTCTCGCACCATCGATGGTGGCCACTCAACACCTTTGACCCCGGCCCCCAGATACCCCCCGGCAGCCTTGGCCTCCCCACGCGTCGACAAGGTCACAGGGACGTCGATTTGAGCACCATCACGCTCAACTTTCAGCACAATCTTGGTATCAGGGCGTACACGCACCAGATCGACCACTTGCTGCCAGTCATTCAGCGCCTGGCCATCAAGGGCCAACAATCGATCACCCGTTTTCAGACCAGCAGCCTGGGCGGGACCTTTCGAATCAAGCTCGGCAAGTACCGGCGGCAACGCCGGACGCCAGGGGCGTATGCCCAAAGACTTGATCGGATCAGGCTCATCCGCGCCCTTGAGCCAGTGATCCAGGGCCAACTCACGCGCAGTCTCGGCACTGGAGTCCTGCTCACGCACCACGACACGGATAGTGCCGCTTTCACCCATGCGGCGCACCAACTGCAGATTGACCGCCCCCCAACCCGTGGTCGGCTCGTCATCAATGGAAACAATTTCCTGCCCAGCGACCAATCCTGCCTTCGCCGCCATGCTGTCCGCTTCAACCGCGCCAATCACCGGACGCACCTGCTGGCTGCCCATCATGGCCAGGACCCAGAAGAACACCATCGCCAACAGGAAATTGGCGATGGGGCCAGCTGCGACAATGGCAATACGCTGACGAACGGTCTTGCGATTGAAGGATTGGTCCAGCTGATCTGCTGGCACCTCGCCTTCTCGCTCGTCGAGCATCTTGACGTAGCCACCCAACGGAATGGCTGCAATCACGAACTCGGTGCCCCGACGATCATGCCAGCGCAGCAACGGCATGCCGAAGCCGACGGAAAAACGCAATACCTTGACGCCGCAACGACGCGCCACCCAAAAGTGGCCGAATTCGTGGAAGGTAACCAACACACCCAGAGCAACCAGGGTGCCGACAATCATGTAGAGCGCACTCATCTAATCTCTCCGCATTTAATTCAGTGCCTGAAGGCTCATACCCGCCTACAGGCTAACGCGCGTTGCGGTTCAACCACTGCTCGGCTAGAACTCGGGCCTTTGTATCGGCCTCGAACACTGCCCCGAGGTCATTCACAGCCACCACCGGCTCAAGATTCAGGACGTCCTCGATAATACTCGCGATCTGCGGAAAGCGGATGCGCCGTTCGAGAAACGCGGCCACAGCCACTTCGTTGGCCGCATTCAGCATCGCGGGCGCACTGTTACCCACTTCAGCGGCCTGCCGCGCCAGGCGCAGGCACGGAAAACGCTGTTCGTCCGGTGCCTGGAAGTCCAGGCGAGCAATTGCGAACAGGTCCAACGGTGCCACGCCGGAATCAATCCGCTCCGGCCAAGCCAGGGCGTTGGCGATCGGCGTACGCATATCCGGGTTGCCCAACTGCGCCAGTACCGAACCGTCCACATAATCGACCAGGGAATGAATCACACTTTGCGGGTGAATCACCACCTCGACCTGATCAGGCCGCGCATCGAACAACCAGCACGCCTCGATCAGCTCCAGGCCCTTGTTCATCATGCTCGCCGAGTCCACGGAGATTTTGCGCCCCATGGACCAGTTAGGATGGGCGCACGCCTGATCGGGAGACACATGCTCCAACTCGGCCAAGGGCGTCTGTCGGAAGGGGCCGCCGGATGCCGTCAGCAGAATCCGGCGAACACCGACCTGACTCAACCCGCGAGCGAAGTCACCCGGCATGCACTGAAAGATTGCATTGTGCTCACTATCGAGCGGCAGCAGCACCGCCCCACTCTTACGCACCGCTTGCATAAACAGCGCGCCGGACATGACCAGGGCTTCTTTATTGGCCAGCAGAATCTTTTTGCCGGCGTCGACAGCTGCCAGGGTCGGACGCAATCCCGCCGCGCCAACGATCGCCGCCACAACGGTATCCACTTGCTCGTCAGCCGAGACCTGGCATAAGCCCGCCTCCCCCACCAACACCCGAGTGGCAAGCCCGGCAGCCCGCAGATCATCCTGCAAGCCACGCGCGTCGGCGGTCTCAGGCACGACAGCAAAGCGCGGCGAATGGCGCACACACAAGGCCAGCAGTTCACGCAAACGCGTGAAGCCGGTCAGCGCGAACACCTGATAGCGATCAGGGTGACGGGCGATCACATCCAGGGTACTCAGCCCGACCGAGCCAGTTGAACCCAGCACGGTTACCTGCTGCAGGCGGCTCACGAAGCCGTCATCCACAACAGCACGGCAAAGATCGGAAGGGCAGCCGTGAGGCTGTCGATACGATCCAGCACGCCGCCATGACCCGGCAGCAGGTTACTGCTGTCCTTGATCCCGGCCTGGCGCTTGAACATGCTTTCGGTGAGGTCACCCACGACCGAGATAAACACAACGATGGCGGTGCCCAACAAGGCCAGGAAGATCTCCTTTATCGACCAGTCGCGCATCACACCGACCACGAGCGTGATCACCAGGGTCAATGCCAGGCCACCGTAGACGCCTTCCCAGCTTTTACCTGGGCTGACTGCCGGCGCCAGCTTGCGCTTGCCAAAGGCTCGGCCGGAGAAGTAGGCGCCGATATCCGCCCCCCAAACCAGTACCATCACGGCCAGGATCAATTCATTCCCGATCGGGAAACGTTTGATTTCCACCAGCCCTTGCCAGGCCGGCAGCAGGATCAACAAGCCAATGACCAACTTGCAGGCAACGCTGGACCACTGGCCACTGGTGCGTGGATAGGTCAGCACCAGGAACGTCGCCAAGGCCCACCACAGCACCGCTGCACCCAAGACCCAGGGCGCGATGTCCGGCAGGATGTACATCAGGAACAACAACAGCGCGACCACGGCGGCGTAGACCACACGCGGCAACTGGCCGCTGAACCCCGCCAGGCGCGCCCACTCCCACGCCCCAAGGGTCACGACCAGGCCGATAAACAGCGCAAAGCCAGAACCGTCGAGCAGGAAAAACCCGCACAAGGCAATCGGCAGCAGGATCAGTGCCGTGATGATTCGTTGTTTAAGCATTTAAACCCGGGCTCCAGCTTCGATCTGCTCGCTCGTTTTACCAAAGCGACGCTGACGGGAAGCGAAATCGGCCAGCGCGTTACGCATGGCATCGTGTTTGAAGTCCGGCCAGAACAGGTCGGAGAAGTACAGCTCGGTATAGGCCAACTGCCACAGCAGGAAGTTGCTGATGCGATGTTCGCCACCGGTACGAATGCACAAGTCCGGCAACGGCAGGTCACCGGTCACCAGGCAGGTTTGTAACAGTTCGGGCGTGATGTCATCCGGCCGCAGATGACCGGCCTGCACTTCGCGGGCCAGCCGCTGCGCAGCCTGGGCAATATCCCACTGGCCACCGTAGTTGGCTGCAATCTGCAGCACAAAACGGTTGGCACCCGCAGTCATTGCCTCGGCTTCGCGCATGGCTGCCTGCAGTTCCGGATGGAACCGCGAGCGATCACCAATGATGCGCAGACTGATGTTGTTTTCATTGAGGCGCTTGGCCTCACGACGCAACGCCTTGAAGAACAAGTCCATCAATGCGCTGACTTCATCGGCGGGCCGCTGCCAGTTCTCACTGGAGAAGGCGAACAAGGTCAACACTTCGACCTTGGCCTCGGCACACACTTCAATCACTGCCCTGACTGCGTCAACACCCGCTTTATGCCCGGCGACACCCGGCATAAAGCGTTTTTTCGCCCAGCGATTATTCCCATCCATGATGATCGCGACATGGCGCGGCACCACGGAGGGCACAGTCTGCTTGGTCTTTTCCATAAAGGCGTCCTGACCCCTTATACGGCCATCAGGTCCTTTTCTTTATCTTCCGTAGCCTTGGTAATCTGGGCCTCGGCATCTTTGGTCAACTTATCGATATCAGCGACGGCACGACGCTCTTCGTCTTCGCTGATTTCCTTGTCCTTGACCAGTTTCTTCAGGTCGCCCAACGCATCACGACGAATGTTACGCACGGCAACGCGTGCGTCTTCAGCCGCGCTGCGCGCCTGCTTGGTGAAGCCCTTGCGGGTTTCTTCGGTCAGGGCAGGCATGGAGATCAGCAACAACTCGCCAAGGTTGGTCGGGTTGAGGTTCAGGCCGGCACTCTGGATCGCCTTGTCGACCGCGGCGAGCATATTGCGCTCGAACGCCACGACTTGCAGGGTACGCGAGTCCTTCACGGTAACGTTGGCCACGCCGCTCAGCGGGGTGTCAGCGCCATAGTAAGGCACCATCACGCTGCCCAGGATGCTCGGGTGCGCCTTGCCGGTACGAATCTGGCCAAACGCATGGCTCAGGGATTCCAGGGACTTCTGCATACGCGCCTGGGCGTCTTTCTTGATTTCATTGATCATTGTTGGCCTTCCTCGATCAGAGTCCCTTCCGCGCCGCCGTGTACGATATTCAGCAGGGCGCCGGACTTGTTCATGTTAAATACGCGCAATGGCATCTTGTGGTCGCGGCACAGGCAGATAGCCGTCAGGTCCATTACACCCAGCTTGCGATCCAGCACTTCATCGTAGGTCAGATGATCGAACTTCTCGGCATGCGGGTCTTTGAATGGGTCAGCAGTGTAGACACCATCCACCTTGGTGGCCTTGAGCACCACGTCGGCATCGATTTCGATGGCACGCAGGCAGGCAGCCGAGTCCGTGGTGAAGAACGGGTTGCCGGTACCGGCAGCAAAGATCACGACTTCCTTGGCGTTCAGGTGGCGCATGGCTTTGCGGCGATCATAGTGATCGGTCACGCCCACCATGGAAATAGCCGACATCACGATGGCCGAGATATTGGCGCGCTCCAGGGCGTCGCGCATGGCCAGGGCGTTCATCACAGTGGCCAGCATGCCCATGTGGTCGCCGGTCACCCGATCCATACCCGCCGCACTCAGTGCCGCGCCACGGAACAGGTTACCGCCGCCAATCACCAGGCCGACTTGTACGCCGATGCCGACCAGTTGGCCAACTTCGAGCGCCATGCGGTCGAGTACCTTGGGATCGATCCCGAACTCTTCCGAGCCCATCAGGGCCTCGCCGCTGAGCTTGAGTAGAATGCGTTTATAGCGAGCCTGATAACCACTGCCCTGCTGAGCCATTGCGAATCTCTCCTGCGGCGTATTTTTTAAAAAATTCTTGGCGAGCCGTTTACGGCTTGCGTTCACTCTAGCTGGACGCTATCACAGCGCCATCGGAACACGGCTTTGTAAGCCAGTTCCGAAAGGAAACCAAATAAAATTGGCCTTCCCATTTGAAAAGAGGCTGCGCGCGTGAGCGGGCAGCCTCTTTCGGCGACAGTTGAAAACTGTCTTATTGCTTGGCGGCAGCCAGCTGGGCAGCAACTTCTTCAGCGAAGTTGTCGACCGGCTTCTCGATGCCGTCGCCTACTTTGTAGTAGGTGAAGGAAACGATTTCAGCACCGGCTTTCTTGGCCAGTTCGCCAACCTTGATTTCAGGGTTCTTGACGAACGCCTGCTCAACCAGGCTCGCTTCAGCCAGGAACTTGCTGATACGGCCTTTGATCATGTTTTCAACGATGTTTTCCGGCTTGCCGGCGATCTTGTCAGCGTTGAGGCTCAGGAACACGGCTTTTTCGCGTTCGATTGCGTCAGCGGAGACTTCCGATGGCAGCAGGAATTCAGGGTTGCTGGCCGCTACGTGCATAGCGATGTCTTTTGCCAGCTCAACGTCGCCGCCTTTCAGGGCAACCACAACGCCGATTTTGTTACCGTGCAGGTAACCACCAACCACATCACCTTCGATGCGAGCCAGGCGACGGATGTTGACGTTTTCGCCAACCTTGCCGACCAGTACCAGGCGATCAGCTTCTTGAGCTTCGATCAACGGCTCAACAGTAGTCAGCTTGTCGTCGAATGCTTTCTTGACGCTGGCAGCAACGAATGCTTTGAAGTCGTCTTGCAGAGCCAGGAAGTCGGTCTGGGAGTTCACTTCCAGCAGAACGGCAGCCTTGCCGTCTTCAACCAGAGCGATAGCACCTTCAGCAGCGACGTTGCCTGCTTTCTTGGCAGCCTTGATGGCGCCGGAAGCACGCATGTCATCAATGGCTTTTTCGATGTCGCCGCCGGCCTTGGTCAAGGCCTTTTTGCAATCCATCATGCCTTCGCCGGTACGCTCACGCAGTTCTTTAACCAACGCTGCAGTAATCTCTGCCATTTCAAATTCCTCTTGGATAGGTTTTCAACCATTCCACCCGATCAAACGGGCGATCAATTCTTCCCGAATATCCGTTGTAGGCCGCTGCACGTTACAAATGATGTAGCTGCGCTGCCGACAAATGGTTTTCGAGGTGGCAAAAAGGGGGCCAAGCCCCCTTTTTGCTTACTGAGTCAACGCCAGGGCGTCAATTACTCAGCGGCAGCTACCGGAGCTTCTTCAACGAACTGCTCGGTACCACCAGCAACGTGGTTGCGACCACGGATTACAGCGTCAGCCATCGAACCCATGTACAGCTGGATAGCGCGGATAGCGTCATCGTTGCCTGGGATGATGTAGTCAACGCCTTCCGGGCTGCTGTTGGTATCGACTACGCCGATAACCGGGATGCCCAGCTTGTTGGCTTCGGTGATCGCGATGCGCTCGTGATCAACGTCGATAACGAACAGTGCGTCAGGCAGACCGCCCATGTCCTTGATACCACCCAGGGAACGATCGAGCTTTTCCAGGTCACGGGAGCGCATCAGCGCTTCTTTCTTGGTCAGCTTGGCGAAAGTACCGTCTTCGGCTTGCACTTCAAGGTCACGCAGACGCTTGATGGAAGCACGGATGGTTTTGAAGTTGGTCAGCATGCCGCCCAACCAGCGGTGATCGACGTACGGCGAACCGCAACGTGCTGCTTCTTCAGCAACGATCTTGCCAGCGGAACGCTTGGTGCCGACGAACAGGATCTTGTTTTTGCCCTGGGCCAGGCGCTCTACGAAAGTCAGAGCTTCGTTGAACATTGGCAGGGTTTTTTCAAGGTTGATAATGTGGATCTTGTTACGCGCGCCGAAAATGTATTTACCCATTTTCGGGTTCCAGTAACGGGTCTGGTGACCGAAGTGCACACCGGCCTTCAGCATATCGCGCATGTTGACTTGGGACATGATAGTTCCTTAATAAGTCGGGTTTGGCCTCCACGTATCCCAATGACCAACCAGCGGCATCAAGGCCTCCGGCACCCAGGTCATCGTGTCGACACGTGTGTGGATTTAAGCTTTGCGGGGTATCCCCGGAAAGCGGCGCATTTTATACCACAGCAACGAAAAAAACGAAACCCGCAATCGCATTCGCCACCCGTCACCTTTGCGCAACCCCTTGAATAGAGCCAACATAGTCCTACCTTGTAGAGAGAAGCGATCATCAGACGCTCATGATTTGACGCCATCGTCTGTTAGAATCGCGTTTTTTGGGGCCTGCGCGAACACCGTTACCTTTTGTCGCGCCCCCGCGAACCGTATTGATTTCAGCGCGTCGCGCTAGAGAGAGCCTGTATGACCGTTACCTTGAAAACCGCCGAAGACATTGCAGGCATGCGCGTTGCCGGCAAACTGGCAGCCGACGTACTGGAAATGATCGCCGAACACGTCAAGCCCGGCGTGACCACCGAAGCGCTGGACCGCATTTGCCACGACTATATAGTTGACGTGCAAAAGGCCATCCCCGCCCCGCTGAACTACAAAGGCTTTCCCAAGTCGATCTGCACCTCGATCAACCACGTGGTCTGCCACGGGATTCCAGGTGACAAGCCGCTGAAAGACGGCGACACCCTGAACATCGACGTCACCGTGATCAAGGACGGCTACCACGGCGACACCAGCCGTATGTTCCACGTCGGCACCGTGCCAGTCTGGGCCGAGCGCCTGTCCCAGGTCACCCAGGAATGCATGTACAAGGCGATCGAGATCGTAAAACCTGGCTGCCGCCTGGGCGATATCGGCGAAGTGATCCAGAAGCACGCCGAAAAGAACGGTTTCTCGGTCGTGCGCGAATTCTGCGGCCACGGCATTGGTAAAGTGTTCCACGAAGAACCGCAGATCCTGCACTACGGCCGCGCCGGCACCGGCATGGAGCTGAAAGCGGGCATGACCTTTACCATCGAGCCGATGATCAACCAGGGCAAGGCCGACACCAAGGTACTGGGCGACGGCTGGACCGCCATCACCAAGGACCGCAAGCTCTCGGCCCAGTGGGAACACACCCTGCTGGTCACCGAAACCGGCTACGAGATCTTCACCCTGCGCGCAGACGATACGATCCCGCGCGTCTCGGCATAAAGGTTGCGTTGGTTTTCCAAAACGATGTTGTGACCGACTGATAGATAGAAAGGAAAACCGATTGATGCCCCAGGTGGATCCCGAACTCTTCGACCGTGGCCAGTTTCAGGCCGAGCTGGCATTGAAGGCGAGCCCCATCGCTGCTTTCAAAAAGGCTATCCGCCAGGCGCGCGAGGTGCTCGATGAGCGCTTTCTCAGCGGCCGGGATATTCGTCGGCTGATCGAGGACCGCGCCTGGTTCGTCGACAATATCCTGCAAAAGGCATGGGAACAGTTCAGTTGGAGCGAAGACGCCGATATCGCCCTGGTGGCGGTCGGCGGCTACGGTCGCGGCGAACTGCACCCCTACTCCGACATCGACCTGCTGATCCTGCTGGACAGCGCCGACCACGAGATCTTTCGCGATTCCATCGAGCGCTTTCTGACATTGCTGTGGGATATCGGCCTGGAAGTCGGCCAAAGCGTACGCTCGGTGGACGAATGCGCCGAAGAGGCCCGCGCCGACCTGACCGTCATCACCAACCTGATGGAAAGCCGCACCATCGCCGGCCCCGAACGCCTGCGCCAGCGTATGCTCGAGGTCACCAGCACCGCCCATATGTGGCCGAGCAAGGACTTCTTCCTGGCCAAGCGTGCCGAGCAGAAAGCCCGGCACCACAAGTACAACGACACCGAATACAACCTGGAACCCAACGTCAAAGGGTCGCCCGGCGGGCTGCGGGACATCCAGACGATTTTGTGGGTCGCCCGCCGCCAGTACGGCACCCTGAACCTGCGCGCCCTGGCCGGCGAAGGCTTCCTGGTAGAGAGCGAAAACGCCCTGCTGGCCTCTTCCCAGGAATTCCTGTGGAAAGTGCGTTATGCCCTGCACATGCTCGCCGGTCGCGCCGAAGACCGCTTGCTGTTCGACCATCAGCGCTCCATCGCCACATTGCTGGGCTTTGAAGGCGAAGACGCGAAGACCAGCATCGAAAGCTTCATGCAGCAGTACTACCGGGTGGTCATGAGCATTGCCCAACTCAGCGACCTGATCATCCAGCACTTCGAAGAAGTGATTCTGGCCCCCGAAGACGAAGCTCCACCGCAGCCAATCAACGCACGCTTCCAACTGCACGACGGCTATATCGAAGCGCGCAACGACAATGTGTTCCGCCGCACCCCGTTCGCCATGCTGGAGATCTTCGTATTGATGGCCCAGCAGCCGGAAATCAAAGGCGTGCGGGCCGACACCATCCGTTTGCTGCGGGAAAACCGTCACCTGATCGACGAAGAGTTTCGCAACGATATCCGCAACACCAGCCTGTTCATCGAACTGTTCAAGTGCCGGATCGGCATCCATCGCAACCTGCGGCGGATGAACCGTTACGGCATCCTCGGACGCTACTTGCCGGAGTTCGGCTTTATCGTCGGGCAGATGCAGCACGACCTGTTCCACATCTACACCGTGGACGCTCACACCCTGAACCTGATCAAACACCTGCGTAAGTTGCAGTACACCCAGGTGTCAGAGAAATTCCCGCTGGCCAGCAAGCTGATGGCCAAGCTGCCCAAGCCAGAGTTGATCTACCTGGCGGGCCTGTATCACGACATCGGCAAAGGTCGACATGGCGATCACTCGGAAATCGGCGCCGTCGATGCCGAGGCTTTCTGCCAGCGCCACCAACTGCCACTGTGGGACAGCCGCCTGATTGTCTGGTTGGTACAAAACCACCTGGTGATGTCGACCACCGCCCAGCGCAAGGATCTGTCCGACCCGCAGGTGATCCATGATTTCGCCGGGATCGTGGGCGATGAAACCCGTCTGGACTACCTGTATGTGCTGACCGTGTCCGACATCAACGCCACCAACCCGACACTCTGGAACTCGTGGCGTGCAAGCCTGTTGCGCCAGTTGTACACCGAGACCAAGCGTGCCCTGCGGCGCGGCCTGGAGAACCCGGTGGACCGCGAAGAGCAGATCCGCCGCACCCAAAGCGCAGCCCTGGATATCCTGGTGCGCGGCGGCAATGACCCGGACGACGTCGAGCAACTGTGGTCGCAACTGGGTGACGATTACTTCCTGCGCCACACCGCCGGCGATGTCGCCTGGCACAGTGACGCGATCCTGCAGCAGCCGGCAGATGGCGGCCCGCTGGTACTGATCAAGGAGACCACCCAGCGTGAATTCGAGGGTGGCACACAAATCTTCATCTACGCGCCGGACCAGCACGACTTCTTCGCCGTGACCGTGGCGGCCATGGACCAGCTCAACCTGAACATCCACGACGCCCGGGTGATCACTTCCAGCAGCCAGTTCACCCTCGACACCTATATCGTGCTCGACACCGACGGCGATTCGATTGGCGACAACCCGGCACGCGTGAAAAAGATCCGCGAGGGCCTGACCGAAGCCCTGCGCAATCCAGATGACTACCCGACCATCATCCAGCGCCGGGTGCCGCGCCAGCTCAAACACTTTGCGTTCGCTCCCCAGGTGACCATTTCCAACGACGCCCAGCGCCCGGTGACCGTGCTGGAACTGAGCGCGCCGGACCGTCCGGGGCTGCTGGCACGCATCGGCGGGATTTTCCTGGAATTCGACCTGTCGTTGCAGAACGCCAAGATTGCGACCCTCGGCGAGCGGGTAGAAGACGTGTTCTTCATTACCGACGCCGACAACCAGCCGTTGTCCGACCCTGAACTGTGCCGACGCTTGCAGGATGCCATCGTGCAGCAATTGAGCGTGACCCAGGAGCCCGGGGTCGAGCTGACGCGCCTGACTATTTGAGCGGGGCTTATGTGGGAAGGGGCTTGCCCCCGATAGCAGTGGGTCAGATACCCATTAACTGACTGACACCCACCAATCGGGAGCACGCCCCCTCCCACATTTGGATCTGCCAAGCATGGCAGACCGCATGACCAATGATTTGAACGAGATGCCTATGAACAACGCCCTGAACCAGTTGCAGCCCTACCCGTTCGAAAAGTTGCGTGCCCTGCTCGGCAGCGTCACGCCACACCCGGACAAACGCCCGATCGCCTTGTCCATCGGCGAGCCGAAGCACACATCTCCGGCCTTCGTGGCCAAGGCACTGGCTGACAACCTCGACCAGATGGCGGTGTATCCGACTACCCTGGGCATCCCGGCCCTGCGCGAGTCCATCGGTGCCTGGTGTGAACGCCGTTTCAACGTGCCCAAAGGCTGGCTGGACCCGGCGCGCAATATCCTCCCGGTCAACGGCACCCGTGAAGCCCTGTTCGCCTTCACCCAGACGGTGGTCAATCGCGGCGACGATGCACTGGTGGTGAGCCCGAACCCGTTCTACCAGATCTACGAGGGCGCCGCGTTCCTGGCCGGGGCCAAGCCGCATTACCTGCCATGCCTGGATGCCAATGGCTTCAACCCGGATTTCGACGCGGTATCACCCGATATCTGGAAACGCTGCCAGATCTTGTTCCTGTGCTCTCCAGGCAACCCGACCGGTGCGCTGATCCCGGTCGACACCCTGAAAAAGCTGATCGCATTGGCCGACGAGTATGACTTCGTCATCGCCGCCGACGAGTGTTACAGCGAGCTGTACTTCGACGAGCAGGCTCCACCTCCGGGCCTGCTCAGTGCCTGTGTCGAACTGGGCCGTCAGGACTTCAAGCGTTGCGTGGTATTCCACAGCCTGTCCAAACGCTCCAACCTGCCGGGCCTGCGTTCCGGGTTTGTCGCCGGTGACGCCGACATCCTCAAGGCCTTCCTGCTGTATCGCACCTACCATGGCTGTGCGATGCCAGTACAAACCCAATTGGCCAGCATTGCCGCCTGGCAGGACGAAGCCCACGTACAAGCCAACCGCGACTTGTACCGGGAGAAGTTCGACGCCGTGCTGGCCATCCTCAAGCCGGTGCTGGATGTGCAAAACCCGGACGGTGGTTTCTATCTGTGGCCGAATGTGAATGGCGACGATGCCGCCTTCTGCCGCGACTTGTTCGTGGAAGAACACGTGACCGTGGTGCCGGGGTCCTACCTGTCGCGGGAAGTGGACGGTTTTAACCCCGGCGCTGGCCGTGTGCGCCTGGCGTTGGTTGCGCCATTAGCGGAGTGCGTGGAAGCGGCTGAGCGGATTCGGGACTTTATCCAACGTCGCGCTTGAGGTTCATGCCGCTCCCACGCAGTGGGGGCGGCCCTGACGTATCTTGCAACCCATAGACTGGAACAAAGGCTCGTCAACACTCCACCTAAGCTCATCTGGTACAAACGCTCAGGTGAAGCCCCCATGACACTCAATATCCCGCCCGCTGCCGCGCCAGCTCATTACGCCTACACCCCACTCAGCAGACATAAACGCGGCGTAGCGACTCCCAACAAGATATGGCCTCAGCATTCAGTGCTGACTATCTCCATGTTGAACATGACCCAAGAACAAAAGCATCTGGTAAAACACAACATCAACAAATGGGCCCCGCATACCAATCTCTACTTCAAGTTTACTGACAGCCCCAATGGCGATATACGGATCGCAGCGGATAACAACGCCAGCGCGGGGTGGTCAACGGTTGGCACCGATGCCAGAGACGTCAAGCCGCCTAAGCCCACCATGAGTATTGGTTTCAACAGTTCACCCACCCGTATTGCCGCCACTGTCCAGCATGAATTCGGCCACGCCCTAGGCTTGAAACATGAGCACCAGCACCCCGACCGGACGTTGGACTTAAACAGACAGAACATCTATGACGAATATGAATCGCGCGGAAAATTCAGCTATGAAGCCGATAACGACATCATCCGCAAATTCTCACGCACACAAGTACAGGCCACCCCCGACTATGATGACAAATCCATCATGCACTACGGGTTTCCCGCTTCAAGACTAAACAGTGGCGCGCCCATCCCTCGTAACGTCGAAATGTCCGAAGACGATAAGAAATTCATGCAGTCGCTTTATCCAGAAGATAAATCCCCAGCCGGAAAACTGCTCAACTCAGTCATCCGGGCAATGACCAATAGTTGAATTATTTAAGTTCCCCCAAATTCGCTTCACTCATATCCAGGTCCGCCAACACTTCGCGCAATACATCATCGCCAATCTGATGCTGGCGACTCAAACGATACAATTCCAGCCGCTGCGCACGCAGGGCCTTGAGGCGTAGTTTGCGTTCAAGCAAGTCCATCTGTTGCGCCAGCGCCTGGGCCTCGGCCGAGTCGTTGAACACGTCCAACTGATGACGATACTCCGCCATCAACCGAGCCTTGAGCTCCGTCGCCAACGCAGCCTGGGCGGCGTCAGGGGTTTCGGTGTCTGCCGGCTCTTGCGCTTCGAGGGCATGGATTGCAGCCACTGCGGTTTTTTTCCACGCCTCGCGCACCTCTTTATGGTGTTTTTCATCCGGGCTCTGCTCGATGCCACGCAACAACAACGGCAAGGCGATACAAGCAGCGACCAGTGACAGCAAGATCACCCCGGCAGCAATGAAGATCAGCAGGTCACGCTCGGGAAAATCCTGCCCCGGCGCCAGCAGCAGGGGCACCGACATGACGCCCGCCAACGTCACCGCCCCACGTACGCCACCGACGGTCAACAGCCAGCAGGAACGGGCCGTAGGCACCAGGGTCAGCGCGCTTTTCCCACGTAACCTGCGAAGCAGCCCCGACAGCCGCCAGATACTTTGCACCCAGATAAAGCGCAACACCACGAGCACCAGGAAGATCGCGCCCACATCCAGGCAGCGGTACATCAACGTGGGCCAGAGCGTGGGCTCATGGCTCACCACGGCCTTGATGATGTCCGGCAGCTGCAGGCCCAGCAGCAGGAAGATCAGGCCGTTGAACGCAAACTCCAACAACGACCACACACTGCGGTTGAGCAAGCGCGTACTGGTCTGGCGCGGCAACAGGTCGAGCCAGCTTTGCATCATGCCCGCCGCCACCGCAGAAAGAATGCCCGACGCCCCCAGGCGTTCAGCCAGCACATACGCTGCAAAGGGCAGCAGCAACATGAACACCACATGGGTCGCAGGATCATCCCAGCCCCGCGCGATCATCCACGCGCGCAGGCGGCCGACCAGCCAGCTCAACGCCACCCCGACCGCCAGGCCGCCCACGGCGACCAATACAAACGTCAGGCCGGCGTCAGCCAGGGAAAACACGCCGGTCAACGCTGCGGCCAGGGCAAACTTGAAGGTCACCAGACCCGAAGCATCATTCATCAATGCCTCGCCCTGGAGCATATGCATCAGGGGTTTGGGTAAACGGTTCTGAGCAATAGCCGACACTGCTACGGCATCCGTCGGCGACAACACCGCCGCCAGGGCGAAGGCCACCGGCAACGGAATCGTGGGCAATAGCCAATGAATGAAGTAGCCGGCCCCGACAACCGTGAACAATACGAGCCCCACCGCCAGGGTCAGGATCGGCCCACGCAGGCGCCACAACTCACGCTTGGGCATGCGCCAGCCATCGGAAAACAGCAGCGGCGGCAGGAACAAAAACAGGAACAGCTCTGGGTCCAATGCCACATGCAGCCCCAGCGTGGGCCAGGCCAGCAAGGCACCAGCGGCAATCTGCACCAAGGGCAGTGGTAAAGGAATAACACGTCCGACAAGACGCGAAACGCTGACCAGCATCAGCAGGATAAGAACGGTGTAAGCGGTTTGCATAACGCGAGTTTCCCGGACAATCGACTTGCTACGACACACATCAGGCAACAACTGGCCGTTGAAGTGCCATATTACCCGGCTATGTTACCTGCCTATGCTGCGCGCTGGCTTTTGCACAAACGTCGCACGATGCTGACGAGCGGCACCCAAACCCGCTGGTCGTGGCATAATCCGTGGCCTTGCACTTTCATACGTCCAAAGGGGGGCAATTCCTTGACCGCTTCAAGCAAAACCTTGCACCTTTTCGGCATCAAAGCCTGCGACACCATGAAAAAGGCACGCACCTGGCTCGATGAGCACGCTGTGAGCTATGACTTCCATGACTACAAAACGGCCGGTATCGACCGCGAACACTTGACCCAATGGTGCAATGAGCACGGTTGGCAGGTGGTTTTGAACCGTGCGGGCACCACCTTTCGCAAACTCGAAGACGAACGCAAAGCCGATCTCGATCAGTCGAAAGCCATTGAATTGATGCTCGCACAACCCTCGATGATCAAGCGCCCGGTGCTCGATCTCGGTGACAGAACCCTGATTGGCTTCAAGCCAGATACTTATTCGGCGGCCCTCAAGTAGGCCAGCCCTTCCATTTTTGTAGAGGTAACAGCATGTCCCATTCCCTGTTCAGCCTGGGCTTCGGCGTCGGCACTCAGAACCGCCAAGGCGCTTGGCTGGAAGTGTTTTACGCGCAACCGCTGCTCAACCCATCGGCCGAAATCATTGCCGCCATCGCCCCAATCCTGGGTTACACCGAAGGCAACCAGGCCATCACCTTTACCGTAGCCCAGGCTTCGCAACTGGCTGACGCGCTCAAAGGCGTCGACGCCACCCAGGCGGCCCTGCTGACCCGCCTGGCCGAAAGCCACAAGCCGTTGGTCGCCACGCTGTTGGCCGAAGACGCGGCACTGACCTCCACGCCTGAGGCTTACCTCAAGCTGCACCTGCTCTCCCATCGCCTGGTCAAGCCGCACGGCTTGAGCCTGGCCGGTGTGTTCCCGCAGTTGCCGAACGTAGCCTGGACCAGCCAGGGCGCGATCGATATCAGCGAACTGGCCGAACGCCAACTGGAAGCACGCCTGCGTGGCGAGCTGCTGGAAGTGTTCTCGGTGGACAAGTTCCCGAAAATGACCGACTACGTAGTGCCGGCCGGCGTGCGTATCGCTGACGCCGCGCGTATCCGCCTGGGCGCCTACGTAGGCGAAGGCACCACCGTGATGCACGAAGGCTTCGTCAACTTCAACGCCGGCACCGAAGGCCCGGGCATGATCGAAGGCCGTGTATCGGCAGGTGTATTCGTCGGCAAGGGTTCGGACCTGGGCGGCGGTTGCTCCACCATGGGTACCCTGTCGGGCGGCGGCAACATCGTGATCAAGGTGGGCGAAGGCTGCCTGATCGGCGCCAACGCGGGTATCGGTATCCCGTTGGGCGACCGCAATACCGTGGAATCGGGCCTGTACGTCACCGCCGGGACCAAGGTTGCCCTGCTGGATGAGCAGAACCAACTGGTCAAAGTGGTCAAGGCACGCGAGCTGGCCGGCCAACCGGACTTGCTGTTCCGCCGTAACTCCGAGACCGGTGCCGTGGAGTGCAAAACCCACAAATCGGCCATCGAATTGAACGCAGCGCTGCACGCTCACAACTAAGCAGCCACTCGATGCCACTAGCGGGCCGCCCCCCTCGGGTGCGGCTCGCTTATACGAGTCTTGAACACCATGCTTGTGCCCTCCCCTTGGCGCGCCGACTTTCCGGCCATCGCCACCCTGCAACGGCAAGACCAGACCTACCTGGACAACGCCGCCACCACGCAAAAACCCCAGGCGCTGTTGGATGCCATCAGCCATTACTACGCCAATGGCGCAGCCAATGTGCACCGTGCCCAGCATCTGCCGGGTGCCCATGCGACCCAGGCGTTTGAAGACAGTCGCAGCAAGGTCGCGCAGTGGTTGAACGCAGGTGACAGCGGGCAAATCGTATTCACTCACGGCGCAACCTCTGCGCTGAACCTCCTGGCTTATGGCCTGGAGCACTTATTCAAGGCGGGCGATGAGATAGTCATCAGCGCCCTGGAGCACCACGCCAACCTGTTGCCTTGGCAACAACTGGCCAAACGTCGTGCGCTCACGCTGGTGGTACTGCCGCTGGGCGAAGATGGCGTGATTGACCTTCAAGCTGCCGCGGCGTTGGTCGGCCCGCGCACGCGCTTGCTGGCGGTGAGCCAGCTCTCTAACGTGCTGGGCGCCTGGCAACCCTTGGAAGCCTTGCTGGCAATGGCTAAGGCACACGACGCCCTGACCGTGGTCGATGGCGCCCAGGGCATCGTCCATGGTCGCCACGATGTGCAGGCCCTAGGCTGCGACTTCTATGTATTTTCCAGCCACAAACTGTACGGGCCGGATGGCGTCGGCGTGCTGTATGGCCGCAACGAAGCCCTGCATCACCTGCGCCACTGGCAGTTTGGTGGCGAGATGGTGCAACAGGCCGACTACCAAAGCGCCAGCTTCCGCCCCGCCCCATTGGGCTTTGAAGCCGGTACGCCGCCGATTGCCGGCGTGATCGGCCTGGGCGCTGCCCTGGACTACCTCAGTTCCCTAGACCAACAGGCCGTGGTCGCCCATGAAGCGGCACTGCATGACTACCTGTTGCGCGGGCTGAAAGCACGCAATGGCGTGCGCGTATTGGGCGCGCCGCGCGTTGCGCTGGTCAGCTTCGTGGTGGACGGCGTGCATAACGCCGACCTGGCTCACCTGCTGACCGAGCAAGGCATCGCCGTACGGGCCGGGCACCATTGCGCCATGCCTTTGCTCAAGGCTCTGCACTTGTCCGGGGCGATCCGTGTGTCCCTGGCGCTGTACAACGACTCCGATGATCTGGAGCGCTTCTTTGAAGCGCTGGACCAGGCGCTGGACATGTTGCGATGAGCCTGCCGGTAGATGCGGCTGCCGCGCTGGAGGCCTTTGAGGCCGTCGGCAGTTGGGAACAACGCGCCCGGATGCTGATGCAGTGGGGTGAACGTCTGCCCGTATTGGCAGATGAGGAGAAGGTCGATGCCAACCTGGTGCAGGGCTGCGAGAGCCTGGTGTGGTTGGTGGGGCGCTTGGAGCACGGTCATTGGCAATTTGCCGCGAGCAGCGATGCGAGGATGATTCGTGGTTTGGTGGCATTGCTGCTGGCGCGGGTCAACGGACTCTCGGCGGCCGAGTTGCAGGCGCTCGACTTGCCCGACTGGTTCAATCAACTCGGACTTTCCCGGCAGTTGTCACCGTCGCGCAGCAACGGCTTGAATGCAGTCCTGCAGCGCATGCGCGACCTTTGTGGGAAGGAGCTTGCTCCCGATTGCTGAGTGTCAACCACGAGGTCATCGACTGATCCACCGCTATCGGGAGCAAGCCCCTCCACATGCTGAGCTGTGCACGGCCGCTGGACTCAGGTGGGCTTGACCCGCTCCGAAGGTCTACGCACTCCAGCCACAATCTTGTCCACCGCCTTGGTCGCCGCCACCATCCCGAAGGTAGCCGTCACCATCATCACCGCGCCAAACCCACCGGCGCAGTCCAGCTTGACGCCATCCCCCACAAAGCTTTTCTGCAAACAGATGCTGCCGTCTGGCTTGGGATAGCGCAGTTGCTCGGTAGAAAACACACACGGCACGCTGTAGTGGCGAGTCACCGTGCGTGAGAAGCCATAGTCACGGCGCAGGGTGGAGCGCACTTTCGAAGCCAGCGGGTCGTTGAAGGTGCGGTTCAAGTCGCAGACCTGGATCAGGGTCGGGTCGATCTGCCCACCCGCGCCGCCGGTGGTGATGATCTGGATCTTGCGGCGTTTGCACCAGGCGATCAGCGCCGCCTTGGCGTTGACGGCGTCGATGCAATCGATGACGCAATCGATCGTTGGGGTGATGTACTCGGCCATGGTGTCGCGGGTGACGAAGTCCGCCACCGCATGCACGACGCAATCCGGGTTGATGCCGCGCAGGCGCTCGGCCATCACCTCGACCTTGGGCTTGCCCACGGTGCTGTCCAGGGCGTGCAACTGGCGGTTGCTGTTGCTGACGCAGACATCGTCCAGGTCAAACAGCGAAATCTCGCCCACCCCGCAACGGGCCACGGCTTCCGCCGCCCAGGAGCCGACACCGCCGACGCCGACGATCGCCACATGGGCCGCTTTCAAGCGTTCCAGGCCCTCAATGCCGTACAAGCGGGCAACGCCTGCAAACCGCGGATCTTCTGTACTCATCATCATTACCCCAAAAACCGGCGCGCATTATGGACTACAGAGCGACAAGTTCGAAGCGACAAGCTACAAGTAAAGAACTTAGGTGAACATTCGCGGACTAACGTCCGGCTTTTCTCTGTCTGCTATACGTTCAGGGAGACGCCGGTGTAGGATGCGCGCCGTTCGGCGCAAGCCGACACCTCTTTTCGTTCCACACCCTTTGGAACCCGAAATCGCCATGTCATCGCGTAAATTTGGACTCAACCTGGTGGTGGTGCTGGCAATTGCCGCGCTGTTCACCGGCTTCTGGGCGCTGATCAACCGCCCGGTCACTACCCCCAACTGGCCTGAACAGATCTCCGGTTTTTCTTACTCGCCGTTCCAGCAAGGCCAGTTCCCACAGAAAGACCAATACCCCACCGACGACCAGATGCGTCAGGATCTTGCGATCATGAGCAAGCTGACCGACAACATCCGTACCTACTCGGTCGACGGCACCCTGGGGGATATCCCCAAGCTGGCGGAAGAGTTCGGCCTGCGGGTGACCCTGGGGATCTGGATCAGCCCGGATCTTGAGCGTAACGAACGCGAGATCCAACGCGCTATCGAATTAGCCAACAGCTCGCGCAGCGTCGTGCGTGTGGTAGTCGGCAACGAAGCGTTGTTCCGTGAAGAAATCACGCCTGAGGCGCTGATCGCGTTGCTGGACCGGGTGCGCGCCGCCGTGAAAGTGCCGGTGACGACGTCCGAGCAATGGCACATCTGGGAAAAGAACCCGCAACTGGCCAAGCACGTCGACCTGATCGCCGCGCACATCTTGCCGTTCTGGGAGTTTATTCCCATGGACAAGGCCGGCCAGTACGTACTCGACCGCGCCCGCGATCTGAAGAAGCTGTTCCCGAAAAAGCCACTGCTGCTGTCGGAGGTTGGCTGGCCGAGCAACGGACGTATGCGCGGAGGCAATGAAACGTCCCCGGCAGACCAGGCGATTTACCTGCGCACACTGGTCAACAAGCTGAACCGCCAGGGCTACAACTACTTCGTGATCGAGGCCTTCGACCAGCCGTGGAAAGTCAGTGACGAAGGCTCTGCTGGCGCCTATTGGGGTGTTTACAACGCCGCACGCCAGCAGAAATTCAACTTTGAAGGCCCGGTCGTCGCGATCCCGCAATGGCGCGTGCTGGCCATCGGCTCGGTGGTGCTGGCGCTGCTATCGCTGACGTTGCTGATGATCGACGGCTCGGCCCTGCGCCAGCGTGGCCGCACCTTCCTGACGTTTATCGCCTTCCTGTGCGGGTCAGTGCTGGTGTGGATCGGCTACGACTACAGCCAGCAATACAGCACCTGGTTCAGCGTGACCGTCGGTATCTTGCTGGCCCTCGGCGCACTGGGCGTGTTTATCGTGTTGCTGACCGAAGCCCACGAGCTGGCGGAAGCCGTGTGGACCCACAAGCGCCGACGTGAATTCCTGCCCGTGGAGGGCGATTCGGACTACCGCCCGAAAGTGTCGATCCATGTGCCGTGCTACAACGAGCCGCCGGAGATGGTCAAACAGACCCTCGACGCCCTGGCCGCCCTCGATTACCCGGACTACGAAGTCCTGATCATCGACAACAACACCAAGGACCCGGCGGTTTGGGAGCCGGTGCGCGACTACTGCGAAACCCTCGGCCCGCGCTTCAAGTTCTTCCACGTCTCGCCCCTGGCCGGTTTCAAGGGCGGCGCGCTGAACTACCTGATCCCGCACACCGCCAAGGATGCCGAAGTGATCGCGGTGATCGACTCGGACTACTGCGTGTCGCCAAACTGGCTCAAGCACATGGTGCCGCACTTTGCCGACCCGAAAATCGCCGTGGTGCAATCGCCGCAAGATTATCGCGACCAGAACGAAAGCACCTTCAAGAAGCTCTGCTACGCGGAATACAAAGGCTTCTTCCATATCGGCATGGTCACCCGTAACGACCGTGACGCGATCATCCAGCACGGCACCATGACCATGACCCGGCGCTCGGTCCTGGAGGAGTTGGGCTGGGCCGACTGGTGCATCTGTGAAGATGCCGAGCTGGGCCTGCGCGTATTCGAGAAAGGTCTGTCAGCGGCGTATTACCACGACAGCTACGGCAAGGGCCTGATGCCCGACACCTTTATCGACTTCAAGAAACAGCGTTTCCGCTGGGCCTATGGCGCCATCCAGATCATCAAGCGTCACACCGCGAGCCTGTTGCGCGGCAAGGACACCGAGCTGACCCGTGGCCAGCGCTACCACTTCCTCGCGGGCTGGTTGCCGTGGGTGGCGGACGGCATGAACATCTTCTTCACCGTGGGTGCGCTGTTGTGGTCGGCGGCGATGATTATCGTGCCGACGCGGGTCGACCCGCCGCTGCTGATCTTCGCAATCCCGCCGCTGGCACTGTTCGTGTTCAAGGTGGGCAAGATCATCTTCCTGTACCGCCGTGCAGTCGGTGTGAACCTCAAGGACGCGTTCTGCGCGGCGCTGGCCGGGTTGGCGTTGTCTCACACCATCGCCAAGGCGGTGCTGTATGGTTTCTTCACCACCAGCATTCCGTTCTTCCGCACGCCGAAAAACGCGGATAACCATGGTTTCTGGGTAGCGATTTCCGAAGCCCGCGAAGAAATGTTCATCATGCTGCTGTTGTGGGGCGCAGCACTGGGGATCTACCTGGTGCAGGGCCTGCCCAGCAACGACATACGCTTCTGGGTGGTGATGCTGCTGGTGCAATCGCTGCCGTATGTGGCGGCGTTGATCATGGCGTTCCTCTCGTCGCTGCCAAAACCGGTGGCGAAGCTCGAGCCGGTGACGGCTGAGTAAAAACTTGCGCAATGCACTAAACGGCGGCCTCTGGCCGCCGTTTTGCTATAAGATAACGGCCCTTTTGTGTGCCCGCCCTGCTCTTCCAAATACG
The DNA here is from genome assembly GCF_023242475.1 of Pseudomonas sp. MWU15-20650. Classification (GTDB taxonomy): domain Bacteria; phylum Pseudomonadota; class Gammaproteobacteria; order Pseudomonadales; family Pseudomonadaceae; genus Aquipseudomonas. The sequence goes on along the minus strand of NZ_JALJFG010000039.1, from coordinate 2,478 downwards.
CTTCCCGGAGTTTTCCCATGACGGCCCATGCCGACCTATCGCCGACCCTTCAACTTGCCATCGACCTGATCCGTCGCCCGTCGGTCACGCCGATCGACGCCGATTGCCAGAAGCTGATGATGCAGCGCCTGGGCGACGCCGGTTTTGCGCTGGAGCCGATGCGTATCGAAGATGTGGACAACTTCTGGGCTACCCATGGCAAGCATGACGGCCCGGTACTGTGCTTTGCCGGCCACACCGACGTGGTGCCGACCGGCCCGGTACAAGCCTGGCAGAACGACCCCTTCGATGCGTTGATCGATGAAAACGGCATGCTCTGCGGCCGTGGCGCGGCCGACATGAAGGGCAGCCTGGCGGCGATGCTGGTGGCTTCGGAGCGTTTTGTCAGGGACTACCCTGACCACAAGGGCTCGGTGGCCTTCCTGATCACCAGCGATGAAGAAGGCCCGGCCCACCACGGCACCAAAGCTGTGATCGAGCGCCTGGCCGCCCGCAAGGAGCGCCTGGACTGGTGCATCGTCGGCGAACCGTCGAGCACCACCCTGGTCGGCGACGTGGTCAAGAACGGTCGTCGCGGCTCTCTCGGCGCCACGTTGACCGTACGCGGTGTACAGGGCCACGTGGCTTACCCGCACCTGGCGAAGAACCCGATTCACCTGGCCGCTCCCGCCCTGGCGGAACTGGCAGCCGAACATTGGGATAACGGCAACACCTTCTTCCCGCCGACCAGCTTCCAGATTTCCAACCTCAACTCGGGCACGGGCGCGACCAACGTGATCCCCGGTGACCTGACGGCGGTATTCAACTTCCGCTTCTCCACCGAATCCACCGTTGAAGGTTTGCAACAACGGGTCGCGGCGATTCTGGACAAACATGGCCTGGACTGGCATGTGGAGTGGGCGCTGTCGGGCCTGCCGTTCCTGACCGAACCGGGGGCTCTGCTGGATGCAGTATCGGCCAGCATCAAGGCGATTACCGGTCGTGAGACCAAGGCCTCTACCAGCGGCGGCACCTCCGATGGGCGTTTCATTGCGACCCTCGGCACCCAGGTGGTCGAGCTTGGCCCGGTGAATGCGACGATCCACCAGGTCAATGAGCGCATCCTGGCCAGCGACCTCGATGTGCTGACCGAAATCTACTACCAGACCCTGATCAAGTTGCTCGCCTGATGCTTGCCTGCCCCATTTGCAACGCCCCGCTCAATGCGGTGGATAACGGCGTGGCGTGCCCGGCCGGGCACCGCTTCGACCGCGCGCGCCAGGGTTACCTGAACCTGTTGCCGGTGCAGCACAAGAACAGCCGCGACCCGGGCGATAACCTGGCGATGGTCCAAGCGCGCCGCGACTTTCTCAACGCCGGGCATTACGCCCCAGTGGCCAAGCGCCTGGCCGAGCTCGCCGCAGAGCGTGCACCGCAGCGCTGGGTGGACATCGGTTGTGGCGAGGGTTACTACACCGCGCAAATCGCCGAGGCCCTGCCCCACGCCGACGGCTATGCGCTGGATATCTCCAAAGAGGCCGTCAAACGCGCATGCAAACGCAACCCGGCGCTGACCTGGTTGATCGCCAGCATGGCCCGCGTGCCGTTGGCCGACGCCAGTTGCCAGTTCCTCGCCAGCGTATTCAGCCCATTGGACTGGCAAGAAGCCAAGCGCCTGCTCAGCCCGGGTGGCGGCTTGATGAAGGTAGGCCCGACTGCCGGTCACCTGATGGAACTGCGTGAACGCTTGTACGATGAAGTGCGTGAATACACTGACGACAAGCACTTGGCCCTGGTGCCGGAAGGTATGAGCCTGGCACACAGCGAAACCCTGGCGTTCAGGTTGAGCCTGGTCGACCCCAAGGACCGCGCCAACCTGCTGGCGATGACACCCCACGGCTGGCGCGCGAGTGCCGAGCGCCGTGCTGAAGTCATCGAGGCCACTGAGCCGCTGCTGGTCACCGTTTCGATGCGCTACGATTATTTCGTGCTTCAATAACCGACTTTTCGGGCACTGCGCCCACCTGACATCCGCGAATGGATTTTCGAATCCCGCAACGAGGAACATCCATGCGCCAACCTGATATCGAGATTTACCTGAAGGACGCCGACGTCGATCACAAGGCCATCGCCGCCTGGCTGGGCACCGCACTGGGCTCTTGCTCCGACTGGGTCCAGAAAGGCCAGACCTACAAATGCAAAGCTGGCAGTGTGCCCGTTACCTGGCTGCCCAAAGCCGTCGGCAAGTGGAACAGCCTGTTCCTGGACAGCGACCAGACCCCATGGGAAGACGACATCGCCTGCGCCCGCGCTGCGTTTGCTGCGCTGAACGTGGAAGTGCGCTGCGCGCCAGGGACTTGGGTTGAGGAAGAAGGCGAGGAAAGTGCCGATCGCTGGATACGCATCAGCGCCGATGGTGAAGAAGAGATCACCTGGAAAACTGCCTGAGCCTGGCGTGTGAACTCAATCAAATGTGAGAGGGGGCAAGCCCTAATGCCT
>NZ_JALJFG010000038.1 GCF_023242475.1 Pseudomonas sp. MWU15-20650 | reverse complement strand
AGTCATATTCCCCTGTGGCGAGCGGGCTTGCCCCGCGTTGGGCTGCGCAGCAGCCCCAAAACTGTCTCTGCGCAGTATCGGGTACACCGCATTCGTCTTTCTTTGGGGGCGCTACACGCCCCAACGCGGGACAAGCCCGCTCGCCACAACAGCCGACTTGTCACAGATTCTACGTTCGACGGTGATTGTGTAGAGACCTATGCCCTGATGAGGCCGGTACATTCAACGACAGTCTTCAGTCGTCCTTCTTCATCAGCCCCGCCAACGCCGCAAACGGGTTGTGCGTGGCCTTGGCAATGGTCGGGCTGCTGGTGGAGCCTTCGCCGAAGTACTGCTGGTCGGTGTAGCGCGAGTGTTCGTTGTCGTGGCAGTACAGGCACAACAACTCCCAGTTGGAGCCGTCCTGGGGGTTGTCATCATGGTTGTGATTGCGATGGTGTACGGTCAGCTCACTCAAGCGTTTGCCGGCGAACTCACGGGCGCAACGGCCGCATACGTGCGGGTACATCTTCAAGGCTTTGTCGCGGTAGCCCATTTCTCGGTCGCGCTGGGCATCGGCGAGGATGCGGTCCAGCTTGGCGGTGTGGGAGGGCGGGTTGGTCGAGCTCATCATGGCTCCTGGCTATTTGGTGGGTCACGGATAAGGTTGATTCTAGCCGCTTGTGCTGTAAATGACCGCTAGGATCGATTCACTTTACCTATAAGGATCTGAAATTTATGCGTTTGCATTCATGGATTGTTGCACTGCTACTGTGTGTCGTCACCGCTCAAGCCCAGGCGCTTTCGACGCCCAGGCCGGGCGAGGTGATCGAGGTGGCCCTCGAACGACTGCACCCCACCCAGGCCGTAGTGGGGTTCGACCAGATTTACTACAGCTTGGGGCTGTTCGCCGACAAACCCGCCAAGGTTTTCGATGAATATTGCGAGACCAATGGGCAGGGCGAAGCCAGCAACGTGCCCAAGGACGCCGATCTGCGCAAACCTTCCAGTTTCACCTGCAAGGAGGCGGTGGGCACTCACCCAGAGGACATGAAAACCGTGGTCGTGGGCCCCGCCGGCCAGTTGTACCTGACCGACGGTCACCACAGTTTCACCACCTTGTGGGAAGTGCCTGGCGGTGGTCCGCAATTGAAAATGTGGGTCAAGGTGACCGACGACTTCAGCACCAGCCCGAACATGGCGGCCTTCTGGCAGCGCATGGAAGCCGCGCGCAAAGTCTGGCTCAAGGACAACCAAGGCCAGGCCCTGCCACCCGAGCAACTGCCGGCGCACCTGGGCTTCAAGAGCCTGCAGGACGACACCTTCCGCAGCCTGGTGTATTTCACCCGCAAAGCCGCCTACGGTAAGCCGGACGATGGCGCGATTGCGCCGGAGTTCCTGGAGTTCTACTGGGGTAATTGGTTGCGCACGCAGGTCGACCTGAGTGCTTTCAACCTGGATAAGAAAGGCGGCTACAAGGGCGCCATTGACGCCGTCGCCAAGCGCATGGTCAGCCTGGCACCGGGCTCACAGGTGGGTGACAGTGGTTTCACCGCCCATCAACTGGGCGGCATGACTCAGCTGGATCGCAAGGAACTGGAAAAGACCTTCGACAAAAAAGTGCCCTACGTGATCGATTACCGAAAATCCCACAACTGAGGCGGTACAAAAACTGTGGGAGAGGGTTTGCCCCCCTCCCACCTGAAATGTGCGCTGTCCGATCGGCCGCGGTTCAACCCTTGAGCTTTTCTGCAATCCAGATGGTGTGCCGCGTGCCCTTGTTGCCATGGGCAAACACCTGCACTTCCTCGGCCTTGAAACCCGCCTTGCGCAGCTTGTCGCTGAACAGTTTATCGGCGCTGGCCGACCACACGGCCAGCACGCCCTTGGGGCGCAGCGCCTTGGCACACGCGGCCAGGCCGCCGGCGGAATACAGCCAGCTGTTGGCTTTCTGCGTGAGGCCCTCGGGGCCGTTGTCCACGTCGAGCATGATCGCGTCGAACCCCTGGGGTTCGGCTTGCAGCACCTTGGCCACGTCTTCCATGCGGATCACGGTGCGCGGGTCCAGCAGTGGGCGTCCGGATTTTTCTCCCAAGGACCCACGGTTCCACTCCACCACGCCGGGCACCAGTTCCGCCACCACCACTTCGGCCGTCTTGCCCAGGTGCTTGAGCGCCGACGCGAGGGTGAAGCCCATGCCCAGCCCGCCGATCAATACGCGCGAGCCGGGGCGGCCGGCGACCTTGCGGCAGGGAATCTCGGCCAAGGCGTCTTCGGAACCGTGCATGCGCGTGTTCATCAACTGGCCACCGTCACCGCCCTGGATCTTGATGACAAAATCCTCGCCGTATTCGAACAGGCACAAGGCACCGCCGTTGTCGGGGATCGGAGTGGTGTCCAGCAGAACGAAACGTTTCATGGAAATCTCATTGGGAAGGGCATTCTTGCGCGGTTGGGAGTAGCCTTACGACATTCCGGTCAGGCCATGGAGCCATCGATGAAGTGCAGCATTCTAACGGTCATTGTGCTTGGCGCGCTCACATTGGGTGCGGCGCAAGCGCAGGAGTTGCAAACCGTGCCGGTCGCGCCCGCGCCAACCCCAGGCGCCCCGGGCACGCCAACGCCAACGCTCTACCCGCAAGTCACCCCGCCTGTCACACCCAAGGCCACCGCTGGCGGTGCCCCTGCGTTGGTGCCCATCGTGCTGCCTACGCCGCCGAAGGACCAGACAGTGCCCGGCCTGCAGCAGAACGAGAGCAAGCCGAAGACCCCCGGCGGTTAAGACGTGTGCTTAACACGCTTGAGAGAGCAATTGCCCATCGGCCATGCGCAGGCGCCTGGATAGGGCAATGGCAATGGCGCGGATGATCTTGGCCGCCACCCTGGGCGCTTCGTTGAGCATTTTTTCCAGGGCGTCCTTGCCCAGGTTCAACAGCACGCAATCAGTGGCGGCCACGCAGCTGGCCGAGCGCCGCTCGCCATCGAGGACCGCCATCTCGCCAAAGGCCCGGCCACTGCGCAGGGTGGCGATGGTCAGGCGTTGGCCTGCGTGGTTGGTTTTCTGCACGGCCACCTGGCCGCTGTGGAGGATGCACATGAAGGTGCCGGCATCGCCCTCCTGGAAAATCACCTCGTCACGGGCAATGCTGCTGATGTTGAAGTAGCCCGCGGCCACGTGAAAATCTTCCGGCAACAAGGGGGCGAACAAGCCGCAATCCATGAGCATGTCGCGGATTTCATTGCTGAGCAGGGTCGGTTGGGGCATGGCTGATCTTGGTCCATCAATCTACTGGGCGGTCCTGTGTTCAGACCGGACCGCCACGCTAAGTTCCTTAAACCAGCCCCAGGGCCTTGAACACAAACGCGTATTCGAGCGCTACGTCACGTAATCCCTGGTAACGACCACTCATGCCGCCGTGGCCGGCACCCAGCTCGGTCTTGAGCAGCAGCAGGTTGTCGTCCGTCTTGGTCGCACGCAACTTGGCCACCCATTTGGCTGCTTCCCAGTACTGCACGCGGCTATCGTTGTAGCCGGCGATCACCAGCAGCGCCGGGTAGGCTTGGGCACTGACGTTTTCATACGGCGCGTACGCCTTGATGCGCGCATACACCTCGGGCTCTTCGGGGTTGCCCCATTCGTCGTACTCCGTGATGGTCAACGGCAGCTCCGGGTCGAGCATGGTGTTGAGCACATCGACGAACGGCACCTCGGCAATTGCCGCCTGGAACAACGCCGGGCGCTGGTTGAGCACTGCGCCGATCAACAGGCCACCGGCACTGCCGCCGCTGATGGCCAGTTGTTTGGAGGTGGTCAGGCCTTGGGCGATGAGGTGTTCGGCGCAGGCGATGAAATCGCTGAAGGTATTCTGCTTATGGGCCTGCTTGCCGTTGCGATACCAGGCTTCGCCCAGCTCGCCGCCGCCGCGTACATGCGCGATGGCAAACGCCACGCCGCGGTCCAGCAGGCTCAGGCGTGCATGGGAGAACCACGGGTCAAGGCTGTGGCCATAAGCGCCATAACCGTACAGGTACAGCGGCGTCGGCTTGCCGAGTTGGTCGCGCTTGATCACCAGGCTGATCGGCACTTGGGTTCCATCGGCAGAGGTAGCCCACAGGCGCTGGCTGACGTAGTCGTCGGCATTGAATACACCGAGTACCGGGGTTTCCTTGAGCACGACCTGGGCGCCTGTGGCCAGGTCCAGTTGGCGCACTTGCGCCGGGCGGTTCAAGGCTTCGTAGCGCAGGCGGATCTTGTTGCTGGCAAACTCCAGGCTGTTCTGTACGTAGAGGCTGTAGGCGGCGTCAGGCAATTCCACGCGATAGGCCGGCACGCCCTGGGGATGCACCTCAATGACAGGCAGGCCACCGATGCGCAGGCTCAAGGTCATGGCGCTGGCGTTCAGGCTCACACCGTCGAGCATCACCTCGTCGCTGTGGGGGATCAGGTTCTGCCATTGAGCTTCGGTCGGCACGCTGCCGACGTCAGGGCAGGCAAACAGCGCGTAATTGATACCGTCGCGGTTGCTGCGGATGAACCAGGTCCACTGGCCATCGAGCTGGCCGTGGTCCACATCATATTCGTGGTCTTCAACCCGTGGCGCCAGGCAGGTGAAATCCTGCTGGGGCTGCTCGGCGTCCAGCGCCCAGATCTCGCTGGTGGTCTTGCTGCCCAGGGCCAGCAGCAACTGGCGCTCGGAGCTGGAGCGGTAGCAATGCAGGAAGAAACGCCCGTCGGGCTCGTGGAAAACTTCCTGCGCTGCGGTACCGTCCAGGCGATAGCGATACAGTTTGTGTGGGCGATGGGTGTCGTCCAGTTCGCCGAAGAACAGGGTGAGGCTGTCATTGGCCCAGGTCATGCTGCCGTCGCAGTTCTCGAACGCCAGTTCGCTGACTTTGCCGGTGGCCAGTTCCTTCACATACAGGGTGTAGATCTCTTCACCGCTGGTATCGAGGCTGTAGGCCAGGCGCTGGTGGTCGGGGCTGATATTGAATGCGCCGAGGGAGAAAAAGCCGCCATTGGCCAGTACGTTCGGGTCCAGCAGCAGTTCTTCGCTGTTGTCGTCCACCTGGTTGCTGTCATCCGCAGGGCGGCGGCAGCGGTAGTGGCGCGCGTATTCGTCACCGGCGGTGGTGCGGGTGTAGTACAGGTAGGGCCCCCATGGCGAGGGCAAGGACAAGTCGGTTTCTAGAATGCGACCCTTGATCTCTTCGAACAGCTGCTCGCGCAACACTTGCTGGTCAGCGAGCTGCGCCTCCTGCCAGGCGTTTTCAGCGTTGAGGTAATCGAGCACTTCAGCGTTGTCACGCGCTTGGAGCCAGGCATAGGGGTCTGGACCGTCGGCCTTGCGGGCGATCGGGGCGGCGATGTGGGGCGATAAAGGCATGGATTCTTCTCTGTCTGGCGGACGGTGGCAGGCATTGCAGCCGAGACACGCAAAAGCCGTTATCATAGCCGCCTGTTTGCCTACCTTGCCATGGACACCATGACCGAGAACGACTATCTGACCGCTTGGGGCCTTTACGCCTTCGCCGCTTTGGGCTGCCTGTTGGTGTGGTGGCGCATGACCCGCTGGATTTGGCGCTGGCTGCGCGAGCCGCTGCAATTGCTGATGGCGGTGCTGCTGTTCAGCCCCACCATCGTTGACCCGGTCAAGACCCAATTTGCGCCGGCCGTGGCCATTACGGCCCTGGACCTTGTGCTCAAGGTCGGCAATAACGCCTGGCGGGCCATATCGGACCTGTTCATGTACACGATGATCGCGCTGGGCGTGTATCTCGTGTTCGTGCTGATTCGTTGGCCGATCGAGCGCGCCGCCAAGGCTCGGCGTGAGCGTAAGGCTGCTGCGCAGGCCGCCTTGGCCGCCGAACCGGAAGAAGACGAGCCGTTCCGACGCCCGGCACCTGCTGGCGGTATGCGGGTCGAACCGCGCCTTTAACGTTGTCCGCCCTGCTGCGAGAGCCCTGGCATGTGTGAATTATTGGGCATGAGTGCCAACGTCCCCACCGATATCGTGTTCAGCTTTACCGGGCTGATGCAGCGGGGCGGGCGTACCGGCCCGCACCGTGACGGTTGGGGCATTGCCTTCTACGAAGGCCGTGGCCTGCGCCTGTTCCAGGACCCGGCCGCCAGCAGCGAGTCGGAAGTCGCGCGGCTGGTGCAGCGCTATCCGATCAAGAGTGAAGTGGTGATTGGCCATATCCGCCAGGCCAACGTGGGCAAGGTGAGCCTGGCCAACACCCACCCGTTTGTGCGCGAACTGTGGGGCCGCAACTGGTGCTTTGCGCACAACGGCCAACTGGCGGACTTCAACCCCCGCGCCACCTTCTACCGCCCGGTGGGCGATACCGACAGCGAAGCGGCGTTCTGCGACGTGCTCAACCGCGTGCGCGAAGCCTTCCCCGAGCCGGTGGACATCGAACAGGTGCTGCCCGACCTGATCGCCGCCTGCGCCGAATACCGCAGCAAGGGCGTGTTCAACTGCCTGCTCAGCGACGGCGACTGGCTGTTCTGCTACTGCTCGACCAAACTGGCCCAGATTACCCGGCGTGCGCCGTTTGGCCCGGCACGCTTGAAAGATGTCGACGTGATCGTCGATTTTCAGGCCGAAACCACGCCCAATGACGTGGTGACGGTGATCGCCACCGAACCTTTGACCGACAACGAAAACTGGACCCGCTACGCACCGGGCCAATGGAGCCTGTGGCGACGCGGTGAATGCGTCAGCCAGGGCATTACCGAGTAAGGATTCGACCATGCTGCTCAGTTATCTGCGGTTGGTGCTGTTCGCCATTGGCTTGTTGGTCGGCGTGCAGGTGCCGGGGTTTATCAACGACTATGCCAAGCGTGTCGAGGCCCACCTGATCGAGGCCCAGACGGGGCTGCGCGGCTTTGACGCCACGGCGCAGCAGTTCTTCAACGGCGATTTGCAAGCCCTGGTGGCCCATTACCGCGCCAGCGATGACCCGGTGTTTCGCAGCGACGCCAACAGCCTGGGCACCTTGCTGGACCGCCAAGTGGCGTTGGACAAGCAATTCCAGGCCATGCAAGGCCCGTGGTACATCCGCGCCCTGCAAGTGGCGGTGGCCGCCGACCCGGCGATTCGCCTGGAAACCTGGAACGGCTACAGCTACCAGATCCTGCTGACCCCCGAAGCCATGGGCTGGGGCCTGGGCGGGGCGATGCTGTTGTCGTTCGGTATCGAATGCCTGTTCCGGCTGATCGACTGGGTGGTGTTGGGCGGCAAGCGCCTGCGCCAGAGCCGTCCGATCGAAGAGCGGGACCTGAAGGGCCTCTAATGTGGAAGGGGGTTTGCCCTGGTGCCAGTCAGTTAAGCGCTAGAACGAGCAACCGCTCGCCACAGTGATAGTGTTCCTTCTTAACTGACTGGCATTAGGGCTTGCCCTCGATAGCGGTGGGTCAGCTAAAAAAATGCTGGCTGACACCCTGCTATCGGGAGCAAGCCCCCTCCCACCGTTTTAATCGAGTTGAGCCAGTACCATCCGCTCTTCACCGACCTCTTCGGCATACTTGGCCACCACCTTCTGGCACAACCCCACAATCTCCTCCACCAGCTCCACCCCCACGCGCCACGACACCACCACCTGCAAGTTCGGCAGTTTCTGCGCCATCGGCAGCATCACTAATTCCCCGCGCGCCAGCTCTTCGCTGACCAGCACGGGCGGCAGCGCACCGATACCAAAGCCATCACGCAGTAATCGTGTAATCGCCGACACCGAGTTCACGCAGTTCATCCGCGGCGCAGCCACGCCGTTGGCCTGCATCAGGCTCAGTACGTCCTGGTGTGGGTGGGAGTTTTTCGAATAGGTGATGATGCGTTCCTGGGCCAGTTCGGCGAGGGACGCGTAGTCGCGGTTATAGATCGATTGGCTGGCGACGATCCATGCCATGGGATGGCTGGCCAACTCCAGGCTGCGCACGGTTTCGAGGCGCACCAGATCCGTTTGCAGGATCAGGTCGAGGAAGCCTTTTTGCAGCTGATCGCTGAGGTTCAGTGCGGTATCGGCGACCAATTCGATTTCCACCAACGGGAAATGGTCCATCAGTTCGGCGACCAGCGGGCTCAGCCAGGTGTGGATCACCGTGTCCATCGCGCCGATCCGAATTCGCCCGACCTTGCTGCTGGTGGTTTCCAGGGATTGTTTCAAGCCCCGCATGGTCACCATCATCTGCTCGGCATAATCGAGCACCTTCACGCCTTCCGGCGTCAGGCTCACCCCGCGCGAGTCACGCAGGAACAGCTTCACGCCCAACTCGCTTTCCAGCACGGCGATGCGGCTGGAAATCGACGCCTGGGTCGTGAAGAGTTTCTCGGCGGTCAGGCGAAAGCTCTTGAGCCTGGCTACCCAGACGAAGGTTTCGAGGAACTTCAAATTCATGGGATCAACTTTTTCTTATGCATGGATCGGTTTTTATTAGTTGGACGCCGCACCGGGCGAGCGCCAAAAATCGAGCTATTCCACGATAAGCGTCGTGAGGGCATCAGGACAAGTTGCGAGTTCTGTGTAAAAAATCCCACACTACAAAAAAACAAAGCCTACAGGAGCAACCACCGTGAGCCGTCTGCTATTGAATTGCGATATCGGCGAAAGCTTTGGTAACTGGACCCTGGGTCTGGACGCCGAAATCATGCCGTTCATTGATTGCGCCAATGTGGCTTGCGGTTTCCATGCCGGCGACCCGAGCATCATGCGCAAGACCGTCAGCCTGGCATTCAAGCATGGCGTGCAGGTAGGCGCGCACCCGGCCTATCAGGACCTGCAAGGTTTTGGCCGCCGCTCCATGAGCTATACGCCGCAGGAAATCCAGGACCTGTTGCACTACCAGATCGGGGCGCTGGACGGCATCTGCCGGGCCCAAGGCGGTCGCGTCAGTTATGTGAAGCCCCACGGTGCGATGTACAACGACATGATGGCCAACCCTGACCAGTTGCGTGCGGTGGTCCAGGCCGTGGCTGCGTACGGTGACCTGCCGTTGATGCTGCTGGCCACTCGCGACAATCGCGTGGCCCAGGCGTTGGGCGATGAATATGGTGTGATCCTGTGGTTTGAAGCCTTCGCCGACCGCGCCTATGACGGCAAGGGCCACTTGGTCTCTCGCCAGTTGCCTGGGGCGGTGCACCACAACTGCGACACGATCATCCAGCAGGCCTTGACCATTTCCCGTGGCGAGCCGTTGCTTGCCAGCGACGGCAGCCCGTTGCTGTTGCAGGCCAATACCCTGTGCGTGCATGGCGATAACGCCAGTTCGGTGGCCGCCGTGCAGCGGATCCGCGAGGCGTTGAAGTCAGCATGAAGCCACGGATTGAGGTGGTGGCCATTGACTGCCTGATGGTGCGTCTGTTTGAGGTGATTGCCGAAGCCAACATGCCATGGATGCTCGCCGCCACCCAGCGCCTGCGGGCCGGGTTCGGCGCGGCGTTAGTGGACCTTGTGCCGTCCTACACCACCTTGATGGTGCACTACGACCTCACCCTACTGAACCCGGCCCAGGCTCGAGAGTTGATCGACCAGGCGCTAACGGGTCTGCAGCCCCAGGCTCAGGGCAGTGGCCAGTGCCACGTGTTGCCGGTGTGGTACGACCTGAGCGTCGGCCCGGAGCTGGCCTTGCTCAGCCAGCGCAGCGGCTTGGCCATAGACGAAGTGATTGGCCGCCACAGTGCCCACGCCTATCAGGTGTTTGCTCTCGGCTTCGCCCCCGGTTTTGCTTTTATGGGGTTGGTGGACGAAGTCCTCGCCACGCCACGCCTCAGCACCCCGCGCAAACGCGTGGCGGCCGGCAGCGTGGGCATTGCCGAGCGACAAACGGCGGCCTACCCGGTGGTGTCGCCAGGTGGCTGGAACCTGATCGGCCGCACCCCGGCAAAGCTGTTCGACCGCGAACGCGACGGCTACAGCCTGATGCAGCCCGGCGATACGGTGCGCTTCGAGTCGGTCAGCCACGCCGAATTTATCAACCTGGGTGGCGATGACACGCCGTTGGAGGCGCAGGCATGAGCCGCTTGATCATCGAGGCCAGTACGCCGCTGTGCCTGTTACAGGATGCCGGGCGTTTTGGCGTGCGCCATCTGGGCGTAACCCAGGGCGGCGCACTGGATTGGGTGTCGATGTCCTGGGCCAACTGGCTGCTGGGCAATGCGTTGGATGCGCCTGTGGTGGAAATCACCTTGGGCGGCTTTACCGTGCAGGCCGAAGGCTATTGTTTGCTGGCCTTGGCCGGTGCGGATTTAGGCGCGTATATCGATGAGCGTGCAATCAGCCCCGGGCGTAGTTTTATTCTGCAAAAGGGCCAGCGCTTGCGCTTTACCCAACCGTTCAGCGGTGCCAGGGCTTATCTGGCGGCGCCGGGAGGGTTCGATGCGCCAAAGGTGCTCGGCAGCTGTGCCACGGTGGTGCGTGAGGAACTGGGCGGGGTAGATGGGGTCGGTCGAGCATTGGCCGAAGGCGGGCGGCTGGCCTATTCCGGGACGGGCGGCGCGATGAAGGTTTTAAGTGCCCCGGCATTGCCCATCAATGCTGCTCTGGACGTGATTGTCGGCGCGCAGATTGGCGGGTTCAGCGGGCAGAGTTTGTTCGATGCCTTCAACGCCGAGTGGACCTTAGACAGCCGTGCGGACCGCATGGGCATGCGTTTGTTGGGGACACCATTGCAGTATCAGGGGCCATCGTTGATTTCCGAAGGGATTCCATTGGGTGCGATCCAGGTACCGCCGGACGGGCAGCCGATTGTATTGCTCAATGACCGGCAGACCATTGGCGGGTATCCGCGTCTGGGTGCCTTGACGCCACTGGCACTGGCGCGGTTGGCGCAGTGTTTGCCGGGAGAGAAGGTGCGCTTGGCGCCGGTGGTGCAGGAGACGGCACATCGACAGCATGTCGAGTATTTGCGACGGTTCACCACAGGCTGAAGCACACGGTGGAGCAAAAATGCGAGAGGGGGCTTGCCCCCGATGCCCCGATGGCGGTGGTTCAGTCACTGATGGATTGACTGACACCCTGCTATCGGGGGCATGCCTCCTCCCACAGTGGATTTAGCGTTTATTTGGACAGGAACCGCATCCCTTCTTCAAGCCCGCGCAGCGTCAGTGGATACATCTGATCCTCCACCAACTCCCGCACAATCCCCGTCGAAGCCGTATAGCCCCAGGTATCTTTCGGGTAGGGATTAATCCAGATCAGCTTCTTGTACTTGGCCATGAAGCGCTGCATCCACACGTACCCCGGCTCTTCGTTCCAGTGCTCGACGCTGCCGCCGGCCTGGGTAATCTCATAGGGCGCCATCGAGGCGTCACCGATAAAGATCACTTTGTAATCGGCGCCGTACTTGTGCAGCAAATCCTGGGTGGAGGTGCGTTCAGAAGTGCGGCGCTGGTTGTTCTTCCACACCGACTCGTAGACGAAGTTATGGAAGTAGAAGTACTCCAGGTGTTTGAACTCGGTCTTGCACGCTGAGAACAACTCTTCGCAGATCTTCACGTGGGCATCCATCGAGCCGCCGATATCAAACAACAGCAACAGCTTGATGGTGTTGCGCCGTTCCGGGCGCATCTGGATATTCAGCAAGCCGGCATCGCGAGCGGTATGGTCGATGGTGCCGTCGATATCCAGCTCTTCGGCTGCGCCCTGGCGCGCAAATTTGCGCAGGCGGCGCAGGGCGATCTTGATGTTGCGCGTGCCCAGTTCCACTTGATCGTCGAGGTTCTTGTACTCGCGCTGGTCCCAGACCTTGACCGCCTTGCCCTGGCGCTTGCCGGCATCGCCGACGCGAATGCCTTCCGGGTTGTAGCCACCGGAACCAAATGGGCTGGTGCCGCCGGTGCCGATCCACTTGTTGCCGCCGGCGTGGCGTTCTTTCTGTTCTTCCAGGCGCTTCTTGAATTCCTCGATGAGCTTGTCCAGGCCCCCGAGGGATTGGATCTGCGCGCGTTCCTCATCACTCAATGAGCGTTCGAACTCCTTGCGCAGCCAGTCCTCAGGGATCAGTGCCTGCAAGTGGTCGTCGAGTTTTTCCAGGCCGTTGAAATAGGCGCCGAAGGCCCGGTCGAACTTGTCGAAATGCCGTTCGTCCTTTACCAGAATGGCGCGGGCCAAGTAGTAAAACTCGTCCATGTCGGCGAAGACCACGCGCTGTTTAAGCGCGTTGATCAGGTCGAGCAGTTCGCGCACCGACACCGGCACCTTGGCTGCACGCATTTCATTGAACAGGTTGAGCAGCATTATCGATTACCGCGACGGCTCATGAATGCCAGGCGTTCGAGCAACTGAACGTCCTGCTCGTTCTTCACCAAGGCACCGGCCAGCGGCGGGATGGCCTTGGTGGGGTCACGCTCGCGCAGCACGGCTTCGCCGATATTGTCGGCCATCAGCAATTTGAGCCAATCGACCAGCTCGGAGGTGGAAGGCTTTTTCTTCAGGCCCGGCACCTTGCGCACGTCGAAGAACACGTCCAGCGCTTCGCTGACCAGGTCTTTCTTGATGTCGGGGTAGTGCACATCCACGATCTTTTGCAGGGTGGCGCGGTCGGGGAAGGCGATGTAGTGGAAGAAGCAGCGGCGCAGGAACGCGTCCGGCAGCTCTTTTTCGTTGTTGGAGGTAATGATGATGATCGGGCGTTTCTTGGCCTTGATGGTCTCGTCGATTTCGTAGACGTAGAACTCCATCTTGTCGAGTTCTTGCAGCAGGTCGTTGGGGAACTCGATGTCGGCCTTGTCGATTTCATCGATCAGCAGAATCACCCGCTCTTCGGACTCGAACGCTTCCCAGAGCTTGCCCTTTTTCAGGTAGTTGCGCACATCGTGCACCTTGTCCACGCCCAGCTGCGAGTCGCGCAGGCGGCTGACCGCGTCGTACTCGTAGAGGCCCTGGTGGGCCTTGGTGGTGGACTTGATGTGCCAGGTGATCAGCCTGGCGCCGAAGGACTCGGCCAGTTGCTCGGCGAGCATGGTCTTGCCGGTACCCGGTTCGCCCTTGACCAGCAACGGACGCTCCAGGGTAATGGCAGCGTTGACGGCCAGTTTCAGGTCATCGGTAGCCACGTAGGCCTGGGTGCCTTCGAACTTCATCGGTCATTCCTCGAATTCATCAATGCCAGGACTATACCGCGCAGCCCCGGCGACTGTGAACGCAGACGGGTTATTCAGTCTCTGAATGACCAGTCACTTTCCGTTGACCAGTGCAGTACGTGTGGGAGCAAGCCCCCTCCCACATTTTTAGTCCGCGCTAGGCTTGGGCTGTTCATAACGAGCGTTGAAGGCTTGGATGAAGCCATTGCGCAAGATCGCCAAAAACGCCGAGAACGCGCTGATATTTTGCTGGTGCACGCTGCCGCTGAGTTCTACGCGGGTGGCAAACTGGTTTTTGTTCTGGTTTTTCAGCACGGTTTCGCTGGTGCCGACCACGGCTTCCCAGATCGAGCGGAAAATATTCTTGTCTTTGTTTTCCACATCCTGTTTCCAGTCAAACACCTCGACGTCACGCAGCAGCGGCTTGATGTAGCCGCTCAACTGGCCTTTTTCTGCCTGGGCTTCGATCACCACGGCGCCGGTGCCGGCCTTGAAGTCGAATTTGCCATAGGCCGAGGCGAAGTCATTCAGGCGCTTGAGCTGGATGTCCTTGGCGCGAAAGCGGAATTCGAAGTCTTCAAAGTTGCTCAGCGGGTCGAACGTGGCGGTGGCTTCCAGCGGCGCCTGGCCCAGCAACAGCGCCTTGCCTTCGAAACTGGCGTCACGCTTGCCTTTGTCGACCACGTTGGTCAGGTTGTAGAAGCTGGCGTTGACCTCTGTGGCGTAGAGGTTCACCGCAGGTTTGGAGGTGAAGTTGTGAAAGGCGATCTTGCCGTCCTGGATGCGTACCTCGTTCAAGGTGATCGGCAACAGTTTGCCCAACTGTTCGCGCCAGTCAGTGCCCTTACCGGTCTGCGAGGCTTGTTGGCTGCCACCGTCGACGAAGTTCAGCTCAGGTTTGGAGAACTGCACCCGGGCCACCACCGCGTGGTCGTACCACAGTGAATGCCAACTCACCGCGAGGTCGATCAACGGTGCTTTGACGAACGGTACAGGCACCTTGCCGTCGACCTTGACGATCTGCAGGCCGTTGATTTTATAGGCACCGCGCCACAGGGCCACGTCAACGTCAGTGACTTGCCCACGGTAATCGCCCATGTCGGCCAGCTTGTCGTTCAGGTAGTTGCGCACCAGATAGGGCAGGGCAAGGTCCAGGGCGATCAGCACGGCCACCAGTATGGCGACGATCCATAGCAGCCCACTGTAGCGACGTTTCATGGTCCATTCTCTCTGACGGTATAGGCGATGGACCGCACCGGTGGGCGCAACGTTCCTCTGACTGGACGCCTCCCGGCCTGAGGCATACCCTTGGGGCCTTCTAGAAATTGTCTTAGGGACCCGTCATGAGCCGCATCTTTGCAGACAACGCGCACTCCATCGGCAACACGCCTCTGGTTCAGATCAACCGCATCGCACCGCGTGGCGTGACGATTCTGGCCAAGATCGAAGGGCGTAACCCGGGCTATTCGGTGAAGTGCCGCATTGGCGCGAACATGATCTGGGACGCCGAAAGCACCGGCAAGCTCAAGCCCGGCATGACAATTGTCGAGCCAACATCCGGCAATACCGGTATCGGCCTGGCCTTTGTCGCTGCTGCCCGTGGCTACAAGCTGCTGCTGACCATGCCGTCGTCCATGAGCATCGAACGGCGCAAAGTGCTCAAGGCCCTGGGGGCCGAACTGGTGCTGACCGAGCCGGCCAAAGGCATGAAGGGCGCCATCGAAAAAGCCGGCGAGATCGTCGCCAGCGACCCGGCCACCTACTTTATGCCGGCCCAGTTTGAAAACCCCGCCAACCCTGCTATCCATGAGAAAACCACCGGCCCGGAAATCTGGAACGACACCGATGGCGCCGTTGACGTGCTGGTCGCGGGCGTGGGCACCGGCGGCACCATCACCGGCGTGTCGCGCTATATCAAGAACATTGCCGGCAAGCCGATTCTGTCGGTGGCCGTCGAACCGAGTGTCTCGCCGGTGATTACCCAGGCGCTGGCCGGTGAAGAGATCAAGCCCAGTCCGCACAAGATCCAGGGCATCGGTGCCGGTTTTGTGCCGAAGAACCTCGACCTGTCGATGGTTGATCGCGTGGAGTTGGTGACCGATGAGGAATCCAAGGCCATGGCCCTGCGTTTAATGCAGGAAGAAGGGATTTTGTGCGGCATTTCCTGCGGCGCCGCCATGGCCGTGGCCGTACGTCTGGCCGAGAAGCCGGAGATGCAGGGCAAGACTATCGTGGTGATCTTGCCGGACTCCGGCGAGCGCTACCTGTCGAGCATGTTGTTCAGTGATTTGTTTACCGAGCAAGAAACCCAGGCTTGATTTGAATCAGCGCTGATAAACGGGGCCTTCTGCATAATGGCCCAAATGTTTATCATGGCCGGCTGCTACGTCTGGTTTCCCGTTGACGGGAGGTTGCTGGCCAGGCGCTTATTTCCAGGAGTTGCTGCATGACCTTTTCTTTGGCCGCCAAACTGTCGGTGTTGCTGCTGTTTATCGGCAGCACGCTGTATGTGCACCTGCGTGGCAAGGCCCGTTTGCCGATGTTGCGCCAGTTCGTCAACCATTCGGCGCTGTTCGCCCCGTATAACGCCTTGATGTACCTGTTCTCCGCGGTGCCGTCCAAGCCTTACCTGGACCGCAGCAAATTCCCGGAGCTGGACGTGCTCAAGGACAACTGGGAAGTGATCCGCGAAGAGGCCATGCACCTGTTCGACGAGGGCTACATCCGCGCCGCCGAGAAGAACAACGACGCCGGCTTCGGTTCGTTCTTCAAGAAGGGCTGGAAGCGTTTCTACCTCAAGTGGTACGACAAGCCCCTGCCATCGGCCGAAGCGCTGTGCCCGAAAACCGTGGCTCTGGTCAGCAGCATCCCCAACGTCAAGGGCGCGATGTTCGCGCTGTTGCCGGGCGGTAGCCACCTTAACCCGCACCGTGATCCGTTCGCCGGCTCCCTGCGTTATCACTTGGGGTTGTCCACGCCGAACTCCGACGACTGCCGCATCTTCGTCGACGGCCAGGTCTACGCCTGGCGCGACGGTGAGGACGTGATGTTCGACGAAACCTATGTGCACTGGGTGAAGAACGAGACGGAAAAAACCCGCGTGATCCTGTTCTGCGACATCGAGCGCCCGTTGAGCAACCGGGTCATGACGCGGATCAACCGTTGGGTCAGCAAGCAACTGGGCCGCGCCACCGCGCCACAGAACCTGGATGACGAACGCGTCGGCGGGATCAACCAGGCATATGCCTGGAGCAAGACCTTCAGCGACAAGTTCAGCGGTGTGGTCAAGCAGTGGAAGCGCAAGCATCCCAAGGCCTACCGCATCGCGCGGCCGGTGCTGGCGGTAGTCGTCTTGGTACTGCTGTGGAAGTGGCTGTTCGGCTGATTTCGGTGTTTCCAGCTTGAAATGCAATCCAAATGTGGGAGGGGGCTTGCCCCCGGCATCCTGGTCGGCCCTGAGGTCGCCATCGGGAGCAAGCCCCCTCCCACAGGTACAGCGCCATATCGGAAGTTGTGTAGATACCTAGGCCCCGATAGCAGTGGGGCAGGTATAGATATGTAACCTGACACACCGCCATCGGGGGCAGGCCCCCTCACACATTTTTTGATCTCCAGCGATCTTTAGCTGGCGATCAGTTGGCGCAATACGTAGTGCAAAATCCCCCCCGCCTTGAAGTATTCCACCTCATTCAAAGTATCGATCCGGCACAGCACCTCAACCTGTTCGCTGCTGCCATCTTCGCGAGTAATCACCAGTGTCAGGTTCATCCGCGGCTCGATCTCGGCATTCGTCAGCCCGAGGATGTCGACCTTCTCCTTGCCGGTCAGGTGCAGCGACTTGCGGTTCTGATCCAGCTTGAACTGCAACGGCAGCACACCCATGCCCACCAGGTTGGAGCGGTGAATGCGCTCGAAGCTCTCGGCGATTACCGCTTTGACGCCCAGCAGGTTGGTGCCCTTGGCCGCCCAGTCGCGGCTTGAGCCGGTGCCGTACTCTTGCCCTGCGATCACCACCAGCGGCGTGCCCGACGCCTGGTACTTCATGGCCGCATCATAAATCGGCATCTTCTCGCCGGTGGGGATGTACAGCGTGTTGCCGCCTTCTTCGCCGCCGAGCATCTCGTTGCGGATACGGATATTGGCAAAGGTGCCGCGCATCATCACTTCATGGTTGCCCCGGCGTGAACCGTAGGAGTTGAAATCACGTGGCTCCACGCCCTGTTCACGCAGGTAGCGACCGGCCGGGCTGTCGGTCTTGATATTGCCGGCAGGGGAGATGTGGTCGGTGGTCACCGAATCGCCCAGCAGGGCCAGCACGTTAG
This sequence comes from Pseudomonas sp. MWU15-20650, assembly GCF_023242475.1. Classification (GTDB taxonomy): domain Bacteria; phylum Pseudomonadota; class Gammaproteobacteria; order Pseudomonadales; family Pseudomonadaceae; genus Aquipseudomonas. Next base: position 46,148 of record NZ_JALJFG010000038.1, on the reverse strand, counting down.
CGCCCTTGACGTCCTTGATGACCGGCAGCGGCCCGGCAATGTCATCGAAGAACGGTGGGTGCTGGATGTAGGTGGAGTCCTTCTGCCATACGTAGGTCGCCGCCTGCGGCACCTCAATGGCTTGCCACTGTTCGTCACCGGCAAACACTTCGGCGTATTCCTTGTGGAACATGCCGGTGCTGACTTGGGCCACGGCGTCGGCGATTTCCTTGCTGCTCGGCCAGATGTCTTTGAGGTACACCGGCTTGCCGTCCTTGCCTTCGCCCAATGGCTCACTGCTGATGTCGATACGCACAGTGCCGGCCAAGGCATAGGCGACCACCAGAGGCGGCGAAGCCAGCCAGTTGGTTTTCACCAGGGGATGCACGCGGCCTTCAAAGTTGCGGTTGCCGGACAGCACCGAGGCCACGGCGAGATCGGCTTTCTGGATGGCTTTCTCGATCGGCTCGGGCAGTGGGCCGGAGTTGCCGATGCACGTGGTGCAACCATAGCCGACCAAATCGAAGCCGAGTTTGTCGAGGTATGGGGTGAGGCCGGCTGCCTTGTAGTAGTCGGTGACCACTTTGGAGCCCGGCGCCAGGGAGGTTTTTACCCAGGGCTTGCGGGTGAGGCCCTTTTCCACGGCCTTTTTCGCCACCAGGCCGGCGGCCATCATCACGCTGGGGTTGGAGGTGTTGGTGCAGGAGGTGATCGCGGCAATCACCACCGCGCCGTTTTTCAGGCGATAGGTGTGCCCGTCGTATTCGTAGTCGGTCTCGCCCACCAGGTCGGCATTGCCCACGGCAACACCGCCGCCGCCTTCGCTTTCCAGGCGACCTTCTTCCTTGCTGGTGGGTTTGAATTGCAGGTCGAGGAAGTCGCTGAACGCCTGGCCTACATTGGGCAGCGACACACGGTCCTGCGGGCGTTTCGGCCCGGCCAGGCTGGCCTCGACGCTGCCCATGTCCAGTGCGAGGGTATCGGTGAACACGGGCTCCTGGCCGGCGTTGCGCCACAGGCCCTGGGCCTTGGTGTACGCCTCGACCAGCTTCACGGTGGCGGCGGGGCGGCCCGACAGGCGCAGGTAGTCGAGGGTCACCTCATCCACCGGGAAGAAGCCACAGGTCGCACCGTATTCCGGGGCCATGTTAGCGATGGTGGCGCGGTCGGCCAGCGGCAGGTCAGCCAAGCCGTCGCCATAGAACTCGACAAATTTACCCACCACGCCTTTTTTACGCAGCATCTGGGTGACGGTCAGCACCAGGTCGGTGGCGGTGATGCCTTCTTTGAGCTTGCCGGTGAGTTTGAAGCCGATCACTTCCGGAATCAGCATCGACACCGGCTGGCCGAGCATCGCCGCTTCCGCTTCGATCCCGCCCACGCCCCAACCGAGAACGCCAAGACCGTTGATCATGGTGGTGTGAGAGTCGGTACCCACCAAGGTGTCGGGGAAGGCATAGGTGCGGCCGTCTTCCTCTTTGGTCCACACGGTGCGGCCGAGGTATTCGAGGTTGACCTGGTGACAGATGCCGGTGCCCGGCGGCACCACGCTGAAGTTGTCGAAGGCGCTCTGGCCCCAGCGCAGGAAGGCGTAGCGTTCGCCGTTGCGCTGCATTTCGATATCGACGTTTTGCTCAAAGGCGCGGGTGGTGCCGAACTTGTCGACCATCACCGAGTGGTCGATCACCAGGTCCACCGGTGACAGTGGGTTGATTCGCTGCGGGTCGCCCCCGGCCTTGGCCACGGCGGCGCGCATGGCGGCCAGGTCGACCACGGCGGGCACTCCGGTAAAGTCTTGCATCAGCACGCGGGCCGGGCGGTACTGGATCTCGCGGTCGGACTGGCGTTCTTTGAGCCAGGCCGCGATGGCCTTGAGGTCGGTGCCGGTAACGGTCTTGGCGTCTTCCCAGCGCAGCAGGTTTTCCAGCAGCACCTTGAGGGACATCGGCAGCTTGTCCAGGTCGCCCAGGCTCTTGGCGGCTTCGGGCAAGCTGAAGTAGTGGTAGGTCTTGTCGTCGACTTGCAGGGTTTTAAGGGTGCTCAGGCTATCAAGGGATGACATTACATGACTCCTTATGGTCCGCACGGCTACGGACCTGACGGGACGAACAGAGCTTTTAAGTTAGCCCTGTTTTCATTAGCAGGCTAATAACTGGACTCTATCGTTAAGTCCAAGGTTCCGAACTCGGCTATCATGCGCGCGTTTTCATGACAGGTATTGCGATAGCGCAATGCCGGTTGAGTCACCAGGAGAGTTGATGAACACCCTTTTTATGCACTGCCGCCCGGGTTTTGAAGGTGAAGTCTGTTCCGAGATCGCGGAACACGCCGCGCGCCTGAACGTTTCCGGCTACGCCAAGGCCAAGACCGGCAGCGCCTGCGCCGAATTTGTCTGCACCGAAGAAGATGGCGCCCAGCGCCTGATGCACGGCCAGCGCTTTGCCGAGCTGATCTTCCCAAGGCAGTGGGCGCGCGGGGTGTTTATCGACCTGCCGGAAACCGATCGTATCAGCGTGATCCTCGCCCACCTGCGCGAATTTCCGGTGTGCGGCAGCCTGTGGCTGGAAATGGTCGACACCAACGATGGCAAGGAACTGTCGAACTTCTGCAAGAAGTTCGAAGTACACCTGCGCAAAGCCTTGCTGAATGCCGGCAAGCTGGTGGACGACCCCAGCAAGCCACGCCTGCTGCTGACTTTCAAGAGCGGCCGCGAAGTGTTCATGGGCCTGGCCGAGTCGAACAACTCGGCGATGTGGCCGATGGGCATTCCGCGCCTCAAGTTCCCGCGTGAGGCGCCCAGCCGTTCGACGCTGAAGCTGGAAGAAGCCTGGCACCACTTTATCCCTCGCGATCAGTGGGATGAGCGCCTGCATGGCGATATGACCGGTGTCGACCTCGGTGCGGCCCCTGGCGGCTGGACCTGGCAGCTGGTCAACCGTGGCATGCTGGTGACGGCCATCGACAACGGCCCCATGGCCGAAAGCCTGATGGACACCGGCTTGGTGCAGCACTTGATGGCCGACGGTTTCACCTTCGTGCCCAAGCAACCGGTGGACTGGATGGTGTGTGACATCGTCGAAAAGCCCGCACGCAACGCCGCATTGCTGGAAACCTGGATCGGCGAGGGGCATTGTCGCGAAGCAGTGGTGAACTTGAAGCTGCCGATGAAGCAACGCTACGCCGAAGTGAAGCGCTTGCTGGAGCGTATCGAAGAAGGTTTCAAGGCTCGCGGCATTCGGGTGGAGGTCGGCTGCAAACAGCTGTACCACGACCGTGAGGAAGTGACCTGCCACCTGCGTCGACTGGTAGATGTGAAGAAAACCAAGGCCCGTTAAACTGAGCGCCCGTTTGAGGAGTAATCAATGAGCGACATTTTCGACACCGCCGTCGACGGCACCCTCGACGCTACCGGCCTCAACTGCCCGGAGCCTGTGATGATGCTGCACCAGCACATCCGCGACCTGGCGCCTGGCGGCTTGCTCAAGGTGATCGCGACCGATCCGTCGACCCGTCGCGATATCCCCAAGTTCTGCGTGTTCCTGGACCACGAACTGGTGGGCCAGCAGGAGCAGGCGGGCACGTACCTGTACTGGATTCGCAAAAAGCTCGATTAACCGCGCGCCTTCTCCAGGCGAATGCGCCGGCGTGCACTGCGCGCCAGGCGCACCAGCAACATGCCCGCCGCACAACTCAAGCCCACGATCAGCCCTTGCCACAAACCGCTTGGGCCGCTGGGTGCGCCGAACCAATCGGTCAGCCCCAAGGCATAGCCCACTGGTAGCCCCACGCCCCAATAGGCAAACAAGGTCAGCACCATGGTCACGCGGGTGTCCTGATAGCCGCGCAGTGCGCCAGCGGCGGTGACCTGGATCGAGTCGGAGAATTGGAACAGCGCCGAGAACACGATCAGCATCGACGCCAGGTGGATCACCACGGGGTCCGGGGTGTAGATCGTCGCAATCTGCTCGCGAAACATCAGCATCAGGCTGCAGGACAGGCAGGCATAAGCCAGTGCGGTGCCCATGCCGACCCCGGCGGCGAAGCGTGCCTCGCGCGGTTCGCCACGGCCCAGGGCCTGGCCGACACGCACGGTGACGGCCATGCTCAAGGAATAGGGGATCATAAACACCAGGGAACTGACGTTCAGGGCGATCTGGTGGCCGGAGACCACGGTGGCACCCAGGCTGCCGATCAACAGCGCGATCACCGCGAAGATGCTCGACTCGGCAAAGATCGCGACACCGATGGGCAGGCCAATGCCCAATATGCGCTTGATCACCGACCATTGCGGCCAGTCGAAACGCTTGAACAGTTCGCTGCTCTGGTACGCCGGGCCCCAACGGGTCCAGCCGGCCAGGCCGAGCATCATCACCCACATCGCAATGCCCGTGGCCCAGCCGCAGCCCACGCCCCCCATGGCGGGTACGCCCAGGTGGCCGTAGATGAAGATGTAGTTCAGCGGAATATTCAATGCCAACCCGCACAGGCCCAACACCATGCTCGGCCGGGTGCGGCCCAGGCCGTCACTGAAACAGCGCAGCACGTAATACAGGGCAATGGCCGGCATGCCTGCGGCGATGCCATGCAGGTAACCCATGGACGGTTTGATCAGGTCGGGCTCAACCTTCATGGCATGCAGGATGGGTTCGGCGCTGAGCAGTAGCAGTGACGCGGTGATCCCGACCACGATGGCCAGCCACAACGATTGGCGCACCAGCGGCCCGATCTCGCTGTAATTGCCCGCGCCGTAGCGCTGGGCCACTTTCGGCGTGGTGGCCAGCAGGGTGCCCGTCATCAGCAGGTACACCGGGATCCAGATTGAGTTACCCAGGCCAACCGCTGCCAGGTCCTTAGGGCTGACGCGCCCGGCCATCACCGCGTCGACAAAGCTCATCGCGGTGGTCGCCAGTTGGCCGATCATGATCGGCAGGGCCAGCGTCAGCAGGCCGCGCACTTCCCGGCTGATGCGGGCGGGGCGGGTGAGAGGGGCGGTAGCAGTGTTCACGTACAGGTGTCCAGTCAAAAGGCAGTCGCAAGGACGGCGGATTCTACGCTTTGACGCAATGGTCAGGAAAAAACCTGTGTTAGGGATTTGTAAGCGGCGGCTGGGATGCCTGTACACTGCGGGTCCGCGAAAGGAGCCTGCCATGCTGATTGTTGCCGACGAAAATATCCCGCTGCTCGATGCCTTCTTCGAAGGGTTTGGCGAAATTCGCCGCGTGCCCGGCCGTTCTATCGACCGCGCCACGGTCGAGCAGGCCGACGTGCTGCTGGTGCGCTCGGTGACCAACGTCAACCGGGCTTTGCTCGACGGTACGAAGGTGCGATTTGTCGGCACCTGCACGATCGGCACCGATCACTTGGACCTGGAGTACTTCAAGCAGGCTGGTATCAGCTGGTCCAGCGCTCCCGGGTGCAATGCGCGGGGCGTGGTGGACTACGTGCTGGGCAGCTTGCAGACCCTGGCCGAGATCGAAGGCGCCGACCTCAATCAGCGTACCTACGGCGTCGTCGGCGCCGGTGAAGTCGGCGGGCGGCTGGTCAAAGTGCTCAAGGGCCTGGGTTGGAACGTGCTGGTGTGCGACCCGCCGCGCCAGGTCGCCGCAGACGGCGACTACGTCAGCCTGCAGCAGATCATCGAGCAGTGCGATGTGATCAGCTTGCACACGCCGCTGACCAAGTCCGGCAATGGCGCCACCTGGCATTTATTGGATCGCCAGCGGTTGGAACAGCTTAAGCCCGGCACGTGGCTGATCAACGCCAGCCGCGGCCCGGTGGTGGACAACGCCGCCCTGCGTGAGGTGTTGCTGGCGCGTGAAGACCTGCAGGCGGTACTGGACGTGTGGGAAGGCGAGCCTGAGGTGGATGTGGACCTGGCCGACCTGTGCGTGCTGGCCACGCCGCATATCGCCGGCTACAGCCTCGATGGCAAGCAGCGCGGCACGGCGCAGATCTACCAGGCGTTCTGTGCGCACCTGGGGCAGGAACCGAGCATTCAATTAGCTGATTTGCTGCCACCGCCCTGGCTGGCCGAGGTGCACCTGAATGCGTCAACCGACCGGGCCTGGGCACTGGCAACCTTGTGTCGCAGTGTGTACGACCCGCGACGGGATGATGCGGATTTCCGTCGCAGCCTGGTGGGAACAGTGCAAGAGCAGCGTAAGGCGTTCGACCTGCTGCGCAAGCACTACCCGCAGCGTCGCGAGATTGATGGCCTGAAGGTGCGCATCAATGGCGAGTCGGCGGTGTTGTCCACTATCGTCTCGGCCTTGGGCGCCGAACGGGTATAAACCCCAATGCCAGTCCGTTAAGAAGGAACACTACCCTCTGGTACACCGCATTCGCCCTTCTTTGGGGGCGCTACGCGCCCCAACGCGGGACAAGCCCGCTGGCCACAACAAGCCCGCTGGCCACAGGTTACCGGTTGCTCGTTCCAGCGTGGCATTAGGGTATGAACCCCGATAAAAAACCCGGCCACTTGGGCCGGGTCAGAAAGAGCGTGGGCGCTTCAGCCTTGCTGGGCAGGTTTGACCAGTCGCTGTTCCAGCTCGCGGCAAGCTTGCTGGATCATGTCTTCAGTAATCGGCACTTCGCGCCCCTGGGCGTCGATGATCGAGCAACCCAAATGAGCTTGGCGCTCTTTGCGGATGACTTCTACTTTGTCAGTGCTGCTGGTGTGCAAGGTCATGGCCTGTCTCCTCATCAGGTTGTGTACCTAGTTTAATTCCCCCGCGTGACCGAGCTATTACAACTCCTTACACAGTCATCGGTTCGAATACCCAGTCCACCAGAAACCGATACATATTTCCAGATGGGTCTTAGACCAATAGCCTCTAGGATCCGGCATCGGCGGGCATAATTAACCTGACTCATTGTTATTTACTCAAGTTCCCCCAATGTTGCTGTGTAGATACTTATCTCTCCTGCGCAGGTGATGCCCCCCATGTTCTCACTCCGTCAACGCCGTGCGATTCGCCTGGCCAGCCGCTTTGTTGCGCCGTATCGCTGGCAGGCGCTCGGCGCCTTGCTGGCGCTGATCGTCACGGCGGGTATCACCCTGTCCATGGGGCAGGGCATTCGTCTGTTGGTGGACCAAGGTTTCATGACGCAGTCGCCGCACTTGCTCAACCAGTCCATCGGCCTGTTCATGGTGTTGGTGCTGGCCTTGGCCGTGGGCACCTTTACGCGGTTCTACCTGGTGTCATGGATTGGCGAGCGGGTGGTGGCGGATATTCGTCGGCAGGTGTTCAACCACTTGATCTACTTGCACCCGGGTTTCTACGAGAACAACCGCAGCTCGGAAATCCAATCGCGGCTGACCACCGACACCACCTTGCTACAGTCGGTGATCGGTTCATCGCTCTCGTTGTTTCTGCGTAATGCCTTGATGGTCATCGGCGGTATCGTGCTGCTGTTCATCACCAACCCCAAGCTCACCAGCATCGTGGTGGTGGCCCTGCCGTTGGTGCTGGCGCCGATCCTGATTTTCGGCCGGCGTGTGCGCAGCCTGTCGCGGCTGAGCCAGGACCGCATTGCCGACGTGGGCAGTTACGTGTCCGAGACGCTCGGCCAGATCAAGACGGTGCAGGCCTATAACCACCAGGTGCAGGACGAGCAGCGTTTCGCGGTCACCGTAGAGGACGCCTTTGCCACGGCACGTAAACGCATCGTGCAGCGCGCCTGGTTGATTACCCTGGTGATCATGCTGGTACTGGGCGCCGTGGGCGTGATGCTGTGGGTCGGCGGCATGGATGTCATCAGCGGGCGGATTTCCGGTGGTGAACTGGCGGCCTTTGTGTTCTACAGCCTGATCGTCGGCAGTGCCGTCGGCACCTTGAGCGAAGTGCTCGGCGAGTTGCAGCGCGCCGCGGGTGCGGCTGAGCGAATTGGCGAACTGTTGCAGTCGACCAACGAAATCCAGGCGCCTGCCAATGGCACGGTATCGTTGCCGGAGCGAGTCAGTGGCCGGCTGGCGCTGCAAGACCTGCGTTTTTCCTACCCCTCGAGGCCGGACAGCAACGCCATCGATGGCTTGAGCCTGACCATCAATCCTGGCGAAACCCTCGCATTGGTAGGTCCGTCTGGCGCAGGCAAATCGACCCTTTTTGATTTGCTGCTGCGTTTCTACGACCCCCAGCACGGCCGTATCCTGCTTGAAGGCCACCCATTGACCGAACTCGACCCCCTGGACCTGCGCCGCCAGTTTGCCTTGGTGTCCCAAAGCCCGGCGTTGTTCTTCGGCAGCGTCGAGGACAACATTCGTTACGGTAACCCGTCCGCCACCACGGCCCAGGTCGAAGCGGCCGCGCGCATTGCCCATGCCCACGACTTCATCCTGCAAATGCCCGATGGCTACCAGACCCACCTCGGCGACGGTGGTATGGGCCTCTCCGGTGGTCAGCGGCAGCGCCTGGCCATCGCCCGTGCGCTGCTGGTGGACGCGCCGATCTTGTTACTGGACGAAGCGACCAGCGCCCTTGACGCCCAGAGTGAACACTTGATCCAGCAAGCCTTGCCGCAACTGATGCAGGGCCGCACCACGCTGGTGATCGCGCACCGACTGGCGACGGTCAAGCATGCGGATCGAATTGCGGTCATGGACCAAGGCAAGCTGGTGGCAGTCGGCACACACCAGCAGTTGATTGCGAGTAACCCGCTGTATGCGCGGTTGGCGGCGCTGCAGTTCAGTGATGGTGAATAGCGCTATCCCTGGGACGCATCCACCGTTCTGGACCCGCCGAATATTCAATGTGGTAGGGGCTTGCCCCGATAGCGGCGGGTCAGCAACAGAAGTGCTGACTGACACCCTGCAATCGGGGGCAAGCCCCCTCCCACATTTGAATTGGGTTCGTTCTGCCAATCGAGTCTTAGCGGAACGACATCAGCGTCTTACTGATCATCGAAATAGCGTTCATGCCAATCCACCAGCGGCTGCGGTGAGTTGAGCTTCTGCCCGTAGATCACTGAATAAGACAGCACGTTCTGAACATACTGACGGGTTTCATCGAATGGGATGCTTTCGACCCATACGTCGAAGCTCAGGTGGTCAGCACCACGCAACCATTGGCGCACGCGGCCGGGGCCGGCGTTGTAGGCTGCGGAGGCGAGGACGCGGTTGCCGTTGAACTGGCTGTGTACCTGGCTCAGGTAAGCGGCGCCGAGCTGGATGTTTTTGTCCGGGTCCAGCACCTGGGCCGGGGAGGCCAGGGGGATGCTGAATTTGCGCGCGGTTTCCTTGGCGGTTCCGGGCATCAGTTGCATCAGGCCGCTGGCGCCTACACCGGAGCGGGCATCGTCCATGAACGCGCTTTCCTGGCGAGTGATGGCGAACACCCAGCTTGAATGCAGGCCACGCACCTTGGCTTCACGTACCAGGGTGTCGCGGTGGGCCATCGGGAAGCGAATATCCAGGTCATCCCAATACTGCGCCTGGCTGATGGTCCGGATCGCCGGGAAGTACCACTTCATGTCGTAGGCCAGTTTGGCCTGGGCGACCATTTCGTCGCGGTTGAAGTGACGGCTGACGTGGTACCACTCGCGGCGGCCATCCACCACCTGGCCACGGGCGTAGAACTCCAGGGCGCGGCGTACACCGGGGGTGTTGCGCACCTTGTTGAGCAGGGCCTGGTTCATCACCAGCGGTTTGTTGGTCAACTGATACGGTGACTTGGACCGGTCAGCCGCGAGGAATCCATAAAAGTCCCGTTCCTTGGCCACGTTTTTGTACAGCACCAGGGCCTGGGGGTTTTTCGGCTCGGCCAATTCCAGGCTGCGTGCCTGCCAGTACCGCCAGCGGTTGGTGGTGGCCAGGTCTTGTGGGAGCTTGCGGGTCAACTGGTAGGCGTCTTCCCAGCGAGCCAGGCGCAACAGCAGGCGCAGGCGCCACTCGGAGACGGTGTTGTCACGCAGTTCGGGGTCGTATTGGGTCATCACGTCCAGTGCGCGAGGGTCGTAGCGACGCGCCAGGGTCAGGCCTATTTCCCGGGCGATCGACACTTTTTCGTCACGGGAGAAGTGCATGCTGCTGGCGTAGCCATCAAGCAGCGCCATGGCTTTATCCGGGTCCTGGCGTGCCAGGCGACGCAAGCCCAGGCCCACGGCGTCGGACATCGCCTCGTTCGCGGGCAGGAAGCGGGATGGGTCGCCGAGCATGTCCGGCTTCTGGGCCACATCGACCATCAGCCGGCCTTGGGCGCCGAGGGTTGGCAGGGTTTTCACCAGGCTGTTGGCCAGCGCGTAGTTACGCGCCTCCGCGGCGAGCTTGGCGCGGTCCCAGATCTTCCGCTCAGTCAGTTGGCCATCAGCCGCCCACTGGCCGAAGGTGGCATCACAGGCAGCGGGTTGGGATTTGCCGGTCATCCACAGCTTTTCGGTGGTTTTGTAGCCTTCAGCCTTCAGGTTGTGGGTGAGCTGGTACTGGCCGTGCAGGCAGTCCAGTTCGACGAAGTTGAGCTTGGGGTCGTAGTACTTTTCAAAGGTTTGCCAATCGCCACGGTCGGCCAGCCAGCGCAACCAGCGCAGTTTCATCCAGTTGGCCTGGGGCAGGTCGCCGTTTTTGGCGAGGAATTGTTCGATTTCCTCGTTACTCGCGGTTTTCAGGCGCGCGGTCAGCTCGTCATAGGCCAGGTACGGCGTGAGCGGATAGTCGGCCAGGGCCTGGCTGTATTGCATGTACGGGCCGCTGTCGCCTTTAGCCAAGGCGCGCTTGGCTTCATCGTAATATTGACGTTGGGTGGTGAGGTCCACGGCCTGGGCGGATTGAGCGGCGGTGGCGGAAAGAAGCAGACAAGATAAAAAGTTGAAAAGGCGACTGCGCATGAGACGTCCGTGCAGAGAAATCACGACTAGCACCGGCACCGCCGACACTGATTGCCCCTAGCTTAGCCTTTTGCCAGCGCCCCGTGAAAGCTTTGCCGGCCGGTTGGTTCAAGTTGATCGGAAATGTCCTACAGAACGTATCGATAGCGAAAATGCCGGCCGCATCCCACCCTCAAGTCAGGTAGAATGCGCGCCCAGTTTTTGGAGAAGCGTATGACCCTGCTCAAATTCAGCGATGTGTCCCTTGCTTTCGGCGCTATGCCGTTGTTGGACAAGGTGTCCTGGCAGATCGCCCGTGGTGAGCGGGTGTGCATCATCGGCCGCAACGGCACCGGCAAGTCCAGCATGATGAAGCTGGTAAAAGGCGATCAGAAGCCCGATGACGGTTCTGTCTGGCGCGCGCCGGGCCTAAAGATTGGCGAATTGCCGCAAGAACTGCCGGTGGCCGACGGGCGGACCGTGTTCGACGTGGTCGCCGAGGGCCTGGATGGCGTGGGCGCCTTGCTCGCCGAATACCATCACCTGGCGCAGAACTGTGTAACCGAAGAAGACCTGGACAAGCTGATGCACGTCCAGCAAGACCTCGAAGCCCGTGACGGCTGGCGCTTGCAGCAATTGGTGGACAGCACCCTGAGCCGCCTGCAACTGCCGGCCGACAAGACCCTCGCCGAATTGTCCGGTGGCTGGCGTCGTCGTGTGCTGTTGGCCCAGGCCCTGGTATCCGAGCCGGACCTGCTGCTGCTCGATGAGCCAACCAACCACTTGGACATCGGCGCGATTGCCTGGCTTGAAGAAGCCCTCAAGGATTTCCAGGGCGCTGTGCTGTTTATCACGCACGACCGTTCCTTCCTGCAGAACCTGGCCACGCGCATCCTCGAACTGGACCGTGGCGGCCTGATTGACTGGAACGGCGACTACGCCAGCTTCCTGGTGCACAAGGAAGCGGCGCTGGCGGCCGAAGAAACCGCCAACGCGCTGTTCGACAAAAAACTGGCCCAGGAAGAAGTCTGGATCCGCCAGGGCATCAAGGCTCGCCGCACCCGTAACGAAGGCCGCGTGCGTGCGTTGAAAGCCCTGCGCGTTGAGCGCAGTGAGCGTCGCGAGCGCACCGGCAAGGCCAATATCCAGCTCGATACGGCCGACAAGTCGGGCAAGCAGGTCATGGTGCTGGAGAACGTCAGCTTCCATCACCCGGATGGCCCGTTCCTGATCAAGGACTTCTCCATGGTCCTGCAGCGCGGCGACCGTATCGGCCTGCTGGGCGCCAACGGCACCGGCAAGACCACCTTGCTCAAGCTGATGCTCAGCGGCCTGCAACCGACCAGCGGCACCGTGGAAGAGGGCACGCGCATCGACGTGGCTTACTTCGACCAACTGCGCCACCAGTTGGACCTGGAAAAAACCGTGATCGACAACGTCGCCGAAGGCCGCGACTTTATCGACATCGACGGCCAGAGCCGCCACGTACTCAGCTACCTGGGCGACTTCCTGTTCAGCCCACAACGTGCACGTACACCGGTGAAAGCCTTGTCCGGTGGCGAGCGTGCGCGCCTGCTGTTGGCCAAGCTGTTCAGCAAACCGGCGAACCTGCTGGTGCTCGACGAACCGACCAACGACCTCGACGTGGAAACCCTCGAACTGCTGGAAGAGGTCTTGCTGACCTTCAACGGCACCGTACTGATGGTCAGCCACGACCGGGCATTCCTCGACAACGTGGTCACCAGCACGCTGGTCTTCGAAGGTGAAGGCAAGGTGCGTGAATACGTCGGTGGTTACCAGGACTGGCTGCGCCAGGGCGGCTCGCCACGTCTGTTGGGTGTGACCGAAAGCAAGTCCGGCAAGGCCGACTTGACCTCGGCAGTGGTGGCGCCAGTCGCTGCGGCGCCTGCGCCGGCACCGGAAGCAGCGCCTGCCAAGAAGAAGCTCAGCTACAAGTTGCAGCGTGAGCTGGAAGCTTTGCCGGGTGATATCGACGCCAAGGAACAGCAGATCGCTGCGGTAGAAGCGGAAATGGCCGACGCGGGTTTCTATCTGCGTCCGGCAGCAGAAACCGCCAAGGTCATCGCTTCCCTGGAGACATTGAACCAGGAGCTGGAAGTGCTGGTTGAGCGTTGGGCCGAGCTGGATGCCTGAGTGATTCCGGTGCATTAAAAAACCCGGTGTTCACTTGGATGAACACCGGGTTTTTTATATGGAATGCAGTTCAAATGTGGGAGGGGGCTTGCTCCCGATAGCAGTCTGTCAGTTGATACATCGGGTGACTGAAACACCGCTATCGGGAGCACGCCCCCTCCCACATTGGATCCCTGTTGTGCTTATGAGGATTTAACCAGCTTCACCGCCAGCACATCGCACGGCGCGCCATGCAATACATCATTGGCAGTAGAGCCCAGCAGCAACGCCAGGCCGTGGCGGCCATGGCTACCCACTACGATCAGGTCGCAGCCCTGTTCCTTGGCCAGGTGATGGATTTCCTGGCGTGGTTGGCCATAGGTGAGGTGGGAGTTTTCCTTGGTGACTTCGGGGTATTTGAGGATCAAGCGATCAAGGCGCTCCTTGGCCTGGTCGAACTGTTGTTGCTGAAGCTGGGAAAGGTCCATGGGGACGTCGCCGCCAAAGGCCATGGCCATGGGCTCGACGATATGCACCAGCGAAAGCTTTGCTCCGCTGGCCACGGCGAAAGCCCGGGCGCGCTTGATCACTGGATCGCACTCTTCGGTCAGGTCTACCGCGACCAGAATATGTTCGTATGACATGGGGCGTTCCTCCAGGGGACTGCAATAAGTTCAGTATGGCTGCTTTCAAGCGGATGGGGTTGTCTCTGATCAAATCCGCTCATCTGGAAATTCGGGAGTACACATATGACGGTCTGGATAGTGGTGTCAATCCTTGCGGTGGTTTTGAGCCCCCTGGCATGGCTGCGCCCGTCGCGCCAGCAGAGTGGGCGCATGGCCCTGCGCATGGAGGCGCGCCGTATTGGCCTGGCCATGCAACTGGCGCCCCAGGAGTGGCCACATTGGCTCAAGCAAGAGCCGCCGAGCCCGTGTGCGCAGTACTGTCGGCCACGACGCGGCAGCACGCCGGCGATCTGGAGTTATTGGCAGATGGAGCCGGGCGTGTGGGTCAATCAATGGCGTGAAGTATGCGTTGATGAAAAGTTGTTGCCTTATTTTGCAACGCTGCCGGCGAACGTCTACAAAATCGAGGCCGACAAGCAAATGATCGCCTTGTATTGGGGTGAGAAGGGCGACGCGAGTGTCTTGAAGGCTATCGATACGCTGCTCAAGGCATTGGCGTAGCGCCACTCCTTAAAAAAGCAGGCAATAAAAAGCCCGACATCATCATCGGGCTGGAGGTGGCCAGGCAGGCCGGTAAATCTGCATGTTGCGGCAAGCCTAGCCGCATATCCCTTTCTGTACAGCCTTTTCCCACATCTTTTCCATTATTGATTTCGTGAATATTTGGATATTGGCAATGCACGGGCTTGAGGGGCGGGTTCTGAAGTGACTGGAAAGTCGCGTTTTTCCTAGCCTTTGGAGCGATTGACAATTGCCCGGAATTGGATGAAGGTGGCGTACCCAAATCAAACGGGCGTATGAATTGAGCGTTTGTCTGTCAGACGGCTCATACAGAACCCCGACTATCGCACTGGCGGGTGTGCCTGGCTGATTGGCGTGAGCATTGATGCAACTGTCAATGTCAAACCAGAGACCAGCGTCCAGTGTGTACTGTTCAGCTTCCATATCGTGGAGATCAGTTGATGATTTACGAAGGTAAAGCCATCACGGTTAAGGCTCTTGAAAGTGGCATCGTCGAATTGAAATTCGACCTCAAGGGTGAGTCCGTCAACAAGTTCAACCGTCTAACCTTGAACGAATTGCGTCAGGCTGTAGACACCATCAAAGCAGATGCTTCGGTCAAGGGCGTGATCGTCTCCAGCGGCAAGGACGTGTTTATCGTCGGCGCTGACATCACCGAATTCGTCGACAACTTCAAGCTGCCCGATGCCGAGCTGGTGGCTGGCAACCTCGAAGCCAACAAGATCTTCAGCGATTTCGAAGACCTCAACGTGCCAACCGTTGCCGCGATCAATGGCATCGCGTTGGGCGGCGGCCTGGAAATGTGCCTGGCTGCCGACTTTCGCGTGATGTCCGCCACTGCCAAGATCGGCCTGCCGGAAGTCAAACTGGGCATCTACCCAGGTTTCGGCGGTACCGTGCGCTTGCCGCGCCTGATCGGTGCCGACAACGCCATCGAGTGGATTGCTTCCGGTAAAGAAAACAAAGCTGAAGACGCGCTGAAGGTCGGTGCCGTTGACGCTGTAGTGGCGCCGGACAAACTGGCTGAAGCGGCACTGAACCTGATCAAGGGCGCCATCAGCGGCGAATTTGACTACAAGGCCAAGCGTCAGCCGAAGCTCGAAAAGCTCAAGCTCAACGCGATCGAACAAATGATGTCGTTCGAAACCGCCAAAGGTTTCGTGGCAGGCCAAGCCGGCCCGAACTACCCGGCGCCGGTTGAAGCGATCAAGACCATCCAGAAGGCCGCGAACTTCGGTCGCGACAAAGCCCTGGAAGTGGAAGCGGCAGGCTTCGTCAAACTGGCCAAGACCTCCGCAGCCCAAAGCCTGATCGGTCTGTTCCTGAACGATCAGGAACTGAAGAAAAAGGCCAAGGCCTACGACGAAATCGCCCGTGACGTGAAACAGGCTGCCGTACTCGGCGCCGGTATCATGGGTGGCGGTATCGCTTATCAGTCGGCGTCCAAAGGCACGCCGATCCTGATGAAAGACATCAACGAGCACGGTATCGAACAGGGCCTGGCCGAAGCCGCCAAGCTGCTGGTCGGCCGCGTTGATAAAGGTCGCATGACCGCTGCGAAAATGGCTGAGGTGCTTAACGGCATTCGTCCTACTTTGTCCTACGGCGATTTCGGCCACGTCGACCTGGTGGTCGAAGCGGTTGTCGAGAACCCGAAGGTCAAGCAGGCCGTGCTGGCCGAAGTGGAAGCCCAGGTTAAAGACGACACCATCCTGGCCTCGAACACCTCGACCATTTCCATCAGCTTGCTGGCCAAGGCGCTCAAGCGTCCGGAAAACTTCGTCGGCATGCACTTCTTCAACCCGGTGCACATGATGCCGCTGGTGGAAGTGATCCGTGGCGAGAAGTCCAGCGAGCAGGCCGTTGCCACCACCGTTGCCTACGCCAAGAAAATGGGCAAGAACCCAATCGTGGTCAATGACTGCCCGGGCTTCCTGGTCAACCGCGTACTGTTCCCGTACTTCGGCGGTTTCGCCAAGCTGGTCAGCGCCGGTGTGGACTTCGTACGCATCGACAAGGTGATGGAAAAATTCGGCTGGCCGATGGGCCCGGCGTACCTGATGGACGTGGTCGGTATCGATACTGGCCACCACGGTCGCGACGTCATGGCTGAAGGCTTCCCGGACCGCATGAAAGACGACCGCCGCTCGGCGATCGACGCGCTCTACGAGGCCAAGCGCCTGGGCCAGAAGAACGGCAAGGGCTTCTACGCCTACGAAACCGACAAGAAGGGCAAGCAGAAGAAAGTTGCCGACCCGTCGGTGCACGAAGTGCTCGCGCCGGTCATCTACGAGCAGCGTGAGGTGTCCGACGAGGACATCATCAACTGGATGATGATCGCCCTGTGCCTGGAAACCGTTCGCTGCCTGGAAGATGGCATCGTCGAGACCGCCGCCGAAGCCGATATGGGCCTGGTGTACGGTATTGGTTTCCCTCCATTCCGTGGCGGTGCGCTGCGTTACATCGACTCGATCGGTGTGGCCGAGTTCGTTGCCCTGGCTGATCAATACGCTGATTTGGGCCCGCTGTACCACCCGACCGCGAAGCTGCGTGAGATGGCCAAGAACGGCCAGCGCTTCTTCGGTTAAGTGCCCAGACGACTAGAGCGAGAATATTTATGAGCTTGAATCCAAGAGACGTCGTGATTGTCGACTTCGGTCGTACTCCGATGGGCCGCTCCAAGGGCGGCATGCACCGCAACACCCGTGCCGAAGATATGTCGGCGCACCTGATCAGCAAGTTGCTGGAGCGCAACGTCAAGGTCGACCCGAACGAAGTCGAAGACGTGATCTGGGGCTGCGTCAACCAGACCCTGGAGCAGGGCTGGAACATCGCGCGCATGGCCTCCTTGATGACCCAGATCCCGCACACGGCGGCCGGCCAGACCGTCAGTCGCCTGTGTGGTTCGTCCATGAGCGCGCTGCACACGGCTGCACAAGCGATCATGACCGGCAACGGTGACGTGTTCGTCGTCGGCGGCGTGGAGCACATGGGCCATGTGAGCATGATGCACGGCGTCGATCCGAACCCGCACATGTCTCTCTACGCGGCGAAAGCCTCGGGCATGATGGGCCTGACTGCGGAAATGCTCGGCAAGATGCACGGCATTACCCGTGAAGCCCAGGATGCGTTCGGCCTGCGTTCTCACCAGCTCGCCCATAAGGCGACCGTGGAAGGCAAGTTCAAGGATGAAATCATCCCGATGAACGGCTACGACGAAAACGGTTTCCTGAAGCTGTTCGACTACGATGAAACCATTCGTCCAGACACCACCCTGGAAAGCCTGGCGGCCTTGAAACCTGCCTTCAATCCAAAGGGCGGCACCGTGACAGCGGGTACTTCGTCGCAAATCACCGACGGTGCTTCGTGCATGATCGTGATGTCGGCGCAACGTGCCCAGGACCTGGGTATCCAGCCGATGGCCGTGATTCGTTCGATGGCAGTCGCGGGTGTGGACCCGGCAATCATGGGCTATGGTCCAGTACCGGCCACACAAAAAGCCTTGAAGCGCGCGGGCCTGACCATCTCCGATATTGACTTCTTCGAGCTCAACGAAGCTTTCGCCGCACAGGCCCTGCCAGTGTTGAAAGATTTGAAAGTGCTCGACAAGATGAACGAGAAGGTTAACCTGCACGGCGGTGCGATTGCCCTGGGCCACCCATTCGGTTGCTCCGGTGCGCGTATCTCCGGCACTTTGCTCAATGTGATGAAGCAAAATGGTGGCAACCTGGGTGTTGCAACCATGTGCATTGGTCTCGGCCAAGGCATTTCCACCGTCTTCGAACGCATCTAAGCGTTGGGTTGACGGAAGCCGGGGCCCAGTGCCCCGGTTTTTGTTTTTTGACGGTTTTGAATTTTTTTTTAAACAAATTTTGTGAGAGGGCCAGAGCATGAAAGTCGAACCAGGGCTCTACCAGCATTATAAAGGTCCGCAGTACCGTGTTTTTAACGTGGCACGCCATTCTGAAACCGAAGAAGAAGTGGTGTTTTACCAAGCACTGTATGGCGATTACGGCTTTTGGGTGCGCCCGTTGAGCATGTTCCTGGAGACCGTCGAAGTTGACGGCGAGCAGGTCCCGCGCTTTGCTTTGGTCCAGGCCGAACCGAGTCTTTTTTCTGGGCAATAAAGGAAGGCCGCGCAGAATGCTGCGCTTGACCTCACCTTGTTGCCACTATATATAGCGTTGCCGCGACAGGCGCCAACTGCCTTTCACTTCTCGAATTCAGGAATTTTCCGATCCATGGGCAAATCGCTGGTCATTGTGGAATCCCCGGCTAAGGCCAAGACCATCAACAAGTACTTGGGTAACGAGTACGTGGTGAAGTCGAGTATCGGCCATATCCGAGACCTGCCCACCAGCGGTTCGGCTAGCGCCAGCAAGGAGCCTGCCGCCAAGCGCGGCAAGGCGGCTGCGGGCGAAGGTCCGGTACTCTCACCTAAAGAGAAAGCGCGCAAGCAGCTCGTCTCGCGCATGGGTGTGGACCCGGATCATGGCTGGAAGGCCAAGTACGAAATCCTTCCCGGCAAGGAGAAGGTGATCGAGGAGCTGCGCCGGCTCGCCAAGGATGCTGACACCATCTATCTCGCGACGGACTTGGACCGCGAAGGGGAAGCCATTGCCTGGCACCTGCGGGAAGCCATCGGCGGTGACGACAGCCGCTACAAGCGCGTGGTGTTCAACGAAATCACCAAGAAAGCCATCCAGGAAGCCTTCTCCAAGCCGGGCGAACTGGACATTGACCGCGTCAACGCCCAGCAGGCCCGTCGGTTCCTCGACCGCGTCGTGGGCTACATGGTCTCGCCACTGCTGTGGGCGAAGATCGCCCGTGGCCTGTCCGCCGGCCGTGTGCAATCGGTAGCGGTGAAGCTGGTGGTGGAGCGTGAGCGCGAGATCCGTGCGTTCAACCCCGAAGAGTATTGGGAAGTCCACGCCGACCTCGGCACCGCCAAGGGCGCCAATGTGCGCTTTGAAGTGGCCCGTGAGAAAGGCGAGGCGTTCAAGCCGCTGAACGAAGCCCAGGCCATGGCTGCGCTGGAGAAGCTCAAGGCTTCCAGCTACAGCATCGTCAAGCGCGAAGACAAACCGACCAGCAGCAAGCCGTCTGCCCCGTTCATCACGTCTACCCTGCAGCAGGCCGCGAGCAACCGCCTGGGCTTCGGCGTGAAAAAAACCATGATGATGGCCCAGCGTCTGTACGAGGCCGGCTACATCACCTATATGCGTACCGACTCCACCAACCTGTCGGTGGACGCCGTCGCGATGGCGCGTACTTATATTGAAAGCGAGTTCGGCAAGAAGTACCTGCCGGAGAAGCCGAATGTCTATAGCAGCAAGGAAGGCGCGCAGGAGGCTCACGAAGCGATTCGTCCTTCCGACGCTAATACCGAGCCAAGCAAGCTCAGTGGCATGGAACGTGACGCTGAGCGCCTTTATGAGCTGATCTGGCGCCAATTCCTGGCCTGCCAGATGCTGCCGGCGCAATACCTGTCCACCACCGTCAGCGTGGGCGCTGGTGACTTTGAGCTGCGTGCCAAGGGCCGTATCCTCAAGTTCGATGGCTATACCCGTGTGATGCCGCAAATCGCCAAGCCTGGCGATGACGATGTGCTGCCGGACATGGCCCAGGGCGATACGCTGAAGCTGATCAAGCTTGACCCGTCCCAGCACTTCACCAAGCCACCGGCGCGTTATTCGGAAGCCAGCCTGGTGAAAGAGATGGAGAAGCGCGGTATTGGTCGTCCTTCGACCTATGCGGCGATCATCTCCACCATCCAGGACCGTGGTTATGTGGCGCTGCACAACCGTCGGTTCTATTCGGAAAAGATGGGCGACATCGTCACTGAGCGCCTGTCCGAGAGCTTCTCCAACCTGATGGACTACGGCTTTACCGCCGGCATGGAAGAGAACCTCGATGACGTGGCCCAGGGCGAGCGCGACTGGAAAAACGTGCTGGACGAGTTCTACGGCGACTTCAAGAAGAAACTCGAAGTGGCGGAAAGTGCCGAGAGCGGCATGCGAGCCAACCAGCCGGTGATGACCGACATCCCGTGCCTGACCTGCGGCCGGCCGATGCAGATTCGTACTGCCTCCACAGGCGTATTCCTCGGTTGCTCGGGCTACAGCCTACCGCCGAAAGAGCGCTGCAAGGCCACCGTCAACCTGGTGCCGGGTGACGAGATCGCTGCCGATGACGAGGGTGAATCCGAGTCGCTGGTATTGCGTGGCAAACACCGTTGCCCGATCTGCAGCACGGCGATGGACGCCTACCTGCTGGACGAGAAGCACAAGCTGCATATCTGCGGCAACAACCCGGACTGCAACGGCTACGAGATTGAAGAAGGCACCTACCGCATCAAGGGCTACGAAGGCCCGAGCCTGGAATGCGACAAGTGCGGCAGCGAGATGCAGCTCAAGACGGGCCGTTTCGGCAAGTTCTTCGGCTGCACCAACCCGACCTGCAAGAACACCCGTAAGCTGCTGAAAAGCGGTGACGCGGCGCCGCCGAAGATGGACCCGGTGAAGATGCCTGAACTCAAGTGCGAGAAGGTCAACGACACCTACATCCTGCGCGATGGTGCTTCTGGCCTGTTCCTGGCGGCGAGCCAGTTCCCGAAGAACCGCGAGACCCGTGCACCCCTGGTGCTGGAAATCGTGCCGCACAAGGACGAAATCGATCCGAAGTACCACTTCCTGTGTGAAGCGCCGAAGAAGGACCCGGATGGTCGTCCAGCCGTGATCCGCTACAGCCGCAAGACCAAGGAGCAGTACGTGCAGACCGAAGTGGATGGCAAGCCTACCGGTTGGAAAGCGTTCTACGACGGTGGCAAGTGGAAGGTCGAGGACAAGCGCCAGGGCGCTTGATCCGCTAGTCTGTTAACGCCAAAAGCCGTCTGTATAGACGGCTTTTGCTTACTGTAGGATTGAGCTTGTTGTGGCGAGCAAGCTTGCTTGCGCTGGGGTGCGAAGCGCCCCCCCAATAGCTGGCGACTGCTACGCAGTCGAGCGGGAGCAAGCTCCTTCGCCACAGTAAGCTCGCTCCTACACACTCAGCATCACGCCTATTCGTTGTGGAGATTTGCCGTCATGGCCAACGAACTCTATACCCGTACCAACCAGAAAATTTACTTCGCGGGTTTATCCCTGGAAGCTCTTGGCCGTGCGGAGGATGGGAGGGAGATGAATGCCATCGCGTTGGTCCAGGCGGGGCGTGAAGCCGCTTTGTTCCATCTGTACGGTGCATTGTTGGGGCTGTGCCATGAAATCGCCGGGTTCTACCGATTGCCCCAGGCGGGCGCACCTCGGGCGGAAATGATCATGAGTCGTGACGTGCTCGACAGCATGGCGATTCCCGAGCTGGCTGAGCTGGTGGAAATGGCCCAGAGCCCCGATAGCTGGGTAGCCCGTCTGCTGAAGGCCCATTCGGATATGTTTCAACCGCCGCGCGTTCCCCACGTGCCCAAGGGCGATGTGACCCAGCCGTTGATCGTGGCGGTGGCGGTGGCCGAAGAAGAGCCGAAGCCGTTGAGCCGGGAAGAGTTGGAAGGTTGGCGCCAGGAGCTGAAAAAGATGGCGCTGCGCTTTCGTGAAGGATTGAATGAGTGCTGAAGCACACCCGTTATTGCGGTGCATCGCAGTGTGCACCATTCATCATGCTGTAAAGAAACCTGTCCAGATCCTCTGCGGGGTTGAGTGGATGGCTGATATAATCCCCGCCTTTCGTGGAGAACAGACTTTTATGCCAACGTCCTTTCTGGAAATTGTTGAGTTGCCTGATGGCCGAATCGAGCTGCGTCGGGCTGAGGACGAGGGTTCTCTGGTTATTCTGGATTTTTCCGAAGATGCCAAAGCGTTCCTGCAAGGCCAGCACGTAGAAGTAGCAAAAGCCATGCTGAGTGTTGGTGTACAGATGGCGGGGCGCCTGGCTGAAGGCGAGCCAGAGAAAGAAGACGGACCGCGGGTTCTTCATTAAGTGGGGCAAGCCCGCTCGCCACAACAGGCCCTCCCACAGGGATAGCCTGCGGCACACCGAATTACCCCAATCGAATATTCAAGCTCTGCGCATCGCCGGTACGTGCGGCGCTGATCAGCTGTGCCTTGGCAGTGGTATTCAACGGGTTGAGCCAGCTCACCACGGTGTGGCTACGACCCAGGCGCAGGGCTTCGCAGGTCAATTGCTGAGCGCTTTGCGTACCGCGCGGTTGCAGGAGCAGGATGCGCTCGCGGTTGAGGCCGGCGTCCCGCAGCCAGGCTTGGGTCAGGCTGGCGGGCGGGGCGATCAGCGTCAGCCAGCGCGCGTCTTGCTCCTCGCTCAGTTCACGAAGGATCGGCGCCAGCAGGCTCAGGCAGCTTCCTGCTGCACCGCGCAACGACAATTCACTGAACGCCTCAGGTTCGCAGCCCCAGGGAGCTTCGACCGTTTCCTTGAGAATAGGCGCGAGAGGTTGGGCCATAAAGGCTTCAAACAGTGACAGTTGTGTGTGTTGTGGGGTGTGCACGAGCTGCATGATGTCTCCTTTAGCGGCGAATGACGCCGACACTCAAGCCTTCGATCACCAGGTCCTGATCTTTCAGGTTCACTTCAATCGGGGCGAACTCAGGGTTTTCGGCCAGGAGCCAGACCTTGCTGCCTTCGCGTTTGAAGCGCTTTACGGTCACTTCATCGCCGATACGGGCGACGACGATCTGGCCATTACGGGCTTCGCGAGTGGTGTGGACGGCCAGCAGGTCGCCATCGAAAATGCCCACATCCTTCATGCTCATGCCGTGGACGCGCAATAGATAGTCGGCGCGCGGATGGAAGAAGGTCGGGTTGATGTTGCAGGATTCTTCGACATGCTGCTGCGCCAGGATCGGCGCACCGGCAGCCACTCGACCGATGATGGGCAGTGTCGATTCGTCGGCCTTGGCTTCGAAGCCAGGGATGCGAATACCGCGTGACGCCCCAGGGGTCATCTCGATCGCGCCTTTGCGAGCAAGTGCCTTGAGGTGTTCTTCGGCGGCGTTCGGGGATTTGAAGCCCAGTTCCAGCGCGATCTCTGCGCGTGTCGGTGGGTAGCCGTTATCATCGAGGCAGCGCTTGATAAAAGCCAGAATCTCAGCTTGGCGTGGCGTCAGTTTTAGCATGTCGATCGCTCTGTCTTTTTATACAGTGACTGGGATTATATACAGTGAACTGCGCTTGGCAATCATCCTTTTTGGGCACTCCGCTGGACGGTCATTCGTCACCCGACCTACAGGGCAGAGACAGCGCTGCCTACAGACCGGTAAGGATGTGATTAAATAGCGCCTGAATCAGGTGACTGCCCGGCCGGAAAGCGGACCCGCAGGCTTGACAATACACACTCTGAAACGTATGTTTCAAACAAGTGTTTGTCAGGCGGAGTAGCCATGGCCCAGTCGGAAACCGTTGAACGCATTCTCGATGCTGCCGAGCAGTTGTTCGCGGAAAAAGGATTTGCTGAAACCTCATTGCGTCTGATCACCAGCAAGGCCGGGGTTAACCTCGCCGCAGTGAACTACCATTTCGGCTCGAAAAAAGCCTTGATCCAGGCGGTATTCTCGCGCTTCCTGGGCCCGTTCTGCGCCAGCCTCGACCGTGAACTCGAACGCCGCCAGGCCAAGCCCGAGCACAAGCCGAGCCTGGAAGACTTGCTGGAAATCCTCGTTGAGCAAGCCTTGGTCGTCCAACCGCGAAGTGGTAACGACCTGTCGATCTTCATGCGCCTGCTGGGCCTGGCGTTCAGCCAGAGCCAAGGCCACCTGCGCCGTTACCTGGAAGACATGTACGGCAAGGTTTTCCGCCGCTATATGCTGTTGGTCAACGAGGCCGCCCCGCGTATTCCCCCTATCGAACTGTTCTGGCGCGTGCACTTCATGCTCGGCGCCGCGGCATTCAGCATGTCGGGGATCAAGGCGTTGCGGGCGATCGCCGAAACCGATTTCGGTGTGAACACCTCGATTGAGCAGGTGATGCGCCTGATGGTGCCGTTCCTTGCCGCCGGCATGCGCGCCGAGACCGGTGTGACCGACCAGGCCATGGCTGCGGCCCAGTTGCGCCCGCGTAGCAAATCCGCTCCGGTCGCCGCCAAGGTTTGACCGCTCTGGGTGTGCGCGGCCGCTTGCATCCGCTAAGCTAGCCGCCATGCCGAATTCAGCTATTGACTCGCAACCCGTTATTCTCGATGCGCTGCTCGCGCTTCATGAGGCTGACGGGTTGTGTGCGTTATTTAAGGAAGGTTTATGAGTGCTGCCCTGCAAGGTTCTTTGATGGTCGACGTTGCCGGTACTTGGTTGACGGCCGAGGATCGTCATTTGTTGCGCCAACCGGAAGTGGGCGGCTTGATCATGTTTGCGCGCAATATCGAGCACCCACGCCAGGTGCGAGAGTTGAGCGCGGCGATTCGCGCCGTGCGCCCGGACCTGTTGCTGGCGGTCGATCAGGAGGGCGGCCGCGTGCAGCGCCTGCGCCAGGGCTTCGTGCGCCTGCCGGCCATGCGTACGCTGGCGGATAAACCCAACGCTGAATACTTGGCCGAGCAGTGCGGCTGGATCATGGCCACCGAGGTTCTGGCGGTCGGCCTCGACCTGAGCTTCGCTCCGGTGCTGGACCTGGACTACCAGCGCAGCGCCGTTGTCGGCACCCGTTCCTTCGAAGGTGACCCCGAGCGCGCTGCCGTGCTCGCCGGTGCCTTTATCCGTGGCATGAACAGCGCCGGCATGGCCGCCACCGGTAAACACTTTCCGGGTCATGGCTGGGCTGAAGCCGATTCCCACGTTGCGATTCCCAATGACGAACGCACCTTGGAACAGATTCGCGCCAATGACCTGGTGCCTTTCGCACGCCTGAGCAAGCAGTTGGCGGCGGTGATGCCGGCTCACGTCATTTACCCACAGGTGGATGCCCAGCCCGCTGGTTTTTCGCGCCGTTGGTTGCAGGGCATCCTGCGGGGTGAGCTGCAGTTTGATGGGGTGATTTTCAGTGATGACCTGTCCATGGCCGGTGCCCATGTGGTCGGCGATGCTGCCAGTCGGATTGAAGCGGCGCTGACGGCCGGCTGCGACATGGGCTTGGTGTGTAACGATCGTGCGGCGGCGGAGCTTGCGCTTACCGCGGCGCAGCGGATGAAGGTGACGCCCTCGGCGCGCATTGCGCGTATGCGTGGGCAGGCGATTGCTTCGACGGACTATAAGCAGGATCCGCGCTGGCTGGCAGCGCTGACCGCGTTGCGGGATGCCCAGTTGATCGGCTGAAAACCGCGTTGCTGCCACAACAGCCGATTTGTCACAGATTTTGCGTTCGACGGTAATGGTGTAGAGACCTATGGCCATCGCAGGCAAGCCAGTTCCCACAGGGGGGGCATTGCAAATGTGCGAGCGGGCTTGCGGGTGATAGCGATCTAATCGTCAGCGCTTTTCTTGTTTGTTGGGCAGCGGTGCAAACAACGCTTCGATATCCTCGTTGGCCAACTGCCAATCTCCGGTCGTACGCCCATCGAGCACGCCGGCGGCCAGGTCTGATTTTTCCTTTTGCAGGTGCTGGATTTTCTCCTCCACCGTGCCCCGGGCAATCATCTTGTACACGAATACCGGCTTCTCTTGGCCGATGCGATACGCGCGGTCGGTAGCCTGGTTTTCCGTGGCCGGGTTCCACCAGGGGTCGTAGTGAATCACGGTGTCAGCTTCAGTGAGGTTCAAGCCTACGCCACCGGCTTTGAGGCTGATCAGAAAAATCTGCAGTTTCCCGCTCTGGAAGTCCTTTACCGGCGTGCGCCGATCACGTGTCTGACCGGTCAGTAACGCGTAGGCAATTTCGCGTTTTTTCAGTTCGACTTCGATCAGGCTCAGCATCGAGGTGAACTGGGAAAACAGCAGAATCCGGCGACCTTCCTCAAACAGCTCTTCAAGCATTTCCATCAGGCTGTCGAGTTTGCCCGAGCTGCTGCCACGGGCCGGCAGGGTGGCATCGTTGACCAGGCGCAAGTCGCAGCACACCTGGCGCAACTTGAGCAGTGCTTCAAGGATGATGATCTGGCTGCGGGCCACGCCCTTGCGGGTAATCTCGTCGCGAACCTTTTTATCCATGGCCAGGCGCATGGTTTCGTACACATCACGCTGGGCCTCGTTGAGCTCGACCCAGTGGATGATCTCGGTCTTGGGCGGCAGCTCTGTCGCCACTTGCTCCTTGGTACGGCGTAGCAGGAACGGCTTGATCCGACCATTGAGGTGTTGCAGTCGCACATCACTGGCGCGTTTTTCGATGGGTACGCGGTAATCACGGTTGAAGCTTTTCACATCGCCCAGCCAGCCCGGCAATAGGAAGTGGAACAGCGACCACAGTTCGCCCAGGTGGTTTTCCAGGGGCGTGCCGCTGAGGCACAGGCGCTGTCGTGCGTTCAGCTCACGCGCGGCCTGGGCGGCCTTGCTCGAAGGGTTCTTGATGTACTGGGCCTCATCGAGGATCAAGACATGCAAGGGCAGGGCGGCGAGTCGTTCAATGTCTTTGGGCAGCAGCGCATAGGTGGTCAACAGCAGGTCGTAGTCCTGCAGGTTGGGGAAGTGTTTCTTGCGCCCGGCACCGTAGAGCGCCAGCACCTTGAGTTGCGGGGTGAAATGCGCGGCTTCGTCGAGCCAGTTGGGGATCAGGCTGGTGGGCATCACCACCATGCACGGTCGATCCAGGCGGCCTGCGGCTTTTTCGGTGAGGATGTGCGCCAGGGTCTGCAGGGTTTTGCCCAGGCCCATGTCATCCGCAAGAATCCCGCCCACATCCAACTGGCGCAGCGACTGCATCCAGCTCAAGCCTTCCAGCTGGTATGGACGCAGTGTCGCGTTCAAGCCTTCGGGGGCGGCGCAGGTGAAATCCTTGATGTCGCGCAGGCGTTGGGCGAAGTTGCGGATCTTCTCGCCGCCTTCCCATTGCAGCGGCAGATCTTCCAGCGGGTTGAGGCGAATCGCGTCAGCCTTGGCCAGGCGCAATGTCGTGGTGCCGGACTCCTGCAGGTAAAACTCGCCGAGCGTGGCCAGCACCGGTTTCAAGCGTCCGTAGGGGAGTGCCACTTGCAGCGGACCATGGCCGCCGTTGGGCAGGCCGGGGATGTTCACCAGGATCAGTTCATCATCACGCCGCCGTGCGAGTTTCTCCGGGTTGAGGATCTCGGTGTGGGAGCGCATCAGGTTGAGCAGGATAGGCAGTAAGCTCAGGCGCTCGCCATTGACGATGATCCCCAGCTCCAGGTCGAACCAGTCGCGCTCGGGGCCTTCATCGACGGTGGCGTACCAGTCGTCTACCGGGCTCAGGTCGAAACCGAAATCCTCATCGATCTGCAGCTCCCACCCTTCGGCGCGCAGGGTCGGGGATGCATTGAGCGTGAAGTTCAGCCAGGCACTGTCATTGACCATCTCAAACAGCTCGCCGGCACTTTCCGGCAGGGCCTTGCTCTGGCGCGTGGCGATCTTGAACCCCAGCAGGCGCAGTTGCTCGCGATAGGGTTGCTCGCGCTCCGGATGTCGCTTGATGCGCAGGCTCTGGGTCTCCTGGCGAACCACGATGTCGGCGTTCTTTTGCCCGCTGACGTAGTTGCCCAGGTAGTTGAACGACAGCGCCGCGCGGTGCTGGATATAGCGCTGCATCTTGCCGTTGCGCGGTTCGAACGCACTGAATTCGACACTGGCCAGCCACAAGCGTGGTATTGGCAACACATCGTCCATCACCACTTGTGGCAATACCACGCGGTTATCCAGCACGGCCTGGAGTTTTTCCAGCAGCTCGGCATCTTGCGCGGCGGCCGGGTAGGCCAGGGTTTCCTGGACCTTGAGCAGCACCGCCGCGATGTGTTTGCAGTTGGTGTGCACCGGGCAGGTGCAGCGGCTGTCCACCAGGATCAACGTGCCCTTGGCGGATTCACGCAGTGAGATGGTCTGCCGGTAAACGTTGCCGCCCGAGCCTTCGCAACTGGCTACGATGGTGCTGTCGCCGGACTCGACGATCCGCACGCGGTTCTCCAAGGCGTAGCGTCGCCCGCGCTCAAGGCTTTGCTCTTTGAAGCGGTTGGCCCACGAAGGGGCCAGGGGTTTAGTCAGTGACGGCGTCAGGGGCATGGCGCTGGGTCAGTCCTGAATATCAGGCGGTGGCGTGCTGGGTGGCTTGGCGGTCAGCGAAGTGATCTTGATCAGCAGCGCCAAATGCCCGCCATCCAGATAATTGAGCTGGTTGTTCTTGGTGCGCACGTCTTTCTGGGCCAGGTGTTCGCTGGCGATCACGCTGCCGTTGCTGTCGAACTGGTTGATCCAGAAGTCCGCATCGATATCAGTGAAACGCCCCAGTTGCAGGTTCAGGACGCCCTCGATCGGAAACTGGCCGAACTGCTCCTGGCCGTCGGTGATGGCGATCTTGACCGGTTGCTCACCGAGGTTCTGCTCCCAGGCTTTGTGCGCGAGCACGGTGTAGCTGGAGTCGGCGTTGAGCTTGTCGACGATATTGCCAAGGCGCGGCGGGCTCATCTGGTTGCCCAGGCGCTGCGCCCCGGCATCCCAGTTTTCCGGCGCGGCGCGGCTGTTGAGCATCGGCTCCGCATTCTGGCGCACCAGGATCATTTCCACCTGGTACAGGCTGTCGGCAAATGCCGACGGCGCGAGTACCACCAACAACAGGCTCAGAGTGCGGAACAGGCGCATGGGGGCGTCCTTCAAGCGGATTTCGGGATGAGGCGCTCAAACAACGCCTCCAGGGTGTTAAAGCGTTCTTCGGCACGTTCCATCGGCACCATGAACTTGAACAGCGTAGCCCCTTCGAACTTGTAGCGGTTGGGTTGGCCCTGGATCAGCTTGATCAGCACCAACGGGTCCACCGGCGTCTGCGCCTCGAATTCGATACGCCCGCCCTGCGGCCCGGCGTCGACTTTCTTTATACCCAGTTGCTCGGCCTGCAATTTGAGCAGGGTCAGGCGCACCAGGTTCTTGGTCGGTTCCGGCAACAGGCCGAAGCGGTCGATCATCTCCACTTGCAGGTCCTTGAGGCCCTCTTCGTCGGTGGCCGAGGCGATGCGCTTGTACAGGATCAACCGCGCGTGCACGTCTGGCAGGTAGTCTTCGGGAATCAAGGCCGGCAACCGCAGGTTGATTTCCGGGCCGCCACCCAGCGGTTGGTCGAGGTTCGGTTGCTCGCCTTTACGGATGGCTTTCACCGCGCGCTCGAGCATCTCCATATACAGGGTGAACCCCACGGCCTGGATCTGCCCGCTTTGGCCATCGCCGAGCAATTCACCCGCACCGCGGATTTCCAGGTCGTTGGTGGCCAGTACAAAACCGGCACCGAGGTCCTGGGTATTGGCAATGGCTTCCAGGCGCTTTTCGGCGTCACCGGTAATCTGTTGGCGTGGCGGCGTCAGCAAGTAGGCGTACGCCTGGTGGTGACTGCGACCGACCCGGCCACGCAACTGGTGCAGTTGCGCCAGGCCGAACTTGTCGGCGCGCTCGATGATGATGGTGTTGGCGCTCGGTACGTCGATACCGGTCTCGATGATGGTCGAGGCGATCAGCACATTGAAGCGCTTGTGATAGAAATCGCTCATGACTTGTTCGAGGTCACGTTCGCGCATCTGCCCATGGCCGATGGCGATCCGCGCTTCCGGCACCAACTCGGCGAGGTCGGCGGCGCATTTCTCGATGGTTTTCACGTCGTTGTGCAGGTAGTACACCTGGCCGCCACGCAGCAATTCGCGCAGCAGGGCTTCCTTGACCGTGCTTTTGTTCTGCTCCATCACGAAGGTGCGCACCGACAAACGACGGGCCGGCGGCGTGGCGATGATCGACAGGTCACGCATGCCCGACACCGCCATGTTCAGCGTGCGCGGAATGGGCGTGGCGGTGAGGGTCAGGATGTCGACTTCACTGCGCAGGGCCTTGAGCTGTTCTTTCTGGCGCACCCCGAAACGGTGTTCTTCGTCGATGATCACCAGGCCCAGGTTCTTGATCTTCACATCGTCCGACAACAGCTTGTGCGTACCGATGACGATGTCGATCTTGCCTTCGGCGAGGTCGGCGACGGCCGCATTGACTTCCTTGGCCGATTTGAAGCGGCTCATCACTTCCACGGTCACCGGCCAGTCTGCAAAGCGGTCGCGGAAACTGTTGTAGTGCTGCTGGGCGAGCAAGGTGGTCGGCACCAGGATCGCGACTTGTTTGCCGCCGTGCACCGCAATGAAGGCGGCGCGCATGGCCACTTCGGTTTTGCCGAAGCCCACGTCGCCGCACACCAGGCGGTCCATCGGCTTGGGCGCGAGCATGTCGGCGCGTACCGCTTCGATGGTGGTTTGCTGGTCTGGGGTTTCTTCGAAGGCGAAGCCGGCGCTGAAGGTGGCGTAGTCGGCTTTTGGGTCGGCGAAGGCGTAACCTTCGCGCGCCGCACGACGGGCATAGATGTCGAGCAATTCGGCAGCGACGTCGCGCACCTGCTCGGCAGCCTTGCGCTTGGCTTTCTGCCAGGTCTCGGAGCCCAGGCGGTGCAACGGCGCCAGGGCGTCGTCGCTGCCGGTATAGCGTGCGATCAGGTGCAGGTTGGCCACCGGCACATACAGCTTGGCGCCCTCGGCGTATTCCATGGTGAGGAATTCGGCGGCCTGGTTGTCGATTTCCAGGGTCTGCAGGCCCAGGTAACGGCCGACACCGTGGTCAATATGCACCACCGGCGCGCCTTCACGCAGTTCAGTCAGGTTTTTGATCACCGCATCGTTATTGGCATCGGCGCGTTTTTCGCGGCGACGGCGCTGCATCACGCGTTGGCCGAACAGCGGGCTCTCGGCGATCAGGGCCAGGGCTGGGTCTTCCAGCAGCAAGCCTTCATCCAGCGGTGCGATGGTGATCGCCAGGCGTTCCTTGCTGGCGACAAAGTCCGGCCAGCTGTCGACGGTTTTCGGACGCAGCTTCAGGCGCTCGAGCAACTCCAGCAGCACTTCGCGACGCCCGGCGGATTCGGCGGTAAACAACACACGGCCCGGGAAATCGCCGAGGAAGCTGGACAGCGCTTCCAGCGGCTGGTTGGCCTTGGCTTCAATCGCCAGGTTCGGCAGCGTCTGCGCAGGGAAGCGTTCGCGGCCACTGCCGGCCTCCACGTCCTGTTGGCTGGCGACCACGCGCGGCCAATTTTTCAGGCGGGCAAAGCAGTCTTCCACCGGCAGGAAGAGTTCGGCAGGCGGTAATAAAGGCCGGGAGGGGTCGACGCGGCGCTCTTCATAGCGGTTGCGCACGTCGTTCCAGAAATTTTCCGCGGCCTGCTCGATGCCCGGCAGCGAGAACACTTGGGTGTCTTGCGGCAGGTAATCGAAGAGGGTGGAGGTTTCATCGAAGAACAATGGCAGGTAGTACTCGATACCCGCCGGTGTAATCCCGCTGCTCAGATCCTGGAAGATCGGGCAGCGACGGAAATCCACGTCAAAGCGTTCGCGAAAGCGCGCCTTGAAGCGCGTGACCGCGTCTTTTTGCAGTGGGAATTCCCGTGCCGGCAGCAGCTTGATCGAATCGACTTTATCGATGGAGCGTTGGTTCTCCGGATCGAAGGTGCGCAGGGTCTCGATTTCGTCATCGAACAGGTCGATGCGGTACGGCAACTTGCTGCCCATCGGGAACAGGTCGATCAAGGCTCCGCGCACCGCGAACTCACCGTGCTCGTACACCGTGTCGACACAGCGGTAGCCGCTGGCTTCCAGGCGCGTGCGCATCTGTTCTACGTCGAGCTTCTGGCCGACGTCCAGCACCAGGCTGCTGCCGAGCAGGAACTTGGTTGGCGCCAGGCGATGCAGGGCGGTGGTGATCGGCACCACCAGCACACCGTGGGCCAGTTCCGGCAAGCGGTACAGGCTGGCGATGCGCTGGGAAATGATGTCCTGGTGCGGCGAGAACAGGTCGTAGGGCAGGGTTTCCCAGTCGGGAAAATGCAGCACCGGCAAATCGGGCGCGAAGAAGCTCAGCTCCTGCTCCAGCCGCTCGGCGCTTTGACTATCGGCGGTGAGCAGCAGGGTGAAGCGCTTGGCTGCACTGGCAGCCTCGGCAATCGCCAGGCTCAGGGCGGCACCGGGCAAGTTGCCCCAGTGCTGTTTACCTGCCGCGGCAGGGAGAAGCGGTAGACGCAGAACGGGCACGGAAGGTTGAGCTCCAAGCGTTGCGACAAAGTCGGTAATTGTAACGGCCCAAGGTGCCGCCTGTCAGTTGCTGACTGTGCCTATTACGGTTTGTAGGAAATGTAGTGGCTAAGACAAACAATGCGGTGTTTTGACTCAATATGTAGTGCTATTTCGCCTGGATATTTCGGAGGGTTACGGACAAGTTGCCGTTGCGGCTTGCTGGGTGGCCTTCTGGAACCCGCGTATTTACTGGGCTGTAGCGGGGTGTCAGTTTTTCGCAAGCACTTTTTGTTGCCGGACGCGCATTGCTCCGAGGGCGGTCGGGCGGCATAATGTAGCCCCTTTTTTCTGCCCCTACATGTGGAAGGTTCCCGTGACTCAGAAGCCCGACCAGTGTCTTGGTGAATGGATCGACCGTGAAGCGCTCGCTGAAGCGATGATTCCGCTTATCGGTCAGCTGTACCGCAATAACAATGTGGTGAGCTCGATCTATGGCCGCAGCCTGATCAACCAGTCTGTCATCGCGATTCTCAAAGCCCACCGCTTTGCTCGCCATCGCTCTGCCGACGACAGCGAACTCTCCGTCCACGAAACATTCCCTCTGCTTAAAGCCATGAGCGAGCTCAAGCTCGGCGCGGCTTCGGTAGACCTGGGCAAGTTGGCCTACAAATACCGCAACGAAGGCAATGGCCGTAGCGCCGAGCAGTTCGTGCGTGAGGAAATGGCTGAGGTGGTTGGCCAGCAAAACGCTGCTGCCCGCAAAGGCACCGACGTCGTGCTGTACGGCTTTGGTCGTATTGGCCGCCTGCTGGCGCGCATCCTGATCGAAAAAACCGGTGGTGGCGACGGCCTGCGCCTGCGTGCCATCGTGGTTCGTAAAGGTGCGGAAAACGACCTGACCAAGCGCGCAAGCCTCTTGCGTCGCGATTCGGTACACGGTCCGTTCAACGGCACCATCGTCATCGACGAAGAAAACAACACCATCACCGCCAACGGTAACCTGATCCAGGTGATCTACGCGAAGAACCCGTCCGAGGTGGATTACACCCAGTACGGTATCAAGGACGCTCTGCTGGTGGACAACACCGGCGTATGGCGTGATGCCGAGGGCCTGGGCCAGCACCTGGCCTGCCCGGGTATCGACCGCGTTGTTCTGACCGCGCCTGGCAAAGGCAAGCTGAAGAACATCGTGCACGGTATCAACCACGCTGAAATCACCGCGGACGACAAGATCGTGTCCGCCGCGTCCTGCACCACCAACGCCATCGTGCCGGTGCTGAAGGCCGTGAATGACAAGTTCGGCATCGTTAACGGTCACGTTGAAACCGTGCACTCGTACACCAACGACCAGAACCTGATCGACAACTTCCACAAGGGCGATCGCCGTGGTCGCAGCGCCGCGCTGAACATGGTGATCACCGAGACCGGTGCTGCTACCGCTGCCGCCAAGGCCCTGCCTGAGCTGGCCGGCAAGCTGACCGGTAACGCGATCCGCGTTCCAACGCCAAACGTGTCGATGGCCATTCTCAACCTGAACCTTGAGAAAGCCGCCACCCGTGAAGAGATGAACGAGTACCTGCGCTACATGGCGCTGCACTCCGATCTGCATAAGCAAATCGACTTCGTCAACTCGCAGGAAGTGGTCTCCACCGACTTCGTTGGCTCGCGCCACGCCGGTGTGGTGGACGCAGAAGCGACCATTACCCAGGACAACCGCGTTGTGCTGTACGTGTGGTATGACAACGAGTTCGGCTACAGCTGCCAGGTGGTGCGTGTGATGGAAGACATGGCTGGGGTTAACCCGCCTGCGTTCCCACGCTAAGCACCAGCGGTAAATGAAAACGCCCCGACATGTCGGGGCGTTTTTTTTTTGCTTGTGGGTTTTGTAGTGGTTGGACTGCTTCATCGCAGCATCGGTATCTACGCAATGACCGTCGAACGCAAAATC
Organism: Pseudomonas sp. MWU15-20650; assembly: GCF_023242475.1. Lineage (GTDB taxonomy): Bacteria > Pseudomonadota > Gammaproteobacteria > Pseudomonadales > Pseudomonadaceae > Aquipseudomonas. The sequence goes on along the minus strand of NZ_JALJFG010000038.1, from coordinate 11,965 downwards.
TGTGACAAATCGGCTGTCGTGGCGAGCGGGCTTGTCGAATCGTCGTACCGCCCACGTTGGGCTGCGAAGCAATCCCAGTAAAGGCACTGAAATTTTCCTGAAAGAACTCCGCGCCAGGTTTTGGGGTTGCTGCGCAGCCCAACGCGGGACAAGCCCGCTCGCCCCAGGGGAATATGACTGCCTTCAAAGGTTGTGTATGCGATAGCGTCCTATCTGGCGCCACCTACCACGGAGGCTTGCGCAGTCCTCAATTCATGGCGATTGCCCTTGAACAGGATCAGTGTGGCGATCAAGCCCAACACCGCTGCGCCACTGAGCCAGATGCCCGGTGCCGCCTTGTTATCCAGCACGTGGATCAAGTAAGTGCAGGCCGCTGGCGTGAACCCGCCAAAGGTCGCTGTCGCCAGGCTGTAGGCCAGGGAGAAACCGGTGGTACGCACTTCAACCGGCATGATCTCGGTCAGCGCCACGACCATCGCACCGTTGTACGAGCCGTACAGGAACGACAGCCACAACAGCACAATCAGCAGATGGCTGAAGCTCGGGTTGGCCACCAACCACGACAGCGCTGGGTAGGCCGTGAGGATCGCCAGAATGGTCGCACCGAGCAGCAGGGGTTTGCGCCCGATCTTGTCGGACACGGCACCCATTACCGGCAGCCAGATAAAGTTGGAGATCCCCACGCACACCGTCACCAGCAGTGCGTCGAAGTCCGACAGGTGCAGTTCGGCCTTGCCGAAGGTCGGGGTGTACGCGGTGATCAGGTAGAACGACACCGTGGTCATGACTACCAGCGCCATGCCGGCGATCACGATGCCGAAGTTCTGGCCAATCGAACGGACGATTTCCTGCAGGGTAGGGCGATGTTTACGTGCCTGGAACTCTGGGGTTTCCTCCAGGGAGCGGCGAATCACAAAAATCACCGGCACGATCAGGCAACCGATCAGGAACGGTACGCGCCAGCCCCAGTCACCCATCTCTTCCGGGCTCAGCCAGTGGTTCAAGCCCACACCGAGCAAGCCGGCGAATACCACGGCGGCCTGTTGGCTGGCGGACTGCCAACTGACGAAAAAGCCTTTGCGGCCGGGTGTGGCGATTTCGGCCAGGTACACGGACACGCCGCCCAGCTCGACACCGGCGGAGAAGCCTTGCAGCAGGCGGCCAAACAGCACGATCAGCGGTGCCGCCACGCCCAGCGTGGCATAGCCGGGCACGCAGGCGATGAGGATGGTGCCGGCGGCCATCAAGGCCAGGGTGATGACCAGCCCTTTCTTGCGGCCGTGACGGTCGATGTAGGCACCGAGAAAGATCGCACCCAGCGGCCGCATCAGAAACCCGGCGCCGAAGGTTGCCAGGGACAGCATCAGGGACGCAAAGGCGCTGTCGGAAGGGAAGAACGTCTTGGCGATGGCCGTGGCATAGAAGCCGTAGACCATGAAATCGAACATTTCGAGGAAGTTACCGCTGACAACGCGAAAGATCGCCCTGCCTTTGCCCGTTGAAGTGGACATGTCATGCACTCATTCTATCTATCTTATTGGTAGTCCCTGGTCACGGGTCGTCCTTGCTGCAAAGTCTTGCCGCGAGGCGTCGCTGAACAGTATTGTAACCATATGTGTATTAGCCACTACAGGCAATAGAAACCGATAGCAAGCTGACCGTTTGTCGCAGGGCTACCTGAGTAGGCTGTTGCGCAGGTCGTTTGACAGGCCCTTCGGTGATAGCCAGATACCCAGGTGCGTCCACCGAAAAATCATCATTAAACAGAAAACCACATGCCGCATAATGGCCCGTCCTGCGAGGGTGCGTGTCAGCCGTGTAATGCCGGTTTCCTGTGCCTGTAATAAAGGCAAGACTGGCCTACGACGCGACCAAGGGTTAATGTGCGCGGCGTTGAGCCTTATATAGACTGTGCCCCGGTTCACACACTTGAGCCAAATTGTCCTTCATGACCGCTGGCCGCGGCATGATTTAGCCAGGCGTCCAACCGTGCGCCTGGCCTGTTCTGAGGAGTACGCATGGCTGTCTACAACTACGACGTGGTGGTACTGGGTTCAGGCCCAGCTGGAGAAGGTGCGGCGATGAATGCCGCGAAGGCAGGGCGCAAGGTGGCGATGGTCGATAGCCGTCGCCAGGTCGGCGGTAACTGCACCCACCTGGGTACCATCCCGTCCAAGGCTTTGCGTCACTCAGTCCGACAGATCATGCAGTTCAACACCAACCCGATGTTCCGGGCGATTGGTGAGCCGCGTTGGTTCTCGTTCCCGGACGTGCTGAAAAGCGCAGAAAAAGTCATCTCCAAACAAGTGGCTTCGCGTACCGGCTACTACGCCCGTAACCGAGTCGACCTGTTCTTCGGCACCGGCAGCTTCGCCGACGAGCAAACCGTCGAAGTGGTGTGCTCCAACGGTGTGGTCGAGAAGCTGGTAGCCAAGCACATCATTATTGCCACTGGTTCGCGCCCGTATCGCCCCGCCGATATCGATTTCCACCACCCGCGTATCTACGATAGCGACACCATCCTCAGCCTGGGCCATACCCCGCGCAAACTGATCATCTATGGCGCCGGCGTGATCGGCTGTGAATACGCCTCGATCTTCAGCGGCCTGGGTGTGCTGGTGGAGCTGGTCGATAACCGTGACCAGTTGTTGAGCTTCCTCGACTCGGAAATCTCCCAGGCGTTGAGCTATCACTTCAGCAACAACAACATCACCGTGCGCCACAACGAAGAGTACGAGCGGGTCGAGGGCCTGGATAACGGTGTGATCCTGCACCTCAAGTCCGGCAAGAAGATCAAGGCCGACGCCTTGCTGTGGTGCAACGGCCGTACTGGCAACACCGACAAGCTGGGCATGGAAAACATCGGGGTCAAGGTCAACAGCCGTGGCCAGATCGAAGTGGACGAAAACTACCGAACCTGCGTGCCGAACATCTACGGTGCCGGTGATGTGATCGGTTGGCCAAGCCTGGCCAGCGCCGCCCATGACCAGGGCCGTTCGGCGGCCGGCAGCATTGTCGACAATGGCAGCTGGCGCTACGTGAACGACGTGCCCACCGGGATCTACACCATTCCGGAGATCAGCTCGATCGGCAAGAACGAACACGAACTGACCAAGGCCAAGGTCCCTTACGAAGTGGGCAAGGCGTTCTTCAAGAGCATGGCGCGTGCGCAGATCGCCGGTGAGCCGCAAGGCATGCTGAAGATCCTGTTCCACCGTGAAACCCTGGAAGTCCTCGGCGTGCATTGCTTCGGCTACCAGGCCTCGGAGATTGTGCACATCGGCCAGGCGATCATGAACCAGCCGGGTGAGCACAATACCCTCAAGTACTTTGTGAACACCACGTTCAACTACCCGACCATGGCCGAAGCCTATCGGGTAGCGGCCTACGACGGCCTCAACCGGCTTTTTTGAGCGGCTCCGGCCGGTGGCCTGAGCCGGCCGGGGAGACCGATTTCAGTAATTCTCGAGGGTGGCAGTGGCCAAACCGGGAAAGTCTGTAATCAGGCTATCTACGCCGAAGTCGGCGAGCCTGCGCATCAGCGCGGGTTCGTTGACCGTCCACACCGACACGTGCAAACCCTGGCGCTGGGCTTTTTCCAGCCGCTCGGGGGTGCACAACGTCCAGTTCAACGCCAAGTATTCACAGCCGTAGTTCTGCGCCACCTTCAACGGGTCGAGCCAGGCGTATTCGGCGACCAGGCCGCGTGACAGGTCCGGGGTCAGTTCCACGGCAGCTTTCAAGACTTCCCGCGAACTTGAGGTCACTGTGACCTTGTCCATCAGCCCGAAACGCACGGCCATCTCACGAATCGCCAGCACCGTGGTCGCGGCACGGGTGCGCGAGGCGCTTTTGACTTCCAGTTGCCAGTGATCGAAGTCGCACTTTTCGAACAGCTCTTCCAGCCGTGGGATCGGGCACGGGCTGACCCAACCCGGGCCGCCTTTGCGCGCGTCCATCTTCACCAGGTCGGCTGCCGAATACTCGACGACTTTGCCGCGCCGGTCAGCGGTACGCTTGAGTGTCGGGTCGTGGATGACCATCAGCTCGCCGTCCATGGACAGGTGCAAATCCAGTTCGCAGCGGCGTACACCGTGCTTGAGGCATTCCTGAAAGCTGGTCAGGGTGTTTTCCGGTGCTTCGCCTTTGGCACCGCGGTGGCCGTAAATCAGGGTCACAGTTGCTCCTTTGCGCCAGATAGCCCGGCGGGGTCATACGAAATTCAGGTATCCAGGGCGTCGCTCTGTTCCCGCGCCAGGCGTCGCTCCTGGGCTTGTTTCTGCAGAATGTAGCGCGCCAGCAGTTGGCGTTGGGCGTCGGTCATGGCTTCGAATTCCGTGCCCACGTCAAAGCTGTCGCCCTTGGGGTCGCAGTGGGTGACGCGGGCGCGCAGCAAAAGGCCAAGCGCCTGGGGCATCAGCACCAGCTTGACCGCCAGCTGGGCGCCGGGCGTCAGCGGCGTGGGGTTCTGGAAATCGATACCGCCTTCGGAAATGATCACCGGTTGCGGGGCGCCCACCTCATCCAGCAAGCCGCGCGCCATGATCTGGCTAAGCAGATCTACACGTTTGTTCTGCACTTTGAGGAAGGCTGCCAGGCTGCGATCTTTCTCGTTGATCTGGCGTAGCAGGTGTTGCGCTTCGAATTCGCTGAGGTGCAGTTCACTGAGCAGGTTGAACAGCGGTGAATCATCGAGCAACACTTCCTTGCTCGCCGCTTCGGGGGCAGACAGGCTTTTGATTTGAAGTGCGATCATGTCGTCGATACGGTAGTATTCGCGGCGCTCTTCTTCATCTAATGTCGACATGGCGAACCCCAGGTAACGGTAATGGTCTGAGTGTAAAGCTGCTTACCAGACCCCGCCACCGGGACGTCTTCTTTTCCTCCGAACAAGCCCCGACATGTTCAGACCTCTCTTCGTATTTATCGGCACGCGTTATACCCGTGCAAAGCGTCGCAATCATTTTGTGTCGTTCATTTCCTTGACCTCGATGATCGGTCTCGCCCTGGGCGTGGTCGTGATGATCGTGGTGCTGTCGGTCATGAACGGCTTCGATCATGAGATGCGCACCCGCGTGCTGGGCATGGTGCCCCACGCGACCATCGAGTCGGATGAGCCCATCAACGACTGGCCAAGCCTCGCCGACAAGGTCAAGCAGAACCCTCAGGTAGTGGCCGTTGCGCCCTTTACCCAGATGCAGGGGCTGCTGACCAGTGACGGCAAGGTGCAGAAGATCCTGCTCAATGGTATCGACCCAGCCCAGGAACGTAACGTCTCGATCATCGACAAGTTCATGCTGCAAGGCAAACTCGACGATCTGGCGCCTGGCAGCTTTGGCATCGTGATTGGTGACAAGGCCGCAGCCAAGCTTGGCGTGGGCATCGGCGACAAGCTCACGTTTGTCGCCCCGGAGGTCACCGTGACCCCGGCCGGCATGTTCCCGCGCATGAAGCGCTTTACCGTGGTGGGAACCTTCCACGTCGGCGCCGGCGAGATCGACGGCTACCTCGGCTTGACCAACCTCACCGACCTGGCCCGCTTGCACCGCTGGAAGCCGGACCAGGTGCAGGGCCTGCGCCTCAAGTTCAATGACCTGTTCGACGCACCACGCGGCGCCTGGGAAATTGCCCAGCATCTGGGTGACTCCCAGTACTACGCCCGCGACTGGACTCGCACCCACGGCAACCTGTACCAGGCCATCCGCATGGAAAAAGCCATGATCGGCCTGCTGTTGCTGCTGATCGTGGCGGTGGCCGCGTTCAACATCATCTCCACGCTGGTGATGGTAGTGAACGACAAGAAGGGCGACATTGCGATCCTGCGCACCCTCGGCGCCACGCCGGGGCAGATCATGGCGATCTTCATGGTGCAAGGCACCGTGATCGGCGTGGTCGGCACCTTGATCGGCACGGCGGTCGGGATCCTGGCCGCGCTGAACGTCAGCGCCGCCATCGCCGCACTGGAAAAAGTCATCGGCCACAAGTTCCTCAACGCCGACGTCTACTTCATCGACTACTTGCCGTCCCAGGTTCAGGCCCAGGACGTGTTGATGGTGGGCGGCGCCGCGTTGGTCCTGAGTTTCCTTGCCACCCTGTATCCAGCCTGGCGCGCGGCACGTACCCAGCCAGCACAGGCATTACGTTATGAGTGAATCGGGCATGAGTGAAAAAGCAATCCTGAGCTGCCGCAACCTGGGCAAATCCTACGAGGAGGGCCCGGAGTCGGTTGTGGTGCTGTCCAACCTGCAACTTGAACTGCACCCTGGCGAGCGCGTGGCGATCGTCGGCAGTTCCGGTTCCGGTAAAAGTACCTTGCTCAACCTGTTGGGCGGCCTCGATACGCCGTCCCAGGGCAGTGTCTGGTTGGCCGGTGAAGAACTATCGGCCCTCGGTGAAAAGGCCCGTGGCCAACTGCGCAACCGCTCGCTGGGCTTTGTGTACCAGTTCCACCACCTGCTGCCGGAATTCACCGCGCTGGAAAACGTGTGCATGCCGCTGTTGATCGGCAAGACCGCGATCCCGCAAGCGCGCGAGCGTGCCAAGGCATTGCTGGAGCGCGTCGGCCTGGGCCATCGCCTGGAGCACAAGCCGGCCGAACTGTCCGGTGGTGAGCGCCAGCGCGTGGCGATTGCTCGCGCCCTGGTGAACAACCCGGGCCTGGTGATGCTCGACGAGCCGACCGGCAACCTCGACTCCCATACGGCCCAGGGCATCAAGGACTTGATGCTGGAACTGAGCACCCAGATGCGCACCGCGTTCCTGGTGGTGACCCATGACATGAGCATGGCCCGGCAGATGGACCGCGTGCTGCACTTGCAGGAAGGTCATCTGGTCGCCATCTGACCTGTTTCAAGCCCGGCGCTTGGCGCTGGGCTTTTTCATTTTTTCAACGGTGCCCGCGAATGTTCAGACCGTTATCGATTTTCATCGGCACGCGCTATACCCGCGCCAAGCGCCGCAACCGTTTTGTCTCGTTTATCTCGATGACCTCGATGATCGGCCTCGCCCTGGGCGTATTGGCCATGATCGTGGTGCTGTCGGTGATGAACGGCTTCCAGCGTGAAATGAGCTCGCGCATCCTCGGCATGGTGCCCCATGCCACCCTCGTTGGCGTGAACCCGATCGACGATTGGCAGCCCGTGGCCGCCGCCGCGTTGAAGAATCCGCAAGTGACCGCTGCTGTACCGTTCACACAAATGGACGGCATGTTCTCCTACAAGGGCGCGATGCAGCCGATCGAGATCAGTGGTGTCGACCCGGCCCAGGAAGGCAAGGTCTCGATCGTGGCCCAGCATATCGTGCGCGGCAAACTCGAAGACCTGAAGCCCGGCGAATTCGGCGTGGTGATCGGCGACATCACCGCACGGCGTTTTCGTTTGAACGTGGGCGACAAGCTCACCCTGATCGTGCCGGAAGTCAGCACGGCGGCACCGGGCGGCATCACCCCGCGCATGCAGCGTTTGAATGTGGTCGGTATCTTCAAGGTCGGCGCCGAGCTGGATGGCTCCATGGCCCTGATCAACATGGCCGACGCTGCCGAGATACAGCATTGGCAACCGAACCAGGTGCAAAGCGTGCGCCTGGCAGTGAAAGACTTGTATGCGGCGCCTAAGGTGTCGGCGGATATTGCCGCCAGCCTGGGCGCGGGCTACAAGCCCGATGACTGGACCCACACCCAGGGCAGCCTGTTCAGCGCGATGAAGATGGAAAAGACCATGATCGGCCTGCTGTTGCTGATGATCGTCGCCGTCGCGGCATTCAACATTATTGCCACCTTGATCATGGTGGTGAACGACAAGGGCGCGGACATCGCGATCCTGCGCACCATCGGCGCCACGCCCCGGCAGATCATGGCGATCTTCATGGTGCAGGGCACGGTGATCGGCATCGTCGGCACCTTGATCGGCGGCGTGCTGGGCGTGATTGCGGCGTTGAATGTGAGTGAACTGGTGGGCTGGCTGGAGCGGGTGAGCGGGCAGCACATCTTCAGCTCGGATGTGTATTTCGTCAGCAACCTGCCTTCGGAACTGCAGGGTGGTGATGTGCTGTTGATTTGCTCGGCGGGGTTTGTGTTGAGCTTCCTGGCGACGTTGTACCCGGCGTATCGGGCGGCGAAGATTGAGCCGGCACATGCGTTGAGATACTCGTAGTTCTTTAGACCGCTATCGGGAGCAAGCCCCCTCTCACATCTGGAATGCATTTCAACGGTGGGAGGGGGCTTGCTCCCGATAGGGCCGGCCCAGCTTGCATCAATCTTCCTTCGGCAACTCAATCACAAACCGCGTCCACCCAGGGCCCGACTCACAAAAAATCCTCCCCCCATGAGCCCGCACAATCGACTGGGTAATCGCCAACCCCAGCCCTGCATGCTCGCTGTTGCCTTCATGCCGTGCCGGATCAGCCCGGTAGAAACGGTCAAACAAGCGCGGTAACACCTGCGCCGGAATACCTTCCCCGCTGTTCTCTACCGTCAGCGTCACACCCTCTGCACCGGGCGCCATGCGCACCCGCACTTCGCCGCCCGGCGGGGTAAACCGCAGCGCGTTATCCAGCAAATTCGACAAGGCCCGGCGCAACATGCCGCGATCCCCGCTCGTGTGGGCATTACCCTCGCGCACCAGCGTGACCTGCGCGTCTTCCGCCACCAGGGTGAAAAACTCCAACAGCGCTTCGACTTCATCGGCCAGCGCCAGGGGTTCACGGGTGGGCATCAGCAAACCGTGGTCGGCCTTGGCCAGGTACAGCATGTCGTTGACCAGTTGTGCCATCCACTGCAATTCCTCCAGGTTGCTGTGCAACGCCTCGCGGTAATCTTCCAGCGGGCGCGGTTGGGTGAGGATGACTTGGGTCTGGGTTAGCAGGTTCGACAGCGGCGTGCGCAGTTCGTGGGCGATATCGGCGCAGAACGCCGAGAGGCGCTGGAACGCGCCGTCCAGGCGACCCAGCATGGCGTTGAGTGCCTGGGCCAGCTCCGCCAGTTCCACCGGCATTTGCTCCTGGGGCAAGCGTTGCTTCAGGGAGTGGGCGGATACACCGGCAGCCACTTCACCCATGCGCCGCAACGGGCGTAACCCACTGCGAGCCGCCCAGGCGCCGAGTAGCGCGGTGGCCAGGGCCGAGAGGCCGACGGTCAGCCAGATCAAATGCTGCATGCGCTGCAGGAAGTGTTGGTGGTGGGTGATGTCGAGTATCAGGGTCAGCTGTGGCGAACCGGGTTGGTCGGCGATCAACGGCGCGTTGTACACGCGGTAGTCGGTGCCCGCGTTTTGCAGGCTGTGCAGGCCGGGGGCTTGGGGCAACGTGATGTTCGGCGCACCATCCAGCCAGCGCTGGCCGGCTGCGGTGATGCGCAGGGCGAGGTCGGGTTGATGATCCAGTTCGGCGTGCAGTTGTGGCACTCGCTGGAGAAAGGCTTCCCGTGAATCGACACCGTGCAGCGTACTGCGCAGCGCCACCAATTTGCTGTCGAGTAGCTGCTGGTCCAGCTCAATAAAGTGCGCCTCGCTGGCTTGGTTGAACAGCACGCCGGCAAGCAACGAGACCACGGCGGTGCAGGCGGCAAACAACAGTGCCAGGCGGCTGGTCAGGGACAGGCGCTTGATCACGTGAACCGCTCCTCCAGCACATACCCCATGCCGCGCACGGTGTGGATCAGCTTGTTGGGGAAGTTGTCGTCGACTTTCAGGCGCAGGCGGCGGATCGCCACTTCGATGATGTTGGTGTCGCTGTCGAAGTTCATGTCCCACACCTGGGAGGCGATCAGTGTCTTGGGCAGCACTTCGCCCTGGCGGCGCAGCAGCAGTTCCAGCAGGGAGAACTCCTTGGCGGTAAGGTCGATGCGCTGGCCGTCGCGCTCGACACGGCGGCGGATCAGGTCCAGGCGCAGGTCGGCCAGTTGCAGGGCGGTGTCCTGTGACGCGCTGCTGCCACGGCGCAACAGGGTACGCACCCGGGCCAGCAGTTCGGAAAAGGCAAAAGGCTTGACCAGATAGTCGTCAGCGCCCAGCTCCAGGCCATGTACGCGATCTTCTACGGCGTCGCGAGCAGTGAGGAATAGCACGGGGACGTCCAGGCCGGCACTGCGTACGGCTTGCAGGATTTGCCAGCCGTCGCGACCGGGCAGCATCACATCGAGGATCAGCAAGTCATAGTCCCCCGTCAGCGCCAAGTGCTGGCCACTGGTGCCGTCGGCCACCAGTTCGGTGCTAAAACCTGCTTCGGCCAAGCCCTGACGCAGGTAATGACCGGTTTTCGGTTGGTCTTCGACGATCAGCAGTTTCATTCAGGGCTCTTGGTAGTTGGGGGTAGGGCTATGTAGGCGCGAGCTTTATACCGTGGGTTTCAGGGTATGGGTGCAAGCTGACAAAGTTGTAATCTAGCAGTCAGCTGGCTGGCAGCGAGGCCATCTTAAAGTGTTGCCCAAGCTGGATACCTATTCTGGAGAGTGAAAGATGGCGTTGCGTACACCCCTGTCAGTGGCGGGCTGCCTGTTGGCGTTGAGTTTCAATGCCCTGGCGGATGCGACTCACACCTACGCGTTCGGCCAGCCGGCCCCGGCGGATAAAGCCACGCGCACCGTTGAAGTAACGCTTCAGGACATCGCCTTTTCGCCCAAGTCCCTGGACGTCAAGGCCGGTGAAACCGTGCGTTTCGTACTGGTCAACAAAGGCCGCCTGCTCCACGAATTCAACCTGGGCGACGCGGCGATGCATGCCGCCCACCAGAAAGAGATGCTGCAGATGCAAGCCAGCGGCATGCTCACCGCCACCGGCATGGGCAAGATGGACCACAGCGCCATGGGCCATGGCGACATGGGCGGCATGAAGCATGACGATCCCAACAGTGTACTGGTGGAGCCGGGCAAGACTGCCGAGCTGACCTGGACGTTCAAGCAGGCCACCGGCCTTGAGTTCGCCTGCAACCTGCCTGGGCATTACCAAGCGGGTATGGTGGGCAAACTGACCGTTGAGTGAGGCGTTTGTTAAGGGCGGGAGCAAAGGCTGGTAGACTGGCGCGGTTTATTTAGCCAGGTTTCCGCCATGCATCCCGCAGCCGAACATTCGCCGCTGGGCAAGTCCAGTGAATACATCTGCACCTACACGCCATCGTTGCTGTTCCCGATTCCGCGCGCCGCCAAGTGGGCCGAGCTGGGCCTGAGCGCCGAAACCCTGCCGTACAAGGGCGTGGATTTCTGGAACTGCTTCGAACTGTCCTGGTTGCTGCCGTCGGGCAAACCGGTGGTGGCCATCGGTGAATTCAGTATCCCGGCCGACTCGCCGAACATCATCGAGTCCAAGTCCTTCAAGCTGTACCTCAACTCGCTGAACCAGACCGCGTTTGTTGATACGCCCAGCCTGGAAGCGACCTTGCGCACCGACCTCAGCTTTGCGGCCGGCAAGCCGGTGAGCGTGCGCATTCGCAGCCTGGCCGACATCGAGGCCGAAGGTGTGATGGCGTTGCCGGGTGTGTGCATTGACGATCTGGATATCAGCGTCAGCACCTACGAACACCCGCGCCCGGAACTGCTGCGCTGCGATGACTCGCGGGTTGTGGAGGAGAGCGTGCACAGCCACCTGCTCAAATCCAACTGCCCGGTCACCCGCCAGCCTGATTGGGGCAGTGTGGTGGTGGACTATCGCGGAGCGGCGCTGGATCACGCCAGCCTGCTGGAATACCTGGTGAGCTTTCGCCAGCACTCGGACTTCCATGAGCAGTGCGTTGAACGCATCTTCCTGGACTTGCAGCGTTTGCTGAAACCGGAAAAATTGACCGTGTATGCGCGCTATGTGCGCCGGGGTGGGTTGGATATCAACCCGTACCGCAGCACTGAAAATACACAGTTCCTGAACGTGCGCCTGGCACGTCAGTAAGCCCGCACACAAAACCCAATGTGGGAGGGGGCTTGCTCCCGATAGCGGTGGATCAGTCAGCTTATTCTCAGCTGACCCACTGCCATCGGGAGCAA
>NZ_JALJFG010000037.1 GCF_023242475.1 Pseudomonas sp. MWU15-20650 | reverse complement strand
GACTGACACTCCCTCATCGGGAGCAAGCCCCCTCCCACATATTGAGCGTGTGTGTTTTAAAGGTCGCGTACTACGCGAAAGCCGATCCAGTCCCCGCGGGTCTGCGGGTAGATGTTGTTGCGATTGCCCGAGCGTGAAAACACCGGGGCTTCACCCCAGTCGTTGCCGCGAATCTGATAAGACTCACAGTTGGGCTCCATCCAGGCGCTGCCGTCGGTGGGTGCGCCGATGTAGTTCGGGTGTTCGCAGTCGGCAACGCGCTCGTACACGTTGCCGTGCATGTCATACAGGCCGAACGCATTCGGCGGGTAGCTGCCCACCGGCGAGGAATAGCTATAGCCATCGGCCGGGCCGTAAGTGTTGGCGTGCTTGGCGATGCTATAGCCCTTGCCTTCGTCGAACGGGAAGGGGAATGGCCCGGTGGTGCCGGCGCGGGCTGCGTATTCGCGCTGGGCTTCGCTGACCATGTGGTACGTGTGCCCGGTCTTTTTCGACAGCCAGCTCACGTACTGCTTGATGTCGTCCATGTCCATGCACACCGCCGGCTGGCGGGGGGCTTGTGGGTAGCGCGGCTTGCTGGCGATGCATTCACGCCCGGGGCGATTGTCGCCGTTGGCGATCTTGACCCCGGTCTGGCGCACGTAGCTGTCCCATTCGCCGGCAGTGATCTGGAAGCGGCTCATGGCGAAGGGCTTGGCGAACGTCACCTCATGCATCGGGCCTTCATCGGGCTCGCGGCCGACTTCGTCTTCCGGGGTGCCCATGGTGAAGGTCCCGGCCGGCAGCACGACCATTTCCGGGCAGTCCTTGCAGTCCTTGAAGACCTTGCCCGGTTGTGGTGTGGCGGCCTGGGCCAGGCCGGGCAGCAGGGCGCCGCACAAGGCCGTCAGCGCCAAAGCGGTCAGGGGGGTGAGTCGGGATGAAGTCATGTGGGCCTCTCGTTCAAAGGAAACAGGGGGGTCACAACCGTTGGCGTAGCAGGGTCATGAAGCGTTGGACCTCATCCGAGCGATTGAGCAGGCCAGGGGAGGTGCGGACCACCGGGTCGACGTCACGGTCTACCGCATCGACCACCACACGGTGGTTCATCAGGCACGCCGGCACGCTTGAGAAATGTACGGCGATTGGTCATGGATTGACTTCTTCACGGTTGGCCAACGGCTTGGCTGCTTTTTGTACCTGTTCCCACACCCGCAGGAAGTTGCCTCCCCACAGCTTGGCGATATCGGCTTCGGAGTAACCGCGCTGGATCAGTTCGGCGGTGACGTTGCGCACTTCGCCGACGTTCTCCCAGCCCTGGAGGCCGCCGCCGTCGTTGAAGTCCGAGGCGATACCGACGTGGTCGATACCGATCTTGCGCACGGTGTAGTCGATGGCGTCTCCCAGGTCCTTGAGGGTGGCCTTGGGTTCTTCTTCGAGAATCGCGTACAGCGCGCTGGCGTATTGGCCGAACCGTTGCTCGGGCCAGGCGGCGATGATGGCATCACCGGGCATCAAGGCCATGGCCAGGTTGGGCAGCGGTGGCAGGTCGAAACGTGCGCGCAGGGCGTTGAGTTTGTCTTGGGTCGGCTGGCTCAAGGGGCGAAGGTAGGCGGGGAAGCCCACCACCTGCACCACGCCGCCGCTGTTCTTGATCAGTTGCAGCTCTTTGTCACTGAGGTTGCGCGGGATATCCACCGAGGCACGCGGGGCCGAGTGGGACGCCACCATGGGCGTGCGGCTCAATTGCGCGACTTGCTCCAGGGCCTTGGTCGACATTTGCGACACATCGATGATCACCCCCAGATCGTTGAGGCGATGCACCGCTTGCTGGCCAATGGGTGACAAGCCCTCGAGGGCATCGGTGGAATCATTGAAAAACGGCAGCGGGCGCGACGAGTCCGACCAGGCGTTATTGCCGATGTAGCTGAAGCCGAACATGCGCATGCCACGCGCGGTCCACAGGTCCAGCTGGTTCAGGTCATTGCCCAGCGGGTAGGCGTTGAGCATGCTGATGAAGATCGTGAACTTGCCTTCGCCATGCAGGCGGCGAAAGTCGTCCGGGGTATAGGCAATGCCCACTTGGTTAGGGAAGTCGCGCACCATGCCGGAGATGATCTTGTAGCGCACCTCCTGTTCATGACGGGCCTCTTCGACAAAACCGTCGGTGGGCTTGTGTGGCGCGCTGGGGCCGTTCCAGATTTCCGGCCAGCCGAAAATGGTCAAGGCTGCCCCCGACAGTCGGCCACGCGCTGCCTTGGCCAGGTCGAACTGGCCGTTGCCATCTTTATCGGCCTCAGCGCCTGCGGTGCCGAAATCCAGCGGCACGGTGATGTGGCTGTCGAACGACAACAGGCGGTCCTGCATTTCATTGGCCTGCTTGATCACCTCCAGCGGGTAGCCGGCAGTACCCTTGAACACGTGATCCCAGACCTGAAAGCCAGCCCCGGCGCCGATGGCCAGTGCCAGCGGCAGGCCGATATACAGCGCTTTTTTCGAACGTGGTGTTGTCATTGCCATCTCAGTCAGTTGCGGCCTTTGCTATCAGGGTGGAACGAGCGATGGCGGGGGAAATTTAGGCGGCGGCGCGGGGGCGGTAAATTTCGTTGCCCTGCAAACGTTCTAGCTCTGATCAAGCAGTTTCCTAAGGTAGACAATGACAATCACTCGACGTGGGTTCATCGCAGGCTTGGCGCTGACCGGCGCGGCGGTGCCGGCGGCTTTTTATGCCCATCGCGAGTTGACGCGGGAAGAAGCCTTCCCCATCACCCCCGGCGAAGCCACGGTCGACCTGGCCGACACCCAAGGCCAGCATCTGGCGAACACCTTGCGCGGTGTCTGGCGCCTGCGCCTGGAGGGGGGTGATGCCGGCCTCAAGGGCCTGCCGCTGCAAGGCTTGGAGCTGTTGCTCGACATCGCTCCGCGTGGGCGTGGCCTGCGCGGTTACCTGGACACGGCCGACAACCTGCGGGCCGAGGGTGAACCGCGCTACCGCGTATTGGGCGATTTATTGACGGGCGAGGGCGCCGTGCTCTATTGGCGGTTGATCGACCGCGATGCGGTGGCTGGCGAGCCCGCCTATGAATTCAAGATGACCCTCGATGAAGTCTGGGCCGACTTCGGTAACGCCGGCAGCGGCACGCTCAGCGGGCAGATCCTTGACCTCGGGCGCCCCTTGGCATTGGCTGAGCGGGACAACCGTTTTATCGCCCACAAACAGCTGTTCCCCGAAGCCCGCCAGCGCATCGGCCTCAACCCGCCGTTGCTGGCCTGGCTGATCTCGCCTGAACACCGCCTGTTTCATCAGCTATGGCACGCCACCCGTGACCAATGGCACAAGCTCTCCGAAGAAAAACGTGACGCCCTGCGCGGCCTGGGCTGGCAACCCGGCCCCCGTGGCCAGGAGCGCGACGCCCGAGGCAAGCGCAAGGACCGTAACGGCTCGGGCATCGACTTTTTCTTCATGCATCGTCATATGCTCGGCACCGCGCGCTCCATGCAGGACTTGCCGTCATGGCCGCAGTTTCCCGAGCCCCAGCCGGCCCTGGAACGGGATCGCTCGGGCTTTGTGCGTTACTTCGATAACCACGATGGCTTCGCGCTGCCGCCGGCCTGGTCGGCTCCGGATGACGCTGACTACACCCAGTGGGTCGGCGACATCAAGGCGGCCGAGACTTACCACAGCAACTTCCAGGTATGGGAATCCCACTACCGCGACCCACGCTACCTTGCCAAGTTGAGCTTGGGCCAGTTGGGCTCGGAGATGGAGCTGGGCCTGCATGACTGGTTGCACATGCGCTGGGCCTCAGTGCCTCGTGACCCCTCCAACGGCGCCCCGGTGCCGTTTGCCCGCGACCCCGCAGACTTTGCGGCGCGTTGGTACGCGCCCGAGAACGACTTCCTCGGCGATCCGTTTTCGTCCCACGTGAACCCGGTGTTCTGGCACTTCCACGGCTGGATCGATGACCGTATCGAAGACTGGTTCCGCGCCCACGAACGCTTCAACCCGGGGCAGGTACGGCGCCTGGAGGTCAACGGTGTAGCGTGGTTTGCCCAGGGCCGTTGGGTTGAAATCGATGACCCTTGGCTAGGCCCCGACACCCACGGTTGCAGCACGACACCCGGGCTGCAAAAGGGGCGCTCGATGGAGATGGACCCGGAGATCATGAAGCTGGCGCTGCGTATCACTTTTGGCGCCGATGAAGAACGGCTCAAGGGCTGGTTCAAACGTGTACCGCAGCGGCCGTGGTATGCGCGGCACTTGAAGGTCAAGCGCGAGGCGCAAGGGTAGGATAAACACCGCATTGGCGGCGAAATGGCGCTCTCAAACCTGCTCTTCGCTTCGCAGCTGCACACTCATGTCATCACAGCTGCGCGCCCAGTCGTTCAGCCATTGCGGCATCGGCGGCGAGGTTTCATCCAAACCCAGTTCGTGCAGAAAATCCGCCGGGGGCAGGGTGCCCTTGGCGGAGCGGAACAGCCCGCGCATCACCACCACGCCGACCACCCGGCCCTTGCTGACAAAACGGTGCTCCATCAGGCTCCACTTGTGGTCCCAACCCAGTATGCGGGTGTGCACCTCGAACACTTCGAACAGCTTCAACTCCCGCCGAAACTTGCCCCAGGTATCGCCCACGATCGGCAACGCTTTCTTGCGCAGGGCCACGCGAAAAGCGCCAGTGCGCAATACAAAATCCATTCGCGCAATATCTGCCAGGGAGAAATACCGGCCATTGGTGACATGTCGGTTGATATCCAGATCCAGCGGCCAGACCCGCATGCGCACCACCGTGGTGGCCAGGCCATGGACCGGTTTGCGCCATGGGCGACGGGACAGCATGTGCAGCAATCGAAACCAGAGATTCATAAAAACGCCAGGCAGTTGATCAATGGCAGCACTGTAAAGGGCAGGAATCGGCTAAGGTAGGTGCACAAATGACTTATTACATGCGAAAAGCGCAAACAGGTATCCGATGCACATTACCTTGCTCCTGGCTGATCGATGTTCCGCCGCCAGCGCCACCCTGGCGTTGGAAATGCTCACGGCTGCCAACCTGTTTGCCGATAGCCCACCTTTCGAAATAGCGTTGGCGTCCCTGGACGGTCAGGCGGTGGAGGCGTGGGGCGGGCAGCGCTTGCAGGTGGACTGCGCCACGGCGCAGATCGCGCAGACCGACCTGGTGTTGGTCCCCGGGTTTCTGTTTACCTTGAAAGACGCGTTGCCGGCGTTTGCCGCATATGGTCCCTGGCTGCGTGAACAGCATGCCCGTGGCGCGGTGCTGGCCTCGATGTGCACGGCGGCCTTTCTGTTGGCCGAGACCGGGATGCTGCATGGCTTGCGCGCTACGACGCACTGGGCGTTTGCCGAGCTTTTCCGGCGGCGCTACCCACAGGTCAGCGTGGAGGACACGCAGATCCTCTGCGAAGAAAACCGCGTGATCACCTGCGGCGGTGCCACGGCGGCGATGGATTTGATGTTGCACCTGATCCGTCGTTTTGGTTCACCGGAACTGGCGCAGACCTGCAGCAAATACCTGCTGATCGACAAGGTGCGTACGGAGCAATCGGTGTACGCCATGTGGTCGTTGCCCAAGAGCCATGGCGACGGTGAGATCCTGCGGGTGCAGCACTGGCTGGAGCAGCACTTTGCCCAGGCGCTGGTGATCGATGAAGTGGCCCAGCGCTTTGGTTTTGGCGTGCGCAATTTCAAGCGGCGCTTCAAGGACGCCACCGGTTATACGCCGATTGCCTACCTGCAGACCCTGCGCCTGGAGCGGGCCAAGCAGATGCTCGAATCGACGCGCATGACCCTCGACAGCATCACCTACGCGGTGGGCTACGAGGACAGCAATTCGTTTCGCCGCCTGTTCCAGCAACGGGTGGGGATGTTACCGGCGGCGTATCGCAAGAAATTCCTGATGGTTCAGGGATAAAGATGACCGTCGCTGCGTAAGTTGGAGCCTGGGTCCCTAACGGATGCCCCACGATCCAAATGTGGGGCTTGCCTGCGCTGGCCATAGGTATCTACACAATTACCGTCGAACGCAAAATCTGTGACAAGCCCGCTCACCCCAGGGGAATATGACTGCCTTCAAAAGTTGTGTAGATACCTATGCTGCGATGTCGGCCTGACAGCCGACCAAGCTGTTTGATCAGACCGAGTACATATCCATTATTTAGGTAACGGCCACTTAGGGATCCGCTCTTACAGCGGGTCACTTTTGGAGGGACCGGAATGCCGGCCCAGCCAAAAGTAACCAAAAGGTCCTCGCGTTACAAAGCTGCGTCGATCCCGATGCAAATCGCAGACAAAAAAAACCGGCTGATCAGGCCGGTTTGGGGTGTCCCGCCAACAACGCGGGGTTATACGTGGGTGCTCAGCAGACGCTCGGCACCGCCTTCGGCCAGGCCACGTTCCTGCAAGCGATCGGCACCGCCTTCAGCCAGGCCACGTTCTTGCAAGCGATCGGCACCGCCTTCAGCCAGGCCACGTTCTTGCAAGCGATCGGCACCGCCTTCAGCCAGGCCACGTTCCTGCAAGCGATCGGCACCGCCTTCAGCCAGGCCACGTTCCTGCAAGCGATCAGCACCGCCTTCGGCCACACGGCTTTCCATCAGGCGATCCGCGCCGCCTTCAGCGACAACCGGGTGGGCAAAAGCGTTGGCTGCGAGTACCGAGAAAGCGAGGCTAAGCAAGAGTTGGCGTTTCATGAGAGTGTGCTCCGAGTGTTTTAGTAGGGTGCCGCCGGGTATGGAGTTGATGTTACGCGTTGGGTTTTTTAAGAGAACTTCATTGCGCTGATGGTGACTATCGACGCCAGCGATGGCCCGTTTCACCGGGCCATCCTTCGGGGCGTCATGGCATCTGCGGCAGTTCCTGCGGGCGCAGGTCGAACACCAGCACCTCGGCGTCCTCGCCATGGCTCAGGTGAATCTGGCGCTCGTTACGCACGCGGGCACCATCGCCTTCCTGCAAGCGTTGGCCATTGATCTCAATGCTGCCCCGCGCCACATGGATGTAGGCGTGGCGGTCCGGCGGCAGCTCCAGGTGTGCACTTTCGTTGCCGTTGAACAGCCCGGCATACACCCGTGCATCCTGGCGAACATTGAGCGAGCCCTCGGCGCCGTCCGGCGAGATGATCAACTGCAGGCGCCCGCGTTTCTGCGCCTCGCTGAAGTGCTCCTGCTGATAGCGCGGCGTTGCGCCGACTTCATTGGGCACGATCCAGATCTGCAGGAAGTGCACGCCGCGGTCCTGGCTGTGGTTGAACTCGCTGTGGGCCACGCCACTGCCGGCACTCATCAATTGCACGTCGCCGGGGCGAATCACCGAACCGGTGCCCAGGGTGTCCTTGTGTTCCAGGGCGCCTTCGAGCACATAGGAGAAAATTTCCATGTCGCGGTGTGGGTGCTGGCCGAACCCCTTGCCGGCGGCCACGCGGTCATCGTTGATCACCAACAGGTCGGAAAAACCCTGCTCCTTGGGGTTCCAGTAGTTGGCAAATGAGAAGGTATGGAACGACTTCAACCAACCGTGATTGGCGGCGCCGCGTTCGGAAGCTTTGCGAAGGGTCAGCATGGTCCAGTCCTCAAGTGAGCGCGGGCTGCGAGATGCAGGGCGCTTGCGTGAGAAAAAGATTAATGGTTATCAGGATATTCATTAAGAAGGTGAAAATTGAATAACTGTCTCTCTCAGGTGGACATTGATAGGCGTGCCATCGTGCCATAATGCTCGCCGCATTCCTGTTCGATGGATATCCCCGCTTATGAAAACCGTGGCCATGGCGCTGTTCCCGGACTTCCTGCTGCTCGACATGGCCGGGCCGCTGGAAGTGTTTTCGATTGCCAACCGCTACCTGCCGGCAGCCGAGCACTATCAGATCCTCACCATCGGCACTGAGCCCGGTCCGTTGCGGGCCTCCAATGGCGTGAGGGTGCAGACTGACCTGTTGCTGGAGCAGGCCCAGGCCGCCTATGACCTGCTGCTGGTGCCGGGCGGCCCGGGTGCTTATAACGAATGCCATCCCGCGCTGCTGCCCTGGCTCAAAGCAGCCGCGCCACGGTCTCGGCGTTTCGGCTCGATCTGCACCGGTGCTTTTGTGCTAGGCCATGCAGGCTTGCTCGACGGCCACCGCGTCACCACCCACTGGCATTACACCGAGCGTTTGATCAAGGCGTTCCCCAACGCCATTGTGGAGACCGATCGCATCTACTTGCAGGACGGGCGCCTGATCACCTCGGGCGGCGTCACCGCCGGTATCGATCTGGCCCTCTCGGTTGTCGCCCAGGACCATGGCAAGCAAGTGGCCGTGGACGTGGCCAAGGTGCTGCTGGTGGTGATGAAGCGCCAGGGCGGCCAGGCCCAGTTCAGCCCGATGACCGCTGCCGTGGCGCCCCAGGAAACCGCGATCACCCGCGTGCAGAACCACGTGCTGGCGCATCTGGATCAACCCTTTACGATCGAGTCCATGGCCGCACTGGCGGGCATGAGTGCACGGCATTTTGCGCGACTGTTCGCCAAGGACGTGCAGATGACGCCCATGGCTTTCCTGCAAGGCGCACGCATCGACCGCGCCCGGCAACTGTTGGAAACCACCGACCTGCCGCTCAAGACCGTGGCTTTCCACTCAGGCTTCGGCAGCGTGCGGCACATGCGCTTTCTGTTCAGTGAAAAGCTCGGCCTGAACCCCACCCAATACCGACAACAGTTCAGTTAACGACGCCATGTCCGTCTGGGGCACTCGATTGTCCGTATCGCTCCCCGTGCCGGCATTGTCCTGTCATCGGTAGCTGGCAAGATAGCGCCGAGCCCATGGAAAAGGATGCGCAGGCACTCAAGCACGGGTGTTTCAGCGCGGTTACGGACATGCATAATTGTGCGGCGGTGAGCTTCGGCCCCTACACCTTTCATCGACAACAACGCCTGGTCAGCAAGTCGGGCCTGCCGGTGGCGCTCGGTGGGCGCGCCCTGGATATCCTTGCGGTATTGCTCGAAGTACCTGGGCAGTTCATCAGCAAGGCAGTCTTGATCGAGCGGGTCTGGCCCAACAGCGTCGTCGAGGACAATAACCTGCGCGTGCACATCGCCGCATTGCGCCGTGCCCTCGACGGGCCACGCCTGATCCTCAATCACCCCCAGCGTGGTTACTGTTTCGTCGCACCCTTGCAAGCCACGCAGCCGACGCTGCTGCCCCGCCATAACCTGGCGGCGCGGCTCAGCCCGGTATGCGGTCGCGATGAACTGGTGGGCATGCTGGTACGGCGCTTGTCCGGGCAGCCGCTGTTGACGCTTACCGGGGTGGCCGGCATCGGCAAAAGTACGTTGGCCCTGGCCTTGGCCGAGCGCGTGCTACCACGCTATCGCGACGGGGTGTGGTGGGTCGATCTGACCCGCGTGCACGCCCCACACGCACTGCTCGGCAGCCTGGCCACGGTATTGCAACTGGATACCTGCCAGAGCCTGGATGCACTGTGCCGCCAATTGGCCTCGCGTCAGTTGCTGTTGGTGCTCGAGGGTGCCGATCTGCTGTTGGGCGCATGTCGCAAGCTCGTGCATGCATTACGCGAACGAGCCCCCGGGGTCAGCGTGCTGATCAGCAGCCGCGAAGCCTTGCTGGCCCCTGGCGAATGGGTGGTGCGCGTGCCGCAGCTGAGCGTGCCGTCACCATCAGCGTTAAGCAGTGTCGAGCAGGCAATGGCTTCTCCAGCGGTGCAGCTGTTTGTCACTCGGGTGCGTGCCAGTCAGCAGGGTTTTGTAGTACGCCACCAGGACCTTGCAGCACTGCGCGATATTTGTCGGCGCCTGGACGGTATCCCGTTGGCCCTTGAACTGGCGGCCGCCCAAGTCAATGCGTTGGGCATCGGCGGTGTGCAGAGGCAATTGCGCTCGGGCTTGCAGGTGCTGGCCCATGGTCGTCGCACGGCGGTGGAACATCATCGATCGCTGACCGCTGCCCTGGATTGGAGCTACGCACGCCTGAGCCTGCCGGAGTGCTGGCTGTTCCTGCAGTTGGGTTTGTTCAAGATGGCGGTGACCTTGCCGACCTTGAGCGCGCTGGTGAGCGGGACGGAGCTTGAGCACGCCGACCTGGCCTATCTGTTGGCGCGCCTGGTCAATGTCTCGCTGCTGACCGTCGAGCCCGGCCTGGGCTCGCAGCATCGCTATCGCTTGCTCAACTGCGTGCGCAGCTACGCCCTGGCGCAACTGCGTGACCCGCGTCAGGTCGAGCGTTTACAGCAGGGCTACAAGCACTGCGTGGGTGCGTTTTCAGGCCGGCCGTTTGTCCTGCAACTGGTCGAGCAGGCGGCGTACTCGGACTAGGTCCTGGGTGGCGAAGCCTTCGGTGAATCGCCCATAGACTGAACCCAGCAGGTCCCTGGCTGCCTGTGTGCGCCCTTGCGGGTGCCACAGCTGTGCCAGGGACGCCGCACAACGCAGCTCCCAGGCCAGGGCGCCTTGCTGGTGCGCCAGGGTCAGGGCCTGCAGCAGCAGTGTTTCAGCGGCGTGCACATCGCCCTGCTGCAGCCACTGCCCGGCGCGTACCCGCAGGATCTCCGGCGCACACCAACCGGCAGCGCCACTGCGCGCGCGCGCGAAGGCTGACTCATCCACTTTGTTGACGCCCAGTGTGATCAGGATGTCTTCGATCAGCCCCAGGCCCTGCAAATCCTGGTGGCCGAGGATACCGGCGTAATGCCCGGCCCAGGTCTGGAACAGCTGCGCCGAATGCTTGTGCGACTGCTCCAGCAGTAGCCTTTGCAGGCGCTGTGCATCGTCTTCGGCACCGTTGTAGCGGGCGATCACCACCCCGGCCAGGGCCAGGGTGTAGCAGGCCGACGTACCATGGTTGATCTGCAGGGCCAGTTCCAGCGCCTGGCTGGCGGTGCGCCAGGCGCGATCGGGAAAACCCTGCAACCACAGGATCCGCGCCAGCAGGGTCAATGATGCGACGCTTTGATCGTATTGCACGCCGACGCCGTGGGCGAACCGGTTCACATGGCCGCTTTGGCTCATGCGCTGCAGCACTTGCTCGGCAGTGCGTCGAGCGAGAGCCTGGTTCCCCGTGAAATGCTGGGCCAGCGCACGTAATCGCTGGGCACTCAGATCCAGCAACGGCTCGGTGCGCGGGTCGAGGCGTTCAAACTGCGCGCTCTGTTGCAATGCTTGAGCATAGCGCCCGGCACACAGGTTCACGGCCATATGCCCGGAGACCGCACGCAACTGCCCGGCAAGGTCGTGGCAGGCGATGGCCAGGCGTTCGGCACTGACAAAGGCCGCAATGGTGCGGGGCGCAGCGCCCAGGGCGTGGTAGGAGAGGCTGCCCAGGGCCAATTGCAGTTGCAGCGTCAATTGGATGCTGGGGGTGTTGACCTGGCCTATCAGCGCCAATGCCTTGTCCACATAGCCGCCGTGTTCACGCAGCAATGACAATTCCTGCCACAGGGGCATAGCGCTGACCGTCAGGCGGATGGCCAGCAAGTGCCCGCGGTCATCGGCAAAACCCCAGTCGAGTGCGGCGCGCACGTCTTCGCGCAGCGGCGCATAACGGTCGAGCCAAGGCTGCGTGGCAAGCTGTTCCCAGTCGGCCTGGGCCTGTTCCATCAGCGCCAGGCAGCGGGCCGCGTGGCGCTCTCGCGTGGCTGGCAACTCGGCGGCGAGGCTGAGCTTTTCCAGGGCGTAGGTGCGGGTGATATCCAGCAGGCGGTACACCATCTCGTCATCACCGGCTTCCACATTCAACAACGACTTGGCCACCAATTGGGTGATGGAGCCCAGCACTTCGGCGGGGGCGATTGTTTCCCCGGCGATCACCGCCGCCGCACTGGCCAGACTGAAGCCTGTGCGAAAGACCGCGAGGCGACGCAGGCAGATTTTTTCGCACTCGGTGAGCAGGTCAAAGCTCCAGTCGAGGGTCGCCCGCAGGGTTTGCTGGCGGGGCAGGGCGCTACGCCGCCCGCGGGTCAGCAGGCGGAAGTTGTCTTCCATCTGTACCAGCAGCCCCTGCAAGCCGAAGCGCTCGATTTGCGCGGCCACCAGTTCGATCGCCAGGGGAATGCCGTCCAGGCGCTGGCAGATATCAATTGCCAGGGGGAGTTCGGCTTCGCTGAGGGCAAAGCTGTCCAGATGGGACATGGCCCGCTCGATCAGCAATTGCATGGCCGGGTAGCCCAGGGCCTGGGCACGGTTACCGGTGGCGGGCGGGCAGGCCAGCGGCTCGAGGCGTTGTACAGACTCACCGTCGGCACGCAGCGCTTCGCGGCTGGTGGCGAGGATGTGCAGGTGCGGCGCATGACGCAACAGGGTTTCGCTGATCAGGGCGATGTCGTCGAGCAAGTGCTCGCAGTTATCGATCACCAGCAGCATCTGGCGTGCCTGCAGGCCACGGGCGAAGCTGTCCAGCGGCGCATTTGCGTCAGGTGTCAGGTCGAGCAGGGTGGCGAGATTGGGCAGGATCATCGAGGCTGCGCTGAGCGGCGCCAGGTCCAGCAGATGAATACCGTCGCGGTAATGCCCGATCAATAACTCGGCGACGCGCAGGGCGACGGTGGTCTTGCCGATGCCACCGGCGCCGGTCAAGGTGATGAAGCGCTGTTGCGGCAGTTGCTGCACCAGGGCGTCGATCAGGGCCTGGCGGCCGATCATGCGCGTGCGCCGCAACGGCAGGTTATGGCGCGGGCGTTGGGGCATGCCGTCGGTGGGGAGCGTCATCGGTTCGATGCTCAGTGGCGCAACAAAACTGTAGCCGCGCTGGGCGACGGTGATGATGTAGCGCTGCCCGGCCTGGCCATCCCCCAGTGCCTTGCGCAAGGCCGCCATGTGCACCCGCAGATTGCCGTCTTCCACCACGCTTTTGGGCCAGACCCGCGCGATCAGCTCCTGCTTGCTCACCACATTGCCGGCGTGCTCCAGCAAGATCAGCAGAATATCCACCGCGCGCCGTCCCAGGCGCAGAGGGCGACCGGCCTCCAGCACCAAGCGTTGGCGCGGGTGGATGCGGTAGGGGCCGAAGTGCACGGCCTGGTCGCTCAAGTCGGTCATGGCTGCCCAGGTTCTGTAGTCAGGGATGGGCCAGCATATTCCAGGTGCGTGAAGACCACTAGGCGGCGATCACGTCGGGCTTGCGGCGCGACTGGTGGTTTCGCCAGGTCATCGGGTTCACGCCTTCGCTGCGTGTGAACATATGGCAGAAGTGCGCCTGGTCACAGAAACCACATTCCAGGCTGATTTGCGTGAGGCTCAAGGACGAACCGGTGATCAGCTCCTTGGCGCGCTGGATGCGTTGCTGGCGAATCCATTCCTGAGGCGACAGCCCGGTGGTGCATTTGAATGCGCGGGAAAAATGGCTGCGCGACAAGGCGCAGGCTTGGGCCAGGTCGGCGATGGCCAGGCTTTCGCCGAGGTTGGCGAGGATCAATTGCTTGGCGATTCGCTCGCGCCGGGGGCACAGGCCGCCGGTGGTGGACAAATGCGGGGTGTATTGCTCGAGTCGGGCCATGACAGATATCCGTAGTCGAGGGGAGCGTTCCCGGTGGATGGGTGCAGTGTAGATGCCTCCATTCTTGGCGCCGGACCGCCGGCCTGACGAGTTAATCGTTGTTAATTTCGCCAGCTGTGGAGCTGAAAAAGACAGCACGGGCATGCAAGCGCAGGCGTCCCGGGCATGCTTCCCTGGCCGTCTGGAAACTGTTTGGAAACCGCCATGAACCGCAACGACCTGCGCCGCGTCGACATGAACCTGCTGGTGATTTTCGAAGCGTTGATGTTCGAAAAAAACCTGACCCGGGTCGCCGAAAAACTCTTTATGGGCCAACCGGCGGTGAGCGCCGCGTTGGGCCGCCTGCGCGACTTGTTCGACGACCCATTGCTGCTGCGCAACGGCCGCGGCATGGAACCCACGCCCCGTGCGGTGGCGATACTCAAGGAGCTGCAACCGGCCATGGACACCATCTCGGGCGCCGTCAGCCGCGCCAAGGATTTCGACCCTTCGAGCAGCTGCGCGGTCTTTCGCATCGGCCTGTCCGATGACGCCGAGTTCGGGCTGTTTCCGGCGTTGCTCAGCCAACTGCGCGAAGAGGCACCGGGCATCATCGTGGTCGTGCGCCGGGCCAATTACCTGTTGATGTCGGCACTGCTGGCCAGCGGTGAGATTTCTGTGGGGGTCAGCTACACCACCGAACTGCCGGCCAATGCCAAGCGCAAGAAGCTGCGGGACATCCCTTGCAAGGTACTGCGCGGCGATGACGGCGTGGCGCCGCTGACCCTGGATGACTACTGCGCCAGGCCCCATGCGATGGTGTCGTTTTCAGGGGACTTGAGCGGCAATATCGACCTGGACCTGGCGCGTATCGGCCGCTCGCGAAGGGTGGTGCTGGCCGTGCCGCAGTTCAGCGGGTTGCGCGCATTGCTGGCGGGCACGCAGATTATCGCCACCGTACCGGATTACGCGGCGTGCGCCTTGACCGAGGGTACCCGCTTGCGCGCAGAAGACCCGCCGTTTGCGATTGACGCGGCGGAGCTGTCGATGGTGTGGAGTGGTGTGCATGACAACGACCCGGCGGAGCGCTGGTTGAGGACGCGGATTGCGGAGCATATGGCGGCGTCAAGCGGTTAATGAACATGTGGGAGGGGGCTTGCCCCCTTACACATACTCACTCTCCAAGAAGCCCAAACAGCACATACATCCAATTTCCCGCGCCCCCAGCCCGGCAAACTCACCCCATCGCTCAATCCTGCGGGGGAGTCACCCAACCATGGACCCAACACCCAAAACCGGCCCAGACGAAGTCGTCACCCTGGTCGTCAAGCACCGGGTCAAGCCTGGCCGCGAAACCGAGTATGAAGCCTGGCTACGCCGCATCGTGCGTATCGCCGGCGAACGCCCCGGCCATCTGGGCGTCGACGTGGTGCGCAGCCAGCAGAACGGCATGGCGCTGTTCACCTGTGTATTGCGCTATCGCTCCACCGCCGCCCTGGAATTGTGGCTCGACTCCCCCCAGCGCCAGGCCCTGATCGACGAAGCCGCGCCGATGCTGGCGGACGGCGACCAGACTGAAATCGGCGCCGTCAATGAGTTCTGGTTCGCGCCCCAGGCCGACGGCGCTGCCCAGCCGCCGCGCTGGAAGCAGGCGGTGGTCAGCCTGTGTGTGATTCTGCCGCAGACCTTGCTCCTGCCGTTCATCTGGGGGCCGATCCTGCGCTTGCACCCGTTGCTGTCCAACTACGTGGTCTCCACCTTTCTGGTCACCCTGACCATCGTGCTGCTGGTGGTCTACCTGCTGATGCCGGCGGCCACCCGCCTGTTCGCTCCCTGGCTTCAAGCCTCTGTAAAGGAAACCCTATGAACGCCGATCTGATTCTGTTCAATGGCCAGTTCCACACCGTGGACCGCGAAAACCCACGCGCCACCGCCGTTGCCATCCGCGATGGGCGCTTCGTCGCTGTCGGCACCGACGGCGAGGCCATGGCCCTGCGCGGCAGCGGCACCCAGGTCATCGACCTCAAGGGCCGCACCGTGATACCGGGCCTCAACGACTCGCACCTGCACCTGATCCGTGGCGGGCTCAATTACAACCTTGAACTGCGCTGGGAGGGCGTACCTTCCCTGGCCGATGCCTTGCGCATGCTCAAGGACCAGGCCGACCGCACGCCCACGCCGCAATGGGTGCGCGTGGTCGGTGGCTGGAACGAATTCCAGTTTGCCGAAAAACGCATGCCTACCCTTGAGGAACTTAACCAGGCCGCGCCGGACACCCCGGTGTTTGTGCTGCACCTGTACGACCGTGCCTTGCTCAACCGTGCGGCGCTGCGGGTGGCCGGCTACACCAAGGACACGCCGAACCCGCCGGGTGGCGAGATCGTGCGTGACAGCCATGGCAACCCCACCGGCATGCTGGTGGCGCGGCCCAACGCGATGATTCTGTATTCGACCTTGGCCAAAGGCCCGAAACTGCCCTTGGAATACCAGGTCAACTCCACCCGCCAATTCATGCGTGAACTCAATCGCCTGGGCCTGACCAGCGCCATCGATGCCGGTGGCGGTTTCCAGAATTATCCTGATGACTACGCAGTGATCGAGCAGTTGGCCAAGGACGAGCAACTGACGGTGCGCATCGCCTACAACCTGTTCACCCAGAAGCCCAAGGAAGAACTCAGCGACTTCAAGAACTGGACCGGCAGCGTCACCCTGCATCAGGGCGATGACTATCTGCGTCACAACGGCGCGGGCGAGATGCTGGTGTTTTCGGCGGCGGATTTCGAAGACTTCCTCGAACCACGCCCGGACCTGCCCCTGACCATGGAACAGGAGCTGGAGCCGGTGGTGCGCCACTTGGTGGAGCAACGCTGGCCGTTCCGCCTGCACGCCACTTATAACGAATCCATTTCGCGCATGCTCGATGTGTTCGAGAAGGTCGACCGCGACATTCCGTTCAACGGCCTGCCCTGGTTTTTCGACCACGCCGAAACCATCACCCCGAAGAACATCGAACGCGTGCGCGCCCTCGGCGGTGGCATTGCGATCCAGGACCGCATGGCGTTCCAGGGGGAATACTTTGTCGAGCGCTACGGCGCCAAGGCCGCCGAAGCCACGCCGCCGATCAAGCGCATGCTCGCCGAAGGCGTGCCGGTGGGGGCAGGTACCGATGCCACGCGGGTCTCCAGCTACAACCCCTGGACTTCGTTGTACTGGATGGTCAGCGGCCGCACCGTCGGCGGTCTGGAGCTGCACGCCGAGGGTCTGCCACGTCTCACCGCATTGGAATTGTTCACCCACGGCAGCGCCTGGTTCTCGTCCGAGCAGGGCAAGAAAGGCCAGATCAAGGTCGGCCAACTGGCGGATGTCGCCGCGTTGTCGGCGGACTTCTTCAGTGTCGACGAAGAAGCCATCAAGTGGATCGAGTCGGTGCTGACCGTGGTCGGTGGCAAGGTCGTATACGGCGCGGGTGACTTCGAGGATTTCGCCCCGCCACGCCTACCGGTACTGCCGGACTGGTCCCCGGTGGCCAAGGTGCCGGGGCATTGGCGCCCGGCCTCGCCATTGCAGGCTCAGGTGCACCAGTGCAGCGGCCCGTGCGGCGTGCATGCCCACAGCCATGAAAAAGCCCGTTTTTCCAGCGTGCCGGTCAGCGACTTCCAGGGTTTCTGGGGCGCGTTCGGCTGCTCGTGTTTTGCCTTCTAACCCCCCAAAGGAACAACTCCATGACTTACAAGCGCTTGAACAAAGACGACGCCGTCGTACTGTTGGTGGATCACCAGACTGGCTTGATCTCCTTGGTGCAGGATTTTTCACCGAACGAATTCAAGAACAACGTGCTGGCCTTGGCCGATGTGGCGAAGTTTTTCAATTTGCCGACCATCCTCACCACCAGCTTCGAAAGCGGCCCCAACGGCCCATTGGTGCCCGAGCTGAAAGAGCTGTTCCCGGACGCGCCGTATATCCCGCGCCCCGGCCAGATCAACGCGTGGGACAACGAAGATTTCGTCAAGGCGGTCAAGGCGACCGGTCGCAAGCAGATCATCATTGCCGGCGTGGTAACGGATGTGTGCGTAGCGTTCCCAACCCTGTGTGCCCTGGCCGAAGGCTTCGAGGTGTTCGTGGTGACCGACGCGTCCGGTACCTTCAATGAAACCGTGCAACAAGCTGCCTGGGCGCGCATGACCGCCGCCGGTGCTCAATTGGTGAACTGGTTCTCGGTGGCCTGCGAGCTGCAGGTTGACTGGCGCAACGACATGGAAGGCCTGGCCAACCTGCTGTCGCCGCGCATTCCCAACTACCGCAACCTGATGAACAGCTACTCGGCATTCACGGCCAAATAAGCTGATTTCACCGATGTAGGTAATCCCTGTGGGAGGGGGCTTGCTCCCGATTGCAGTGTGTCAGTCTCACGATCGTTGACTGATGCACCGCGATCGGGAGCAAGCCCCCTCCCACAATGGGTTTGTGGTGTGCGCGCTAACTCGCTATAAATCAGAAAAATGTCCATCGAGAAGCGACAATGAACCCCTTTGAAGACATGCGCCTGTTCTGCCAGGTCATGGAATCCGGCAGTTTCACCGCCGCCGCCGAGCAATTGGGCCTGTCCAAGCAATTTGTCAGCCGACGCCTGATCCAACTGGAAGAGCGCCTCGGCGTACGCCTGCTCAACCGTTCCACCCGTCGCCTGGATGTCACGCCGCTGGGCCAGAGTTACTACGAGTCCGCCTTGCGCCTGCTCAGCGAGGTGGAGCAAGTGGAGCAGGGTATCGCCGGCCAGAACAGCGAGCCGCGTGGCACGATTCGTCTCAGTGCGCCGTTGTCATTCGCCATGGCTCACCTGGGCTGCCTGTTGCCGCAGTTCCTGCAACTTCATCCGCAGGTATCGGTGGAGGTCGACCTGAGCGACCGCCCCGTGGACCTGATCGGTGAGGGCTACGACCTGGTGTTGCGCATTGGCACATTGGAAGACTCCACCCTGATCGCTCGGCACATCGCCAGCGTCCAGCGCGTGTACTGCGCCAGCCCCGACTACCTGGCCCGGCGTGGGACACCGTTGAAGCCTGAGGATCTGGCCCAGCACGACTGCCTGCCCTACGGCCACGGTCGCCAAGTGCAATGGCGCTTCCAGACCAGGGGCAAGCTGCACGCGCTGAATGTCAGTGGGCGCATGCGCGTCAATAACGGCGAGCTGCTGCGCGACACGGCCATCGCCGGTCTTGGCGTGACGTACTTGCCGACCTTCATCGTTGCCGATGCCTTGAAAGACGGGCGCCTGGTCACCGTGCTGGACACGTTCGCCCCCCAAGCCCTGACCTTGTCGGCGGTGTACCCGCAACACCGGCAGAGCTCGCGGCCGGTGCAGGCGTTGGTAGCGTTTTTGCGCGAACGCCTGGCCGGCGGTTGTTAGTTGGCGCGGTTGTCGAGCGCCAGACCACCCACATAACGCTGCAGATTAGCCAGGAATGTCTCGGCAATCTCCTGCTTGCTGTTCGTCGAAATCGCCGAGGTATGGGGGGACAACCGCACCCGTGGGTGATGGTAGAGCGGGTGCCCATCCGGCAAGGGCTCGGGCTCGGTCACGTCCAGGGAGGCCAGGCCGACCTGGCCGTTGTCCAACGCCTCCAGCAAGGCCGCCTGATCGAGCAAGCCACCGCGCGCGATGTTGATCAGGTGCAGGCCCGGCTTGGCGCTGCCCAGCACACCCCGATCAACGATATGCCGCGTGGCTTCGGTCAGTGGCGCGGCCAGCACCACGTGGTCGGCGCGGGCAAACAAGTCGCGGATATCCCGTGCGGCGGTTACACCGTCCACCTCGAACGGTGCGTGGCTTTGGCGCAGCGCAACCACGTGGATCCCCAATGCCTGGGCCTTTTGCGCGAGGCTTCGGCCGATTGCACCAAAGCCGAAGAGGCCCAGCGTAGTGCCCTTGAGCGGGCGCAGCGCAGTGAACTGCCACTGCGCGTCATTGACCCAGATCTGCGGCAACTGCTTGGACGCGGCAAAGATCGCCGCCAAAGCGAACTCGGCCAGGTTGTCGGCGGCACTGCCCCGGGAGGTGGTGACCGGTGGCCCGTTGAAAAGCCACTGCGGGTAGAAGTCGACGCCCGATGACACCAGGTGCACCCATTGCGCACCGTACGGCCAGCCCGGTGGCGGGGTGTCCGGTGCGGTGTAGCCGCGCACGTTGATCGGGCGCAGCAGCAGGATATTGGCCTGGGGTGGCAGGTCGCTTGGTACGCCGACGGGAACGCCGATCACCTGGGCGTCGGGGTGGGTCAAGGCGAGGCGCTCGCGGATCACAGCGTTGTAATCTTCGTCCAACTGGCTGGCGATAATCAGCTGACTCATGTGCGTTCCTTCTGGCGTTGGGCGAAGACGGCTTTGCCGACGCCTTGCAGCACCGCGTCGTTCTGTGGGGTGTGGACGCGACTGCACAGCACATCGCGGTAGTGGCGTTGCAGCGGGCTATGCCGTGACAAGCCGGGGTTGCCCGAGGCTTCGATGGCCAGCTCGACCGCGCGGATCGCGTTGCCGGTCACCAGGTACTTCAACTGCGCCGCGTTGGCGCTTGGCGTATGGCCTTCAGCGGCGGCATCGAGCAGGCTGCGGTTGGCAAACAGCAGGGTGTCGATATGGCCGACGGTTTCCTGGAACCGTGGCAAGCTGGCCAGGGCCGCGCCCAGGTTGGACGGCTTGCGCGTTTCCAGCCAGTTCACCAGCCAGTCCCGCGCGGCCTGGGCCACGGCGTCATACACCGACGACAGCAGCACCGCCATCCACAGGAGTCCATCGCCATCCAGTTCCGGTTGCGGCGCACTCCAGGGGCTGACGCTGACGGCGTGGTCCAGCGGCACCAGCACGTTGTCGAACACCACTTCATGGCTGCAGGTGGCACGCATGCCCAAGTGGTCCCACGTGTCGATGATGCTCACGCCGGGGCTGTCCTTGGGCACCAGCCAGGCGCCCACCAGTGGGTCGGCGTCATCGCTGCGCGCCCAGACGCTGAACCAGCTCAGGCCATGGCTGCCGGTGGAGTAGAGCTTGCGCCCGCTGATACGCCAGCCTTCAGTGGTACGCACGGCGGTGGTCGCCGGCAGGCCGCCACGGGCGGGCGTGCCCAGGTCCGGTTCGACGCGCAGGGCGTTGATCAGTGCGCCACGGCGCACCGCGTCTTCGGCCACGCGTACGCGCAGGTGCACCGGCCAGGTCTTGCTGTCTTGCAGGCGTGTGTGTTGCAGGTATTGCATCACCAGGATCAGCGCCGTGGAAGGCTCGCCCTTGGCAATCGCGCTGATCGCCTTGCGCGCCTGGAGCAGGCTGGCACCGCCGCCGCCCAGCGCCTTGGGCACGGTGAGGGCGACCAGGCCGTGGTCGTGCAGCAGTTTGAAGTTGGCGTGGGGGAAGGCACCGCTGTCGTCGTACAGGTGAGCGGTGCTGGCCAACTCAGCGCTGAGGCGCTCGAGCAGGACGTCGAAGTCGACAACTTCCACAGCGCGTAGGGACGAATGAGTCATAAGTACGTACTCGGTCAAAAGTGTGGCAGGGGGCTTGCTCCCGATGGCGGTGGTTCAGCCACCTATGTATTCACTGACACGCCCTCATCGGGAGATCGGTATCTACACAATTACCGTCGAGCGCAAAGCCGGTGACAACTCGCCACAGGGGAATATGACGGCCTTCAAACGTTGTGTAGATACCTGTGCAGCCTCCTCCCACAGGGGAGGGCGTTCATTCAGGCCAGGGCCTTTTCGGGGGCTTCGATCACGCTGTAGCGGTTCGCGGGCACGTCCAGCCCGAGGTTGTCGCGCAGGGTGTGCCCGCTGTATTCGCTGCGAAACAGCCCGCGCTGTTGAAGCACCGGCACCACCCGCTCGGTGAAGTACTGCAAGCCATCGGGCAGCACCGAATTAATGATGAAACCATCGCTGGCGCCGGTCTCGAACCAGGTCTGAGTCGCGTCGGCGACTTGCTCCGGGGTGCCGACAAAATCCCGCTTGGGCCGCGAGAAACGCAAGGCCACTTCGCGCAGGGTCAAGCCTTCGTCCCTGGCCAGTTGCTTGATGCGCTCGGAGCCGCCTTTCTGGCTGTTGGAGCCCAGGTCACCGAGCTCGGGGAACGGCGCATCCAGCGGGTATTGGCTGAAATCATGGTCATTGAATGGGCGGCCGAGCGCGACGATGGCGTCTTCCACGGTGACCAGCGCCACCGCTTGCTGGTAGCGGCTTTCCACTTCGGCTGCATCCCGGCCGACAATCGGGCGGATGCCCGGCAAGATCGACAAGCTGTCGGCATCCCGGCCAAACCCTTTGGCACGGCGCTTCAAGTCGGCGCGGTAAGTTTTGGCTTCTTCAATGTTCTCGACATGCACGAAGATCGCATCGGCGTGTTCAGCCGCGAAGTTACGCCCGTCTTCCGAGGTGCCGGCCTGGAAAATCGCCGGTTGGCCCTGGCGCGAACGCGCAATGTTGAGCGGGCCTTTCACCGAGAAGAATTCGCCCTTGTGGTTCAACGCATGCAGCTTCTCGGGGGTGAAGAACTCGCCGCTTTGCTTGTCATAGGCAAAGGCGTCGTCTTCCCAGGAATCCCACAGGCCCTTGACCACATTCAGGTGTTCCTTGGCGATGCGGTAACGCACGGCATGGGGCGGGTGCTCGGCCTTGCCGAAGTTGTCGGCGGTGCCGCTGAGCCACGAAGTGACCACGTTCCAGCCGGCGCGGCCGCCGCTGATATGGTCCAGCGACGCGAATTGGCGCGCCACCTGATAGGGCTCGGTGTAGCTGACGGTCACGGTGGCGACCAAGCCGATATGGGTGGTCAGCGCGGCCAGGGCCGAGAGGATTGTCAGCGGTTCAAAACGGTTGAGGTAATGCGGGCTGGATTTGGCGTGGATATGCAGGCTGTCGGCGATAAACACGAAGTCGAACCGGGCCGCTTCGGCCAGTTGAGTCTGCTGCTTGTAGAAACCGAAATTCGTACTGGCGTTGGGTTGCGCCTGCGGGTGGCGCCATTCGCCCCAGCCGTGGCCGACACCGTGGACCATGGCGCCGAGTTTCAATTGACGTGGCTTGCTCATGTGCTGCTCCTTGCTTAGCGCGATGCTTGGGACGTTGGAAAACGCTGGGCGTTAAAGCTCTTGTCGAACCCCTGGGATACGTCGATGTGCTTGGGCAGCAGACCCTCGTGCTGATAGGTGTCGGCGGTGGCTTGCAGGCCACTGATCACGCTGTCGTCAATGTTGACGGGGGACAGGTGGGTTTCCTTGGCGACTTCCACATGCACCGCCAATGGCAAACCGGTGATCTTGGCCTGGGCGGCGGCGTATTCATTGGGATGCACGTTGGCCCAGGCATAGGCGCGATCCACACGTGCGACAAAGTCGTCCAGCTGCGGGCGTTTGTCGGCGATTGCCTGGCCGGTGGCCGCGAAGTACAGGTGATTGCTCAGCAGTTGATTGCCGCTGATCAGCACGCGGGCCTGGCTTTGGGACGTGACCACGGTGGTGTAGGGGTCCCAGGTTGCCCAGGCGTCGACGGTGCCGTTATCCAACACCAGGCGCGACTCGCTGGGCAGCAGGAAAATGAACTGCACATCCTGGGTGGTCAGCCCGGCGCTGGCCAGGGCCTTGATCGCCAGGTAATGGCCGATGGAACCGCGCCCGGTGACGATTTTCTTGCCCTTGAGGTCGGCTACGGTCTTGATCGACGAATCCTTGGGCACCAGCAGCGCGGTGGTGTTGCGCCCTTCGGCATGGATGATGCTGACCACCTTGAGCGACGCACCGGCGCCGAGGGCGAACACATAAGGGGCATCACCCAGTGCACCGATATCCACGGCGCCGGCATTCAAGGCTTCGCCCAGGGGCGAGGCGGAGGGGAACTCCGACCACTGGATCTGGTAGGGCACATTCCGGGTTTCGCCGGCGGCTTCCAGCAGCGCCTTGATCGTGGACTTTTGATTGGCGACCCGCAGCGGTTGCAGGTCGGCCGCGTGGGCGCTGGTGGCCAGGCCAAGCGCCAAGGCGGTGCCCAGGAGCAGGCGTTTAAACAAGTGGGTGTGCAGCATGGGGGTGAACTCCAGGCGTTGGGTAATGGGGATACCTCCGCCTGGAGAAGGGGGCGGATTTCCAGAAAACGTGTGGCTGTGGATCAGATCACGTAGAAACCGTGGGTGCCGTCGCGGGCCAGTTGCTCGACCAGGCCGAACTCCCAATCCAGGTAAGCCTGCATGGCTTCCCGAGGGTTGTCGGTGCCTTCGTAGGGGCGGCGGTAGCGGTCGATACGCGGTGAGGCCAGGTGGGTTTCACCTGCTTGCAGTGGCAACTGCGCGTTGATCCAGCTGGCCGTGCCGTCTTGCAGCAGGAACACCTGCTTGCCGGTCAGGGCTTCGACTTCGGCCACCGCCAGGCGCGCCAATTGGCTGCTGCCGCAGGTCAATACGTAGCGCTGTGCGTTCGGCACCTTGGCCAAGGCTTGGGGCAACTGCGCGCGCAGGGCCCACCAGGCTCCGGGGATATGGCGTTTCACGTAGTTGGCGCTGGCAGTGAAGTCCAGCACCACGGTATCGCCATGGTCCAGCCATTGCGCAAGGGTATGCGGGCTGATCAGTTCGGCCTGGGGCGGGGCGGGGGCCGGTGCAACCCACGCGCCCCGCTCGCTGAAGTGTGCCGGTTGCAGGTCATCCAGCACATGCACCTCCCAACCCAGTTGGGCCAGCCAGGAGGCCGACATGTTGGCACGTACGCCGTCGTCATCGGCCAGTACCAGCCGCGCGCCGCGCACGCTGGCGACGTGGTCGGTTTCCTGCACCAGTTGCCCGCCCGGTGTGGAGCGTGCGCCGGGCAGGTGGCCGGCCTCGAATTCTTCCGGGGTGCGCACGTCGAACAGGTAAGTGGTGCGCGTCGGTGCCTGTTGCCAGCGGTGCAGGTCGCTGAGCGTTGCGCGGCCGACGCGGGCCGTGTCCGCCACCCGGCGTGCAGCTTCGGCGGCAACCTGGCGATGCTCCTCCGGCGTGGGCGCAAATCGCCGTGCTTGGCTATGGGCGAGTGTCTGCCCGGCCAAGGTCCAACCGATAGTGCCGTTGCGCAGGGCCGCCACGGGGTTAGCCACGCCGGCATTGATCAACGACTGGGTGCCGATAATGCTGCGGGTGCGCCCGGCACAGTTGACGATGATGCGGGTAGCCGGGTCGGGCGCGAGTTCACGGGCGCGCAGCACCAGCTCGGCACCGGGCACGCTGATACTGGTGGGGATGCTCATGGTCTGGTATTCGTCGAAGCGACGGGCGTCGAGCACCACCACATCGGCCTGGTTGTCGAGCAGGGCTTGCACGTCTTCAGCGGCCAGGGACGGGGTGTGGCGCTCGCTCTCCACCAGCTCGCCAAACGCCTTGCTCGGTACGTTCACATCAATAAACAGCTCGCCACCCGCCTGGTGCCAACCGCGCAGCCCACCGTCCAGCAGGCTGACCTGGGTGTAGCCCAGCGCAACCAGGCGCTCGGCGGCACGCTTGGCCAGCCCTTCACCGTTGTCGTACACGGTGACCTGGGTATCGCGGCGTGGAATGCGCGAATACACCTCCAGCTCCAGCTTGGACAGCGGGATGTTCGCGGCAAACAACGGGTGGGATTCGGCAAACGGCCCTTCTTCACGCACGTCGATCAGCGCGACTTCTTCACGGTCCAGCAGGGCCTGGCGAATCTGGGCAAAGCTGCGGTTCGATACGGTGGTCATAGGGCAGGGCTCTTTTCTTTGGACACATCCCAGATGTTCGGGAGGTAGGCGTTGGAATAACCGGAAATAAACAGCTTCTCGCTGCCGTCGGGTTGATACACCGCGCGGCGTACCGCACCGATATTGGCGCCGTACACATGAATGCTGATCGACACCTGGTCGCTGTGGGCATTGTTGACCTGATGGATGTCACCGACCTTGGGCGACACCACTTCGACCTGGCCCGGGAGCAGTTGGATGGGCGTGCCTTCGGCTACCAGCCTGCCATCGGGCGCGCGCTCAAAGCCTTGGGAAAACTCCGAACCGCGCAACATGCCGATCAAGCCCCACACCCGATGGTCATGAATCGGCGTGCTTTGCCCTGGCCCCCACACGAAGCTGACGATGCTGAAACGCTGACGCGAATCGGCATGCAGCAAAAATTGCTGGTAGCGCTCGGGGTCGGGTTGGGCGTATTCGTCGGGCAGCCAATCATCATGGCTGACCAGTTGCGCCAGTAGCTTACCGCCACGGTGCAGCAGGTCGCCTTCGCGAGGGTTGCCATCGATCAATTCCGCCAGGGCACCTATGAAGGCTCTTAGTCGCTCGGGGTGTCGGGCCTGGGTCATGACCATTCCATCGTCAGGGGGATGCGACCATATAAGCATAATGTTTGCAGTTAATATTCTATTTTTTAATGATTAACCTATAGCTGAAAGTAATATAGAACCTGTCTGAATAGCGTTAGACGTTATCGATCGCAGCCTGGGCTATCCAGACCGGGTTCCGACAACTATGCTTGGCACACATCTTAATGACGCTTCTCTATGTGCAGCCCAAATGAAAATTGACGATATCGATGCCTTTGTCGAAGTGATTCGTTGCCAGTCCATCAGCCATGCCGCCGAGTCGTTGCAACTGACCCAGCCGGCCATCACTCGCCGCGTGCAGAACTTCGAGCAGGCGCTGGGGGTGGAGCTGTTCGACCGCAACACCAAGCCCCTCAAGCCTACGCTGATCGGCACCCGCGTCTATGAACAATGCCGGCTGATCCTGCGCGAGATGGATGCCCTGCGCGAGTTGGTAGCCACGGATGCACCGCCGACCGGCGTGCTGCGCCTGGGCGTACCGCAGACCATCGGTGATGTGGTGTTGCTGGACGCGCTCAAGCACTTGCGTACGCACTACCAGGACCTGCGTGCCCAGGTCGCTACTGGTTGGGGCAGCCAATTGGTCGGCAAGATCGAACGCGGCGAGCTGGATGCGGCGGTGGCCTTGTTTCCGGCCGGCAAGATTTTCCCTGACAACATCGTCGGTGAGTCCATCGGCAAGATGGAGCTGGTGGTGGTGTGCGCCAAGGCGCAGTTACCAAAGAAGCCGTGCAAGCTGGCCGATGTGTACCAGAACGGCTGGATTCTCAACCCGGATGGTTGCGGCTTTCGCGCCGGCTTGCAGCGCACCTTGTCTGACCAGGGCTTGGCGCTGCGGGTGAACCTGGAGACCTTCGGCACGGAGCTGCAATTGGGGTTGGTGGCCGATGGCTTGGGCCTTGGCCTGGTGCCGCGCCCATTGCTGGAGCGCAGTGCGCATCGTGAACACTTGGCGGTGATGCCGCTCAAGGACTTCAAGCCGGTGATGGATTTGTGGCTGATCTACCCGCATTTTCTTGGCAACCTGCAAGGCCCGGTGGATGCGTTCGGCCAGTGGGTAGCGGAGTCTTTGCATAAGATTCGTAGTGCTGCTTAACCTTGTAGGCGGGGGCTTGCGTCCTTCCGCATTTATCCAGTGTCGTGAGCACGACCTTTATGAAAAACAATAATAATTAGCTTAGATTAAAATGTGCTTTTTATTATTTTTGACCATCCCCTAGTCTTGCCTGGAAGTCCTTAAGGCCATCCAGGAAGATCCGCCATGAGCAGCGTCACTCCGATTTCCAGTGTCTCCAGCAATGTTCGCCAGCGGGTCACCCCGCAAGAGTGGGAGGTGCGGGTCAAGCTGGCCGCCGCCTATCGACTGGCGGCCCTGTACAAGTGGACCGACCATATCTACACCCATTTCTCCGCCCGGGTACCGGGCCCCGAGGAGCATTTCCTGATCAACGCCTTCGGGTTGCTGTTCGATGAAATCAGCGCCTCCAACTTGGTCAAGGTCGACCTTGATGGCACCCTCGTCGATGACCCCACTGGCCTGGGGATCAACTACGCCGGCTACGTGATCCATAGCGCCATCCACGGCGCACGCCACGACCTGCAAGCGGTGTTGCATACCCATACCCGCGACGGCATTGCGGTGTCGGCGCAGCAGGGCGGCCTGCTGCCGATCTCCCAGCATTCGATTGCGTTCTCCGGGCGTGTGGCCTACCACGGTTACGAGGGCGTGGCCCTGGACCTGGACGAACGCGAGCGGCTGGTGGCGGACCTGGGCGACAAGAGTGTGATGATCCTGCGCAACCACGGGTTGTTGACGGCCGGTGTCAGCGTCGAGCATGCCTTCCAGCAACTGCAAGGGTTGGAGCGGGCGTGCAATATCCAGATTGCCGCCCAGGCGGCGGGGAATGCCGAGTTGATCTTTCCTCCCGCAGAGGTGGTGGCCAAGGTGGAAGAGCAGGCCAAGGTGTTCAGCAGTGGGGAAGGGCCGGGTGTGGCACGGCATTGGAATGCACTGGTACGCCAGCTGGAGCGTACCGACACCGACTACAAAAACTGATCCTGAGGGCTCGGTAATCAACGGTGGGAGGGGGCAAGCCCCCATGTCAGTCAGTTAAGCGCTAGAACGAGCAATCGGTAACCTGTGGCGAGCGGGCTTGTCACAGTGATAGTGTTTTCTTGACTGACTGGCATTGGGGCAAGCCCCCTCCCACCGTTCGAGACCTGCTGTGTGCTTAGGCGACGTGTTGGGCCTGTTCGCGCTCAGCGATGAGTTGGCGGGTGAGCGGGATCAAGCGCTTGCCGTAATCAATCGCATCATTGAGCGGGTCGAAGCCACGAATCAGGAACGTGGTAATCCCCAGGTCGTAGTAGTCCAGCAGCGCTTCAGCGACCTGCTCAGCCGTCCCTACCAGCGCGGTGGAGTTACCTTGCGCCCCCAGCAACCCGGCAATCGCGGTCCACAAACGTTTGTCCAATCGCGACCCCTGCGCCGCCGCCGCCAGCAAGCGTCGCGAGCCTTCATTGGGTGGTTCACGGCGCACAAAGCCGTTCTTCTCGGCCAGTGCCGTGGCTTGCTGCAAAATGTGCTCGGCACGCTGCCAGGCCAGCGCCTCGGTCTCGGCGAGGATCGGCCGCAACGACAAACTGAAGCGAATCGTACGCCCGTGCCTGGCTGCTTGCGCGCGCACTTGGGTCACGACTTCGCGCACCTGCTCATAGGTTTCGCCCCACAGTGCATACACATCCGCGTGCTTGCCCGCCACCGCAATCGCTGCGGCTGACGAGCCGCCGAAGTACAGCGGAATATGCGGTTGTTGCGGTGACTTCACCGTGGAGTGCGCACCTTCCACCTGGTAATACGTGCCGGTGAAATCGAAGGGCTGTTCGCGGGTCCATTCCTGGCGCACCACGCTGAGGTACTCGTCGGTGCGCGCGTAGCGTTCGTCCTTGCCGATATGGCTGCCGTCGGCGCGCAGTTCGCGGTCATCGCCCCCGGTGATGATGTGCACGGCGGTGCGCCCGCCGTTGAATACATCCAGCGTAGCGAACTGGCGCGCAGCCAGTGTGGGCTGGGTGAAGCCCGGGCGATGGGCGATAAGAAATTGCAGCGTGGTGGTGACACTGGCCGCATGGGCAGCGATCAGCGTGCTGTCCGGGCTGTTGGAGTGGAAGGCTACCAGGGCGCGGTCGAAGCCGGCCTCTTCGTGGGCGCGGGCCACGGTCTCCACATAATCTGGCTGCAGGGTTGGGCCGCTGCGCGGATGGATCTCGGAGGCGTGGTGGCCGCCAATATAGCCGATGAATTCAATGCTCATGGTCAGGTCCTTGTCGAGGTTGATAAACCAGCCTCCACCGGGCAAGGGGTCGGTCCGTAGCGTGAAAGTAGGGCCAGCAGCCGCGCCTGTAAAATGCCGATTGGTTCTAACCTAATTATTAAAATATAAAATGATAGGGTGTAACTTTATCAGGAACTTGCATTTATTCGGCCGCCTCGCGCATTGCGATACCGCGCTGCGATTGATGACCCGCCACGGCCATGCGAACCGCCAGATAACGTGCCGGCGGTTGCCCCACCGCCTTGCGGAACAGGGTGATAAAGCCGCTGGCGTTTGCATCGCCCAGGTCCAGGGCTACGGTCTGCACGCTTTGGCCCAGGATGAGCAGGTCTCGGATGTGGCGTATTTTTGACTGCGCACGCGCGGATTGTGGCGAGGATTCCGGGCATTTCAGGTATCCTCGTCGCCCCGTTTATCACCCATTCGAAGACAGATGACAGGACAAGACATGCAGGCGATGCTTTCGTCGATTCTCGACGAAGTACGTCCACTGATCGGCCTCGGTAAAGTCGCCGACTACATCCCCGCGCTGGCCGACGTACCCGCCAACCAACTCGGTATTGCGGTGTACGGCAACGACGGTTCGGCCTACTGCGCCGGTGACGCCGACACCCTGTTCTCGGTGCAGAGTATTTCCAAGGTGTTCAGCCTGGTGCAGGCCATCGATCATGGCGGCGAAACCATCTGGGAGCGCCTGGGGCACGAGCCGTCGGGGCAACCGTTCAACTCCATGGTGCAACTGGAATTTGAACGCGGCCGTCCGCGCAATCCCTTTATCAACGCCGGTGCCTTGGTGATTTGCGACATCAACCAATCGCGCTTTGCCGTGCCGATCCTGTCGATGCGCGACTTTGTGCGGCGCTTGTCGGGCAACCCGCAAATCCTGGTCAATAGCGTTGTCGCCGAATCAGAAGCCCAACACGGCGCGCGCAACGCGGCCATGGCCTACCTGATGAAGTCATTCGGTAATTTCCACAATGATGTGGACGCGGTGCTGCACAGCTACTTCAACTACTGCGCGTTGCAGATGAGTTGCCTGGACTTGGCCAGGGCCTTCAGCTTCCTGGCCAACGAAGGCGTCAGCGCCCACAGCGGCGAGCAGATCCTGACCGCGCGCCAGACCAAGCAAGTGAACTCGATCATGGCCACCAGCGGGCTGTATGACGAGGCGGGTAATTTCGCCTATCGGGTTGGGTTGCCAGGTAAAAGCGGGGTCGGCGGGGGGATTGTCGCCGTGGTGCCAGGGCAGTTCACGGTGTGCGTGTGGTCGCCGGAATTGAACGCAGCGGGGAACTCCCTGGCGGGGATGAAAGCGTTGGAGTTGTTGAGTGAGCGGATTGGGTGGTCGGTGTTTTAATCGCCAGGGATGATGACCGTTCCCACGCTGTGGGGGAACGATCTTACCGATCTCAAGCAGCCGGGTGGCTCTCGTTCAGCGCCTTGTCCACCAAAAAATGGAGCTGCCACGATTCGCGGTCAAACGAAATAGGGTGGCAGCTATACGCGGGTTGACCGACCGGCCAAAGAAGCAAAAACCGGCATACCCGAGGGTATCCCGCGCACGGCTGCCGCGACACGAGACATCAGACGTAAAAAAACGCCTAAGATCGGTGTTGGCGCAGTTGCTC
Organism: Pseudomonas sp. MWU15-20650; assembly: GCF_023242475.1. Lineage (GTDB taxonomy): Bacteria > Pseudomonadota > Gammaproteobacteria > Pseudomonadales > Pseudomonadaceae > Aquipseudomonas. Next base: position 36,585 of record NZ_JALJFG010000037.1, on the reverse strand, counting down.
TTTGAAGTCGGACGGTCAAATCCGGCCGCTGAGCTGGCAGCGACGGCGCAAAGGTTCGTCAGCGAAGTTCCGAGCGCCAACCTGAAACCTTTGTGGGATACGTCTGCGCTATACCAGCCCCGAAGAACGGCGAGTCGAACGCATCGCTTGCCCGCACACCCAGCCGCGCCACGCAAAATAGCCGCTCCAAACCCCCAGGGTGCCCGACACGGCCATTTGCACCGCCCACACTCCAAGGGCCGGCACGTGCATCGCATGGGCAACGCCCAGCGCATAGCGCGTGACGAAGATCCCCAGGATGACCAGTAACGGGAGCCAACTACCCTGTACGGTCAGCCGATTATCGTGGGTGTCGAGGCTCACGAAATGAGGGCTCATGAGCCGCGAGAGGGTCGTTGCGCTGATCGCCAAGCCCAGCATCCAATAAGCCAACCCTGCGCGCCAATGGCTGGTGTACTGCAATACGCCGGCCATCGACAGGATCAGCATGCCGACCGGCAGCAACAGGGTGATGGCGGGGCGCACACGACGGGTACGGGTTTGCAGGGCGCCGAAGAGGCAAAGCACGATGAGCAGGGCGAATACCCAGTGGGGGGTATGGGTGATGATGTCCAGCATGGTCCCGTCCTTGAGTCTAGGTTGTCGAAAAAATGAGGACGGGTAGTGTGCACGCATGCTGATGACGAAATGACGAAAGGGGTGGGGGATTATTCTGATTTTATTGGCGTTTTTTCATGATCGTTCCCACGCCGGCTGATGACGAAAGGGCTGGGTGATTCAGGTGCTAAAGATAGGGGCGCCCAAGTCACGGTAGATAGGCCCGGCTGCGCTTTTGAGATGTGTGTTTACCCAAACAAAAAAATGCGCCCCTTGGGGTAATGCCAGTCAGTTAAGAAGGAACACTATCACTCGGTTGCTCGTTCTAGCGCTTAACTGACTGGCATTAGCCCCTTGGGGCGCATTCTTCTGTTCGATCAGCAACCGCCAATCAGGCCGTCGCATCCCAGGCGCGATCACCATTCTCGTCTTTGATCCGAGTTGGCAGCCCCATCACATCCAGCGCTTTGAGGAACGGCTCAGCCGGCAGTTCCTCGACGTTGGCCATGTGTTTTACATCCCACTCGCCACGGGCAACCAACAGGGCCGCCGCCACTGGAGGCACGCCAGCAGTGTAAGAGATGCCCTGGCTGTCAGTCTCGGCAAAGGCTTCTTCATGGCACGCCACGTTGTAGATGAACATCTCACGTGGCTGGCCGCCCTTGGTGCCTTTGACCAGGTCGCCGATGCAGGTCTTGCCGGTGTAGCCCGGGGCAAGCGAAGACGGGTCGGGCAGTACGGCCTTGACCAGTTTGAGCGGCACCACTTCCAGGCCCTCGGCGGTGGTGACGGGTTTTTCGGAGAGCAGGCCGAGGTTTTTCAGTACGGTGAACACGTTGATGTAGTGTTCGCCGAAGCTCATCCAGAAGCGCACGTTGGGCACGTCGAGGTTTTTCGACAGCGAGTGCACTTCATCGTGGCCGGTCAGGTACAGGTTCTGCGAACCGACTACTGGCAGGTCGTCGGTGCGTTTGACTTCGAACATGGTGTTGCTGGTCCACTGGCTGTTCTGCCAGCTCCACACCTGCCCGGTGAATTCGCGGAAGTTGATTTCCGGGTCGAAATTGGTGGCGAAGTATTTGCCATGGGAGCCGGCATTGACGTCAAGGATGTCGATCGAGTCAATGCGGTCGAAATGCTGTTGCTGCGCCAGCGCGGCATACGCGTTGACGACACCCGGGTCGAAGCCCACGCCAAGGATGGCGGTGATGTTCTTCTGCTTGCACTCTTCCAGGTGGTTCCATTCGTAGTTGCCGTACCACGGCGGGGTCTCGCAGACCTTGCCCGGCTCTTCGTGGATGGCGGTGTCGAGGTAGGCAACGCCCGTGTCGATGCAGGCACGCAGTACCGACATGTTGAGGAACGCGGAACCTACGTTGATGACGATCTGCGATTGGGTCTCGCGGATCAGGGCCTTGGTCGCTTCCACGTCCAGGGCGTTCAGCGCGAAGGCTTGGATATCGGCGGGTACTTTGAGGCTACCCTTGGCCTTGACGCTGTCGATGATGGCCTGGCATTTGGAGATGTTGCGCGACGCGATAGCAATACGACCGAGTTCGTCGTTGTGCTGCGCGCACTTGTGGGCCACCACCTTGGCGACACCTCCTGCACCAATGATAAGAACGTTCTTTTTCAATTGCTTTATTTCTCCTATATCCGCCAGCTTACGAAAGGCTGGACAGGTAGTCGTCGTAACCAAATTCACGAACCACCTCGACTGTACCGTCGAGTTGTTTCACTACGATGGACGGCATTTTCAGGCCGTTGAACCAGTTTTTCTTGACCATGGTGTAGCCTGCGGTGTCGATGAACGACAGCCGATCGCCGATGGCCAGCGGACGATCAAATTGATACTCGCCGAAGATGTCTCCAGCCAGGCAGGATTTGCCGCACACCATGACGGTGTGTTCACCCTCGCTCGGCGCCAGCTTGGCGTTGAGGCGGTAGATCAGCAGGTCCAGCAAGTGGGCTTCGATGGAGCTGTCTACTACGGCGAGGTTTTTGCCGTTGTAGAGGGTATCGAGCACGGTGACTTCCAGGGAAGCGCTGTTGGTGATCGCTGCTTCGCCCGGTTCCAGGTAGACCTGCACGCCGTACTTCTCGGAGAACGCTTTGAGCCGCGCGCAGAACGCATCCAGCGCATAGCCTTCGCCGGTAAAGTGGATGCCGCCGCCGAGGCTGACCCACTTGACCTTGTGCAGCAGCTCACCGAAGCGTTCCTCGATGGTGCCCAGCATCTTGTCGAACAGGCTGAAATCGCCGTTCTCGCAGTTGTTGTGGAACATGAAGCCGGAGATCTGCTCGATCACGCCTTCGATCTTTACCGGGTCCCATTCGCCCAGGCGGCTGAACGGACGCGCCGGGTCGGCCAGCAGGTAGTCGGAACTGCTCACCTGTGGGTTCACGCGCAGGCCGCGGGTCTTGCCTTCGGAACGTTCGGCAAAGCGCTGCAGCTGGCTGATCGAGTTGAAGATGATCTTGTCGCAGTTCTCCAGCATCTCTTCGATTTCATCGTCGGCCCAGGCCACGCTGTAGGCGTGCGCCTCGCCTTCGAACTTCTGGCGGCCCAGCTTCAACTCATACAGCGACGAGGAGGTGGTGCCGTCCATATATTGCTGCATCAGGTCGAACACCGACCAGGTAGCAAAGCACTTGAGCGCCAGCAAAGCCTTGGCGCCGGACTGTTCGCGCACGTAAGCAATTTTCTGCATGTTGACCAGAAGCTTCTGTTTATCGATGAGGTAGTACGGCGTTTTGATCATTTTTGAGAGCCTGCGGCGGTGCCTGCCAAAAAAGGACACGCATTGTGCCCGCACTTGGAACAGATCGGAAGGTTCGTAGGCGGAATTTGCGCGCCGCGTTTAATCTGGCCTGTGAATATGACAGGCCATCAGTAGGATGAGCCACCGGGGGGAGGGCGCGCCGTTTTGGCGACGAGAGGTGAAAATGAACGTATGGGTATTGCACGGGTCGGGGCTGAACCACAAACGTACAAGAATCCCTGCAAACCGCCTCAGTAGACTCCCCTTACTTCTTCTACTGCAGGTTCCCCATGGACATCTTCCTCTACGCGTTCAGTGTCATGTACAGCCCCGGCCCGGTGAATTTCATGGGCCTTAATGCCGGGCTCACCGGGAAGTTCCGTCATTGCACCGGGTTCTTCATCGGCGTGGGCTGCGCGATGCTGCTGTTGTTTGCGCTGTTTGGCTACACCGGTGAAGCGATCATTTCCCAGGCGGCGTTACCGTACATTTCGCTGGTAGGCGGCGTGTACACGTTGTACCTCGCTTACCAAGTATTCACGGCCCGCACAGTGGTGGATGAAGCGTCTTCAACCACACCGGTCAAAACCCTCACGTTCTGGAATGGCCTGGTGATCCAGTTGCTTAACCCCAAGGGCATCATGGCGGTGTTGCCGATCACCAGTGTGATGCTGCCGGCGGCGCATATTACTGGGGCGTCCATCTTTGGCGTTTCGGTGTTGCTGGCCATCGGCGCGTTTGGTGCGCCGTGGATTTACGCGGCGCTTGGGGCGTTGCTGGGGCGTCGGATCAACGGGGCGTCGGCCTTTACGTGGTTCAACCGCTGTATGGGCCTGGCGCTGGCCGTGTGTGCATATTTCATGTTTCACGCCTTCTATCTGCACTGGGTACAAACATGAGAAAATCTTGTGATGATCTATAATAAAATGAGTTTGTTTCACGATGAAGGTCTGTCGACAATAGGTCCCATAAACGCACCTATTGGAGTTGTAAGTCATGGCAGTCGCTCATTCCCTCGGATTTCCGCGCATTGGACGCGATCGTGAACTGAAAAAAGCGCAGGAAGCGTATTGGAAAGGCGAGCTTGACGAGGCGGGCCTGCGCGCCGTTGGCCGTGACTTGCGCAAAGCTCACTGGGCACTGCAAAAGCAAGCCGGCATCGAATTGCTGCCGGCCGGTGATTTCGCCTGGTACGACCAGGTGCTGACGCACTCGCTGATGTTCGGCGTGATCCCTGAGCGTTTCCGCCCAGCCGATGGCAAAGCCACCCTGCAAACCCTGTTCGGCATGGCCCGTGGTGTCAGCGACAGTTGCTGCTGCGGTGCCCATGCCCAGGAGATGACCAAGTGGTTTGATACCAACTACCACTACCTGGTCCCCGAATTCAACGTCGACCAGCAGTTCCACCTGGGCTGGGACGAGTTGTTCGAAGAGGTCCAGGAAGCCCGCGACCTGGGCCACAACGTCAAGCCTGTGGTGATCGGTCCGTTGACTTACCTGTGGCTGGGCAAAGCCAAGGGCGGTGACTTCGACAAGCTCGACCTGCTTGAGCGCCTGCTGCCGCTGTACGGGCAGATCTTCCAGCGCCTGGCTGACCTGGGCGTGGAGTGGGTGCAGATCGACGAGCCGATTCTGGTCCTCGACTTGCCGCAAGACTGGAAGAACGCCTTTGAGCGGGCCTACAACCTGATCCAGCGTGACCCGCTGAAAAAGCTGGTCGCCACTTACTTCGGTGGCCTGGAAGAAAACCTGGGGTTGGCGGCCAACTTGCCGGTCGATGGCCTGCACATCGACCTGGTGCGTGCGCCGGACCAATACCCGACCATCCTCGACCGTTTGCCGGCTTATAAGGTGCTGTCCCTGGGTGTGGTCAACGGTCGCAACGTATGGCGCTGCGACCTGGAGAAAGCCCTGGCCACCTTGCAGCACGCTCATGAGAAATTGGGTGATCGCCTGTGGGTAGCGCCGTCCTGCTCACTGTTGCACAGCCCGGTAGACCTGGGCCGTGAAGACAAGCTGGATGCCGAGCTGAAAAGCTGGCTGGCCTTTGCCGTACAGAAGTGTGCGGAAGTTGCGGTGCTGGCTCAGGCCGTCAACGCGCCCGAGGCGCCCGACGTCGTCGCGGCCCTGGCTCAAAGCCGTGCTGTGCAAGCGGCTCGCGCGGCGTCGCCACGTATTCACAAGCCCGCCGTGCAGGCCCGAGTGGCGGCGGTCACTGCCAAGCACAGCCAACGCCAGTCGCGGTTCGCCCAGCGCATTGAGAAACAACGCGCGGGCCTGAACCTGCCACTGTTTCCGACCACCACTATCGGCTCATTCCCGCAAACCGCTTCGATCCGCCTGGCGCGCCAGTCTTACAAGGCCGGCAAACTGAGCGAAGCCGAATACGTCGAAGCCATGCACAGCGAAATCAAGCACGCCGTGGAGGTGCAGGAAAACCTCGGCCTGGACGTGCTGGTGCACGGTGAAGCCGAGCGTAACGATATGGTCGAGTACTTCGCCGAACAACTGGAGGGCTACGTGTTCACGCGCTTCGGCTGGGTGCAGAGCTACGGTTCACGCTGTGTGAAACCTGCGGTGATTTTCGGTGACCTGAGCCGTCCGCACGCCATGACCGTAGAGTGGATCCGCTATGCCCAGGGCCTGACCAGTAAGGTGATGAAGGGCATGCTGACCGGCCCGGTGACTATGCTGATGTGGTCGTTCCCACGCGAAGACGTGAGCCGCGAAGTGCAGGCTCGGCAATTGGCCCTGGCGATTCGTGACGAAGTGATGGACCTGGAAGCCGCCGGCATCAAGATCGTGCAGATCGATGAGGCCGCGTTTCGTGAAGGTTTGCCGTTGCGCCAGGCGCAGTGGCAACACTACCTCGACTGGGCGACCGAGGTGTTCCGTCTGTGTGCCTGCGGCGTACGTGACGAAACCCAGATCCACACCCACATGTGCTACAGCGAGTTCAACGATGTGATCGAGTCCATCGCGGCGATGGATGCCGACGTGATTACCATTGAAACCTCGCGTTCGGACATGGAGTTGCTCGACGCCTTTGAAGCCTTCGCTTACCCGAATGATATCGGCCCGGGCGTCTATGACATCCACTCGCCCCGGGTGCCGGAAGTGTCGGAAATGGCTAACTTGCTGCGCAAGGCGGCCAAGCGGATTCCGTCGGAGCGCCTGTGGGTCAACCCGGATTGCGGGTTGAAGACACGGGGTTGGCCGGAGACGGAAGCGGCGTTGGTTCATATGGTCAGTGCTGCGCGTCAACTGCGATCTGAATTGGCCTGACACGGTCTGAATATGTGGGAGCGGGCTTGTCCCGCGTTGGGGCGCGTAGCGCCCCCAAAGAAGGACGAATGCGGTGTACCCGATACTCCGCGCAGACCGTTTTGGGGCTGCTGCGCAGCCCAACGCGGGACAAGCCCGCTCGCCACAGGGGAATATGGCTGCCTTCAAAAGTTGCGTAGATATCTATGGCCATTGGGGGCAAGCGCCCTCCCACATGTGGAGTCGTGATCGGTCAGAGGTATTTGAGCCAGGCGATGTCGCGCCGCCGTGCTTTTAGCCCGGCAAACCAACGCACTGGCGGGTACAACGCCAGCGGCAGCAACAAGGCGGCCAGCCACACCGCGCCCACACTGTCGAAACCGAAGTAGCTGCCGTGGTTGAGGCCAAACAACGCCACGCACGCGATGTACAACACTTTCAGCACATACAGGTGCAACAGATAAAAGAACATCGGCGCGGCGCCAAATACCGCCAGCAAGTCGATCCAGCGTTTTCGCCCCGCGCGTTCAAGCGCCCGCAACAGCAACAGCCCCGTGCCCAGCGTCAGCGCCAGGAACAACAATGAGGGTGGGTACTTGGTGATATTGAAAAAGCTCATCAGTGTCTGTACGTCGCTGTCATACGCCTGCCAAGGCTGATCGCCGTAACCATTGACCGCTCGCAACAGCACAAAACCCACCAGCGCGCCGATACCCGCGGTCAACAAATAGCGCTGACGCGTGGCCGGCAGTGTGACCTTGGCAAACCAGGGGCCGAGGCCGTAGCCCAGGGCAATCACGCCGATCCATGGCAACACGGGGTAGGTCACGCGCAGGCGCAGGTTTTCAGACACCTCGATCCAACTGCGTTCATGCAGGATCAACCACGCTACCTGCAACGTCGATCCCGGACCGAAGTGCACGGCATCGAGCAGGTTATGCCCGGCAATGATCACCACCGCCAAACCGATCAGCAGCGCCCGGGGCAACCACACCAACGCGGCCAGGGCGATCATGCTCACGCCGATGGCCCAGATCACCTGCATATAGATCACCGTGGGCGGCAACTGGAAGGTCCAGGCGAAGTTGACGAGGGTGAACTCCAGCACCACCAAAAACAGCCCGCGCTTGAACAAAAACGCCGACACGTCGCGCCGGCCCTGATACGTCTGGCCATACAACCAAGCCGATAAGCCAGTGAGCAGCACAAACACCGGTGCACACAGGTGGGCGAGGGTGCGGCTGACAAACAGCGCAGGCTCCGTACTGTCGATACTCATCGGGTCGCTGACCTGGCGATGCAGCAGGAAGGTTTCGCGCACATGGTCCAGTAGCATGAATAGAATCACCAGCCCGCGCAGGGCGTCGATGGACTGCAGGCGTTGGCGTAACGTAGTTGCGTCAGTCATAGGTAGGGAATCGCAAGCGGGCAAATAATTGACGTTATCCTATAACACTAATCGAGGCGCATGATGATCAGCATGACTACACAATCGGCCGAGGCCGTGATCGCATTCTGGAAACAAGCGGGGCCCAAGCGTTGGTTCGCCAAGGATGATGGCTTCGATACAGCCTTTCGCGACACCTTCTATGCCACCCATATGCAAGCGTCGCGGCGCGAACTGGAAGAGTGGCTGGCCTCGGCCGACGGCGCGCTGGCGTTATTGATCCTGCTGGACCAATACCCGCGCAACGCCTTTCGCGGTACCGCGCATATGTTCGCCACCGACCCGCTGGCGCGCCTGTATGCGCGCCAGATGGTGGACGCCGGGCTGGATCAACAGATCGAGCCCCAGTTGCGTGCGTTCTGTTACTTGCCGTTTGAACACTCGGAAGAGCCGCAGGACCAGCAACGCTCGTTGGTGCTTAACCAGCAGTTGGATGCCAACACCTACCACTGGGCCAAGGAACACGCCGATATTATCCAGCGCTTTGGACGGTTTCCTCATCGCAATGCAGCGTTGGGCAGGGCTACGACAGCACCGGAACAGGTTTTTTTGGATGAGGGCGGGTTTGCGGGGTAGGACGCAGGAGGGCGCGATTGCAAGCGCCCTGACTTAATCTTTTGATCCAGGATGGTGTTCACCCGCACACACTCAGGTTGCTCGTACCGCAGTGGAGTCAATCATCCACGTCTCCAGATCAATCAACCCTTGCTCGTTGAGCTTGATGGGGAGCCGCTTGAGCATCTGGTCAAACGCTCCGCGATTGCGCCAATCACAAAAGAGTGGGGCAGTTTGGTGAGGCGAGATGAAAAGAAATTAATATTTAGTTGCTCGTCATCGGCGCGCCAGGAATACAGCGCTTTATAATATGGTTATTTGATTTTTAAATGTGTTTGCGCACTTTTTAAATTGGCTATGTTGTCGTAAGTGCTACTGACTGATTTGTTCCGTTGGGCGTACTTTTGCCGGGTCGGTGGCTCACTTTTCCAAGAATATTAGTGGTCAGTCGGAACGAAGCTGTGTCAGTGGGCAATAGTTGTTTTATACGATACTAAATAAAATTTTAGTATGTCGCAGGCATAAATTGACCTAGCTTGTTACTGCCATGGCGCGCCACTTCAGGGCCATAGAAACCTTGTTCCCCGAGCGGGCGGTTGCTCATGCGGTAAAAAGATCAAACTTCTTTTTAATAACAACTTTGATGTCCGATATTTCTACGCGGAGATGAGGAGGTGATGATGTATGTGTCCCGATTGGCATCCGATTACCTGAGGTTTAGATGCAATAAGCACACCCGCCAGGGCATGGTGGACGCTTTGCCTGTCGTGGTTTCCTTTCTATTTGTGTTCTCATCGCTGGGGGCGCTTTATCACGAAAAGGGTGTCGGGTTCCTCCATACCCTTCTTGGGTCGGCACTCATCTTCGCGGCACCGTTGCAAGTGTCCAACGTCGACGCGATCGCCAATAGCCATTTATTAGCAGGGGTGATGTTGACCTTGTTGGTCAATTTCAGGTTTCTCTTCATGTCCCTGATAATGACCCAGTATTTTTATGGTGTACCTCGAACGCAAGTGTTTTTGGCCATGCTGATGTTCAGTGCCAGTACGTTTGCCGTCACTCACGCGCATTTGAAGTCCTCGTCACTGAAGGATGGAACCTCGCAGTTTAATTATTATCTGGGGGTGTGCGTTCCCAGTTATAGCATGGCGGTAATTGCCACCGCGGGTGGGTATTGGCTGGCCGATTACGTCAATTACTCTTCTTGGGATAGCTATATCACCATGATTTTGCCTATTCATTTCACGGCGCTTGTCGCTAAAAATTCAGCCAACGGAATGACGGTTATTGCGACCTTGATAGGCGGTTTCTGCGCGCCTTTGCTCAATGGCGTGGACAGCCTTTGGTTCACCGTTACCCTGCCGGTTATAGGCGGTATTGCGCTTGCGTTCATATCCTTAAATATCGGAAAACGAGGTGTGGCATGACAGTGCTGTTGTGTATTGCGTGGGTGAGTTATGTGCTTAAGGTACTTCCATTGGTGGCGCAAAGCATGCAGCTTGCCTCTACCGGTTTAGTGGCAAAGTCCATTGAGTATGCGGTGTGTTTCATTATGGGCAGCATTATTTTTAATGTGGCATTGGGTAACGCAAGCCTCGTTCAACTTGTGCAGGGAATGCACGCTCAGTTTGCCCTTGCTGTGTTGACTGTCTTGATCGCGTATTTCACCTGCAAAAGATTGGGTTCGATTCTGATTAGCTTGTTTGTATCGATGGGCGTCTATATCTGTGCAAGGGTGATAATTTCATGAAAACAGTTCGTTTTTTCGACACCACCATGAGAGATGGTGAACAAGGCATAGGTTATTTGTTGGGGACACAACAAAAGCTGGCCATCCTGCAGAAGCTTTTACTCCTAAATGTGGCGGTGATCGAACTGGGTATGGTCACGGCCGCTCAGGAAAGCCGAGAGCTTTTTGAGCAGGCGGTTGATATCGCGGGGAATCAAAACATTGCTGCGCTGTGCCGTCTGCATAAAACGGACATTGGTTTGACCGTCAAGGCATTGAGCCAATTTCCACGCTCGACCCTGAATCTGCTGTGCATTGGTTCGGAAATACATCTGCACAAAAAAATGGGTATGAGTGTCTCAGAGGCTGGCCATCTATTGGACAACGCCATAGCTGCTATCAGGGAAACCCAATACCGCGGCAATATCTATGCGATTTTGGAGGATGCGACGCGTGGCAGTGAAGCCTTATTACATGAGCAAATCCAACGACTGATCGAGCACGGCATCCGCGATATCTGTTTGGCAGATACGGTCGGGGCGATGACGCCTTCCAGCGTCTATACATTGTTCTCGACTTTTATCCGCGCCTATCCAGAGGTCCGTTTTTCGACCCATTTTCACAACGATTTGGGCCTGGCGGTGGCGAATACGATTTGTGCCATTGATGCGGGTGTGCATGAGGTGCAAGTAACGCTTGGCGGGGTCGGTGAACGTTGTGGTAATGCGGCTTTTGAGGAAGTAGTGGCGGTATTGGCGCACTGTCGAGGTTACAAGGGGCAGATGAATGCCATTCCTACGCTCAAAGACACCGTTGACCTGTGTCGCTTTTTTTACCAAGCCGTGGGCAAAGAACCCAATCCGAATAAGCCGATCATCGGTGCCCATGCCTTTTTGACCTGCGCAGGCATTCATCAGAGCGCAATACTCAAGCACCCCGAGACCTATGAATTCATCAATCCAGAAAGTCTGGGGCTGCAACGAGGCTTTCACATTAATCGTTTGTCCAGTCAAAAACTAAAAAACCGCAATACCGATTGTTAAGTCCCTATCAAGGAGTACGTCCATGAGCCTGTCCCAATGCATCGGTTTTTCGACTAATATTTTCGACAACCCGGCCAATATTGCCGAGCTGGTTGAGCACTTGGCCGAGCGATTTCCCGTTGTTGAAATCGAATTTGAAAAAGAACTTCGGCTATTAATTGATTCGGATGAACAGCAGTGGAGGCAACAGCGTGACCGGTTGATCGCCATTCGGAGTGCGACCGGGGTCCAGTATTCCACCCACGCGCCCTACATCGGTATCGATACGGATATTGCCAATGGCGATGAGGTCACCCGTCTTAGCGCGGTGGACTACCTGGGCCACTACATCATGCGAGCGGCCGAAATTGGCGCAAAGTTTATCACTCTACATCCAGGCTACGTGGAGCTCGATGAACACGGGCTCAGTTCTTTTGAGTTTGACCAGTTATCCAAATCGCTGGAGTCACTTTCGGTTATCGCAGCCCGGCATCGAATTGACCTTCTCTTGGAGAATACGGGCCCGGATCGGGAAAAATACATCGTTCTGCTCGATGAGCAACACGATCAGCTCTGTCGACACGGTAATATTTTCCTGACCCTGGACTTAGTACATTTTCATGCGTTTTACCATGATCTTCCGCCTGTCGATTACTGGGAGAAACTTAAGAAGATTCTTCCTGATGTGAGAAACGCGCATTTTAACGATGTGATGAATGGCCAACATATTCACCTGCCTCTCGGCGCTGGAAACTTTGATTTTGATCAAGTGCTTCAATTTATGTACGAGCAGGGATATCAAGGGAATTTCATTATTGAAGAGTCGGGCGGTGGGTACGCGCCTGAGGATTTCGTCATGGCAGGAACAGACTACGCCAAGCAATTGAAGGTCAGTTCGTTCCACCCTCATTGAATACCGCAAAGCAACAGATGGGGGCCGTGTGGTGGGTGGAAGATCGCTGCTTTATGGCAGCGATCTTCTTAGGGGAATTGTGGCGCGTGAATATCACGGATCCAGCATAGAGTAAAAGTATGGGACATAACATATTCCTCGAATCTCATAGTGTAAATTTCGCCGCCCGTGAAGACCAAACGATACTGGAGGCGGCCCAACAGCATCATGTCGGTCTGCAAAAAGGATGTGTTGCCGGGGTGTGTCGAGTTTGCAAGTTAAAGTTAATCGCTGGCGATATAGAGTATCGTGCGGGCGCCACGGTATGTTTAACCGAACGTGAAGTTAACGAGCATTATTTCCTACCCTGCTGCGCGGTCGCCAGAAGCGATATTATTTGTTCAACCGGCTCGACTTATGGCGCTGCAGCGCCCCAACATCCCAAGGAAGGGGTGGTGGTCATTTTCAAGGAACGGCGAGGCTCTGTATTTGTGGTGAGGTTAAAGCTCTCACGGTATAGCCGTATGGAGCCAATGCCGGGTCAGTATGTCGAGGTTGAGATGGGAGACAAGGTCTGTCGATCCTTCTCTATTGCCAACGTACCGCAGCGCGATGGGTTTATTGAATTACATGTGCGCTATCGCCCAGACGGCGTGTTTTCCGAACGCTTGAAGGAGGTGATCGAGCTCAACGACGTGCTCTGGATCAAAGGACCCTATGGCGACTTCGTTCTGGACGAAAGCTCAAATCGCCATCTGCTTTTCATAGCCACAGGAACGGGGATGGCGCCCATTCAGGCGATGCTCACGAGTGGACGGATCAGATGCGATCAGGCAATTCACCTCTACTGGGGGGCCACGTGTGCGCAGGATTTGTATTTTATGGAGATGATTCGGGATCTGCAGAGTCGCTATGAAAGGTTTTATTTCACCCCTGTTTTATCCAGAGCAACGGTTGATGATCATTGGCCAGGAGCAACTGGGTACGTTCAGCATTGCGCAAAAAACAGGATCGGATGCCTCAAAAATTTCGATGTCTATGCTTGTGGATCCCCGCTCATGATTCAGGACGCGTTTCGTGAATTTACAACCCTGTGTCACCTGCCGCCGGTCCAATTTCATTCAGATGCATTTTACGGCTAAAGTAATTGCTGTGGTTGAGCCCAAGCCAGGTAACACAGGCGACATACAGCACTTTCAGCACATACGGGTGCAACAGATAAAAGAACATCGGCGCGGCGCCAAATACCGCCAGCAAGTCGATCCAGCGTTTTCGCCCCGCGCGGTCAAACGGTAGGTCAAATATATCTGGAGAGCCTGAAGTACAGCCATATGCAAGGATACTGACGTTAGCCAGCAGTACGACCATGATGGCGCAGTTGGGGGTGACGCTATATCTACCAGCAATGCCTGATATTGTTGAAGCGTTAAGTATGAGTGAGGCAGAAGGGTACAATGCCTTGCTGATGTATTTGGGCGGTGCCGTGGCTCCAATTGTGCTGGCTGCCTATATTATCCGTATTGTTGGCCGTTCAGTCGTTCTACTCGGGGTCGCACTATTGTTCGGAACCTTGGCGTCACTGGCCATTCCTTTTGGAATGCACATTGTGGCTTTGCTGGCCCTCGGTCTAAGTGCCTTGGGTACGGTGATGATGATTCTACTGTCAATAAAAAGGATTTTATAGGGATAGGCTGGCTAGAAGTGGGTTGTGTATTCCTGCCTTAAAAGCAGGTGTCGTGGATTGCGTTCACGTGAACGCCACAGGTAAGCACACGTTGATGTCTCGTGAGTTTCCGCTTGAGCTTGTGCCTCGCTCGATACTGCTCGTCGAGGATCGAGAGGTGGCTATCAGAGAAGCGGGAAGTTATCACCACCATTCGATTTCGATTTCTGAAATGCTTCAGGCAGAACACAGTGAATATCAAAGCCAAACCACCCTCTTTTCTTCGGTTGGTACGGCTTTCCAAGATGCATGTATCTGTATAGCTATTTTGAAAAAGCTACAGCTCATGGGGGTGTAAGTTCTATCGGGTAGGTACACCGCTCACGCTTGCGCCAGGCTCTGCTCGGCTCCGATGCTACGAAAACGCCGCAACCCCTTCAGATCAATGGCCCAGCGCAGGGCTTCGGTGGCCGAAGGGCGTGGGCCTTGAGTGATCGCCTGTTCGTCCTTGCCAAGTGCGCCGAGGTAACCCTGGGCGCCGCCGCGTTCACTCCAGTAGTGGGTATGGCTGAGCCAGGACTTGGCGAGCCAGCCTTTCCACGTGCCCACGCTCACCGGCAGGTCCAGCACGCCGTTGCCCATCACCGGTTTGACCGGGCCACCGACGATGTCGCCAAACAGGCCGAAGGGGGCAGGGAAGTACAGGTTGGTCCAGCGTGTCACCGCAAACGCCGCCGCATGGTGCAGGTAGTGCGGGGTGAAGTGTTTTTGCCCGAGCATTACCGGTTGGCGGGCGTTGTAACCGTAGCCTTGGTTGTCTTCGGTGGGCGGGCAGGCCGGGGCTTCGCGGCGCTCCATACGTTGCTTGAAATCGCTGACGCTGCGGCCCAGCAACAGGCTGGCATGGGCCATCGGGCTGCCGACGGTGACCAGGTCGCTGATGCGCCAGGGGTTGCCCAGGCCACGCTGTTCGATAAATGCCTCGGCCTGCTGCTCACGAAACTTCAACGTGCGGCCCAGGCTGCCGTCGAGGGCGGCGCCGGATTCAGGCAGCGTATCCTTGACCACCGGTTGCAGTGCTTCGTGGTTGGCATAACGGGCGGCCAGCGCCAGGTTACTGGGGATCACCTGGGTCAGTTGGTCATGATGTTCATGCCAGAGGTAGCCGACGATCTCGTAGGCAATCACGCTGCCCAAACTGTGGCCGACGACGATGATGCGGTCGTAGTCGCCCTTGTTGTGCAGGGCACGCAGCAGGGCTACGCCGTCGGCACGGATCTGTTCGCGCACCATCACGTTCTGCGGGTTGGGGCTGAGGTAGCGGGCCGCATCGCCCAGGTAAGACAGCGCCGAATAGCGCAACCCCAGGCCGATGGCCGCGAGCAGCAGGGGAATCAGTGCGAAAGGGTTGTCGTTGTGATCGAACTGGCCCCAGGCGGTGGCCAGGGTGCCGCTGGCGATCAGCAGCACGATCCCTATCACCGTCCAGCGTGTGCTGCGCCAGATCGGCACGATGGCATCGGGAATATCGCGGCGCGGGCGCTTGAAAATATCCCACAGCCAGGCCAGCAGATGGCCGACCTTGGTGCCCTGCATCTTGTGGGCCCAATAGTACTCGTAGAAGTCCGTGGAGGTACGGCCTGACGACTTCAGGACGCGCAGGTCGAAATTGCGCGACAGCCGATCCGGTTTGCTCCAGTAGAAGGGTTTGCCGTCAGGCGTGTCCGTGGGGATCATTGCCTCGACAAAGCCGCGCAGGGTGTCCATCGGGCGCTGTTCGCCGATGCCGTGGATGACCACAACCGCTTGTTTCATGTGCTGTTCAATCCTTGAATATCACGATGGGCGGGGGGATTTGGCACACTAGCCAATTGCCCTAATATTGCCAGTATTGCAGCCATTCCCGCCAGGAATGCCCCCATAAAAACCTCGCATTGTCTTTATCGGCCCGGATCTCGTAGCGTGGGGGCTCAACCCAGGAGATTGTCCATGAGCCACCGTCCGCTGCGCCTCTACGTTGATTCGATGTTCACCAGCCCCTACGCCCTGTCGGTGTTCGTTACCCTGCGGGAAAAAGGCCTGGCGTTCGAGACCCTTACCTTGGACTTGGACGCGGCGCAAAACCAGGCAGCGGATTACGCTCAACTGTCCCTGACCCAGCGGGTGCCGACGCTCCTGGACGCAGACTTTGCCCTCTCGGAATCTTCGGCGATCACGGAATACCTGGACGAAGCCTACCCCGAGCGCCGCGTTTACCCGGTCGACCTGCAACGGCGGGCGAGGGCGCGTCAGGTCCAGGCATGGTTGCGCAGTGATTTGCTGCCGATTCGCCAGGAGCGTTCGACGCTCGTGGTGTTCTATGGGCAGAAGATGCCGCCGTTGTCGCCGGTGGCACAAGCCGCCGCAGGCAAGTTGATCAGTGCGGCGCAAGCGTTGTTGGCCGGTAACCCTGAGTACCTGTTCGGCGACTGGTCGATTGCCGATGTGGACCTGGCATTGATGCTTAACCGCCTGATCCTCAACGGTGATGCGGTGCCTGCCGAGTTGGTGGCCTATGCGCAACGCCAGTGGCAAAGGCCGTCGGTGCAAGCCTGGGTCAACCTGCAACGGCCTGAGTGAAAGGGCGTTAGAGCCATTCTTGAGTGACGCGCCGGTCGAGGTCTTCCCAATCGGCCATGCCCAGCACCCGCGTGGTGTTCAAGCCACGCAGGTAACCGCGCAGCTGCTGGGCGCTGGCGCAGTGTTGGTCGGCGTCAGCGGTGGTGTCCTGCAGCACGGTTTCATAATCGACCAGGTAATCGGCGACCCGCTCGCGAAACTCCGGCAGTACGGCTTCGCGGATGCGGTCGAAGGTTTTCTGGTGAGGCTTCATAGCGGGTTCCTTATAGGTTTTATGGGCTGCCTGAGACTATCGGTTCAAATGATAGTCACCATCAAGGATCACACGTTCTGTTTTTGTGGAAAACAAGGACAATTGCCCCATCGAGACACGGCTCAAGGAGATTGCGCGATGAGGATGATGATCCAACGGGTATTAATGACCCTGATGCTGGGCACGGCAGTCGTGACCACCCCGGCAATTGCCGATGAACTGCATGCAGGCCATTTGCTGCCACTCGTCGGTAGCGTAGACTTCCTGCAGCGCGCGCAATCGGTGGGTGTGTTGTACAGCGAAAATACCCGCGACAACCTCAGCTACCTGGAACGCTACCATGACATGGCTCTGAACGGCGCCAAAGGTGCCCTGGACGGGCGCATTCGCGAGGCGTTCGTCAACAGCTCTGACCCGGAACTGGCCATCGATTGGTTAATGCACTCGCTGCACGGCACTTTTCTCTCAGTGACGGTCTATAGCAGCCTGGATGCCCTGGTGCAGGCGCATCCGGACGTGGTGGCGGTGCTCGATACCCATAACCAGTTGCTGACCCAGCGTAACGACATCGTCCAAGCGCGCTTTACCGCAAGGTTCTATGACGCGAACCTGCAATACATCGCCAAGGCCGAAGGCTCGGTGGATAAGCAGGTGCCGTCGGTGTGGGTGCACGACAAGTCGGCGCCCGAAATCGCCGCTCTGATCGAGCAGCAAAGAGATGTACAGCAAGATGCCTTGAAGCAGTTTGATGCGTCGCTCAAGGCGCTGGTCCGCACCGGTTGACCCGCGGATCGATGTGAACCCTATTGGTTTTTCTCAGGAATGTTTATGCGCTCTTTTTTCGTCCCGGCCCTGGCCTTTGCTTCTTTGTTGCTGACCGGTTGTATCACTGCTCCCAACTCACCGTCGTTGACCCTGCAAACTGACAAGACCCCTGAAGGCTATGTGCAGTGTGTACTGCCCAAGCTTGAAAAGCATGGCATCACCTCGACCGTGACCCAGAATTCGCGTCACGCCAAAGTGCTGTTGACCAGCAAGATTGCCGCCGATGATGTGCTGGAAGCCTACAAGTCCCAGGACGGCACCAAGGTCTTCCTGTATGAGCGCAAACCGCTGGCCTCGGCGATCAAACCGTCGCGACTCGAGCAGGCGGCCCAGGACTGCAAGTAAGCCCAAGCCCTAATGCCAGTCAGTTAAGAAGGAGAAAGGCTAAAAAGTAACCTGTGGCGAGGGAGGCCACAGATACAGCGTTCAGCCTTAACTGACAGGCATTAGAGCAAGCCCCACAGATTTGGATCGGTATTCGACTCAGGGTTTGGCTTCGTTGCTGAAGCTATCGACTGTCTTGATCAACCCTTTGGCCGCCAACGCCACCAACTCACCACCTTTTTCCACGGTTGCCAGGGCCGGGTCCGAGCCCATGCGCCCATCGGGGAAGCGTGCGCGGAAGTCCAGCGCTTCGCGGATCGGACCGGTGTTGGCGATTTGTGGTGAATAGTCGGCGGACTTGATCGACTCCGGATAAGCCCATTGCGTCACCGCAATTTCCGAGGGGGTTGCGTGGCTGCCGTGGCCCACTGGGAATTGGCGCTGGGCCAGGTCGTTGACGCCTTCCAGGTCCCACCAGTTCACCAGCTTGAGCGCGAACCCGGCCGGGCGGCGGGCGTAGCTGGCCTCGGCGTACAGCTCTGAAAATGCGGCTTCAATGGTGGCGATGTTGCCGCCATGGCCGTTCAAGAACAGGATCTTCTCGAAACCATGCCCGGCCAGCGAACGCACCCAGTCGCCAATCGCGGCGATGAAGGTGGAAGGGCGCAGGGAAATGGTGCCGGGAAAACCCAGGTGGTGCTGGGCCATGCCGATATTGAAGGTCGGGCCGACCAGGATGTCGGCGTTTTTCTGTGCTTGATGGGCGATGATTTCCGGGCACATCCAGTCGGTGCCCAGCAAGCCGGTAGGGCCATGCTGCTCGTTGGAGCCGATGGGAATCACCACGGTACGGCTGCGTTCCAGAAATTGCCCGATCTCGATCCAGGTGGACGTGTGTAGAAGCATGCGAGGCTCTCTTTTATCGATGGGGACAGGCTATCCGCCACGGATTGTACGACTACTCGCCACTTGTTGGGGCTTGCAGTTCAGGTACGTCGAAGACTTCAGCCAATGCTGGTCCGGGTACCAGGAAAACATGAACTGCCCATCCTTGAGCTTGTCCACGACCTGGCGTGCCACCTGCGGGCGCACTGCGGGGCAACCCTGGCTGCGGCCGATACGGCCTTCGCGCTTGCTCCATGCCGGGTTGACGTAGTCGGCGGCATGAATCACCAGGGCGCGATCGCGGGCCTGGTCATTGAAACCGGGTTCCAGGCCGTCCATGCGCAGTGAGTAGCCATGGGTGCCCAGGTAGCTTTCCTGGGTGCGGAACAGGCCCAGGCTGGACTGGTGGCTGCCCTCGAGGTTGGAGAACTGGGTGGCGAAGTTCTCCCCGGAATTGGCGCCGTGGGCCACCAGGTCGCGTAATACCAGGGTCTTTTTGCGCAAATCGAAGATCCACAGCCGACGAGCGGTCGAGGGTTGGGAGTAGTCAATAACCGCTAGGCGATCGGAACGTTCTTCGCCGTTATTGACCGCGCACTGCACCGCGCTCAGGGCGCTTTTCAGTACGGTGGGATTGAGTTCTGGAGCCGAGCGCGCCAGGCTGCTATACAAAGAAGGAGCGGTACCATTGGCGGCGAGCGCACCCGTGCTCAGCGTCGCCAGCGTCACGGTGATCAAGCCGAGGCGGCCTATGAAAGTCAGCATCTACAGAGCATCCCCCGCGGTGGATTGGAGCCAGGTCAATTGTTCAAAAAACACGCATGTTACTTGAGCATTTGCTTGCTCGTTGCACCACTGGTCGCGACAGCCGATGTGCTGCCGGTGGACGTTGTACCCGTTTTAGCCACCAGCCCGCTGCAACAGGCCCTGGCGCAGTTGCCCGGCGTTTGCCCCGGCCTCGCCCCACACATCGATGCTGCCGCGCTGCTGCGCCTGCAAGCGTTCTATCAGCAGCAGGGTGATGGGCCGCTGTGGTCCGTCGACGGGCGTCGTCACGCCTTGCAATCCCAGTTGCTGATGTTGGCTGACGATGGCCTGGACCCCACCCACTATAGCCTGCCTGCGGTGGATGCCACGGCCAACGTGTTGTGCAGCGATATCGACAGCAGCCGGCAGTACCTGCAAGCCTTGCAGGACCTGCATTACGGGCGCCTGCAACAATCACGTTTCGAACCGGTCTGGCATTCCCAGCCGCCCACCCGCGATCCGAATACCGAGGTGCTGGCATTCGCCGCCACGGGCCTGCAAGACATGCCCAAAGCCTTCGACCAGGCGCGTCCCAGCGCCGACTTGTACCGCAGCCTGCGCAATGCCTATGCCACGGTGCGCCAGCAACCGCTGCCCCATTGGGGCCCGGTCGCCGGTGGCCCCCTGTTGCGCCCGGGGATGGACGACCCACGTGTGCCGGAACTGGCGCGGCGCTTGTACAGCGGTGGTTACCTGGCCAAGGCACCCAGCGGCAACGGCAGGCAATACCAGGGCGAAGTGGTCAAGGCGGTGAAGGCGTTCCAGCTCAGCCACTCGTTGCAAGCCGACGGGGTTATCGGCGCGGGCACCGTGGCCGAGCTCAACATCAGCCCGGCCATGCGCCGCGAACAATTGCGCATCAACCTTGAGCGTTTCCGCTGGCTGGCCCAGGACCTGGAACCCGAAGGCGTGGTGGTCAACGTCGCGGCGGCGCAACTGAGTGTGTATCAGAGCGGTATTCCCGTCTGGCAAACCCGCCTGCAAGTGGGCCGGGCTGAACGCCAGACGCCGCTGCTCAAGTCGCGCATCACCCGGCTGACCCTCAACCCTACCTGGACCATCCCGCCGACCATCATGCGCGAGGACAAGCTCCCGGCTATCCGCCTCAACCCCGAATACCTGCGCCAGCAGAACCTGCAAGTACTTGACGCCCAAGGTCGCCCACTGGCCGCCGACCAGGTTGACTGGACGCGCCCCGGCAACATTCTGCTGCGCCAGGACGCCGGCCCGCGCAACCCCTTGGGCCGGATCGTGATGCGCTTTCCCAACCCGTTCTCGGTGTACCTGCATGACACGCCCAGTCAGCCACTGTTTACCAAAGGGCCGCGGGCCTTCAGTTCAGGGTGTGTGAGGGTGGAGCAGCCCTTGCTGCTGCGCGACTTGCTGGTCAGCCCGGCCGAACGCACCCGCACCGATGAGTTGCTGGCCACCGGTGTGACCCATGAATTCAGGCTGGCCACGCCGGTGCCGGTGTTGTTGGGGTATTGGACGGTGGAAGTGGATCGCCAGGGTGGGCTGGTGTACGCGCCGGATATCTATGGGCGTGACCCGGTGTTGATCAAGGCGATGGGGAGCGTGCTCTAGGCTAAATGGGGGAGGGGCATGCCTCCTCCCGCATTTTGATCGCCTTACCTTTTACGCGACCTATTCGGGCATCAACTGCCGGCGACATTCCAGCACCAGGCGGGCGCCGCCCAGTTCGCTGGTGCCGACTTCGAGCTTGAAGCCATGCAAGTTGATGATCGCCGCCACAATCGACAGCCCCAAGCCAAAGCCACCTTGCTGGTCACTCTCGTCCACGCGGTAGAAACGCTGGAACACGGAGTCGCGCTCAGCCATCGGAATGCCGGGGCCGGAGTCGAGCACTTCGATGCGCGTGCTGCCGGCATCGTTGATCGCACGCAAGATGACCTTGCCGGCAGGCGGGGTGAACTTGATCGAGTTGCTCAACAGATTGGCCAAGGCTTCGAACAAGAGGGCGCGGTCGCCCGTAATCCACGGCAGCGAGTCGGGGGTTTGCAGCACCAACTCCATTTCGCCTTCTTCTGCCAGGGGCAGGTAGAAATCATGCAGTTCGCGCAACAGTGGCAGGGGGTCCATCACCAGGAAGCCCGAGCGGCGTTGGTGGTCTTCCAGTTCGGAAATCCGCAATAACCCACGAAAGCGCGCCATCAGCGTGTCCGTTTCGGCAATGGCGTCATCCAGTTTCACCGCGTGGGCCGAGTCTTCTTCGGCTTGTTGCTTGATGCGGTAAAGCTGTGCACGCAAGCGCGTCAGCGGGGTGCGCAGGTCGTGGGCGATGTTGTCGCACACGCCCTTGACCTCGTTCATCAGCTTCTCGATGCGGTCGAGCATGGCGTTGACGATGGCGGCGAGCATGTCCAGTTCGTCGCGACGGTTGGACAGGGGCAGGCGGTGGGTCAGGTCACCGGCGACGATGGCCTCGGCGCTGGCCTGGATGCTGCGAATCCGCCGCAGCGGGCGGCGGCGTAACAAGTGCCAGCCGGCGGCGCCCGGGATGATGGTCAGCGACAGCGCCCACAGCAGGGCATGCCAGATGATGCGGGTCACGCCAAACAATGAACCGTTGGCGCGCACCAGCACCAGCCAGCGGCCATCTTCGGTGTGGGTGGCCACGGCGTCGCAGCTGTCCTTGGGCAGTTTCGGGTCGTCGGAGTCGACGCAGTTGGCCAGGGCGTGGATCTTGCCATCCAGGGGCAGGTCAGGCGGCACCGCGCGGATCGGCCCGCTCAAGGGGCGAAATTGGTTATCGAACAGGCCGTAGGCATCAACGCCCTTCATGTCGAAGGTCATGCTGGTGGTCAGTGCTTCCACCAGCTCTTCGCCGTCGAAACGCTGGAACAGGTGCTGGCGCTGCATCAGCGAATGGCGCGACAAGTCGCCGAGGTAGCCTGACACCTCGTAATACAGCACCCCCATGAGGATGCAGCTCCAGGCCACAAACAGCGAACTGTACAGGGCCAGCAAGCGACTGCTGGAAGAACGCCAGCCCTTAGAGGGGTTCAGCAATGACATAACCGGAACCTCGTACCGTGCGGATCAACGGCGTGAGGCCCGGTGGATCGATTTTCTTGCGCAAGCGCCCGATGTGCACGTCGATCAAGTTGGTGCCAGGGTCGAAGTGATAGCCCCAGACTTCCTCGAAGATCATCATGCGCGACAGGATCTGCCCGGTGTTGCGCATCAGGAATTCAAGCAGTTTGTATTCGGTCGGCAGCAGGCTCAGCGGCTGTTCGGCACGGCTGGCTTCGCGGCTGATCAGGTTCAACTCCAGGTCGGCCACGCGCAGGGCCGTCTCGAACTCCTTGACCGTGCTCTTGCGGCGCAGCAGTACTTCGACACGTGCGGCCATTTCGTCGGAGGCGAACGGTTTGGTCAGGTAGTCATCGCCACCGGCACGCAGGCCGCGGACGCGCTCGTCGACATCGGAGAGGGCACTGATCATCAGGATCGGCGTGGACACCCCGATGGTACGCAGGGTGGTGACGATGGCCAGGCCATCCAGCTCGGGCAACATGCGGTCGAGGGTGATCAGGTCGTAATCACCGCTCACGGCACGGACCAGGCCTTCGCGGCCGTTGTCCACCCAATCTACGTCCAGTCCATGGCTACTCAGCTCGGCGACGATCTCGCGGGCCGTTACGGCGTCATCCTCGATGGTCAAAATGCGGGTCATAGGATTACCTGGTGAGCGTTCACACTAGAAGTGGGGGCATTTTGCCAAGAAATGATAGTCGGCTTACTAAAAAAAAGTTCATGTTGGCAAAACCTGTACATTTCCCCCGGGGATGCATAACGCACGCTTGCCTGGGCGCATTCTTGCATCTTGCACGGGTTCGGGGAGTTCAAATTATTTAATGCGTTGAAATATATGGAGTTTCATTTATACGGCGACTGGCATGGTGCCTGCACTGTCCCTTTTGAGACTTGTAACACTATTTTTCATGCCTGGAGCGAAACAACAATGATCACATCCTCATCCATGCTGCAAGAGTCAAGCACGCTCTCCGGGGTTTCCTGGGGGGCGATTTTTGCTGGGGCCGCTGCCGCGGCTGCACTGTCATTGATTCTGGTGTTGCTGGGCTTCGGCCTGGGCTTTTCGGCGGTGTCGCCGTGGGCCGACAGCGGTATCAGTGCCAAGGGCCTTGGCATTTCCACGATTGTCTGGCTGGCCTTTACCCAGATCGTCGCGTCCGGCCTGGGCGGCTACATTGCCGGCCGGTTGCGCGTGAAATGGGCCAACATGCATGGCGATGAGGTGTACTTTCGCGACACCGCCCATGGCTTCCTGGCGTGGTCGGTGGCCACACTCCTCACGGCGGTGCTGGTGGTCGGTTCGGTCAGCAGCGTTGTCAGCGGCGGTGTGAAAGCCGGTGCCCGCGTTGCTTCGGGTGCCGCCAGCGGCCTGACGCAAGCGGCCGGTAGCGCAGCAAAGGGCGCCGACAGTGGTGACTTCGGCTATTACGTCGACAGCCTGTTCCGTGATGATCGCCCAGCTGCCGTCAGTGAGGATTCGGCCCATGCCGTGGTCGGTCGCATCTTCGCCCGTACCCTGGGCAATGATGGTCAATTGGCTCCCGAAGATCGTACCTACCTCGCACAGTTGATCAGCCAGCGCACCAACCTCAGCCAGGCCGATGCCCAGGCGCGAATCGACAAGGTGTATGGCGATGCCCGCAAAGCCGTCGAAGACGCCAAGCTCAAAGCCAAGCAGGCCGCAGACACAGCCGCGAAAGTCGCCGCCTACACCTCGCTGTGGACCTTCGTTGCGCTGTTGATCGGGGCCTTTTTCGCCAGTTTCGCGGCGACCTTCGGCGGCCGTCGCCGGGATGCCGTGGTCTACGTCGAAACCGAACACTTCGCCCGTTAACTCAAGGAGAACATCATGCGCTCATTATTGCTGTGGTTCCTCGGTGTACCGATCCCGGTCATCATCCTGATCGCGATCTTCATGCACTGATTCCGGGCCTGGCTCGGTCCATTGTGGGAGGGGGCTTGCCCCCGATGGCAGTGGGTCAGCTGAGGATAAGCTGACTGATCCACCACTATCGGGAGCAAGCCCCCTCCCACACTTTGATCTGCTGTGTATCAGTGAGTGAAGGTGCTGACTTGTACTGGCTGTTCACCCAATGGGCCTGACACTGCACCGTAAAAAGGTGGGAGGGGGCTTGCCCCCGATGGCAGTGGGTCAGCTGAGGATAAGCTGACTGATCCACCGCTATCGGGAGCAAGCCCCCTCCCACACTTGGATCTGCTGTGTGTCAGTGAGTGAAGGTGCTGGCTTGTACTGGCTGTCCACCCAATTGGCCTGACACTGCACCGTAAAAAGGTGGGAGGGGGCTTGCCCCCGATGGCTGTGGGTCAGCTGAGGATAAGCTGACTGATCCACCGCTATTGCCAGCCAGCTCCCTCCCACCTTGGGTTTTGCGCAGTGTCAGCCAACCCGCCACCAGGAGTGCACTGGCCAGCGCGGTCATGATCACTAACGGTTGCGACGTTCCATCGGAGAGTAACCCGGTGGCCCAACTGCTCAGGGCCGTCAGGAACATCTGGATGAAAAAGAACAACCCCGACACCGTCCCAGCGATCGCGCCGTAAGGCTGTAGCACCGACAGTTGGCAGGCCGGAATCGCCATCCCCACCGACACCATGATCACCACCATCGGCAGCACGATCGCCAGCCACGCTTGCGGCCATGCCGCCGTGGTGGCGGCGAGGGCGACACTGCCCAGCACGTTCAGCCCGATCGCGGCGCCGATCAAACGGTCCGCTTCCAAGCGCATTACCAGGCGCCTAAACAGGTGGGCGCCCAACAGGTAGCCGCTGATCGTCGCCGCAAATACCAGCGCGTACTCGGTTGTAGACAAATGAAAGCCCCGTTGTAGCAACGCCGACGACTCGCTGATAAACGGGAAATAGGTGCTGTACACACAACCGATCGCCAAGGCGTAACGCAGGAAATAACGGTCGCGCAGCACGTGGCTGTAGGTGCGCCACAAATGGGCGGGCGGTGCCGCCGCCACTTCTGGCGGTCGCGTTTCCGGTAGGCGCCGCTGTACCACCAGGCACAACAGCGCGCCGGTCACACCCAGTAATACGAACAGGCCACGCCAACCCATCAGCGGCAGTAGCAGGCTACCGAGCACGGGCGCGACCATGGGCGATACGGCCATGGCCATGGAGATCAGCCCCAGCATCCGCGCCTGTTCCTGACGGTCGAAATAATCACGCACGATCACCCGCCCAATCACCGTAGTACAGCATCCGCCGAGGGCCTGGAACAGACGCGCGATGATCAACACGCCCAGGCTGTCGGCCAGCGCGCAGGTGGCGCTCGCCAGCACATAGAGCGTCAACCCGGCCAGCAGCACCGGGCGACGGCCGAAGCGGTCGATGAGCGGGCCGCTGACCAGCAAGGAAATCGCCGAACCGAGGGTGTACAGGGTGAGGACCAGTTGCAATTGGCTGTCACGGGTCTGGAAGTAGTCGGCCATGGCGGGCAGGGCGGGCAAGTGCAGGTCCAGGGTGAGGCGCGGCAGGCCCACCAGTACCGTCAGCAGGGTTAACCAGAACCAGGGGGCGAGGAGGCGTTGAGTCATGGAAAAGGTGTCTCGCAAGGAGTAGAACCCGAACTCTAGCGACTTTGTGGTTTAATCCTGAGAGCCACTTATGCCTTAAATGACTGGACCACTATGAGCCGAAGAAAAGCCCCGTCCACTCCGGACCTGCCGCGTCCCGAAACGCTGGATGCGGGCAAACAGCAGGGCGCTTACGAGGCCCTGCGTCGCGCGATCCTGAGTCGGCAATTACCCGCGGGCAGCCGCTTGCCGTCCACGCGCAGCCTGGCCGTGCGCTGGCTGGTGTCACGTGGCACGCTGGAAGCGGCCTTCGATCGTTTGCATGACGAAGGCTATGTGCAGCGCGTGGCCGGGTCCGGGACGCGGGTGTGCGCCGTGATCCCCGAGCAATTCATCGCGGCCCCGATGCTGGCCCAAACCCCACGCCGACCGCCCGAGCCCGACCCGCCCCATGGCGGTGTGCAGAGCCATGTGCCCTTTGTCGCCCGGCGCCCGGATGCCAGCCTGTTCGACCTGAAAACCTGGGCACGCTGTATCGCCCGTGGGCTGCTGGCGGCGGGCCCTGGTGCATTGGAGGCGGCCCATCCTGCGGGGCTGCCGGCCTTGCGTGAACAGATCGCGGACTACCTGCGCAGCTATCGCGGCATGCACTGCGAGGCCGATGAAGTGATTGTCACCAGCGGTATTCGCCATGGCCTCGACCTGATCGCTCGCACGTTGCTCCAACCGGGTGACACCGCCTGCGTCGAAGACCCTGGGTATAAACCGGCACGGCAGCGGTTCAGCCTGGCCGGTGCACGCATTCAGGCGATCCCGGTCACCGACGAGGGGCTCGATACCGAGCAACTTCCTGGGCAGGCACGGCTGGCTTATGTCACGCCTGCCCACCAGGCTCCCCTGGGCATGACCCTGTCGGTCTCGCGTCGTTTGGCGTTGCTGGATTGGGCGGCCCGCGCGAACGCTTGGGTGGTCGAAGACGACTATGACAGCGAGTACAACTACACCAGCGCGCCCTTGGCGGCACTCAAATCCCTGGACTCGAACGACCGCGTGATCTATTGCGGCAGCTTCAACAAGAACCTGTTTCCCGGCTTGCGGGTCGGTTTTATGGTGGTACCCAAAGCGCTGCGCCCGTCATTGCTGCGCACCTTGCAACTGACCGGGCAGGCGGTGGGCGCTACGGATCAATTGGGCTTGGTGGAGTTTCTGGGCAGCGGTGCCTTTGTGCGCCACCTGCGCGCTTCGCGACAGGCTTATCAGGCGCGGCGGGATACGTTGCTCGCATGTCTGCCGCAAGGCTGCACGGTCACAGGCCAGCACGCCGGGTTGCACTTTGTGTTGTGGTTGCCGGCGGGGTCGGCAGAGCTCGAGTTTTGCGCCCGCGCCGCCGCCGTCGGGTTGACGTTGCAGCCGCTGGGCAGGTTCTGTGTGGAGGTGGCTTTGCCGCCGGCGGTGATTATTGGCTACACCGCATTGACGCTGGCGCAGATCCGTTTTCACGGCCGCGCCCTGGCACAGTTGCTGTAGGCGCGGTCAGTCGTCGAACCCGACCTGCTCGTGAATCTCATCCACCTTCAGTTCCAACCGGTACGCCACCGCAATGAACAACGCCTGGCACAGGCACAACGTGGCGCTCAGCGAGCGGAACGCAAACGAGGAACCTTCATTGACCAACAGCACCGCGTTCGCCCGCTTGGCCAGGGGCGACAGGTTGCTGTCGGTGATGATCAGGGTCTTGGCCTGGTGATGCTGGGCAATGCGCAGGCAATGCTGGGTTTCTTTACCGTACGGCGTAAAGCTGATCGCAATCACCAAGTCATTGGCCCGCACACTGCGCATCTGCTCGCGGTAGCTGCCGCCCAGGCCCGAGATCAGGTGGATGCGTTTATTGGTGTGCTGCAGGTTGTAGACCAGGTAGTCGGCCACCGCAAACGAGCGGCGTACGCCGACCACGTAGATGTTGTCGGCGTTGACCACCAGGTCCACGGCTTTCTCGAAGGCCGTGTCATCGAGCTCCAGCCCCAGGCGCTCGATGCCCGACAACGTGGCGTTGACACACTCGCGCGCCAGGTCGCCACCGCTGGCCTTCTGCGACTTGTTGGCGATCATGCTGCGAATGCGTTGCTGGTAGTTCTGTACCGGCGTGGTCTTGTGGGTATAGGCCTCGCGAAACAGCGTCTGCATCTCACTGAACCCGCTGAAGCCAAAGCGTTGGGAAAACCGCACGATGGCTGACGGGTGCACTTCGCATTCCCGGGCGATGTCGCTGATGCGGTCGACCATGATCCGGTCGCTCTGCTGGCTCATGTAGCTGGCAATGCGCTTGAGCTGGCGTGGCAGGCTCTCGTATTCGTCGGTGATCAGCTGCAACAGGCGTTCGGCATTGATCGGAGGGCTGGCGATGGTGTCTTCCAGGGGAGTCTCGGGATCGGTGCGGGACATGGGCAATCCTTCTGGCGTATTCGTCTGGTGCGCTGATGGGTGGCGCAAGTCTACAGGGTAGGCGCAAAAAAATACCCCGGCATCACGGCCTGCATGGCCTGCTGAAACGATGCATGGGCGCTGGCGTGCCCCTATGCTGACGTATTGGAAAAAATATTCCACAAAAAATAATTATGGAATAAATATTGATTGCCGTCGCCGGACGTTCTAGTCTGCTTCCACCAAGAGCGTTTGCCGTCACCACGGCGGCACAGCGCAGGCTGATAAAAATAACAGGAGCCAGCATGGGCCAGACTCGTTTTGCCAGTGGGCGTCAATTGGATCTGATTTGCCTCGGGCGCCTGGGCGTCGACCTCTATGCACAGCAAGTCGGTGCACGGCTTGAGGACGTATCCAGCTTTGCCAAGTACCTCGGCGGTTCCTCCGCCAATATCGCCTTCGGCACCGCCCGGCTGGGCCTCAAGTCGGCGATGTTGAGCCGTGTGGGCGACGACCACATGGGCCGTTTCCTGGTGGAGTCCCTGGCTCGTGAAGGCTGTGATGTCAGCGGCATCAAGGTTGACCCGGAACGCCTCACTGCGCTGGTGCTGCTGGGCCTCAAGGACCGTGAAACCTTTCCCTTGGTGTTCTACCGCGAGAACTGCGCCGACATGGCCCTGCGCGCCGAAGACATCAGCGAAGCCTTTATTGCCTCCAGCAAGGCGCTGCTGATCACCGGTACGCATTTCTCTACCGACGGCGTGTACAAGGCCAGCCTCCAGGCCCTGGATTACGCGGCCAAGCACAACGTCAAGCGTGTGCTGGATATCGACTACCGCCCGGTCCTATGGGGGCTGGCAGGCAAGGCGGATGGCGAAACCCGCTTCGTCGCCGACCAGACTGTCAGCCAGCACGTGCAGAAAATCCTGCCGCGTTTCGACCTGATCGTCGGCACGGAAGAAGAATTCCTGATCGCCGGTGGCAGTGAGGATTTGCTCACGGCCCTGCGTACCGTGCGCGAGCTGACCCCGGCCACCCTGGTGGTCAAGCTGGGCCCCCAGGGGTGCACGGTGATCCACGGCGCGATTCCTGCGCGTTTGGAAGACGGCGCCCTCTACCCCGGCGTGCGCGTTGAAGTGCTCAATGTGCTGGGCGCCGGCGATGCCTTCATGTCGGGCTTCCTCAGTGGCTGGCTCAATGACGCCAGCGATGAGCGTTGCAGCCAACTGGGCAACGCTTGCGGTGGCCTGGTTGTCTCGCGCCATGCCTGCGCCCCGGCCATGCCGACGCCTGCCGAGCTGGACTACCTGTTCAGCAGCCCGGTGCCCATCACGCGCCCCGATCAAGACGTGACCCTGCAGCGCCTGCACCGTGTCACGGTACCGCGCAAGGCGTGGAAGCAACTGTTCGTGTTTGCCTTCGACCACCGCTGGCAACTGGTGGACCTGGCGCAAAAAGGCGGCCAGGACCTGGCGCGCATCAGCGACATCAAGCAGCTGTTTATCCAGGCCATCGAACGCGTGGAGCGCAAACTCAGCGAGCAGGGGGTCGAGGCGGATGTGGGCCTGCTGGCCGACCAACGCTTCGGCCAGGATGCACTCAACGCCGCCAGCGGTCGCGGCTGGTGGATCGCCCGTCCAGTGGAGGTGCAGAACTCACGCCCCTTGGCGTTCGAGCATGGCCGCTCGATTGGCAGTAACCTGATTGCCTGGCCCCAGGAGCAAGTCATCAAGTGCCTGGTGCAGTTCCACCCCGACGACGAGCCGATGCTGCGCCTGGAGCAGGAAGCGCAACTCAAGGCGGTGTACGAGGCGTCCGTGGTCAGTGGTCATGAACTGCTGCTGGAAGTCATCCCGCCCAAGGATCACCCGTCCACCTATCCCGATGTGCTCTACCGCAGCCTCAAGCGGTTGTACAACCTGGGCATTTACCCGGCGTGGTGGAAGATCGAAGCGCAATCGGCCGAGGACTGGAAAAAGCTCGACGAACTCATCCAGGAGCGCGACCCGTACTGTCGTGGCGTGGTGCTGTTGGGCCTGAATGCTTCGGCGCAGTGCCTGGCCGATGGCTTCCAGCAAGCACGCCTGAGCACCACTTGCCGTGGGTTTGCGGTGGGGCGCACGATCTTCCAGGAACCGAGCCGCGCGTGGATGGCGGGGGAGATTGATGATGAAACGCTGATCCAGCAAGTGCAGGCGACCTTCGAACAACTCATCAACGCCTGGCTCAGCGCGCGAAATTAAATGGGGTCAAATGTGGGAGGGGGCTTGCTCCCGATAGCCGTGTGTCAGGCAACACTTGTGTCACTGAACTACCGCTATCGGGAGCAAGCCCCCTGCCACCTAAAGCAGATCTCAGTGATACCTGAAAATAATAAAGGTGCAGCCATGCCCGCAATCCGAATTGGCATCAACCCGATCTCCTGGAGCAACGACGACCTGCCGGCCCTCGGCGGTGAAACGCCGCTGAGCACCGCCCTGAGCGAAGGCAAGGAAATCGGCTACGAAGGTTTTGAACTCAACGGCAAATTCCCCAAGGATGCCAAGGGCGTCGGCGATGTGCTGCGGCCCTATGACCTGGCGTTGGTGTCCGGTTGGTACTCCAGTCGCCTGGCCCGGCGTTCGGTGGCCGAGGAAATCGAAGCCATCGCCGGCCATGTCGACCTGCTCAAACACAATGGCGCCAACGTGCTGGTGTACGGCGAAGTCGCTGACTCGATCCAGGGCTCGCGCATCCGCCTGATCGAACGCCCGCGGTTCCACGGCGAGCAAGCCTGGCAGGACTACGCCGACAAACTCACTGAGCTTGCGCGCTTCACCCTGTCCCAAGGCGTGCGCCTGGCCTATCACCACCACATGGGCGCCTACGTCGAATCCCCGCAAGACATCGACCAACTGATGGCCCGGACGGGGCCGGAAGTCGGTCTGCTGTTTGACTCGGGCCACTGCTACATGGGCGGCGGTGAGCCTATCGAGGTCTTGCGCAAGCACATCGACCGCGTCTGCCACGTGCATTTTAAAGACGTGCGCAAACCGGTGGTGCAACTGGCGCGCAACCAGATGTGGAGTTTTCCCGATTGCATCGTCAACGGCACCTTCACCGTGCCGGGGGATGGCGATATCGACTTTGCGCCCCTGTTGGACGTCCTGCTGGCCGCGAACTATGAGGGCTGGCTGGTGGTGGAAGCCGAGCAGGACCCGGCCGTGGCGCCCAGCTATATCTACGCGAAAAAGGGCTATGACACCTTGCGCGCGCTGCTCAATGAGAGGACCCGGACATGAGCTTGCTGGTAAAAAGCAGTCAACGCGGCCAAACCATGGTCGCCCTGGAAACCGGGCGCCTGAAGTACGTGGGCTTCGCCGCCTACCGCCTGAGCCTGGGGGAAACCCTGCCGGTCAGCACCGGCGATCAGGAGCTGTGCCTGGTGTTGCTCAGTGGTCGAGTCAGCATCGAAGGCGAGGGTTTCAGCTGGCAGAACCTCGGTGATCGCCAGTCGGTGTTCGAGGACAAATCTCCGTTCGCCGCGTACCTGCCGCCCGGCACCACGGCCCAGGTCAGCGCGTTGAGCGATGTGCAGATTGCCGTGTGCGCCGCGCCCGGTGCCGCCGGTTACGCGCCGCGCCTGATCCGCCCCGAGCATTGCAAGCGTAGCGTGCGCGGCAAAGGCGCCAACACCCGCTACGTGTGCGACATCCTGCCCGACAGCGAGCCGGCCCATTCGCTGTTGGTGGTGGAGGTGCGCACGCCGTCTGGGCATTCGTCGAGCTACCCGCCCCATAAGCACGATACGGATGACTTGCCGCACCAGAGCTTTCTCGAGGAGACCTACTACCACCAGGTCAACCCGCCCCAGGGGTTCGTGTTCCAGCGGGTGTACACCGACGACCGCAGCATCGACCAGGCCATGGCCGTGGAAAACAGCGACCTGGTGGTGGTGCCCAAGGGGTATCACCCGGTCAGCGTGCCGTATGGCTACGAGTCCTACTACCTGAACGTCATGGCCGGCCCCAAGCGCGCCTGGCATTTCCACAACGACCCGCAGCACAGTTGGCTGCTGGACCTCTGATACGGTTTTGGACGGAGAACACCCATGAAGTTGCCTCTACGTTTTGCCCTTAACCGCATGGTCGCGCCCAACCTGGCCCTGCCGGATTTCATCCAGTTGGCGGTTGCGCTCCAATGCGACGCCATCGAGCTGCGCAATGACCTGGCGGGCAAGGAAATCGAATTCGGCACCCCGGCCGACCAGGTACGCCAACTCTGCGCAGAGCAGGGCATCAAGGTGCTGTCGATCAACGCGCTGTACCCCTTTGATGTGTGGAACGATGAACGCCGTGCCCAGGCGATCAAGCTCGCCACCTATGCCCGTGAATGCGGCGCCCAGGGGCTGGTGATGTGCCCGCTCAACGAGCGTGATGACAGCCGCGATGAGGCCCGGCGTGCCGCCGGGTTGCGTACCGCACTGAGCGAGCTGGCGCCGATCCTGCGTGAGTACGGGATTCTCGGCTTTATCGAACCCTTGGGTTTTGAAGAGTGCGCCCTGCGCCGCAAGCGTGTGGCGGTGGATGCAATCCAGTCCATCGGTGGCCTGGATGTGTTCCGCCTGGTGCACGACACCTTCCACCATCACTTGGCCGGCGAGCATGAGTTCTTCCCGGAGCTGACTGGCCTGGTGCATATCTCCGGCGTGGAAGATGCCGAGGCGCCGCTCAACGCGATCCGCGACGGCCACCGCGTGCTGGTGGGCGAGGGCGATATCCTCGGCAATGCGGCGCAGATCGACACCTTGCTCAGCACAGACTACAGCGGCTACCTGTCGTTCGAGCCGTTTGCCGAAAGCGTGCACGCGTTGGCGGATATCCAGCAGGCAGTGGGGGCAAGCATTGCCCACCTGCAAAAACGATAAGGGGCGCGACATGACCACAACCCGTTTGACCATGGCCCAGGCCCTGGTGAAGTTCCTGGATAACCAATACATCGAAGTCGATGGTGTACAGAGCAAGTTTGTCGCCGGGGTGTTCACGATTTTTGGCCACGGCAATGTGCTCGGCCTGGGCCAGGCGCTGGAGCAGGACAGGGGTGACCTGGTGGTGCATCAGGGCCGCAACGAGCAAGGTATGGCCCACGCGGCCATCGGTTTCGCCAAGCAGCACCTGCGTCGCAAGATCTATGCGTGCACGGCCTCCGTGGGCCCCGGTGCGGCGAATATGCTGACCGCTGCGGCAACCGCCACGGCCAACCGGATCCCATTGCTGCTGTTGCCGGGCGACGTCTACGCCAGCCGCCAGCCCGACCCGGTGCTGCAACAGATCGAGCAGTTCCACGACCTGAGCATCAGCACCAATGATGCGTTCCGCTCGGTGAGCAAATACTGGGACCGTATCAACCGCCCTGAGCAACTGATGAGCGCAGCGATCCACGCCATGCGTGTGCTGACCGACCCGGCCGACACCGGTGCGGTGACCTTGGCCTTGCCGCAAGACGTGCAGGCTGAAGCCTGGGACTATCCCGATTACTTCCTGCAAAAACGTGTCCACCGTATCGAACGGCGCCCAGCCACCAGCGCGATGATCGGCGACGCGCTGGCGGCTTTCCGGGGCAAGCGTAAACCGCTGGTCATCTGCGGCGGCGGGGTCAAATATTCCGGCGCCAACGCTGCGCTGCAAGCCTTTGCCGAGCGCTTTGATATTCCCTTCGCGGAAACCCAGGCGGGCAAGAGCGCGGTGGTCTCCAGCCACCCGCTGAATGTCGGCGGTATTGGCGAAACCGGTTGCCTGGCGGCGAATTTGCTGGCGCCCCAAGCTGACCTGATCATCGGTATCGGCACCCGGTATACCGACTTCACCACCTCGTCCAAGTCGCTGTTCAAACACGCCGACGTGACGTTTCTCAACCTCAATATCAGCCCGTGCGACGCATTGAAGCTGGACGGCGTGCAAGTGCTGGCCGACGCCAAAGTCGCCCTTGAAGCGCTGGCTGATGCCCTTGGGGATTATCGCTCCGGCTGGGGCGAGCAGGTCGGTGACGCCAAGGCGCAACTCGACGCCGAAGTGGACCGCGTGCATCAGGTGCAATACCAGGGCGATCACTTTGTGCCGGAAGTCGACGACCACCTGGACCGCGCGGTGCTGCGTGAGTTTATCGAGCTGACCGGCTCGTGCCTGACCCAAAGCCGCGTGCTCGGCGTGCTCAACCAAACCCTGGCCGACGACGCGATCATCGTGGCCGCTGCTGGCAGCCTGCCCGGTGATCTGCAGCGCGCCTGGCGCAGCAAGGGCGTCAACACCTATCACGTCGAATATGGTTATTCGTGCATGGGCTACGAGATCAACGCCGCCCTCGGCGTGAAATTGGCCGAGCCGACCAAGGAGGTCTACGCCCTGGTCGGGGACGGCTCCTACATGATGCTGCACTCGGAGCTGGCCACCTCGATCCAGGAACGCCGCAAGATTAACGTGGTGCTGCTGGACAATATGGCCTTCGGTTGCATCAACAACCTGCAGATCGGCAATGGCATGGACAGCTTCGGCACCGAGTTCCGCTTTCGCAACCCCGAGAGCGGCAAGCTCGACGGTGGCCTGGTGCCGGTGGATTTTGCCATGAGCGCCGCCGCCTACGGTTGCAAGACCTACAAGGTCAGCACCGTGGAGCAGCTTGAAGCGGCCCTGGCGGATGCGCGCACGCAAACGGTCTCGACGCTGATCGATATCAAGGTGCTGCCCAAGACCATGATCCACGGCTACCTGTCGTGGTGGCGGGTGGGCGTGGCGCAGGTGTCCACCAGCGAACGCACCCAGGCCGCCGCAAAAAAACTCAATGAACACCTGGCCAAGGCCCGGCAGTACTAATAACAAGAGGAGTGTTTGTATGTCTTTGAAGCTAGGTGTGATCGGTACCGGCGCCATCGGCTGTGACCATATTCGTCGTTGCAGCCAGGCGCTGCTCAACAGCCAGGTGGTGGCGGTCACCGACATCAATCTTGAGCAGGCCGCCAAGGTGGTCGCGGACCTGAAGCTGGACGCCGAGGTGTACCCGGACGGTCATGCATTGATCAACTCGCCCCAGGTCGAGGCGATCCTGGTGACATCCTGGGGCCCGAGCCATGAAGCGTTCGTGCTCGCCGCCATTGCCGCCGGCAAACCGGTGTTCTGTGAAAAACCCCTGGCAGTGACCGCCGAAGGCTGCCGCAAGATCGTCGAGGCCGAAGTGGCCTACGGCAAGCGCCTGGTGCAAGTGGGCTTCATGCGCCCCTACGATGAAGGTTATCGCGCCTTGAAAGCGGTGATCGACAGCGGCCAGATCGGCGAGCCGCTGATGCTGCACTGCGCGCACCGTAACCCGTCGGTCGGCGAGAACTACAAGACCGACATGGCGATTACCGATACGTTGATCCACGAGCTGGACGTGTTGCGTTGGCTGCTCAACGACGACTACGTCAGCGTACAAGTGGTGTTCCCGCGCAAGACCAGCAAGGCGCTGGCCCACCTGCGCGACCCGCAGATCGTGCTGCTGGAAACTGCCAGGGGCACGCGCATCGACGTGGAAGTGTTTGTGAACTGCCAATACGGCTACGACATCCAGTGCGAAGTGGTAGGGGAGACCGGCATCGCCAAGTTGCCGGAACCGTCCCAGGTACAGCTGCGCAGTGGCGCCAAGTTGTCCAATGCGATTTTGATGGACTGGAAGGATCGGTTTATCGCTGCCTATGACGTGGAGTTGCAGGCGTTTATCGACAGCGTGCTGGCCGGCCAGGTCGGGGGCCCATCGGCGTGGGATGGGTTTGCCGCGGCGGTGGCGGCGGATGCGTGTATTGAAGCCCAGGGCAGTGGGCAGATTGTGAAAGTCAGCCTGCCGGATCGCCCGCGCTTCTACGGCTAACCACTATCCAACCTTGGAATGCAGTCTGTGTGGGAGCGGGCAA
>NZ_JALJFG010000036.1 GCF_023242475.1 Pseudomonas sp. MWU15-20650 | reverse complement strand
TCAGGGGCAGTATTTCGATCAGGAAAGCGGGCTGCATTACAACCGGCATCGCTACTACAATCCGGATATTGGTCGCTATTTGACGCCTGATCCGGTGAAGTTGGCGGGTGGGATCAATGGGTACCAGTACGTGCCCAATCCCACCGGGTGGGTGGATCCGCTGGGGTTGAGTAGATGTCCAGGCATTGATGGATGCAAGCCGGCACATCGCCTCGAAGATCCTGCGGAAAACGTCAAGACCAATGGGGGGGATGTAGAGCCTCCGAAAGGTTTCGATAGCAAATTTTCAAGAAACGGCGCATTTAGAAGAGCCAAGGAAATTGGAGGCATACCAAAAAATACTCAACCGATAGGCATCTACCGAGAAACCATTCGCGATCAGGGTCGCCATACTGTAGGGCGAGTGTACGTTTTCAGCTTAAAAAAGAACCACTTAACTAAAATTTATGAGCACTCACTAGGTCACAAAGAGGGCAACCACGGACCTCACTTCAACACTAAAAACACAGTAAATGAAATCAAAACCCCGTTAAAAGTTGGTGATGATTCACATACCTATTTCAAGAGATAAAAATGAAAACTGCATACATAAACGGATTCGGCATAAGGCCATGGGAAAGCGCACACCCTACAGACGATGTAAAATTCACTACTACAACATTGACAAACCATAACTTTAATAGCCTGTGGGAATCATGGTGTGAGATCATGGACCAGTTAGTAGACTGGCCTATAAAAAGAGAGTGGCGAGCCGCCACTGGCGCCGCATTCAATTCAAGAACTGAAGAATACTTATACAAAAAAAATCACACCAATACATTGAACGCTGAAGACCTATTCAAAAAAAACAAAAAAAGCAACATATATAGCACAATTAGAAACCTTCCTAACAGCCCACGAAATATAGACAATCTAGCTCTAGAGGGTTCTCACGACACTCTAATGATTATTGAAAAAAACAGAAGCGAAATAGAAAAACTTTGGACCAATATGACAATTTTTGAAAAGAGTATCACTCCTGAAAAAATAAGTATTTTCTTGGAGTCACAACCTGACACTATTTTATGCAGATTCTATGACTCAGAAACCCACACCGCAGCTCAATTTTTTTACATAACTAACGATAACGACAACACCCTCCTCAACCTTATGGAACACAACTTCAGCCAACTACACGAAAACGAAATTTGCAGCTATATAAACAACATTCAATCAGACCACCCAGCCTAACTATAAACCTTGGAAAAAATAACACTTCAACAGTCTCAGCGTCATCTGGCAGCACGATTTCAGCCGCTCAGTAGTACACCAAACAATGAAAAATCACCCCAAAGGAGCCATGACCGAATGGCACATACTTAACCTTCTTCGGGTGTCCATTTTTCCTGACCCCGGCCCTTGCCGCCGAGCGCGTCTACATCAGCATCGGGTAAAGCTTGGGCCTTCGTTTTATGGCGCGAGGCTCAATCCGTCCCGGCCGGTTTCCGACACGTTTTCTGGCGATCAACTTGAGTAAATCCTGCACCCTATCGTCTTGTTCGTCGAAGCTGTACTGCCACATCGCAAGGAATAATTGAAGGCTATGTTTAAAGCTAAGCGTGCGTGGCAAGCAATCAGCTAATAGCGCTGATTTGGCCATGATCAACCAAATCAAATTATGCGCCAGCAGATACACCCATAACTCTTTTACAGCCATGCCAGGCGTCTTGCAGCTCAACGTTTCAAGCCCCAGCGTTGTCTTGATATTGCGCAGATCCAGCTCAACATGTCATCGGTCTTTGTACAGTGATTTGAGCCCAGCTTTGGGTACTTGCTGCGGGCAGTTCAAGGTAGTTACCAGGATTTTTCCGCCGGTTTTCAGTTCACGTACTGTCAGTGTTTCAGGCGCATCGTCGTAATAGGTTTGGCTCATCCAGGAAGGTCGATTCTTAGGTTTTGTCAGCTCAACCAAATGATCTTCCGGCCCCAGCGATTGCCCGAGCCGAAAGTCGGTACTGCGCCGCCTAGAGGAAAGAACCATGAATTAAGGACAGGAAAGGCCTATTTTTTGACCGACTCATGATTTTTTGAACCTCAAGCAGAGAGTGCATGAAAAATCGGTGAGTACTTCAGACCTTCCCTAACTCAGCTTGCTATTAAACAAACGTTACAAAAGCGAGGCTATGGCCCCCATAGTCAGTCTTGATTCGCCGCCTCAACCGCCGCCACCTAAACTCTGTTCAAGTTGTTTAAACGGACAGAGGATTCACGATCATGGGCAAACGTCATCCCAATCTCCCCGCCTGGCAATGGCGCCACTCGCCACAAACCCCTCAGCACCCGACCAACCTGGCGCTGCAGTTGATCGCTGTGCCGTTGTTTATCATCGGCTTTCTGTTGATCGTTTCCGGCGTGTTCAGCCTGAGCCTGGTCAGCTTTGCCGTAGGTGTCGTCGGCATCGTGGCAGGCGTGGCGTTGCAGCGTCATGGCCATCGCCTGGAAGCCCAGGCCCGTTTCTTTTGAACGCTGCCTGGCAGTCAGGCGAACACCACCACGGTCTGGCGGCTGATGGCGATCAACTCGCCGGTCGGGCCCCATAACGCAGCGGCGGCGTGACCGTAACCGTCACGGGCGTGTTCGATATTCACGTAGTACTGGCACCAGTCGAGGGTGCTCAAGTCTTGTAGCGGCTGGATGAACTCGATGGTCCAGGTCAGGGTGCTGCCCGGCGCAGGCTTTTTCAGGTGCGGCAGCAAGGCCGGCGGCCAGGCGTCGACCAGGGCGAGGATGTGTGCCTCGGTCAGTGGTTCCTCTTTCACATCCCCACGTAACCGTACCCAGCCGCCCATGTCGCGGGATTTATTGCCGGTAAACGGCAAGCCGCCGACACTCCAGCGCATCGCCAGGTGGCGCATGAACTCGGGGGTAACACCCTTGATATAGGGCAGCTCCTGGCACTCATCCCAGTGTTTGAACACGGGCGGCGGTTCGCTCGCCACGGCAATTTCCGACGCCCGAGGCGCGCCAAAACTGGCCTGGACCAGCGTCGCCACTTCACCGTCCTGCACGACGCGACCCAGCAACTGGCTGACGGCCTTGCCTTCGCGTAGCACTTCGACTTGATAGCTGGCAGGTACATCTGGCGCGACCGGGCCGACAAAGGTGACGGCCAGGGAGCGTAATGGCCGATCAGCCGGCACCTGCGCACGCAAGGCTTCGTATTGCAAGGCGGCGACCAGGCCACCGAACGTTGCGCGGCCTTGCGCCCATTCAGCGGGGATGGTGACATCCAGCGGGTGGCGACGGGCAGCATCGAGCAAATCACTAAAGCGCATGGCGACCTCACATCAATCAAACCGATGGGTGATCTTAACCATCGGGCCCTGCCGACACAGCGCCCATTCCGGCCAAAAACCGGACCGTTTTAGAAACAATCGGCGCGCAGTTTCTCCAACACTTGGTCCGCCTGCCCTTGTGCCTTGATCATCGTGCGATGCCAAACCGCAACACAGGGCTGTAAATCCGCCTCGTGCCCGGCCTGGGCCAACCATTGCCAGCAGTCATGCCAGTCACCCAGTGCGCTTTGGGCATTCTTCAAGCGCGACATCGCGTTATCAGGCAACGTGTCCAGTTCGGGATAAGCTTCAGCGGCGTAGCGCACCCGCTTGATCAGCAAGCGCAGCCGGTGACGATCATGGCTGGGATCCTGCAGAGCGTCATCGAGTGTGCGCCATTGTTTGGCCAAACGTTTTTCGATACGCGGGCGCAGGCCCTTGAGCAGTTTCTGATGCTGGGACGCCCGGATAAACCGTGGGAATGCATCAAGGATCAATAACAGTTGCGCCAGCTCCGGGCTCTGCGCCACCTGCCGATAGGCCGCGGGCTGCAGGCGCAAGCGCCGAT
Source organism: Pseudomonas sp. MWU15-20650 (assembly GCF_023242475.1). Lineage (GTDB taxonomy): Bacteria > Pseudomonadota > Gammaproteobacteria > Pseudomonadales > Pseudomonadaceae > Aquipseudomonas. The sequence continues at coordinate 64,677 of NZ_JALJFG010000036.1, read as the reverse complement.
CAGCCGCGTCGTGATAACCGTGCTGGTGCAAATACGCCGCGAGGACCTCGCGGTCACGTAGCGGCGTAGTCAACTGGCCGACCGCGCTGGCGGCCAGTTCGAGCTGTTCGACACCCGGCAGCCCTCTCAGAGGACGCAACAGACTGCGCAGGCGTCGCACGGTGGTGCGCAAATCATGAAGCGCTTCATCGTCAGTAACGGCAGTGAGGCGAGCCTGGCAGCTCAGTAACCCTACTTCCAGGCCAATGACCTGAGCGACTAACTGATTGACCAAAGCTGACATCCTGCCCTCACTTTTCGATGAAAATTCCTACTCGCAGCGACAGATCAACGCCCGGCGCGAGACTCACGAATGTAGAACCGCGCCTTCTCGGCCTTGTTGGAGCAGCCTTCAAACGCTTCAAATTGCTGCTGGGTCTTGGCGCCGGTCAACAGGGACAGGGCCTTGGAGTAACTCACGGTCCCGGCGAAACCCTCAGCCTTGGCCAGGTCCAGCTCATGCCACGCTGCATCCAGTTGCGTGCCGCAGCTGTCGCGGTAAGCGGTTTTCCCGGCGCAACCGGCCAGGGCCAACACGATCACAGGCACACACATCCAGGCTTTCATCGATAACACCTCAAATAAAGAAAAACAGTCGTACGGAATAGACGCTACCTACAAGAAAAAGTGCCTTGTCCGGCTGCCTGAAACCCAAACTGACTATAGCCAGAGCATACCCGAGCCCCCTGAGTATTCTGGAAAAATATTTCACCCGTTGATGGAGATTGAAGCCTCTGCCTGGATGGGTGCATTGTGGGCACTGGTTTTTCGAGGGGTCAGGTCATGAAGAAACGTGTTGCCTTAGTGTTGGGCTCCGGTGGGGCCAGGGGCTACGCCCACATCGGGGTGATCGAAGAAATCGAACGACGTGGTTATGACATCGCCTGCATCGCCGGCTGCTCCATGGGTGCCGTGGTGGGCGGAATCTATGCTGCCGGCAAACTGGACGAGTATCGAAACTGGATCGAAAGCCTCGACTACCTCGACGTGCTACGCCTGGTGGACGTGAGCTTTCGCCTGGGGGCGATTCGCGGCGAGAAAGTCTTCGGGCAAATCCGCAAGATCGTCGGCGAAATCAATATCGAAGAACTGCGCATCCCCTACACCGCCGTCGCCACGGACCTTACCAACCAACAGGAAATCTGGTTCCAGGAGGGCTGCCTGCACCAGGCCATGCGCGCCTCCGCAGCGATCCCCAGCCTGTTCACGCCGGTGATGCAGGGCAACCGTATGCTGGTGGACGGAGGCTTGCTCAACCCGCTGCCCATCGTGCCGGTCGTGTCCAGCCATTGCGACTTGATCATTGCGGTCAACCTCAATGCCACCAACCAGAAGCACTACCAGTTGCCGGTGATCCAACGCCCGCCCGCCTTCAAGAGTCGCTTCGACAGCCTGGTGAAATCACTGGGTTCGCACTTGCCGTTTCGACGCAAGCAGGCTGAGCAATTGTTGAAGCTGGAGCAAGAAGCGCTGCACGCCCAGGCCGCGGACATAAACCCATGGCTGGACTCTGCCGAACCCGAAGCCCAGCAACCGGCCGCTGCGCCGGAAAAAGACGGCGCCCCCAAGTCGGCGACCGGCTCGTTCATCATTGATAACGTCGGCCCTGCGTCGCTGCTGGACCTGATCAACCAGAGTTTCGAGGTGATGCAAACGTCATTGGCGCAATACAAGATCGCCGGGTACCCGCCGGACGTGCTGATCAACGTGCCGAAGCGGGTATGCCGGTTTTTCGAGTTCTATAAAGCGCCGGAGTTGATCGCTTTGGGGCGTGAGATTGCCAGTGATACGTTGGATCGGTATGAGAGTGAGCAGAGTTGAGTTGAGTTGAGTTGAGTTGAGTTGAGTTGAGTTGAGTTGAGCGTGTTGCTGATGGCCTCTTCGCGAGCAAGCCCGCTCCCACATTTTGATCTGTGAATACATTCAAAGTGTGGGAGCAGGCTTGCTCGCGAAAGGGCCGGCCCAAACAGCGATAAACTCAAGCACCCAGCAAGCGATACCCCACCCCTGGCTCAGTCACGATAAACCGCGGTTGAGTCGGGTCATCCGCCAGTTTCTGACGCAGGTGCCCCACCACGATACGCAGGTAGTGGCTGTCTTCGGTGTGGGTCGGCCCCCAGATGTCCTTGAGCAGTTGTTGCTGGGTAATCACCCGGCCAGGATGGCGCGCCAACTGCGCCAGTACCGCGTACTCCTTGCGGGTCAGCGCCACTTCGGCACCGTCCAGCAGTACGCGTCGATAGGCCAGGTCTACCGTCAGCGGGCCGAAACTCAACGCGGCCTCCTGGGCCTCTCCCGCCGGAGCCTGGCGCAACAACGCACGAACGCGAGCGAGAAACTCCTGGATGCCAAAGGGTTTGGTCACATAGTCATTGGCGCCATTGTCCAGTGCCTCGACCTTTTGCACTTCGCTGGCCCGCACCGACAGCACCAGTACCGGCACCGTCGACCACTCGCGAAACTCGCGCAGCACTTGCTGACCGTCCATGTCGGGCAAGCCGAGGTCAAGTACCAGCAAGTCCGGTTTGCTCAATGCCGCTTGGGCGAGCCCTTCGTTGCCTGTGCCGGCCTCGATCACCTTGTAGCCCTGGGAGGCCAAGCTGATACGCAAGAACTTGCGAATCTGCGGTTCGTCATCAATGACTAAAATCGTCGCGGTCTGGCTCATGGTGTCTCATTAAAATCCATTAAAAAAATCACCCCCTGCAGGAGCGAGCTTGCTCGCGAAAAAACCAAGCACGCCGCGTGCATTCAGCAATGCCATCTTTATCGTTAACGACCTTCGCGAGCAAGCTCGCTCCTACAGGTTTTGTTCCAAGGCAGGTTGTGTCGGCAATGGCAAAAATAATGTGATGCAGGTGCCGCGCCCGTCAATGCCATCGGCCACGCCGATATGCCCACCGTGCGCGCCGACCATGCCCTGGCAGATCGCCAACCCGAGGCCGGTGCCCTGCCCGCCTCGATCACCACGGGCAGCGGTATAGAACATATCGAAGATCTTCGCGCGCTCCTCCTCGGGAATGCCTGGCCCCTCGTCGGCCACGGCAAAAAACAGTTGGTCATCCAATACGCCGGCACTCAATTGCAAGCGGCCCCGAGGCGGCGAAAACCGTGCAGCGTTCTCCAGCACATTGACCAGTGCCTGCTCGATCAACGCGGCATGCACATACAACAACGGCAGTTCAGACGGCACATCGGTGCTTACCTGCAACGGCGCCAGCACAGCACGTAACCGGCCAAGGGCACTGCCCACGATATCGCCGGGCGAGACCCAATCGCGCGCCAGTTTCAACGCACCGTGGCCCAGGCGCGTCATGTCCAGCAGATTCTGGATATAACGGTCGAGACGCTCGGCCTCATCACGAGTGCCTTCGAGCAGTTCGCGGCGATCCTCCAAGGGAATGGCTTCGCCGAGGGCCAGCAGGCTGTCGATGCTGCCGCGCATGGATGTCAACGGTGTACGCAAATCATGGGACACCGACGCGAGCAAGGCACTGCGCAGTTGCTCGGTTTCACCGTGCAGGCGAGCGGATTCCAACTCCTGCGCCAGCTGCGCCCGCGCCAGCGCCTGGGCCAACGGTTGGCTCAAGGCCGTGAGCAAGCGACGGCGCTGGCCGCTCAGCTCCATGCCGGGCTTCGCGCTGACCCCGAGCAGGCCCAGCGGACCTTCTTCGCCCGACAACGGCCACCACCACCAGCGCCCGAACGGTAATGTGCCGGTGCCCATGCCCGCCGGTTGGTCATGCTGCCAGGCCCAATCGGCAGCGGCTCGCTCGGCTTCGGTGAAGTTCAGCGGGCCGCCGGTCTCGACTTTCCAGCCGCCCTGGCCGTCGCGGTTGACCAGGCACAAGTCCAGGTCACTCCAGCCTTGCAAGTGGTGGGCAGCCGCGCTGATCACTGCCTGGCGATCGGTGGCGGCCGTGAGCTTGCGCGACAGGTCGAGCAGTTCGCCGGTTTCTTCCTGAGTGTCACGCAATGCCTGCAACTGCCGGCGTTGGCGCGCGGCCAGGTTGCCGGTGAGGGCCGCCATCAGCAAGAAGAACAACAGGGTCAGCACGTCTTCTTCTCGCTGGATAGCGAAGGAGAAATTCGGCGGGATAAACAGGAAGTCGTATGTCAGGAATGACAAGGCCGCGCACACCAGGGAGGGCCCCAGGCTGCTGCGCACCGCCACCAACAAGACCGCAGCGAGAAACACCAACGAGATGTTCGGTAACGGCAACACGCTGGCCACGCCCCAGGCCAATGCCGCGGCCACCACCGTTGCCACGACCGCGAGGCCGTAGTCGAACCACACCAGCCCGCGTACATCTGGCATGCGCGGTGAGGCGGTTACATCATCGCTGTCGAGGACGTTGATTTCCAAGCCGCGCGCGTTGCGCAACAAACGCGCCGCCAACCCGCCACCGAACAGCCGACGTCGCCAACGCATCCGCGACTGGCCCACCAGCAGCAGGCTGGCCCGGCGTTCAGCCGCATGCTGGATCAGCGTCTTGGCCACTTCACCCGCACGCAGCAGCACCACCTCCCCGCCCAGCCGCTCCGCCAGTTGCTGAGCGTTTTGCAGCCGCAGGCGCGCTTGCTCATCCTGCGCACGACCGTTGTCGATATGCACCAGGCTCCAGGGCAGATGGCGACGCTGGGCCACGCGGCTGGCATGGCGCACCAGGCGTTCGGCTTGCGCGTCGCCATCCACGCCGACCAACAAGCGACCGCGTACCGCCGGCGCGGCCTGGCCAAGCTTTCGGTAGCCCTGGGCCAGGTCATCGTCGACGTGGGCGGCGGCGGTCTGCATCGCCAGCTCGCGCAGGGCCATGAGGTTGGTCTGGGTGAAGAACGCATCGATGGCCGCACGCGCCTGCTCCGGCACATAGACCTTACCGTCGCGCAAGCGCTCCAGCAGCTCGCGAGAGGGCAAGTCAATCAGCAACAGTTCATCGGCTTCCTGTAGCACCCAATCGGGCAGGGTTTCACGTACCTGCACACCGGTAATGCCACGCACCTGATCATTGAGACTTTCCAGGTGCTGGACGTTGACCGTGGTGAACACGTTGATGCCGGCGGCGAGCAACTCCTGGATGTCTTGCCAGCGCTTCTCATGACGGCTGCCGGGGGCGTTGCTGTGGGCCAGCTCGTCCACCAGCACCAGCTTGGGCTTGGCGGCGAGCAGGCCGTCGAGGTCCATCTCTTCGAGCATCACGCCGCGGTATTCGCTGCGCAGCAGCGGTTGTTGCGGCAACCCGCTGAGCAGCGCCTCGGTCTCGGCGCGGCCGTGGGTTTCGACCACCCCGGCGATCAACCGTACGCCCTGGCGCAGTTGGGTGTGCGCCGCCTGGAGCATGGCGTAAGTCTTACCTACGCCCGGCGCGGCACCAAGGAAGACTTTGAGCCGGCCACGGCCGTCCCGGGGCAGTTCGGCTAACAGGGCATCGGCGCGGCCGGAGTCGCTCATGCGGGCAGTGTCCTTCTGGTATTGATCGGGTTACAGTTTTTCCAGCGCCATGTTCAGCGCCAACACATTCACCACTGGCGGCCCCACCAGCGGGCTTTCGATGTGCTCATCGAGCAAGCGTTGCAGGGTCGACACCGGCACGTTACGCGCCGCCGCCACCCGCGCCAGTTGATAGGCAATCGCCGAGGGTGGCAAGTGTGGATCAAGACCGCTGCCGGAGGTAGTCAGTGAGGCCAGTGGCACGGGCCCCTGGCCCGGCACCAACTGTTTGTTGGCATCATCGAATATGCGAGTCGCCAAGGCCGGATTGCTGGGGCCCAGGTTACTGGCACTGCTGGAGACCGTCGCAAAAGCACCGGCCGAAGGGCGTGGGTGGAACCAGCCGTCGCCGGTAAAGTCCTGGGCGATCAGGCTCGAGCCACGCACCTTGCCGCTGGCATCACGCACCAGGCTGCCGTTGGCCTGATCAGGAAAGGCGACTTGCGCCACGCCGGTGACTACCAGCGGGTAAGCGACGCCGGTGATCAGGGTCATGAGGACCAGCAGGCTCAAAGCCGGGCGGATCATGGTGGACATTTCAGATTCCTCGATAGAGTCATTGCAACCGGAGGGCACCCCTGTGCAGGTGCCCTCAGGAGTCAGGTCAAACCAGGTGCAGCGCCGTCAGCAGCATGTCGATCGCCTTGATGCCCACGAATGGCACCACGATCCCACCCAACCCGTAGATCAGCAGGTTACGACGCAACAAGGCCGCCGCACTCGCTGCCTGCACACGCACCCCCCGCAAGGCCAGGGGAATCAACACCACGATAATCAGGGCGTTGAAGACGATGGCCGAGAGAATCGCGCTTTGCGGGCTCTGCAGGTGCATGACGTTGAGCACACCCAGTTGCGGGTAGATCGACGCAAACAACGCCGGCAGGATCGCAAAGTACTTGGCCACGTCGTTGGCGATGGAGAACGTCGTCAGCGCGCCACGGGTCACCAGCAACTCCTTGCCGATCTGCACCACGTCCAGCAGCTTGGTGGGGTCGCTGTCGAGGTCGACCATGTTGGCCGCTTCGCGAGCAGCCTGGGTGCCGTCGTTCATCGCCATGCCGACATCCGCCTGGGCCAGCGCCGGGGCGTCGTTGGCACCGTCGCCGCACATCGCAACCAGGCGGCCATCGTTCTGTTCGTGGCGGATACGGGCGAGTTTTTTCTCCGGGGTGGCTTCAGCCAGTACATCGTCCACACCGGCTTCAGCAGCAATCGCAGCGGCGGTCAACGGGTTGTCGCCGGTGACCATCACGGTGCGAATCCCCAGTTTGCGCAGCTCAGCGAAACGTTCACGGATGCCGGGTTTAACCACGTCTTTAAGGTGGATCGCACCGAGCAATTTGCCATCGGCGCACACCAGCAAGGGGGTGCCACCGCTTTGGGCGATCTTGTCGATCTCCCGCGACAACGCGGGTTGCAGGTCGCTGCGTTGCTGGCCAATAAACGCCAGCAGCGAATCGACAGCGCCTTTGCGGAACACGCGGCCCTGGTAGTCGACACCGGACAAGCGGGTTTCGGCAGTGAACGGTACAGCGGTCAACTGATCCAGCGTCGGCTCGGCCTGCGGATGCAGCGCACGCAAGTACTCAACGATGGATTTACCTTCCGCCGTGTCATCCGCAAGCGACGCCAGCAACGCCCCCTCGGCCAGTTCGCGGCCGTTGACACCAGGCGCCGCCACCACTGCCGAGCAGCGACGGTTACCAAAGGTGATGGTGCCGGTCTTGTCCAGCAGCAACACATGCACATCCCCCGCGGCCTCAACGGCGCGACCGGACTTGGCGATCACATTGAGGCGTACCAGGCGGTCCATACCGGCGATACCAATCGCCGACAACAAACCACCAATGGTCGTAGGAATCAGCGTCACCAGCAGTGCGACCAGGAACACCAGCGGCAAGCTGCCATTGGCGAAGTGGGCGAACGGCTGCAAGGTCACAACCACCAACAGGAAGATCAGGGTCAGGCCGATCAGCAAGATGTCCAGCGCGACTTCGTTGGGGGTTTTCTGACGTTTGGCGCCTTCTACCAGGGCAATCATGCGGTCCAGCGTGGACTCGCCAGGGTTGGCAGTGATGCGGATCATCAGCCAGTCCGACACCAGGCGCGTATTGCCGGTGACCGCCGAGCGGTCGCCGCCGGACTCACGGATCACCGGGGCGGATTCGCCGGTAATGGCCGCTTCGTTGACCGCGGCGATACCTTCGATCACTTCGCCGTCACCGGGGATCATTTCCCCGGCGGCGACACGCACGACATCACCTTTGCGCAAGCTGGCGGCCGGCACGACCTTGAAGCTGCCATCGGCCTCCTTACGACGTGCACTCAAGCCTTCGCTGCCGGCCTTGAGGCTGTCGGCACGGGCCTTGCCACGCCCTTCGGCCAGGGCTTCAGCAAAGTTGGCGAACAGCACGGTGAACCACAGCCACACGGCAATTTGCACCGCAACATAGGTCGGCACAGCGGTGTCGGGCACAAAACACAGCACGGTGGTGAGGATGGCGGTCAGCTCGACCACCAGCATCACTGGCGAGCGTTGCAGCTGGCGTGGGTCCAGCTTGACGAACGCCTGGCCCAGCGCCGGGCGCCACAGGGCCGACATCGCGGTTTTGGCAGGCTCCTGGGTATGTACGGGAGCCGCATTTTTTGCAGGCATGTTCATTTTCATATTCCCTTTTTAGAAGCCCATGCTCAAGTGTTCAGCGATGGGGCCTAACGCCAGCGTCGGCAGGAAAGTCAGGCCGCCCACCAGCAAAATGGTCACGGTCAACAGGGTCACGAACAGCGGGCCATGGGTGGGAAAGCTGTTCTGGCCAATCGGTGCGGTCTTCTTCATCGCCAGGCTGCCGGCCAGGGCCAGTACCGGGAGGATGTAGCCAAAACGGCCGATCAACATGCCCAAGCCCAGCATCAGGTTGTGGTATGTGGTGTTGCCACTGAAGCCGCCAAATGCCGAACCGTTGTTGGCACTGGCCGAGGTGTAGGCGTAGAGCAGTTGGCTGAACCCGTGTGGGCCAGGGTTACTGATGGCTCCGGCCGGGCCCGGCAAACTGGCGGCAATCGCTCCCAGGACCAAGGTGCCGACCGGCATCACCAGCAAGGTCACGACCAGCAATTGCACTTCCTTGGCCTGGAGTTTCTTGCCCAGGTATTCCGGCGTGCGGCCAATCATCAGCCCGGCGAGGAACACGGCAATCAGAACGTTGAGCAGCATGCCGTACATGCCGGCGCCGACGCCGCCGAAGATCACTTCGCCAACCATCATGTTGACCAGCGCCACCATCCCACTGAGGGGGTTGAGGCTGTCTTGCATGCCATTGACCGAGCCATTGGACGCCGCGGTGGTGGTCACCGACCACAGCACCGTGCCAGTGGTGCCGAAGCGCACTTCTTTACCTTCCAGCGGCGCGGTTTGCTCTACAGCAGGGTTGCTCAAGGTTGGATTGGGCTGGTACTCGGCCCACAGCGAGGTCGCGCCGCCGATCAGGAACAGCGCCAGCATGCACCCGAGGATCGCCCGGCTCTGGCGCAAATCCTTCACGTAATGGCCGAAGGTGAACACCAACGCCACCGGGATCAGGATGATCGCCGCCAGCTCAAACAGGTTGGCCCAGGCTGTCGGGTCCTCAAAGGGGTGTGCCGAGTTGACGCCGAAGAACCCGCCGCCGTTGGTGCCCAATTGCTTGATCGCAATCTGGCTGGCGGCCGGGCCCAGGGGAATCACTTGATCCACGCCCTGCATCGTTACAGCATTGACGTAGTGGGCGAAGGTTTGCGGCACGCCCTGCCATACCAGGAACAACGCGAACACCAGGCACAACGGCAACAGGCCGTAGAGGGTGGCGCGGGTCATGTCGACCCAGAAGTTACCCAAGGTCTTGGTAGATTTGCGACCGATCCCACGGCAAAGAGCGACCAGGACTGCCAGGCCAGTCGCCGCACTGACGAAGTTCTGCACAGTCAGGCCGACCATCTGGCTGAGGTAGCTCAGGGACGCTTCGCCGCTATAGTTCTGCCAGTTGGTATTGGTCATGAAACTGACGGCGGTATTGAACGCCAAGGTCCATTCCTGGCCCGGCAATTTCTGCGGGTTCAGCGGCAGGTAGTCCTGGAACAACAGGATCGCGAACAGCAATACAAAACCGGCGAGGTTGAACGCCAGCACCGCCAGCATGTATTTCTGCCAGCTCTGCTCCTGCTGATCATCCACGCCCGACAGGCGATAACAGGCTTTTTCGACGGGCCCCAGCACCGGGGTCAGCCAAGTACGCTGGCCTTCCATCACCTTGTAGTAGAACCGCCCCAGGGCCGGCGCAGGAATCAGCACCAAGGCAAAGAAGGCGATGATCAGCCAATAGTCATAACTGTGCATAGCCTGCTCCTAGTTCCGATCCGCGCGTAACAGCGCAACCAGCAGATAAATGAACAGCGCCACGGCCAATAGCAGTGACACCCCGTCCAGAACGCTCATGGAAGTTTCTCCGTTTTGCGGCGATTGCCGCGTGTGGAGCAATTGTCGGCAGGAGTGGCGTAAAGGAACGAGAGCGAGGGTATGGGTGGGGCGTAAAGACGGCGTAAAGAGTGACTTCATGCGGGGTTTACAGGGGGATTTGCAGTGGCTGGGAGGGCCTCTTCGCGGGCAAGCCCGGCTCCGACATTCGACCGCGTTCTTTCAGTTAAAACTCGGTCAAGTGTGAGAGCGGGCTTGCTCGCGAAAGCACCCGCTCAGTCACCACCGCACTTATGTGGTGCAACGCAAGCCACATTCAAACGCCAAACCGTTCCTCCGGCGACAAAGGCACTGCTTTACGACAGGGTTCTGAGGCTTGGCATAGCCGCTGCAACACCCTGAATCATTCCAACCCCTTCAGGGAGCACCGCACAATGAACACACAACTCAAACCCACCTTGGGCACCCTGCATCTATGGGGTATCGCCGTCGGGCTGGTGATTTCCGGCGAGTACTTCGGCTGGAGCTATGGTTGGGGCGTGGCTGGCACCTTGGGCTTTTTGGTGACCTCGCTGATGGTCGCCGCCATGTACACCTGCTTTATATTCAGTTTCACCGAGCTGACTACCGCGATTCCCCATGCTGGAGGGCCATTTGCCTACAGCCGTCGCGCCTTTGGCGAAAAGGGTGGCCTGATTGCCGGGTTGGCGACCCTGATCGAATTCGTGTTCGCGCCGCCTGCCATCGCCTTAGCCATTGGCGCCTATCTGAATGTGCAGTTCCCGGCCCTGGACCCGAAACACGCGGCCGTGGGCGCCTATGTCGTGTTCATGGGCCTGAACATCCTCGGTGTAAAACTTGCCGCGACCTTTGAGCTGGTGGTGTGCGTACTGGCCGTCGCCGAACTGCTGGTGTTCATGGGTGTGGTTGCCCCGGCCTTCAGCTTCAGCCATTTTGCCCTCAATGGCTGGGCCGGTTCCGACACCTTTGGTGCCCCGGCGATTGCCGGCATGTTTGCCGCGATCCCCTTCGCTATCTGGTTCTTCCTCGCGATTGAAGGCGCGGCCATGGCGGCCGAAGAAGCCAAAGATCCGAAGCGTACGATCCCCAAAGCCTATATCAGCGGCATCCTGACTCTGGTGATCCTTGCCATGGGCGTGATGTTCTTCGCCGGCGGCGTGGGTGACTGGCGTACCCTGTCAAACATCAACGACCCGCTGCCGCAAGCGATGAAAACCGTGGTAGGCGACAGCTCCGGCTGGTTGCACATGTTGGTGTGGATCGGCCTGTTCGGCTTGGTAGCGAGCTTCCACGGCATCATCCTGGGTTACTCGCGCCAGTTCTTTGCCCTGGCTCGCGCCGGCTACTTGCCTTCTTTCCTCGCCAAACTGTCGCGTTTTCAGACACCCCACCGGGCAATCATCGCCGGGGGCATCGTCGGCATCGCAGCCATCTACAGCGACGGCCTGATCAACCTGGGTGGCATGACCCTGACCGCTGCCATGATCACCATGGCGGTGTTCGGTGCCATCGTCATGTACATCATGAGCATGCTAAGCCTGTTCAAATTGCGTAAGACCGAGCCGCTGCTGGAACGTACCTTCCGCGCACCGGGCTATCCCATCGTGCCGGGTATCGCACTGGTACTGGCGGTGGTGTGCCTGGTGGCGATGGCCTGGTTCAATACCTTGATCGGGCTGATCTTCCTGGGCTTTATGCTGGTGGGCTTCATCTACTTCCAGATGACAGCACAGGACCGCGCCGATGCGCCGGCGGATGCGATGTTGACCGGTTCATGAGGTTCCTGAGGCAGAACGGGCCTACAATGAACTACTAACAACACCCGTTGCTCAAAGCAGCAATTACCGTGGGAAATTTCCCCGACTGTTTACTGCCTCAAGGAGAGCGCTATGCCGTGGTATGCCTGGTTGATTTTAGTGGTCGCGATCGGTTCGATCGTCGGTGGTTTGTTGATACTGCGTGACAGCGCCAACAAGGTGGAACTCACCGACGAACAGCGCAAACGCGTGGCCGAGAACAATGCGCAGGCGGATGCCAAGGACGCGCAAGACCGCTGAGCCTTGGGTTACTCCCAATCGGCCTTGGCAATATGCAACCCGTGCTGTCCCTTGTAGGCAGCACGTTCAGGCTGGCTCCAACCGCCCAGCAACGCGTCCTCCAACCGGTAGATTTCCACACCCAACGGACGACACACCGTCAGTGGGTCCTGTGCGTCCGGCCCCCACATCGGCAACGACAAATCTCCACCCGGGCATGTCGACAGCGCACACAGCAGATCAATCTCGGCGAAAAACTCCAGGTAATCGCCCTTCTGTGCCGGACAGGCTTTCATAAAGTACATGTCATCGTGATTGAGACCGGTGCATTGGAAAATATTCAGCACGTCATGCACATCGAACTCCGTCAGACCGTGGGGTAATACGGCGCGGGTCAGGTTTGAATGGCAGTGGTGATGGAAGTCCTCCCCCGTCAGCATACGGTTCACATAAGGGTCGCAACGCGTGCCAAGCAAATCGTGCAGGCGACCACCGTGCTCATCAATGCCGTAACTGGCCAGGCTGTCATCGGTGATGGTCACCAAGGGGCGCAAGAAAGGCAGGTTCGACCACAGCCGATCATGGGTGCTGACATGGGCGCCTTGTAGTTGCCGCGTACGCGCGGCCCACAAGCGCTCGCGAGGATCATTGGCATTCCACACGTTGAAGTCGCCCACCTGCGGGCCAACCGGCGTAGTCACACGAAACACATGCCCGGCCGGTACGTTCCACGCCCTCCCCGTGCGAATCGGCACCTCGAACTGCTCGATCAGCGTGCGCTGGTCCTTGCGATCACGAATACGCTCATAGAACGCCGTATCCACCTGCAACGCCGAACCTTTGCTGACCTGATAAGCGGCGGGATAGTCTTTGTACATTGGCGCAATCCTCCATCAAGGGTGATCAAACAGGGCAAGGGAAAGGTGTTCGGAATCATCCAGGTACAGGCTCATCGCCTCCCCGGCGGCCAGCGTGTTGTTATTGGCTAATAACGTGTAGATCTCACGGTCCCGTTCCAGCCAGGGCGACTGGAAACGCTGCTCATCGGGCGCGGCGCAGAACACCAGGCGCAACTGGGCAATCACCTGGGCGAAAAAATCGTCGAACAACGGGCTGCACATCAACCCGACAATCTGCTGGTGGAACACCAGGCTGTGGGTGGCCACGGCCCGCCAGTCCTCACGCTCGCGGGCCAGGGTGGTGGCTTCAATGGCGCTTTGCATACGCTCCGATTGAGCCGCTGTCAGCGGGCTACTCTGAGCAATCGCCTGCAACTCCAGAGTGCGACGGACTACAAACAGATCGCGCACTTCTTCGCGCTCCACTCGCCGAACCATCACCCCCTTATTGCGCACATAGCGCGTCAGCCCCTCCTGGCCCAAGCGATGCAACGCCTCACGAATGGTATTGCGCGATGCGTTATACCCCTTGACCAGATCCACCTCGACCAACGCCATACCCGGTAGCAACCGCCCACCGATGATGTCGGCGCGGAGTTCCCGGGCGATCTGGTCGGCTAAAGACAAACTGAGTGACATCACCACCTCAAGATTGTTGAACAATCACTGAGCCAGATGTAATCACTTTTCATGCCAATGCTGCCTGGATAGGTAAGAAAGGTATGACTCCGCAAAAGCGCTCGCTCGTTCACAAGACACTCCTCTGCACGGCTTATCAGACCATAACGTCCAGACTCACCAACGCATCGTCAAGGAAGCTTCCGTCCACTTTCGCCGCGACGGTATAGATACCGGCGGACTGCAGCCGCTGATGAAAGCGCTGAATCTGACGCATGGCGGCTTCTACACGCACTTCAAATCCAAGGGCGCGGTGCTTGGCGCCCGATTGCAGCAGGTTGAAACGGCCTTGCGCATTGAGAATGACGATGAACAAAGCGTGGTACTGATGTCGACGCTGGCGGGCGCACGGGCATTGGCCAGGAGTGTCGAAAGTGCACAGTTGGCGACACGTCTCTTGAATGGGGTGCGCGCCAGTCTGAAAAAGCAAATTTCAGCGGGTGAAAAGGCCGGTCAATGACCGGCCTCTTGGATTACCCTAGCTTCCTCAATTGATCGCCAACCTCTCGCGATTCTTCTCCAGCAGCGCCTTGCCGATGCCCTTTACTTCCAATAACTCATCCACCGCCGTGAACGGGCCATTGCTTTCGCGGTAAGCGATGATCGCCTTTGCCTTGGCAGAGCCGATACCGAACAGATCACGACGCAGGGTTTCGGCGTCAGCGGCGTTGAGATTGACCTTGGTAGCTTGCTCGGTCTTGGCCATTTGGGCGGCGATCGGGGTTGAGGCCTCAGGTTTGGCGCTAGGTGCAGCGGTGGTGATCAGCGATACACAGGCAAGAACAGCAAAAACGAGGGATGAGAAACACGTTTTACGCATAGTGAGGCTCCATAACATCAGTGAAGGAAAAGCAGCTTCTCCAAAGCTGCTTCTCAAACTTAGATGATGTGGAGCGAGAGTCAAAAATGACTGCGTTACAGAGTGTGATTACTTTTATTCAGCAGACACAATCTGTCACTCATCACTCATCTTTAGAGGATCAACTTTTTGACTATTAAACGTTTGATGCAACTTGCTCATCACCAACGGCGCAAGCGCACTTCTAGATAAAAACACCGAGGCGATAGACGTCAAGTGGCCGTAGTCAAACGTCACTAGACCCCGCGTAGGATCTGCGCCTAAATAAGTCAAACATCCTTCACTGTCACAGAACACGTCCCGAGCAGAAAGGTAATCAAACCCTCCCTGCCCGCTATCATAGAGCTGTTTAAGAGACTCATCAGCCTCTCGAACTTCTGAAACAAAATGAGTGGTCATTTTGCGCGGGGGATCCGGCCAATACTTACGAACGATCAGTTGGTAGAGCGGTCGATCATAGCGAGGCACAGGCCCCACGACAATTAAATCACCAACGCCATAAGCTTTTAGCTGACTCGCCAACGCTTTTAAGTCATTTGACTGATCCAGCCCAGCAAACTGGGCAACAATCACCACCGCTGGTTTTTTTTCCTTTATAACGCTTAAGGCAAATGCATTAGACTTTTCACAATTTTTCGCCCTTGGATAATCGGCGTTTGGCAAGTAAGCCATACAGCCGGACGTAGCAACCTGCAAGATCGAAACTTCACTTGGAATTTCTTCACGAAGCCCATAATAAAGTTGTTGGGCATGAGAGTCGCCCCAAATCATGACGGAGGTATTAGTCTGTGGCGTATAACACGACTCCGCGATACGCTCGATAGGATCGTTGGTAGGATGACCTTTGCGATAGCTATCGAAGTCAAAGAAATCGCACTCCAGGCGGTACGTTTTTGCAAGACCATGCTTGGCAACGTAAGCCTGTTCGGGCCATGAATTCTCAAAGTACTGTGCAAAGGCTTCGCGTTCAGGCATTCGTTCAGGCAGACCATTTTTTACAAAAACAGTAAACCCCGTTGCGCCCATGATTACACCGAGCAGCAATAGAATGGCACTGTTTTTCCTTGAGAGAGCGCCCAATCGAAACGGCCTTTCTATAAATAGATAAGTCGCGACCGCAAGAACAATACTTAACAAAACCGCCGCTAAAACCATTCCAATCGTAGGTGTATCTACATTAATGATTTTCAGAAAGGTCAGGATTGGCCAATGCCACAAATAAAGGGGATAACTGATCAACCCCAACCAGACAATCGGCCGAAGCGAGAACAGGCTGCGATTCAACCATACGTGAGGGCCCGCGAGAATGATTAGCGCAGCACCCAAAACAGGCGCAACGGCCCTTGCCCCCGGAAAAGGCAGCCCCTTATGAATAGTGTAGAGCGCGATGACCAGCAGTAAAAAACCAGCAACAGCAGTCGCATTACGAACCCACAGCGCCAGACGCCCAGTCAACTCACTCCTGACGCCACATGACGCCAATGCCCCAGTCAGCGTGCATCTGTTGTATAGGCTTTCATACGCGAGCAAGCTACCAATCAGCAGCTCCCATGCACGCCCGATCGGCAAATAGAACGCAGCCGAGGGTTCGCTTTTGACATCGCTTACATTGATACCAAAGGACAACAACACGCATATAATCAATACGTAGAGGGCGAGACGTCTAATCTTCCATACGCACAATGCCACCAGTGGAAAAAACAAATAAAACTGTTCCTCTATACCCAGTGACCACAAGTGCAACAGCGGCTTCAATTCGGAAGCGGTATCAAAATACCCTGACTCTTGGAACAATATTATATTTTGAACGAATGCAATTCCAGCAGCGATGTGCTTTCCAACAAACTTGAATTCCACTGCCATCAACAAGAACCAACCGGCTATAAAGCAGGCAAGCATCATAAGGATCAGCGCCGGAAATATCCGTCTAATTCGACGAACATAGAACTCAACAAAGCTAACCCCCCCCTTATCCAGGCTTTTAAAAATTATACTGGAAATCAAATAACCCGAGATAACAAAAAAAATGTCCACCCCTATGAAGCCGCCCTTCAGCGCCAAAGGAAATGCATGAAATATAACAACGGCCAGAACCGCAAAAGCGCGGAGCCCGTCAACATCCGGACGATAATCAACATGCTGATTGTGTTGATGTGAGGACCGCTCTTGCATAGGAGGGCGCGCCGTATTAATCATGGTCATTTTTTTATAAACTTCTCAATATAATTATCAAGCACATACTCAACCATTGCAGATGACTCACGCAGGGCATCAAAAATCGGCCTATTTTACGTACCGAAAAAGAATGACTCAATGGATATTACGGCCTGCTCTGCAATCTCTGCGCTCCCATCTCGAGTGGCCCTGCCGCACACCTTCAATGTTCGCTGTCGCACTAGCCTGGACGAACCGCCGACACCCGACCTCGCATGATGTGGCGGACTCACACTCACCGCACGCCCAACGGTTGCGAAAAGGTCCGGCATGCGAAAATCGAAGGAGAGCAAGCAGGTAGCACACAAACGGCCACTCCATGCCAAAGGGATCAGCAGGAACGACTCCCAGCTCTTCACGGATTACGGCGCCAGCGCTTCATCTCGCCCGACTAATTAGATACTATGTTTTTCCGTTAGACGTCAGCTTGGCCAAACTCAGTACTCCTGCTACAAAGACGCCCTTCCTACCTTATCTACCAGCGGAAAACTTTATGATACATGCAACCGCGATTATTGACCCCGACGCAAAAATTGGCAGCAACGTAAAAATCGGCCCCTATAGTATCGTCCATAAAAACGTCACCATCGGGGACGACACAGAAATTGGTGCCTACTGCGAAATTGGTTTGCCAACGAAACTGGCAAACGGACGTCCGTTGATCATTGGAAAAGCGTCCATTATTCGTTCACATTGTGTTTTTTACGAAGGGTCTTCGTTCGGTGATAACCTTACGACAGGGCACAGAGTTACAATCAGAGAACTGACTACCGCCGGGACGGGCTTTCAGATAGGGACACTTGGCGATATACAAGGACACTGTGAAATCGGAAACTACGTAAAATGCCATAGCAATGTCCATATAGGACAACATTCAACAATAGAAAACTATGTATGGATATTCCCCTATGTTGTATTAACTAACGACCCTCACCCGCCTAGCGAAATAATGTCTGGCGTTAAGATCGAAGAGTTTTCGGTCATTGCAACAATGTCCGTCATCCTGCCAGGCGTCACGGTTAAAAGAGGGGCATTGGTCGGTGCGCACAGCTCGGTGAGCCGAGATGTAGCTCAAGATACGGTAGTCGCTGGCTCTCCTGCAAAACTGATCTGCAACACCAGCAAAATTAAGCTGAAGGATGGTTCAGGAGAAAGCGCATACCCTTGGCGCAGGCACTTCCACCGCGGTTATCCGAAAGATATCGTGTCCAAATGGATTGAAGAGTTTTCTGAGCAATAAACCCTTTGCTCTCATTACTGATAGGGCGTGCGCAATCCGACTGAGCCCTTGGCATTCCGAACGCACGCCCCCCCTAACAATCAACAATTAGAAAACACACCCGGGCTTAAGCAGTGTTAAAGATCTATTTAACAGACAGCGTCTCTTATCAGTTTTTTGGCCAGGCTTGTCGGCACGAGCCAGGCCGGAGGTCCAACAAAGCACGCCATCATTCGGCCACCACCTCAATAAGGGGTACCACGAGCGGTCGAGAAACCAGCCTGAGCGCCCTCAGCCAAACTGTAAAACTCTACTGCCGACACTGACACTGACACTATTCACCTGTAGAATCGCTTGAGCCAAGGTCAATCCTGATTAAGCTTAAGGACCAGCTGAAGATGAAAATTTACGCAATCGTAGGGGCCGGTGGATTTGGCAGAGAGGTCGCCCCCCTAGTCACTCAAATGACTGAAATCACGTCCCACGATAATTTCAAAATTTTATTCGTGGATGACCATTTTCAAGACAAGGTTATTAACGGTTATACCGTGGTTGATACCGAAACTTTTATGAAAATGGACGGCGATAAGTTCTTCAACATTACGATCGCCAACAGCAAAACCAGACAGTCCATAGCCGAGCGGCTCATAGAACTGGGTGCAAAGCCATTCTCAATCTCAGCGCCGAACGCAATTAATCTGAGTCATAACATTATTGGCGAGGGTGCTGTCTTTTGCCCTTTTACTACTGTCACTTCAAATGCGACCATTGGTAAATTCTTTCACGCTAACCTCTACTCATACATTGCGCATGACTGTGTGATCGGCGACTACGTGACGTTTGCCCCCAATGTGCAATGCAATGGAAGCGTTGTGATAGAGAATCACGCTTATATCGGCACTGGCGCGATGATTCGACAGGGCACACCAGATAGGCCAATCGTGATCGGTGAAGGTGCTGTCGTCGGCATGGGTTCAGTAGTGACCAAAAGTGTCGCCCCGTACACTACCGTATTTGGAAATCCTGCAAAACCATTGCGGTCTGCCTAAGAGTAAAGGAATATATTTAATATGAAAGAAGTCAAGGTTGCCGTCATCGGCTCAGGCACGATGGGAAAGGGAATCGTCCAAGTACTCGCGCAATCTGATGCGACTGCTTCTATAGTCTGGATAGGCCGTTCTCAAGCAAGCAGTGAAGAAGCTTTTGATAACCTAAACGCTCTGTGGGAGCGCATGATTAACAAAAAAAGATTAGCAGCAGAAGATGTTTTGAGATTTTCTCAGAAAATTCGGACAGCTCACCATTATGAAGCATTAAAAAATTGTGACTTGATTATTGAAGCTGTTTCCGAGGACATGTCGGTAAAACACGGTATATTCCGTGACATCGCACAGTATGTGGACACTACTTCACTAATAGCGTCAAACACATCATCGCTATCAATTACTGAGTTAGCAAGCCTTACAAAAAACCCAGAAAATGTCATAGGTCTGCATTTTTTTAACCCCGCTCCAGTCATGAAGCTTGTTGAAGTAATTGTTGGCCTCTCTACCTCTAAAGAAACCGAAACCTGGGCATTCGATTTCGCCAAAAGCTTGGGGAAAGAGCCGGTACTGGTTAACGAAGCTCCCGGATTCATCGTCAACAGAATGTTGATTCCGATGATCAATGAAGCTATCGGAATACTCGCAGAAGGCGTCGCCAGCGCCGAAGAGATAGACAAGGCCATGAAGCTGGGCGCAAACCACCCCATTGGCCCTCTTGCCTTGGCGGACCTGATCGGAAATGACGTTAACCTTTCGATTATGGAGACCCTACACAACGAGACAGGCGACCCAAAATATAGGGCCCACCCTTTACTGAGGAAGATGGTCAGGGCAAACAAGCTGGGGAGAAAGACCCACTCTGGGTTTTACGAATATTAAAAAAACCGGACTATCATAATAGTCCGGTTATTCGTACCCTCGCGTCGCTATATATTCATGCTCTATAACATCAAGGCTCCAAGCGGCGCTGCTGATAAATCCAATCAACAATTTCACCATCAGGTGTGTAGCCACTGACTGTATCTCGCAGCAACTGGCGAACACGAGCGTAGTCGTCCTGATCTACTGCCGAAAGTAGCTCTATCAGCTTGGCCTTAAGAACGTCCCAAGCAATGTGATCTTCATTAGCACTCATAATCATAGGGTGCTGTGTGGCCACGACGTTATCGCCTATCAGCAACTCCTCGTACAGTTTTTCTCCTGGTCGCAGACCGGTGAATTCAATCGCGATATCGCCGTGTGGATTCTTTTCAGTGCGCAAACTCAACCCTGATAAATGAATCATTTTTTCGGCCAGTTCGACGATTCTAACCGGTTCGCCCATGTCCAACACAAACACATCCCCGCCCTGCCCCATTGACCCAGCCTGAATGACCAACTGGGCGGCCTCAGGAATAGTCATGAAGTAACGGGTGATTTTCGGATGTGTAACGGTGAGGGGGCCACCAGATTTAATTTGCTTGTGAAAGAGTGGAATCACAGAGCCGGACGACCCAAGGACATTGCCAAAACGTACCATGGTAAAGCGTGTTTTATTAACCCGCAGGATGTTTGCCGTGTCACCAAACAAGGCAGGTGCCAGCTCACGACTGAGGGCTTGTAATGTCAACTCGGCCAGTCGCTTGGTACTACCCATCACATTGGTCGGGCGCACAGCCTTGTCGGTTGAGATCAATACAAAGTTTGAGACACCGGCCTGCAGCGCTGCCTGGGCAGTATTCAACGTACCGATCACATTATTCATCACTCCTTCGGCAATGTTGTGTTCGACCATCGGCACATGTTTATAGGCGGCAGCATGATAAACCGTGTCAACATGCCAGGTTTTCATGATGTCCAGCAACTTACCCTCATTGCGAACAGAACCTAATATTGGCAACAGACGCACAGAAAGGGATTCACGGGTAATACGCTGCTCGAGCTCGGACAAGATACTGTAGAGATTAAACTCACTGTGCTCAAACAATAACAACGTGGTTGGGCGAAGTGCCAAAATCTGCCGGCATAGCTCCGAACCGATGGACCCACCAGCCCCGGTAACCAGCACACACTGCTCTTTGATGCAGTGCTCTAGCAACTCATCCTGTGCGGGTACAGCATCGCGCCCCAGCAAGTCAGCGATATCCACCTCTTGGATATCATCCACCTTAACCCGCCCGCTGGCCAAATCCATAAACCCTGGCACACTTCGCACGTGCAGCGGAAAACACTCGAGAAACCCTAAAATTTCCCGGCGACGAGCTCGATTTGACGAAGGAATCGCCAGGAGAATTTCCTGAGCGCCAGTGGCATCAATCATCCGTTGAATATGTTTAGGCTTATAGACCTGCAGGCCGGAGATTACCCGATCAGAAATACTATTGTCGTCGTCAATAAATGCGACAGGTCGCATGACACGTCCCATGCGCAACGCAACTACCAACTGATTCCCCGCAGCACCTGCGCCGTATATGGCCACGCGTGGCAGACCATCTTCACGGTTTGTGAACGGAACATGCTGGGCCGCAGCAAACCAGTCACCTAAGAAATACTGACGCATTGCCAGGCGCAAACCGCCCACCATGATCAGGCTGAGCCACCAATAGTTGAAAATAATTGAACGCGGCACCACGCTCTGATGGTTGCTGTACCAATAAACAACAACCCCCAAAACTAATGATGAAAGGCTGACGGCCTTGACGATCGCGATAAGGGCATCATTGCCGAAGTAGCGCATTACGGCCCGATACATTCCGAAGCGAATGAACAATGGGACAGCAAGGACGGGAGCACATATGAACAACCACAAATGAAGCTTGACCGGATTGGTCATCTCATCCATTCCCAGCCGAACGACAAACGCCAACCACAGCGCGGCCCAGACCAGAACAACATCTGTAGCCACCTGCAGAATGCGCTTCTGCCGACGTGGAAGCCTCAACAAATACGTTCGTACGCTATCCATATATACCTTGAACACCTCTCCGGTACCAACCAAACCCTTCATTCATAAACATACGCAGTGCCACACCCATAAGAGCTATCCGATCGAAGCCTCCGTGACGACATCGATTATTACCTGGCACGTAAGATCCATTTCGGCGCGGGTCAACGTTGGGTGCACCAGGAACATCATACTCGTTTCACCCAGTTCCTTTGCATTCGCCAGACGCTGAGCAGGTCGCAACCCAGTATTATCGAATGCTTTTTCTAGGTAAACCTCGGAACAGGAGCCTGAAAAAGCGGGGACACCGCGTGCCGCGATTTCGCTCAATATTCGATCCCGAGACCAACCGTCCTTCAACTGCTCCGGCCGTACAAACACGTAGCATTTATAAGCTGCGTGAACACTACCTTCAGAAAACAGTGGAACCCTTAATGCTGGTAGCTCGCGAGCAGCGTCCCATATGCGCGTGGCGTTCTGCTCGCGCTGAGCTTGCCACGCCTTCATTCTACGCAGCTGAATTCTGCCAATAACAGCTTGGACCTCCAACATCCGCCAGTTGGTACCAAAACTTTCGTGCAACCAGCGAAAACCGGGGGCGTGTTGACGCTCATAGACAGCCTCCCAGCTCTTGCCATGATCCTTATAAGCCCACATGTCAGCCCAGAGCGTACGGTCGTTAGTGGTCACCATTCCACCCTCGCCACCGGTGGTCATGATTTTATCCTGACAGAATGACCAGGCACCGATATGCCCGATAGAACCGACCGGACGGCCTTTGTAGTAAGCACCATGAGCCTGTGCACAGTCCTCAATAACCATCAAATCGTGCCGGGCGGCAAGGTCCATGATTGGATCCATATCGCACGGCCAGCCCGCGAGATGCACACAGATCACTGCACGAGTACGAGGCGTTAACACCGCCTCGATGGATTGCGCTGTAAAGTTTTGCGAGTCACGATCTACATCAGCAAAAATCGGCGTGGCCCCTGCATTGATGATGCTAGAAACCGAGGCCAGAAACGTTCGCGACGTTACGATGACTTCATCGCCTTCACCAATGCCCAACGCGATGAGGGCTAGGTCCAGCGCAACGGTGCCGTTGGCAAGTGCAATCGCGTAATCGGTGCCTGACCAGGTGGCGAACTCGCGCTCAAACTGGCGAGCTTCCTGCCCAGTCCAATAGTTGACCTTGTTCGACAGAATGACATCACGAACGGCGTTGGCCTCTTCTTCGGTGAACGAGGGCCAGGGGGAAAATGATGTTCCCAACATGAATAACACCTTAAATTTTTATCAAGACAAAGTTAAGAAACTCAAACGCTTGGTCAGAACACCCCTTCCATCCAAGCTCCCCCGCTTATTTACTTGGACCCCGTAAACTTACTCATGGTAGCTTCGCCATCAGCGCTGATTCCTTCCCTGACGATAACCTTTTTGATCGTCAGTATAATAATTTTCAGGTCAAGCCATAACGACTTATTATCGACATACCAGACGTCCAGCTTGAATTTCTCTTCCCAGCTTACCGAGTTTCTACCGTTGACTTGAGCCCAGCCAGTTACCCCGGGCCTCACCCAATGACGGCGGTACTGTTCGGCGCTGTAGAGCGGCAAATATTCCATAAGAAGAGGCCTGGGTCCAACCAAGCTCATATCCCCTTTCAGAACATTAAGCAAGCCCGGCAGCTCATCTAAACTACTGGAGCGCAAGAAGCTTCCGAAGGGTGTCATCCGCTGCGCGTCAGGCAACGGATTGCCATTCTGGTCGACAGCGTCAAGCATCGTTCGGAACTTCATCATTTTGAAAGGTTTGGCATTCAAGCCTGGTCTTATTTGACTGAACAACACTGGAGAGCCGAGTTTTCGCTTGACCAGCCATGCGACTATGATCATGACGGGGCCTAATAGGATTAGGCCACACAAGGACGCAAAAATATCAAATGAACGTTTAAGCATTTTTAACTCAACAAAAATTATTATCAGGCTTCAACGCTATTGCAACACCTTTCACCGAGGCCTTCAGTGTAAAGTCGACAACATGAGTTAACACCCCAAAAACACCGTTAAATACCCATTCCCTGCAACATTGCCGCGTTGACTTTTTCAACGTCATACTTAAGCTCCGCCAACGCGCGGGATTTTTTGCCCATACTCGAAATAAGCTCCGACGAGTTGACAAACTTCAACATCGCAGCAGTGAGTCCTTCAACATCCTTGACCGATATCAAAAAACCATTTTCCCCATCAACCACCGTCTCGCGACAACCAGGAGCATCCGTGGTGATAATAGGTCTACCCATTGCCATGGCCTCAAGAACGGTGCGAGGCGTTCCCTCTCTATAAGATGGCAATACATAAACAGATGAGTCCGCAATCGCCGGCCTCACATCCTGCAAGCGACCTAAGAATTCCAATGTACCATCACCGACCCAGGCATCCAGTTCTTCTTGCAAAATAGCATCCGGATTTTCATCAATCCACCCAACGACCTTGAACACGACATGCTCATACTCGGCCTTTATGGCCTTCGCGGCACCGACAAACTCACGCACGCCTTTGTCGCCGAGGAGTCGAGCAATCAAGAG
Source organism: Pseudomonas sp. MWU15-20650 (assembly GCF_023242475.1). Classification (GTDB taxonomy): domain Bacteria; phylum Pseudomonadota; class Gammaproteobacteria; order Pseudomonadales; family Pseudomonadaceae; genus Aquipseudomonas. Next base: position 40,215 of record NZ_JALJFG010000036.1, on the reverse strand, counting down.
AAAGCTAATTTTTCCAGGTAGGGGGACGACATTAAAGTCACCCAAATCAACACCCGAACCGTTCACTACAGTAGAAGGCGTTTCAGATCCGATCAGTTTGAGTTGCTGGAACAACGCCTGGTCATCCGGGTTCTGAAAGAAAACTCGGGTCGCAGATCGCAGCGACAACGCGTACAAACGTTGCACTAAGGCGCGAAGCAAACCACGGCGCTCCCCCGTCCCATCACTCGATCCCTGAAATGCATAACCTAGACCGGTGATCAGCGCAAAACGCCGGCGAACCCTCATCAATCGAGCGGCGAGCAGACCATAGATAACCGGCTTCACCGTATAAGCCAAAACGACATCCGGTTTCACATGTGCCATAAGCTTACAAAGTGAAATGAGGGTGAAAAAGTCGACAACCGGGTTCATGCCGACTCTTCGCAGCGGAATTTCGTGCACGATCACGCCTTTCTCTTCCAGGCGCATCCTCACAGGGCTATCTGAAGGGAGATCCGGCGCGGCGACATGCACCGTCAGGTCTCTAGCAATCAACGCGTCCAATAACGGCCCACGAAAGTTGATCAAAGAATCAGGATAGCTGGCGATTAATAGAAAATTCATTTTTTATTGCTCTGCCAGCCAAGCTTGAAACATAAGAATATCCCACAAGTGATGCTGCCAATTTCTGCGTCCGCTCAAGTGTTCCGCCCACTTTTTCCGGATGGGTTCAGGATGGAAGAACCCCTCTCGACGCAAGCGCCCTTCATCGAGAAGATTCTCTGCCCATTCTCTCAAAGGCCCCCTGAGCCAACTGTCCAGTGGGATACCGAAGCCCTGTTTGGGACGCTCAATAAGCTCTTTAGGCACATACCGATATAGAACTTCCCGCAGTAACCATTTGCCCTGATTATCCCGAATTTTCAGGTCCAGGGGCATGCGCCAAGCTAGCTCAATAACGCGATGATCAAGCATTGGCACACGTGACTCCAGACTGACAGCCATTGATGCGCGGTCTACTTTGACCAAAATATCGTCGGTCATATAAGTCTGCGTATCCATTGCCATCATCCAATGTTCAAAGCTATCGGTCACAGGCCAAGCGGTCTTGTCGGTGAATAGCGTTACCGGCTCATGCGCTCCGATTACAACACTAGCAGGATCCTCCCAATGGCTGTTCAGTTGATGATAAAAGTCTTCACCACTGGCAATACCGAGCACCGAGGCCAGTTTATGAGCTTTATCCCCGGGCGTCGCCAGGTGCAAGCGCTTGGGCAGCAGAGGCTTACTCAACTGAAACAATTGGTCCCACGCCCCCGGCGATAAGGCACGCAGCATTTTAGCAGTCGCGCTGCGCGCAAAACCCGGCAAGCGGTGCATTTTCTGCCAGACCTGCCGCGCGGTTAGATACCGGTTATAGCCACCGAACAGCTCATCCCCGCCGTCACCGCTAAGCGCGACGGTAACCTCTTTCCTGGCCATGTGACTGACCAAAAATGTTGGAATCTGCGAACTATCACTAAACGGCTCGCAGTACATGGATGCAAGCTTTGGGATAACCGCAAGGGCATCCTCGGGGCGCACGTAGAGCTCCGTATGCTGCGTTCCCAAGTGCTTTGCCACGGCCTTCGCATGCACCGCCTCGTCATAGCCACTTTCGTCAAAGCCAATGGTAAAGGTACGAACTGACTGATTACTTTGGGCCTGCATCAACGCAACAACTGCACTGCTGTCGACGCCGCCGCTCAAGAACGCACCGAGTGAAACGTCGGCCAACATCTGTTGCCCGATACTCAGTCGGAGCTGATTCTCCAGTGCGTCGGTCGCTTCCTTCGGCGAACCCTTAAAAGGATCTGCCAGCCCAGCAGTAACGGCATCGTTGACCGACCAATAGGCTTGAGATTCAGAACTTTTTGCAGCAGCAATATCGCTCAGCGTTAAAGACACGTAGTGCCCAGGACGAAGTTTTGAAATGCCCTTATAAATACTGTAAGGCGCGGGAATACAATTATGGCGTAACATAAGCGCGAGCGAATTACGGTCGACTTCGGCTTTAAATTCCGGATACGCCTTCACTGCACTCAACTCAGACGCAAATAGTAAGATATTATCCTGCCACCCCCAATAAAGAGGCTTCTCGCCCACTCGATCACGAGCCAGCGTCAATACCTGCTCTTGCTTATCCCAAAGCGCAAACGCGAACATGCCGACCAGCGATTTCAGCGCGTTTTCGATGCCCCAACGAGCAAGACATGCCAACAAGACTTCGGTATCTGAATGGCCCGTCCAAGGAGGAGTATTACCTTCTGCCTCAAGTTGATTGCGCAACTCGAGATGATTATAAATCTCTCCATTGAAAGCCAGGACATAGCGCTGGTCGTGAGAATGCATCGGCTGGTGGCCCGCGCTGGTGAGATCAACAATCGCCAGTCGCCTGTGCCCCAACGCAAGTCCAAGGTCATCAATCCAGATACCCGAATCATCAGGTCCGCGGTACGCTATGGCATCGTTCATTCTGGAGATGACTTCGTAAAGCTCAGGGCGCTTGGACGGATCGAAAAGACCGCTTAATCCACACATTTTAATAAATCCCGAATTTAAGGCCGCGAAGGTAAGCGTGGGTGAAGCCTTGAAAATTAAACTGAGATGACAAGACCGTCGGCAACATTACCAAAGAACTTATTACACTAACCTACCCGACTGCCTGCTACGGCTAGTATATCCCTGATTCGCGGCGCTTGAACTTGCACCGAAAAGACGCTTTCTACTGCATAAAGCCCTTTGCTGCCATAAAAAAGACGTAAATCCCGATCGCCCAGTAACGTGTCAAGACAGCGATGCCAATCAGACATGTCTGTTGCTAACATTCCACACTGGTTGCCTTCGACAATATCAACATTCACACCCACGGGTGACGCAATAACCGGCACCCCGCAAGCCATATATTGAATTAGTTTATACCCACACTTCCCCTTCTCCCAAAGCCCATCAATCAATGGCATGATCCCAATATCAAGTGCCTGAACAAACCCAGTCTCAGCGTCTTCGCTCCAAGCTTGGACCTCGACGTCAATACCCTCAAGTTCGTTGATAACGCCTTCACTAGCGCCCATCAAAACCACGCGAGCACCATAAGTTTCACATGCGACTCTGAGAGCATCTCGAATTTGGACGACATACTTTTCAGTTGACGGGGAACCAATCCAGCCGATTACCATTTTTTTATTGGGGAGTGGAAGTGTGCCCGCGTAGCGAGAATGATCGACCACAGTCGGTATCACCTCAACATTAGGCGCCCCCGCTTTTATCGCACGGTCAGCGAGATAAGCGTTGCCTGCAACTACACATTCTGCGTGACGCATCACTGTGTCAATCTTGGATCCCAAAAGAAACCGAACCAACACACTTGAAGAAAGATCATACGTGTGAAAAACCGCGTCATCGTAATCAACGATATACGGAACACCAAACAACTTTAGCAGCCTTTCTGCGAAGGCTGGGCAGAACGGAAATATCTCCTTTTCGATCCACACAACGTCATAGCGCGCCGCCTTGAACAGCACAACGAGACGCAAAATATATTGCTTTAGTGTTAAAAGAAACGATCTGCCACCGCCCCGATAAAGGTCCTCAAGATACTTATCATCAAACAGCGTCTCAATATCCACTTGCAACCCTTCAGCTTCCAAAAAAGGTAAAAACTGAAGCGTTCGAAGGCGCGTACTGGCTCCCATACGAGAATATTTTGGAAGTAATAAGATTTTCATTTTGATCTCAACAGCTCAAATAATTTTACGGTCATCCGTTGCGTAGCCAACGGCGTCTGGAGACCACTGACAAGACGCATTGATCACGGGGAAATTTGCTGCCCACTCGGGTGAAAGAACCGCCCCGCAAAGAGAGGAAAAAGTATGAGCATCAAATATAAATAGGTCGTCAATGAAAATTGCCATGCATAAAACATCATGATCAGCGCATACATAAAACAACTAAGAATTGCTAAGTAATAACCTTTTCTCTTAGCTGCAAAAACCCGGAGAATCGCAAAAAATGCACCGACAATTGCCATAGATATTATGACAGCCGGCAGCCCACCGAATAAGTATGGAGACGCTGCGTAGGTGAGAACATTGAAGTCTTTATCAGTGAGACCAAGGTCAAGAGGAGGGCAAGAGTATAACCCCAGCGACATCAGATCAATAAATTTTCCAAACACCAGATCAGCGCAGCCTAAATAGTCCTTACCCTCGGTCCATTGTGAAAAGGCTGTCACAGCATAACCCAAGTACAACAGGATAAAGTCATACCCCTTATCTCCGCCGGTTTTGCCGGTTCCGACAGCAACGATGATGAACAAAGCTATTAAAACGGCTAAGGACAGCAGCAGCCCCTTCAGTCTTATCCACCCCTCGTTGATGGCGGTATAACCCACCGCTACAAATATAAACATCATACTTGTTCTCTCCGCCATACTAAAAGCCGAGGTCAAATAAATGATCGCTGCTACCAAGCAAGGAAAAGCTCGTTTTTGCTGTGCATAGTAAAGCGACAAACACAGTGCGAACAACGCAAAGTGCTGAGCCCCATAGGAGGGTTGGTGCTCCCAGGTATTCGCGATTCTCAATGCTAACAAAACGCTACCATAATTTCCGTTATAACCGAACGCATAAATCTTGTAAAGAGACAGTACTAAACCAAAAAAAGCACAAAACCAGTAGAGCTGGATAACAACTCGATAGGGTGAGATCAGTTCAGCTTTTGGGTGAGGGATACCGCCTACATTCAACAATACATATACAAGCATGTAAACGATTACAAAAGACAGGACACCCAACAAATAAACACTGTGCCCCCAATCCCAGGGTTGCTCAAGGGCCAGCAGGTTAGCACAATACATTAGCAGGGTAATGAACAGTAAGACGAAGACTGGTGACACTAACGCATTCTTAAAAAATAATCTCAATTAAACCACCGTCCAACCGCTACTAGGGAAACCAAGGGTATAGGCGAGCTCATTACCACGCTCAACTATTAATTAGACCTTCCTGCTATTTTTTTTCCCACTAGGCCTATCGCCGCAGGTATGGCCGCAACCACGTGCATAAACTTCGATGCCCTGAGCATCGCGAGTGTCGTGGCGAAATCACCGCTCTTCAAAGCCGAAATGACATAAGAAGCCAGGACACGGCCAATCGCTTTACGCTGAATATAATCCGGTGCAAGTTCCTCCATCAACTCCCGCACCATGAAATACTGCCTCTTTACATTTTTATAACTATTTGATTCGTGTTGCCGATAACCAACAACACTCACCTCTGGCACATAAAGAAAATCCACATCACGAACAGGAAAACGTGTTAACAACTTTATAAAAGTAGGATAATCGTCCAACATCAACTTCGGATCCCAGCCACCAATTGTTCTCAATGCGTCAGTTCTAAAAACAGTAGATTGCAATAGTATTGGAGAGGGATAATTCAAGAAGATACTGCGACTCATTGCATCAACGCTTAGACTAAAGAAATTATCTTGGGCAACCCCGTATATAGGCGTTCTTTTTTCAGGTAATTGATCAAAGAAAGCATAACCACCACCGATACAAAATTTTGCGTTCGGACTCCCGATTAACTTATCAACACATTTTTTAATCCCGGCCGCCTCTGGGATATCATCAGATGCAACCAGGTAAACAAACTCCATATCTACCATCGCTAAACCCAGGTTCAGTGATGAAACAAGGCCCGCATTTGGCTTGGATATAAACTCGACTGTGCTATCGGATAAACTTGAAATAAAATCCCCGATGGCTTCGCCAGACCCGTCTGTAGAGCCATCGTCAATTACCAAGATTTTTCGCCCTGGCAAATCGACTGCCAGAGCGGCCTTAATACAACCCAACACATAATTAATATGATTATACGAAGGTATCACAAGTGTAATCATGCTTAGCTCATTTTCAAATAATTATTGAACTGCCTTCAATTTGCGTGACATGCAAACACCCATAACAACCCAGTACGCCGCGTAATTGATTGCGTAGGCCACGGTCACACCCTGCAAACCCAGTTCATTGGTAAACAGCCAAGACAAAATCACAAAAGAAGAAGAAAAAACAATTTCTGTGACCATGAAAAGCTTGAACATCGCTTTCCCAAGCATCAAGTAGGCCATAACCCAACTTCCGATCTTCAACGTATCGCCTAGCATTTGCCAGGCAAACAGATCAGTCATCGGCAAAAACTCAGGAGTAAAAAGCAACTTCACTATCATGTCGCGAAAAAGATAGATTATCAGTGCGCCCGCCGCAGTGAGAGGCAATATTATTTTATATCCATTCGCGATTTCTGCCCTGATATCTTCCGATTTTTTCAACTCGGAGAATTTAGGTAAATAATAGACACTTAGCGTTGTGGTGATCAGCATAAGATAAGCACCACTTAGCCGCGTCAACGCCTCCCAATAACCCGCCGCCTCCCACCCGAAGCTTTGGCCCAAGTGATTTCGAACCAAAATCTGACTAATGGGCACACACGCCACAGAAGTGAGTGACATCGCTGTATACTTAGCCAAATTTCGAGCCACGCCGGGATCAATTCGTCCGATAAAATATCGAATCTTGAACCACGGGGCTGTATAGCAAAGAAAAACTGTAACAAAAAAGCTTAACGACTGATAAACCGCCAATGCTACCAACGCGCCATACAGCCCCCACATAATCGCCATATACGCGGTAACGGCCAGAGCAAAAAAGCTCCCCGCGATATTTGATATAACGTACCGAGGGATTTCTTTCTTACCGTTTAGTACTGCTAGCAGTAAAGTATTCAGAATAAACAACACTAAGGTCGCTGAAAACCAAACAAATACACCACCAAACGCACGATCTTTCAAAAAGATCAGAGATAATCTTTCATTAAACACGGTCACGAGTACGCCGGTCACCAGCGCACCGATCAAGGAAATGCTGCCTGCCGTGCGCCACACCGTGCGCTGCCGCTCTTCATCTTCATGATACTCAGCGGTGTATTTAGTGACGCCAGCATTAATGGCGCCACTTGCAAACGTTGTAATCATCTGTACTGCGTTTTGAAACTGACCAAGCGCAGCATAGCCCACAGGCCCGACGTACACCGCAAGGATTTTGTTTATACATAATAGCGTGACCATACGTACAACGACTGCTATACCATTCAACAAACTGGTTTTAAGAAACGTCATTCTACCGTGGCGCCGTTAAAACTATTACATGCTTCGATAACGATGGAAACGTCATCCGTATTCATCGTCGGTCCAATCGGGAGACTAATGACTTCGGCGTGCATGCGCTCGGTAATATCAAAATTCAACTCATCCCACTCGGCATAAGCCTTCTGCTTGTGCGGAGGGATAGGATAATGAATCAGCGTCTCCACACCTTTTGCACGTAAATGGTCTTGAAAAGCAGTTCGATTCTGACACCGAACAACAAACAAATGCCAAACATGCTCGGAGAAGGCGGTAGCATCAATAGACTTTTCAAGCGGCAACTTCAACGCTTGGTTTTCTATACCAGCCATGTAGGCAGCTGCAATACTCCGACGCGCACTCATATCTTTTTCCAAGTGGCTCAGTTTCACACGCAACATCGCCGCTTGCAGCTCATCCAGGCGACTGTTCACGCCTTTGTATATATTATTATATTTCGATTTCGACCCATAATTTCCTAAGGCTCGAATAGTTTCAGCAAGCTCATCATCATCTGAGGTTACAGCGCCAGCATCTCCTAACGCCCCAAGATTTTTGCCCGGATAGAAGCTGAATGCTGAAGCATTTCCCCAGCTACCTGTCTTTTTACCTTTCACGCTTGCGCCGTGTGCTTGAGCCGAGTCCTCCAGCACCAACAGACCATACTTTTGCGCAAATTCATTAATAGCAGACATATCGCAGATTTGCCCATAAAGATGCACAGGCAATACCAGCCTTGTGCGATCAGTGAGAGCGCCTTCCAATCTCGCTGGACACAAGTTGAAGGTAGCGTTGTCAGGCTCTACTAACACCGGAACCAAACCGTTCTCGGTGATCGATAGAATACTCGCAATGTACGTATTGGCCGGAACAATGACTTCATCACCCTCCTTCAATCGCCCAAGCACTTTCCACGCTCGTATGGTTAACGTCAGAGCGTCCAAGCCATTTGCCACACCAATACAATGCTTAACACCACAGTACGCTGCAAATTCAGCCTCGAACGCCTCTACTTCTCGGCCTGATATATACCAACCAGAATCAATAACCCGAGTACATGCTTCAATCAACTCAGAACGCAGCACGGCGTTGATGCTTTTCAAATCGAGAAAATTTACCATCTTTATATAACCTGATTAGTTTCTAAGGCGGCGAGTAAGGCAGCACACAACCGCTGACGTCATACAACACACTGCTTAACTTTATAACAACGCAGCACATCACCAGATCAATACCGTGCAATAACTCACAAGCTTAAACAGTGGAGGTGCTATAGGCCTATGATGAGCTTGATATTCTAGCCTGGCGTGCGATGGCTAAAAACTCTTCGTAGTTTCGAATATAATCTGCTTCATCATAAGGTGCGCTTGCCAAGACAAGCAGTACACACTGCTCACTGAAGTCATGCATTTCACGCCACATACCACCTTCGATCAAAATCCCTTTTGTTGCACAATCCAGCCAAACGTCCTCTCGCTTAACGCCATCATCCAATACCATACGGCACTTGCCGACCAGGCATATAGCGACCTGTTGCAAGTTCCGATGGGCGTGGTATCCACGACTAACGCCTTCAGCCGTCCGATAAATATAGTAAACACGCTTTATCTCAAACGGAACGACCTTACCCTGTTCGATTGAAACCAGACTGCCTCGCTCATCACCCAACGTCTGGAAATCTATCCATTTAATAAGACTCATCATCCCCTCTCATAACCATTAGCAGGCTATACATACCCTTCAACATCACTTTAAAAAAGTGACATACCACGGCATCGCCTTTGCCACACCATGCTCTATCAGGTAGGCAGGTGAGTAACCAAGACTGGTTTTTATTTTTCCAATGTCAGCTTGAGAGTGCCTCACGTCACCAGCACGAAAATCCCGGTATACCGGGTCCTTTCGATAATCAATACCATTTGCCGCCAGCTCTTTTTTCAGAGCGTAAAACAGCGTATTAAGTGTTGTGCGACCACTGACAGCAACATTATAAACCTGGTTGCGAACAGCTGGATCAACCGCGGTAGCCGCCAACAAATTGGCTTGGACAGTATTCTCTATAAAGCAAAAATCGCGGCTTGTTTCACCATCTCCATTTATAAATATAGTTTCGTCCTTAATCATGGACGCCGCCCATTTCGGGATAACAGCCGCATAGGCACCATCCGGATCTTGCCGCTTACCGAACACATTAAAGTAACGCAGGCCAATGGTATTAAAGTTATAACAGCGTGCGAACACGTCAGCATATAATTCGTTGACGTACTTTGTCACCGCATAAGGGGACAACGGACTACCGATCACATCTTCAACTTTCGGCAACCCTGGGTGATCACCGTAAGTAGAACTGCTAGCGGCGTAGGTAAAACTTTTTACCTTGGCATCCCGTGCAGCCACCAGCATATTCAGAAAGCCGTCAATATTAGTTTGGCTTGTAGTGATCGGATCATTTAGGGAGCGAGGCACGGAACCAAGAGCAGCCTGGTGAAGCACATAATCGACGCCAGAACAAACCTCATGACAGACATCCAGATTTCGGATATCACCGTTAACAAATTTGAACCTGAGCCACTGTTCACCATCGACGCTCTGCTGTACCTCATCGAGATTACGCTGGTGCCCTGTAACAAAACTATCAAGGCCGACCACATGCTGATCCAACTTCAACAGCGTCTCAAGCAAATTCGAACCGATAAAACCTGCAACCCCGGTAATAAGCCAAACTTTTGGCTCATTTGGAAGGTTCTTTAAAAGCATTTCGTAACGCGTCATAGGGTCCACTTCGTAGAGAAAGAGAGTCTAAAATTGCCCACTACTGTGTAGGCATCTAAAATACAATCACAAACGAATATCAGACTGACCACGTTCCAAAAGGTATTTCAGGTCATAAAGCACGTGTTTGTCCTTACCGAGTGCGCGAATTTTCGCAGCCCCCATCGATCGAAACTCATTATGAGCCACCGCAAGTACCACGGCGTCATACGTGTTTTCAACCGGAGTATCGATAGGCATTATGCCATATTCGTGCTCTGCCTCAGCGCCACTTACCCATGGGTCATACACGTCCACAGCAATATTGTATTCCGCCAGCTCCCGCACGATATCCACGATTCTTGTATTACGCAGATCGGGGCAGTTTTCCTTGAACGCCAACCCCATAATCAGCACCCTGGCACCGTCGACATGAATACGCTGCTTGAGCATCGCTTTTACCAACTGCGAAACGACATATGCCCCCATACTGTCATTCAAACGACGTCCTGCCAGTATAATTTCGGGGTGATAACCGATGGACTGAGCTTTATGGGTCAAATAATAAGGATCGACGCCGATGCAATGCCCCCCTACCAATCCAGGACGGAAAGGCAAGAAGTTCCACTTGGTACCGGCAGCCTCCAGCACAGCCTCCGTATCAATACCCATTTTATTAAAAATAATGGCCAGTTCGTTAATCAGCGCAATATTTAAATCACGCTGCGTGTTTTCGATAACTTTAGCGGCTTCTGCGACACGAATGCTACTAGCTTTATGCGTGCCCGCAATAATAATTTCGCCATACAGCGAATCCACAAGATCAGCCACTTCTGGAGTAGAACCCGCGGTCACCTTTTTAATAGTAGTAACGCGGTGTTCCTTGTCACCCGGGTTAATTCGCTCTGGACTATAACCTGCAAAAAAATCAACATTAAACTTGAGTCCCGAGATTTTCTCCAACACGGGGACACAATCTTCTTCAGTAGCACCTGGGTAGACAGTCGACTCGTAAATAACGATATTGCCTTTCTTCAATACCTTCCCGATACTTTCCGAAGCCTTGATTAAAGGAGTCAGGTCTGGCTGATTGTATTCGTCGATTGGCGTGGGAACAGTCACCACGAAAACATTACAATCTTCAAGTTCATTTAAATTTGAGCTAAAACTGAGAGATTTTGCAGAAAGCAGCTCATCATCACTCACTTCCAGCGTCGAATCATGCCCCTCTCTAAGCGCCTCAATGCGAGACTTATTGATGTCAAATCCAACAACGGAGCGGTGCTTTCCGAATTCAACTGCCAACGGCAGGCCAACATACCCCAAACCAACAATAGCAAGTTTTATGTCTTCTAATAACAACATGTGTTTGTTCCATTTAGAAAAGCGCGATTCCATTTCAGCTTCGCACTGGTAAATTTAAATCGAAAAGTCGATTACACTCGTGTTGGCTAGGGAACGTGCCTCGCGAAAACTGTCACTGGGCAGAGCTGCCGTAATTTTTTAGCCTTCCTTGAATTCTGCCGCGGATTCTTAGCGCACCGGAGCGCGAGGAAAATAAAATAATCCCACGCTACCGCCCCAAGGTTTTTAGTCATCCCCTTGAAGACTCGCCTGCTGCTATCACGCCATTCACGCCTCGCTGCCAGCCCCACCTAGGCAGCTCAAAGGGACAACAATCTGTCGCTGGTGGCTTAATATGCTGATCAACAAAATGGCTCTTTCCTCACCGTCCATCGCCATGAAAATGGACTCAAACCCGGAAAAATCGCCATCAAGGATAACTACCTTATCACCCGCGTGATACGTAGGAACAACACCCAAATCTGCCCGCTCCTGCAGCGCATGAATAAGGCCGGACGCTACTCCCAGTGGGGAGCCGCCAAAAGCAACCATACGACTGACCCCCTTTGTCGACCGTAGCGGGGCCCAATTGGCACCTTCCGGGAGGTGTACAAATAAATACCCCGGAAACAGTGACTCCGTAATGAACTGTCGCCGACCACGACTGACCTTTTCGCGCCTGAGGACTGGGCGAGAGCATACATACCCTTGCCGTTCGAGATTCTCCTGAGCGCGCCCGTCTTGCTTAGGCTTGCATTGCACCAGGTACCAATCGTAACGCAACGAGGTATTGGGCTGCCGGATGATTGAGTGGGTACCTACACCCATAGCGTTTTCACGAATATCATTTTCCATGGCATGCTATTACATTTACATCGACAGGTATATTTGCCAGGCCATATTGACATCTAATACCGAACATGCCCTGAAATACAACTTGCTCCCACACCCGCCAAAACCACCTACTGCGGAAGATCATAAATTCGCATGCAGATAATACTACCCTGAACACCCAATTCAACCAGAGCATGCTTTGACACTCGCGAAACGCTCCCGGCGCTGATGCTGCTTGATCAGACTGCATCAGCACCTCAAAAGCGGTGGACAGGCCGCCTCTGAAATATCCTTGCAAAAAAATCAATGAAACGACATTTCTGAGGTTACACATGGCCGCCAGCCATTGATCATCACGCCCCTGAAAAGTCAAGGCTTTCGGTCGCTCACCAAGATCGCGCACCCTACAGGCCCTGCCCAGGATTTGAGGCATTTAAACCACATTTGGTTCCCCGGGATCGCTCACTGGTATAAAAACCCATTTGATAAAAGCAAGCCTGATAAGCAACACCCGAACCGATATCAAAATGATATCAATGCAGAACCAGAACGAGGATATGCTCTATATAAAGTCATTCAAGCAGACCTTCGACACCACCACCCGAAGAAAACACAGTCCTTATAACCTGCCGACTATCGCGTTGCGTCGAGAAGCGCACGCTCGGCACTGTCATGGTCCAAGGTGCTTTCCACGACAGGAAAGCTAAACCCATCTGTTCGCCTATCCTGATAACCTCTCAAACGTAAAAAATGGCGGCATGCGGCAATAAAGATTCCCAGCAATACCCCGAGGAAGGCTCCCAGGACGACAATTAGAAGCTTATTGGGCTTAATTGGACTCGCAGGTTCCACTGCCCGCTTATCGATAGCAACCAGTTGTAATTTCCCCATATCCATATTCAAATTGCGCAATCGAGCAATCTCTGCACGCATGGGCTCTACGCCTTTAAGAAATAGATCCTCGTTCTTCCTCTGATTCAATACCTCGATCTGCCTATTAGACTGGAGCAGTTGAAGCTCCTTAGCGATCTGCGCAATACGCTGCTCTGTAAAATCATCCGACTTGCGCTGCGATAATGCGGCCCTCTCAGCATCTAACGCTTCAACACCCATAAAATACAAAGGGACTTGCTGATTGTTGATCTCAGTGCGCATCATGCTGACTGCCCCACCCCGCTCACCCTCTCCCAGCGATGACGGACTAGAAGGTTTTCTGATACCCAAAGACTTTGCAATTCCTATTGCCTCACTGAGCTGCGCCATTCGATCCGCACGACGCGCTTTCAACTGCATCCTGAGAGCCTTAAGCTCGTCTTGTAGCTGCGACCGCCTCAGCGCGTCAGCCTCTGTCAAAAGAGCGATCCTCGCTTCTTTTTCAGTGTTGTAACCTGAGCGGGCAGCATCCAGCTTGCCTTTAATCTCATCCAGTCGATTTTTTACAATCACATCAAGGTCTGCGGCAATCTGATTCCGCTCTCTTGTGATGGCGTAATCTACAAGGCCGTTGAGGATAGCAACACCATCAACCCCTTTCGGGTAGTTCATTTCCATCTGAATATAAGCATTCAACGAGTCCGCTTTTTTTGCATCGCTCGATACAAGCCTGATTGAATTTCGATTAAATGCTTCAAAAGACTGTTCCAAGGTGCGGCCGGGCTGTTCAAATGACTTAAATAGCTTCTGATTTTCGCGAAAAAAACCAAGACGAGTCTCATACGACTCCAGAGAAGCACCCACCTTCGTCAGGGCCTCATCTGGCGGGAGCCTGTAAATTTCCGAGCGATTCAGGGCATCGAGTACATTGATTGCAGAAGGACGCAAAACACTTGTCACCTGATACTCAGGCGTGGCAATAAACGCGTATGCGACAGCCAACACGCTTGCGAATATAGCAACCGATAAAATCAGCTTTCTCTCTTTCCAAATCGCTTGGGAAAGCTCGACAACATCAAACTCCCTCGATGGGGGAGCGGGAGGGGCGGGAGGAACGCGGAAGCTACTACTCACAACAAAAACCTGCCTTCAAAGAGAAACTGCGGGCTCGTTATGCAGACAAAATTGTGTATTTTTTATTCTAATTGGATGACCGCCAAAACCCAGCGTCTCTGCCAAATTTTGAGCGCACAAAACGCCTGTTATCGAGAACAGATTCCATTCTGCCATCTCTCTGACATATTACAAGTCTTGACATGTATGTAGGACGATTCTGAATTTTCTCGGGAGATAGCGTCGCAACCAGTAAGATTTACGAGAGACCGCAACCGCGCAAAATTCAAAGGGGTTTAGCCTAGAAAATTTTCTGACAAACGGTCACTAACATTCACCCTTCCACATTCCAGGTAGCAGGCTCAAACCCTAGGCAACCGACTTAGGACGACGCTTACGAACAAACACGCCCAACAGAGGCCCTATCATCATCCCAACAATCAAAGCTACCACCACAAACACCGCCACCGGCATTTGCGCAGAGCTCCAACCCAGGAATGACAGCGCAACACCCTGCTGATTCTCAAGCACGAATGCCAAGACCACCAGCGCTGCAAGCACTGCAATCAATACCGCAACAACGCGCTTAACCCCACGCATAATCTTCTCCTACGCCAAAAGCACTCAGACGCCCTCTTCCTCTTCTTCGTTCACTCGATCGCGCAATTCCTTGCCCGGCTTGAAGTGAGGAACGAACTTGCCGTCAAGGCTTACGGACTGGCCGGTCTTTGGGTTACGGCCTACGCGCGGCGCGCGGTAGTGAAGCGAGAAACTGCCAAAGCCGCGAATCTCAATACGATCCCCGGTCGCAAGGCACTGGGACATTTGCTCAAGCATGGTCTTGATAGCCAGCTCCACATCCTTGGATGAGAGCAGCCCTTGATGGGTGACAATTCGTTCGATCAACTCCGACTTCGTCATATTTTTCCCTTCTTTTTCAAGCAGCTAGGAAAAGCGCTTCGAAGGTTTTAGCATGACCTGACGAATTTGAACAGCCCATACAGCAACTAATCTGCGGGCGAAATAAACACCCGCGGCTCACACACGCATCTCACTTACAGATCACCAACATCGTCCGAGTCACCGCTCCGGCTGGATTCCAGCCAAACAGGTAGTCACCCTCTTCGTCCTCTGCATCACTGGAACGGGTGACAACCTTGTAACCCTGCATCTTGCATTCACGGGCAGCGCGCTTCTCGCACCCCTCCCACTTATTACCCAAGCCAGAACAGTCGATCTCGATGCCACTGGCGCCGTACTTGGCGTGGGTCTTGGCACTGGTTGAAGAGCAACCTGCAAGCACCACCAATGCGAGTACTACGATAATTCTGTTCATTCAAACCCTTACTGAATCAGCAACGCGAAATAGCTTCTTTAATCACTATAGCCAGTTCTGACATTGCGCTGCACGCCTTGGTTCTATGGTGTTGATTCATCAAATTACGGACACAAAAAAGGGCGACCGAAGTCGCCCTTTTTCTATGGTCTGACAGAACTTAGTTCTGCTTTTCCATTTGTGCACGCAGCAGGTCGCCCAGAGTGGTAGGACCAGCAGCAATTTCAGAGGTAGCTGGCTTGTCGCGCAGGCTCTGGATTGCTTCTTTCTCTTCAGCATCGTCTTTCGACTTGATGGAGAGCTGGATTACGCGGCTCTTGCGGTCAACGCTGATGATCTTGGCTTCTACTTCCTGGCCTTCTTTCAGAACATTGCGCGCGTCTTCAACGCGGTCACGGCTGATTTCAGAGGCTTTCAGAGTTGCTTCGATATCGTCGGCCAGAGTGATGATGGCGCCTTTAGCGTCAACTTCTTTCACGATGCCCTTAACGATTGCGCCTTTGTCGTTGTCCTGAACGTATTCGGAGAACGGATCGCTTTCCAGTTGCTTGATACCCAGGGAGATGCGCTCGCGCTCTGGGTCAACCGACAGGATAACGGTGTCCAGCTCGTCGCCCTTCTTGAAACGACGAACAGCTTCTTCGCCAACTTCGTTCCAGGAGATGTCGGACAGGTGAACCAGGCCGTCGATGCCGCCGTCCAGACCAATGAAGATACCGAAATCGGTGATCGACTTGATGGTGCCGGAGATTTTATCGCCCTTGTTGAACTGGCCAGAGAAATCTTCCCATGGGTTAGATTTGCACTGCTTGATGCCCAGGGAGATACGACGACGCTCTTCGTCGATGTCCAGAACCATAACTTCCACTTCGTCGCCGACTTGTACGACTTTCGAAGGGTGGATGTTCTTGTTGGTCCAGTCCATTTCGGAAACGTGTACCAGGCCTTCCACGCCTTCTTCCAGCTCAGCGAAGCAGCCGTAGTCGGTCAGGTTGGTAACACGCGCGGTTACGCGAGTGCTTTCTGGGTAACGAGCTTTGATAGCGACCCATGGATCTTCGCCCAGCTGCTTCAAGCCCAGGGAAACGCGGTTGCGTTCACGATCGTACTTCAGAACCTTGACATCGATCTCGTCGCCAACGTTGACGATTTCGGAAGGATGCTTGATACGCTTCCAAGCCATATCGGTAATGTGCAGCAGGCCATCGACGCCACCCAGATCGACGAATGCGCCGTAATCGGTGAGGTTCTTGACGATACCTTTGACTTGTTGGCCTTCCTGCAGGGATTCCAGCAGAGCTTCACGCTCGGCGGAGTTCTCTGCTTCCAGGACGCTGCGACGGGAAACGACAACGTTGTTGCGCTTCTGGTCGAGCTTGATGACCTTGAATTCGAGTTCTTTGCCTTCCAGGTGCGTGGTGTCGCGCACTGGACGAACGTCGACCAAAGAACCTGGCAGGAACGCACGGATGCCGTTAACGTCGACAGTGAAGCCGCCTTTAACCTTACCGTTGATAACGCCCTTGACCACTTCTTCAGCTGCGAAGGCTGCTTCGAGAACAATCCAGCATTCAGCGCGCTTGGCTTTTTCACGGGACAGCTTGGTTTCACCGAAACCGTCTTCAACCGAGTCCAGAGCAACGTGAACTTCGTCACCGACATTGATAGTCAGGTCGCCAGCATCGTTGTAGAACTGTTCCAGCGGGATCAGAGCTTCAGACTTCAGACCAGCGTGAACGGTTACCCAGCGAGCTTGGTAGTCGATATCAACGATAACACCGGTGATGATGGAGCCTGCCTGAAGGTTCAGGGTTTTTAGGCTTTCTTCAAAGAGTTCCGCAAAGCTTTCGCTCATTTTAATTCCTGTTGATAAGGGCGAAGAATACGCCCATCTCCACACCCCAGACGGTGTGGGTTAGTTTCAATTAGAAGAAGCACCACAGGACTATGACTGGTCCCCTGCGGCCTTCTTGGTCACCCGGCGATATCGCGAATGGCGATTTCACTCAAGATGCGTTCCAGCACCTGCTCGATGGACAACTCCGTGGAATCCAGCTGTATGGCATCAGCCGCCGGCTTGAGCGGGGCTACTGCGCGCTGGGTATCACGCTCATCGCGTGCACGGATCTCATCTAGCAGACTCGACAGACTAACACCATCGACTTTGCCCTTCAACTGCAAGTAGCGGCGGCGAGCCCGCTCCTCGGCGCTGGCGGTCAGGAAAATCTTCAGCGGCGCATCCGGAAACACCACGGTGCCCATATCGCGGCCATCAGCCACCAGCCCCGGCGGCTCCTGAAAAGCCCGCTGACGCTGCAGCAGCGCGTCACGCACGGCCGGCAGTGCGGCAACCTGGGAAGCCCAGGAGCCTACTTGTTCATTACGCAGGTCATCGGTCACATCGTCCCCTTCGAGGATGATGCGCTGCGGATGACCTTCCGTCGCGCCGACGAACTGCACATCAAGGTGCGCCGCCAGCAACTTCAGGGATTCTTCGTTGGTCAGGTCGACGCCATGGTTGCGTGCGGCAAATGCCAGCAAGCGGTACAGCGCGCCGGAGTCCAGCAGGCACCAGCCCAGGCGCTTGGCCAGGATGCCGGCGATCGTGCCTTTGCCCGAGCCGCTTGGCCCGTCGATGGTAATCACCGGTGCTTTGATATTCACAATTGAGCCTCTTGGGCAACACGAATGCCTACTTGGGCACACAGTGTAAGAAAGTTCGGAAAAGACGTAGCTACATTGGCGCAGTCACGGATACGAATCGGCGCTGCCGCCCGCAAGGAAGCGACACTGAACGCCATGGCAACCCGATGATCGCCATGGGCATGGACTTCACCACCACCCATCGGCCCCCCTTCAATGATAAGCCCATCAGGGGTCGGCTCACACTTCACGCCCAACGCCAGCAGACCGTCGGCCATTACCTGTATACGATCGGACTCCTTCACGCGCAGCTCTTGCGCCCCGCGCAACACGGTTCGCCCTTCAGCACACGCCGCGGCGACAAACAGCACCGGGAATTCATCGATCGCCAACGGCACCAGCGCTTCGGGAATCTCGATCCCCTTGAGCGCAGCTGCACGTACACGCAGGTCAGCTACCGGCTCGCCACCCACTTCACGGGCGTTCTCCAAGGTGATGTCTGCCCCCATCAGCCGCAGGATATCGATCACCCCGGTGCGGGTCGGATTGATGCCGACATGCTCCAACAACAACTCGGAACCTTCTGCAATCGAAGCCGCGACCAGGAAAAACGCCGAAGACGAAATATCCCCCGGCACTTCAATGTGGGTAGCCGTCAGCGCATAACCCGATTCGATTGACGCCGTAGCCCCCACTACTTCCACCGGATAACCAAAGCCGCGCAACATACGCTCGGTGTGATCACGGGTCGGCGCGGGCTCGGTGACCGCGGTCTTGCCTTCTGCATACAAACCAGCCAGCAGCAAACAGGATTTAACCTGAGCACTGGCCATCGGCAGCATGTAAGTCAGGCCCTTGAGCGCCTGGCCGCCACGAATGGTCAGCGGCGGACACCCTTGCGGGCCGGTCTCGATCACAGCACCCATTTCCCGCAGCGGCTTGGCCACACGGTTCATCGGACGCTTGGACAGCGAAGCATCCCCCGTCAGCACACTGTCGAAACTCTGCGCCGCCAGCAAGCCGGACAACAGACGCATGGAGGTGCCGGAGTTACCCAGGTAAATCGGCCCCGGCGCCGGCTTCAAGCCATGCAAGCCAACGCCATGGATAGTGACGCGACCATGGTGCGGCCCTTCAATCACCACGCCCATGTCGCGAAAGGCCTGCAAGGTCGCCAAGGCGTCTTCGCCCTCAAGGAAACCTTCGACTTCCGTCACGCCCTCAGCCAACGAACCAAGCATGATCGACCGATGGGAGATCGACTTGTCACCCGGCACCCGAATGCGCCCGCTCAAACGGCCGCCCGGTCTGGCGATGAACGTCAGATCATCGGTACTCACGGCCGTCTCCATATAGGCCCGGCGCGCCAGGATCTTGCTGAAATGCTCACGCGCCACGCGCGCACGGGTGAACACGCCCAGTAGCTGATGACCATCTCCGGCATCCACCGCGTCGCGCAAGGCATCGAGGTCACTGCGGAAAGTGTCCAGAGTGCGCAACACCGCCTCACGATTGGCGAGGAAGATGTCATGCCACATCACCGGATCGCTGCCGGCAATCCGCGTGAAATCACGAAAGCCACCAGCGGCGTAGCGGAAAATGTCGAGGTTCTCGTTGCGCTTGGCCAGGGAATCCACCAGGCCAAACGCCAGCAGATGCGGCAAATGGCTGGTCGCCGCCAGCACTTCGTCGTGACGCTCGACCTGCATATGCTCGACATCCGCCCCCAGCTCGCGCCACAGGCGATCCACCACGGCCAAGGCCGCCGGATCGGTTTGCGCAAGCGGTGTCAGAATCACTTTATGCCGACGGAACAACTGCGCATTGGACGCCTCCACCCCGCTCTGCTCGGAACCGGCAATCGGATGGCCCGGAACAAAACGCGCCGGCATGCCGCCAAACGCCAGTTGCGCCGCACGCACCACATTGCCCTTGGCACTGCCGACGTCCGTGAGAATCGCCTGCCCCAGGTCCATGCCAGCCAACACCGCCAGCAATTTCTCCATAGCCAGGATCGGCACGGCGAGCTGGATCACATCCGCCCCCTGACACGCGGCTGCCAGGTCCGCCTCGCAGCGATCCACCACCCCCAGCTCAACCGCCAACTTGCGCGATTGCGGGTCCAGGTCCACACCGACCACTTCACCACACAGCCCGCTTTCACGCAGGCCCTTGGCGAACGAGCCGCCGATCAACCCGAGACCCACCACCACCAGGCGACCGATCATAGGCACGGCAGGTTGCAATGCAGTGACATCAACCACGAGCCAGGACCTTGGCCAACGCCTCCAGGAAGCGGCTGTTTTCAGCCGGCAAACCGATGGTGATACGCAGGTGGTTCGGCATGCCGTAGTTGGCCACGGGGCGCACGATCACGCCTTCGCGCAACAGGCCCTGGAACACAGGCGCAGCCACTTGGCCAAGGTCAACGCAAATGAAGTTACCCTTGGAGGGAATCCAGCCCAGGCCCAACTCACGCAAGCCTTCCTGCAACTGCAGCATGCCGCTCTCGTTGAGGCGACGGCTTTCTTCCAGGTACTCGGCATCCTTCACCGCCGCACAGGCGGCCGCCAGGGCCAGGCTGTTGACATTGAAGGGTTGACGCACGCGGTTCAGCACATCAGCCACCACCGCCGTGGACAAGCCGTAGCCAACCCGCAGCGACGCCAAGCCATACGCCTTGGAGAAGGTGCGCGACACCAGCAGGTTCGGGTAAGCCGCCAGGAAATCCAGCCCATCCGGCAGATCGCTGCCTTCGGCATACTCGATATAAGCCTCATCCAGTACCACCAGCACATGCCCGGGCACGTCTTGCAGGAAGTCGTTCAAGGCTTGCGCATCGAACCAGGTACCCGTCGGATTATTTGGATTGGCGATAAACACAACGCGAGTCTGCGCGTCGATAGCGGCCAACATCGCGGGCAAATCATGCCCCCAATCCTTGGCCGGAATAACGCGGGCCTCTGCGCCCACCGCCTGAGTGACGATCGGGTAGACCGCAAAGGCGTGCTCGCTGAACACGGCATTCAAGCCAGGCGCCAGGTAAGCGCGCCCTACCAGCTCAAGGATGTCGTTGGAGCCGTTGCCCAAGGTCACCTGGTTCAATTCGACCCGGCAATTTTCGGCCAGCAGGGACTTGAGGGCAAAGCCGTTGCCATCCGGATAACGGGTCAGCTCGGCCAGCTCTTCACGAATCGCCGCCAACACTTTGGGGCTTGGGCCCAGCGGGTTTTCGTTACTGGCCAGCTTGACGATCTTTGCCGGGTCCAGGTTCAACTCACGCGCCAACTCGTCCACAGGCTTACCCGGCACGTAAGGCGACAGTTGTTGCACGCCCGGCTGAGCCAGGGCGAGGAAGTTGCCACTCATGTTAAAGCCTCACAAAACCGCTTTCGGGTAAGAGCCCAGCACCTTGAGTGCCACGGCTTCCTGACTGATTTTCTCCAGCACGCCCTTGACCAGCGGGTCACGGTGATGGCCGATGAAGTCGATAAAGAACACATAAGTCCATTTACCGCTGCGCGAAGGACGAGTCTCGATGCGCGTCAGGTCAATCCCGTTATCGTGGAACGGCACCAGCAGCTCATGCAGCGCACCAGGCTTGTTGCTCATGGAGACGATGATCGACGTCTTGTCGTCGCCGGTTGGCGGTACTTCCTGGCTGCCGATCATCAAGAAGCGCGTGGAGTTGTCCGGGCGATCCTCGATCTTCTCGGCCAGGCGCGTCAGGCCGTACAAGCCCGCCGCCATATCGCCGGCAATCGCCGCCGAGTTCCACTCACCCTTGACCCGCTTGGCGGCTTCGGCGTTACTGGAGACCGCCACGCGCTCCACATTCGGGTAGTGCGCATCCAGCCACTTACGGCACTGGGCCAGCGACTGGGCATGGGAATAGATACGGCTGATGCTGTCAGTCTTGGTGTTCTCGCCCACCAACAGGTGGTGGTGGATACGCAGCTCGACTTCACCGCAGATCACCATGTCGTGCTCGAGGAAGCTGTCCAGTGTGTGGTTGACTGCGCCTTCAGTGGAGTTTTCCACCGGCACCACGCCAAAGTTCACCGCACCGGCCGCCACTTCACGGAACACTTCGTCGATCGCCGCCATGGGCTTGCTGATCACCGCGTGACCAAAGTGCTTCATGGCCGCCGCCTGGGTAAACGTACCTTCAGGGCCGAGGTAGGCCACTTTCAGCGGCTGTTCGAGAGCCAGGCACGAAGACATGATTTCGCGGAACAACCGCGCCATCTCTTCATTGCCCAGCGGGCCCTTGTTGCGCTCCATGACACGCTTGAGCACCTGGGCCTCACGCTCAGGCCGGTAAAATACCGGCACCTCGCCTTCCGCCAGGGACGCCATCTTCACCCGTGCCACTTCCTGGGCACACCGCGCGCGCTCACTGATCAGTTCCAGGACTTTCTCATCCAGGCTATCAATGCGTACGCGCAGGGCCTTGAGTTCTTGCTCAGACATTAGCCGTGTTCCTTTTCGAACTCTGCCATGTAGGCCACCAACGCCTTGATGGCGTGGATGTCGACAGCGTTATAAATGGAGGCGCGCATGCCACCCACCGAACGGTGGCCCTTGAGGTTCAGCAGGCCACGCGCGTCAGCACCTGCCAGGAATGGCTTGTCCAGGCGATCATCGGCCAAACGGAACGGCACGTTCATCCACGAACGGTCGGTCAGGTTGATCGGGTTGCTGTACAAGTCGCTGGCGTCGATGAAGTCGTAGAGCGTGCGCTTCTTCTCTTCATTGAGCTTGCCCATGGCGGCCACACCGCCCTGCTCTTTCAGCCACTCGAACACCAGGCCCGACAGGTACCAGGCGAAGGCAGGTGGCGTGTTGTACATCGAGCCGTTATCAGCCGCGACCTTGTAGTTGAGCATGGTCGGGCACAACGAACGAGCGCGACCCAGCAGGTCTTCACGAATGATATTGACCAGGATGCCGCTCGGGCCGATGTTCTTCTGTGCGCCGGCGTAGATCATGCCGTACCTGGACACATCGATCGGGCGCGAAAGAATGTCCGAAGACATGTCGCACACCAGCGGAACATCACCCACCTCAGGTACCCAGTCGAACTCCAGGCCGCCAATGGTTTCGTTCGCTACGTAGTGAACGTAGGACGCATTCTTCGACAACTTCCACTCGTTCTGGCCGGGAATGGCGAAGTAGTCATAAGGCTTGGCGGTGCCCGCCACGTTGACGTGACCGTAACGGGAAGCCTCTTCAATGGCCTTCTGCCCCCAGATACCGGTGTCGATATAGTCGGCAGTGCCTTCTTCCGGCAACAGGTTCAGCGGCAGCTGGGCGAACTGCTGGCTGGCGCCGCCCTGCAGGAACAACACTTTGTAGTTGGATGGGATGTCCAGCAAGTCGCGCAGGTCCTGCTCGGCCTTGGTGGCGATGGACACGAACTCATCGCTGCGATGGCTCATTTCCATCACGGAGAGGCCTTTTCCATGCCAGTCGAGGAGTTCACCCTGCGCACGCTGCAGGACTGCTTCAGGAAGCGCCGCGGGACCGGCACAGAAGTTATAGGCTCTCTTGCTCACATCCAATCTCACTCTGGTCTGGTGGTAGTCACGCAAACATATCTGCCGACACCGGATCCCGTGTGGGAGCGGGCTTACTCGCGAAGGCGGTGGGTCAGTCAGCCTATGTGCCGCTGACACTCCGCAATCGGGAGCAAGCCCCCTCCCACAGCTGGATCTGCACGGGTATCGATATTTCCATCCGGACAAACAACAAGGGGGCGAATCTTCATCCGCCCCCTGTGTGTCCGCTTATTCCTGCGGTTCTTCTTCGTCTGCGGCAGCGTCGAGGGTTGGCTCGTCGACGCCGTCATCGGCATCGCCGATCACTTGCCCCTCAAGCGCAATCCCTTCTTCGCCTTCCAGCTCCTCGCCTTCGACTTCCGATGGTTCCTGGACACGCTCCAGACCCACCAGCGTTTCGTCGTTGGCCAGCTTGATCAGCGTCACGCCCTGGGTGTTACGCCCCAGGCTCGAGACTTCAGCCACACGGGTACGCACCAGGGTGCCCTGGTCGGAAATCAGCATGATTTCCTCGCCATCGAGCACCTGTACCGCGCCAACCAGACGGCCGTTGCGGTCGTTGCTGACCATGGCGATAACACCCTGGCCGCCGCGCTTGTACTCCGGGAACTCGCTGATGGCAGTACGCTTGCCATAACCACGCGCCGAAGCGGTGAGGATCTGGCTGCCTTCTTCCGGGATCAGCATCGAAATCAGCTTCTGCCCTTCCGGCAGGCGCATACCGCGTACACCGCGGGCGGTACGGCCCATGGCGCGCACGTCGGATTCCTTGAAGCGCGTCACTTTGCCGCCGTCGGAGAACAGCATGACTTCACGCTCGCCATCGGTGATGGCGGCCGAAATCAGTACGTCGCCTTCGTCCAGCTCCAGGGCAATCAGGCCCACGCTGCGCTGACGGCTGAAGGATTCCAGCGGGGTCTTCTTCACGGTGCCTTTGGCGGTAGCCATGAAGATGAAGTGACCTTCGGTGTATTCGTCGACCGGCAACATGGTGGTGATGTATTCATCACTGTCCAGCGGCAGCAGGTTGACCAACGGACGACCACGGGCAGCACGGGAGGCTTCCGGGATTTCGTAGGTCTTGAGCCAGTACACCTTGCCCTTGCTGGAGAACAGCAGCAGCGTGGTGTGGCTGTTGGCGACCAGCAGGTGAGCGATGTAGTCCTCATCCTTCACGCCGGTAGCCGACTTACCTTTACCGCCACGGCGCTGGGCCTGGTACGCAGCCAATGGCTGGGTCTTGGCGTAGCCACCGTGGGAGATGGTCACCACGCGCTCTTCTTCCGGGATCATGTCACCCAGGGTCAGGTCGAGGCGCGCATCGAGGATCTCGGTGCGGCGCACATCGCCGTATTCGGCGCGGATCACTTCCAGTTCTTCGCGGATCACTTCCATCAGGCGCACGGCGCTGCTGAGGATGCGGATCAACTCGCCGATCTGGTTGAGGATCTCCTGGTACTCGGCCAGCAGCTTCTCGTGCTCCAGGCCGGTCAGGCGGTGCAGGCGCAGCTCCAGGATGGCCTGGGCCTGTTCCGGCGACAGGAAGTACTTGCCTTCACGCAGGCCGTATTGCGGGTCCAGGGTCTCCGGACGGCAGGAGTCGGCACCGGCACGTTCGACCATGGCCACCACGGCGCTGGATTCCCAAGGCGTGCTGATCAGCGCTTCCTTGGCTTCCGACGGGGTTGGCGAGGCCTTGATCAGGGCGATCACCGGGTCGATGTTCGACAGTGCCACCGCCTGGCCTTCCAGGATGTGCCCACGCTCGCGAGCCTTGCGCAGTTCGAACACGGTACGACGGGTGACCACTTCGCGACGGTGACGTACGAAGGCTTCCAGCAGATCCTTGAGGTTCAGGATACGTGGGCGACCGTCGATCAGTGCCACCACGTTGATACCAAACACGCTTTGCAGCTGGGTCTGAGCGTAGAGGTTGTTGAGGATCACCTCAGGCACTTCACCACGACGCAGCTCGATCACCACGCGCATACCGTCTTTGTCGGACTCGTCGCGCAGCTCGGTGATGCCTTCCAGCTTCTTCTCTTTTACCAGCTCGGCGATCTTCTCGATCAGACGCGCCTTGTTCAACTGGTAAGGCAGTTCGGTGATGACGATCTGCTGGCGGCCACCGACCTTGTCGATGTCTTCGATCATCGAGCGGGCGCGCATGTAAATGCGGCCGCGACCGGTACGGTAGGCTTCGATGATACCGGCGCGACCATTGATGATCGCAGCGGTCGGGAAGTCCGGGCCCGGGATGTATTGCATCAGCTCATCGACGGTCAGCTCAGGGTTGTCGATAAGGGCCAGGCAACCATCGATGACTTCACCGAGGTTGTGCGGCGGGATATTGGTGGCCATGCCCACGGCGATACCGCTGGAGCCGTTGACCAACAGGTTGGGAATCTTGGTGGGCATGACAGCCGGGATCATCTCGGTGCCGTCGTAGTTCGGCACCCAGTCCACGGTTTCTTTATGCAGGTCGGCCAGCAGCTCGTGCGCCAGCTTGGTCATGCGCACTTCGGTGTATCGCATGGCCGCGGCGTTGTCGCCGTCGACCGAACCGAAGTTGCCCTGGCCATCTACCAGCAGGTAGCGCAGGGAAAACGGCTGGGCCATCCGAACGATGGTGTCGTACACCGCAGTGTCGCCGTGAGGGTGATACTTACCGATCACGTCACCGACAACACGGGCAGATTTCTTGTACGGCTTGTTCCAGTCGTTACCCAGCTCGCTCATCGCGAACAGCACACGCCGATGCACGGGCTTCAAGCCATCGCGCGCATCAGGCAGTGCCCGACCGACAATTACGCTCATCGCGTAGTCGAGGTAGGACTGTTTCAGCTCGTCTTCGATATTGACCGGGAGGATTTCTTTGGCCAGTTCGCCCATGAGAAGCCTGATTCCTTTTTCGGGTGAAACCTCGTCACATCCTATGGGACGAACGAAGCTCGCCGCTGCCGGCAGAGTGCCTGACAACGACTTACGACAAATCAACGAGTTATGACACGGATCTGCACGTTATAGGCCACCCCTCGGGGCAACCCTGGAAACCGCCGGATGTTATCACAATCGCCGCCACGCACCTATCCCCCTGATGCGCATGGAGCATAGTAAGTTGACGGATGACAGGCTTGAGGGGGACGAGAGGGGCTCAGAGCTGGGTTGATGCAATTTTAAGGGGGCAGATCCGAGAGAATTATTGACTTTGATGACCAATCGGGGGCAAGCCCCCTCCCACATTTGAATGTGTTCACAGCCCAAGTGTGGGAGGGGGCTTGCCCCCGATTGCAATCTGACAGGCACTACAGCCCTCAATGCAGGCGCTTACGGCACATCAACTTGGCCAGCTTGGCCGCGTCCGGCCGTTCGACAATGCCTTTTTCGGTCACGATCACGTCGATCAGGTCGGCCGGGGTTACATCAAACACCGGGTTGAAGGCATTCACCTCCAACCGCTGGCCGTTGACGTCCAACAACTCACTGGCATCGCGCTCTTCCAAGGCGGCATCATCACCTGTGGCCATCATCAGATCGAGGGTAGAGCTCGGCGCCACCACCATGAAGCGCACGCCATGGTGCATGGCGCAGACCGCCAACTGATAGGTGCCGATCTTGCTGATCACATCACCGTTGGCGGCGATGCAATCGGCGCCGACAACCACCCACGTCACACCTTTGGTCTTGAGGATATGCGCACCCGCCGAGTCCGCATTCAGCCGGACCGGAATGCCCTCGCCCGCCAGTTCCCAGGCCGTCAGCCGCGAACCTTGCAGCCAAGGCCGGGTTTCGTTGACGTAAACCTGCTCGACCATGCCCTCCAGAAACGCGGCGCGAATCACCCCGAGTGCCGTGCCGACACCACCCGTGGCGAGCGCGCCGGCATTGCCATGGGTCAGGATCGCCTGGGCATTGCCCTGGTGCTTGCGGATCAGCTCGACGCCCAACTGGGCCATCGTCAGGTTGGCCACCCGATCACTGTCATGGATCGCGACAGCTTCGGCTTCCAGCGCCGCCAGCGGGTCGGCGTGCTTTTTGAGGCGATCCAGACGGTCGCGCATGCGCTTCAAGGCCCAGAACAGATTCGATGCGGTCGGACGCGTATCGGCCAGCAGTGCGTAGTCTTCTTCCCACGCGGCTTGCCAGTCCCCTCCCTCAGCGACACGCTTGCGAGCTGCCAGGACCAGGCCATAGGCTGCGGTGATTCCGATAGCCGACGCACCCCGCACGGTCATCGAGCGGATAGCCTCGGCCACCGCCTCAACCGTGTTGCAAGCCACCCAGCTCTCCCGGGACGGCAAAACACGCTGGTCGAGCAGATACAGCGCGCCATCACGCCAATCGATGGCCTTCACTTTCTCTGCAGCTAACA
This sequence comes from Pseudomonas sp. MWU15-20650, assembly GCF_023242475.1. Taxonomy (GTDB): domain Bacteria; phylum Pseudomonadota; class Gammaproteobacteria; order Pseudomonadales; family Pseudomonadaceae; genus Aquipseudomonas. The sequence goes on along the minus strand of NZ_JALJFG010000036.1, from coordinate 12,182 downwards.
GTCGGTCGCGCATCCCTTACCCCGCACTCATGAACAAAAGCCGCCGATTATAGCGATCCGCCAGCCAGGACGCTCGGGTATACTTCGCCCTTCTTTTATAGCTGCCCGGGAAGAAGCCTGCGATGACCTCTACTGCCGCCCCGCTCGACGTGTTGCTGCTGCCGACCTGGCTGGTACCTGTCGAACCTGCCGGCGTGGTACTGAAGGAACATGGCCTGGGCATCCGCGATGGGCGCATTGCCTTTATCGGGCCACGGGCCGCGGCCTTGAAGCTGGCAGCCAGCGAAGTTCGCGAGCTGCCCGGCATGCTGCTCAGCCCCGGCCTGATCAATGCCCACGGCCATGCGGCAATGAGCCTGTTTCGTGGCCTGGCCGACGACCTGCCGCTGATGACCTGGCTGGAGAAACACATCTGGCCCGCCGAGGCCAAGTGGGTCGACGAAGCGTTCGTGCGTGACGGCACCGACCTGGCCATCGCCGAACAGCTCAAGGGCGGCATCACGTGCTTCAGCGACATGTACTTCTACCCCAAGGTCGCCAGCGACTGCGTGCACAACAGCGGCATACGCGCACAGATCGCGATTCCGATCCTCGACTTCCCGACGCCCGGCGCCGGCAGCGCCGATGAGGCCATTCGCCAGGGTGTCGAGCTGTTCGGCGACCTCAAGCACCACCCACGCATCAAGATCGCCTTCGGCCCTCACGCGCCCTACACCGTGAGCGATGACAACCTGGAAAAAATCCGGGTGATCGCCGAAGAGCTGGATGCCACGATCCATATGCATGTGCACGAAACCGCGTTCGAGGTCCAACAGGCCGTCGAGAAGAGCGGCGAGCGGCCATTGGCGCGCCTGGGCCGCCTCGGGCTACTGGGCCCACGCTTCCAGGCCGTTCATATGACCCAAATCAGCGAGGATGACCTGGCTTTGCTGGTAGAAAGCAACACCAGCATCATCCATTGCCCGGAATCGAACCTGAAACTGGCCAGCGGCTTTTGCCCGGTGGAGCGTCTGTGGCAGGCTGGGGTCAATGTGGCCATCGGCACCGACGGCGCCGCCAGCAACAATGACCTGGACCTGCTGGGCGAAACCCGCACCGCCGCGATGCTGGCCAAGGCCGTTGCCGGTTCCGCCACCGCCCTGGATGCCCACCGCGCATTGCGCATGGCCACCCTCAACGGTGCGCGGGCCATGGGCCTGGAAAGCGAGATTGGCTCGCTGGAAGTCGGCAAGGCGGCGGACATGGTCGCTTTTGATCTGTCGGGGCTGGCGCAACAACCGATCTACGATCCGGTCTCACAGCTTATATATGCCACCGGGCGCGATTGCGTGAAACACCTTTGGGTCGCCGGCAAGCAATTGCTCGACGACCGGCAATTGACCCGCATGGACGAACCCCAGTTGACCGCCACGGCCATCGCCTGGGGCCAACGCATCAGCGGGCATCACGAATAACGCTGGCGCTGACCCCCTGGGTTCGGAACCTGCAAACCGATTTATCAGATTTAGAGGATGCACCATGAGTAACGTCGATCACGCCGAAATCGCCAAGTTCGAAGCCCTGGCTCACCGCTGGTGGGACCGCGAAAGCGAGTTCAAGCCGCTGCACGATATCAACCCGTTGCGAGTCAACTGGATTGACGAACGCGTCAACCTGGCCGGCAAAAAGGTGCTGGACGTCGGTTGCGGTGGCGGCATCCTCAGTGAGGCCATGGCCCAGCGCGGCGCTACCGTGATGGGCATCGACATGGGCGAAGCGCCGCTGGCCGTGGCCCAGCTGCACCAACTGGAATCGGGCGTGAGCGTGGAGTACCGGCAGATCACCGCCGAAGACCTGGCCGAGGAAATGCCTGAGCAGTTCGACGTGGTCACCTGCCTTGAGATGCTCGAGCACGTGCCGGACCCTTCCTCGGTGATCCGCGCCTGCTTCCGCATGGTCAAGCCGGGCGGCCAGGTGTTCTTCTCCACCATCAACCGCAACCCCAAGGCTTACCTGTTCGCGATCATCGGCGCCGAATACATCATGAAGCTGCTGCCGCGCGGCACCCATGACTTCAAAAAATTCATCCGCCCGTCCGAGCTGGGTGCGTGGAGCCGCCAGGCCGGGCTGACCGTCAAGGACATCATCGGCCTGACCTACAACCCACTGACCAAGCACTACAAGCTGGCCAGCGACGTTGACGTCAACTACATGATCCAGACCCTGCGCGAGGAGTAAGCCTGTGAAGTTGCGAGCGGTTCTCTTCGATATGGACGGTACCCTGCTGGACACCGCGCCGGACTTTATCGCCATCTGCCAGGCCATGCGCGCTGACCGCGACCTGGCGCCGATCAACCCCCAGCACATCCGCGACGAGATCTCCGGTGGCGCACGGGCGATGGTCGCCGTGACCTTTTCGATGGACCCGGAATCCCCAGGTTTCGAAGCACTGCGCCTGGAATTCCTCGAGCGCTACCTCAAGGGCTGCGCAATCCACAGCAAACTGTTCGACGGCATGGCCGAACTGCTGGAAGACATCGAAAAATCCAAGCTGGTCTGGGGCGTAGTCACCAACAAGCCACTGCGCTTTGCCGAGCCGATCATGCAGCAACTGGGCCTGGCCGAGCGTTCGGCCCTGCTGATCTGCCCGGACCACGTGAAGAACAGCAAGCCGGACCCGGAGCCGCTGATCCTGGCATGCAAGATGCTCGACCTGGACCCCGCCAGCGTGCTGTTCGTGGGGGATGACCTGCGCGACATCGAGTCCGGTCGCGATGCCGGCACCCGCACGGCGGCGGTGACGTTCGGCTACATCCATCCGGACGACAACCCACGCAACTGGGGCGCCGATGTCGTGGTGGATCACCCACTGGAACTGCGCAAGGTGCTCGATAGCGCACTGTGCAGTTGCTGATGGCTCACTGATCTTGCTGACCGATGAAAGATCACAATGTGAGAGGGGCTTGCTCCCGATGGCGGTGGGTCAGTCAATACATGCAGTGGCTGACACTCTGCTATCGGGAGCAAGCCCCCTCCCACCGTTGGGTCTTCACTGTTTTTAAGATGGGTGTACGTAAACCTGCTGAATTCTGTCGAGGTTGTTTATGTTTGATTACTCTGCACGTCCAGACCTGCTCAAAGGCCGGGTGATTCTGGTGACCGGTGCCGGTCGCGGGATTGGCGCGGCAGCGGCGAAAACCTATGCCGCCCATGGCGCCACGGTGCTGTTGCTGGGCAAGACCGAAGCCAACCTGGCCCAGGTGTATGACGAGATCGAAGCCGCAGGCCAACCCCAGCCGGTGGTGATCCCCTTCAACCTGGAGACCGCCCTGCCCCATCAGTACGATGAGCTGGCCGCGATGATCGAAAAAGAGTTCGGCCACCTCGACGGCCTGCTGCACAACGCCTCGATCATCGGCCCGCGTACGCCGATCGAGCAGTTGTCCGGCGAGAACTTCATGCGGGTGATGCACGTGAACGTCAACGCGATGTTCATGCTGACCAGCACCTTGCTGCCGTTGCTCAAGCTGTCCCAGGATGCATCGGTGGTGTTCACCTCCAGCAGCGTCGGGCGTAAAGGCCGCGCTTACTGGGGCGCCTACGGTGTATCGAAATTCGCGACGGAAGGCTTGATGCAAACCCTGGCCGATGAGCTCGACGACGTGGCGGCGGTACGCTCCAACAGCATCAACCCGGGCGGCACACGCACCAGCATGCGAGCCCAGGCGTACCCGGGGGAAAACCCGATGGAACGACCGGCACCGGAAGAGATCATGCCGGTGTACCTGTACCTGATGGGGCCGGACAGTGCCGGCATCAATGGGCAGGCGTTTGACGCGCAGTAAGACACACCGCTGAACCAAATGTGGGAGGGAGCTTGCCTTCTCCCACATGTGTATTACGGTGTTCTTTGACGCTTAGTTTTTTACCACTTGCTCAAGCGTGAAGCGCCCCAACGGGTTCTGCAGGAAGTTGCTCACATTCTTGCGCGAGATGTTGATGTAAGGGCTGTAGTACAAGTCGATCCAGTTCACATCCTGTTTCGCCAGCTTCTGCAGTTCGACGTACATCTGCTCACGCTTGACCGGGTCGGCCTCGATGCGCGCCGCAGCTACCAGTTCCTTGACCTTATCGTTCTTGTAACGGGTCATGTAGTTCTGGTTGGTGTCGTGGCCCAGCACGAAGGTGGTCTTCTGGTCCGGGTCGAGGATGTCGTTGGTCCAGTACATCACTGAAATATCGTACTCACCGTCCACCAACATCTGCCAGCTCTGGGTCGGGTCGACTTTCTGCAAGTTGGCGGTGACGCCGACCTTGGCCAGTTGATCCTTGATGATCACAGCAATCTGCTCATCGGCTTCATTGCCGGCGTTGACCACGTAGTTGAGCTTCAAGTCCTTGGCACCGGCATCGGCCAGCAGCTTCTTGGCGGCTGTCGGGTCGTAAGGGCGCTGCAGGTTGTTGGCGTAGTGGAACAGCGAGCCTTTAGGGATGTAAGAGTACGCCACGGTGCCTTGGCCGTACGTTGCGGTCTTGACCAACGATTGCTTGTCGATGGCCATGTCCAGCGCCTCACGCACTTGCTGCTTGGCCAGCAGCCCGTGAGCATGGTTGATCAACAGGTGATCTTCACGGGTGGACGGGTCGGAGTGGATCACCACGTTCTGGTCTTTCTTCAGTTCTTCCACGCGGGAGAACGGTACGAAGATCGCCGTGTCGAGCTCATTGTTCTGCACCATGCGCATGCGGGTGTTGTCGTCGGTCACCGACACCCATTCCACGCCATCGAGGCTCACGTTCCTGGCCTGCCAGAAGTTCGGGTTCTTCTTCAGGATCACCCGATCACCCTTGCGCCACTCGCCCACGGTAAACGCACCGGAAGTCACCGGGTTTTCCGAGTAGGCATCTTCGCCCATCTGGGTCATGGCTTTTTCCGACAGGATCGACACCGTCGGCGAGGCCAGTTGCGAGAGGAAGGCGACCGCTGGGGTCTTCAGCGTCACCACCAGGGTCTGCGGATCAGACGCCTTGGCCGTGTTGATCAGGCTGAACGGTTCACTCCACAGCGACGCCTTGTTGTCGCGGATGCGCAACAGGCTGAAGGCGGCATCGCTGGCGGTGATCGGCGCGCCATCGGAAAATTTCGCGTCACGCAGTTTGAAGGTGTAGGTCAGGCCGTCCTTGGAAATCTCCCAGCTTTCTGCCAGGCCCGGTTCCATTTTGGTGCCCAGGTTATCCACGCGCACCAGGGTGTCATAGACGTTGGCGAATACCCAGGTGTCGCGGTTCTGTGCGCTTTTGATCGGGTCAAACGTGGTGCTGTCTTCCCGGCAGCCGATGGTCAGGACCCCAGCGGCTTGTGCAAAACCAGCGGTCAGCGACCACGCCGTCAGCGTGGCGGCGGCGAGCAATTTCAAGTGGCGCGATTGCATGTCATAACTCCTTGTTTATAACGGCAGAAAGGGTCAACGGTTGTTCAAGCACGCAACTGTATCGATGCTCGTGCAGGAAATGGGTCGGCGGCAATACCACGGAACACATGGCCCGGGCATACCGGCAACGCGGGTGAAAGGCACAGCCTTCAGGCAAATTCAGCGGGCTCGGTGGCTCACCGGGCAAGGGTTGCGTAGGCAAAGGCCGATAGGGATCGATCTCGGGAATCGCCTCGATCAACGCAGCGGTATAGGGATGACGTGGCGCGGTAAACACCGCTTCCACCGGCCCTTCCTCGACGATCTTGCCCAGGTACATCACCGCCACGCGGTCGCACAGGCGACGCACGATCGCCAAGTCATGGGCGATAAACAGAATCGCCAGGTTCATGCGCTGTTGCAGCTCCAGCAACAGGTTGATGATCTGGCCCTGGATCGACACATCCAGTGCCGCTACGCATTCGTCGGCGATGATCAAACGTGGCTCCACCGCCAGCGCCCGGGCGATACCCACACGCTGGCACTGGCCGCCACTGAGGGAACCGGGTTTGCGGGCGGCCAATTCGGGACGCAGGCCCACCAGCTCGAGCAGCTCGTTGACCCGGGCCGGGATCTGTTGCGGGGTGACTTTGCGCTGTACGCGCAAGACCTCGGCAAGGGTTTCGCCAATCGTGTGCCGTGGGTTCAGCGCGGCATAGGGGTCCTGGAAAATCATCGCGGTTTCATGGCGCAGTCGTGCGATGTCGATGGCGCTGCCATGGGCCATGTCGATGCCATCGAACAGCACCTGCCCGGCACTGATCGGGTTGAGGTGCAAAATCGCCCGGCCCAGCGTACTTTTGCCGCTGCCGGACTCACCGACCAAGCCCAGGGTTTGGCCCGCTGCCAGGTTCAGCGACACACCGTTCACCGCCCTCACCCACTGCTTGCTCAGGCCGAACACACCCTTGCCGGACGCGGCAAAGCGCACCTCAAGATCCTTGATCTGCAACAGGCTCATGGGCGAACGCCCATAGGATAGTGGCAGGCCACCCGCGTGCCTTGCGGCAGGCGTTCGGTGCACAAGGCGCCCACCTGCGGGCAGCGCGGATTGAAGCGGCAACCGTCGGGCAACGCGTCCAGCAAGGGAGGCTGGCCCGGGATGGTGCGCAACAAGGCATGGCCAGCGCTGTGGGCCGGCTGGCAGTCGATCAGGCCAGCGGTGTAGGGATGCTGCGGGTGCGCCAAGAGGTCATATTTGCTGCCGCGCTCGCACAGGCGCCCGGCGTACATCACGGCGATGGAGTCGCAGGTTTGCGCGACGACGCCGAGGTCGTGGGTGATCATGATGATCGACAAGCCGCGCTGGTCACGAAGGTCCAGCAACAGTCGCAGGATCTGCGCCTGCACCGTCACGTCGAGCGCCGTGGTCGGTTCATCGGCGATCAGCACCTTCGGGTTACAGCCCAGCGCGACCGCGATCATCGCGCGCTGGCGCATGCCGCCGGAAAACTCGTGGGGGTAGTTGTCGACCCGCGCTTGCGGGTCGGGAATCCCGACTTGGCGCAACACCTCGATAGCCTGCAAGCGTGCGTCTTTTTTCGAGGCACCTTGATGCAGGCGGATACCCTCGGCAATCTGCTCGCCAATGCGCATCAAGGGGTCCAGGTGGCTGCTGGGGTTCTGGAAGATCATGCCTAACTGCCCGCCACGCACAGCACGCATACCGGCATCATCCAACTGCAACAAGTCCTGGCCGGCCAACCATACGCCAGCGCCCTGGACACGCAGGTTGGGCGATGGCAACAGACGCATCAGCCCGCGACAGGCCATGGTCTTGCCCGAGCCGCTCTCGCCCACCAAACCAAGGATCTCACCTTCGGCCAGGTCGAAGGACACGCGATCAACCAGCGTCACATCACGCCCGGCATTAGTGGCGATCACACTGAGCTCCTGCACTTGAAGCACGCTCATGAGCGATCCCCCAATACTTGCGCCACACCGTCAGCCAGCAGGCTGAATCCCATGGCCAAGGTCACGATGGCCAAGCCCGGGAACGTACAGATCCACCAGGCAGTGGTGATGAACGCCTGCCCTTCGGCAACCATGGTGCCCCATTCGGCGGTCGGCGGTTGGACGCCCAGCCCCAGGTAACTCACGGCGGCACCATTGAGCAGCACCAGCACCGCGTCAGACATGGAAAACACGATCGAGCCAAACATCGCATTGGGCAGCAGATGCCGGAACAGGATGCGCCCATGGCCAAACCCCAGGCTCTTGGCGGCCAGGGCAAAGTCGCTCTCTTTGAGCACCAGGATCTGCGAACGAATCAGCCGCGCATAGGACACCCAGCCCACCAGCGCCATGGCGATATAAAAACTCTTCAAGCCGGGCCCGAGGATAGCCATGATTGCCAGCATCAGCACGAGGAAGGGGAACGCCAGGATCACATCGATCACACGCATGCAAAAGCTGTCGAAGCGCCCGCCGATGTAGCCGGAGATGGCACCGACGAAGGTGCCGATGATGAACGGGAAGATCACCCCGATAATCGCCAGTTGCAGGTCGACGCGTGCCCCCCATATCACCCTCGAAAGGATGTCCCTGCCGTAATTATCAGTGCCAAACGGATGGGCCAGGCTGGGCCCCAACAAACTGATGTCGGTGTTCTGCGCAATCGGGTCATAAGGGGCGATCCACGGTGCAAACAGCGCCAGGGCCAACCAGATGAGCAGAATCAACAGCCCCCACGCGGCGGTGAACCGGCCATTGCGAAAGCCCAAAGGCAGGCGCAAACGCCAGGGAGCAATCAGTGGGCGGCTGCTCATTGCATCTTCACCCGGGGGTCGAGGGCAACCGTGACCACGTCCGCCACAAAGTTAACCACCACCGTCGCACAGGCCAGCACCATCGCCACGCCCTGCACCACCATGTAGTCCCGGGTAAAAATGCCGCGCACCAGCAACTGGCCAATGCCCGGAATGGCAAACAGGCTTTCGATGACCACCGTGCCGCTGATCAGCCAGCCGATGTTGACCGCCAGCAGGTTGACCGCCGGCACCAGGGAGTTGGGCAGTACATGGCGACGGAACACAGCCGCTTGCGATAGCCCTCGCGCGCGGGCGGCGGTGACATGGTCAGCCTGCAATTCCATCAACATGCTTGCCCGCAGGTTGCGCACCAGCACCGCCGACAGCGCCAGGGCGATGGTCAAGCACGGCAGGACCATATGGTGCGCCTTGTCCAGCCAGGTCCGCCCGTAGCCGGACACCGGGAACAAGCCCCATTGCACGCTGAGCAGCAGGATCAGCATCAACCCCAGCCAGAACGCCGGCATCCCAAGGCCGACCGTGGTGAATATACGGATCAGGTTGTCCGCCCAGCCGCCTTTGTTGCGCGCCGCCCACGTCGCCAGCGGCACCGCAATCAGCAGCGCAAGCACCACACTGCCCAGTACCAGCACCAGCGTCGGTTCGATACGGGTGACGATCAGTTTCAGCGCATCGACCTTGTACAGTAGCGATTGGCCGAGGTCGCCCCTGAGCAGGTTCTTCAGGAAGTAGAAATATTGCAGCCACAACGGTTCGTCGAGGCCGTACTGGGCGCGGATTTTCAACAAGGCGTCCGGCGTGCTGCGCGAGCCGAGCAGCGCGCGGGCCGGGTCGCCGGGAATCGAGCGCACCAACACGAAGGTGATCAGGCTGATGCCAAACAGCACCGGCAGCAATTGCAGCGGCCGGGAGAGTACAAAACGGTAACGCGCCAGGTTCATCCGTCAGCCTCGGTGGCGAGCGAGGAAGTCCAGCAGTACCGGGAAGTATGCCTGGGGCTCCTCATAAAAAGGCATATGGCTACTGTTGGGGAACACGTGCAATTCAGCCTGCTTGGCTGCCAGCTTCATGCGCATGGCACAGGCAGGCGTCAGTTCGTCGTGCTGGCCAGTGGTGATCAGGATCGGCATCTTGAAGTCGGCCATTTCAGCGATGCGGTTCCAGTCCTTGAGGTTGCCGGTATAGAGGAACTCATTGGGACCCTGCATGGTTTCGTAGGGCCCCATGTTCCAGTCGTCAAGGGAGCGCTTGAGCGGCTGCGGCCACTCGTCCAGGCGGCACACGTGGCGATAGTTGAGCAAGGTGATGGCCGCCTGGTACTGCGGGTGGTCCAGGGTCCCCATGGCTTCGTGGCGCTGCATCATGGCCACGGTTTCGCTGCCGAGGGCACCGCGCAGGCGTTCGAGTTCTTGAGAGAGATGGGGAATGTCGCCGACCGTGTTTTCGAGGATCAGGCTTTTCAGCGCACCGGGATAATGGATCGCGTACTCGATGCCCAGCCAACCGCCCCAGGAATGCCCAAGCAAATGCACCCGGCCCAGGTTCAGGGCTTGGCGCACGGTTTCGACTTCTTCTACATAACGGCGGATTTCCCACAGGGAAACATCGGTCGGTCTGGCTGATGCGCCCGTGCCAAGCTGGTCGAATGCAACCACTCGCAGGTTATGGATTTTGAGCCAGCCGTGGGCGTCGCGCAAGTAGTCACACGGCAAGCCCGGGCCACCGTTGAGACACAACAGCACCTCATCGCCTTCGCCAAAGCTGTAGACCACGAGGTTATGGCCATCGACTTGCACGTTGTACTGCTGGTCGGGGGCAATTTCACGCCACATGCATACATTCCTTGTGTTGTATCAGCCTGGCAGGTAGCGGCCGTTTATCAGGCCAACACTACCGAGGATGCCGCGCGTCCATAACCTAGTATTTCTTATAGGTTTGGCCTGGCAGTCCTTCGCCGGGGCGTGGCATTCTACTTGCCGCAAGTCGAGATTCAAATGAATTCGGGAGCAGAACGGATGCAGGCCAAGCTAACCGCCTTCAATGACCGTCTCATACCAGGCAGGAGCCTGGACGAGCAGATGGACAATACCTTTACCCTCGCCCAGCAATTGGGTTTCGATGCACTGGTGTATGACTACACCCCGGTGCCCATCGACCTCAATGGTGCACTGATTACACCCTCGGTGCTGCAATTGCGCAACACACCGACCGACTGGCAAGCCTTATGGTGCGGCGAAGGGTTTTACCAGATAGACCCGGTGCAACACCTGGCCCTGAGCACGGTGTCACCCTTTGTCTGGTCCTACGAGGCGAAAACCGAGACCGCCCTGCAAAAGATCATCGACCCTTGCCACGCGCCGGTGTCTTCGTACCTGCATGAGCAGCAGTTGACCTGCGGTGTCAGCGTGCCGATCCACCTGCCCCGGGGAGGCTTCGCATCGTTGACGGGCCTGCGTACCGGCAAGGCGCGCACGGTATTGAAGGACGCGCAGCAGACGTTGGCCGATTTCAGCCTCATCACCCATGCCTTGCAGGAAGCGGCCTACCCGCTGTTCAGCAGAGAGCTGCGGACCTACCCACATATTCACCTGACCAAACGCGAACGCGAGTGCCTGAAATGGGCCGCCGACGGCCTGACCGCCGCCGAAATCGCCACGCAACTGAGCCGTTCCCTGGCGGTGGTCACCCTGCACCTGGCCTCGGCCATGCACAAACTGGGGGCCAAGAACCGCGTGCAAGCGGTCGTACGTGCCACCCATTACCGCCTGCTGGAGGGCTGATCCGTCGGCAAAACCTAGCTGTTTTGCTAGTTACCTAAACTTCTTGTGCAGACTATTGTGTCCCTGATCCTTTTTTCAGAGCAGGGCACGAAATGGAATTCATCGAAAAAGTCCGCGAAGGCTATGCGTCCTTTGGCGCCTATCAGACCTGGTACCGCGTTACGGGCGACCTGACCACCGGCCGTACACCGTTGGTGATCATCCATGGCGGCCCCGGCTGCACCCACGACTACGTCGATGCCTTCAAGGACGTTGCCGCCAGCGGTCACGCAGTGATTCACTACGACCAACTGGGTAATGGCCGCTCCACGCACCTGCCGGAGAAAGACCCTTCATTCTGGACCATCAGCCTGTTCCTCGAAGAACTGAACAACCTGCTGGACCACCTGCAAATCAGCGACAACTACGCGATCCTCGGCCAATCCTGGGGCGGCATGCTCGGCAGCGAGCATGCGATCCTGCAGCCCAAGGGCCTGCGCGCGTTCATTCCCGCCAACTCGCCGACGTGCATGCGCACCTGGGTCAGCGAGGCCAACCGCCTGCGCAAACTGCTGCCGGAAGGTGTGCACGAAACCCTGCTCAAGCACGAACAGGCCGGCACGTATCAAGACCCGGAATACCTTGGCGCCTCGCGGATTTTCTATGACCAGCACGTATGCCGGGTCAACCCGTGGCCGGAGGAAGTGGCGCGCACCTTCGCCCAGGTCGATTCTGACCCGACGGTGTACCACGCCATGAGCGGCCCGACCGAATTCCACGTGATCGGCAGCTTGAAAGACTGGAATGTGATCGGCCGATTGTCGGCGATCAAGGTACCGACCCTGGTGATTTCCGGCCGTCATGACGAGGCCACACCGTTGGTGGTCAAGCCGTTCCTGGATGAGATCGCGGACGTGCGCTGGGCGCTGTTTGAAGACTCCAGCCATATGCCCCATGTGGAAGAACGCCAAGCGTGCATGGGAACGGTGGTGAAGTTTTTGGATGAAGCGTGCTCCATGCCACACAAGGAACTCAAGGCGGGTTGAATTCCTGTGTGAGTGGGCGGCTTTTAAGCGCTGTGGCGAGGGAGCTTGCTCCCGTTGGACTGCGTAGCAGTCCCATTCTTTGTCAACAAAGAGCGGGGCCGCTTCGCGCGCTCCCTCGCCACAGTACAGCGCGCCTTCTTAACTGACGGGCATTAG
>NZ_JALJFG010000035.1 GCF_023242475.1 Pseudomonas sp. MWU15-20650 | reverse complement strand
AAGAAGGACGAATGCGGTGTACCCGATACTGCGCAGAGACAGTTTTGGGGGCTGCTGCGCAGCCCAACGCGGGACAAGCCCGCTCGCCACAGGGGAATATGACGGCCTTCAAAAGTTGTGTAGATACCTATGCCCTGATGTCACAACACAAGCGATGGCGTTGGCATGAAAGGCAAAAAGCGAAGCCCGTTATCTGGCTTCGCTTTTTTTGTGCCTATTGACGGTTTGGCTCAGGCGATGATGTCGGTCGTCGCGGCCTGCCCAACCGTGCCGACCGCAAAATCCACCAGGCCACGGCCGGTGAGGTCGACCATCAGGCTGGTCTGGTTGGTCTCCTGGAAGTAGGTCAGGATGGCGTCGCCGGCATGCCCGGTGAAACCCGTCACGAAGTTCAGCGTCGCGCCGGCTGAGGCGAACGCGGCAATGCCTGACAGGTCGATTTTGTCCTGCCCACTGGTGAAGTCCATGATCCAGGCCGGCGCGGCCATCGTCGAGTCGCTGGCCTGGCCGAACACGAAGGTATCGGCACCGGCGCCACCCCATAAGGTATCCCCACCGCCGCCACCGTAGATGATGTCGTTCCCGGCACCGCCTTCGAGGACGTTGGCAGCCGCATTGCCAATCAATAGATCGTCACCCGCCCCCCCGATGGCATTTTCCAGCGTCACCCCATGAGCAATAGACACGTTACCCACCAGACCACCCACGTCGGAAAACGAACCCGCATTGAGGTTGATTTTCTGGTTCTGGCTGAAACCGGAAAAGTCCAGGGTGTCGTTACCGCCGCCGTCCCACACCGAGAACACCAGCTTGTCGCTGGAGGTGTTCGCCGTGTAGAAATCACGCTCGGTGTTCGAATTGAAACCGTAGACGGTGTTGCCGTCGCGGGTATCCAGGTTGGCCCCGTAGAGCTTCTGGATTGCCACGATATCGTCCATCAACGGGGCAGACGAATACGCACCACTGAAGTTCTGCTGGGTATTACTTTCACTCCAGTAACTCATGAGGCTATAGCCACGCGTGTCCTCGGCATACGTGACATCGTTATACGTCGGGCTGCCGTTACCGGCGTTGTAGTTGCCGGGATGGGACAGGCCCAGGGAATGACCGATTTCGTGGGTCAGGGTCTGCCGGCCGTAGTTGCCGTTGTCCGGGGTGGTGTTGGTCTGATATTGGTCATTGACCATGTACCAGGACTGGCCGTCACGTGAACCACCGGTTGGCAAGTAGGCGAAGGCGGCGCCGCCGGCAAAGCCGCTGTAGTTGCCAAACGTCAGCTGACCATCGACCCCCCCTGGGGCGTCGGTGAAGGTGACATTGGCCACATCAGCCCAGGACTGCAGGGCGAGTACTGCCTGAGCTTTTTGCAGTGCATTGAACTCACTGAACGTACCCAGGGCCGGGTTGAAATCTGCGGGCTTGGAGGTCAGGAATGTATAGCTGAGGCTGATTTTTCCGTCGCCGTTCTGGTCATGCCAGCTCGCGCCTTTGCGCAGCAATTCGTCTGCGGCCTGATCGGCGGTGAACGAAGGCTTGCCGTTCACCAGGTCGACCCCACCGCGATCATACCCATGGATGAAACTGTCGACCTGATCATGGGCCTTGCTGCTCTGGCCGACAGAAGAAAGCACTTTCTCTTTTAGCTTTGACATAGACATCCTTGTTAACCGCTGAAAAAAACCCAATAGACGACGCTGCTCCTTCGAAAAGAACCGGCGCGCCCTTCATTGGAGGCAGGATGAAACTGGCATGGCCTGTAAGTTGGTGTCTAATTTAATTATTAGTTAGTGATCAGGCGCTCTTCAAAACACTGTCAAGGGCCAGGGGTTGACTGTTTTAATCATCAGGCGGCGGTGAACATCGTTAGTTGACCGAGAGCATGAGAGATAGAGGCTGCCAGGGCGGGTCTTCATGCTCGCAAAGCGAAAAGAAAGAGGGCGAGTAACAAGGCGATTGTTTTTTTCACTGTTCGCCCTATTTGTCCTCTGTATCGGGGGCAAACGGCTTGATTAAAAACGAATTCATTTGTTACAAATAAACCATGCGATATTACAGAGTACGCAACGACAGCTCACCTGCAAGTATTCAAGGCAAGCTCAATCTTGCGAATCCAGTCAACCATGAGAGGTCGGCAACACTCAGAGGCTAACTAAGCCTCCCAGCGCATCACCTTCTCAAGGTGGCCGGTGTGCTCGTCCAGTTGTTCATTGAGCACTGTAAAGCCCTGATGCTCATAAAAATGAATACTCGGTGCATTCGCTGAGTACACAGACAGCTCTAGAATTGATTTAGAGGTCATGGCATCCACCAGAAGCTGCGTACCTATACCGCGCCCTTGATGCTCAGGCGAGACGAAGAGTGCCGCCAGCGTCTCTCCATACACAGAGGAAAATCCTACTATCACCCCATCTACCTCAAACACTCGAGACATGGCGCTGGGTAGGTACACCTCACGCATAGCGTCAAGTTGGGTGCGCCAAAACTCAGGGGCTATGAAGTGATGCGCTTGGATCGACGCTCGTAACCAAATATCCAATACGGACTCTAGGTCGACGCTTTGTAAGTCGCGAATCATGAAGAGGCAATCGTTGAGTGAGGCCGGGGAGTATGCCATACCCCTACCCTTCGCCGACCACCATTGGCGACGGCGCGCGTAGAGGCTTCGCATGTGCTTTAAGTGTCGCGCCTGTTAGTGCCAGGCCCAGGTAATGGCCAGCGCGGCCAAGTAGAGGCCCACGCCAAAGACGCCATGACTCATTAAACTGCGCAGGCAATTCTTGCCTGGCGTCGGTGTCTTGGAGGATGCAAATCCCACCCCCATGGCAGGCTGTATCACCAAAAGCGGGACTGCCACTGTGACCACACCCAACACGAGTGCCGGCAGGAAGGTGGGGGCCTGCAGCCAGGCAACACCTTCCATCCAGACCAGCAATATCGCGAAAACGACACCGGTAACGTAGTGCGCTATCCAGCCCAGGGCCACTTCGCCTCGAACGGGCATCGCCTGTCCAATGCTGGAATGTGCGAACCGCCCCTGGCATGCATGACCGACCCAACGTCCCACCAACGCGATATTCAGCGTGGGCACGCCAAGGGCCTTCATCAGCAACATCCACGCATCCATCACGACGGTTGCCCCCGCCCCCAACAAAACCACCTGTGCAACCACTTCCAGCAATGCCATAACGACCTCTTATTCATGGACCCATTCATCGTGCGCAGGCATCATAGAAGTTGAAGTCAACTTCAAGTCAATGGTCTGCCAATGGATATCACTGAGGTCGTCAAACGCACGGGAGTCCCTGCCCACACGTTGCGTTTTTATGAGAAGAAAGGCTTGATCACATCCATCAGCCCACCGGGTGCTCGCCGCCAGTTTGCAGCGGCGGTGGTTGAGCAATTGGCGGTTATCGCACTCGGACAGGCAGGCGGCCTCTCGCTGGACGAGATACAGGCCATGCTGCTCCCCAATGGTCAGGCCGATGTGGATAGAGCCGTACTGACGGCCAAAGCCGATGAGATCGATGCGACTGTCAGGCAGATGCAGGCCATGAGCCGGGGATTGCGGCATGCGGCTGCATGCCCTGCCCCCAGCCACGCGCACTGTCCGAATTTCCGTCGGCTACTCAACATCGCTGCCGCTGGGCTCTTCAAGCGCGGCAGGCATACGGCCCTTCGGCCGTCCTCACATCAATGAGTCCCCTGCCTTTCGATCCAGCTCGGTGACCGCGCCCGAAGCCACTGTCGGCACCCCAGCTGCAAAGCCGTCTGCCTCGCGTCCCTGGCTTTGAGCTAATCCATAGCATCAGGGTTGTAGTTCCCCCTTCTGACCGCACACCTCACCAAAACCAATAAGGCAGGGACTTGGGTGTCGGTTCATTGGCCAACTCCAGGTGGTAAGTAACAGCGTTAAAGAAGAACATATCCAATAGGAGGAAAGCGCCAGCACCAAAACAGAAAATCACAAACTCCCGATGTGGATGCCCGCAGAGACGTGACGCCATCCAAGGCCGAACGGCTACAAGGGTAATCAGGCCCATGGACGCACCGAGATAGTTAGGCTGCAGAGGCACCACCGCATACAGACTATAAATAAAGGCGAGCAGTAACATTACCAGGCCACCCACTGGCAGGTTCAGGCAAAACTTCAGCAGCGTGTCTCGGGTTCGTGCAAAGAGCCGGCGCCGGTCGACGAAAATATAGGCCGCCAATAAGGAAATCGCGGGCGTGATTGAAAGGATGTAACGCGCTTTCTTCGAGCTTGGGAGGGTGAACAGCACGATCACCACAAGCACCCAGCCCGTGAGATACAAGAGCATGTTCGTGGCCGGATGAGGCGAGCGTTCAAAAAAGTACTTGCCCTTCTTGAAGATAACGCTCACAGCAATAAAAGCGGTGACCCCATAGGTCAGCAACCCTGCAGAAAAATAGAAGTAGTAGCGCGGCGCGTGATCACTGGAAAACCGCCCCAGCCCTTGCATGATCAATACCTCGCGTAGAAAAGCCTCCCCACCTTGTACGTAGGCCGCCCCTGCCAGCACTGTAATACCGGTGGCCAGAACCACGCCCGCCAGTAAACAGAACACCACCAGCATGCGCCATTGCTTGCTCAGGAAATAATAAGAGGCGACCACACTGGCGGGGCCGATCAGACCAATAGGGCCGCGAAAGGCAAAGCCAAGCGCAAGGCCAGCAAGCACCAGCAGCAACCGATAACGTTGTTGGTGCACCTCTGCGGCATAGGCCAGGTAAAAACACATCACCGTAAAAAGCGCAGGGTAGACATCCAGCGCCAAGGAGTTCACACCGTCCAGGAATGACCAGGTGAAGAGTGCAAACACAACACCATAGGCCCCCCACCTTTTCTCATGCAATGCGCCGAGTTTGTAAATGAACACCAGCATCAAGGCGGCGGCAACACAAAAGGGAAACCCCATCGAAAGAACAGATACACGGCCAAACGGCAAAGAAACCAGATAAACAAGCAGCGTATTGAGCACCGTATAATCGGGATAAGGCTGCAGATCATCGGCAATGGGAAACAGTGTCACCCCGTGCTGGAGCATGTACTCGGCAAAATCGACAAAGCGCGTGGTGTAATTGAGCACGGCCGGCTTGTATTGCAGCACGGCCAATATCAGTAAGGTGATTATAAAGATAAATGAGCATGGCTTTTTTACGGCCATTTCCCTGAGCATTTTCATGTGGCCCTGCTACCCTTAAAAGTTCGCAGGCTAGCATTCCGCTTTTCGGGCCATCCAGACCAAAAGCGTGAAGAGTTGTTAAAAAATGCACCGCAAAACTTGCTCAAGCCGAGCGGTTTAATTACAAACCTGAACATCCGCTGAACACACTAGAAGCGTTGCGAACACCCCCGTACAGAGATTGGTTTTTTCCACACATAAACGCTGGCCCTCTTCTAGCACACTGTATTTCCAGCGCCTTTAAAAGATGCCCTTTAGACCAGCCCGGCGAAGTCACGGGCTTACTGTACTCGCGGCCCAATCAGGCACACGGTTTCCTGCCGCAGATCCGGTCCAGGTAGGGCTTGTGTTGTGTGTCTTGCGGTGAGAAAACCAGCGGCGCCTTGATCTCTATCTCGCCCGAGCTATCCGTCAGGGGCGCGCAATCCCCCAGGGTGACCCGCGCCGCTGCCCTCATGACCCACTGATCCACATTGGCATTGCCCGACCCCTTGAAAAGCGTCACCTGAGGTACACCGCTGTCCGACTTGAAGCGGTACGACAACGTCACGTGCTTGGCTTCACCCGTGGCATTGACGGCTTCGAACACCTCGCCTACCGCCATACGACGTGCCTGTAGCCTGACAAAACCTGTCAGCCAGAGCTGCTGATAACGCTGCGCCTGAGCTTCACTGAGCGGCTGCCCGGCACGGCGCAAACGGTCCATCGCCTTCCAGGCATCGTCGCGACAATATGTGACCGCGCCCAGATACAGGGCCAGTGCGCCGGGCAAATCCTGCGGGCCGCCCTTGCCCTCCTCCATCAATCGCCCCAGCGGCAACGCAGCGTTCTTGCCCGAGAGGCGATAGAACGCGCGCGCCGCGACATAGTCCATCGGCTCACCTTCACCGCGCTCGGCCATCTGCCCCAACAGAACATTGAAGACCGCGTCCAGCTTGGCCGCCTCGACGAACAGCGCGTGGGCCCTGCTGAAGTCTTGATCGACGCCGTATCCCCCTTCCTGATACAGCTTGCCCAGCGCGGCCTTGCACGTGGCATTTCCATAATCAGCGTAGCGCTCGATGTAACGCAGGTTCTCCCGCTCAAACGGCTGCTGGCCGCCGACCCACATGCATCGCAGGCCCACCAGTGGGGCGTCGTAGTCGGCAGGCCGGATCAGGCTCTGGCAGCCCATGATGGCCGTGAAAAACACGAGAAGGGTGAGGGTTTTGATCATGGCGTCCATGCATCCGCTGAAACAGAAAGCAGGCATTATGCCACTAATCAGGCGGCGGACCTCACCTCCACCGGATCACGCCAGGGTTGCATCAGAAAAAATGCGCCTATCGGGTTTTTGCCAATGCCACCGTAGGCAAAGGTAAAACCCGCTGCCAACGGTATCTACTGAATCCCCCTGGCCAAAAACTGCTGCAATCGCTCGCTGCGGGGCTGTTCCAGTACCACGCCCGGTGGCCCCTGCTCTTCCACGCGGCCCTGATGCAAAAACATAACGTGGTTCGACACCTGCCGGGCAAAGGCCATTTCATGGGTGACAACCACCATCGTGCGCCCCTCTTCGGCAAGCTGCTGCATCACCTTGAGGACCTCGCCCACCAGTTCGGGATCGAGGGCAGAGGTGGGTTCATCGAACAACATCACCTGGGGCTCCATGGCCAGCGCACGGGCAATAGCAACGCGCTGTTGCTGGCCGCCGGACAGATGAACCGGATACCGGGCCTCGACCTGTGTAGGCAAGTTAACCTTGGCGAGATAATGGCGCGCACGCTCCAACGCTTGCGAGCGACTCAGGCCCAGCACGCTCATCGGGCATTCGATGAGGTTTTCCAGCACCGTCATGTGGTTCCACAGATTGAAGTGCTGAAACACCATCGACAATTGGCTGCGTACCACCTGCAATTGCCTGGGATCCACCGCACACAAGTCGCCCTGTGAATTTTTGCGGGTGAGCAGCTCTTGCGAAGAGACGATAATCCGCCCCGCCGAGGGTTGTTCCAAATGATTGATGCAGCGCAAGAAAGTACTTTTCCCGGACCCTGAGGAGCCGATCAGGCAGATCACATCACCGGCCTTGGCCTTGAGCGAAACACCCTTGAGCACTTCGTGGCTGCCGTAGCTTTTATGAATATCTTCAACGATCAATTTATACATTCGAGCAAGTCCGATAGGTCAGTGCGTGCGAGGGGTGAGGTAGCCCAGCCAACGTAGTTCGCCGCGCCGGAACAGCCAGATCAGGCAATACGCGCTGGCGGCATACAGCACACCGGCAATGCCAAACGCGGTGAACGAGGCGTAGGTCGCCGAGTTGACGTCTCGGGCAACCTTCAATAAGTCAGGGACCGTGGCGGCAAACGCCACCGAGGTGGAATGCAGCATCAGAATCACTTCATTGCTGAAAAACGGCAGGGCCCGGCGTAGTGCCGACGGCAGGATGATCCGCCGATAAAGATTGAACCGGCTCATCCCATAGGCACGGGCGGCCTCGATATCGCCGTAGGGCGTGGCCCTGATCGAGCCGGCAAAAATCTCGGTCATATAGGCACAGGTGTTGAGCCCGAACGCCAATACCGTACAGTTGAAGCCGTCACGAAAAAAGGCGTTGAGAAAGTCCTGGGACCGAACCACCTGCAGGCTGTAGACCCCGGTGTAAAAGAACAGCAGCTGGATGTACAACGGGGTACCGCGAAATACGTAGGTGTAGCACCACACAGGTAAACGCAGCAGCGGATTGCGGCTGACGCGGGCAACCGACAACGGCACCGCCAACAAGAAACCGCTCACCACTGCCAGGATCAGCAACCACAAGGTCACCGCCAACCCGGAAAACTGAGCGCCGTCACGCCACAGGTACGCCTGCCAATAGGTGTCTAAAATACTGGTCATAACGCAGCCTTCCGAACACCCACCGAGTAACGGTGCTCAAGCCACCACAACACCCCGTTGGACACGGTGGTGATGGCCAGGTAAATCAGCCCACCCACCAGCGTGAAGTAAAAGAACTGCATCGAGCCCTTCCCGGCGTCCTGGGTGGCCTTGACCACATCGGTCAGGCCGATGATAGACACCAGCGCCGTGGACTTGATCAACACCTGCCAGTTGTTGCCAATACCCGGTAACGCATGCCGCAGCATTTGCGGGAACAGCACCTTGCGAAAGGTCTTCCCCCGGCTCATGCCGTAGGCGCGCGCCGCTTCTAACTGGCCCACCGGTACGGCCTGGAAGGCACCGCGAAACGTCTCGGTAAAGTACGCCCCGTAAATAAAGGACAAGGTCACGACACCGGCCAGAAAGGGATCGATGTCCACCTGGCCGACACCCAGCCAGTCAGTCAGCCGGTTGAGCAGCATCTGCAGGCTGAAAAACAGCAACAGCATGAGCACCAGGTCCGGCATGCTGCGGATCACCGTGGTGTAGCCGGTAGCCAACGTCCGCAACAGCCGGGAGGAGGACAACTTGGAACTGGCACCGATCAGTCCTGCCAGGACCGCGATCAAGAACGACCACAGCGCCAGCTTGATCGTGACCAAGGTGCCCAGCAGGATTTGCGGGCCAAAGCCTTCCAAAAACATTTCACTCTCCTTGTTCTTATTAGGATGAGGTGAAGGGGATGCTGAAGCAGAACGGCCTGTTCGACCGCCCTGCTCATCGTCGCAACACGGCGTTATTGGGCGCCGTAGACGTCGAAGTCAAAGTACTTTTTGTTGATCCGCGCATAAGTGCCGTTAGCCCGAATGGTCGCCAGTGCCTGGTTCAGGTCCTCGCGTAACTCGACATCGCTCTTGCGTAAGCCGATGCCGTCACCGACACCGAAAAAGCCCGGATCATCCAGGGTCGCGCCGGCAAACTCATAGTCCTTGCCCGACGGCGTACCCAGGAAGCCATAACTGGCCTGTATGGCTCCCTGCAGCGAGGCATCGAGTCGCCCCACCACCAGATCGGCGTACACCAGGTCCTGGTTCTGATAGGACAGAACGTCCACCCCCTTGGAGCCCCAGAGCGCTTTGGCATACGCCTCCTGGGTCGAGCCTTGCTCAACGCCAATGCGCTTGCCCTTGAGTGACTCGAGGGTCGGCAACAGGCCCGACCCGCGCTTGGCTACCAGCCGCGTCGGCGCGTTGGAAACTTTGTCGGTAAACGCAATCGTCTCCAGGCGTTTTGGCGTCACGGTCATCGAAGACGCCACCGCGTCGAACTTGCGCGCCAACAGCGCGGGGATCATCCCGTCCCAGCTGCTTTCAACCCATACACAACGGGCCTTGAGCTCGGCACACAGCGCCTCGGCGATGTCGACCCCGAAGCCGGTCAGCGTGCCGTCTCGGTTTTTGTATTCCAGCGGCGGGTACGTCGGGTCGACACCCAGCTTCAAGACTTTACCGGACCAGTCGGCCGCGCCGGACAGGCTCGATGCCGTCAAGCACACCAACGAAACAGCCGCAATTATCTTGTTCATTTTTATTATTCCTCTTCAGGCTGCAGACGATATTTGTACAGACCGGCGCTCGACCCTTCTGCCTCTCAACAACGCAGAAAGCTTTCGACCAGTTTGACCCAATAACTCGCGCCAATTGGCAGGCAAGCATCATTGAAGTCGTAGCCGGGGTTGTGCAGCAGGCAGCCGCTTTCGCCATCGCCATTGCCGATCACGAGGTAGCTGCCGGGGCATTTTTCGAGGATGAAGGCAAAATCCTCACTGGCGGTGAAGGGTCGCAGGTTGGTGATCAGGTGCTCCTCGCCCAGCCACTCGTGGGCAACTTCCCGGGCAAATGCGGTGGCCCCAGGATGGTTGATCAACACCGGATGACAATGCTGATAGTCGATCTCGGCCCGGGCCCCGAAACTCGCGGCCTGACCGTTGACCAGCTGGGTAATCCTGACTTCGAGCAACTGGCGAATCTCGGGGGTCAATGCCCGTACACTCAAGCTCATGCTTGCACTGGAGGGGATGACATTCGAGGCACTTCCGGCATGGATGGAGCCCACGGTGATAATCGCCACATCCTGCGGGTTGACGTTGCGCGAGACGATGCTTTGCAGGGCAATCACGATCGAGGAGCACACCACCACCGGGTCGACCGCTTTGTGCGGCACCGCACCATGGCCACCGGTGCCGATGATGGTGATCGTCACGGTATCGGCAGAGGCCATGAACGGCCCGCTGTAGAACCCCAGGTGCCCAACGGGGTAGCCCGGCACGTTATGCAGGGCGAAGATCGCATCACACGGGAAGCGCTCAAGCAGTCCGTCTTCAAGCATTTTTCTCGCGCCGCCCAGCCCCTCTTCAGCCGGCTGGAAAATCAGCTGCAACGTGCCGTTGAAAGCCCGGGTCTGCGCCAGATGCCTGGCGGCAGCCAACAGGGTTGCCGTATGGCCGTCGTGGCCACAGGCATGCATGACGCCGTCGACACGGCTGGCATAGGGCAAGCCAGTGGTTTCCTGAATCGGCAGTGCATCCATGTCGGCACGCAGGCCGATGGATCGGCCCTCTCCATTTTTCAGGGTACCCACGACACCGGTCTTGCCGACCCCCGTACTGACCTCGAAACCCCAACTGGCCAAACACGCGGCAACGCGCTCGCTGGTGGCGAACTCTTCAAACCCCAGTTCGGGATGGGCGTGAAAGCTGTGGCGCAACGCAATCATTTCATCTTGCAGCGCTGCAATACCTGGCAGGACATGGCCGGCATTCATTGTTGTTCCCCTTCGACAAGAGCTGAGCGGTGGTTGGGATGGATCTTAGGGAACGGGCTCTGGGCTGGGGAGACGCAGTTTGGTTATGATGACAACCCTTAGTTGTCACCAGGGCGAGCAGATGAAACTGCATCAATTACAAGCGCTGATTGCCAGCGCCGAAACCGGCAGCATTCGTGCCGCCGCCCGTTCACTGGGGATTTCCCAGGCCGCCGTGACCAAAGCGCTGCGGGAACTGGAAACCAGCCAGCAACTCCCGCTGTTCACCCGAAACGCCAGCGGCCTGAACTTCACCGAATACGGCAAAGTGCTGTTGACCCACGCCCGACTGGTCATCAAACAACTGGAATACGCGCAGGCTGAGCTCGACCACCTGCGGGGCAAAGCTCAGGGCCGGCTCTGTGTCGGGATCACGCCCTGGATCGCCCTGACGTTCCTGCCCGAAGTGGTCCTGGTTTTTCGCGAACGCATGCCACACATCCGCCTGGAATTATTCGAAAGCCTGATGGCCGTGGCCCAACCGCTGCTGCGCGATGGCAGCATGGACTTTGCAATCGGCCAGCTTCACCCGGCGCAATCGACCCAGGAGTTTGCCTGCGAAACACTGCTCGATTACCAGACGTCGGTGCTGGTCCGCCAAGGCCACGCACGACAAGGTGCGCGCTCGATCCATGAACTGCTGGAGGAAAACTGGACGCTGAACTACGCCCCGGACGGGCACGACGGCCTGATGCAGGAGTTGTTCTGGCAACACGGTGCGCAGATCGACGAAAACCGCATCGTCCGTGCCCACTCGCTGGCGATCCTGCAGATGATGGTCGAGCGGGCCGACATGTGCACCTGGGGGCCGTCTATCGTCAGTATTGCCCCGCCCTTCCTCGGTCGATTGGTTTCCCTGCACCTGACTGAGCAGTTCGAACCGCGCCAGTTGAGCATCGTGACACGCCGAAACGTTGCACTGAGCAATCCGGCGCAATGCTTCACCGATTGCCTGCTGCACGTCATTCGGCGTCATGCCCGCTCGGCTAAGAAGGAGGACCGGGAACTGTTTGAAACATTACGACTGCTGCAGTGAGAGGCCCCCCCCCGATATTCCACCCTCACCCGTGGTGCACGACGATGGCGACCTGGATTCATTCCTGTATTTTTTGCACAAACGAAAAAAGACGCCGAAGCGTCTATTCCCTAAATCGCAGGCAAAAAAAAGCCACTCGTTAGAGTGGCTTTTTCATTAATGCTTGGAGCGGGAAACGAGACTCGAACTCGCGACCCCGACCTTGGCAAGGTCGTGCTCTACCAACTGAGCTATTCCCGCTTGGTGATGCGCATTCTATAGAAATCTCAGAACCCGTCAACCCCTTGATTCAAAAAAGTTTTATTTCTTTTCAACGGTGGTGCGCAGATGCGGCCAGGCAGCGCGCAAATATTGGAGCATGGACCACAACGTCAGGCCGGCGGCGATCAGCAGCAAGGCATAGCCAATAAGGACCCAGAAGGAAAAGTCCGACGGGTTGGCCAGCAGGATGACCAGTGCGAGCATCTGCGCCGCGGTTTTCCACTTGCCCATGTTGGAAACGGCGACGTGGGCGCGGGCACCGATTTCGGCCATCCATTCGCGCAGGGCCGAGACGACGATTTCGCGGCCAATGATGACGGCGGCCGGTAACGTCAGCCACAGGTTGCCGTGCTCCTGCACCAGCAGGACCAAGGCGACAGCGACCATGAGTTTATCGGCCACCGGGTCCAGGAACGCGCCGAAGGGTGTGCTTTGCTCCAGGCGGCGTGCCAGGTAACCATCGAGCCAGTCGGTGGCAGCGGCAAAAGCGAACACCGAACTGGATGCGGCATAGCTCCATTCGTACGGCAAATAAAACAACAGAATGAAAATCGGAATAAGCAGGACGCGTAGAACGGTGATCAGATTAGGGATATTCATCGGCACAACTGGCTACGAGGTGAGAAGGCATTCTATTCGCTGTGCAGGTTTGCATAAATCAGCTCAGCGAGCTTTTTACTGATACCGGGTGCTTTGGCTATTTCGTCAATGCTGGCACGGGATAGCTCCTGCAAGCCACCAAAATGTTTAAGCAGGTCGCGACGCCGTGTCGGGCCGACCCCTGCCACCCCTTCCAGGGTTGAGGTTCGCCGGGTTTTGCCGCGACGGGCACGGTGCCCGGTAATGGCAAAACGGTGGGCTTCGTCACGGATCTGTTGAATCAGGTGAAGTGCGGGTGAGTCGCCCTTCAAAGTGAACTCATGGGCGGCATCATTCAAGTACAACGTTTCGAAACCCGCCTTGCGCGTAGCGCCCTTGGCCACGCCGAGCAGGATCAGGTCGGGCACGGCCAGCTCGTTGAGCACGTCACGGGCCATGGACAACTGGCCCTTGCCGCCGTCCACCAGCAGGATATCGGGCAACTTGCCCTCCCCGTCCTTCAACTTGCTGAAACGCCGCATGAGGGCCTGATGCATGGCGGCGTAGTCATCGCCAGCGGTGACGCCTTCAATATTGTAGCGCCGGTAATCGGATTTGATCGGCCCTTCCGGCCCGAACACCACGCAGGAGGCCACGGTTGCCTCGCCGCTGGAGTGGCTGATGTCGTAGCACTCCAGCCGTTGGGGCGGCTCGTCCAGGTTGAGGACTTGCGCCAAGGCGTCAAAACGCGCAGCGACGTGCTGTCGATTGGCCAGGCGTGCGCCCAGCGCCTGTTCGGCGTTGGTCACCGCCAATTGCTGCCAGCGCGCACGGGTGCCGCGTACGCGGTGGCTGATGTCCAACTCGCGGCCACGCAGCTCGTGGATTGCCTCAATCAAGGTCGGGAAGTCTTCATGCACCACGTTGACGATCAGTTCCGACGGCAGGTCGCGTTCAGGGCTGCTGACATAATATTGGCCCAGGAACGCAGCCATGACCTCAGCCACTTCCTCATCGATGCCGGTCTGTGGGAAGAAGTTCTTGCTGCCCAGCACCCGCCCGCCACGCACGCTGATCAGGTGCACACAGGCGCCGCCGGGGTTGACGAAAGCGGCGATTACATCGACGTCGCCCGTGCCCCCTTCCATGCTCTGCTGGTCCTGGACGCGGCGCAGCAAGGAGATCTGGTCGCGCAACTCGGCCGCACGCTCGAAATCCAGGGTGCTGGCGGCCTGCTCCATGGCGCCGGACAGCTCATCGGTCAGGGCGTTGCTGCGCCCCTCAAGGAACATCACCGAATGCCGCACGTCCTCGGCATACTCGGCCGGCTCAACCAACCCCACACAGGGCGCCTTGCAGCGTTTGATCTGATATTGCAGGCAGGGCCGCGTACGGTTCTTGTAGAAGCTGTCTTCGCACTGGCGCACGAAGAAGGTCTTTTGCAGCAGGCTCAGGCTCTCACGGATAGCACCGGCACTGGGGTAAGGCCCGAAATACTTGCCCTTCTGCTTCTTCGCTCCACGGTGAATGCTCAACCGTGGGAAATCACCGTCGGATAAATACACGTAAGGGTAGGATTTATCATCACGCAGCAGGATGTTGTAGGGCGGCCGCCATTCCTTGATCAGCGTCTGCTCAAGCAGCAGCGCTTCAGTCTCATTGGCGGTAATGGTGGTTTCGACCTGGGCAATGCGCCCCACCAGGGCGGCGGTCTTCGGTGCCAGGCCGGTCTTGCGAAAGTAGCTCGCCAAGCGGCTCTTAAGGTTCTTGGCTTTGCCCACATAAAGCAGGCGTGCCTCGCTGTCGAACATGCGGTACACGCCAGGGCGGCCACTGCAGGTTGAAAGAAAGGCACTCGGATCAAACGGTGTGGTCATGTCAGGCGCTGGCGTCCACCATGCCGTGGCGCACCGCGAGCAGGGTCAATTCAACATCACTGCTGATGGCGAGCTT
Organism: Pseudomonas sp. MWU15-20650; assembly: GCF_023242475.1. Lineage (GTDB taxonomy): Bacteria > Pseudomonadota > Gammaproteobacteria > Pseudomonadales > Pseudomonadaceae > Aquipseudomonas. The sequence goes on along the minus strand of NZ_JALJFG010000035.1, from coordinate 55,933 downwards.
CTCGAAGATGCGATAGCGGTAGGTATTGACGGTTTTGGGCGACAGGCACAGCTTGTCAGAGATCGACTGCACTTTCTGGCAGCCGACAATCATCAAGGCGATCTGGATTTCCCGCTCCGACAGCGCATCAAACGGTGAGTCGCTGGTGGGCTGGAAAGACTTGATAGCCAACTGCTGGGCAATCTGCGGGCTGATATACCGCTGGCCGGCAAACACCAGGCGAATGGCTTGCACCATCTCTGCCAGGCCCGCGCCTTTGGTGAGATAGCCGGCGGCACCGGCCTGCAAAAGGCGAGTCGGAAACGGGTCCTCCTCGCACACCGTCACCACCACGACTTTGATGTCCGGGTGGCTACGCAACAATTTGGTAGTGGCGCCAAGACCGCCGATCCCAGGCATCTTGACGTCCATCAAAACCACATCGGGTTTCAACTCCCGGGCTTTGATCAGGGATTCCTCCCCCGACTCAGCCTGGCCGACTACTTGCAGGCCGTCGATGTCAGCCAGCATTCGTGTAATGCCTGTACGAACGAGATCATGGTCATCGACTACTAGCACCCTAATCAAGCAGACACCTCGCGATATGGTCTTATAGGTTGCTGAACACCTTAGCAAAAAACCAACGTGCAGACCTAGCGACAAGCGTCATATATATAGAGTTTGGGTACACAGCGTTCGTCCGCCAAGCTGCGGATGGCCCAATTTACTGGGCCAAAGGTCAGGATTCTTGCGGTTGAGGCTTAGCTTTTCCATTGAGCGAAGTGGAATGCTCGGCCAGCGTCGACGTCAGGCGGCGGATTGCATCCTGGTCTTCCTTGAACATAGCCCGGTAATCACCCAGCACTTTCTCTTCAATCTGGCTCAGATGCTCAAGCTGAATTGGCATGGCATTTCCAGTCAACACATACAGGATATCCACTCCCTTCTCGGCCACACGAGACAAATAGTCGGCCTTGGGCGCTCGACCTCCGTTTTCGTATTTGCCTTGTGCGTTAGCTTCGACGCCTCCTATTTCACCAAACACTTTTTGCGACAGGCCCAGTCGCTCTCTTTCTTGCCGCAAACGTAAACCGATTCCACTCATTTGGATGTATGATCCTGTTTGGCACACCCCAAGAGGTGACACACTCATCTCTTTGTTAAACAAACTTGAACGGTTTTGAACTATGCACGGAATCCGTACTGCCGCACAAGCCAAGGCATGGCTGGAACACCAGGGAAAGTCGGTCCAAGCGTTCGCCCGTGAACATGGCGTAGATCCGGCAACCACCTATCAAGTGCTCGCTGGGCGCAAAAAGGGACGGCGTGGGGAAGCCCATAAGGTAGCGGTCCTTCTGGGCATGAAAGAAGGGATCATCCTTTCTGAAGCCGATGGCCAAAACAGCGATCAGGAAGTCATCTCCTAAGGCAGTATGCGCTTATTGGCCCGCCGCGCATCTTTTAGCTGGACGGACAGACACGCTCCATGCGCCAGAAGCAGTCTTCTTCACCGACGATGCTCAGCCCCATGCGTTGATAGAGCCTTCTGGCGGGGTTGTTCTTGAACACCGTCAAGCGCAACACGCCCAAGGCTTGCGCCTTGAGTGCCATTTGCTCCAGCACCCAACTGCCCGCGCCTTGCCCGCGACACCCTTCAAGCATATGCAGCTCGCGGATATAAAGCGCCTGGTTATCCCGGCTCAGGCTAATGAAACCCAGCAGGGTTTCGTCGCGATACACCAGCCAGCTTTCGCGCCCGGCCCAGGCCCTGTCGAAGCCCTCGTTTGACCACACCAAACCATATTGCAGGTAATAGCGGTTCATCGCTTGGTAGGTCAGGCTTCGGGCGAACGCACGGTCTTGATCGGTTGCCGCGCGCAGATGAAACGCCATGGCGTCGCGCTCCTTTAACTCAAAGGGCTAGTGCTTCAGCAGTCCAGTCGCCGTCAGTGCGATGGGCGATAACCAATGCCTCGCCGTCACCCGGCACAGCGGCGAGCACCCGGCCATCGGCCCCCCAGATAGCGCTGCGACCGGCACATGCCCAGCCTCCCGAGGGGCCACCATGGTTAGCCATCATCACCAGCATGCCATGCTCGGCGGCATAGCCTTGGAGTAACGCGCTGTCCGTTGCATAGCCGCCTTCACTGATCAACACACCGGCGGCATACACATTGGCACCCGCTTGCGCTGCCTGGCGCGGATGGCTGGGGTGGCAGAAGTCCGCGCAGACCGCCAGCGCAATACGATCACCCCCCCATTCGAGCAGGGCCCCGCCCTGCCCCGCAGTAAATACAGCGTCTTCGCCAGGGTGCAGATGCTGTTTGGTGTAGACCGCCAGGGAGCCGTCGCCTCCCAGCACCAGCGCGCCAATCAACACGCCCGCTTCTGGCGACCGTCGGATCGGCATCCCGACCACCGCAGTCAAGCGTAGCTCGCGCGCCATGTCACGCAGGGGCGCCAGCAGCTTGTCCTCAGGGGCAACCGCCAGGTCGGCTGCCAGCGCTGGCTCATAACCAGTTAATGACAGCTCGGGAAACACCAGCAATTGCACACCGTGCCCAGCCGCAACCCGCATAAATGCCAGGTGCCGTTCGATATTGGCCGGCACATCGCCTGCGATGGAAAAGGTTTGAGCCACAGCAAACGTCAAGGCAGTCATGGTCGCGTCCAGGCACTCATTGTCAAAGTGTCATCAGCATATCGGCACTCACCCCATAGCCGTAAGTCCCCCCACTCAATAGAAATTACTGATTGAATCCACCCGCGTGCCTCGAGTAAGCTCCCCCCATCATTTGGAGAGCTACCATGTTGCAACTCACCCACACTCAGGTTTGCCCTGCTGCCAGCGCCCCGCGCTCGGTATCGGCTACCCGTGTAAAGGGTTCGAGCGCACCGGTCAGCTTTTATTTTGGGTATTGGTTTAGCCACTGGCGCGCCTGATACCTGAAATCGGCGCCCACTACTCAAGGGGTCGCCTACCAGAGAAATCTAACCCCCGGTCGGCTCCCCGACCGGGGGTTTTGTTTTTTCAGGCCCTAATCATTTTGCTTCACACCGAACACTAAAAGGACTCACGACATGAACTACGCCACCTATTACCGTTACGACACTTGCACTGCATGGCGATTTAGCAAGCTCCGTTCGGGACAGCCTGCCGCCTCCGACCGGTCACCTATTGGTGGCAAGCCAACACACGTAGCCAGTACGGCCAATTGTCGAACACCCCAGTAGGCCAAGCGTGCGGGAATCACCCGCCGCTTGCCCAGGAAGCCCTGAATATGAACTCCTCCGTCGCCGCTCTGCCCGTCTCTGCCCTGACCAGTGCCAACGAAGCCCTGACCCAGCGCCTGCCCAGCGCCCTTGAGCTCAAGCACCAATTGCCCCTCAGCCCGTTCCTCAACGAGCAAATCCACGCCCACCGCCAAGCTGTGCGCGCCATCCTCAAGGGTGAAGATTCACGCCTGCTGGTGATTGTCGGCCCGTGCTCGATCCACGATCCGGAATCGGCCATGGAATACGCGCGCAACCTGAAGAAGCTGGCCCTTGAAGTCAGCGACCAGATGCTGCTGGTGATCCGCGCCTACGTCGAAAAACCCCGCACCACCATCGGCTGGAAAGGCCTGGCCTACGACCCGCACCTGGATGGCAGCGATGACATGGCCGCCGGCCTGACGCTGTCGCGCGAACTCATGCGTGAAATGCTGCGCCTGGGCCTGCCAATCGCCACCGAGCTGCTGCAACCCATGGCCGCTGGCTACTTCGACGACCTGCTCAGTTGGGTCGCGATTGGTGCGCGCACCACCGAATCGCAAATCCACCGCGAAATGGCCAGCGGCCTGGGCATGCCCGTGGGCTTCAAGAACGGCACCGACGGCGACGTCGCAATTGCCTGCGATGCGATGCGCTCCGCATCACACCCGCACCGCCACTTCGGCGTTGACAGCCAGGGCCATCCGGCAATCATCCAGACCTCGGGCAACCCGGACACCCACCTGGTCCTGCGCGGTGGCCACCGTGGGCCGAACTACGATGTGCAAAGCGTGGCGCAGGTGAAGCAGGACCTGGCCAAGTCCAAGGTCGCGGCGCGGATCCTGGTCGATTGCAGCCATGCCAATAGCGGCAAGGACCCGCTGCGCCAACCGGCGGTGTTCAACGATGTGCTGGAACAGCGCCTGCAGGGCGATACCTCGCTGGTCGGCATGATGCTCGAAAGCCACCTGTTCGAAGGTTGCCAGCCGTTAAGCGCGTCGATGAAGTACGGCGTGTCGGTGACCGATGGTTGCCTGGGCTGGGAAGGCACAGAGCACCTGTTGCGCGGTGCCGCCGAGCGGTTGCGGGAACACCGCAAAGGCGACTGACGGGTAAAGATCAACATGTGGGAAGGCGCTTGCTCCCTCCCACAGTTGATCGTTATTGGGGTCAAGTTAAGGGGTACAGCGCCTCATCGAATTGCTCAAGTTTCGGAAACACCAAAGGCTGCTCATCCGCCAGCCCTTGCAGCCGCTGCTGATATTCCGTCAAGAACTCCTGCCGTGCCTCGGTGCTGATGTACGGCACATGCCACGCCACAAACGGCGCCACTACGTCATACCCGACATACGCCAATGTCCCCCGCAATATAGGCCGTAGCATGTCCTCCAATGGCCCGTGAATCGCGCCCTCGCCGAACATGTGCTCGCGCCCGCCCAAGGTCACGGTGACCAAGGCACGCTTGCCCGCCAGCCCGCCCTGATCGTAGAAACGCTTGCCGCCGTAACACACACCCGACACCAGCACCCGGTCGATCCAGCCCTTGAGCATCGCAGGCGCCGAAAACCAGAAAATCGGGAAGTTGAGGATCAGCAGATCGGCCCACAACACTTTATCCAGCTCGCCTTGGATATCCGCGGCGATCGAGTGCTTTTTCACCCCCAGGCGCTGCTCCAGGGCATACACCAGGTAATCGGGATTCTCCCGTGTGGAGAAGTCCGCGGCCGACGCCACCGGGTTCCACTGCATGGCATACAAATCGCTGACCGCCACTTCATGCCCCTGGCCCTCCAAGGTGGCCACCGCCTGGTCGCGCAACGCGGCGGTAAACGACTGTGGCTCAGGATGGGCGTGAACAATCAAAACCTTCATATGAGTTCCTCAAACGGTGTGCGCCGCCCGTTGGGCCAGCAGATGGTCGAGCCAGTCCGGGTCCATCTCCGGCTCCGATGAAAACAGCAGGCCGGTGTAGTCCTGGTATGGCGCAGTGAAGATCGCGCCGCGACTACCCTGGTCGACTACGCGACCGCGCTGCATCACCACCACCTCATCGGCAATCGCACGTACGGTCGCGACATCGTGGGTGATAAACAGATACGCCACACCGAGTTGCTGCTGGATGCGGTTGAGCAGTTTCAGCACGCCCTCGGCCACCAGTTGATCGAGGGCCGAAGTGACTTCGTCGCAGATAATCAATTGCGGGTCGGCCGCCAGGGCGCGAGCGATGCAGATACGTTGCTTCTGCCCACCAGACAACTCGCGGGGTTGGCGCTCCATGAAGGTGGCGGGGTCCAGTTCGATCATCTCCAGCAACTGCGCCACCCGCGCGCGCATCGCTTTCCCCTTGAGGCCCAGGTAAAACGTCAGCGGCCGGCCGATGATATCGACGATACGTTGGCGCGGGTTCAACGCTGTGTCGGGGATCTGGTAGATCATCTGGATGCGCCGCAATTGCTCCTTGCTGCGCCGGCGAAAATCCACCGGCAGCGCCGCACCGTCATACAGCACCCGCCCCGCCGTGGCCGGCAGCAGCCCGGTGATCAAGCGCGCGGTTGAACTCTTGCCGCTGCCGGACTCGCCGATGACCGCCAAGGTCTGGCCGCGATACAGCGTCATCGACACGTCATGCAGTACGGGTTGGTGACCATAACTGGCGCACACTTGGCGCAGCTCCAGCAGCGGCACTTCCTGGGCCGGGCACGCCTTGGGCTCGGTGCGAAAACTGCGTACCGCCCACAGGGACTTGGTGTAGTCCTGTTGCGGCTGGCTGAGCATGCTGCGGGTGTCGGCTTCTTCCACCCGTTTGCCGTGGCGCAGCACCATGATGCGGTCCGCCATCTGCGCCACCACCGCCAAGTCATGGCTGATGTAGAGCGCAGCGCTGCCGAAGGTTTTCACGGCGTCACGAATCGCCGCCAGCACTTCGATCTGTGTGGTCACGTCGAGGGCCGTGGTCGGTTCGTCGAAGATGATCAGGTCCGGGTGACACGCCATGGCCATCGCCGTCATCACCCGCTGCAACTGCCCGCCGGAGACTTGATGCGGATAGCGCTGGCCAATGCTCTGCGGGTTGGGCAGGCGCAGCACACGGTACAGCGCCACCGCTTCACGCTCGGCGCGGGCACGGCTGATGCCGCCATTGATCACGGCGCTTTCCACATGTTGGTCGATCAGGCGATGCGCCGGGTTGAACGACGCTGCCGCACTCTGTGCGACATAGGCGATGCGCAGGCCACGCAATTTGCGCAGCGCCTCGGGCTTGGCCTGCAACAACTCAATGCCGTCAAACTTCACCGAGCCGCCGACAATCCGGCAACCGTCCCGTGCATACCCCATCGCGGCCAAGCCCAACGTCGACTTGCCCGCCCCCGACTCGCCAATCAACCCCAGCACTTCCCCACGCTGCAAGGTCAGGTCGATGCCGTTGATCAGCGAATGCCAGGCGCCTTCGTAATGCCCCTCGACCTGCAGGTTGCGGATTTCCAGCAAGGGCTTGTCCATCCTCAACACTCCTTCAGGCCGCTGGATTGATGCAGCACCCAGTCAACGACAAAATTCACGCTGACGGTAATCAACGCCACCGCCAAGGCCGGCAGCAGTGGGCTGATATCACCGAAGGTGATCAACACCGCGTTGTCACGCACCATGCTGCCCCAATCGGCGGTCGGCGGTTGAATGCCCAGGCCAAGGAACGACAGCGCGCTGATAAACAGGAACACAAAGCAGAAGCGCAAGCCGAACTCGGCAATCAGCGGCGCGGCGGCATTGGGCAGCACTTCGCGCGTCACCAGCCACCAAAGCCCTTCCCCACGCAGCCGTGCCGCTTCGACAAAGTCCTGCACCACCACGGTCATCGCCACCGCACGGGCCAGGCGAAACACCCGCGTCGAATCCAGCAGCGCGATCACCAGCACCAGCGATGTAGCGTTGGTGCCCACCACGCTGAGGATCAACAGGGCGAAGATCAACTGCGGGATGGCCATGAGAATATCCACCACCCGCGACAAGCCCTGATCGATCCAGCCACCTCTGATCGCCGCGACCAGCCCGCTCAAACCGCCCAGCACAAACGCCAGTGTGGTGGTCAGGAACGCAATGCCCAGGGTATTGCGCGCGCCGTACACCAGGCGGCTGAACAGGTCGCGCCCCAGGTTATCGGTACCCAGCAGGAACTGGCCGCTCCAGGGCGCGAAGCCCTCGCCCACCACTTGGGTTTCGCCATAGGGCGCCAGCAACGGCGCAAATACCGCCACCCCGATGTACAACACAATGATCAGCAGGCCGAACTGGGCGCTCAACGGCGCCCGGGCCAATTGGGTCAACAGGCGCATGGTCTACCCCTTCGGATGCATCAGGCGTGGGTTACTGGCGATGGACAACACGTCCGCCCCGGTATTGAGCAGGATGTAAGTGGCGGCAAAGATCAGGCTGCAAGCCTGCACCACCGGGATGTCGCGCTTGGACACCGAATCCACCAGCAGTTGGCCAAGCCCCGGGTACACAAACACCACTTCGACCACCACCACGCCCACCACCAGGTACGCCAGGTTCAGCGCCACCACGTTGATAATCGGCGCCAAGGCGTTGGGCAAGGCGTGCCGCCAGATAATCCGCGATGGGCTGATACCCTTGAGTCGCGCCATCTCGATATAAGGGCTGGCCAGCAGGTTGATCAGCGAGGCACGGGTCATGCGCATCATCTGCGCCACCACCACCAGGCTCAGCGTGGCCACCGGCAATACCGAACGTTCCAGGATCGTAGCGAACGACGCATCCGGGGCCAGGTTGGACAGGCTGGGAAACCAGCCCAGTTTCACCGAGAACACCAGGATCAGCAGGTAGGCGACAAAGAACTCGGGGAACGACACCGCGCTCAATGCCGAGGTATTGAGCAGGCGGTCGAACCAGCTGTTGCGGTACAACGCCGCCAGCATCCCCAGCACCAATGCAGTGGGCACCGAGACCCATGCCGCCAAGGCGGCCAGGCTCAGGGTGTTGCCCAACCGTGCACCGATCAACTCGGCGATGGGCCGTTGATTGGCCAGCGACGCGCCCAGGTCGCCGTGCAGCAGGCGCATCAGCCAGTGCACGAAGCGCGTCAGCGGCGGCAAATCCAACCCCAATTGCGCCCGAAAGGCCGCCACCGTCTCCGGCGTGGCGGACTGGCCAAGCATGGCCTGGGCGATATCGCCCGGCAACAGGCCCACGGCGAGGAAGATGATCACCGACACGGCGAGCAACGACAGCACGCCGAGGGCCAGGCGCTGAAGGATCAGCTTGAACAAGCTATTCATAACGCTGCTCCTCAGGCTTGCCACCACCGTTCGATCAAGCGCAACCCATCCAACTCGCCATAAGGTGCGGTCAAGGGCCCATGATTGACCCGCTTCGAACGCGCCGCCACAGAGCTGGCAAACAGCGGCACAATCGCCCCGCCATCGTCCCGGCACAGGGCCTGCATTTCGTTGTACATCTCCTGGCGCAACGGCGTGTTCATCTCGCCACGGGCAGCGGTCAGCAGTTGGTTGAAACGGGCATTGTCCCAGTGGGTTTCGTTCCAGGCCGCGCCCTTGGCGTAGCCGATACTGAACATACGGTCGGCGGTCAGGCTGCTGTACCAGAACGAGGTGGTGAACGGTTGCTTCATCCACACGTTGGAGAAGTACCCATCGGCCGGTTCGCGCACCACGTCTATGTCGATACCGGCCTGGCGCGCCTGTTCCTTGAACAACACCGAGGCATCCACCGCACCGGTGTAGGCGGCGTCAGACGCTTGCAGCCGCACCTTGAGCGATTCCACACCGGCCTTGCGCAGGTAGAAGCGTGATTTGTCCGGATCGTAGGTGCGTTGCGTAAGCGCCGCATTGATAAAACGGCTACCGGGCTGGATCGGGTGGTCGTTGCCCACCAGGCCGTAGCCGTACAGCACCGAGGCGAGCAAGGTTTCGCGGTTGATTGCATGCTTCATGGCCATGCGGATGTCGTTGTTCTTGAATTCGTTGCTGTCGCACAGCATCGGGAAGGTGTAATGCTGGGCGCCCTTGGTTTCTTCGATGACCAGGTTGGCATTGCGCTTGAGCAAGGCCACGGTTTTCAAGTCGACCTTATTGATCACGTCCACCTGCCCGGTCACCAGCGCATTGACCCGTGCAGCCCCGTCGGCGATGGCGAGCAGTTCGGCGCTGGCGAAATGCGCGCGCCCCGGTTTCCAGTAGTCGGGGTTACGTTCCAGGTCCATGCGCACACCGGGCTCGAAGCTTTTGAGGCGATAACCGCTGGTGCCCACGCCGGCCTGCCAGTCGGCCGCGCCGTCCTTGGCGGGCATGATGACCAAGTGGTAGTCGGCAACCACATAGGCAAAATCCGCATTCCCCGAGTGCAGCTCGAACACCACCGCATCGCGGCCGTTGGCGCTGACACTGGCCACATCGCCGAGTACAGTCTTGGCCGCCGAGGTGGAGTCCTTGCTCAGGTGGTGATTGATCGACACCACCACGTCTTCGGCGGTGAGGCTTTTGCCGTTATGGAAGGTCACGCCGGGGCGCAGGTGGAAGGTCCACACTCGCGCATCCGGGGTGGACTCAAAACGCTCGGCCAGTTCGGGAATCGCGCTGCCATCCACGGCAATTTCGGTCAGCGTGTTGTACACCGCCGAGAAGCCGACGAAGGTGAAGGTGTCGACCCAGGAGCCCGGGTCGCGTGAATCGGTGGTGCTGCCTCCGGCCAGGCCCAGGCGCAGCACGCCGCCAGGTTTAGGCGTGGCGTCTTCGGCAAAGGCGTGCAATGGCAGGCCCATGGACAACGCCGCCGCCACCGCGCCGGCCACGGCGCTGTGTTTGAGAAAGTCCCGTCGGTGCATCGCTTGAGTCATGTTGTTGTTGTTTTCGCTCATGGTCTTGCTCCTCTAAAGGTCAACAGGCACAGGCATGTTTCAACTCGATCAACGTCACGCCATTGCGTGTGAAGGCATTGCGCAAGTCCGTCTGCAATTCATCCAGGTTTTGCGGCTGGTTCACCGTGCAGCCGAACGCCTGGGCGAACAGTGCAAAATCCGGGTTACGCGGCAGCACGCCAATGGGCTCGATGTGCAGCTCCAGCATGTCGTCACGGATCTGCCCCAGGGCATCGTTGTTCCACAGCAACACCACCAGCGGGCTGTCCAGTTCTTCGACGGCGGTCGCCAGTTCCTGGGCGGTATAAAGAAAGCCACCGTCGCCCACCAGCACCAGGCCCGGCCGTTGCGGCGCGCCGAACTTGGCGCCGATGCCCGCCGGCAGGCCGTAGCCCAAGGTGCCGTAGCCCGTGGGATGCAACCAGCTCCGGGGCGCTCGGCTGGGGAAGGCGTAGTTGCCGGTATAGGCCAGTTGGGTCATGTCGCTGCTGATGAAGGCGTTGGCAGGCAGTTCGGCCGCGATGCGCGCAAGAATGGCTTGGTGGAGGCTCTGCAATGGACCATGCCCCTGCGCGATCGCCCGGTGCAAGGTCGCCACTGCCTGCATGGCGCGCTCATCGTCGCGTGGCACCGGTGGCAGGCGCTCCAGCAACGCCAGCAACGTCTGCTGCGCATCCCCCCGCAGCGCCACGGCACAGGGGTAAACATCATTGAATTTACGCGGGTCGATATCCACTCGCAGCAGCTCGCCCTTGATCGGTAAACGCTCGCGCCAATAGTCGGTGTCGGCCATTTCCGTACCGACCGCCAACACCACGTCCGCCTCGCTGATCAGTTGCCAGCCGTGCTCGACACACAGACTGGCACCGGCATTCAGCGGGGCATCGATCGGCAGCAAGCCCTTACCTGCGACACTGGTGAAAAACGGCGCGGCCAAACGCGTGCTCAAGCGCTGCAATGCCGCGCCCGCCGCCAGCGCGCCCCCACCGGCAATGATCATCGGCCGTTTGGCCGCCACCAGTTTGGCCACGGCCTGATCGAGCACCTCGGCCGATGGCAGGCCGCGCCCCGGGCGGCGGACGACGTCGTTGCTCCAGTCGCGCTTGATCGGCGCGGCCAACACATCCAGCGGCACCGAGATATGCACCGGGCGTGGCCGTTCGCTGTCGAACACTGCGTAAGCCCGCGCGACCAGCTCCGGCAAATCTTCGGCGCTGAGCGCCACCGCAGAAAACGCCGTGATGGGCGCCGTGATCGCGCGTTGGTCCTGGGTTTCATGCAGGCTGCCCCAGCCTTTGCCGAGACTGGCGGTGTGGTTGACGCTGGAAATCACCAGCATCGGGATCGAGTCGGCATAGGCTTGGCCGATGGCGGTTGCGGCATTGGTGACGCCGGGGCCGGTGATCACAAAGCACACGCCCGGTTTGCCACTGACCCGTGCATAACCGTCGGCCATAAAACCGGCGCCCTGTTCATGACGGGTCAGCACGTGGCGAATGCCGCTGCCGGGCAAGCCGCGATACAGCTCCAGGGTATGCACGCCCGGAATGCCGAATACCGTGTCGACGCCATAGTTGGCCAGCAACCGCACCAGGGCCTGGCCACCGGTCAGAGTATTATCGTGCATGTTCATCTCCTAGACGAATCAATGCATCGACCGCCGTAGCGCCCTGGGCATTGACCAACAATGGGTTTACATCCAGTTCCAGCAACTGTTCGGCGTTGGCACACGCGTAGTCGGCCACCGCGCGAATGGCCGCCACCAAGGCGTCCATATCCGCCATTTCGCGCCCGCGAAACCCTTGCAACAGCGCAGCGCTGCGCAGGCTGAGCACGGCATTGCGGATGGCAGCATCGGTGGTCGGTAGCAGCAGGCTGCGGCTGTCCTTGAGCAGCTCCACCCAAATACCGCCGGCGCCAATCACCAAGGCCAGGCCGAAGCCGTTCTCACGCTTGATCCCGACAATCAGCTCAGCCAGGGGCGGTGTGGCCATCGACTCCAGGAGCAGTTGATCGACGATAACGCCCGGTGCATACGCGGCGATTTGTTCACGCATCCGCTGCAACGCGTGCGTCAGGGCGACGCCGTTTTGCAGATTCAGCACCACGGCACCGGCTTCGGTTTTATGCGGCAGATCAGCGCTGACCGCCTTGAGTACCAGTGGGTAACCCAACCGCTCTGCATCCGCCATCGCCCGCTCCGGCGTCGTTAATACACCCGTTGGCGTGGTCAAGCCGAAGGCGCGTAACCGCTGCTTTGAAGCCCACTCATCCAGAACCGGACCTTGGCCTTCCAGTGCTTGCGGGCACAAGGGTTCGAGGATCGACTCGCCGCGCTCCAACAACACACGGCGATGGCTCTGGTAATCGGCAATGCGCCCCCAGGCAGCGAGTGCATCCTCCACCCCTTGCAACGCGGCAATGCCTTGCGCATGCAGGTGTTCTCGGGCGTGAGCCGGCAGCAATTCGGGGAACGCCGAGGTGACGAAACCCGTCTTGCCATGGCGGCGGAGCGCCGCGCAAAACAGCTCCAGCAGCAGGTCGCACTCCTTGCGTTCGCCGGTAAACTGCGCCGGATAATCAAGCACCAGCATGGCCGCATCGGCATCGGTGCGCAGGGCGGTGTCGAGCATGCGGGTGAGCGCATCACGGTCGCCCCAGATGGCGGTGGTGAAGTCCAGCGGGTTGACCAGGTTGGCGTAGCTGGGCAGCACTTGCGCCAGCTCACCGCGCTGGCCTTCGTCCAGTTTTGGCAAGGCCAGATGGTTGCGTTCAGCGTAATCGGCAATCAGCCCTGCATCGCCACCGGAGCAGGCCAGCGCTATCAGGTGGTTGCCCACTGGCAGGTTGCCGCACGCCGCGGCTTTCAGGGTCTCGACAAAACTCACCGGCCCACTGACTCGGATCACCCCCAGGCGGGCAAACAGGCTGTCGTACAGCGCATCCGAGCCGGACAACGAACTGGTATGACTCAACGCCAGCTCGGCGCCGATCTGCGACACACCGGTTTTCAACGCAATAATCGGAATGCCCTTCTCCAGCGCCTTGTGTGCGGCGCGGGCAAAACCGGGCACATTCTTCAAGCCTTCCAGGTGCAAGCCGATGGCGGTGACACGCGGCTCATCGAGCAACACCTCCATCAACTCGGCAATGCCCAACTGCGCCTGATTACCCACCGAGGCCATATAAGCCACCGGCAACGAGCGGTCGCTCATCGACAGGTTATAGGCAAAGTTGCCGCTTTGGGTCAGGACTGCCACGCCCTTCTCGACCGCTTTGCCGCCATGGGCCACCGGCCACAATGCCGAGCTGTGCAGGTAGTCCAACAGGCCATAGCAGTTGGGGCCGAGCAGGGCCATGTCCCCCGCCGCTTGCACCAGTTGCTGCTGCAACGCAGCACCGGCGGCACCGGTTTCGGCAAAGCCCGAGGCGTAACAGATCGCGCCACCGCAGCCGATGGCGGCGAGTTCGGCGACGCAGGTCAGTGTGAGCTCGCGGTTGGTGGCGATAAACACCGCGTCCGGGCCGCACGGCAGATCAGCGATACGGCGTACACAAGGAATGCCATCGAGGTAGTCGTGCTGCGGGTTGACCAGCCACATCGGCCCGGTAAAGCCACCATCGGCGCAACGCTTGAGGGCGCGCGCCATGCTGCGCCCGCCGACGAAAGCCAAGTGACGCGGCGCCAGCAGGCGCTTGAGGTTGTCGCGAATAGCCTGGGACATAAGCGTTCTCCGCGCGGGTCAGCGCAACAACGGCCGCAACAGCTCACGGGCGATGATATGGCGCTGGATCTCCGAGGTGCCTTCCCAGATCCGCTCGATCCGTGCGTTGCGCCAGATGCGCTCCACCGGCCCTTCATCCATCAAGCCCATGCCACCAAAAATCTGTACGGCTTCATCGGCGACCTTGCCCAGGGTTTCACTGGCAAACAGCTTGGCCATGCCGGCCTCGCCGTCGGTCATGCTGCCCTGGTCCATCTTCCAGGCGGTGTGCAGGGTCAACAGTTCGGCGGCGCGAATCTGCGTGGCCATGTCGGCGAGCTTGAAACTCACGCCTTGATAAGTACCGATGGGCTGGCCGAACTGCTTGCGGTCCGCCGCCCATTGCAGCGATACCTCCAGCGCGCGCTGGGCCTGGCCGACGCAGTTGGCGGCCACCATCACGCGGCCGGCGGTGAGCCAGGCGTTGGCCACTTCCCAGCCTTTGCCCACTTCCCCCAGCACCTGAGAAGCCGGCACGCGGCAGTCGTCGAAGAACATTTCGTAGGTGTGGTAGCCACGGTTGCTGACGCACTTGGGGCCCCGGCGAATGGTCATGCCTGGGGTGCCACGGTCCACCAGCAAAGCGGTCACGGCGTTGCGTTGTCGACCGTTGTGTTCATAGGTGTCGGTGACAGCAAACACGATGGCAAAATCGGCGTGCCCGGCATGGCTGATGAAGTGCTTGCTGCCGTTGATCACAAAGTCATCGCCACGGCGCACGGCGCGGGTCTTGATCGCGTTGGCATCGGAACCGGCACCTGGCTCGGTCAGGGCAAAACAGTCGATTTTCTTGCCCTGAACACAGGGCAGCAAGTAATCGCCAATTTGCGCGCCGGTGCAGGCCATGAGGATTTTCGAGGGCCGTGCGACAAACACATGCAACGCCCACGAGACCTTGGAAAGCTCTCGTTCGATCAGCGCCTGGGACAGGTAATCAAGGCCACCGCCGCCCACCTCTTCGGGCATGTTGAACGCATAAAAACCGGCCGCGATCGCCTTGTCACGAATCTGCGCGGCAAGCTCGGGAGCGACTTCATCCGCACGGTCCACGGCCTCTTCGTGGGGCAGCAATTCCTTGGCAACAAAACTGCGTACCGCATCCACCAACATGTCTTGTTCTTGGCTGAGTTGGAAATTCATGGCGCTACCTGTGTGTCGTTTTTATTGGCCGGAGAAAATCGGGAGGCGCTTTTCCACGGACGCGCGCAGCGCTTCGGCGCCGTCTGCACTGCGCCCGCACAACAGGCCGGCGGCGAGTTCGGCGTGCAGTTGCTCGGGCAGGCTGCGCGCGGCGCCGTCACGGATCAGGGCCTTGGTCCGGGCGAAGGCGAAGGTCGGGCCGGCGGCCAGGCGGGCCGCCAGCTCGGCGGTGTGCGCCTGGAGTTGCTCATCGGCGACCACTTCCCCCACCAGGCCGGCCGCCAATGCGCGCTCGGCACTCCACAACTCGTCAAGGAACAGCAGGCGCTTGGCTTGTTCGCTGCCGATCAAGCGCGGCAAGTGCCAACTGGCGCCCGCATCCGGGGAGTAGGCCATGCGGGTGTAGCCGGCCTTGAAACGTGCGGACTGGGCGGCGATACGCAGGTCGCAGCACAAGGTCAAGTCCATGCCGGCACCGACGGCAGTGCCGTTGATGGCGGCGATGGTTGGTTTGTCGAGGGTATGCAGGCGGGTCATCAGGGCGTGGGCGGTTTCGGTCCAGCCGTAGGTTTCCAGGGCGCCACGCGCTTGGGCTTCGGCCCATTCAGCCAGGTCGGCTCCCGCGCAAAAGCTGCGACCGTTAGCGGTCAACACCACCACACGCACGGCCGGGTCGGCGTCAAAGCCATCGAGCAGGGTATGCAGGTGCTTGAGGGTCGGGATATCCAGTGCATTGCGCTGGGGGCCACGGTTGAGCGTGATCCAGGCAACGCCGGTTTGCACATGAGTGAGCACGGGCGAATCGGTAGTCATGGCTTCCTCGAATTATTTTAATTGGCTTGAGGGGTGCGACATGGCGAGATACTAAACGAGTGTTCAGTAAGGAGGCAATCAGCAACCTGAAAATATTTTCAGAGGGTAAATGCCGACCTGAACATTGCGTTCAGGCGGCGAGGAAAGGCTCAGGGCTTGAGCTGGTACCGCTGGCGACCACCGCTTTGCAGGCCATCGACCCAGGCTTCGCAAATCTGGATGCCCTGCTCCGGGGTGAAGGTGCCCGGGTTGAGCCCCGACTCCAGCCACAGCCCGTCGAGCAAGGCACTCAGGCCAATGGCGGCGAGGTCGGCGTCGAAGTGCTTCCAACCTTCCTCCTTGGCCATGTCGGTCAAGGCCGAGCGCATGATGGTGCGGTACTCGCCATAGGAATGTTCGTGGGCCAGGTTGATCGCCGGCGCGGTCTTCACCGCCCCCCAGAACACCAGCCAGGCGTCAAGCAGATGCGGGTCGAGCAATTCAGGGGAGAACGAACCACGGAACAACGCCGACAACCGTTCACGGGGATTGGGCGGCGCCTTGGCCATGGTTTCGCGCAACAGGCTCATGACCTGGCCGGTGATCGTGCGATAAGCCTCGGCCACCAGCTCATCCTTGCCGGAGTAATGGTGGCTGATCAGCCCCACCGACACCCCGGCTTCGGCACTGATCTTGCGGATCGAGGCGCCCTGGAAACCATCGCGCTTGAGGCATGTCAGCGTCGCCTGGACCAGGTTGGCCTTGCGCAATTCCGGGTCCATCCGGGAGAAACGGGATTCCTGGGACATGCGGCGGTTTCCTTCGGTTGAGTCGGCTGCACGACTCTACATCAGTCGCGAAACCCCGGCGACACCCGATCCAGCATCCGCAGCAGCGCCGCCCACGCCAGGTGCATGGCATCCGGGTCCGTCAACTCGCCCTCCTCCAAGGCTCGCCCGGGGTTGTTGAATTGCTGCTCGGTGTAGGTACACACCTCGGCCGGTGGCAGCACCAACGGGCCGCAGGCTTGGGCGGCAATCTGGATATCGCAGGCTTTTTCCAGGTAATACATGCGCAAGAACGCCTGGCTGACAGTCTCGCCCACCGTCAGCAAACCGTGGTTGCGCAGCATCAGCACCGGCTTGTCACCCAGGTCACGGACCAGCCGCGCTTGTTCGTCCATGTCCAGGGCCACCCCCTCGTAAGCGTGGTAGGCAACCTTGCCGTAGAACTCCATCGAAATCTGGTTCACCGGCAACAACCCGCACGCCAACGCCGCCACCGCACAACCCGCACGCGTATGGGTGTGCAGCACGCACTGGGCATCTTCACGTGCAGCGTGAATCGCACTGTGGATGACAAAACCCGCCGGGTTCACCGGGTGTGGCGAGGCTTGCACCGCGCGCCCATCCAGGCCGATCTTCACCAGGTTGGACGCCGTGATTTCATCGAACATCAGCCCGTAGGGGTTGATCAGAAAGTGATGCTCGGGCCCGGGAATACGCACCGAGATATGGGTGAAAATCAGGTCGCTCATGCGAAAGTGCGCGATCAGTCGGTAGCAGGCAGCGAGCTCTTGGCGCAGTTGCTGTTCGGTGGAGTGAGTCATTTTTATTCTCCCGGCACAGGTTGATGGGGCGACACTCATTTCAGTCGCCAGTAAAAAAACAAGTTGATTTTTTACTGGCGCGGGCCTCCTATAGAAAAATAACAATAACAGCGCCTGGAGTATTCGCACCATGTCGCCCCATGCTTTCCCCCACCTGTTCGAACCCTTGGTACTGCGGGGCAAACGCCTGAAAAACCGCATCATGTCCAGCGGTCACGACACCTCGATGCCCACCGACAACCGGGTCAACGCGCAGTTGGTCGCCTATCACCGTGCCCGCGCCGAGGGAGGTGTGGGGCTGATTGTGTTGCAAGTGGCTGGGGTGCATGACAGTGCCCGCTACACGTCCCATGTGCTGATGGCCACCGACGACGAATGCATCGACGGCTACCGCGAACTGGCCGAAACCTGCCATGCCCAAGGCACCGTGGTGCTGTCGCAGCTCTTCCATCCGGGGCGTGAAATCATGGAGTCGGCCGATGGTTTGCTGGCCGTGGCGTATTCGGCGTCAGGCGTGCCCAACGAGCGATTCCGGGTGATGCCACGGGCGCTGGACCCGCCGATGATCGACGAGATCGTCGACGGCTATGCAGCCGCCGCGCGGCGCTTGCATCAGGCGGGCATTGACGGGGTGGAGGTCGTTGCCAGCCATGGGTATCTGCCGGCACAGTTTCTTAATCCAAGGGTTAACCGCCGCACCGACGGCTATAACGGCGACCTTGCACAACGCCTGCGATTTTTGCGCGAGATCATTGCGGCGGTACGCGCGGCAACCGATGAACACTTCATCATCGGCCTGCGTATATCTGCGGATGAGCGCGACGCCGAAGGGCTGACTGAAGACGAGTCACGCTCGGCCGTGCAACACCTGCAAACACAGCTGGACTATGTGCATATCGTCGCAGGGACATCGGCGTCTCCAGGCGGCGCCATTCACATCGTGCCGCCCATGGCGATCGCCGCCGCATACCTGGCCGATACGGCGGCAACGTTCAAGGCCAGCCTGTCGATTCCGCTGTTCGTCACCGGCCGGATCAACCAGCCCCAAGAGGCCGAGTTGATCTTGGCACGGGGCCAGGCCGATGTGTGCGGCATGACCCGCGCGCTGATTTGCGACCCGCTGATGCCGGCCAAAACCCTGGAAGGTCACGTGGAAGATGTGCGCGCGTGCATCGCCTGTAACCAGGCGTGCATCGGTCACTTCCACAAGGGCTTGCCGATCTCCTGTATCCAACACCCCGAGACCGGGCGTGAGCTGACGTTTGGCCACATACCGCCGACCTTGCGGCGCAAGCGGCTGATGGTGGTCGGCGGTGGCCCGGCCGGCATGAAAGCGGCGGCCGTCGCCGCGCAACGTGGGCATGACGTGACGCTGTACGAGGCCAGCGGCCAATTGGGCGGGCAAGTGCTGTTGGCGCAGTTGCTGCCACGGCGCAGCGAGTTCGGCGGTGCCAGCACCAACTTGCAACGCGAGATGGAACTGGCCGGCGTGCGTATCGTGCGTAATACCCGGGTCGACCGCACCCTCGTGGAACGCGAACAACCCGACCACGTCATCATCGCTACCGGCGCCGAGCCCTATTGGCCAGCGTTCGAGCAAGGCGGCGAACTGCAAGTGGTGGACGCCTGGCAAGTGCTGCGCAATGAGGTCACGCTGGGCCGCTCGGTGGTGGTGGTCGACTGGCGTTGCGACTGGATCGGCCCCGGCATTGCCGAACGCCTGGTGCGCGCCGGCCACGCGGTGCAACTGGCGGTCAATGGCACCCACTGTGGGGAAAACCTGCCGCTGTACGTTCGTGACCAACTGGCCGGCGAGTTGCACCGGCTGGGCCTCCCGATCATCCCCTACGCGCGCCTCTATGGCTGCGACGACACCACCGTCTACCTGCAACACACCGCCAGCGGCGAACCGATGCTGCTGGAAAATATCGACACCCTGGTGTTATGCCAGGGGCATCAGCCGGTGGACACGCTTGGTGCACAGCTGCACGGGCTTGTACCCTTTGACCGCATCGGCGACTGCCTGGCGCCGCGCACTGCGGAAGAAGCCATATACGAAGGACTCAAGATCGCATGGACGCTGTGAACGAAGCCCCCCCACAGCTGTTTCTCGGCACACGTATCCGCGGCCTGCGCAAGGCTCGCGGCATGACGCTGACTGAACTGGCGCAGAGCAGCGCATTGACCGCCGGCTACCTCAGCCAGTTGGAGCGTAATCTCGCTTATCCATCCATTGCCGCGTTGTTCAATATCGCCCGCAGCCTGGGGGTGACCCTCCAGTGGTTCTTCGCCAGCGAAACCATCCCCGCACCGGCAGACGAAGGCTACGTGGTACGCAAGGACAACCGCCAGAGCATCCGTTATGAAGATGGCATCGTCGACCAACTGCTGACACCCCTGCCCAATCACCAACTGGAGATGCTGCAATCGAGCTTTCCACCCGGCACCTACAGCCAGCAGAGCTACAGCCACGAAGGCGAAGAAGCCGGCTACGTCTTGAGTGGGCAGTTTGAGCTATGGGTCGGTGAGCGCCATTTCCTGTTGGCGGCAGGCGACAGCTTCAGCTTTGCCAGCAGTGAACCCCATCGGTATGGCAACCCGGGCAAGGTGGAGACGGTGGTGATCTGGGTGATCACACCGCCGACTTTTTAGGCCGCTGGCGCAAATGGAGGTGCTCCCTAGCGGAACGTGATCAACGCCAGCCAGCCGCCGTCACTCGTGACTTTTGGTAAAGACTTCTTTTCAGAATCGACGGTTTTTCCGAAGGGACGACGGGCAGATACTCGACGCCATCGTTCACGTCCCCTTCAGGAGCTACTGATGTCCATCCCTGCACACCCCGTCCCCGCGTTCGGCCTCGGCACCTTTCGGCTCAAAGGCCAGGTGGTCATCGACTCCGTGAGCACCGCCCTGGAGTTGGGCTATCGCGTCATCGATACCGCACAAATCTATGAAAATGAAGCCGATGTCGGCCAGGCGATTGCCGACAGCGGTGTGCCACGTGATGAGCTGTTCATCACCAGCAAGATCTGGATCGCTCATTTTGCCGAAGGCCAGTTGATTCCAAGCCTGCGAGAAAGCCTGCGCAAACTGAAGACCGACTACCTGGACCTGACGCTGATCCACTGGCCATCTCCGGAAAACCAAGTGCCTGTTGCACAATTCATGGGGCAGTTGCTGGAGGCCAAACGCCTGGGCCTCACGCGCCAGATCGGCCTCTCCAACTTCACGGTCGACCTGATGAAGCAGGCGATTGCCGCTGTCGGTGCCGAGAACATCGCCACCCAGCAAATCGAGCTGCACCCCTACCTGCAGAACCACAAGGTCGTGGATTTCGCCAAGGCCAATGGGATCCAGATCACGTCGTACATGACCCTGGCCTACGGTGAAGTGCTGAAAGACCCGGTGATCCAGCAGATCGCCGAACGCCATCAGGCTACTCCAGCGCAAGTGACCCTGGCCTGGGCCATGCAACTGGGCTACGCGGTCATTCCGTCGTCCACCCAACGCGCCAACCTGGAAAGCAACCTCAAGTCCCTGCAACTGACGTTGAGCGCTGCCGATATGGCGCAAATTGCCGGATTGGAGCGTGTCCACCGTTTGACCAGCCCCAAGGGCATTGCGCCGAAGTGGGACTAGACGGCCACCGGCCTGCGCGATAACTCTCGCAGCCACGGTAATACCCGCAGGCCCTGGGTCGCGTCGGGCGGATCGATGATATCCATGAAATGTTCGAGATTGATGTTGTCCGGCACACCCGGCAGGCGTACCAGTACTGCCGGCGTTGTGCCGGTGGGTGCCCCCATGTCCAGGTGGTCATAAACCAGCACATGGTGTGCCTGGGGCTGTGGCCCGCCGGCATGGACCACCAGCCCCGCGTTGATGATCAGTACATCGAACGGTTCGGCCGGAATGGCGGTGAGAATCTGGACCTCTTCGAGAGTTTGCACCGGCACAATCCGGTGATACCCCAATTGGTTGAGCATTTTTTCAATGTACAGACGTTGCAGGTGCTGTTCATCGGCAATCAGGATAGTCAGCGCTTTGTTCGGCATGGCAAACCCTCGGGTAGGCGGTGCTCGTCAGTGAGCGCCCCCCATTCTCCAGACATATCCCGACGACAAAATCAGGCATGTTCCCCCTTCGCGTAGGAGTTCTCCCAAATCCACCGAATACCCTCCACCACAATCAAGTCCGATTGCAATAAACGCTTAAACCATGCTGCAAAGCCCCGAGCGCTTCTGCCACGCCCTCGACCGCAGGCCCCAATGTTTCAAGGTCCTGCCGTTCACACGCGACCTCCAGCGTTTCACACCGGCGGGTCAACACATGCGCCTTGACCATCCGTGCGCCGCCCTTGGCGCGATGTGCGAGGTCGTACAGCTTGGCAAAGTCAGCCTGACGCCGTAGCGACGGTAACAAGGCAAGATCCTCTTCCAGGCTTTCGAGCAGCGGTAGCAACAGCTGCGCAAGGGCATCGTGATCGTCCCCCGTCAGCGCGATCAGTGTGCTCAAATCAAACGTCGCCGCATCCGGAGCCGACAGGTTGGCTGAACGCGACGCCAACGCTGCCCGCAAGTCGTCAAGCCCGGTAGGTTTGAACAGGCAGCCATCCATGCCCGCTTGCCGACAGCGTTGCGCCTCTTCCGGCTGGGCGTTGGCCGTGAACCCCAGCAGCAGGCACGGCGCCAAGCCCCGCTCACGCTCTTGCGCACGAATGTCCTGTGCCAATTGGTAGCCGTTCTTGAGCGGCATGTTGCAATCGCTGATGACGACGTCGAACTGCCCTCTTTGCCACCGCTCAAGCCCTTGCTTACCGTCCTCGGCCGTGGTGATACGGTGGCCCAGAAAACTCAACTGTCGAGTCAGCAGCACACGATTGGCCGGGTAGTCATCCACCACCAGAATGTTCAATGCGCGGGCGGCGAGTGCCGGTTCACTCGCGGACGGAACCTGGGTGGGCTGCGCAGTGGTCGTGGTCAGCGCCATCGTTACATCCACGCGAGTCCCCTGCCCCAACACACTGCTCAGGTGCAGTTGGCCGCCCATCATTTCGCACAAGCTGCGACTGATCACCAATCCGAGGCCAGAACCGCTGCGTGCCGACTGCTCGTTATTGCCGCCCTGGATAAAGGGGCTGAACAGGCGCTGCTGGTCTTGGGCACTGATGCCGATGCCGCTGTCCTGTACCCATAACTGCAACGCCAATCGATCCCCTTCAACCGCCGCCCGGGCACCGAGTATGACCCGGCCTTCAAGGGTGAACTTGATGGCATTGCTCAACAGGTTCGACACCACCTGTTTGAAGCGCAACGGGTCGACTCGCACCACCCGGTCAATCACCGGGTCAAGTTCAACCTGCAGCGCCAGCCCCTTGGCCCGCGCCAGCCCCTCGAATACGCGAGCCACCGACGCCAGCAGTTCGTACAGGTTGGCCGGTTCCAGGGCCAGCGACAAATGCCCGGACTCGATCCGCGCAATATCGAGAATATCGCCGATCAACTCCAGCATGCTGCGCGAAGCGACCGACGCCACCTCCAACGCATCGCGGTCGGACTGGCCCTGTTCGGCGCTTTTGAGCGCCAGTTCGATCATGCCGATCACGGCATTCATCGGTGTACGGATCTCATGGCTCATGGTCGCCAGAAAGGTCGTCTTGGCCCGGTTGGCGGCGTCGGCGTCATCCTTGGCTTCCTGCAACTGGCCCAGCAGGCGTTGGCGCTCGCTCACATCCACCCAGCCGGCAATCATGCCCACCACCTTATCGTCGCCGTCGCGGTAGGGCAGCATCCATTGGTAAATGGTCAACACCTCACCCGTGGGCACCTTGAGTATCCGGTCATGAATCTGCGGTTCCCCCCTGGTCATCAAGCGCAGGTAGTCCTCATGAAATGACTGGGCCTGCGGCAGGTTGCCGGTGTCGGTTTCCACCACGGTCCTACCGATCACGTCTTCGAGCTTGAAACCAAACACATCGAGGTAAGCGTTGTTGCACGCCATTAACCGCCCCTGGCGGTCACGCACGTAGATCGGGTGCGGGGTGCCGTCGATCAAAACGCTCATGAAACGCATCTGATCACTCAAGGCCCGCTCGGCCTGGACACGCTTACGAATCAGACTGCGCAGATAAATGACCCATCCCAACGTCATCAGCAACAACAGGGCCGCCAGCCCGAAGCCTTGAATGATCACGTTGCGGTGGCGCAGCCAATAGCTGTCGTCGATGATGACTTCACTGCGCCAGTGGCCAATCAACTCATCCATTTCCTGCGGTGTGATACTCAGCAGCGCTTTGTCGAGGATCGTGTACAACTCCAACTCGCTGCGGTTCACCCCGAAGGTAATACGCGCAGGTTGAGAGCCCACCGTGCTGGTGATCCGCAAATGGTCGCGGTAATGCCGCGCAATCAGATAGCGCGCGCTGATCAGCGTGTTGACCGCCCCCTCGGCATCGCCATTGGCCACCAGGAGCAAGGCTTGCTCCTGGTTCTCAACGTCCACGAACACGATACCGGGGAAATTCTGGGCGATCTCATCGCGCAAGCCATTACCGGCCACCAGCGCCAAGCGTTTGCCGACCAGGTCGTCCAGCGTGAGCGGGCTGCGCTCGCCGTCACGGGTCACCAGCACAAAAGGCGTGGTCAGGTAGGGCCGGGTAAAACGCACCTTCTCGGCTCGCTCGACGCTAGGGGTCACGACCGCCAGCATATCCACCGAGCCCGTGCCGAGCTGATTGATCCCGCGTGGCAATGAGTTGCCGGCGATCGCATCGAACTTCAAGCCGGTGCGCAGGCTGATGCGCGACAGCACCTCGGCACTCAACCCTTCGAATTGCCCCTGTTCATCGATAAATGACAAGGGCAGGAATTTGTCGACCACCGCAACCTTGATTCGCGGGTGCTTCTGTACCCAACGCTGTTCGCTGGCGCTCAAATGCAGGCGGTCAACGCCGACGATACCAAGGTTGCCACCGCTCCAGCGGCGCAGGATCTCCATCTGTTCACTGGCGGGAATCCCCTCCAGTGCAGCATTGAGGATAGGCAGCAATCGCGTATTTTCACGGGTCACGGCAAACGCAAACGGGTTGACTTCCAGGCTGGAAAAATCCGCCATGCGCACATTATTGAGGTGGTTGCGATTGATCAGGTAATTAGTGCTGATGGCATCGCCCAGGTAGACATCGGCACCACCAAACGCCACGGCGCCAATGGCCTCGAAGGTCGAGGGAAACAACTCCAACTGGGCACGGGGGTAAAAAGCCCGCACGGTATCAGGCGGCAAATAGTGGTAAAGCATCGCCACGCGTTTGCCGGCCAGGTCGTCACTCAACACTTGGCGATCATTGGTACGAGTTACGAGGGTCGGTTGATCATTGACATAGGCGCGAGACAGCAGCAGCTCCGGGTCGGCCGCCTCGTACCCATTGGCGGAGCCGACAAAATCCACAGCGCCCTGCTTAACGGCTTCGATCACTTCATCACGTGTGTCATAACACCGGACCTGGACGCTGATATTCAGGGCCTGACCGACCAGGGCTGCAAAATCGGCGGTGATACCTTCAAGCTCCCCCCGGTTATTGGTCAGGTCAAAAGGCGCGTAATCGGGAGCGGACACCCCCATCACCAATGTGCGCCGCTCGCGCAACCAACGCCAATCGGCCTCGTCCAGGGTGACTTCGGGGAGTGTTAAATGAGAGTGCCCCAACAGCCGCAAAACCTGTGGCTCATCAAGGGCTGCCGCGATCATGGGCAACAGGCTTATCCAAAGGATCGCGGCACACCGCTTCAACGCAGTGAAGGTCATTTCAGATCAGATGGTTGCGCTGGGCAAACGTGGACAAATGCACCACCGAGGACATACGTAGCTTCTCCTTGAGGCGAGTCTTATAGGTGCTGATCGTCTTGTGGCTCAGCAGCATCTGCTCGGAAATTTCCTTGTTGCCCAGGCCCAAGGCCAGCATCTGCAATACGGTTAACTCGCGGTCCGACAGCCCTTCGATCATCTGCAGTTCCGTGTCCTGCAAATCGTCACGGCGTACCGAACTGGTCGGCAGGCTGGGGAAGCAGCTGTAGCCCGACATGATCGCCTTGATCGCTTTTTGCAGTTCGTCCAGTTCGCCGGTCTTGGCCACAAACCCCATGGCCCCGGCGCGCATGCAACGGGTGGAGAAAAATACCGCCAGGTAGGATGTGAGCACCAGGATTTTGCACGGCAAGCCCAGGGACTTGATCCGGCTGATGACCTCCAACCCACCCAACTTGGGCATCGCCAAGTCAAGGATAATAAGGTCAGGACGTTGTTCCCTCGCCAACTGCATGGTATCCGCACCGTCGCCCGCATGGTAAATATCGGTGAAGCCTTCCTGGCGCAGTAGATATTCGACCGTTGCACGGATGAATGGATGGTCATCCCCAATTAATGCTTTGCTCATAAAACTCCTCGGTGGACAAAGTACCCTTACACATCACACGGGACCTCGCTACCTGTGAAGAATGACAGTTCCGACAAACGGCACTGCGCACACTCAGGACAATAACCAAGCGTTGCCTGGCCCCTTTCAACTGAAAAACACCACGAGTACGACGAGGCGTGCCTGAAATGCACGCCAGCCGTAAGTGCGCAACCTTAGCAACGCAATGACGTTTTGTTTGAAGGGATAGTCCTATCTGAATGTAGGAATTTTCCACAAAAAGTCCAGCCCATCCTTGGGTCGAACAAGCGCGTCAGTCGGTGGTGCTCGGGCTCCAGAAAGCCTGTACCACCAGGGATGAGGTGGAAATACGCGCCACCAATGCGTCCAGTTCGTCGCCATCGACCGAGGTCGCGGCCAGGGTGGCCTCGATTTCCACTTCTTCGCTGCCAAACGGCCGCACGTCGACGTCACTGGCCGGGTAGTTGCAACGCGCCAACTCGGCTTCCAGCAACACCATCACCGCCTGCTGCTGGCTGCGCCGTGCGATGACATAGAGGATGTTGGTGACTTCTGCCGACACCACGTCCAAAGGCTGGCGGTTGATGTTATTGACGATCGGCCGCAGCAACGTGTTGGCCGCCAGCACAAACAGCGTGCCTAACAACGCTTCAAGGATCAGGTCGGCGCCGGCACACGCCCCCACCGCTGCCGAAGCCCAGAGCGTGGCCGCCGTATTGAGCCCCCGCACATTGCCTTCTTCACGCATGATCACGCCGGCACCCAGGAAGCCGATGCCCGAGACCACATACGCGACCACTCGCACCGCGCCTTCCGCGCCGCCCAGGCGGTTGGCCATGTCGACAAAAATAGCCGCGCCGACCGCCACCAGCACGTTCGTACGCAGCCCTGCGGTGCGCTGGCGGTACTGGCGCTCGAAGCCGATCAAGCCACCGAGGATAAACGCCGCGGTGAGGCTGACTACGGTATCAACCAAGGAGTTGAGGTTGATGTTGTTGATTGCTTGCATAAGGAGTCTTCCCTGTTCATTGCCTGCCAAACTTACGGATATAGAAGCCCTGTACCGCGTGGGTCAGCGCCATGCGTGAGGAAACCTTCGTGCAGGTACGACCGGCTGCACCGCGCCGGATAAAAGGCACAGTCAGTTCGGCCGGCCCACCGCGAACGGCAGGCGCGTCCGTAGCATCCTGAGTGATTTCAGGTGCTGGTCAGCGTCGATGAGAGGGATTCGGGCAGGTGCCAGGACTGGCCGCCGCCGGGATGCCGCTTCTCGCTTTGTTGGCGAGACAACGGCATCAGGAAAATGCGCGTTATCTTGCCAAGTTGGTGCCGGTTACCGAAACCGGCCGACGACTGTCACTCGAACAAGTACCCACTGAGGGTCTCCGCTATGGATGAAAACGCGCGAAGTCTACGCCCGGCTGACCGGGGAGTAAACCGTAGGAAAGTCTACCGGCTGGGAATAAAGCGATTCTTCAGGGTGGGTTCAGCCAATGTTCAAGGGGCTTGCGGCCGATCCCGAGCGACGCGCACCGCGTACTCATCAAGCCGCCCGCCGGCTACAGGTTTGACCTGAATAGACACCGTGTTCACCTGCTGCCCCATCCTGATCCCTTCACGAGTACGCACCTGTACATACCCCAGTTTTGGCCAAAAGCGCTCGGCCTTGGTGTTGCCGACAACCACGGTCAACCGCAGCCATTGCGCACCTTTTTCTACCGCCCACGCCTCAAGCTCCGCATGCAGCCGCTGCGCCAACCCGCTGCCATGCAAACGTGCATCCACCAGCAGCAGTCCGATGTGCCACACTCCGGCTGCCAGCAAGTCCGCCGCGATGTTCACAACGGCCACCAACTGAGCGTCAGCATCGCGGTAACCCAGCCAGTACATCCGGCTGCAACTCCAGCCCGCCGGCAACTGGCCCGCTAGCTCTTCGCGTGCTTCGGTCGGCGTAGCCGGTTCGCCGTTGACCGCCATGAAATAGTCCGGCGCCTGTTCGAAAAAATGCTGCAACTCGGCCTCATCGGCCCCCTGCAGTTCAACCACCCGAATACCCTCGATGGAGCAGCCAGGCAGGTCCTGTGGATCAACGTCCATGTCACCTTCCTTCAATCATCCCGCGTCAGCACTTCCAACAGTTCAATCTCAAAACGCAGATGGCTGTTGGGCTTGATATGCGCGCCCATCGAACGCTCGCCATAGGCCAGGTGTGCCGGCACAAACAGTGTGCGCACGCCACCGACCTGCATGCCCATCAACCCCTGGTCCCAGCCCTTGATGACACGACCGGTACCGATCACGCATTGAAACGGCTTGCCGCGTTCCCATGAAGAGTCGAACACCGTGCCGTCTTCCAGGGTGCCGGTATATTGGGTGGTGATCAGCGCACCCTTGACCACGGTTTTACCGTCGCCCAGGCGGACGTCGGTAATCTGCAGTTCATCGTTGCTCATGGGGTTCTCGTCGCAGGGGTAAAGGGTGGGATTTTTCCCAGAAACGGGTGGGCTTGGCAAGCCCACCCGTGATCGATCATCCCCATATGCCTTCACTCAATCACAACCAATGCCAGAACCGACTCCAAAACCCCCGCCCCAGCTCATCCTTGCACCCGGCATATTGCCGCGCATACAGCTGCGAACGCGCCTGCACCTTGCTGGCCACCGGCGGCAGCCAGGCTTTGCTGGCGTAGGTGCGCTGGCGGTAGCCGCCCCAGCCTTCGTGATAGTTCAGGTATTGCCCGTAGGCGTCGTATTTGTAGACACCGTTGATGGTGTAGGTCTTGTCCATGTACCAGCCGACAAAGTCGATGGCGTCGTCGAAGTCCTGGCGGCTGGCACCGCTGCGGCCAGTGCTTTTGCGGTAGTCGTTCCACACCTCATCCTTGGCCTGGGCGTAGCCGGCGGCGGTGGAGACGCGGCCCCAGGGGATGATCCATAGCAGGTATTTGCGCGGGGTCTTGGCGTTCTGACGGAAGCCAGACTCCTGGTACATGATGGCGAACGGCACCTGAATCGGCACGCCCCAGCGCTTTTGCGTGACCTTGGCGGCGTCGTACCAGTCATCTTTTTCGCGAAAGATGCCGCAGATATCGTTGGGGGTGCGTGGCGGCGAGGTACCACACGCCGCCAGTAGAGAAGTGAGTAATAACAGTCCGACGGCTTTGCCTGCACTCAAGGGGGCACCTTTGCGTGATACGCGTAAAAAGCCGGCATTTTACGCGTTCATCACCGCGGCGTCCTTGCCGCAGACACCTTTAAGCCAATGGCACGCGACGGGGCGTCAGAGCGATACGCCCCACAAAGAAGCTCAAGGCAACGCCCAGCAGCAACATAGCCAAGGTGCTCCAGGCGCCGCGATCCGCACGCCTACAGCAGCACTTTCTCTGCACTATCCTGAAGCCCGGGTGTCGTACTCCCATTCGCCCAACCTCCGGAGAACCTATGACCCAGGACGTTCTTGCCAAAGAAACCAACCGCCGCCAGTTGCAGCAGATCGTCTCCGGGGTGTCCGATGGAATCATCCTCGCTGAAATCGACCAGACCATTCTCTGGGCCAATGAAGCGGCGCTGACCATGCACGGTGTGGAGTCGATCGAGGCGCTCGGTGCCAATACCCAGGAATACGCTGAACGCTTTGCCTTGCGGTACCGCAACAACCATCCCGTGCAACGGGAGAGCTACCCTCTGGCCCGCGTGGCGGCAGGTGAAGAATTCAGCGATGTGGTGATAGAAGTCACGCCCATTGCCGACGAGGACAAAACCTGGGTTCACCGTTTGCGCAGCCTGGTGATCAGCGACTCCCAGGGTGAGCCCGAACTGCTGGTGCTGATCCTCAGCGATGCCACCGAGTGGGCCAGCGCCGAGCAACGCTTTGAGAAGACCTTCAACGCCAACCCGGCACCCGCGGTGATCTGCCGCCTGAGCGACTTGCGCTACATCAAGGTCAACCAGGGCTTCTTGGAGATGACCGGCTACAACCGCGACCAAGTGATCGGCCGCTCGGTGTATGAGCTGGATGTGCTGGAACACGCCGAGCGTAAAGACCTGGCCGTCCAGCGCCTGGGCGAAGGGGCGACCATCCCGCAAATGCAGGCCGAGCTCAAACTGCCCGGAGGCGGCAGCAAGCTGGTGGTCGTCGCCGGCCAGCCGTTGGACATGAACGAGGAAGACTGCATGCTGTTTTCCTTCACCGACCTGGAACCACGGCGCAAAGCCGAAATTGCCTTGCGCCAAAGTGAGGAGCGTTTTGCCAAATCCTTCCGCCTGACGCCGGTGCCGACCCTGGTGTGCAGCGCCGCCAATCGCCAGGTGGTGGATATCAACGAAGCGTTCATGAACATCACCGGCTATACCAGCGAAGAGTTGATCGGCAAATCCATCGAAGACATCAACTTCATCGACAGCGCCGCTGCGTGCAGTCAGCTGTTTGCCACGTTGGAAAAAGCCGGCAATCTCGAGGGCCTGGACCTCAAGGTCCGCAAGAAAGGCAGCGAGGTGATCGACTGCGTGGTCTCCGCCGACACCGTGCTTATCCAGGACGCACCTTGCTACCTGCTGGTGATGATGAACATCACCGAGCGCAAACGCTCGGAGCTGGAGCTGGTGGCCGCCATCGAAGAAGTGATGCAGGACGCCTCCTGGTTCAGCCAGACCCTGATCGAGAAACTGGCCAATGCCAAAAGCGTCAACAGCCCCAACCTGCCGAACGTCGCCTTCACCGACCTGACCGCCCGGGAGCGCGATGTGCTGGGCTTGATCTGCGAAGGCCTGGCCGACAAGGAGATCGCCTCGCGCTTGAAACTGGCACCCAACACCGTGCGTAACCACGTGGCGACGGTGTATTCCAAACTGGGGGTGCACAGCCGCAGCGCAGCGATCGTCTGGGCCAGGGAGCGCGGCTTGTTTGCTGGCGAATTACGGGTCAAAAGCAAGAAATAGAGTGCAAATGCACTAGTACGGCTAGTGCGAATTCGCCTTATTGGGTGGTGATGCGTTGCTTAACCTTGAAGAGTGGGTACAGGGCTTTCGGGCCCGTGCCGTAATGGTTTGATCTCTTTAAGGAACGCACGATGAACAGCGAACAAGTCAAAGGTGCCGTAGAGAAAGTCGCCGGCAAAGCCCAGGGTGTTATCGGCGACCTGGCCGGTGATGAGCACTTGCAAGCCGAAGGCGTGGCACGCCAGGCCGCCGGCCAATTGCAGCAAACCTATGGCGATGCACTGGACACTGTCAGTGACTTTGCCAAACACAAACCACTGGCTAGCGTGGCCATTGTCGCCGGTATCGGCGTGCTCGTGGGCCTGTTGCTGCGTCGTCGTTGAGGAGGCTGAGTAACATGTTTACCCTCTCCCAATTACGCAACTGCATCGAAGAAGCCCTGCTGCCGCTGACCTGCGAATTCACCTTGTGCCGGGACGCCTCGTTGACCCTGAAAGTGTTCGATGCCGAGAGTGGCCGCGTTGACCTGGTGGTCACGGGTATCAGCGTCAACAAATTGCAGTCCGCCCAGGCCGTGGAAAAAATGGTTGAAGAACTGCGCTACGAGCTGCAGAGCAACACCATGGGCCACCTGACGCTGGACGATCTGCCGCTCTCGCCGTCGGCGCAATAACCCGCCGCGCCCTACTGAATCGGGCGTGGTTTCAACGACGCGCCAATAAAGTAAAACACCCCGCCGCCCACGATAAACGCCGCCAGCATGTAAAACATGGTGTGGGCCGGCAGGCTGGCCAGTACCAGCCCGCACAACACCGGCCCCAGGGCGGCGCCAAGATTGGACAGGTTTTGTGCGCCGTAATACATACCCCTCAGGTGGTCCGGGGCAATCCGGTCGATGAACATGTACTCGGCCGGAAACACGATGATTTCCCCCACGGTAAACACCGCCATCGCCAGCACCCACCCCGACACACTGGTGGACAGTGCAAAGCCGATCAACCCCAGCATGAACATGCTCAAGCCTGCGATCAGCCACTGGCTCAGGTAACGGTGCGAGATGCGCCGGCCAATCACGTACTGCAAGGCGATCACCAGCATAGCGTTGGTGGTGAGCACCGCACTGATCACGGTGTAGGTGTATTCAGCGCTGGTCGTGATCACCAGGTATTGCGACAGGTATGCCACGAACTGACCAAACACCACAGCGCTGAGCAACCCGCCGAGGGTGAAACACACCAGCCGATGGTCGCGCAGCAGCACGCGGCCGACGGCGAGAAACGAAACGGGCTTCTGTGTGGCATCCGCGGTGGCGAGCGTGCGATCGCCCCAGCGCCAATACAGCAGGAAAAACCCCAGGCCCAACAACGCCGATAAAATGAACGGCAGGCTGATGTCGAACTTGGCCACCATCGCGCCAAAAAACGGCCCCACGGCATAGCCGATGTTGGTCAGGGTGTACTTGATGGAGAACACTTCACTGCGTGCATCATCCGGCAACAGGCTGGCAAACCCCGCCTTGACGGCAATATCGATGACGGCATAGGCCAGGTTGATCAGGATCAGGCTGCTATAAAACAGCCAGATATCGTGTGCCAGTACCGTGCCGATAAACCCCAGCACGAATAGCACGCTCAAGCCGAGCAATAACCGGTAGCTGCTGATGCGGTCGACCAGGAAACCGCCGTACACACTGAGCAGCGAACCGACGATCAATGAACTGCCGATCACCAGGCCGACTTGGGAGATGCCCAAGGCGAAGTGGCTGGTGAGGTAAATCACAAGGTACGGAAAGGTGATCGCCTTGGCCAACGTCAGCAGCAACGTGGCGCACAGCAACAGGTTCACGGTGCGGGGGTAGTTTCTTATGGTGGCAAGCATCCTGCTCTCTTTGTGTAAGGTAACGCGACCATTGCAGTCGGTTACCTTAACCCAGGCTTCTGGAAAAAAGCAGATGTTGCCGATGGCTTATTTCTTGACGGGGGTAATCTCGAGAATGGTGCCGTTGGTGGTTTTGAGCAGCACAAACTTGTCACCCACCCGCGCCCACTGGCTGTCTTCTTCCGGCTGTTTCAAACCGTGTTTTTTCCAATCGCTGACCGCCGACTCCTTGCGCATCAGGATATCCGGGGCGCGGTCGCCCTCTTTCAGGTCGCGGGTGTTAATGCTTGAAGGCTGCACGGTTTCCTGGGGTGTATCACCGGCCTGTACGACAAAACTGGCGGTGGAGAAACTGGCGGCGACCAGCAGGCATGCGGCTAAGGTTTTCGACTTCATGGGGGCTCCTTCAATGAATGGTGCGTACCCAGATTCCGACCGCGGCGGCGCCGAATCATTCAAGCCGCAACGCCTCGCCCACCCAGATCCCCTGTGGCGAGGGCGCTTGCTCCTACCCCACAAAGAGTCAGTTACTGAACCGGTGTTCGTTTCTCTTCGCGCCACAGCGACTACCCACACATCGCCATTGCCCCGATGAAAATATTCCTGTAATTTTTCATGAAATTATTCGACATAAATTTCATGACCCCACAAGAAGAACTCGCCACCCTCGCCGCGCTGATCCATGACCTGCGCAAGCACAAGAAACTCACGCTGGCGCAACTGGCGCAAAAAATCGAGCGCTCGGTGGGTTTCCTGTCCCAGGTCGAACGCGGCCTGTCGCGCCCGACGGTGGCGGACCTGACCGCCATCAGCCACGCCCTCGACGTGCCCACCACCTATTTCTACAGCCTGCCCAAGCCCAAGGCGGTGGACTGGGTCACCCGCCCCAACGAACGGCGCACGGTGTATTACGCCAATGGCATCACCGACATCCTGGTATCGCCAAGCATGAATGGTGCGTTCTCGATGCTCGACAGCCTGCTCGCCCCCGGCGCCAACAGCGGTGAGCAAACCATGAGCGACCGCGCTGAACAGGCCGGTTTTGTGCTGGAGGGCGAGTTGACGCTGTGGGTGGAAGGCGAGGCCGATTCGGTCACTCTCGGCCCCGGCGACAGTTTTCACCTGGCCAGTTTTGCCCACTGCCGCTACGCCAATCTGACCGACCTGCCCGCCCGCGTCCTGTGGGTTTACAACTAGGAGCTGCACCCGTGAAAAGCCATTCCTCCACGTTACTGGCCGAAGTACGGACCTTTCGCCAGAACCACCCCGACGTGCGTTATGTCGACCTGATCGCCCTGGATATTCCCGGGCATTTCTACGGCAAGCGCTACCCGGTGGAGATGCTCGAAAAAGTCGCCGCCGGCAGCCCGTTGAAATTGCCGCAGAACGCCGTGCTGCTTGGGGTCCAGGGTGGGTTGTTCAAGATTGGTGACTACTGCTTCAACGACGGTGACCCGGATGCGAATCGTCGACTGGTGCCCGGTACGCTCAAGCCGGTGAGCTGGGAATCGCAGCCGCTGGGGCAAATGCTCATCACCTCCGACGGGACCGATGCGCCTATTGAATTCGAACCCCGCGAAGTCTTGGCCAAGGTGCTGGAGCGCTTGCAACACAAGGGCATTCACCCCGTGGTGGCGTTTGAGCTGGAGTTCTACCTGTTCGATAAAAAGCTCGACAACGGCCTGCCGCAATTCGCCCGCGACCCACTGAGCGATGACCCCGACGACCAGCCCAACCTGCATATCGAGCGGCTGTCACGTTTCAGCGAAGTGTTGGACGACATGGCGCAAACCGCCAAGGCCCAGGGCATCGACATCACGGTCGTCACTGCCGAAATCGGCCCCGGCCAGTTCGAGATCAACTTCGGCCACTGCGACGACGGGCTGCGCGCCGCCGACTGGGCTGCCCTGTTCTGCCGCAGCACCCGGGGCGTGGCACTCAAGCACGGTTACCGCGCCAGCTTCATGGCCAAGCCGTACCTGCAATTCCCTGGCAGCGGCATGCATGTGCATGTCAGCCTCTATGACGCCGCAGGCAATAACCTGCTCGCGGCCCATCAGCAGCAGCCGCTGCGACACGCCGTGGCCGGGTGCCTGGAGTTGCTGCCGCACTGCATGCCGATCTTCTCCCCCAACCACAATGCCTTCCGCCGCCTGGGCGGCACGGTCAACGCCGCCACCCGCGCCAGCTGGGGCTTTGAAGACCGTGACGCCTGCGTGCGCATCCCCGACTCCGACCCGCGCAACCTGCGGATCGAACACCGCCTGGCCAGTGCCGATGCCAACCCGTACCTGGTACTGGCGGCGATCCTGGTGGGGTTGGAGCATGGGCTTGAGGCCAAGCGCGAACCCATCACGCCGCTGAACGAGGACCGCGCCAGCGGCACCGCCTTTGCGCTGGAAATGCTAGACGCCGTGCGCGCCATGCAGCATCAACCGGTATTACGCGATAAGCTCGGCGCGGAATTTGTCGATGTCTATTGCGAAAACAAACGCCAGGATCACCTGGCCTTTCAACAAGAAATTCACGCGCGCGAATACCGCTGGTTTCTCTGACTCAACCCCACGGAAGCACCGATGACCGACCAAAGCGCCCCGGCCCTCAAGGAAATCTTCAACGTCGAACGCCTGCAACACATCGCCACCGAGATGACGGCGGTGTACCCGGCATTCGACGCCAAGGGCTTTCTCCAGCACGCGCAGGCCGGGTTGGCCGAGTTATCGGTGATGCAGCGCATGGCACGGGTCAGCGAAAGCCTGCATGCGGTCATCCCACTGGATTACCCGCAAACGCTCAAGCGGCTTTACGCCCTGGCGCCGCGCCTGAACAGTGCATTTGTCAGCCTGTTCCTGCCGCATTTCGTGGCGAGCTACGGCCTGGATGACTTCAAGCGCTCCATGGCCGCGCTCAAATACTTCACCTCTTTTGGCTCCTCCGAATTCGCCATCCGCGCCTTCTTGCAACAGGACTTGCACCGCACCCTCACGGTGATGCAGCAGTGGGCGCACGATGACAACGAACACGTGCGCCGCCTGGCCAGCGAGGGTTCGCGGCCACGCCTGCCCTGGTCGTTTCGCCTGGCCGATGTGCAGGCCAACCCGCGGTTGTGTGCCTCGATACTCGACAACCTCAAGGCCGACAGCAGCCTCTACGTACGCAAATCCGTGGCCAACCACCTCAACGACATCACCAAGGACCACCCGGACTGGGTGCTCAGCCTGATCGAAAGCTGGGACCTGGGGAACCCGCACACCGCCTGGATCGCCCGCCATGCCCTGCGCAGCCTGATCAAACAAGGCAATAGCCGTGCGCTGACAATCATGGGGGCGGGAGCCAAGGCCGAGGTGACGATTGATCAGTTGACCATCACGCCGGCGGTGATCACGCTGGGCGAGCGGATCAACCTGTCGTTCAACCTGGAGTCCACCGCCACCCACGCGCAAAAACTGGTGGTGGACTACGCCATCGACTACGTAAAGAGTGCCGGGCACAGTGCGTCAAAAGTCTTCAAGCTCAAGGCATTTACCCTGGGTGCAGGTGAACGGCAGCACCTCAGCCGCGGGCAGCACATTCGCGAACTGACCACGCGCAAGCACTATCCCGGCAAGCATGCGGTACACGTGCTGATCAACGGCGAGAAGCTCGGCAGCGCTGAGTTTGAACTGCTAAAACCCTGACAAAAATCAAAGAAAAGGCTCTAGCACGGGCCTTTCAAACGAATACATTGTCGAACAATCCTGGCCTTTGCCGTTGAGATCGATTATCATCCAGCGCCTTCTCGCTACCCGTTGGGTAGCTGTTTCAATGTGTCACCCGAGGCGCCCATGTACCGTTTCTTGTTTCACCGCCCTTTGATTGCCCTTAGTCTGGGGTTCGTTACCCAGTCCGTGTCCGCTGCACTGCAACCGATGGCCGAAGCTCCGCTGGCCAGCGACACCGAGTTGCACTGCCACTTCAACCGCGACGCCAGTACCGACTGCACCACCACCTACCGCTACACCATCCTCAAGCCCAATGGCCGCGAAATGCTCTCGCGCATCGACTTCGATTACTCCGAAGGCGACACGTTTGAAGTGATCAGCGCGCAATCCACCCAGCCTGGCGCCAAGCCGGTCGCCCTGGACGCCGCGCAGATCGACACGCGCACCGCGCCCAACCCGGACCAGGGCTTCAGCCGCGACAAACAAACCTCCCTCGCCTTCCCCAACCTGCGCGTGGGCACGCAGATTCGCTACACCGTGCGCCAGCACTACCCGGCCAAGCCGCTGATGACCCAGTTCCACTACGTGCTCAAGTTTGGCCCCAGCGCGGCCCGCCGCGACCGCTTCAAGGCGCGCTTCACCGCCGAACGGCCGATCCAGTGGCGCAGTGAATGGTTCGACGGCTTCAAGGTCACCCCTTCGGCCAACGGCAAGACCCTGGACGTGGTGCAAAAAACCCCGACCTACCTCAACTACATCAACGAATCCTCCGCTGCCACACTGCTGCACACCGCACGCCTGGAAGTGGGCAGCGCCCTGGAGCGCCAGGCATATTTCGGCGATTTCGCCCAGCGTTACAACCAGATCCTCGGCGCCAACCTGCCAGCACAAGCCGCCGCCGCTGTGGCCGCCGCACGTGGCTTGGAGCCAGCCGAGCAAGTCGCCGCGATGATGCAGCACATCAATGATCATTACCGCTACCTGGGTGACTGGCGCGCCAGCGAGCGGGGTTATGTGCCGTTCAGCCTGGTGGAAATCGAGCAACATGGCTACGGTGACTGCAAGGACCTGGCGGTCCTGTTGACTGCCATGCTCAAGGCCAGTGGCATCAAGGCCGAGACGGCGTGGGTCAGCCGTGGCGATGTGGCAGACGCCTTGCTGATCCCGGGCACCCAGGCACCAAACCACGCCATCGTGCGCGCCGAAGTGAATGGCGAAGTCTGGTGGCTCGACCCGACCAACCCGGTCTTCGCCCCCGGCCAGACCATGCCCGACATTCAGGACCGCTGGGTACTGGTCAACGACGCCCAGGGCCAAGTGCGTGAAGAGCACATCCCACTGGAACGCCCCGAAACCACCCTGCGCCTGGACAAACAGGTGCACTACGACAAACAGGGCAACGGCGCGACCCAGGCCACTATCGTCTTCAGCCGCCTGCCGCTGATGCAACTGAGCGTCGCCGACCGCCAGCAAGGCACCACCGCCACCGACCAGAACATCTGCGCGAACTTCGGCAACGAAATCAGCGACTGCAAGATCACGCGCCAACCCACCGAGTTTGTCGTGCATGACGGCTACAGCGTCACCGCCCAGATGAACGACCAGCGCGCCTTGGAGAAACTGGCGAATCACTATGTCTACACCGACCAATCCTTGAAAGACCGCTGGGATGGCTTTATCAACTACCGTCGCCACGGGCAACAGGCCGACCTGTACCTGGGCAATCCGGAAACCAACGACTACACCATCACCCTCAGCGGCGGGCAGATGGAAAAAGCCATCCCCGGCTGCCAAGTGCGCTCGCCCTGGTACGACATGGACCTGGACGGGAAACGCGAGGACGACTCGCTGCGTTATCACTACCGCCTGAGCCAGAAGACGCGCTGGCTGACCCACGATGAAATCGTCAGCCCGGCGTTTGGCAAAATGATTGAACAGGCACGCGCCTGTGCCGAACAGGTGCATCAGGTGGTGAAGCTCTAAGGTCTCCCTGACACACCACAATCAAACGGTGGGAGGGGGCTGTAGATCAACCAATGCAAAGGTGTCTGAACCACCGCCATCGGGAGCAAGCCCCCTCCCACAGTGTTAATCCGGTTTCGTCAGTCAGCTTTCGCCGGGCAATAGTTTTTGCTCCCGCACACAACAGATGGACACACCACAATCACACTGTGGGAGGGAGCTCCCACAGTGTTAATCCGGCTTCGTCAGTCAACTTTCGCCGAGCAATAGTTTTTGCTCCCGCACACAACAGATGGACACACCACAATCACACTGTGGGAGGGAGCTCCCACAGTGTTAATCCGGTTTCGTCAGTCAGCTTTCGCCGGGCAATAGTTTTTGCTCCCGCACACAACAGATGGACACACCACAATCACACTGTGGGAGGGAGCTCCCACAGTGTTAATCCGGTTTCGTCAGTCAACTTTCGCCGGGCAATAGTTTTTGCTCCCGCACACAACAGATGGACACACCACAATCAAACTGTGGGAGGGGGCTTGCTCCCGATGGCGGTAGATCAGCCAATGCAGAGGTGTCTGAACCACCGCCATCGGGGGCAAGCCCCCCACAGTGTTAATCCGGCTTCGTCAGTCAACTTTCGCCGAGCAATAGTTTTTGCTCCCGTGCGCACAATTCCACCACGTAATCCCACAGCACCCGCAGCCGCACTGACTTGTGCAGCTCCCGGCGCGAGCTGATCCAATAGCTGCGCTGGATGCTCTCCCCTGGCAACAGCGCCACCAAATCCGGGTCACCGGCAGCCATGAAGCAAGGCAATACAGCAATCCCCAAACCAGAACGTGCCGCCTGATGCTGGGCAATCACGCTGGTGCTGTGGAACACCACCTTGGGGTTGCGGCAGAAGCTGCTGAGGAATTTCAGCTCCTGGCTGAACAGCAGGTCGTCGACGTAATCGATCCATGAATGGGCAGCGAGATCTTCGCGCTTTTCAATGGCAGGGTGACGATCCAGATAAGCGCGGCTGGCATAAAGCGCCAGGCGGTAGTCCGTGAGTTTGCGGGTCACCAGTTGATCAACGCTGGGGCGTTCCAGGTGAATGCTGATTTCCGCTTCGCGGTTGAGGATGCTGACAAACCGTGGCACGGCGACCAACTCCACTTCCAATCCCGGATAACGCTCGAACAGCCCGCCCATGCGGCTGGCGAGGAACATCACCCCAAGGCCCTCGGCCACACCCAGGCGAATCTTGCCCAAGGGCGCGGCGCAGTGAGTGAGTTCGTCTTCGGCCAACAGCGCTACGTTTTCCATGGCTTCGGCATGTTTGAGCAAGGCTTCACCGGCAGGCGTCAACTCGTAGCCCTGGGCGTGCTGTACAAACAGCGCGGTGCCGAGGCTCTTTTCGATGGCCTCGATATGCCGGGCCACGGTGGCGTGCGTAGTTTTCAAGCGTTGCGCGGCGGTGAGCAGGCGGCCACTGCGTTGCAACTCCAGAAAATACCGCAGGTCATTCCAGTCGAACATGTCGCCTCCATTGCATGAACCCGGCCCGCGCTGTTTAAAAACGCACAGCAGCTGGGTAAAAACTAACATTTTTAAGACGAAAACTAACAACTAGGATGGAACCAATAAGAAAAACAAGCGAGACCTCAGATGCCCATTGCAACTGCTGAATACGATTACGTGATCGTCGGCGCCGGCCCCGCCGGCTGCTTGCTGGCCAATCGTCTGTCCGCCAACCCGGCCCATCGCGTACTGCTGCTGGAAGCCGGGGGCCGCGACAACTACCCCTGGATCCATATCCCCGTCGGCTACCTGTTCTGCATCGGCAACCCCCGCACCGACTGGTGCTTCAAGACCGAAGCCCAGGCCGGGCTGCAAGGCCGTGCGCTGAGCTACCCACGGGGCAAGGTGCTCGGCGGTTGCTCGTCCATCAATGGCATGATCTACATGCGTGGCCAGGCCCAGGACTACGACGGCTGGGCGGCGGCAGGCAACCCGGGCTGGGCCTGGAAAGACGTACTGCCGCTGTTCAAACAGAGCGAAAACCATTTTGCCGGCGGCTCGGAATTT
This sequence comes from Pseudomonas sp. MWU15-20650, assembly GCF_023242475.1. Lineage (GTDB taxonomy): Bacteria > Pseudomonadota > Gammaproteobacteria > Pseudomonadales > Pseudomonadaceae > Aquipseudomonas. Next base: position 15,526 of record NZ_JALJFG010000035.1, on the reverse strand, counting down.
CACAGCGACGGCGGCGAATGGCGCGTGGAGCAGCAACGGCTGTCGTGGCCGATCCTGGATGCGTTTCGTGAGGCCGCAGCGCAAAGCGGCATCGCCAACATCAACGACTTCAACCAGGGCGATAACGAAGGCTGCGGCTACTTCCAGGTCAACCAGAAGGCCGGGGTGCGCTGGAATGCGGCCAAGGCGTTTCTCAAACCTGTGCGTCAGCGGCCCAACCTGACCGTGCTGACCGAGGTGGAGGTCGAGCGTGTCATGCTGGAAAACGGCCGCGCATCCACGGTGCTTGGGCGTCAACACGGCCAGCCACTGAGCTGGAAGGCGCGCAAGGAGATCGTGCTGTGCGCGGGCTCCGTCGGTTCGCCAGGCATCCTGCAACGCTCGGGTATCGGCCCGGCCAACGTGCTCAAGCCGTTGGGCATCGACGTGGTGCACGAACTGCCAGGCGTCGGTGGCAACTTGCAGGACCACCTGCAATTGCGGCTGATCTACAAACTGGAAAACGCCCGCACCCTGAACCAGATCGCCGGCACCGTATGGGGCAAGATGGGCATGGGCCTGCGCTACTTGTATGACCGCAGTGGCCCACTGTCGATGGCGCCCAGCCAGCTTGGGGCGTTTGCACGCTCCGGGCCGGAGCAGACCTCGGCCAACCTCGAATACCATGTGCAGCCGCTGTCCCTGGAGCGCTTTGGCGAACCGCTGCACGCGTTTGCGGCATTTACCGCGTCGGTCTGCGACCTGCGCCCCCAAAGCCGGGGTCGTGTCGATATTCGCTCGGCCAACCCGGCAGATGCGCCGCTGATACAACCCAACTACCTCAGTCATCCAGAAGACCTGCGGGTAGCCGCCGACGCCATCCGCCTGACACGGCGCATTGTGGCCGCACCGGCCCTGTGCCCGTTCAAGCCAGTGGAATACCTGCCTGGCGACTCACTGCAAACCGAAGAAGAACTGCACGAAGCTGCGGCACGTATCGGCACGACCATCTTCCACCCGGTGGGCACCTGCCGCATGGGCGATGACCAAGACGCCGTCGTCGACGCGCAACTGCGCGTGCACGGCGTGCCCGGCCTGCGCATCGCCGATGCCTCGATCATGCCGCGTATCACCTCCGGCAATACCTGCTCGCCTACACTGATGATCGCTGAGAAAGCCGCGCAGCTGATCCTTTCGCCGAATACAAGGAGCCTCGCCCCGGAGAAAGAACTGGTTCATGCAATCTGAATAGCGGCGCCAACCCTGGCGCCGACAGTGGGACAACAATAAATAATCACTGTGAGGGCTACCCGATGTCAGAACATGCTCAACCCCTGGGCTCGGCAATTGATGCGAGCACCGGTAACGACTCAAAGAAGGTCATCTTCGCCTCGTCCCTGGGGACGGTGTTCGAGTGGTATGACTTCTTCCTCTACGGCGCACTGGCGGCGGTGATCAGCAAGCAGTTCTTTGCCGGGGTCAATGACACCACCGCGTTTATCTTCGCCTTGATGGCCTTTGCCGCCGGCTTTGTGGTGCGGCCCTTCGGTGCACTGGTGTTCGGCCGCCTGGGCGATATGATCGGGCGCAAATACACCTTCCTCGTCACCATCATCCTGATGGGCGTGGCGACCTTCTGCGTCGGGCTGTTGCCGACCTATGCCAGCATCGGCATTGCCGCACCGATCATCCTGATCGTGCTGCGCATGCTGCAGGGCCTGGCACTCGGCGGCGAGTACGGTGGCGCGGCCACCTATGTGGCCGAGCATGCACCGCCAGGTAAACGTGGGCTGCATACCAGCTGGATTCAATCCACTGCAACCCTCGGCCTGCTGTTGTCGTTGCTGGTGGTGCTGGCCTGCCGTTACTTCACCGGCGACCAATTTGAAGTCTGGGGCTGGCGCATTCCGTTCCTGTTTTCCATCGTGCTGCTGGGCATCTCCACCTGGATCCGGATGAGCCTGCACGAGTCGCCGGCCTTCTTGAAGATGAAAGAGGAAGGTAAGGCCAGCAAGTCCCCCATCCGTGAGTCCTTCGGCAAGTGGGAAAACCTCAAGGTCGTGCTGATCGCCCTGTTCAGCATCAATGGCGGGCAGGCCGTGACCTTCTATGCGGCTCAGTTCTATGTACTGTTCTTCCTGACGCAGTTCCTGAAGATGGACCCGGCCCTGGCCAATATGCTGCTGATCATCAGCGTGGTGATTGGCGCGCCGTTCTTCATCCTGTTTGGCTGGCTGTCGGACAAGCTCGGCCGCAAGCCCGTGCTGATGCTCGGCCTGCTGCTGGCGACCGTGCTGTACTTCCCGATCTTCAAGGGCCTGGCGCACTACACCAACCCGGCCATGGACCAGGCCAGCCACCAGGCGCCCATCACCGTGCTGGCCGACCCGGCCACCTGTACCTTCCAGTTCGACCCGGTGGGCAAGGCACGCTTTGACAGCCCTTGCGACAAGGTCAAGACGTTCCTGGTCAAACAGGGCCTGCCATACAGCAGCGCCGCCGCCCCCATGGGCAGCCCGGTCCAGGTGAGCGTAGGTGATGTGCGTATCGATGGCTTTGATGAAGCGGCACTGCGCGGCGCCGTGACCTTGGCCGGCTACCCGACTTCGGCGGATGTGGCCCAGGTCAACAAGGTGATGGTGGTGGTGCTGATCGTGGCACTGATCCTGATCGCGGCCATGTGCTACGGCCCCCTGGCGGCGCTGATGGTGGAGCTGTTCCCGACGCGCATCCGCTACACCTCGATGTCCCTGCCCTACCACATCGGCAACGGCTGGTTTGGTGGGTTCCTGCCGACCGTGTCGTTTGCCCTGGTGGTGTACACCGGCGATATTTTCTACGGTTTGTGGTACCCCGTGGTGGTGACGGGGGTGAGCCTGATCGTCGGATTGTTCTGCCTCAAAGAAACGCGACATGTGGATATCGATAACAACTGAGTTTGTTTGAACACTGGAGATTCCTGTGGGAGGGGCTTGTCACCTCCCGCATCCGGTTTAGGGTGCCCACACAATTTGCTGTACATCCATACAGATAATAGTTGCTCAAATCCCTCTGACTCAGCATCCTGCAAGGCATCAACCCGATCTGATGTGATGACCATGCGGCTGTACCTCTGTGAAAAACCCTCCCAGGCCAAGGATATCGCGGCCGTGCTCGGCGCCAGTCGCCGGGGCGACGGTTGCTGGCTGGGCAACGGAGTCACTGTCACCTGGTGCATCGGCCACCTGCTGGAAACCGCGCCGCCCGACGCCTACGACGCCAAATACAAGCGCTGGGTGCTGGCCGACCTGCCGATCGTCCCGGACAAATGGAAAATGCTGGTCAAGCCCAAGACCGCCAGCCAATACAAGGCCGTCAAGCGCTTGCTGGGAGAAGCCCAGGAGCTGGTCATCGCGACCGACGCCGACCGTGAGGGCGAAATGATCGCCCGAGAATTGGTGGAACATTGCCGCTATCGCGGGCCGATCCAACGGCTGTGGTTGTCGGCACTCGACGACGCCTCCATTCGCAAGGCCCTGGCTGCGCTCAAGCCCGGTGCCGAAACGTTCAGCCTGTATCACTCCGCCTTGGGCCGCTCCCGCGCCGACTGGTTGATCGGCATGAACATGAGCCGCTTGTTTACCTTGCTCGGGCGCCAATCCGGGTATCAAGGGGTGCTGCCGGTGGGCCGTGTACAAACCCCGACCCTGCGCCTGGTGGTAGACCGCGATCGCAGCATCGCCGACTTTGTGCCGGTGGCTTACTGGGCCATCGATGTCGACCTGGGCCACGAACACATGACCTTCACTGCTCAATGGCGCGCAGCCGAGGACGCGTGTGACGACCAGGGGCGCTGCCTCAACCCGCAGTTGGCTCGGGACGCTGCCGATGCAATGACCCAGGCCGCCAGCGCAAGGCTGGTGAAGCTGCGTACCGAACGTATGCGCGAGGTCGCCCCCCTGCCCTTCGACCTCGGCACGCTGCAGGAAATCTGTTCCAAGAAGCTCGGCCTCGGCGCCCAGGAAACCCTGGATATCGCACAATCCCTTTACGAAACCCACAAGGCCATCACCTACCCACGCAGTGATTGCGGCTACCTGCCGTTGAGCCAGCACGGTGACGCGCCGAAAATTCTGGCCGCGCTGGGCCGCGCGGACGCGAGCGTGAACGAGCTGCTGCCGCATATCGACCCACAACGCCGTTCACGGGCCTGGAACGACGCCAAGGTCAGCGCGCACCACGGCATCATCCCGACCGGCGCGGGCAAGGATGTCAGCCAACTGACCGGCAAGCACCGTGCGGTCTATACCCTGATACGTGCTCGCTACCTGGCGCAGTTCCTGCCCAACCATGAATATGACCGCACCCAGGCAGATTTCGACTGCGCGGGCCACGCCTTGCGCGCGGTGGGCAAAGTCATCATCGAAGCGGGCTGGAAACGCGCATTGCCCGAAGCTCTGGCGCCCGCCAAAGGCCGTGAAGCCCCCGCGCCCCAAGCCTTGCCAACGCTGGTGCAGGGCCAGGACTACCGCGTGGCCAAGGTCAACCTCAAGGACCTGTGGACCCAGCCACCCAAGCCGTTTACCGAAGGCGACCTGATCAAGGCGATGAAAAACGTTGCCAAGTTGGTGGAAGACCCGTTGCTCAAGCAGAAGCTCAAGGACACCACCGGTATCGGCACCGAAGCCACACGCGCCGGGATCATCCAGGGCTTGCTGGACCGTGGCTATCTGGTGAAAAACGGCAAGGCACTCTGCGCAACCCCGGCCGCGTTCAGCCTGATCGACGCGGTGCCTCGAGCCATTGCCGACCCAGGCACCACGGCCATCTGGGAACAGGCGCTGGACATGGTGCAAAGCGGCGAAATGAGCCTGGAAGAGTTCGTCGCCAAACAAGCCGCGTGGATGAGCAAGCAGGTGGCTCGCTGTAATGGCATGCGCATGACCATCACCGCCCCCGCCAGCCCCGCAGGCCGAGGTGGCCCGCCCTGGAAAAACAAACGCAAGGCGGCTCCACGCAAGTCGGCGCCCCGCCCAAAGCGGACGAAAAAGCCGACGAGTGCGGGGTAAAACACGGAAAAATCCGGTGAATGACGTTTTTCGACGGGTTTAACGCCGCTTTCGACCTTGCCCTGCCGCAGGCCGTCTAGGATTCTGTAGGAGACCTTGACTACCTAACAACAACACCGGAGTGGCCGCCATGAAAACCGTCGCACAAGTGCTCAAAGCCAAGGACCAGAAAAACCAGGACGTCCATACCATCAAGTCGCACCAGACGGTGATGGAGGCATTGATCCAGATGGCGGCCAAAAACGTCGGCGCCCTGCCGGTGGTCGATAACGGCCAGGTGGTGGGCGTGATCAGCGAGCGTGACTATGCACGCAAGTTGATCCTCAAGGGGCGCTCCTCGGCGACCACCGCCGTGAGTGAAATCATGAGTTCGCCGGTGATTACGGTCGACACCCACCAAAGTGTCGAGAAATGCATGAACATCATGACCGACAGTCATCTGCGTCACCTGCCCGTGGTCGAAAATGGTCAACTGCTGGGCTTGTTGTCCATCGGTGACCTGGTCAAGGAAGCCATTGCCGAACAGGCTGACCTGATCAAACAACTGGAGCAGTACATCCGCGGCGAATAGGGGAACCCATGCTCGATACGCTGGAACATCAAGAGGATCACCTCGACACCCTGCACCGGGCCATGACCGAGCGACACTTTCTGGTATTGACCGGTGCGGGGATCAGCACCTCGTCAGGCATCCCGGATTATCGTGACAGCGAAGGTGTGCGTCGGGGCAAGGCGCCAATGATGTATCAGGAATTCCTCGCCACGGCACAGGCACGGCGACGTTACTGGGCGCGGGCGATGCTGGGTTGGCCACGGGTGCGCCTTGCACAGCCGAACAAGGCTCACCTGGCCCTGGCGACCTTGCAGCAGCGCGAGCGTATCAGCGGGTTGATCACGCAAAACGTCGATACGCTACATGACCAAGCCGGTAGCCATGGCGTGATCGAACTGCACGGCAGCCTGCATCGGGTGCTCTGCCTGGATTGCCACCTGCGTAGTGCACGGGATGTGATCCAGCGGCAGATGGAAATCGACAACCCACACCTGGCGCAAGTCCATGCCGTACAGGCACCGGATGGTGACACCTTGCTCGACCCCGCCTTTGAGGAGCACTTCCACGTGCCCCGCTGCCCCCATTGCAATGGCGAGCGGCTCAAACCCGACGTGGTGTTTTTTGGCGAAAACGTCGCGCCGGCAACGGCTGCCAGGGCGATGGCCGCAGTGGAGCATGCCGAAGGGCTGTTGGTGGTGGGGTCGTCGCTGATGGCTTATTCGGCGTTCCGCCTGTGCAAGGCGATGGTCGAGCAAGGCAAGCCAGTGATTGCCATCAACCTGGGCAAGACCCGAGGGGATGAGCTGCTGCAGGTGAAAATCCAGGCGTCATGCGAACGTTTGTTACCCTTGCTGGCTGACCTCCTGGCGTAACGCTCCGTAGGCGCTGGCGCCGACAAGATTATGGCCAGACCTCACGCACCAGAAAATGACGCCCAAGTCACGGTTTTGCGCATTCTCCAGTCCTTGCAAGGATTTATGTAGTGCTTTAAAAAAATCACTACATAATCGTTGACGTAACCTTTTTGTCCTTGCATGATCTAGACGTCTCCCGGATCGGGAGCGTTGGTAACAAGCGTTTTGAACAGCCTCGTCTGACCGCCGAGCTGTTTTTTCCGGATGTGCACTGCCCACAAGGCAGATTGATGAAGCTGACCGGCCCGGAAGGATCGGTACAAGGAGCTCAAACGCTGCTTGTCTTCGTTAAGAAACCATTGCGTAGCAGTTCATCAGCAAGACTACCTGCATCAGGTTCAAGACCCTGCCCGTATTCGGCAGACCGTCACTGACGCCCGGTTTTCGGAACCGGAGACAACTCATGCAGTTTTAACGAACCAACTGATAGATCGCCAACTGGTCAAGGGGCTTACACATGAATCTGAACAACCAACCCACTATCGATGAATTGGCTGAGATGTTCGCAGCGCAGAAAGACACACTCGACGACCATATCCTGTGGATTGGCAAATCGGGCGAAGTCCAAATTGACTGCCTGGCGCCCCACACCGAAGAAGCCGAGTTTGATCGCAATAACCGTGAGCTGGCGGCGCGCCTGAAGAGATACCGCCGTGGCCAGGGTTATGTCGGCAAGAAAGCGGCGGCCGATCGAAACTTTATCGAGCAGGTATTCCATACACTTAATACCGAATGGCAGCACCTCAAAGGCCAATCGCAGGTTAAAGTGATTGATAGATACTGCTGATAACTTCACGACTTTAAATTTAAACCCGCTCGTTTATTCGAGCGGGTTTTTTAATACCGGTTTTATAACAACGCCGGAAACCGCCCCTTCCCCGCTTCATCGCGAAAAATATCAAACAACACCTGCGCCGCCGCCGACAGTTCATGCCCCGGTTTGGTCAATACGCCAATCGGCCGCTCGATCACCGGACCGCTCAAGGTGATGCAACGCGCCCCCGCCTCCTCCATCTGCCGTGCGCACAACGCGGGCACGGCACTGACGCCCAAACCACTGGCGACCATCTTGCCCACCGTTGCCAATTGATGGCTTTCCAACGCCACCGGCAGCTTCATCTGCAAGGCGCCGAGGTGTTCTTCCAGCATCACCCGTACCGTCGACGGCCGCTGCAAGGTAATGAACGGTTGCTCCAGCAGGGTTTGCCAGTCGATTTCAGCCCGTTGTGCCAAAGGCGAATCTGCGGGCACCACGGCAATAAACCGGTCCAGATACAACGGCGTGAACGCCAGTGACGAACCTTCGGACGGCTCGAACGCTACGCCCAGCTCCACCTGCCGGTCGCGCACCATTTCCAGCACTTGCTCATTGATCAGGTCATGCACCGTCACGTTCACCTGGGGGTAACGCGCGCGGAATATCTTCAGGATCGGGGGCAGCAGGTTGCCTGCAAACGAAGGCATCGCCGCTACCGTCACCCGCCCGCGCTGCAGGGTAAAACGCTGACGCAGTTCATCCTCGGCATTGTCCCAGTCGGCAATCAGTCGCCGAGCCAGGGGCAACAGGGATTCGCCTTCGGGCGTGAGGGCCACATTGCGCGTATTGCGGCTGAACAAGCGCCCGCCCAAGCCTTCTTCCAAACCCTTGATGGTCAGGCTCAAGGCCGACTGGGAAAGGTGCAAGCGCTCGCAGGCAGCGGCGAAACTCAGGGTCTGGGCCACGGCCAAAAAGGCCCGCATCTGTTTAACGGTCATGGCGCTACTCCGGACGGCAGTTCAACTATGCTGTTTTCTAAATCAATCAACCTTAAAAAACAACTTAACAAATCAATCCGTCAGCGCAACACTCGGTTCATTGGCTGGCCCACAAACAATAAAAGAGGTGCATATGGCAGGTTTCGATAAACGCGTGGCGTCCTATGAAGAAGCGCTGGCGGGCCTGGAAGACGGCATGACCGTACTCTCCGGTGGCTTTGGCCTGTGTGGCATTCCGGAGAACCTCATCGCCGAGATCAAGCGCAAAGGCACCCGCGACCTGACCGTGGTTTCCAATAACTGCGGCGTCGACGGTTTCGGCCTGGGTGTGCTGCTGGAAGAAAAGCAGATCAGCAAAGTCATTGCCTCCTACGTGGGTGAAAACGCCCTGTTCGAGAAGCAACTGCTCAGCGGCGAAATCGAAGTGGTCCTCACCCCCCAAGGCACCCTGGCGGAAAAAATGCGCGCAGGCGGCGCCGGTATCCCGGCTTTCTTCACCGCCACCGGGGTGGGCACACCTGTCGCCGAAGGTAAGGAAACCCGCGAATTCAACGGCCGTCCGTACTTGATGGAAGAATCCATCACCGGTGACTTTGCCATCGTCAAAGGCTGGAAAGCCGACCACTTCGGCAACGTCATCTACCGCCACACCGCCCAGAACTTCAACCCGCTGGCCGCCACCGCCGGCAAGATCACGGTGGTCGAGGTCGAGGAAATCGTCGAACCGGGCGAGCTGGACCCGGCGCAGATCCACACCCCTGGCATCTACGTCGACCGGATCATCTGCGGCACTTTCGAGAAGCGCATCGAACAGCGCACTGTCCGCAAATAATCTGCCCCCAGCCCGAACAATAAGGACTCATAAAATGGCTCTTACCCGCGAACAAATGGCTCAACGCGTCGCCCGCGAAATGCAGGACGGTTTCTACGTCAACCTCGGTATCGGCATTCCGACACTGGTGGCCAACTACATTCCCGAAGGCATGGAAGTGATGCTGCAATCGGAAAACGGCCTATTGGGCATGGGACCGTTTCCTACCGAAGAAACGATTGACGCCGACATGATCAACGCCGGCAAACAGACCGTGACCGCACGCATCGGCGCCTCGATCTTCTCCTCCGCCGAGTCTTTCGCGATGATCCGCGGCGGTCACGTCGACCTCACCGTACTCGGCGCATTTGAAGTCGACGTCCAAGGCAACATCGCCTCATGGATGATCCCCGGCAAGCTGGTAAAGGGCATGGGCGGCGCCATGGACCTGGTGGCCGGTGCAGAAAACATCATCGTGATCATGACCCACGCCTCCAAGGACGGTGAATCCAAGCTGCTCAACCAATGCAGCCTGCCGTTGACCGGCGCCCACTGCATCAAGCGTGTGCTGACGGACCTGGCGTACCTGGAAATCGAAAATGGCGCTTTTGTCCTCAAGGAACGCGCACCTGGCGTCAGTGTGGAAGAGATTGTGAGCAAGACCGCCGGTAAACTGATCGTCCCGGACCACGTTCCAGAAATGCACTTCCAGTGAGGACAGATTCCATGCAAGACGTCGTGATTGTTGCTGCCACCCGCACCGCCGTGGGCAGCTTTCAAGGTTCGCTGGCCAGCATCCCGGCACCGGAGCTGGGCGCGGCCGTAATCCGTCGGCTGCTGGAGCAGACCGGCCTGGACCCGGCCCAGGTGGATGAAGTGATCCTCGGCCAAGTACTCACCGCCGGCTCGGGCCAGAACCCGGCCCGCCAGGCCTCGATTCTCGCCGGCCTGCCCCACGCCGTACCGGCCTTGACCCTGAACAAGGTCTGCGGTTCGGGCCTCAAAGCCCTGCACCTGGGCGCACAAGCCATCCGTTGCGGTGATGCGCAGGTGATCATCGCCGGCGGCATGGAGAACATGAGCCTGGCCCCCTACGTGTTGCCCGCTGCACGCACCGGGCTGCGCATGGGCCACGCCAAGATGATCGACAGCATGATCACTGATGGCTTGTGGGATGCGTTCAACGACTACCACATGGGCATCACCGCGGAGAACCTGGTGGACAAGTACGGTATCAGCCGTGAAGCCCAGGATGCCTTCGCCGCCGCCTCCCAGCAGAAAGCCGCAGCGGCTATCGAGGCCGGCCGCTTTGCCGAGGAGATCACACCGATCCTGATTCCCCAACGCAAGGGTGACCCAGTGGCCTTTGCAGTGGACGAGCAGCCGCGCGCCGGCACCACCGCCGAATCCCTGGCCAAGCTCAAGCCTGCGTTCAAGAAAGACGGGAGTGTCACCGCCGGCAACGCCTCCAGCCTCAATGACGGCGCCGCTGCGGTGCTGCTGATGAGCGCTGATAAAGCCAAGGCCCTCGGCCTGCCGGTACTGGCGCACATCGCCAGCTACGCCAACGCCGGCGTCGACCCGGCAATCATGGGCATCGGCCCCGTGTCGGCCACACGCCGTTGCCTGGACAAGGCCGGCTGGAAACTCAGTGACCTGGACCTGATCGAAGCCAACGAAGCCTTCGCTGCGCAGTCCCTGGCAGTGGGCAAAGAGCTGGAATGGGACGCTGATAAGGTCAACGTCAACGGTGGCGCCATCGCCATCGGCCATCCGATTGGCGCCTCAGGTTGCCGCGTATTGGTGACCCTGCTGCATGAAATGATCAAGCGTGACGCCAAGAAAGGTCTGGCGACACTCTGCATCGGTGGTGGCCAAGGCGTCGCACTGGCGCTCGAACGCCGCTGATTCAACGAGCAACACAGAAAAGGCCCAGCTCCACGAAAAGCCGGGCCTTTTCTCTACCCGCCTCAATGAGCTTGAGGCACGGCAAACACCGCACTCGCGCGTAGTACAACCCTCTCCTCGACGTACACACTCAGCGTGGCAAACGCCATCTGCCGCCCGCGCTTGTGGCTGTCCAAACGCACCCGCATCCACTCGCCTACCTGCACCGCCCCCAGGTAATCCAAGGTCATGCTCGCGGTAATCAACGGCAACGGCGGGTCGCTGGAAAACGCCATGGCATAGCCCATGCCGATATCCGCCAGGGTTGCCAGCACCCCACCGTGCACCGTACCGCGCCCATTGGCATGGCGGTTGTCGGCGCGCAGGCCCACCTCCAGCTGCAAACCGTCACCTCGGCAATACACCGGGCCGAGCAGATCCAGCAGCGGACTGCTGCGGGGCAATGGCACAAAACCTTCCGGCACGGCGTAAGCGATCATGGCGAGTGCTCCCTTGGAATAAGCCTTGAGGTGTACGCCAGCGGTCCTGCGGCCGCCATCACCATCCACCGCGCAAATCCTGCGCGATGTTTTGCGTTAATGCGCCAGACCCGCTTTAATCGCCGTCAATTTCTCCTGCACACTTCAAGGAATCGCAATGCGCCACCTGGACGGCAAGCCCCACCCGCTTCGCGCCTCGCTGCTGATCTTGCTCGCCGGCCTGGCCTTGGCCGGCTGTTCACCCAAGGACCACACCCGCGCCACCGTGATTAACGGCGAACAGGGTAAGGCCGGGGCGCAGTTGGCCTATGAGCATGAATTGACCCTGGCCCTGCCCGGAGCCTTGCTGGCGCCACGCATGCAAGCCACCCGAGAGGCGTGTGAAACAGCGCGTTTTGGCGCCTGCAATATTTTGGGCATTACGCAAGACGGCAGCAGCGGCGAGATCATCCTGCGTATCGCCCCCTCCGGCGTAGAACCGATGGTCGCCATGGCGGCCGAAGGCGGGAAACTCGGCCAACGCATCACCACCGCCGAGGACCTGGCCGATGCCGTTGCGGATGTACACCGCCGCCAGGAGCGCCTGCAAGCCCAGCAACAACGCCTTGATGAACTGGCCAAACGCAAGGACATCACCGTCAGTGACCTGATCGCCCTGAGCAAGGAACAGGCCGGTATCGAAAACGAGCTGCAGGCACTGGCCCAGGCCGCGGCCGGCCAGCAACGCCGGCTCGACACCAACCGGGTCACCCTGAATTTCCGCTCCTCCGACGGCGCGAACCAACCGTCACGGTTCAGCCGGATGTTCAGCAACCTGGGGGACAACCTTGTGAACGGAACGGCGGACGCCCTGGAGCGCGCCAGCTATGTGCTGCCGTTTGTGATCCTGGCGTTCCCGGTGGTGTGGTTGTGGGTTTGGCTGTGGCGCCGGTTCGTCAAACGCCGCACGTGATCAGCGCTTCATGCAGCGCTGGTACCGCTCATCCACGCGCTTGGCAAACCAGGCGGTCGTCAAATTGCGGGTGATCTTCGGGCTCTTGAGCACAATGCCCGGCAGGATAGCCCGCGGCAGCGGCTTGCCGGCAGCCGCGTCGGCCAGGGCAAAGACACGCGTGTAGAGCGTGGTCTGCTCAAAGTCCAACTGCTCGCCCTGCTCCAACTGACTGCGGATGCTGGGGTTGCGCATGCCCAACTTGGCGCCCAGTGAACGCACCGCCAGCTCGGTGGTGCCGGGCAGCAACGAACCATACCGAATCAAGTCGCCATCCAACGCCAGTTCGGTCCCCGTGATGCGGCTGACAGCGGCCTGAAATGCGGCATTGCGACTGGCGTACCAACCCGCGTTGAAGTCGGCGAAGCGGTACAGCGGCTGGTCATAATTGACCGGGTAGCCGAGCAGATGGGTGATGCCGAAATACATGCCACCACGACGGGTAAAGACCTCGCGGCGGATCGTACCGTCCACGGTGTAGGGATAACCTCGGGCGTGCTGTTGCGCAAAGTCGATGCTGACCTGCATGGGGCCTGCGGTGTGCACCGGGTTGAAACCGCCGAACAGCGAATTGCCCAGGGGCACCATGCTGATGAAGTCATCGAAGATACCACTCAGGTCCTTCTCCGTACGCGCGGCACTCAGGCGCTCGGCGTAAGACTTGCCGGTGGGTGAGCGCAATTGCAGGGTGGTACGCACGACCACTGCGGGCACGTAGACCTTGGCCGCTCGGCGCAGGATCTCATCCTGGGCGATCTTGCCCATGTTCGGTACCGGTGGGTCGACCTGAAAGGTAGACTCCTGCTCGGTCACTGCCAGCACGGCACAGATGTTTTCGGTACTGGGGTAGATTTTCTGGGTATCGAACGCCGTGTAGATGTCCTGGGCCCACCCCTTACCGTCTGCGACATTGGCAGGCAACAGGCGCACGATCTGCGCTTTCACCTCAGACTCACTGCGCGGCGGTTGCTGCGGGCCACGGGAAGTCGAGCAGCCAGCCAGCACCAACATGGGCGTGAGACACAGGATCAGGCGGCGTAGGTACATTGGGCTTCCTTGAAGGGTGATAGGCCAGGCATAGCAGATACGACCGGTAAGTCTAACGCGGGTTCGCCAAATGCCCCTCGCCAGCCTGGGACGAACATGACAGGATCTGGCTTTCCCGTTCACACAAGGAGTTTGACTGCCATGCTCAGCGTAAACTTCCTCGTTACTTGCCTGATCGTCGTGCTGATTCCCGGCACCGGGGTGATCTTTACCCTTTCCACGGGCCTGACCGCCGGCAAGCGCGCCAGCGTGTTCGCGGCCTTGGGCTGTACTGCCGGGATCATCCCACATTTGCTGGCGTCCATCCTCGGCCTTTCCGCCCTGCTGCACACCAGTGCATTGGCGTTCGAAGCGCTGAAATTCGCCGGTGCCGCCTACCTGCTGTACCTGGCGTACGCCACCTGGCGGGACCGCTCGGCCTTCGCCATGAACGACACGCCGACGGTCACCACAGCCCGTAGCCTGATCATTCGCGGTTTCTTGCTGAACATCCTCAACCCCAAGCTGACTATCTTCTTCCTGGCCTTCCTGCCCCAGTTCGTGACGCCAGGCAGCACGGCGCCCGCCGTGCAAATGCTGGTGTTGAGCGGCGTGTTCATGGCGATGACATTTGCGGTATTTGTGTTGTATGGCCTGCTGGCCAATGTGTTTCGCCGCGCAGTGATCGAGTCGCCACGGGTGCAGAACTGGTTGCGCCGCAGTTTTGCAGCGGCGTTTGCAGGGCTGGGGTTGAACCTGGCGCTTGCGCAGCGCTGAAGACCAAAGCTGTTGAAACTTCCCACGTAACGGCCAGATAAGCTCTACTCCCCGCCCCTGAAAACCGCTGCAAAGTCCCTCGCCTGATCAAACAGTGCGAGGGATTGCAGATGGTTTTTTTAGTAAGGCCCCTGATTGAGGGGGCTGTCTCGTGACTGCATCGATCAGCCAAAGCATTGGCTTTCTGGTGCTGGCCGCCATGGACTCAAAGACGCGAGACGTCGAGTCTGTACTCAGCGATTTCCGCCGTTGCCTCAACCCCTACGATGCCTGGGCAGAAAGCTTTTTCAGCTTTTCGGCACTGGATATCGAACAGGTATTCAAGGTCGGGGATGAAGTGGCACTCGTCGCGCCGATCAACCGTTCGATCCTGCCCAGCAGCACTGTCGCCACGTGCCAGGCCAATGGCACGTTGACGCTGGTGCATATGTTCCAGAGTTCACGGTTCGTGCCCATTGGCAATACGCCAGTGATGGTGCAGCGCATCGACCCAGACGGTGGCCCGCTGGGTGAGCCCATCCATAGAACGATCGGCCCCAGCGGCATACTGGAAGTCACCGAGTGCGACCGTAACCACAAGTACCGGGTCAGTTTTTACCCCAACGTTTCCAAAGCGCATTTCAAGGCGCTGTACGCGTCCTATCAGGCGGTCATCGCGCCACTGGAAGGCTGGCTGCGCAGTGAGTGGCGCGAGGTCTGTGAACCCCTGTGGAAGGACTACGCCGAGGCCAGCTTACTCAAACGCTATCGCTCGCTGCACCAAGCCTACGCACAGGGGTTTGGCGAGGCGTTGTACTCACTATGGGACAACATCCAGCAGCTGTTCCAGTGGCTTGCAGATCCACTGGCCAACGCTGAACAGCTCCTGCATTACCTCTCCCAGGACGAGCTTGAAAAGTTACTGGCGTTAAGCGCCGAGACCCTCGCCAAGGGTTTGCTGGTGCTCAGCGATGAACCCTTGCTGTTCATCTATCTGGCGACCGTCGTCAGTTGGATGCGCCTGTTACCCCCGCCGTACATGATCGAACTCGTGGGTGAAATCAGCGCTGAGGTGCTGATCAACCTGCTGTTGGGGCTGGCGACCGGCGGTATGGGTGTTGTGGTGCGCATGAGCACGAACGTGCTGGGCGGCATCAAGTCTCATCGCGCCCGCGACTGGCTGGAGCGGCTTGCCACGCAATTCGGTAAAGCCCGCTTGAATGAGCACGCCGAAGCCGCCAAACCGATGTTGCTCAGCAGCCAGGCGACACCGATCCGAACGGTGCCGGACGTGCCGTTGAAAGCC